>JBOZRR010000022.1:0-250300 GCA_050789245.1 Bryobacteraceae bacterium | reverse complement strand
GGGCTTCGCTACGGCTGTGCCACCAATGGCAAACTTGAGGTCAGACCGGACAACTAACGTGTTAACAAAACCGGACAACTACAAAAGCTACGGACAAACCAAAATCGAGAGGACGGGTGCCAAGCCCACCGTCGTCCTACCTATCGCCCCCCTCATCCTCGTCCTGGTCGCCCACATCGGGCTTAATCGCCGTGAGCGTTCCGAAGAGCCCGTGCGCTTCATCCTGAATGCCCGCGGCGAAGTAGAGGGTGGTGGCCGAACCGGCCGTGCCGCCATTTCCGAACTCCAGGCCCCACAGCCCGTCGATGGTAATCGGCTTGCCTCTGTTCCCTCTCAGCATGCCTTCAAATTCGCCGGTGGCGGCGTCGAACGAAGCGATCTGGCCGCTACCGAAATTGCCGACCAGCAGCCTGCCGCTCAATTGTCCGAAGTGCTGCGGAGGAGCCATCGTCACCGCCCAGGGGGCATTGAACCAGGGCCCATGCCGTAACCGCATCACCAGCGTCCCGGCGGGCGTGAACTGATCGACGTAACCCAGTCCGGGTCCCGCCACCTCTTCTTCGTGCTCCTCATCCTGCTTTGCGAATGCCACGAAGATCGTCCCGCCGATGTTCTGCACGTTGAAGGGTGCATAGCCGTCGGGAATCATCGCATCGTGGAATGCTCCAGCAGGCATCGAAACAGGGCTGTAGTTCGTGTCGAACACGTCGACTGATCCAGCGCGAAAGTTCGCGGCATACAGGACGTTATGACCATCCATGCTGCCCATCGCCAGGCCCTTGTACCCGGCGGACACCGAGTTGTCCACCTTGATCACGGCGTGCGTCGGGTTGACACCGGAGTTCCAGCCGGAGATCGTTCCGTCCTCGGTCGCGAAGATGAATCGCGCTGGCCGCCCTGTCGCGAGGGCGAAGTCGGACGTCCCGTTGAACACGATGCCGGTGGGCGATCCCATGCCTGTCCCTCCAGCCGCGGGAACCATCACCACCAGCGGATTTGCGGTGGGAATCGCCGCACCGGTGCCGTCGAGTACGATCGATACGCCGGCGTCGGCCGCGTTCACCCACCATGGCCCGGTCGCGCTGCGCGTCACACCCCAGGCATTCACCAGATTCGGATTGGTGTGGTCCGCCAGACCGGCAATATCGGATACGAGGTTGTGTTGCACATAGCCTTGCTCGCCCAGCGCCGGCACGGCAGATGCCAGCGCGAAAGCGAACGTAACAACGGCGCTAGAGCGCCTCCACTGTCGAATGCTCATTGCATCCCTCCGCCACAACAGTACGTCCGGCACCCGAGCGCAGGTTGCTCGGTTTTTGTAAAGAAACTGTGAACTCTGACTGTTCGCTCTCAGCCGATAGCGGCGTGCGGCCAAGCGTTCCGCAATCGAGCCAATCGCGGGTATCTCGGGGTACCTGTCGCGATATCCTGGACGCCGTGACCCAGCGTCCGTCCGAACCAGAGCTCTCGATCAAAGCCGTCTCTCTCGGTCTGCTCCTCGCATTCGTCTTCGGCTCGGCGAACGCATGGCTCGGCATGAAGGCCGGACAGACGGTCGCGGCGACCATACCGGCCGCGGTCATCGCCATGGCCCTGTTCCGGCTGCCGGCGATTCGCGGCGGCATCCTCGAGCAGAACATCGCTCGCACCGCGGCGAGCGTCGGAGAAGCTCTGGTCGCGGGCGCCATCTTCACGCTGCCCTCCTTCCTTCTCGTCGACTTCGGCGGACAACGTCTCTGGACGGACCTTCGCGCTCACTACCTGGATGCCATGTTCATCCTGCTCGCCGGCGGACTGCTCGGCGTCTTCTTCATGGTGCTGCTGCGCCGCGCCCTCGCCGTCGATGCGGGCCTGCCGTTTCCCGAGAGCGTTGCGTCGTACGAGATCGTTCGCGCCGGGCAGGACTCCGGCGACGCGCCGAAACTCATCTTCGGCGGCATGGCCTTCGGCGCTCTCATCCAATTCCTGAAGAGCACTCGCGGCCTGCCGGTCCTGAAGGAGTACGTCGAGGGCTTCCTCGCGTTTCCAAAGGGCCTGGTGCGCCACTTCGACTTTGCCCGCGCCCCCATTGCCTCGGTCACTCACCAGGGCGGAATTCCGTGGTCCACGCCGGCGCTGTCGCCGGCGCTGATCGGCATCGGCTTCATTATCGGCCCTCGTTACGCATCGATCAACGTCTCGGGCGGCGTGCTCGCCTGGTGGGTGCTGATCCCGCTGCTGCTCTTCTTCGACCCCGACCTGCCGCGCCGTCTCGGCTCGAACGATCCGGCGCTCCAGGCGTTCACCGTCTGGTACAACATCGTCCGGCCCATCGCCGTCGGCATGATGCTGGTGGGCGCGGCCAACACGATGTACACCATGCGCGGCTCCATCGTGCAGTCTGTCGCCGGCGCGTTTCGCCGCCATGCGCACACTGAATCCACCGGCGAACGCACCGAACGCGACCTCCCGACTCGCTGGGTGCTGATGTCCATCGGCGCGCTGCTCATTCCCGTCACACTCATCTACCAGAGCTTCACCGGAAACCTCGGCGTCTCGGTGCTGACCGCTCTGGTCATGGGCGGCGCGGGCTTTCTGCTATGCGCCGTCGGCGGCTACCTCGTCGGCCTGGTCGGCTCATCGAACCAGCCCTTGTCGGGACTGACGCTCACGGCGCTCATCCTTGCGGCGCTGCTACTGCTCTCTCTCGGCGTCACCGGACCGGCCGGAACCGCGGCTGTACTCGGCGTGGCGGCGGTCATCGCTGTGGCGATCTCGACGTCAGGCTCGCTGATCCAGGACCTGAAGGCCGGCCACCTGCTCGGCGGCACCCCCTGGAAGATGCAAATGGTGGAGATCGTCGCCGTCATCCTGCTGGCCGTCTTCCTGATGCTGCCGATCATCGCCCTGCACGAGGCAAGCCTCGCCGGAGGCGGCATCGGCATCGGCGGACGCGACCTGCCCGCGCCGCAGGCGGGACTGATGGCCTCGCTCGCCAAGGGCGTGATGAGCGGCGAGATGCCCTGGGGGCTGTTGGCCATCGGCGTCGGCTTCGGCATCGCGCTGACGCTGATGGGCGCTCGCTCCGTGATGCTAGTCGCCGTCGGCATGTATCTGCCGTTCGACACTTCCTCGGCCATCTTCCTCGGCGGCGTCCTCCAATGGGCCGCCTCAAAGCTGCTGGCGAAGCGCGAGGAGAAGGACCGCGCCGCGGCCTCCGACGCAGGCACGCTGCTCGCGTCAGGGCTGATCGCAGGCGAGGCCATCCTCGGCATCCTCCTGGCGGTGCTGTTCGTCGCCAAGGTGCCGTCGGTTCCCCAGGTGCTGATCGGCCAGGAGGCTTTCTCCTGGTTCGACGCCTACGCCGGGTGGCTGAGCCTCGCCGCCTTCGCGGCTATCGCATGGGTCCTGCTGCGAATCCCCATGCGCAGAGTCGCCAGTGCGCCTCCATCCATGCGAGAATAGAGGTGTTCGGGCCGTGGCGCAGCCTGGCTAGCGCGCTTGCTTGGGGTGCAAGAGGTCCCGGGTTCAAATCCCGGCGGCCCGACCATCGGAAACCCCAGTGGAAGTATCACCCCTCATTACCCGGCGTAGACTGCTGCAGGGCGCAGCGGTGGCCGGGGTGGGAGCGGCAACGTACGGCGCCATCCGCTGGAACTCTCCCATCAGCAGTGCAACCGGCAAAATCGTCATCGTCGGCGGCGGCGCAGCCGGACTCTCCATCGCGGCACGCCTGAGCCGGGCGCTTGAGCGCCCCAAAATCACCGTCATCGATCCGGCGTCGTGGCACTACTATCAGCCGGGATTCACGATGATCGCCTGTGGGGTGTTCCAGGCGAACGACGTGGTTCGGAAAGAGTCGTCACTCATTCCGGACGGCGTGACCTGGATGCAGGACCGGGTCATCGAACTCGATCCAGACCACAACCGTCTCAGAACATCAAAGAACGGCGTCGTCGACTACGACTTCCTGGTGCTGACACCCGGACTTCAGATGAACTTCGAGGGCATCGAAGGCCTGCGGCGCGAGACGCTGGGTCAGGGCAACGTCCACTCGATCTACGACTTCCAGAGCTCGCAGCAGTGCTGGGAAGCCATCAAGAAGCTTGCCGTGACCGGCGGACGAGCCTACTTCACCGACACCTGGACCAAGCTCAAGTGCGGAGGAGCGCCGAAGAAGATCAACATGATGGCGGAGCAGTACTGCCGCCGCCAGGGCGTCCGAGACCGCGTCGATTTCCAGCTCTTCACGGCCTCGGGCCAGATGTTCGACGTGCCGATGTTCAGCAAACGCCTGGAAGAGATTTACGCCGAACGACGCATTCCCGTCTCCTTCCATCACCGCATCAAAGCCGTCGACCAGCAGTCTCGTACCGTGACGTTCGAAAACACGGCGACTGCCGAGCGCGTGACGCGCGAATTCGACTTCCTCCACGTCGTTCCGCCGATGCGCGCGCCGGACTTTGTCACCGCCTCAGCCGTGGCCGTGAACCCGAAGACCGGCAAGGCGGAAGACTGGGTGCCGACGGACCCTGCGACGCTCGTCCATGCGCGATACCGCAACATCTGCGTCGCGGGCGACGTGGCCGGTATCCCGACCAGCAAAACAGCGGCGGCGATTCGCGTCCAAGCGCCGGTGGTCGCGGGCAACCTCATCGCGTTGATGGAGAACCGCAAGCCGGAACTCATCTACAACGGCTATACGGCGTGCCCGTTCGTCACCGAGTACGGCAAGGTTCTGATGGCCGAGTTCGACTACGACAAGCACCCAACCCCGACGCTGCCGTTCCTCGATCCTGCTCGCGAGCACTGGGCGGGGTGGATATTGAAACGCGATCTCCTCAAGCCGATGTACTTCGACCTGATGCTGCGCGGCTACGCTTAAGCCTTCCGGGTGATACCGCCTCTCAGGCATTCGATCAGCCATCGGTCGCGCCGCGCCTTCACCTCCACAGCGCTCTTTTTCGTCCAGTCGTAGAAGCCCTGCCCGGCGGCGGCTCCAGTCTCTCCTCTGGCGATCTTCTCCAAGTACAGCCCGGGGGCATGCGGATCGTTGTTCAGGTCGCGGGACACGTAATCGCAGACGGCGTGTCCGAGTTCGAGGCCGATGAGGTCCTGGTGTTCGAGGATGCCGTAGGCCGGCAGCCGCAGGCCGA
This sequence comes from Bryobacteraceae bacterium, assembly GCA_050789245.1. Classification (GTDB taxonomy): domain Bacteria; phylum Acidobacteriota; class Terriglobia; order Bryobacterales; family Bryobacteraceae; genus PNKE01. The sequence continues at coordinate 245,165 of JBOZRR010000022.1, read as the reverse complement.
AGCCGAGTTTGGCGGCGCGGTCGACGTCCTCAGGATCGGCGATGCCCTCGGCGACGATGTTGACGGCCTCGCGGATGAGCGCCACCTGGAGCCGATTGCCGAGTTGGCCGGGCCGGTCCTTCTTTACGACCACGGGCACCTTGCCGCAACGCTGCAGCAGTTCGTACATGGCATCCACAACCTGCCGCGAGGTGCGGTCGCCGCGAACGACTTCGACAAGCGGCATCAGGTGGGCGGGGTTCCAGAAGTGCGTGGTGACGACGCGCTCCGGGTGCGTGCAGCGCGCGGCCATCTCGGTGATGCTGAGGCCCGATGTGTTGGACGCCAAGACCGCGTCGGGCCGGACCACCGCTTCGAGCCTCGCCCACAACTCCTGCTTGAGCGTCATGCTCTCGGGGATGGACTCGATGACGAGATCGGCGCCGGCGGCCGCCGCTTCCAGATCCGTACCGGAGCCGACGCGCGGCAGGGCCTCCTGAACGGCATCCGCTTCGGCGAGTCCGGCTTCGGCCAGCAACCGGAGCGCAGCGGTGGCAGCCTCCAGGCCACGGCGCGCGCCGGATTCCGAACGGCTGACGATGGTCGCCTGAACGCCGCCCAACGCCAAACAGGCGGCTATCCCAGGGCCCATCATGCCCGTGCCGAGGACGACCGCGTTCTCGATGTTCATACGCACCCCAACCTCCCCTCCACGGCCAGATCCGGCCGCCTTACGAAACGAACCTAGTCCCATTTTCGGACACCTCTCCATGGAGGCTCCGGCCAACCCAAGAGTATACGCCGCCGCGCCAAGCATTTACCTGTAAGTCATTGAATCCATAAACAAAGAAAGTTGAACTGAGGTTTGGCGCGAACGTGGTTTTGTCCCATTCCACGTATCGAAACCGCGTTCAGGATTGAATGGCGCGGCGCCCGAGAGCCCGAGCCTGGGTTCTGGAGTGGAACGACGCATCGGCTGAAGGAGTAAGCGAGATGGCCGGATACATCTATCTACCCGTACCAACACGCGAGATGATTGACTTCGCGACGGACTGGCAGGACGGCCAGCGCGCGAAAGGCAAAGTCCCGTATCAGATCCTGAAAAACTTCGAAAGCGGCTGGCGGAAGGGAGCGGTTCGCGCGCTGGGCAAGGGCGTGCTGCGGAATGTTGCCGCCGCCGACAAACTCTACATCCTGGCGCATGGGAACAGCCTGGGATCGGCGGCGATCGGCGCGAAGAGAGGCGCCACTCGCAGCGGTCTCGCCTGGACCGGAGGAACATCGAAGAAGTACACTCCGGACGAACTCGCGGACGTTCTCCAGGCGGAGGGATTGCCCACGAACTTCGTCGACCTGCGCGTGTTTGCGTGCGGCAGCGCCACCACACCGGCGACCGGAGCGGCGACGGCATCCTTCGCTCAACGGCTGAAGAACGCGATGGTTGCGCTGGGCTACAACGCCATCATCGTCACCGGCTATGAAGGGGCCTTGAAGACTTCCTACTCTCAGCGGAAAGATGCAAGTACGCCGTCCGGGTGGACGCCCGACGACCGCAAGGGGAGCGTGATCACGGACGCACACGGGGCCTCGGAAGTGGTTCCCGCCTCTACGAAGAAGGTCACCTTCTGACGCCTCCAGTGGACCATCTTCGCACCAGAGAATCGGACCCTGGAAACCGAATGCTGCCGACAACACTCGTACAAGTGAGCTGCCACTAGCAGACAGCTCACGGGGCCGGTGGGCCCTCCAAATTTCCAGCGTCACACTCAAGCTGTGCCGCATCATCTTTCAAACTGCGCTGGCAGGCGCCTCCGGCCGGAGGTGACCCTGCCGAGGGCAAGCCGGCGCGGTTGATCAGGAAACAACGGCGAGTTTGTGGCGTGGCGGCCGCGTTCGCCAGGCTGAACCATTCGGGAGGTGGGTATGCGGTTCGCGTTTGAGATGACGACAGTCCGGTCAATGGTGGCAATGATTTGTGCACTCGTCCTGCTGCCGGGCGATACCCTGGCGTATGCGCCGATGCAGGCGGCGGCGCCGGCGGCGCAGACGGCGCAGGGTGCGAAGATTCCGCCCGACCAGTTGGATTCACTGGTTGCTCCGATTGCCCTCTACCCCGACCCCATGCTGGCGCAGGTGCTGGCTGCATCCACCTATCCTCTTGAAATCATTCAGCTTCAGCAGTGGCTCGAGAAGAATCCGAACCTGAAGGACAAGCAGCTTGCCGATGCGGCGATGAAGGAAGACTGGGACCCCAGCGTACAGGCGCTGGCTGGTTTGCCAGAGGTGGTAACCCGGCTGGGGAACGACATCAAATGGACCACGGATCTGGGCAACGCATTCCTGGCGCAGCAGGCCGACGTGATGGAGGCGGTGCAGCGGATGCGCAAGAAGGCCTACGACAAAGGCACATTGAAGTCCACTGAGCAGCAGAAGGTGGAGACGAAGGTTGTCGAGAGCAAGACGGTGATAGTCGTGGAACAGGCGAATCCGCAGGTGGTGTACGTGCCGTCGTACGATCCCGTAGTGGTCTGGGGCGCGCCGATCTATCCGTATCCGCCGATCTACTACCCGCCATGGGGCTATTACGCGGCCGGCGTCGCCGTCGCATTCGGCGTCGGCGTGATGATGGGCGCGTTCTGGGGCGGGGGATGGGGCTGGGGCTGCGGCTGGGGGCACAACGACATCGACATCGATATCGACAACAACTTCAACCGGAACTCCAATCGGAACTCCAATCGGAACACCAATCGGGAAGGCAACCGGGGCGACCGGGTCTCGACGCGGCCCAGCGGCAGGGGCGACCGGGCCGGCGCGGGCGGAAACAAGTGGCAGCACAATCCGCAGCATCGGGGCGGGGCTCCGTATCGCGATCGGGCGACCGCCGACCGGTTTGGCGGAACGACGCGAGGCGACTCCCTGTCCAACCGCCAGGCGGGCGCGCGGCAGCAGGTCTCCCGGCAGGGCGGAAACTTGGCAAGCAACCGGGCATCTGGACCGGGCGTCAGCAACCGCATGGGCAGCTCAGGACTGGGCAGCTCGACGCGAAGTGGGGGAGCGGATCGCATTGGCAGCCGCGACCTTTCCCGCAGCGGCGGCGGCAACCGCAGCGCCTTCGGCGGCGGAACCCGGGGATACAGCGGATCGAGCGCGCGGAGCAGCAGCAGCCGTGGATCCTCCAGCATGGGATCGCGGGGCGGCGGCGGCGGTGGTTTCAGCCGCGGCGGTGGCGGAGGGCGGCGCCGGTAGGCGGGCCGCGTGTCGGATGAGCGCGAAGGGAGCAATGAAATGAAACCGGCAACCCCGAATCAGAGACTCTTTGGAATCGCCAGCCTGGTTTGCACCGTGGCGTGGATGTGCCAGCCCGCGTGGCCGCAGACGGCGCCAGCCGCCGCGGCTCCGAAGGCCGCGGCTCCGTCGACCTCGGCGAAGCTCTATGACAGCCCGGATCAGGCCGCGGACGCGCTGGTCGGCGCCGCGGAAGCGTTTGATGTATCCGTTCTGACGCAGATCTTTGGCCCCGAGGGGATCGACATCGTCCTGAGCGGCGAGTGGGCGCAGGATCGAAAGAACGCGAAAGAGTTCGCGGCGCAGGCTCGCGAGAAGAAGAGCATCGCCACGGATCCACGAGGCACGGGGCGCGCCTTTCTCCTGGTGGGTAATGACGACTGGCCTTTCCCTGTACCGCTTGTGAAACGAGGCGCCAAGTGGTTCTTCGACGGTCCGGCGGGCCGGCAGGAGCTTCTGTTCCGCAGAATCGGCGCGAACGAACTGGACGCCATCGAGCTGTGCCGGGGCTTCGTCGAGGCGCAGCACGAGTATGCGACCCAGCAGCGTGCAATCAACGACGTGAACCAGTACGCGCAACGGATCATCAGCACGCCCGGCCAGAAGGATGGCCTGGCGTGGAAGAACCCGGATGGAAGTTGGGATGGGCCTGTCGGCGAGAACATCGCCCGCGCGCTCGAAGAGGGATATACCAGCAGTTCGGAGCCATACCATGGCTATTTCTTCAAGATCCTGAAGGGCCAGGGTCCGGCGGCGCCGCACGGGCAGTTGGATTTCGTCGTGAAGGGCGTGATGATCGGCGGGTTCGCGCTGGTGGCCTCTCCGGCGGTGTATAACGTGACGGGCGTAAGGACATTCATCGTCAGCCATGACGGCGTGGTGTACGAGAAGGATCTGGGCCCCGCGACGCTCGACGAGTTCCGGAAGATGGACCGCTTCAACCCGGAGAAGTCCTGGACGCCGGTTCCGGAGGACCAGAACTAACCGGCGCGCCTTGTGATGCATGGAGCCATGCGAGACTGGCTCCATGTACAACCCGGCGGCGTTCCGCGAAACCGATCCGGAGGTGCTGCGCGCGGCGATTCGGGAGTACCCGCTCGCCACGCTCGTCACGCAGGGCGCGGAAGGGCTGGAAGCCACGCACCTGCCGATGCTGCTGAACGGCGATGTGCTGCGGGGGCACATCGCGAGGGCGAACCCGCACTGGCAGAAGTACGAGGCCGGCGCGGAGGCCCTGGCGATCTTCACGGGGCCGCAGCACTACATCTCGCCGAACTGGTACGCGTCGAAGCGAGCGCATGGACGCGTTGTGCCGACGTGGAATTACGTCGCGATCCATGCGCGGGGCCCTTTGACCTTCCATCACGATCCGGAATGGCTTCGCGAGTTGGTGACCGCGCTGACCGCCGAGCATGAGCGTACGCAGGAAAGGCCGTGGCGCGTCAGCGACGCTCCGGCCGAGTTCATCGATGCGCAACTTCGCGCGATCGTTGGCGTCGAGATGGCAGTCACGAGCCTGGAGGGCAAGTGGAAGCTGAGCCAGAACCGTCCCGCCGCCGATGTGGATGGCGTGACCGAAGGGCTTGGCGATGACGGCATGGCCACCCTGATGCGGCGGCGGAGATGAATCAGATGTGGCGCTCAATAGGCGTCGTGATGGCTTTCTGAGCCTGGTCCGCCCCGGTGGACTTCCATGTGTTGAGCTTCGTGACGAAGTCCTGCTCGGAGTTGCCGTTGCCGTTGCCATTGCCCAGGTGCCGGCGGTATTCCCAGACGAAGTCCAGCATGGCCTTGTCGGCGCGCTTGAAGAAATCGCCTCCGGAGTTCTTTTGCCTGGAGACTGTGGTTTCCAGAACGTTCAAGGCGTTGAGGAGTGTTTTGGATCGCTTGTCCGTGGAGGGCGTGGGGTCGCGCTTCATGATGTAGTAGGCGGACGCCTCCCGGTGGTAGTTCGAGCCGCGCAGGCGAATCCCCACCTTGGTCCAGGCCTTGATGATCCACATCATGGATTCGTTGTTGAAGCCGCCCTTCGCCATATCCGACTTGAGCTTCGCCGTGAGCATATCCAACGTCGCGAGTGCGACTTCGATGTCAAATTCAGTGGGCATAGTCCTCCGCACACCAGACAGATGGCCCGCATCGCCGGCGACGAGCGCACACGAAGGAGGCCGTCACCTAAGACACGAAGCCTAGCGCAGGCATTTTGATTGATTGATGGATCAAAGGAAGCTACAGCCCAACCGCGCGAGCAGCCACACTCCCCTCTGAGCCGGCAACGTCAAGCCTGCATTTGGTTTGAGGCTAGTGTAAACGGAAGGAGCGGAGTAATCAATACCACTGTTGGAAGATTCCGGATGATTTAGCGGCGGCGGGAATACCCGGGCATCCCCAACAATGGCTGTCCGGCACTGGCGGAGTTGGCCGGACTGCGGCACTTGGCCTGAATCGAGCCTGAGGGGACCCGGCAAACCGGTGTAATCGCGGCCAGCGGGGTCGGTGGCGGAGCACCCACGAAACCTTAGTATCGGGTACGTTAGTATCGGGTACGTTCGTACTGGCCGCGGAGCAAAATGGCGGCTGAGATTATCTCAATGCGCCAAAAAGGTCTCCATTGTCCTCGCGAGCAGCGCTAAGTACATCTGGGGCCTCCAATTCGTGGTATATAGTGTCATGAGGCATGTTGCACACGGTTGAGATGAAGCGGCCATTGGGCAAGGATGGCTGTCCCTGATGCCTCTGTCACGTTTCGGCAGTATTGATGTGACCAAGGAGATCATTCGTCCGTATTACCTCAAGTGGCTCTATTTTCCGCTCCTCAAGAGCTCGCCGAGCTACTTCAGGACGTGCTGGGAATTTCCAAGCGCCCATCCGCCGGATGAATCGCGGCAGGAGCGCGGCCTTCCTGACATTATTTTCACACCGATGGTTGATTGGCATACGCGAATTCAGCGTACGCAACAATTGGCGCTGGCTTTCGCGGAAGCGGGGCATCGATGCTTCTATCTGAACCCGCACTTAGGACGCGAATTCGCGGTACCATACCCGTTGAGCCCGCGCCACTCTGTCCAGCGGATAACATCAAGAATTTTTGAGCTTCACGTTCATCTGTGGCGCGAACCGGTATTTCACCAGCGGCTCCTTCTGCAATCGGAGCAGCAACAGGTCGCTCTTGCTCTTAATCGCGTACTTGACGATTTTCAATCAGACAGCCAGTTTATTATCAGCAGCTTTCCTCTCTGGAACGAGATCATATGTTCGCTTAGACGCGACCGCGGCGGCACAGTGATCTACGATTGCCACGATTTGCTCACTGGCTTTCATAATATCTCACCTGATATACAACATAGAGAAATAGATTTGCTGCATTCATGCGACGGTGTCGCATTTTCATCCGACTGGCTGCAGGAGCATATAGAGGATGCAGTCCCGCACATCAAGGGGAAGACGCAAGTAATTCCCAATGCTGTGAACTTCGCCGATTTTGACTCAGTGGCTCCGCACGGGAAAACGCGTGGGCGATCAGACGGTTCCGTGTGCGTCGGCTATGTGGGCTCGATGCAACATTGGGTTGACGTCGACTCGCTCCTTCATCTGGCCACCGAACGCCCGCAATGGAGGCTCGTTCTGGTTGGACGAATTGAGCACGTGAGCATTACCAGGCTTGCGTCTCTGCCCAATGTCGAATTGACTGGCGAGATTCCCTATGAAGAGCTGCCGGAACTGCTTTCGACATTCGACGTCGCGTTGATTCCGTTCCTGGTCACGCCTCTGACGCTGGCGACGAATCCCGTGAAGCTGTATGAATACTTCGCTTGCGGGCTTCCCGTAGTCAGCGCGGCGCTTCCCGAGGTCCAAAAATACGGCGACCTCGCCGGCACTTATGAGGGCGGCGCCGACCTGGTCGCGAAAATCGAGAGCGCCCTGAGGGAGGACGGTCCTCAGAACCGCTTGAGGCGCCAACGCAAGGCCCAGGAGGAATCGTGGCGGTCGCGCCGCGACCAATTCATCAGATGGGCTCCGGCGAGTGGGGATTAAGGGCGCTCGATAAACCTCTCGCGGCCGCCGGCTAGTCGGGCCTTCCGGTGTTCTTGCGCACGGCTCTGGCCGCGCAAAAATCGACTGGGTCAAACCGGATATCATCGTGTGCCGCAGTGACACCGTTCCCCGGAACATGAGGGGTCCAGGATCGCTTCCACTTCTTTTCGAAGCGAGATCGATTCGCCTCGAAGATGCGTTGGTACTGTTCCGAGGGAAGTTGCGCAAACGATCCCTGGCCGAAGTGATGAATGAAGGTGTCGCCCGCGCCGACCACCCGGTATCCCGCATCTCTGATAGTGATGGAGAAATCGTCGTCCTCGAACATACCTACTTCGTATAACTCGTCGAGGCCGCCAATTTTCTTCCAAACATCGTGCCGCAGCATCCCGCAGAACAAGGGAGCCACGTCAATATCGAAGGTCCGTCCGTACTGCTCGATGTGTAGACGGTCGGCGAACGCATGCATGCCTGCCTCATCCGCGTAGTCGACGGGGATCTTCAGTTCATTCCCTGCGAAATTCGTGACCGGCGCGATGAGCCCAATGGAGGTATCGCGCGCCAGATGCCGGTAAAGGCTTCCTATCCATCCTCGACTCACAATGGTATCGACGTTGAGTAATACCAGATAATCGCCGGCTGCCATGCGAGCCGCACGATTATTTCCCGCCGCGAACCCGGAGTTGTAGTCCAGGAAGGAGGTTTTGAGACGAGGATCCCGCGCGGCGTATGCCTTCGCGATCTCCACCGATGCATCTTTTGAAGCATTGTCGACGAGAACGACTTCGACCGATGGCCAATCCGTATTCTCCAAGATGGAATCCAGACACGGACTAAGGTAGTTGGCGCTATTGTGCGAGACGAGCAGAATCGAAACGAGGGGGAACTTTTGGCGAATGGCTCTATCGACGACGGAAACGCGATGGGGCCATGTATTCTCCGACGCGAATTCGATGCGTCGCTTGGGCAGGTCGCCATCCGCCTCGGAGAGAGCCGCGTCGAGCTGGCGGGCAAACTCATCGCTGTTCCTGGCTGTGTAGATCAGGTCCCCACACATGGCCAACTCACTCATGTCGGTCGTCACCACCGGCTTGCCCTGGCTGAAGTACTCATAGAGTTTCACGGGATCGGTGGCGTTTGTGACCTGGTTGACCACGAAGGGGATGATGCTGACGTCGAAGCCCCGCAGCAGCTTTGGCATCTCACGGTAATCGAGTTGGCCAAGGAACCTGGTGTTCGGCAGGGCCTTAAGGCGCGAGACATCCCTGTCGAACACGCCGCCGGCGAGAACAAAGGAGTATTGGGGCCGCGCGCGCGCCACGTCGTAGACGAGGTCAAGATCCATCCAGTCGGCAATCGCGCCGAAGTAGCCAATGATCGGGCCAGCGACACCATCCAGATGACTTGACACCTCCTTCTCTTCATGGAAGAAGACGAAATCGGCGGCATTCCGGACCAGGATCGGGCTGGTATTTTGAGCTAAACACTTCTGCTTCAGTCGCTCCGCGGTGACCAGCAGAACATCACATTCCCGAATGAAGTGGCGCTCCTCCGACTTATTGAATGCGCCGATATTGTGGAATGTCTCCCAGTCGTCCATGCAGTCGTAGAGCACACGGAAGGGGTGGCGCGCTCGCAAGGCCATCGCGAGCTGCCGCCAGAATGGAATCTGCACGTACACGCATGCGGTTGAGATGCCGCAGTCGCGAATTGCCTGCTCAAGACTGTCCAGCATCTTGTCGCGGTGGCCAGGATCGAGAGAGCCCATGTAGATATCCGGGGCTGGCGCACGCAGCCGGACTTCCCAGAGGTTGTCCCGGATCTCGCTCAGCTCAAAGGCGATCGGCGAATCCGGGGGAAGGAAGCGTGCCGGGCTGATCCAGAAGACGCGGTGTCCGCGCCCGGCCATGTCTGCGGCGATCTGCTGTGGTCTTTGAAACCTGAAGTCGAAATCGATAATCGACAAGACGAGTACGTCGTACGAATGGGCCTTGTGGCGCGTAGGGAAGAGGGGATCTGGAGCGGCCAACTCCATCCCCGCGCCGGATCCGGCAGAAGGCAGGAAAGTGTCGTCCAACTGATGAGGCATGTACGCCGGGAGCGACGGGAAGGGCATTTCCGCATCGGAAAGCTCCGGCCCGAAGGGTGTCGAGGCGACGAACCGCGCGAGCTTTGCGAAGGCTCCTTTCCCGGCGAGCGTGTATGCCTTTCTGATCCAGAGCATCACCTTCCATGCGCGTTGGCCGCGATAAGTTTCGATGGCGCGGCTCAAGCTTGAGTGGAATCGATGGCCGCTGCTCAGCATCGCCATGCGCGCGCGCTCTGCGCGCACAAGCAGCGCCTCCAGTTGCGCGAGCCTTCCCTTGAGTACTGACGCGTTTTCGCGATACTCAACCAGGGCTGAATTTGCGCCGCTGAGCTCAACAGCGAGACGGTCGCGTTCCGCACGGAGATCTTCCACCTCCCTGGCCAATTCGTTCGTTGCGCCGCGCCCGGATTCGAGCGCGTTGTTTGCGGCCTCGGCCAGTTCATGGCTTCGTAGGGCGACTGCCTGGATCAGAGGGGCCATGCCGGCCGGATGGCCCAGAAGGGAGGGAGGCCAGTGAGTCGTCTCGACGGCCCATTGCAGACTGACGACCGACCGGCTGCCCACGCCGAGCAGCCACTGGAGCAACTCGTAAGCCTCGGCCGCCCCTTCCCGTATCGTCCGCGGCTGGCGGGAGTGTTCGATGACTCGCGAGGCAATCAAGCGTGCGTCGTGGAGGTGCTGGGCAAGCCGCCGAAGCTCTTGCGCATCCGAGTGATCGCCCTCAATCCCACTCAGCACCTGGCTCGCCAAGGGCACCGATTCCGTGCGCGGAGCGCCAACTCCGCAGAAGTTGCTCAGTCGGTGCGAAGTAAAGTTCGCTGGCGTGACAACTTCGTTGAGCCCTTCCAGTCCGCTGACCACAGCGATCCGCTGCATGGCCATCGCTTCGAGAACCACTCGGCCCATGCCCGCCACCATTCCGTGTTCAGCGATGAGGCTGGCAGTGTCCTGGCGGAACCCGGGCAAATCCACTTCAATCCCCAGGTCCCGGCACCGATCCTCGACTAGCGTGCGCAATGGACCCGATCCCGCGACGGTGAAAGTCCAGTCGCTTCTCAGCGCTCGAATTGCCTGGAACAGGTCGAGCGCGCCGAGCACGGAGGCTTGCTTGTCGGGATCCAGCCGGCTCAGCAGGAGTGCGCGTTTCGGGAGCGCCGGGCCGCGCGGGCTGAACCGCTCGAAATCCAGCGGATTGGGAATGATCGCAATGTCCTGCCTGGGCGTGCCAAAGCAGAGGGCTGCCGCATCCGCGACCGTTTCGGACACCGCGAAGACCTTTGCTGCGCGGGGGAGGACATAGTTCCCAGCTGCCGATGTTATCAATCCGCCGAGGATTGTCGTGAGGTGCCCGGCACGCGGCCGGCCGTGAAAGGTCACACAGTAGGGCACGCCCACAATCGACGCCGCGATTGCGGCGGGGAGTAGCGGCAGGTAGGGATGGACGTGGACGGCCGTGAACTGTCCCTGCTTGAGGATGTCCACCAGCCGGCCGGCAGAGGCGGCCATCCTGTCGCCGCTAAGCGCCTCAAAGTCAAACGGGTGGTACGCCTCGACAAGATTCCGTACCGGAGACTCTTCGAATCCGGGTCCTCCAGCGCACTCCACAAGCGCGCCTTGTTCACGGAACGCCCTGATGATTGTGTCGAGATGAGTCTCGAAACCTCCATTGGCGTATCTTTCAAATACAATGAGCAGCCGCATCTGAAGTTCGAATGGCGATGTCAATATCTATAATTCTGGCAAATACAAGAAATACGACTAAAAACTACGCCGCCGGAGAATCGGCAATCTCAACTCCTTCGATGGAGATCCGCTGATGAGACCTGGCCGCCACGGTTCATCGAGTCGTTCTCCATGGCTCCCTGCAGGGTGCAGGGCCCGCAACGAAAAGGTTACAGCGTCCTCATCAGCGACCATGGTTATCGCAATCAGCCCACATCTACAGCCCACGGCTTATCCCGATTCAGGAAGAAGACGCGGAATTGGACTCATGCGCCTGAATGCTTAGATCGTACCACTTCGGGGCTGGAGGAGCCACGTGAAGATCCATGTAGTTAGCGGCGGATCACCGGGCCTGCCGAATGGAGAGCCGGCCGGTGGATGAGACATTACTAATCCGCCGCATCAAGTTCACTTCTCTTCGCGTTCGTCGTCGTCCACGTCGAGTGACACCGGGCTGAAGACGGCGTGCTTCGGGGTGGGGTAGGGGGCGTTCCAGCCTCGGATGGAGTGCCAGAGGATGCGGTTCAGGCGTTCGGTGGGAACGGCGTCGGGGACGTCCCAGCGCATGCGGCTGGAGTCGGCGGCGGCGCGGCGTTCGTTGCCTCGCAGGGTCTTGAGCTCGGGGTTGCGCTCAAAGAGGTCCTGCTTAGGTTGGATGGCGGTGTAAGGGGCGAAGTCGGCCTTGTCGTGGAAGCTGGCGCGCATGTCGTTGGCGATCAGGTCGAACAGAGAAAGCGGTTCGAGGCCGAGGATCAGCTCGATCGTCTTCAGCATGCTGGGCTGGGAATAGAAGGTGGAATCGACGCTGCCGCGGCGGATATACGGGCTGATGGCCAGCGCGACTGTGCGATGGCCGTCAACGTGATCCACGCCGTTCTGCGCGTCGTCCTCAACAACGAAGATCGCCATCTTCTTCCAGAAGGGGCTCTTCGAGAGGGCTTCGACGACGCGTCCGAGGGCGAGGTCGTTGTCGGCCACCATTGCTTTTGGCGTGGAGACGCCTGGGGTGGTGCCGTAGGTGTGGTCGCTAGGCAACTGAATCAGAGTCAGGTTCGGAAACTCGTTCTTTGCTTCGAACTCTTTGAGTTCCTTGAGGAAGAGGTCCGCGCGAACCTGGTCTGGGATGGTGGTGGAGTACGACGGGAAGTTGGGGGCCAGCAGCTTTTGGAGTGTGGGGATGTCGGACTTGACGGTCCAGGTCTTGGAGAAGTCCTCGCCCTTTTTCCAACGCTCGAGCAGATCGTTTCGCTGCGAGGAGGGCAGGCCGCTCATGCGGGGGATGTACTCGCCGTAGACGCGAACAGTTTTGCCGCGCTTGACGGCCGAGTCCCAGATAAAGCCGCTGCTCGAGTAGGCGATGGGGTCGGTGCCGTCGTAGGGGTAACTGCGGCCCTGGTAGCCGGGCCACATGGCGTAGGCGGTTTCGTTGGCCTGGGTGACCCACTGGTGGCCGTCGCCGCTGTTGCCGCCGGTGGCGTAGAAGTTGTCGAGCAGAACGAACTCGTCGGCCAGGCGGAAGTGGTTGGGGGCGACGTCCTCGCCGAACATGACCAGCGACGGATCTCCGTTGCCCTTGGGCATCGCTCCGAAGACCTGGTCGTAGGTGCGGTTCTCCTTGATGATGTAGACGACGTGCTCGATCAGGGACGGGTCGCCGAAGTTTTCTGGAATCGCGCGTCGGGTGCTGCTGCGGCGGGGCCGGTTGACGGCCGTGACGCTGCCGGCGAGCGGGAGGCGGGTATTCTCGGCGACGGCGACGGTGTACGCCCGCAGCGTCGGCGCGTCCGGCACGGCCACAACATGGATCGAGCCGCGATTGCTGTGGACGAAGCGCTTCTTGGGGTCGTCGCGCCAGCCGGAGCCGGGGCCGAGCAGCGTGCTGACGGCCAGATGGGTGCCGTCCGGGCTAAGGGCCACGGCGCTGGGATACCAGGCGGTGGGGATCATGCCCTTGACGCTGCCGGAAGTGGTGTCGAGGATCGCGACGGCGTTGATGCCGCCGCAGGCTGCGTAGAGCGTATTGCCGTCCTTGCTGAGCGCTAGGGCGTCCGGTGCGATGCCAGCCACTTCCTTCACGAAGGGCTGGATGCGGAAGGTGCGTGTCGGACGGTCAAGTTGCGTGTTGACGACGGTGATGCTGTCGCCGTTGGAATTCGCGACGTAGAGCCGGTTCTGCTCGACGTCCCAGGCCATGCCAGTGGGATGAAGACCGGTGAGGATGCCGTACTCGGCCTTCATGGTTTCGAGGTTGATCTTCGTGACGGCGCCATTTGAGGCGATGCCACGAGCGTCGATGACGACACGGTCGGCGTCGGCGGCGAGGCCGGTGGGCGCGGTCTTGTCCCACTTTTCGGGCAGCGCGCCGCCCCAGTTGGAGACATAGGCAATTGTGCCGGTCTCATTGATCACCGCGCCGAAAGGCGCGATGCCGGTGGAAACGTGACCGAGAGTCTGGCCGGTTTTGATGTCGATGACGGCCAGCTTGTTGTCCTTGATGAGCGGGACGACGGCGATGTGCTGGCCCTTGGCGTTGGGCTTGGGGGCAATGGCCAGGCCGCCCGCGTTCACGGTGCCAATGCCGCCTGCGACTTCGGCGAGTTTGCCGTCGCGAACGGTCATCAAGCGGGACTTGGCCACCGGATCTTCCTTGGTGGCGCGGGCGGCGCCGCTAATCCAGATGGAGTTCGTTTCCGCGCTATAGCGGAGACCCTGGAGTCCGGGGGAGCCACCGATGGAGATGCGGTCGAGCACCTGGTTGGCTTTCCAGTCCATGCGCAGGACCTGACCCGCGTTGAGCACCCAGACTTCTTCGTTCCGGCCGGCGAAATCGATACCGTAGACGCGGCCTTCGAATATGCTCTGGACGCCGGCGGGCGTGATGCTCTGGCGTGTGGTGACGACACCGGGGTCGGTCACTTGCCGGACCGGCCTGTCCACTGTCTGTGCAGAGACAACGGCGACCGCCACCGCCGCAGCCACCATCCAACGCGAAAGGGTGCTCCTCAGCTTCATCCGTTCCCTCCTGAACGAGCGCATTCTCCCCAACGGGGTTCGACTCACCAGATTACGTCAGAATGCGTTTCGATCACAGGCAGCTATCGTCACAGGACGGGTACAATCGCAGGGACAGCATGGTGGAGAGCATTTCAGACCTGATCAAGACGGTGATTCTGGTGGTGGCGACGCTGTTCCCGGTGGTGAATCCGCTGAGCGGAGCGACGGTCTTCCTGACCACCACACAGGGTTATTCGAGCGAGTCGCGGCGGGTCCTGGCATATAAAGTCGCGATCTACGGCTTCGCACTGCTGGTGGCGTCGCTGTTTGCTGGGAGCTATGTGCTGGCGTTCTTCGGGATTTCTCTGGCGGCTGTGCAAGTGGGCGGGGGACTGGTGGTGGCTGCAACGGGCTGGCACCTGTTGAACCAGCCTGACGAGCCGCGGGAGCCCAGCGCGCGGGCCAAGGCCAGCGAGCAGGATCTACTGAAGCACGCGTTCTATCCGCTGACGCTGCCGTTGAGCGTCGGTCCGGGGTCGATTTCCGTGGCGATTACCGTGGGCGCGAACCTGCCCAGGCGCTTTCCGGGGATGGAACTGCTCTCGTGGGCGAATCTTGGGGCGGCAGTGCTGGGGCTGGCGATTGTTTCGTTGCTGGTGTGGATCAGTTACAGATCAGCAGACCGCATGTCGAGGATGCTGGGGGAGACGGGAACGAGCGTGGTGGTGCGGCTGTCGTCGTTCATTCTGCTCTGCATCGGGGTGCAGATCCTGTGGAACGGCGCGTCCACGCTGTTGAAGCCGCTGTTTGGCAGACTGTGATTACAGCTCGTAGGGCAGGGCCGCGAGGTCCGACTCGGCCACGCGAGACATAGGTGCAGCGTCCGGTTGCGCGGCGACCAGGAGCCACGTTTCAGCCGCGCCGGCACCAGGGGTGATCCAGGGGCGAAACATGTACTCGTTGAACGGTGTGTCGTAGAGCGGACGCATGGGCTTAATCGGGTCGACCAATGCGCGCTCCAGGCGGGCGCGTTCGCCAGCCCAGCCTTCCGCGATCACCTCCACCAGTTCCTGTGCTAAATGGCTGTCCACAGTTTTTTGATTCATCCCCTCCTCCAGTGGTTCCCGAATATTCGCTGAATGTTCATTAAGGTTGTAACACTAAAGAAACACTAGGCTTACATCCGCCTCTGCTGTGCCGGCGAATCCCCTCTCTGGCTAACGCGGAATCGGCGGGCAGTTCGGCTCACGCGGACAGCCATCCGTGCATTTTTGCGGAGTTTCAGGTCTGTTTTTTGCTTTACACGCAGGGGTGGCGCTTATACAATTATTTCGGGAGTTAATAGCCACCACTGAATGGTGGTGGCCGCTGGAGAGGAACTCGATGAGCTGGCTGGATGCGTACCAAGAACGACTGCTGAGCGCCGAGGAGGCGGTCCGCCTGGTGCGGTCGGGGGACAGGGTGTGGGTTCACGAGGGATGCGCTACCCCTGAGCCCCTGCTGGACGCGCTGACAGCGCGGGCCCCGGAGCTTCACAACGTCGACATCATCCACATGCTGACCGTCGGCCGGGCGGCGTACACGGCTCCCGGGCTGGAGGCGAGTTTCCGGCACAACGGGCTGTTTATCGGTGGCAACGTGCGACAGGCAGTGGCCGAGGGCCGCGCCGATTACACACCTATCTTCCTGAGCGAGATTGAAGACCTGTTCACGTCCGGGCAAACGCCGCTCGATGTCGCCATTGTCCAGACCTCGCTGCCCGATGCGAACGGCTACCTGAGCTTCGGCACCAGCGTGGACTGCTCGCTGACGGCGGCCGAGTGCGCGAAGAAGGTGATTGTCGAGGTGAACAGCCGCATGCCGCGCACGATGGGCGACACATTCATGCACGTCAGCGAGGTCGACGCGATCGTCGAGACGTCGCGGCCGCTGCTGGAGATTCCCGGCGGCGATTCCGACGACATCACCGAGCAGATTGCAGAGCACGTCGCTTCGCTGATTCCCGACGGCGCGTGCCTGCAACTCGGCATCGGCGGCATACCGGATGCCGTGCTGCGCATGTTGGTGAATCACAAGGACCTTGGCGTTCATGGAGAGATGGTGAGCGACGGCGTCATTCCGCTGATCGAAAAGGGCGTCCTGAACGGCAGGCGCAAGGCGCACCATCGGGGCAAAGTGCTGGTGGGCTTCGTTCTCGGCACACGGAGGCTGTTCGACTTCATGAACGACAGCGCCGTCTTCGAGTTGCAGCGGACACGCTATGTGAACGATCCGTTCGTCATCGCGCAGGACGACAACGTCGTGGCGATCAACTCGGCGCTGGAGATCGACATTACCGGCCAGGTCTGCGCGGACTCGATTGGGTTGAAGCCGTACAGCGGCTTCGGCGGGCAAGTGGATTTCGTTCGCGGCGCGGCGCGCTCGAAGGGCGGCAAGCCGATCATCGCGCTGCACTCCACGGCGAAGCACGGCACGGTGTCGAGGATCGTCCCGACGCTGAAGCCCGGCGCGGGCGTGGTGACATCGCGCGCCGATGTGCACTATGTCGTCACCGAACACGGGATCGCATATCTGCACGGCAAGAACCTGCGGCATCGCGCCGAGGCGCTGATCCAGATCGCCGATCCGAAGTTCCGCGACGAGCTGACGCGGTTCGCCATTGAAAACCACATTCTCGAGCCGCACTGTTCGCTGGTGGGCTGAAGGGAGAAGGACGATGACCGAAACGACGAAGGCCGATCGCGGGATGGTCACGATCAACGCGGAAGAGTGCAAGGGCTGCGGCCTGTGCGTGGAGGCGTGCGTCCCCCATGTGTTGCGGCTGTCGGAGGCCCTGAACCGCTATGGATACCACCCGGCCCTCTATGACGGGCACGGCTGCACCGGCTGCGGGCTGTGCTTCTGGGCCTGCCCGGAGCCGGGCGCGGTGACGGTGTACAAGCTGGCGGCGACCGCCGCCGCGTAAGAGGAGAGCGCCATGGCGAAGCAACTGATCAAGGGCAACGAAGCCATCGTGAAGAGCGCCATCCTGGCCGGGTGTCGCGCGTTCTACGGGTATCCCATCACGCCGGCGAGTGAGATCGCGGAGGCCGCCGCGTACTATATGCCGAAGGCGGGGGGCGTCTTCGTGCAGGCGGAGAGCGAGGTGGCGGCGATCAACATGCTCTACGGCGCGGCGGCCACGGGGGCACGGGCGATGACGGCCTCCAGCGGGCCCGGCATCAGCTTGATGCAAGAGGGCCTGAGCTACCTGGCCGGGGCGGAGATGCCGTGCGTCATCGCCGACATCACGCGTGGCGGGCCGGGCCTGGGCAACATCGCGCCGGAGCAGGGCGACTATAACCAGGTGGTGAAGGTCGGCGGACACGGCTGCTTCCGGAACCTGGTGCTGGCCCCGGCCTCCGTACAGGAGATGGCCGACCTGACCGCACACGCCTTCGACCTCGCCGACGAGTACCGCAACCCGGTCTTCGTGATGGCCGACGGCTTCATCGGCCAGATGATGGAACCGGTGGAATTCCCCACCCTCGCCCGCGCACCGCGGTCGAAGCCGTGGGCCGTCGAGGGCAATGCGGAGACCCGCAAGAACCTGGTGAGCTCCATCTATCTGGAGCCGGACCAGCTCGAAGCGCACGTGCTGAAGCTCGCCGAAAAGTACCAGCGCGCCGGTCGCGATGCCGTGATGTGCGAGCACTACCGCACGGCCGACGCTGAAGTCGTCCTGATCGGCTATGGCATTGTGGCTCGCGTGTTGAAGGCCGTCGTCGAGCAGGCGCGGCTGGAAGGCATCCGCGCGGGGCTGCTGCGGCCCATCACGCTCTACCCCTTCCCGTCTGCGCAGATCCGTGCGCTGGCGCGGACGGCGTCGATCTTCGCGGCCGTCGAGATGAGCACGGGCCAGATGGTGGAGGATGTCCGCCTGGCGCTCGAGGGGCGCCGGCCGCTGGAGTTCTACGGCCGCTGCGGCGGCAATGCGCCATCGGCGGAGGAGGTGCTGCGGTTCGTCCGCGAGGTGGCCCAGCGCAGCCGCCCGCTGCTGGTGGCCGAGGAGGTGGTCCATGGCTAGCTACAACGTCCTGCACGAGAGGCCGCACGCGTTTTACCCCGTCTTCGAGCGGAAGAGCGAGCTACAGCACCAGACGCACTACTGCCCCGGCTGCGGCCACGGCAACGCGCACAAGCTGATCGCGAAGGCGATCGACGAGCTCGGCATCCAGGACCGGCTGGTCACCATCAGCCCTGTGGGCTGCTCGGTATTTGCGTATTACTACTTCGACACAGGCAACATCCAGGTGGCGCACGGGCGCGCGCCGGCCGTCGCCACGGCGGTGAAGCGCAGCCGTCCGGAGTCCATCGTGATGGCGTACCAGGGCGACGGCGACCTGGCGGCCATCGGCTCGGCCGAGATCCTGCATGCGGCGAATCGCGGTGAGAACATCACCATCTTCTTCGTGAACAACGCGATCTACGGCATGACCGGCGGACAGATGGCGCCGACCACGCTGCTGGGCCAGAAGAGCACCACCTGCCCCAGCGGCCGCAACGAGTTCAACGAAGGCTATCCGCTGCACATCTGCGAACTGCTGGCCTCGCTGGAAGCCCCGGTGTACCTGGAGCGCGTGGCGCTCGGCAGCAGCAAGCAGGTGCTGGCCGCGGGCCGCGCGATCAAGAAGGCGTTGGAAAACCAGGTGAAGGGCTTGGGCTTCTCTCTTGTCGAAATCCTCTCGCCCTGCCCAACCATCTGGAAACTTGAGCCAACGGCCGCGCAGGAACGTGTCCGGGAGACCATGACCAAGACGTTCCCGCTGGGAGTTTACCGGGACAAGACCAAGGACGGCGTGCCCCGCCCCGCGCCCGCCGCGCCTCCCGCGCTCGAGGATCTGCCCGCGCTGCTCGACATCGACCACGGCGTGATGGAGACCGTCGCGCATCCGGCTGGGGACGTCGACCTGCGCATTCGCGTCGCCGGTTTCGGCGGCCAGGGCGTGCTGATGCTGGGCGAAGTGCTGGCCGAGGCCGGGCTTGATTCGGGCCTGGAAGTGTCGTGGCTGCCTTCGTATGGCCCGGAGATGCGCTCCGGCACGTCGAACTGCCACGTGCATATCTCGCGCGAGCCCGTCGATTCGCCGCTTGTCAGCCGCCCGAACATTCTGCTGGCGATGAACGGGCCTTCGCTCGAGAAGTTCATGCCGATTGTCGAGCCCGGCGGCTGGGTGATCTACAACGGCGACAGCCTGCCCGCCCAGGTCCCTCCGCGCTCCGAGATCCGATTTCTCCCACTGCCCGCCACGCGTCTGGCCGATTCGCTCGGAGAGGCGCGTGCGGGCAATCTTGTCATGCTCGGCGCTCTGCTCGAAGCCACTTCGCTGCTCCAGCCCGAAGCCATCGACCGTGCCCTGCGTTCGCTCGTCAAGACGGAGCGCTGGCTGGCGATCGACCGCAAGGCCCTCGAAACCGGCCGTGCCGCCGCGCGCGCCACGCTCGGCGCAGCATCCAATCCACAGGAGGCCACCCATGCGAACGGTTGAACCGGACGGGAACACAATCGTCTACTTCAACGGGCAATTCGTGCCGCTGGCCGAGGCGAAGATCAGCATTCTGACGCACGCGCTGCACTACGGCACAGGCGTGTTCGAAGGCATCCGCGCCTACTGGTCGTCCGAACAACACGAAATCTACATGGTGCGCCCCGAGGAGCACTACGACCGCTGGCGGCGCAACTGCGGCATCCTGCGCATCGAGGTTCCGATGGACGCGCGGCGGTTGACGCTGCTGACCGCCGAACTGATCCGCCGCAACCGCTTCCAGGACAACGTCTACGTGCGGCCGCTGGCGTATAAAGCCTCGGCGCGCGTGGGCGTGCAGCCGGACGACAACGACGCGTTTTCGATCATCGCCATCCCGTTCGGCGCGTACCTGCCGAGCGAGAACGGCATTCATGCGGGCGTCGTTTCCTGGCGGCGAGTCGAGGACAACGCCATCCCCGGCCGGGCGAAGATCTGCGGCGCCTACGTGAATTCGGCGCTGGCGGGTGACGAGGCGCGGCGCAACGGGTTCGACGAGGCCATCTTCCTGACCGAGAGCGGCCACGTGGCTGAAGGCGCCACCTGCAACCTGTTCATGGTGCGCGGCGGAAAGCTGATCACGCCGCCGTCGACAGACAACATCCTGGAGGGCATCACGCGGGATTGCGTGATGACGCTGGCCCGGCGCGAGCTTCACATGGAAGTGGCGGAGCGCAGCATCGACCGCAGCGAGTTGTATGTCTGCGACGAGCTGTTCTTTACCGGCACGGCGGTGGAAGTGGCGCCCATCACCCGGGTGGACCACCGGCCGGTGGGCTCCGGAAAGCTCGGGCCGGTCTCGGAGAAATTGCGGAAATTGTACGAGGACGCGACGCGCGGGCGGCTGGACGCCTACCATCACTGGCTGCTGCCCGTCTATCATGGAATACCCTCGTTTGTTTGAAGTGTGATCCTGGCGCCTGTTGAGAGGAGACAGAGCGATGCGCATTCATACCCTGGATACAACCCTGCGCGACGGCGTGCAGGGGGAACTGGTGACCTTTGGCGTCGAGCAGAAGCTGCGGATCGCGGAGCGGCTCGACGCATTCGGAATCGATACGATTGAGGCCGGCTGGCCGGGCTCGAATCCGGCGGATGCCGAGTTCTTCCGGCGGGCGAAAGAGTTAAAGCTCACGCACGCCCGGTTGGCCGCGTTCGGCCCGGTGCGCCCTGTACAGCGCTCGGTGGATGAGGATCCCCAGACCGTGGCGCTGGCCGACACCGGCACAAGGGTGGTGACGCTCTTCGCCAACTTCTGGGAGCTTGCGCACGAGGAACGGCAACTCGATGAGCGTATCCGCGACAGCATCACTTTCTTCAAGAAGCTGCACCGTGAAGTGATCTTCGACGCATCGCACTTCTTCGATTTCCACGCCGGAAACCCCGAGCTGGCCATGCAGGGGCTGGAGGCCGCGCATGAAGCCGGGGCGGACACCCTTGTGCTGTGCGACACGCTGGGCGGAGCGCTGACGGCCAATCTTGTGCGGGCCTGCGCGGCGGTCCGCTGCCGGATGGAGGGCACGCTCGGCATTCACACCCACAACGACGCGGGCCTTGGCGTCGCCAATACCATGGCGGCCGTCGAAGAGGGCTTCTCCCACGTCCAAGGCGCAATCAACGGGTATGGCGAGCGCTGCGGCGTGGCGGACCTTGGCGCGCTGATCGCGAATCTCGAGCTGAAGATGCACTACGAGACGGTCGGAAAAGACCGTTTGCAGACGCTGAGCGAGTTGTCCCGGTTCGTCGCCGCCATGGCCAACATGCCGGTTCGGTCCGACCAGCCTTACACGGGCCGGAGCGCCTTCGCGCTGAAGGGCGGCGAGCGGCTGAGCGAAGTGGTGGGCGTCTTCGCGCCCGCTTCGCACATCATGCCGTCGAGCGTCGGCAACCAGCCGCGGCACCTGCTGGGTCGCTACTCCGGCATGGGCGATGTGTTGAACAAGATCGACGATTTGGGCCTGCACATCCCGCTGTCGCGCGACCAGCGCCGCGAACTGGCTGACCGCGTGCTGCAACTCGAATTGCAGGGCTACGACCTGGACGCCGCCGACGGCACCATGGAACTGCTGGTCCGCGAGACCGCGAATCCCGAAGCGCTGCTGTTTGAGGTGTCCAGCTACGACGTCTCCACGCGCTGCATCGGCGGATTCACGGAGCACACGACGGCGACGGTCTCGCTCGAACTGAACGAGGCCGTCCTGACGGCGACGGCCGAGGGCAACGGCCCGGTGCACGCGCTGGACCAGGCGCTGCGGAAGTGCCTTTCGCCGCTCTATCCGGAAGTGTCGAAGATGGAGCTGGTGAACTACACGCTGCGCGTGTTGGAACCGCAGCGCGGCAGCGCCGCCCGGGCGCGGGTGCTGATCGAGTGGATGACGCCGGAGGCGCGCTACTCGACGCTCGGCGTATCGGAGAGCATCGTCTCCGCGAGTTGGAAGGCGCTGGTGGACGCGGTGCGGCTCGAACTGTTGCGCAGCGCCGCGAAGGAGCCCGGCAGCGCGCTGGTGACCGACTCCTCCTGGGCCGTCTAAGTCTGATCGGCGGCGGCGAGCGGCTGTAGCGGGATTTCGATTGTGAGCCGCGTTCCAGCGGCGGGCGCCGTGTCGATGGCCAGCGATCCGCCCAGCAGGCCAGCGCGCTCGCGCATTCCGAGGATTCCGAGCGACTGGCGCAGGTCCCGCCCTTCCGGCATACCCCGGCCGTTGTCGGCGATCTTGAGGACGACATTCACCCCATCCCTGAATAGCGAGACGTGCGCCTGGGTCGCCTGGGAGTGCCGGGCGATGTTGGTGAGCGCCTCCTGAAGGATGCGAAAAAGCGCCGTGGCGACATCGGGATGGACGTTCATCGCCTCGACGCGCCCTGCGTCGACGCGGATGCCGTAGCGCTGCTCGAAGGCGCGGCTCTGCCACTCGACGGCGGCGGTCAGGCCCACGCTGTCGAGCAATGCCGGCCGGAGTTCCGTCGCCAGGCGGCGCACGGTTCGGATCGATGAATCGAGCGCGGCGGCGACCTCGTCGCGGAGAGATATGGTCTCCGGGTCCTTCACTCGCAGCGCGGCGAGCCGGAGCTTGGCGAACGTCAACTGCTGGCCCAACTCGTCGTGGATTTCTCGTGCCATGCGCTTGCGCTCTTCTTCAATCAGGGTGCCCTGATGGGCGGTGAGCGCGCGAAGCTGCTCCGCGGTGAGTGCCAGCGCCGCCTCCACTTTGCGGTGCTCGGAGACGTCGCGCATCAGCAGCACCACCAGGCTGCCTTCACCATCCAGCGGCGCCGAAGAGGTCACGACGTCGCGCATCTCGCCGTCGAGCCGCACGATGCGCTCCGCCACCATGCTGGTCGGCCGGCCCGTCCTCCGCATGTAGCTCATCCGCTCCTGGAACGTGGCGCGGTAGTCGGGGTGGATCAGATCGTCGAGACAATGCGCCGCCAGCGTTCCGTGGTGGGCTGCGAAGAGGGTGCTCGCCGCCGGATTCGCGGCCAAGACGGCGCCGTCCTCCGCAAGGAGAATGGCATCCGGCAGGAGTTCGAAGATCTTCAGGCAGAGGTCGCTATCGACGGGAATCACCTGGCGTGATGTGATGCTACCACGCCGACGCTCTGCCGCCCGATGTGGCCGAGTCTCGCCTTGGCGCGGCTTTTGTTCAGGCGAAACTGCGTGGAGGTGAGGCTCATTGCCTGGCAGATCTGTTCCTGGGATTGCCCGCTGAGATAATAGCGCGTGAGCAGCTCGCGGTCGCGGTCGGAAAGAGCCCGCAGAGCCGCCGCCAGATGCCGCCAGCGCTCCTGTTCGAGCAGGCGGCCCTCGGGGCCGGTGCTTTCATCGGCCAACGGCGGGGAGACGTCGATGGGAACCTGCTTGCGCTTGTGCTCCAACCGCCGCACCACTTCCGCCGCCTGACGCAGGGCGACGGTGCGGACGAAGCCCGGCAGGCGCTCCGGCTCGCGGATCTGGCCCTCGCGGATGGCGTTCACCGTGATGACAAAGACGTTATGCGTCCGGTCGTCCACCGCGTGCTCCGGCAACTGCCGCCGCAACATGTGGCGCACTCCGCGAATCAACGTGCCGTACAGGAGTTCCATCGCAGCCGAATCGCTCTGACGGACCTTCTCGACCAGTTCCGCCATGTCGGGGATCCCGCTTTCGAGGACCGGGGCGGCACCCAACCTCAAGCTCGGCTCAGAACTCAGCGGCACGGTCGTCAAGGACACGCTCCTCCACTGCGAGGCCTCCAGGGACAACGCCCGAGACCCGCTGTCTGAGCGTACGCCGGGCAGTAAGGCCAGCGGCATCGGAGGTTACTGATGCTGCTATAGGAACTTGTGGAAACGAACTATCAGAGAAATCCTACAGAGCGGAGCCGGAGTCCTTGGAATCGCTGGGGATTATGCGATTTTCGGCGTCCACGGCGACGACCACGGGTACGTGGGCCTGGGCTTTGGGGCTTTCGAGGAGGCAGAAAGTCGCGATGATGACCTTGTCGCCGGGCTGCGCCAGGCGCGCCGCCGCCCCGTTGAGGCAGATCTCGCCTGAATTCGCGGGAGCGGCCAGCGCATACGTCTGAAAACGCTGGCCATTGTTGATATTCCAGACCTGGACGGACTCGAAGGGCAGGATGCCGGCCGCTTGCAGCAGGCAGGTGTCCACGCTGATGCTGCCCTCGTAGTTGAGGTCAACTCTCGTCACGGTTGCCCGGTGGATCTTGGCATTCAGTAGCTCTCTCAGCATTACCCTTCCAGTTTCCCCCTTTCGCAGTGGGGGACCGCATCCCCAATCGCTTGCCGCGATGCGATGCCGGGCCTATACTCCCGGTAACAGCAAGACTTGCCGCCGGCCGCGGCAGGAGTCCTGCACATCTCTGAACGACAGGAGGGAATGGCCATGATGAGCCGGTTACGCCTGAGCCTCGTTCTGTGCTTGGGCGCGTGTGCATTGACAGCAGCCGAGAATCCCTTTGCCGGGACGTGGAAGTTGAATCCGGCGAAGAGCAAATTCACTGGAATGACATTCACTTACGAGCAGATGCCGGGGGGTGAGTGGAAGACAACGTATGCCGACAGGTCCTATATCTTCAAGATGGACGGCAAGGAGTATGAGTGGTTCTTCGGCCGGAAGGTAGCTTGGAAGCAACTGGGTGAAAAGAGTTTTGAGGCGACCCTCAAGTCCGGAGCCATGATCCTGGCCTCGGAGAGCCTTCAAATCTCGCCGGACGAGAAGTCGATGACGATGACGTCCTCGGGCACGCAACCGGACGGCAAGCCTTTCAAGGAAGTGGCCGTCTATGCGCGCCGGGCGGGACAGAAGGGACTTGCGGGGAAGTGGGAAAGCCAGAAGCTGGACGTCAGCTCGCCGACCGTGCTGCAACTGAAACCGTATGGCGCTAGCGGCGTCACCATGGAGATTGCCGCTTACAAGGCCTCCATCAGCTTTGCCTTCGACGGCAAGGAGTCCACGGCGACGGGGCCGACCGTGCCCTCCGGGCTCACTTTCTCCGCGCGCAAGATCGACGACCGGAGCTTTGAATACACTGAGAAGCACCAAAGCAAGCCGGTCTACGTGATCACGATCAGGGTCTCACCGGACGGCAAGACACTCACCGAGAGCGGCAAGGCCGTTGGCGCGGAGCAGCCGTTCACTGCCGTTTACGAGCGGCAGAAGTGACGGCGCCGGCGCTGCGTTCCGCGTAAGTCTTGAGTGCATCGACAAACTGGGGAAACTCGGACGTTTTGTCGAAGAACGCGAGCGCCCCAGCGGAGAGACAGGCCTCCCGGGTGCCCTCGTCGGAGTGATTCGACAGGATGACGACGCTCGGCCGCTCCCCGTCTGCGCAGATTGCGCGCAGTACGTCCAGACCCGTCCCGGATTCGAGCTGCATGTCGAGGACGACGAGGTCCGGCCGGCAGGCACGCACGTCCTGAATGGCGTCCTGGGCGGTGACGGAGAAGCCTGTAATGTGGGCCTGGGGAATCATCCGGAGGTACGATTCCAGCAGACCGCGGAAGAGGTCGGAGTCCTCTACCAGGTGCACGTTAAAGCAGACTCGCTCAGGCTCCATGATTCAGTCCACCAGTTCATTCATGATGGCGTATCGAATGATGTCCGCACTTGAGCGAAGATTCAGCTTTTCGAGGATGCGACTTCTGTAAGTGCTCACAGTCTTGATGCTCAGGTTTAGCGACCCGGCTATTTCTGTTGGAGTGTGGCCGGAAGCGAGAAGTCGCAGAATTTGCATTTCCCGGTCCGAAAGCAGGTCATGCAGCTTCGCCGGAGCGGCTCCGGTGACGTAGTTCGCCAGACTTTCGGCTAGTTCCGGGTTGATGTGCCGCCTTCCCTGGCGGATCTTGCGGATGGCCTGGATGAGTTCGCCGGCCGGCTGGTCTTTGGTAAGATACCCGTCCGCTCCGGCTCGCAGTGCTCGCACCCCGAACTGGTCGTCGGGATGTACGGTATAGACCAGCACGCCGGTCGATGGACTGGTGTCTTTGAGGTCGCGAATCAGTTCGAGGCCCCCGCGCCCAGGCAGGTTCAGGTCGAGGATGACGATATCCCAGGCGGCAGAGCTGATCTGCGTCAGCGCCTCCTGGGCGTTGGCGGCGCTTCCGTAAACGCTGCCAGGGAACTCGGCCGATAGCATCTGCGCCAAGCCTTCCCGGATCGCCACGTGATCATCAACGATTAGGATTCGATGCACCGCGTCGCCCCCTAAGATAACCCGGAGGGCCGCCGAGACGCACCAGTCCTCATCTGGGGACACTGCGCGGCGCCTTCGCCAGCACGAGCGCCGGAACCGGCGCGCGCCCCCCGACGACATGCACCGAACCTGTTCTGGTGTAAGGCAACTCCTTGGTTCCCGCGTAGCCGAGCGCGAGGCTCACGGCGAGCAGCGCCGTCCCGCACAGCAGCATCAGTGAGGCATATCCGCCCGGCATGGTGCGCAGCAGATCGAATGGGCGTCCGGCGGCTTCCTCGGGATCTGAAGCGCCACGGCGTTCGGCCAGGATGTCGGCAGTCCAGTCGATCATCCGAGCCGCTGGCTGGGGTCTCTTTTCCGCGAGTTCGATAAGAGCCCCGGCGCCGAAGATGGGACACTCACGCGGCATGAGGGAGGCGAAGGGTTTTTCCATCACCTTCGCTCCTGCGATCGGCGTCGCGTTCAGGACGGCAGCGCACACGGGCAGCAGGAGGCCTGCCACGGCGGCCAGAAGGGTTCTGGTTGTCACGGTGCTCTGTTGAACTAGTGGCTCTGGCCGCGCGGCTCTCTCACAAGCTCTTCATTTCTTTTGAGTTACCACTGCGGGACTATCTCTGTCCGCTACCACCGGAGTAGGCTATGGTGTATGCCCGCGCGCCTGGCAGCAGCGCTCGTTGTCGCGACCCTCGCCACGATCTGCGCCTGGTTTGCGCCCAACCTGAGGCTGGTCCGCCTGCTTCACCTGAAGACCGGTGACGCCCATGTCCTAGCCGCGCCGACGCACACGCCGGAGGACATTCTGCTGCTTGTCGTCGATCAGCCCACTCTCGACCGCTTCCCCGAACCGCTGATGTTCTGGCACGGCTACTACGCCGAGGCCATGGAAACCGCCGCCGCGCACGGCGCGCGCGTCTTCGGCCTCGATATCGTCTTCCCGATCCCCGTGGAGCACTGGGTCCCGGGGCTGGACCGCCGCCTGGCCGACGCCGTCGTCACCACGAGCCGGACAATGCCCGTCTTCTGCGTGACGCCGCCTTCCCTGCTCGGCCGGCAGCGCGACTGGCCCGTGCCGCTGAACATGGCCGCCGCCGCGCTAGGACAGGTCGCCGACGCCACTCTACACGCAGGCGAAGACGACTTCGTCCGCTCCATCGAACTCCACTCCCCGGAGGGGCTTCCGAGCCTTGCCCTCGCGCTCGCCGAGCGCTCCGGCGTCGATTGGCCGCGCCCCAAGACGCACGACATCCACATCCGTTACGCCGGTCCGGCGGGCATCGTGCCGCGCGTCTCGCTCGCCAACTTCATCGCCGCCGCTCGGGCGAACGAACACGAGAAGCTCCGCCACTGGGTTCACGGCAAAATCGTGCTGCTCGGCGCGGATCTCCTCTCCGACCGCCATGCCACGCCCTATTACGCCTTCCGCCCAGGACAGCCCGCCAACACGGCCGGTGTCGAGATCCACGCCAACGCGGTCGACACACTGCTCCGCGGCGCCGCCCTGACGTCTGCGCCGGCGTCCGCGCGCTTCGCCGCGCTGGCCCTTGCGGCGCTGGCCGGGGCGCTGGCGGGGACGCTGACAGGCGGCGCCACCAGCGTCTTGTGGGCATCGGCCTTCGTCGTGGTGTGCGCCGCCTCCGGACAGCTCCTCTACATGGCGGGCTGGCTGCTGCCTGCCTCCGAACCCCTGGTCGCCACGTTGCTGGCCTGGCCCGCAGGGGTCCTCTGGAGCCGCAGCCGTGCGGCCCGCGGCCGCAACCGGCTTCAACAGGCCGTCAACGTCTACGCCTCCCCCGACGTCGCGCGGGTCGCCGAAGAGACCGGCGTCGTGCGCCTCCCCGCCCGCCGCATCCTCGCCACGATTCTCTTCACCGACGTCGCCAACTTCACCCGCTTTAGCGAAACCGCCAGCCCGGAGCAGGTTCTGGAGTCGCTGAGCGCCTACTTCCAACGCTCCTCCGACGCTGTTCGCGCGGAAGGCGGCCAGGTGGTCCAGTTGATCGGCGACGGCATGTTGGCCCTATTCACCGATACGCCCGCCTCGCACGACCACCCCGCCCGCGCCATTCGCGCCGCGCGCCGCATTCTGGGCTCCACCAACGGGCTCCAGTCCCGCGCAGGCATCCATACAGGCGAGGTTGTCGTCGGCGGCGTCGGTTCCGGCGATAAGATGGAGTACACGGCGCTCGGCGATGCCGTGAACGTCGCCGCCCGTCTGGAGGCTTTGAACAAGCAATGCGGGACCCGGCTTCTGTTTAGCGAAGCCACGCGTGCCGCGTTAGGCATGGGGATGGAAACGTCGCCCGTCGGTTCGTTCGTCTTAAAAGGCAAGTCCGAACCGATGGACGTCCACACTGTGAGGGACTTCGTATGATCGTGCGCTCCGCCGTTTGCGCCATCGTGCTGGCCGCCGCGCTGGCCGCCCAACTGCCCAAGCAGACCCCCGCCGGACTCCTGCTGAGCGAGGGCGCCACCCTCACCCGCGCGCCCCGTGGTCCCGCCGCCGCCAAGTCCGGCGAAATCCTCCTGCCCGGCGACCGCCTCCGCGCCAGCACCGCCGTCACCCTGCTTGACTGCGGGACGCGCCGCATCCTGAAGTTCCACGCCAACACCGAATTCGCCGTCAGCGACTCCGGGATTCAGTCGACCTCCGGCCCCGCGCCCGTCGTCGAGCGCTTCGTTTCCGCCTGCTTCCTTCCTTCCGTCCGCCGCACGCCCGTTGCCGGACCGCTGCACCTGGGCGCCACCACCATGCGCGGCGAAACCGGAGCCGCGGCCGACGGCGGCCTTCATGCGCGCATCAATGCCCTGCCCGGCCCCACGCGAGACCGTGTCGTCGCCGGGCTGAAACAGATTGAGGGCGACGACGGCATCGCCTGGGTCTCCCGCGCCGCACTGCTCGAAAGCGTGGGCCTGCTGGCCGACGCCACGGCGTATTACGAAAAGGCCCTTGCCCAGCTCCCCTCGGCCTTCTGGATTCAGACCAAGATCCAGGAGCTCGCCGACGCCCGCGACCGCGCCGCTAAGTAGCCGTTACCTCGTCCGGCCGCCACGCGCCCAGCTCGCGCATCGATTCAGCCGCCAGTTCGAACGACCGCAGGCGCTTCCTCGGATCGTACACGTCTGACGTGAAGATCACCTCGTCCACTCGTGTCTCGCGCAGGAACCGCGCCAGCTTCTCCCGCACCGTCGACGGACCACCAACCACGGCCACGTGCGTCTTCGACTCCACCGCCACGCGCTCCGTCGGCGTCCACACACCCTCCATCGACTCCACCGGCGGCTTCAGATACAGCTCCTGCCCGCGGATCAGGTCCAGGAACCGCAGCGCACCCGAGGTCGCCAGATAGCGCGCCTCCTCGTCCGACTCCGCCGCCACCACGGGCAGGCCCGCCATCGCATACGGCCTCTCCAGGTACGGCGACGGCCGGAACCCTTCGCGGTACGCCCGCAACGCGTCCATCAGCATCGCCGGAGCAAAGTGGCTCGCGAAGGCGAAGGGCAGCCCGAGCTGCGCCGCCAGTTCCGCACTGTACATGCTGGACCCCAGCAGCCAGACCGGCACATTCGTTCCCGCGCCCGGCACGGCCCTGAGCCGTTGACCCTCTCCTGCCGGCCCCAGGTACGCCAGCAGTTCGCCGACCTGCCTCGGGAACTCCTCTTCGGCGTTCATCCCGCGCCGGAGCGCGCGCGCCGTCAATCCATCCGACCCCGGCGCGCGGCCCACGCCGAGATCGATCCGCCCTGGATAGAGCGTCTCCAGCGTCCCGAACTGTTCCGCGATCACCAGCGCCGCATGGTTCGGCAGCATCACACCGCCGGACCCCACGCGAATCCGCTGAGTCCCTCCGGCCACATACCCGATCAGCACGGAAGTCGCCGCGCTGGCGATGCCCGGCATATTGTGGTGCTCCGCCAGCCAGAATCGCGTGTAGCCCCACTCCTCCGCCTGCCGCGCCAGTTCGAGCGTGTGCCGCAGCGTCTCCGCAATCGACCCGCCCTTGCGCACCGGCGCCAGATCCAGCACCGAATAAGCCACACCCTTCAGTTCATTCATCACCCCTATTGGATGATTCCCGCCCGCTTCCGGGGTCAGACTTCCACGAACCCCGAATGAATCCGCGGCCCTGGCTCCTGCTCCGTCAGGATGCGCGCTTCCGCCTCCAGCCACTCCTGCCAGCGCGCCTCGACTAGCGGCTTCTTTTCGATCCTGTGCGCCAGCTTCAGGAAGACCTTGTAGTGCCCCAGTTCCGAGGTGAACAGCGCGCGGTAGAACGAGGCCAGTTCCGCGTCCTCGGCCGCTTCGGCCAGCACGGCGAACCGCTCGCACGACCGCGCCTCGATCAGCGCTGACACGAACAGCCGGTCGAGCACCTCGCGCTCCTCGCCCCGCCGCGCCATGGCCCGAAGCGCGTTGGCGTACGGGTTCTTGTGGACCCGCGTGAGCCGCCCGCCCCGCTTCATCAGTAGCCGCGTGACCTGCGCCAGATGAGCCGCCTCATCCCGAGCCACCCCGGTCATCGTCTCCACCCACCCCGGCACCCAATCCGACGGCCACCGCGTCATCATGTCCATCGCATTGTTCGCGGCTTTCTTTTCGAGGAAGGCGTGATCGATCAGCAACGGGATCGGCTCGGCGAGGACGAGCCGCGCCCAGGCTAGGGGCGTGCGGGAATGCAGGGGGAGTTGGGCTACGCCGAGTTCGATGTTGGGGGGCACGATTCTAGGGTAGGGGAGTGCGCCTATAGCTGGTTACTGGATCTGCTCGTCCTTGGGCTGCCAAAGAACCCGCGCGAAGGTCACGTCCACCAGTGCGTGATGACCTACGATTTCTGGTTGCTTTGGACACTCCTCGATGAGGGCTACGTAGTATCGGAGGTCGATGTAGCCCATCGGGCTCCAGTCGAACAGATCGACCAGCGTAATCTTCAAGTCCTCGTCCGTAAACGGGCCGTCCAGGACCCGCCAGACGCCCACGCTGGAGCTGCTCGGATTCCTTACGTTTTACTGGATGGCGGGGATGCCTGCGCCGTACGCACTGTCCGGAACTAGTTCGAACCCTCTGCCGAACAGCTTCCCGGTCTCCAGCCCGAGAGGTTCCGCAACGAGCGTGTTGAAGAGCGGCTGCTTCAGCTTGCGGAACGAATCAACCGACTCCCAGTCGCGGAGACTTTCATCAACCCAAATGCACGAATTCCAGATGTACCGAAGCGCGAGACGGTAGCGCTGCACTGCGTCCGTGATGTCAGCCATCAACTTTCCTCCAGGATCGGCATTTGCTCGCGCCGGACGCGCAATGCGACCAGAGCGCCAAGCGAGTACGAAATGGCCGCGAACGTCGGCTGCGTATAGAAGTTCCACGCGATCAGGTACGAACTATGCAACCCAGCGTACGTCCGTAAGGCCTCAGCCAGCGAGTGCTGCCGAGCCTCCCTGACGATTTCGCAGGTAAGCAGAACCACCGGGATCACCCAAACCCATCGCCCTGGAGCGAGCTCTGTGTTGCGCCTCCGCCAAGTAAAGAACGGGATGAGAAAGCTGATCAGCGGAGGGCTGACGTACTCCCAGTAGATGCGTGCCGGCGGGCTCGAAGGCTCATAGCCGGTAGCCCACAGCAGCAGCTCGAGCACGATATGGATAGCCAACGCCGCGAACAGCGCGACCATTTGGTGTAGGACGAAGATGGGGAGCACAGGCAGGACCTTGAGGACGAGACTGCGCTCTCCCATACCCTATTTCTCCGCCGCAGGTTTCAACTCGAATCCGATGGGCCGTACGATCATGAAACGGGACAGAGCCCCTCCCATGTGACCGAATCCGTCAGCCCTCCGCACCCCA
Organism: Bryobacteraceae bacterium; assembly: GCA_050789245.1. Lineage (GTDB taxonomy): Bacteria > Acidobacteriota > Terriglobia > Bryobacterales > Bryobacteraceae > PNKE01. The sequence continues at coordinate 212,970 of JBOZRR010000022.1, read as the reverse complement.
CCACCGGCGTCGTAGGTCAGGAGTTCCTGCTTGGTCTCAAATATCCCCTCGTACACCACCCACAAACTCTCCGCGCTCCCAGTCGACTTCACCTTTTCAGCCAAGACTTGCTCGAAGCGGGCCAATTCCGGTTGGTCTTCGTGGATCGTTCTTCCGTTCAATGAGTATCCACTGGCAGGCAGGGGCTCCAGCACGATGGACGCGGAAAGGTCCACCCCGGCTACCCGGATCTTCTCCGTGCACGTCGGATCATGCAGCGCGACCCACTCCTCCGCCCCCTGCACCTTCGCCCGGATTCGGATGAGTTTTCCATGCAAGACCAAACGCTGCGCTAAGGTCTCGCAAACGGAGTAAGGCCGAGGTTTGCGCTGAGGTTCCTGGGTTTGTGCGGACAAGGCGGTGCCAAGCAGAATCGCAGCTGCAATCAGGCTACGCATGGAGACTCTTACCTCTGCTTCGACGCTATCAAAACTCCGTCCGCGCCGGGCCTCTGAATCTGCGGTGCGTGCTCCCTCCCACCCCTTAAGCCACCAACTCGACTCGGCTCAAGGGCAGGGCTTCAAGCGCCTTCGCCATCTCCTCTTTTATATCGGTGTCTGCAAGTGGGGTTTCCAGAATCACCGGGACGTGTGCCGGGATCAGATGGGCAACCTCTTGAAACGAGAGGATCGAAGAATAAGACAGCCGGTCGTGCTTGCTACGGGTGTTGACCTCACTCAAATGGACTTGCCTAAGTCTTGATCCAAACTCCTTGAGGATCAGATAAGACTCGGTCATCGTCGGGTCACACTGCCGGGCATGGCCGATGTCGAAGCAGAATGACGCCTCCGGTAGCTCATTGAAAACCGCAGTCAATTCGCGAGCCGTTCGTCCAATGGGCTTCCGTTTGTCCATGTTCTCGATGCACAACAACTGTTTGAACTGCCGCCAGAGTCCGAAATCAGTGATTGAGTCGGGGTGCACCACGATCGGCCAGTTCCGCCACAGTTCTTTCTCCAGCCGGTCCCCTGAGGCGGCCTCCAGCCCGGATTCGAACTGGCTGGGGGCATGGATCGAGATGTAGTCGAAGCCTTGCAGGTCCAGCGAGTCGATGCTGTCGAGCATGGGGAGCAACTCGCCTTGACGCAGCGCGGAGAGCTCAACGGCACGGCACCCGGCCGATCGTGTCATCTCCAAACCACGCCGGAAATCGGCGTACGCCAGCGCCCCGGTTGAGAATCCGATTGGTCTCATCTAGAACACTCCATAGGCCTTGGTAAGTGTCTCCAAACCGCTATCGTGATCGAAGAAGAAGTCCTGCAACCCATCTCTGAAAGTGTGACTGAGCTCTCGGGCATGTTGGTAGAGCTTATCGCTGTGCGCACAATCCTCCATCAGTTCTTCCAGGTGGTCGCGCGACGGCTGGTCAGCCAGAATCCCAAGAAACTCGTCATATGAGCCCAAAATCCGGCGTGCCGCCGTCTCCAGATGTGGAGAGCGTAGAAGTACTCCGGCTACGATATCCAGTGGGCTCTCCCGGAAGACTTGCTCCATGTGCTCGACGATCTCCTTATGACGCTCAGGATTGCTGAAGATCGCCTTTCTCTCGTCATCGCTGAAATCGAGGTGACATCGATAACAGGCCAGCAGCCCCGATGCGTAGATCAGCTTTCTCGACATTCGCAGCTTGATGTTACGAAGTGCCCACCCCCTGCCGGATCGCTTGCGGAGCTTGTAGGCAAAGTCCACCGCCATGGTCCGCCAGTAGCGGGCAAAGTCGTTCTGCAGGAAGCGAGGCACTCTCTGGCCGGAGCCCTTCCATAGACCACGGTCTTCCAGCAAATAGCGGCTAAGAATACTCCTGACAACGCGCCGGCAGGCATCCTCACGCCCCAACGCGCATGACTCCAAAAGCAGGAGCAACCGGCGTGTCAAGTTCTTGTTCGTGTCGTCCTCGCCGCCGATTTCATGAATCAGGTCGTGGCTGAACACCATGGAACCGAATGTCCCCTCCGCCCCGACTTTCTTCTCAGCAAGGCCAGCGAACACAGACTCGGTCTTCCTGTAAAGGTCATGGTGGCCCGGATCGGCCATCCCATCGATCAGCAGCGTCCAATCGATGTCGCTACCAGCGGTAAACTCTTCGCGTGCCAGGGAGCCTGAGACCACGATGCTCGTGTCTTCCGTGTCCAGCCCCGCAATCGCCTGCCTGACCTGTTCCGCCTTCGAACGGCTGAGCTGTCGCGATTCCCTCAAATGGCCCCAGTTCGCATGAAGCCGCGCTTCGAGTTTCTCAACTGGCGAAACAGGTTCACTCATGCGGGAGGTCACCATCGCCGTGTTGGATGCCTGGAGACATACGAGGGACTTTCATTATCCTCTACTGACTGGCTCCCTGCCTCTCCCCCTACTCCCCCACCAACTCCAACACCCCCAAAATCGCCCGGTGATCCGAAGCCACCGCCTCGTCCAACACCCGCACTTCCAGCACCTTCCACCTTTTTGCCGGCCGGAACAGGATGAAGTCGATCTGCCGTGCCGGTTTCCCGACCGGGATCGTCAGCAGGGGCGCCCCTTGCGTCACCACAGTCCAGGTCTTCCTCAGCCCTTCCAGCACGGGCGAATCGGGGGTGTCGTTCAGATCCCCGGCCAGCAGGAGCGGCGTGCCTTCGGGGTAGCTTTGGGCGGCGCGCTCGATCACGGGGAGCGCCGAGAGCCGGTCAGGGCGCGTGATGTCCAGGTGGGTGGCGAACAGCCGGAATTCGGGCTGCTCGAAGCCGGCGTCCAGCACGGCGCGCGGCTCGCGTTTCTCGGAGACGGGCAGCTTGTGGTTCACGAAGCCGGTCGCGGGTTTCTTGGAGAGCACCGCGTTGCCGTATAGCCCGCCTTGATGAAACAGCGCACGCCCGAAGACCACGTGCATCCCGGTGAGCCGGGCCAGTTCCGCCGCCTGGTCCACGCCGCCGCTCCGCGCGGTGCGCACGTCCACCTCCTGTATGGCCACCACGTCCGGGTCCGCATCCTTGATCACCCGCGCGATCCGCGCCAAGTCAATCTTGCCGTCCATCCCTTCCCCGTGATGGATGTTGTAGCTCAACACCCGTACCGTCTCCGCGTGCAGCGAAAGGCCCGTCATCAGGAGCCCGATCAGCCCTAGTGTCCTCATACGAGTAGAATATCCGTCATGAGTTCTCATACCGATGGGCAACAGCAGGGGCGCCGCGGCTTCTTGAAAGCGGGCGCGGCCGGAGCAGTAGGCTTTCCGGCCATTTTGAGCGGCATGCAGGCAGGAAAGGCGATCAAAGTCGGACTCGTGGGATGCGGCGGCCGCGGTACCGGCGCCGCGTCGCAGGCCCTCAAGGCCGACGATTACGCTGAACTCGTCGCCGTCGCCGACATCGACGCCGACCAGATCGAGCGCAGCCTCGGCCGGCTTCAGAAGGCCGCCGCCACCAAGGTGAAGGTCGATCCGAACAAAAAGTTCCTCGGGCTCGACGCCTTCCAGAAAGTGATCGACGCCGGCGTCGACGTCGTCCTCCTCGCCACACCTCCGGGCTTCCGGCCCCAACACCTCAAGTACGCCATTGAACAGGGCAAGAACGTCTTCTGCGAAAAGCCGATTGCGACCGATGCGCCCGGCGTCCGCAGCGTCCTGGCCACCTCAGAGCTGGCAGCCAAAAAGAACCTCTCGCTCGTCGCGGGCTTCTGCTGGCGCTACTCCACGCACATCAAAGAGACCTTCAACCAGATCCACTCAGGCGCCATCGGCGACATCGTCGCCTACTACGCCACGTACTACACCAGCCCGGTCAAGCCCATGCCCCCGGCCTCCGCGCGTCCCGCCGGCATGAGCGACACCGAATGGCAGATCCGCAACTGGTACAACTTCTGCTGGATCTGCGGCGACGGTCTGGTGGAACAGGCCGTCCACAGCGTCGATAAGGTCGCATGGGCATTCAAGGATCAGCCGCCCGTCAGTTGCGTGGCCGTCGGCGGCCGCCAGATTCCCGCGAACGGCGGCGATATCTTCGACCACGTCGAAGTGAACTACCTTTACCCGAATAACGTGCGCGCGTTCGTCGGCCAGCGCCAGATTGAAGGCTGCCAGAACGAAAACTCCGACTACATCATGGGCACCAAGGGCGTCTGCACCATCGGCCGCGGCCCCACGCCGCGCATCGAAGGCCAGACCAACTGGACCTACTCCGGACCACGCAACGACATGTACCAGGCCGAGCACGACGCGTTGTTCGCCTCCATTCGCCAGGGCAAACCCATCAACGACGGCAAGTGGATGTCTACCTCCACCATGCTCGCCATGATGGGCCGCATGGCCGCTTACTCCGGACAGCAGATCACCTGGGAACAGGCGCTGAACTCGCAGGAGAAGCTGGTGCCGGACACCATTGATTGGAATGGCAGCGTGCCGCTCCGCTCCGTGCCGCTGCCCGGAAAGACCAAGTTCATTTAGTGCCGATGAAGGTATTCGCCATCGCCTTACTCGCGCTCCAGGCCTCGGCCTTCGCGCAAGTGGACTTTGACAAGCAGGTGCGCCCGGTCTTCGAGCGCGCCTGCTCTACCTGCCATAACGCCAAACGCGCTCTCGGCAAGCTCGATATGAGCACCCGCGACGCCATGCTCAAGGGCGGCGTCAAAGGACCCTCGCTCGTGCCGGGCGACCCCGACAAGAGCACGCTCTACACCACCGTCCGCGACGGCAAGATGCCGCCCGGCCCCGGCAAGCTGCAACCCGCTGAGATCGCGGCCCTCAGGGACTGGATCGCGGCGGGCGCCGCCATGCCCGCGCCCGCCGCCCAGGGGCCCAAACTCAACGACGACGCGCAGCTTGTTGCCGCGCTCCACAAGAAGATCGTCGCCACGTCGAAGGAGAAGACCCAGGCCGATATGAAGGCCTACAAGTCGGTCATCCCCGGCGCGGATGTCTCCTTCGAAATGCTGCCCATCCCCGGCGGCGAGTTCACCATGGGCACGCCGGACTCCGAGCCCGGCCGCAAGGACGACGAAGGCCCGCAGCACAAGGTGAAGCTCGATCCCTTCTGGATGGGCAAGAACGAAGTCACTTGGGACGAGTACCGCCTGTTCATGTTCACCAAGAAGGACGGCGCCGCCCCCGACGTCGATGCCGTCTCCAGCCCCACACGTCCCTACGTCGAGATGAGCTTCGGCATGGGCATCAACGGCTTCCCGGCCATCAGCATGACCCAGCACGCCGCCAACAAATACGCGCAGTGGCTCAGCGCCAAGACCGGACACTTCTACCGGCTGCCCACCGAAGCCGAATGGGAATACGCCTGCCGCGCCGGCGGCGCCCCGCAGACGCCGCTGGCCGATTACGCCTGGTTCAGCGACGATAGCAACGGCAAGTATCAGAAAGTCGGCACGAAGAAGCCCAACGCCTGGGACCTGCACGACATGCTGGGCAACGTCATGGAGTGGACGCTCGACCAGTACCTGCCCGACGCGTATGCCAAGCGCGCCGGCAAGGTCGCAGTGAACCCCTGGGAGAAGGCCACGGCGCCGTACCCGCACGCCGTGCGCGGCGGCTCCTGGAACGACCCCGCGGACATGGTGCGCTGCGGCGCGCGCGTCGCCTCCGACGCGTCGTGGAAGATGCAGGACCCGCAGTTGCCCAAGAGCATCTGGTACCACACAGACGCTCAGTGGCTAGGCTTCCGCCTCGTTCGTCCGTTGAAGGTGCCGGCGGCGGCCGAGATGGACGCCTACTGGAACAACGGCGTCGCCGACGAGCCGTGATTCTCGCGCTGCTGCTTCTCTTGACGCGCTTTGAGGCCGTCGAGCCCCACATGGGGACGCTCGTCCGAGTCGTCGTCTACGCCGACTCGGCCGAGCAGGCGCACCCCGCGATGCGTGCCGCGTTCGCGCGCGTCCGTGAAATCGACGAGCGCCTGTCGGATTACCGTGACGACAGTGAAGTCTCGAAATTGTGCCGTGCTCCGGCCGGAACGCCCGTGCGCGTCTCGAAGGATCTCTCGACGGTTCTCGCGAGTTCTCTCGAGTGGTGGTCGAGGTCCGGCGGCGCTTTCGACGTGACGGCCGGGCGCCTGGTGCGTGCAAAGGGCCGATCGGGCGAAATCCGCTTCGACGCTCGAGAAAACACCGTGATTTTGCCCGAGAACGTCCGTCTCGACTTCGGCGGCATCGCGAAAGGCTACGCCGCCGACGAGATGCTCGCCGTGCTCCGCGCGCACGGCCTGACGCGCGCCCTGGTCGCGGCCGGCGGCGACATCGTGGCCGGCGACGCTCCGCCGGGGAAAAAGGGCTGGCGCGTCGGCGCGGGCTCGAGCGACCGCGTCGTGATTCTCGAGAATCGCGCCGTGTCGACGTCGGGCGATTCGGGCCAATTTCTCGTGGAAGGCGTCGAGAAAATGTCGCACATCGTCGACGCGCGTACGGGAGAACCGTCGGCGTTCGGCCGGCAAATCACCGTGGTCGCGCCGAGAGGAATCGACGCCGACGCGTGCGCCACGACGCTGAAGATCCTCGGTCCGAAGGGCCTTCCAAACCTGCCGGCGGGCTATGAGGTGATCGTCACAGACGCACCGACCGCATACTGACCCCGGCCTCCGCAAATAGTTCACCCACAAGGAGAAAGTGCGGATTGTACTGCGCGCTGGAGTACTTCGCGCAGCGCTCCTCGTCGAGCACCACCTGGACGATGCCGGCCTGCACGATGGCGCGAGCGCAGTCCATGCACGGCGTCAGTTCGGAATAGATCGTGCAGTGCTCGAGCGGCGTGCCCGCGCGGGCAGCGTTATAGATGGCGTTGCGCTCGGCGTGCTCGATCCAGAGGTACTTATTGGGGCGCTGGAGGCGGTCGGGGATGTCGTCCTTCACGCGGCGGGGCAGGGAGTTGTAGCCGGTGGAGCGGATCTCGCGCGCGGGCCCGACGATGACGCAGCCGAGCTGCGTATTGGGGTCCTTGGAGCGCGAAGCGACGACGCGGCAGATCTCGAGGAAGTAGCGGTCCCAGTCGGGCACGGACATGGTGATGAGGATACCGCAGACGGGACCTATCCGAACGGCGTGCCGGGCTCATTGATGGCGCGATGGCAGCGATGGAGGAAGATGACCCAGGGGATGAGGGCGGCGATGGCGCAGGCGTAGGCCGCGGCGGCCCACGCACGGCGGGGCGACGGTCCGCCGAGCGTGATGGCACAGACGCTGAGGCAGGGTACGCCGAGCAGGAAGATCATGTGCATGGCGTAGTAGCCGATGAGGCTCTCCTTGCTGAGCGGGTCGATGGGAGGGACGGGGACGTCCGGCAGCGAAGGCAGGTAATAGAGCGTGTAGATGAGGGAGACGGCCAGGGCGGCGAGCCCGCAGATGAGGCCGATGCGAGTTTGTGGGGGAGCGGTCATCGGAGAGTGTTGGCGAGGACGCGAGCCTTGGAGGTGTGCTCGCGGGTGTTGTCGAGGTCGCGCTCGCTGAACATGGGTTTGCGGTAGAAGGCGCTGGAGGTGACCAGCGAATCGTAGTAGGCGTAGGCGAGGAAGATCTGGCTGTTCATGTCGTTGACGAGCACTTCGCCCCAGGGGGTGTTCATGGCGTCGCGGCCGCCGGCTTGGCGGAGGAGTTCTCCGAGGGTGCGGAACTCGGCGACGGCGGGGCGGAAGTCGGGTTTCTGAGCGGTCAGGGTGGGCCTGAGGGCAGTGTCGAGGCGTTCGAGGGAATCAATAATGGCGCGAGCGCAGGGCAGGTACTTGTCCTTGGGGTGGCCTGGAGGTTGGCCGCCGGCGTCATATCGGAGCTCCGCGCAGGCTCCTGAGGGGGCTCGCGAGCACCCGGCGAGGCCGAGAGCGACGGCGATGCCGACCGGCACGCGCACCAGCATGCGCGCCTCCCGAGTGCAGTGTACGGCTAGGGGGTGGGCGGGAGCAAGGCTGGTCGCGTCATCGTCGACCCATCGGCAATTGTAAGCGGTCTTGGACCGGCGCGAAGCCCTTCAGCCGTTCCCGGATCTGATCCCGGATGCGGCGGAAGGCTTCCAGGCGGAAGGGTTCGGGGCCTTCGGCGGCGGCGGGGTCTTCGAAGGACCAGTGGAGGCGTTCTGCCGAGGCGGGGAATGCGGGGCATGTGTCTCGGGCGTGGTCGCAGACGGTGATGACGTAGCGGAAGGGGCGGCCGTGGAATTCGTCCACGGATTTGGAGCGGTGGCCGGAGATGTCGATGCCGAGTTCGGCCATGACGGCGATGGCTTCCGGGCGGACGGTGGAGGGGCGTGTGCCGGCGCTGAAGATGTCGAAGTCCGCGCCGAAGGCCTGCCGGAACAGGCCTTCGGCCATCTGGCTGCGCGCGGAGTTGCCGGTACAGAGGATGAGAATGGCGGGCTTCGTCATGCGGCGGGTTTGACGGCTCGGATGAAGGCGCTCAGGAATTTGCCGTCAACTTCGGCGGCGACATTGTCCGGGTCCAGGCCAGCATCGGTGAGGAAGCCGCGCGCATCGTCGATGGTGTAGACGCGCGTAGGCTCGAGGGAGATCTGCGTGAAGCCGGCGTTGGCGAGCTTGGCTTCATAGTCGGAGACTTCCAGTGCGCCGGCGATGCAGCCGGCCCAGAGCTCCAGGTTGCGCTGGATTTCGGGCGGGATGGCGCCGCGGACGACCACATCGGAGACGGCGAAACGGCCGCCGGGCTTCAGAACGCGGAAGGCTTCGTGGAGGACGCGGTCCTTGTCGGCGGAGAGGTTGATGACGCAGTTGGAGATGATGACGTCGACGGAATTGTCGGGCAGGGGGATGTTCTCGATTTCGCCCTTGAGGAACTCGACGTTCCCGACGCCGGCCCTGCGCTGGTTTTCACGGGCAAGGGCAAGCATCTCGTCGGTCATGTCGAGACCGTAGGCTTTGCCGGTGGGGCCGACGCGGCGGGCGGAGAGCAGGACGTCGATGCCGCCGCCGCTGCCGAGGTCGAGGACGACTTCGCCGGGGTGCAGCGCGGCAAGAGCGGTGGGATTGCCGCAGCCAAGCGAGGCTAGAACGGCCTCGGCGGGGAGCTGGCTCTTCTGGGCCTCGTCGTACAGCCCGATGGTGATGGGATCGATAGGTTCGGCACAGGTGGAGCCGGAGCCGCAACAGGAGGCGGCGGAGCCGGCGACAACCTTCAGGGCAGCCTGGCCGTAGTGTTCACGGACGGCGTCTTTCACATTCTCGGTACTCATGTCGGATACCTCTTGAGATTCAGTTCACTCGCAGATCTGGACTATCGCTTCGGGCTGGACGGCCTTGCTGCGCGTACAGCACTCGGCGTAAAGGAACGTGAGCAGGTCCTGGAGAGCATCGGCGTTCGCGCTATAGCGGAGAAAGGTGCTTTCGCGGCGTACGCCGACGAGGTCCTCGTTCTTGAGCTTCTCCAGGTGGTGAGAGAGCGTTGAAGGCGGAATGCCGAGTTCCGCCTGGATATCGCCGACCACCATGCCATCCGGATGGGCGCTGAGGAGCAGGCGGAGGATGCGGAGGCGCGGCTCGGCGCCGAGGGCGGCGAGCATGTCGGCGAAACGCGCCGTAGGATCCTCCACCGGCTTCACAGCTTTCATAATTCGATAATAATGGAACTATAGAAGGAGTCAAGCGAAAAGTTGGGTGTGGCGACGCACTTTGGGGGATTTGGCGCAATCACCAAAAGGTCGAGGATAGCCTGTCGCATTGATGACAAAGGACTTCCCCTGGATTTGGCCATTTGGCCAAGCAACTGCATTGGGGAACGTCGAGATGGATGCGACGACGCAATCCCGATTTGAGGCCCGCGCACGAGTGCTGAAGGCGCTAGCGCACCCTTCGCGCCTGTTCATGGTGGAGGAGCTGGGGCGGGGCGAGCGGTGCGTCTGCGAGTTGACGTCGATGGTGGGGGCGGACACTTCGACGGTCAGCAAGCATCTGGCGGTGCTGAAAGCGGCGGGCATCGTGGTGGACGAGCGGCGAGGGATGCAGGTGTTTTACCGGCTGACCATGCCGTGCGTTCTGCGCTTCTTCGATTGCGTGGGTGAGGTACTGGGTGAAACGGCGGCCGAGAAGACCATGACGGTCTGTGGGAGGTGAGCGGAGATGAGGATTCAGATCCTGGGTATGGGTTGTGCGAAGTGCAAGCAACTTGCGGAAAACGCGGAGGCGGCGGCGAAGGAGTTGGGCGTGGAGTTCGAGATTGTGAAGGTGACGGAGTTGGCGGACATCCTGGACTACCAGGTGTTGCGGACTCCGGCGCTTGCCGTGGACGGCAAGGTGAAGCTGGTGGGCCGAGTGGCGGCCCCGGCAGAGATCCTGGAACTACTGAAACAGGAGCGAGGCGATGAAGATCACCAAGAAAGCATGCGCCTGTAACGGATCAACAGACCTGATGTTCTGCTGGGCGGGAACTGCAGAAGCGGCGGGGAAGCTGCGGTCGATGCTGCTCGCGGCGTCGAATGCGAAGTCTGGAGGTCCACAATGAACTGCCTGGAGTGCGAACAGAATGGCGTCCACCGGCCGGCGGTCGCGTTGTGCCACAACTGTTCCGCGGCGTTGTGCCGGGAGCATGCGGTCGTAGTTCCTCAGCATCTGATGGCATCTATGCCCGTTTGCAGAACCGTGGATCTGCCGGTGCCGGCACGGGTGATACTTTGCCAGACGTGCCATGAGGCGATGTCTCAACCGCATTTGATGAAGACGGCTTGAGAAGAAATGGCCGGGCCGTTGACTCTGAGAAGAGGGAAAGCTATCGTTAATCGACGAATGACGATGCCAAGAAAGAGCAGACGCGAACCACTGTGCTGTGACGTTCCTGCTGCGGAACCGGTGCCGCGGCCCATCGAGGGGCCGGCGGCGGACGAAGAACTGGCCATGCTGGCTAAGGCAATAGGCCATCCGGCGCGGGTGCGGATTCTACGAATGCTGTCGCAGAAAGAGGCGCGAGTGTGCAGCGACATTGTGGGTGAACTGCCGCTCGCGCAATCGACGGTGTCCGAACACTTGCGGATTCTGAAGGAGGCGGGGCTGATCCGGAGCCGGGAAGAGGGCGCGCGGGTGGGCTACTGCATCAACAACGAGACGATGCGGCGCTTGAAGGCGCTGGTGGCCATCCTATGATCAGCGGCCCCACTGATCGTCTTTCGACGAAATTGACGGAAGGAATCATCCCATGACAAAGCTCGAGGTTTTCGAACCCCCGATGTGCTGTTCGACCGGCGTCTGCGGTCCGAATGTGGACCCTGCGCTGGTCCGGTTCAGCGCCGACTTCCACTGGCTGGCGAACCAGGGAGTGAAGGTGGACCGCTTCAACCTGGCTCAGCAGCCGCAGGCATACGCGATGAACGAGACCGTGCGAGCGGCGCTGAGGGAGTTCGGCAACGGCTGCCTGCCTCTGATCCTGGTGAACGGCGCAATCGCGAGCAAAGGCCGCTATCCGTCGCGCAAGGAGTTGGCGGAGATGGCGGGCGTGGAATACGAAGAACCTGTCACGCTGCCGGTGATGAAGTAGAGCGAGATGACCGTAAGCGAGTTCCTGAGCCGGGCAACACGGATCCTGTTCTTCACAGGCAAGGGAGGCGTGGGGAAGACGTCGCTGGCCTGCGCGGTTGGTGTGGCTTTGGCGGATGCGGGCAAGCGAGTTCTGGTGGTGAGTACGGATCCGGCCTCAAACCTGGATGAAGTGTTGGGCGTGTCACTGACAGGCGAGCCGATGGCGGTGCAGGGTGTGAAGGGACTCGACGCGCTGAATATCGATCCGGAGGAAGCGGCGCGGGTTTACCGGGAGCGCGTTGTGGGCCCGTACCGCGGCGTGCTGCCGGATGCGGCAGTGAACAGCATGGAGGAACAACTGTCTGGCGCCTGCACGGTGGAGATCGCGGCGTTCGACGAATTCACCAAGCTGCTGGGCGATGAGCGCGCGACGGCCGGATACGACCACGTGATCTTCGACACGGCTCCGACGGGGCACACGCTCAGGCTGCTGCAACTCCCTGGGGCGTGGACGGGCTTCATGGAGAACAACACGACGGGCACGAGTTGCCTGGGGCCGCTGTCGGGCCTAGCGGCGCAGAGATCACTGTATGAAGCGAGCGTGCGGGCCTTGAGCGACGGAGGCACGTCGACGCTGGTGCTGGTGAGCCGGCCTGAGGAGTCGGCGCTTGCGGAGGCTGCACGGACAGCGCGGGAACTGGCGCAGATCGGGGTGAGGAACCAGTGCCTGGCGCTCAATGGCGTGTTCACGGCGAGCCTACCATACGACTCGATTGCGTTCGCGTTGGAGGAGCGGGGGCGCAGAGCGCTTCTAGCGATGCCGGAGTGCTTGGCGAGTCTGCCCCGATTCGATGTGCCGCTACGGAGATTCTCGCCGACGGGAGTGGTTGGACTCAGAGCGCTGCTCACGAGCCCGCCGGAGCAGGGTGAGAGTTTGTCGGGACTGATCGATGAGATTGAACGCGCGGGGCGCGGCGTTGTGATGACGATGGGCAAGGGCGGCGTGGGAAAGACGACGGTAGCATCGGCAATCGCGATGGAACTGGCGGCCCGGGGCCATGCAGTGCGACTGAGTACGACGGACCCGGCGGCGCATCTGGAGCAGACGGTGGGTGAAACCGTCGATCGATTGCAGGTGAGCCGCATCGATCCGGCGGCGGAGGTGGCGAACTACGCAGCGGAGGTCCTGGCCAAGAACGCTCCGAACCTGGATGCGGCGGGGATGGCGCTGCTCGAAGAGGATCTGCGGTCGCCGTGCACGGAGGAGATCGCGGTGTTCAGCGCGTTCGCGCGCACTGTGGCGCAAGGGAAGGACGGGTTCGTTGTGCTGGACACGGCACCGACGGGGCACACCCTGCTGCTTCTGGATGCGGCGGAGTCCTACCACCGGGACGTGGCACGGACGGCGAGCGATCTGCCGGAGGCGGTGAGGCAGCTACTGCCGCGGTTGAGGGATGGCGAGTTCACACGGATTCTCTTGGTGACTCTGCCGGAGGCGACTCCGGTGCACGAGGCTGCGCGATTGCAGGACGACCTGCTCCGCACGGGAATCAAGCCGTTTGCGTGGGTAGTGAACCAGTGCTTTGCGGGGACCGCAACGCGAGATCCGGTGCTGGTGGAGCGCGGCGCGCGCGAAGGGCGGTACATCGCGGAAGTCAGCGAGAAGTTGGCGGAGCGAATGGCTTTGATTCCGTGGCAGGTAAAGGAGCCGGTGGGCCGGGAGAGGCTGCTGGCAGTGGCCCGAGCAGGAGAAGGAGCGAACGTTGACCACGATTGGACCGAAGCGGTTGAACCTGTTTGAGCGCTACCTGAGCCTGTGGGTGGGCGCGTGCATGCTGGCCGGGTTGGCGCTCGGCAAGCTGCTGCCGGAGATGACCCATGCGCTACGAGGCATGGAGTTCGGAACGGGCAGCCAGATCAACGTGCCGATTGCGGTGCTGATCTGGCTGATGATCGTGCCGATGATGATGAAGGTGGACTTCGCCTCCGTGCAGAACGTGGGGCGCAAGCCGCGCGGACTGATGGTGACGTTGTTCGTGAACTGGGTGGTGAAACCGTTCTCAATGGCGCTGGTGGCTTGGATCTTCTTCCGGCATGTCTTTGCGGGACTGATGACGGCAGACGAGGCGTCGCAGTACATCGCGGGCTGCATCATTCTGGCGGCGGCGCCGTGCACGGCGATGGTCTTCGTGTGGAGCTACCTGACCGACGGCGACCCGGCGTATACGCTGGTGCAGGTGTCGGTGAACGACCTGATCATGCTGGTGCTGTTCGCGCCAATCGTGCGGTTCCTGGTGAGCGGCGCGTCGTCGCTGGATGTGCCTTTCATGGTGCTGCTGTATTCGGTGGCGGTGTTCATCGTGATTCCGCTGACGGCCGGCGTGCTGCTGCGGCGCGGGTTGATCCGGCGGCACGGTCGCGAATGGTTCGAAGGCGCGCTGCTGCCTCGGTTCGCGCCTGTGAGCATGCTGGCGCTGCTGGCGACGCTGGTACTAATCTTCGCGTTCCAGGCCGATAACATCACGGGCAAGTTCCTGCACGTGGTGCTGATCGCCGTGCCGATTCTGATCCAGGTGTACTTCAACTCGTCGCTGGCCTATGGGCTGATGCGGCTGTTCAAGGTGGAGTACTCGGTGGCCGCTCCGGGTGCGCTGATCGGGGCGAGCAACTTCTTCGAACTGGCGGTGGCGACGGCCATCGCGCTGTTCGGGCCGGGATCGGGTGCGGCGCTGGCGACGGTCGTCGGTGTGCTGATCGAAGTGCCGGTCATGCTCTCAGTGTGTGCGGTCTGCAACCGGACGCGCGGGTGGTTCGACACGAGCGCGGCAGAGGTTCAGGTGGGCAGATCGTAAGCCGTTGCGGAGGAGGAAACGGTTTCACCGAAACGCATGGTGCGAATGGGCATGCGTCGTTTCACCTTGCCTTCGTAAGTAACTTCGTCCCCGAATTGGGGCAGTCCTTCGAGCGGGTGTCTACAGGTCAATCGAGAGGTTGATCCGCATTTCCGCCAATTGCTTCAGGAGTACCCAGCGAAATGTATCCCCCGGGGGCTGAAAGCATCCGATGAAGAACTCCGCCCGCCCGCCGGTTTCGGTGAAGTTCGTCAGGAAGTCGCGGCTCTTCTCAAGATCATCCAATACACGGGAAACCACATCCGCAATGGATTCCCCGTCATTGGCCTCGTATCTTTTCAACCAGTAGGTGTTGCGCCGGACTCCCTCCAAAGCATCACCCGATGGAGTCTTGCGCGGCTCGCCGACAGTCCAGCCCCAGTCAGGCTCCATACCGAGACTCTCTGAGATGAGGGACTGCTGCATCTCAGGATGAGAGAGCCTGAAAGACACTGCGAAGTTTCGCCCAGCCATATTCCCTCAGGCGGGCAACTCATAGCCCTTGCGGCGCGGGCGCGTAAGGTGCGTGTTGGCTGCGGCGTCTGAGACGAACTGTTCGGCGGCCGGGTCCCACTTGAGCTTGCGGTTCAGCAGGCGCGTGATGTTGGCGAGGTGGGCGACGCTGACGGAGCGGTGGCCGATCTCGGGTTCGGCGAGCGGGGCACGGCGGGCACGCATCGCGTCCAGCCAGTCCTGCATGTGGTACTTGGCCTGCCACTGAGCGCGGTCCCATTTCTTCACTTCTTCCTCGGGCGGGAGTTGGATCTCCTTCATCAGGCCGGGAGGATCGGCGCGGAAGCCGTTGCGGACGATTTCGATGCGGCCGCGTTTGCCGACAAAGATGGCGCCGCCGTTCAGGTCGCCCATGGGGAGTTCCAGACGGACGGGCACGCCGTTCGAGTAACGGAAGGCGACGGCGCCGGGCGAGGAATCGGCCAGTGGCCAGAATTCGACGGGGCCGGTGCGGTCCATGCCGAGCGCGGCCTGGATCTGGTCGAGGCCATGAGCGCCCCAGTTGGTCATCTCGCCGCCGGAGTAGTCGTACCAGCCCATCCACCCGCGGTAAAGCTGCTCGTGATAGGGGCGCTCCGGGCTCTGGCCGAGCCACATTTCCCAGTCCAAGCCGTCGGGCACAGGCTGGGCTGGCTGCGGCGTCCACATGCGGGCAGAGGGATAATTGCAGCCTTGGACAAAGTGCAGCGGACCAAGGCCGCCGTTGCGCACGAAGGCGCAGGCGATCTGGTTCATGGCCATGGATCGTTGCTGGCTGCCGACTTGGAAGACGCGGTTGTAGCGCCGGGCCGCGTTGACAATGGCACGGCCTTCAGCGACGTAGAGCGTCAGCGGCTTCTCGGCGTAAACGTCCTTGCCGGCCTGGCAGGAGTGGATGGAGAGGAGCGCGCGGGCGTGGTCCGTGGCGCCGATGATGACGCCGTCGATCTCCTTGCTGTCGAGCAGCCGGCGGTAGTCCTGATAGAGCCGCCAGCGTGCGTTGCGCTTGGCGGCAAGGTCCTCGGCCTTCTTGAGGAAGCAGTCGGCGACGGCGACGACCTCGGCGCTTTCGGGGAGCTGATCGATCAGCAGGCCGCTGCGGTTGCCGCCGCCGATGACGCCGACGCGAATGCGATCGTTGGCGCCTTTGGCGCGGGATGAAAGCAGCAGCGGCGCGAGACCGAAGATCTGGCGGCGGGTCATGCCTTCTCCGTGTGGCTGATCAACGTGCCGAAGCGCTTGCCGATGGCGAGGGCGGGGTCGAGAGGGACATCGACGGGGACGCAGTCCTCGGGCACGGTGATCAGCGGCCTCGGCGCGATGGACTTGCCGTTGAAGCCGGGGAGCCAATCGCGCTGCGCGTCGAGCATCTCGGCGCACATGCGGCGGATCTCGTCGAGGGTGCAGACGGCGGAGGAGAGCGGATCGAGCGCGGCGGCCTGCATCACTAGTTCGGGGTCGGCGGTGAGCGCGGCCTCCGCGGCCAGCGTCTGCACGTTCACGTTGGTCATGCAGAGCGCGGCGCATTGCGGCGGCAGCTTGCCGATGACGGTGGGGTGGAGCCCGGTGTCATCGGCAAAGGTGGGCACCTCCACGCAGCAGCCGTTGGGGAGATTGGCGATGTAGCCGTCATTGCGGACGTTGCCCATGAAGCGGAACGGGCGGCCCGTGGCGACGGCCTCCATGATCCAGGAACAGTATTCGACGCTGCGCGGTTCGAGCGCCGTGGATTCGAACTGGAGCGGATCGTGCGTGGCGTAGTAGTCGGCCACGGTGCGGCACCAGGAGTAGTAAGCTCCGGTTTCGCCGCCGAAGCTGGGCTCGTCGCAATAGGTGTCGAGCGCTGCGCGGGTCTTGCGGAACCAGGGGACGTATTCGCTGAGGTGGCCGGTAGATTCGGTCATGAAGTAGCCGAAGTGGCGGAAGACCTCGCCGCGGACCTTCTCGTTCTTGTAGAACTCAGGCTTCTCGAAGAGCCGGCGGAGTGTGGGGTAGAGGTCGCGGCCCTTGTGGGAGAGGGTCAGGAACCAGTCCATGTGGTTGATGCCGCCGCAGGTGTAAGTGATCTCGTCTTTCGGCACGCCGCAGTAACGGGCGATCAGGTCGAGAGTGGTCTGCACGCCATGGCAGAGCCCGACGAAGGAAACGTTTGACGCCTTCCCGAGAGCCAGGCCGTTGGCAGCCATCGGATTCGCGTATTGCAGCATGATGGCGCCAGGTTTAGCGACTTCTTCCATGTCGCGCGCGATGTCGACGAGCAACGGAATGGAGCGGAGGGCGCGGAAGATGCCTCCGGGGCCGAGCGTGTCGGCGATGCACTGGTCGATGCCGTACTTCAGCGGGATCTTGTAGTCGATCTCGAAGGCATCGACGCCGCCGACCTGCACCATGACGACGACGAAGTCGGCGTCGCGGATCGCTTCGCGGCGATCGAGCGTCGCCCAGACGCTCGCCGGGCGCCCGTTGTCGGCCACCATGCGGCGGGCAAAGTCTTCCATGGCGCGCAGCTTGGGCTCGGTGCGCGACATCAGGGCGACTTCGGAATCCGCAAGCACCGGGGTGGCAAGGATGTCGTTGAGCAGGGTGCGGCAGAAGACGATGCTGCCGGCGCCGATCATCGCGATCTTCCTGGGCATGGCGGAGCGCTCCTTCGGGCGTGAGATGTTGTAGGCATCATAATGCGCCGGAAGCGAGCGCGGCAAAAAAAGCGGGCCGCACGGGAATGTATCGTGCAGCCCGCAGGGGGAAAACCTGATTTACGCCACGGCCGGACCGAGACGCTGCGAGAGGAAGGCTTTCATCGCCTGGCGGCCGCGGAACAGGTGCACTTTCACCGTGTTCACGGGGATGGACAGCCGCGCGGAGATTTCTTCCAGCGAGAGATCCTCAAGCACGCGCAGGCTCATGGCCGCGCGATACGCCGGCTTCACCACGGACAGGCTCTGGTGGACGAGGTGCTTCAATTCGTCCTTGATGACCTGCTTCTCGGGCGTCTCCTCGTCGGCCAGCACGATGGCGTCGTGCGAGAAGGTGACGTCGGTAATCTGCTCGGTGATCTCGACATGCTGGCGCTTGCGGCGGCGCAGTACGCTGAGACCCTCGTTGATGGTGATGCGGGTAAGCCAGGTGGAGAACGCGGAGTCTCCACGGAACTTGTACAGATTCACCCAAGCGGCCGTGAATGCCTGCTGCACGACGTCCTCAGCGTCTTCCGGGTCGCGAACCACTTTCGTGGCAGTGCGCAGCATCCGATTGCGGTAACCCCCGATGAGCTGCGAAAAGGCCTCACTGTCGCCCGCCTGGGCACGCGCGATCAGCGCCTGCTCAGGGGTAGGTACTGGAACACGAACCATCATTGCCGCCGTTGCCATGGAATCTCCTCTGTTCTCTTTCCGCCTCTGACTGGCTGTTATGCCGCCTGTCGTCCTCTGCATGACCAGACTGACGTAGCCCGTGGGTGCTACCCGAGTGATGGGGGGGTTAGCTCACGGTGAGATGCGGAGTACAATCGGGGAGCGGACAGGAGGCGGGGAATGGCCAGCGCGGGCAGAAAGGCGGACGGCGTTCCGGCGGAAGCCGTTAGGCAAGCTCTCGCCCAAATCCTTGAATCCAAAGAGTTCGCGCAGTCCGAGCGGATGCGGCGTTTTCTGACGTTCGCCGTTGAGCGCCACCTCTCCGGAGACCGCGAATCGCTCAAGGAATACACCATCGGCCTGGAAGTCTTCGACCGCCCGTCCTCCTACGACCCGCGCGTCGATTCGATTGTCCGTGTCGAAGCCCGGCGGTTGCGGCGCAAGCTGCGGGCCTACTACGAGCAGGCTGGCGGCGAACAGACAGTAAAAATCACGCTTCCTGAGGGCACCTATGCGCCAGTGATCGCCCTGGCGAGTGCGAAAGTAGCTCCCGTGGCGGAGAAAGCGCCCGCGGCGCCGCGCGATGAGCGCGCCATCGCAGTCCTCCCGTTCGTCAATCTCTCCGCCGACCGTGAGAATGAACTCTTTGCCGACGGCCTGACCGAGGAGTTGATCACCGCGCTGGCGCAGGCTCCGCCGCTGCGTGTCGTGTCGCGCACTTCCGCATTCCAATTCAAGAACACCGCCGAGGACGTCCGCCAGATCGGAGAGAAGCTGGGCGTCTCAAAAGTGCTCGAAGGCAGTGTCCGCCGCGCGGGCGACGCGCTCCGCGTCACGGCTCAGCTTGTGAATGTGCAGGACGGCATGCAGGTGTGGAGCGAGCGCTTCGACCGCCGCATGGAGGACATCTTCGCGCTCCAGGAGGAGATCGCCGGCGCCATCGCGGGCGTGCTGCGAGTGAAGCTGTCGCAAGCCGGAACAGAGTGGCGGCCGAATCACGTGGTGCCCGGCATGGCCGTGCGGCACGTGCTGGAGGGCCGGCACTTCCTCCAGAAGATGACCCCGGCGAGCCTTCGCCGCAGCATCGAGTGCTTTCAGGCCGCGCTGACCGTCGATCACCGCTTTGCCGCCGCTCATGCCGGCATCGCCGTCGCACTCATGCAGATGTCGCTATTCGGGGATGTTTCGCCTGCCTCCGTCGCTGTGCAGGCACGCTCTCAAATCGAGCAGGCAATAGAGCTTGACGACAGGATCGCCTGGCCGTACATCTGCCGGGCTCTGCTGCGGTCTGCCATCCAGTGGCAGTGGCAAGTGGCCGAAACCGACTACCGGCAGGCGATCGAGATGAACCCCAGCATCCCCGACGCGCACTACTTTTACGCCGTGGCGCTGCTGGCGCCGCTCGGCCGGTTTGACGAAGCCGAGGAGCAGTTGCGGGAGGCGCTCGAACTGGACCCCGGCGCGCTCATCCCAAACACGGGCCTTGGCATCGTCCACTACTTGCGCGGTGACAACGATGCCGCGCTCGAACAGTTCGAGCACACCATGAGCCTCAGCCCGCAATACTATGGCGCGCACCGGATGATGTCCTACGCTCTTATTCGCCAGGGCGACTGCCACGCCGCAGTGGAACTGCTGGAATCCGCGCTGCCTCTTTCCGAAGGAGACCCCAGACTGAAGGCCGCGCTCGGCTATGCCTATGGCCGCTGCCATCACAAGCGGCAAGCCGATGAGACGCTCGCCTCGCTCGAACAGTTGACGCAGACCACCTACGTCGCCGCCTACGACCGCGCCATGGTGCACCTTGGGCTCGGCGACCTCGACCAGGCGGGCGAGTTCCTCAACGCCGCGGTCCGCGAGAAGGAATGCTGGCTGATCTATGCGAACGCCGATCCGGTCTTCGACCCCATCCGCGAGCACCCCAGCTTTCAGAAGCTGCTGTCGAAGGTCTTCCCCTCGGAACCGGCTTCAGCGTAAGGTGACGATCGTCGCGCCCCAACCGCCGGCCTCCGCCGGAGCATCGCGAAACTCCAACACGTTTGGCGTGCGCTCCAAAACCTTGCGGACCGTCTCCCGCTGCACGCCGATGCCCCGCCCGTGAATGATGCGCAACGCCTTGAAGCCCCGCGCGTGCGCCTCTTCCAGATAGGCCTCCACCGCCGCCTTCACGTCGCGAGGCGCGAACGGATGCAGGTCGAACACGTCCGTAATGGGGACTTCGACGGGGCCGAATTCGTCGTCAGCGTTGGAACTCATGGATCTCAAAGATGGGCACGCCGTGGCGATCGGCAATCACGCGCGTGATGTTGTCACGGTAGCCTCTGGCGGAGGCGAAGTCGATCAGCTTGCGCCGCACGCCGGGATAGATGTCGCGCCCCTCGGTGTGCGTGACGAACAGGTTCGCCGGATTCGCCAGCGCCTCCTCCACTACCTTCTGCCTCGCCGGCTCGTGCAGATTGAGGATCTCGTCGTCGGCCCGGTGGAACGACAGTCTCCCCTTCCCGTAGAACTCCACCTGCTGCACGACGCCCCAGTCCGCCGCGAACACTGTCCGCCCCGGCTCCCGTCCCAACTCCGCGACTAGCGGCTGCGAAGCATCCGTCCAGATCACCGTCGGCCCGCTCGAGATGAACTGCGCCAGGTACTGGTTCACGACGGCGATGTTCGACGCGATGCAAATCCCAAAGACCGCCGCACCCACCATCACCCCCCGCCGCGAGAACCGGCGCACCGCCTCCGCCAGCAGCAATCCCGCCAGCAAATGCGGCGCCGGCCACAGCAGCACGGCATGATGCGCCGCCGCCCCCGCTCCGCGCGTGTACAACATCATCAGCCAGGCGATGGACGCCGCCGTCAGAGTGAACAGCGCCAGCCGTCCATACGGCCCGCGCCACAACAGCGGCACCGCCAGAATCGCCAGCACAAAGAGCAGATGCTGGAAGCTCCGCCGCGGCGCGCGCAGCTTCCCCGCCAGCCACAGCGGCGCCTTCTCCCACGTCTGCAGATTCGCGGGCGGCCCCTCCGGCGTCTCCCGCACGATGTAGCCGAACAGTGCGCTGCCGTTGAGCGAATTGTCCAGCACGCGCAGCTTGACCGCCGCATCGTCGTCGCCGACGCCCTCCGTCGCCGTGAACGTCCGCAGCGGATGGATCTTGTTGTAGTACAGGAACGGTGCTGCGCCGATCAGAAATCCGATCACCAGCGCCCCCAACCGCCGCCGGTCTTTCACGATCGCCAGCACCGGCCCGCGAAACATCAACAGCAACCCGGCGCCGATCCCCGCGAACAACCACACCACTAAAGCCTTGTCCCACAGAGCGAGCCCCGCGCAGAAACCCGCGAGCCACAGCCACCGGGTCCGCCCTTCCTCCCCGTACCGCACGCCCGCGTACAGAGCCAGCGTCAGCATCACATGCTGGATCACCACCGGACCCCAGTCAAAGACGCACGTCAGGAGATACATCGCATCGGTCGCCAGCAAAGCCGCCGCCGCGAAGGCCGCGCGCCCGCCCGCCACGCGCTTCAATGCCAAAAAGAACAGCGCAATGGAGACCGCTCCCAGCAGCAGCACCGGTACGCGCAGCAGCGCTCGTCCCGGCTCAAACCAATGGAGCAGCGGCGCGTACAGCAGGCACTTCACCGTCCCCGTGTACGTCACCAGCATGATCGGCACCTTGCCGAAGCTGAACTTCATCGCGTACTCGACGTGCTCCGGGTGATAGATCGCCGTGACGAAGAACAGCTCGTCGAACTGCGCGCCGGGATAGGGAAGAAAGATGAGGCCTAACGCGACGAAGACGCCGCAAAGGAGAAGTACGCTAACCGCCGATCGCATACATCGGCCGCGGCGGAGGAACAAAACGGGCCTGGTTAATCTCATGACCCAGCCACTTGGCCCGCACAGTCTCACGGATGGTCTGGGCGATCTCTTCGTCCGTCGCGCCGCCGCGAAGTTGACGCTTCACGTTCGTCTCTTCTATTGCGAACAGGCAATAGCGCAGATGGCCGTCGGCCGTCAGGCGGAGGCGGTTGCAGTTCAGGCAGAACGGCCGGCTCACCGAAGCAATGAACCCCACCTTGCCCACGCCGTCGCGGAAGCGGTACTCCAGCGCCGGCGCGCGCGGGTCCGGGTCCGGCACCGCATCCATCGGCCCGATCTCGCGCGTCAATGTCTCGACAATCTCATCGGCCAGCAGCACCTTCGACTTATCCCACAGATGCTGCGCATCCAGCGGCATGAACTCGATGTAGCGAACCTCGATGTCGTGCTCGCGCCCGAACCGCGCCAGCGGCACGATGTCCGGCTCCAACAGGTTCTTCACCGCCACGGCGTTGATCTTGATCGGCCCGAAACCCAGCCGTCGCGCCTCGTGAATGCCTTCCAGCACGCGGTCAAATTCGTCGCGCCGCGTGATCTGCTGGAAGCGCTCGCGATCCAGCGTGTCCAGGTGAATGTTCAGCCGCCGCAACCCGGCGTCGTACAGATCTTTGGCCTGCTGCGCCAGCAGCACGCCGTTGGTCGTCAACGCGATGTCGCGAATCCCTGGAATCTCCAGGAGCTTCGCGATCAGCACATGCAGGTGCTTGCGGACCAGCGGTTCCCCGCCCGTCACTCGCAGCTTGTTGACGCCCATCGACGCCGCAATGCGCGCAAACCGCTCGATCTCTTCGTATCTCAGGATCTCCGCATGCTCGACGTACTCCACGCCCGACTCCGGCATGCAGTAAAAGCAACGGATGTTACAGCGGTCAGTGACGCTTAGCCTCAGGTTGTCGTGAACACGGCCGAAATTGTCGAGCAGTGGCTCGGACATGGGGCTCCCCGTCGGACTTAGCGCAGCGCCAGCATCCTCTCAATCGGCTGGCGCGCGCGGTTCATCAGGTCAGCGTCCAACTCGACGCGCGGAGCCAGATTGCGCAGGCAATCCCGTAACTTCTCCAGCGTGTTGAGCTTCATGTACGGACATTCGCTGCAATTGCACTGCTCGTTCGCAACGAAGTGGAACTTCTTGTTCGGCGCCAGCCGCTCCAGAGAGAAGCGCACGCCGCTCTCGGTCATCACGATGAACTCTTCGGCGTCCTGCTTCACGCACCAGTCGATGATCGCCGACGTCGAGCCGATAAAGTCCGCCATGCGCAGCACTTCGCCCGGGCACTCCGGATGCGCGGCCACCAGCGCATTCGGAAACTCTGACCGCGCCGCCACCAGCCGACGCGACGGGAACGTCGCATGCACGATGCAGGCGCCCTGCCAGATCTTCATGTTCTCGCGGCCCGTCTGCGCCTTCACGTAGTTGCCCAGATTAATGTCCGGCGTGAACAACACCGGCTTCTCCGCCGGAATCGAATTCACCACGTCCACCGCGTTGCGTGATGTGCAGAGAATGTCGCTCTCCGCCTTCACTTCGACGCTCGTATTGATGTAGCTGACGATGGCGTGGTCCGGGTGGCGCTGCTTCCACGCGCGCAACTGCTCCGCCGGGCAGGAGTCCACTAGCGAGCAGCCGGCCTCGCGGTCCGGCACGACAACGATGCGGTCCGGATTCAGCACCTTCGCCGTCTCCGCCATGAACCACACGCCGGCAAAGGCGATCACGTCGCCGTCAAAGTGCTGCGCCTTGCGGGAGAGTTCCAGGCTGTCGCCGATCACGTCGGCCAGTTCCTGAATCTCCGACTCCTGGTAGTGATGGGCCAGAAGGATCGCCCTGCGCTCGCGCTTCAGGTCCTGAATCTCTTCCGCTAGTGTCTTCGTGGCCAGCATTTGAGGTGACTAGGCTCCCATTGTACCAGCGCCTTCAACATTCATCTGTCCGCGCCCTTGACACAGGTGTCCGTGGCGTGGAAACCCGGCGTTCACTCCATGAGATGCGCCCAAACGCCCGGAAGTCACCGCAATCCATGCACTTGCCTGCCCGAAATCGCCGCACTTCGGATTGGCATGAGACGTGCTCTTGCTGAGATCGGGTTACGGAGGATGTCCGAAAGCACGCTGCCGAGGTCTTAACAGAGTCCTCCCGGTGTCAACGGAGTCGGAGGACTATGCCGGCGCCGGGAATGATGTTGCGGAAAGGGTTCCGGCCTGTCGGAGGCTAGTGGTCCAGGGAACCCGCACTGCCCCTCGGCAGCGCTTTCGGATTCGAGACAGAACAACGAGGATGTTTTTTCGGGTTTTGCGGCGGCGGGAATGGTGAGCTCGCCGCCTCTTTTTTTGGCGATCGGCGTCCGCCAATCCGCTACTTCTCAATATCCCGGTGCGCGAGCTTTGAATGAAACCCCGCCTTCTGCAGTCGCTTTTGAAACTCCTCGGCCATCATCACGGACCGGTGATGTCCGCCCGTGCAGCCGAAAGAGATGGTCAGGTAGCTCTTCCCTTCCTGGATGTAGTGCGGCAGAAGAAACAACAGTAGGGACCACGTGCGGTCGATGAACTCCTGCGTCTGCGGGTAGCTTGCGACGAACCGCGCGACGCTCGGATTCTTCCCCGTCAGGTGCTTGAACTCCGGGATGTAGTTCGGGTTCGGCAGAAACCGGACGTCGAAGACCAGGTCGCTCTCCGCGGGCACGCCGTGCCGGAACCCGAAGCTCGCCACGGAGATCAGAATCTTGCGGTCCTCCGCGCTGCCGAAGGTCTCCAGAATCCTCCGTCGCAGCTCGTGGACGTTCATCTCCGATGTCGAGATCACCAGGTCCGCCAGCCCCCGTATCGGTTCCAGCGCTTTTCTCTCCGCCCGGATGCTGCCCAGCACCCCGCGCCCCGCGCCCAGCGGGTGCGGACGCCGTGTCTCGCTGAACCGCCGCACCAGCGTCTCGTCGTCGGCATCCAGAAATAGCAGCCGCGTGCTGATCTTCCGGCTGAGCTTGGCATACACCTCGGGAAATCGTTTGAGCTGGTCGCCTTCGCGGATGTCCACCACCAGCGCCGCCCGGCGGATGTTCGGCGAGTCCTTGGTCAACTCCGCGAACTTTGGGATCAGGTCCAGCGGCAGGTTGTCCACCGAGTAATAGCCCTGGTCCTCGAAACTCTTGATGACGGTCCCCTTCCCGGAACCGCTCAAGCCGGTGATGATCACCAGTTCAGGCCCCGCCCCTTCGGACGGGGCCTGCCTGCGCGATCGCGGCTTCTTCTCCTCCACCAGTGCCGTGCCGGCGCTCTTGCGTCTGCCCATGCGAACGTCCCGGCCTCAGCCCTGGACCAGGTCGACGCGGCCGTCGGACCGGCGAATCAGGACGCTGACCCTGTCGGACTCGGCGTCGCGATAGATCACGTAGTCCTTGCCGCCCTCCATCGCCAGCATCGCCTCTTCGATGGTCATCGGCTTGCCGTTCGTCTTGCTGTGTACGTCCACCACCCGCGCCGGCCTCACGGCGGCGGCGCCCGCCTTCTTGGCTGCCTTCTTTTCCTTGGCCTTCGGCGGCGGCGCAGCCGGAGGCTCCGGCGGCGGCGCCAGCCGCACCGATGCGTTCGGCGCGGAGCGCTTCGTGTCGCGGAACTTCGTCCTCGACTTCATCGCCTGCTTTTGCAGATTCTCCACGGCCTCCGAAATCGCCGTGTACTGGTCCGTGGAGGCCCCGGCCCCCACCACCGTCTGCCCATAAAAGTTCATTCGCACCTCCGCACGCTGGAGGTGTCTCTCACTGCTCAAGATGACCTGGGCCTCCTTCTCGCCACGGCGATCCAGCAGCTTCGACAACTTGCCGAACTGCATCGCAAGCTTTCTCTCCAGGTTTGGGGGGAGCTTTTCCTGCTTGCCGGTAAAGGTGATTCTCATGGCAGTGCCTTTCTGTGTGGAAAGATAAGACGCGCCAGGCGACGGACTAGTTCCTGACGCGCCGGTGGTGCGTGGAAGGAATCTTCATGTCCTCCCGGTACTTCGCAACAGTCCTGCGGGTCACTTGGATGCCCTGCTGTTGCAGCCGGGTGGCAATTTGATCGTCGGTAAGGGGGTGGGCGGAATCTTCCTGCTCGATCATGGACTTCACCATGCGCTTGAGCGTCAGCAGCGAAATGTCCCCGCCCGATGGACCCTGGACCGCCTCGGAGAAGAAGAACCGCAGCTCATACACTCCCTGCGGCGTGTGCGCATACTTGCCCGCCACGGCACGGCTCACCGTCGACGCATGCACACCCATCTCCTCGGCCACGTCCTTGATCATCATCGGACGAAGATGATCGATGCCGAACTCCAGAAATTCGCGTTGCCGGGCAACAATCGCCTGGCAGACCTTGAAGATCGTTTGCTTCCGCTGCTCAATGTTCCGGATCAACTGAAGCGCGGAAACGAATCGCTCTTTGATGTAATTCCGTGTTTCCTTGTTGGGCTCCTGCTCGCGGTCCAGCAGGCGCCGGTAACTGCCGTTGATGCGAAGCTGCGGCAGGTCCTCATCGCTCAGCGAGATGATGTACTCCTCGCCGTCCTTCTCGATGAAGACGTCCGGCTCCACCTGGCGTGCCCCCGGCCCTGAGTACTTCAGCCCCGGCTTCGGGTCCAGGTGCCGGATCACGTCGAGCGCGATCTGGATGTGCTCCAGCGGCCTGTCCAGCAGCCGGCACAGCTCCTTCTCGCTCTTTGACTCCACCAGCTTCAGGTGATCTTTCACAATCACCCATGCCACCGAGCCCTCGGCGTTGCGGCTCTCGAGCTGTAACAACAGGCACTCTTGAAGGCTTCGCGCACCAACGCCCGCCGGGTCCAGCTCCTGGACCGCCTTCAACGCGCCTTCCAGGCTCTCCATCGGCAACCCTTCAGACTCCGCGATCTCCTCCAGCGCAATCGACAGGTACCCCGTCTCGTCCAGGTTGCCCAGAATCGCGTCGGTGGCCTCTCGCACCTCCGGCGAAAACGCCTGCATGCTCAGCTGCGACCTCAGGTGCTCGGTTAGCGTCACCGGCGAGGACAGGAACTGCTCGAAGGACGGCTTATCCGGATCTTCCGAACCCAGGCTCTTGTAGCCCGGATCCATCCACTCGTCGAAGTAGCTGCCGAAATCGATCTGGTCGAACGGATCTACCGCCTGCGCCTGATCGGCCACCGCCGCCGTCTCGCCGCCGGGCGTCGATTCCGCCTCTACCGCCACCGCGTCAGGCGTGTCGCTGTCCGGTTCGAAGGTCGCCGCCGCGGCCGCCTCGCTCGTGATCGCCAGCATCTCGGCGTCAGCGGGGTTCGGGTCGCGCTCGGCTTCCAGGAGCGCCTGAACTTCGGCAGGAGTCAGCTCCTCGCCGAGTTCCGCGCTCTCCTCGAGGACCGGGTTCTGCTCGATCTCCTGATCGATCATCTCCCGCAGCTCGAGCCGGTTCAGTTGCAGCACCCTGACCATCTGCACAAGGCCGGGCGTCAGGATTTGCTTCTGCTTGACCGCGAGCTGGAGTCTCGGAGAGAGCAGACTCATTTCAGCCCTATAATAACAGAGAAGGCCCTGAATCGACCCCGCAAAGCGCGTCGCTTCATAGGCTTACCCGAGACCAATCAAACGCCGGGCCAACATCGGTCTTGTCCGTGCGGAAGTTCTGGTGGCTCGCGATTCCCTTCCAAGTCTTGAAGTACCCTGCCGCATCCTCCAGGCCCCGCTTCGAGACGGGCGGCAACACCGGCGGAATCGAGAACCTCTGGCACAAGTAACCCACAAGCGGTTTCAGGGACTTGTACTGCGCTTCGGTGTAAGCTGCATAGTGCGTGAACCCGCGATAGGAGGCCTTGACGTACTTCCCGGTCTCCCCCGGCGCGCACCACGCCGCGCCGAAGTCGTTCGGCCACCAGCATAGGCGGCCGTCACGCGGCTTCAACGGCCCTACGTTCACGATCTCAATTCCGACCGACCGCATGTCGTGCTTGAAATTCGCCGACGCCGCACCTTTGATGCCCAGGTGATACGCCCAATATGCCGGGTCGAACAGCTCGTACACCGTGCCATCCATGTCGACGATGTACGCTGTCGCGACGCGCGCGTCCGAGTTCACCCACGACTGGTACGCCCCCTGGGCATTCGACCCCGCCGTGAAGTGGAGCATCACCAGGTCCTTCGACGTTTCCTCCGGAACGTACTGCGTCGGCGGCAGCCTGAAACGGTCCCGGTTGATCGCCAGTGGCGCTGCCGCTACACGTTCGGGCCCCGGTTCCGGCGCCGGGTGTTCCGACGTGTCCGTCGTCATCCCCGGAATCGTCAGCACATGGCCCGGCTTCAGCTTTGTCGGGTCCGCAATCCGGTTCACTTCGAGCAGCAAATGCAGCGGCACCCCGAACCTCCGGGCCAGCCCCCAGAGTGTGTCGCCGCTGCGCAGTTTGTAGGTCTCCATCCCTCTCCTCCTCCGTTTGCGAAGCTATTGCTCCTACACGCGCAACTTTCACCCCTCGCAAACGGCACACTCCACCCCTCACCGCCGCAAGTGGCTCAAAACATAGAGGATTAACTTTTATTAAGCGATGTGAACGGGGGCCGGCTACCGGCCCATGTCGAAGGTTTCACCCAGGTAGATGCGGCGGACGTCGCGGTCCATGGTGAGTTCGCCCGGCGTCCCGGCGCGGAAGATGCGCCCGTTGTTGATGATGTAGGCGCGGTCCGTGACAGCCAGCGTCTCACGCACGTTGTGGTCGGTGATCAGCACGCCAATGCCGCTTCGCCGCAGGCCGGAGATGATGCGCTGAAGTTCGAGCACCTGGATCGGGTCGATGCCCGAAAACGGCTCGTCCAGCAACAGGAACTCGGGCTGAATCGCGAGGGACCGGGCAATCTCCACCCTCCTGCGCTCGCCGCCCGAAAGCATGTAGCCCTTGTTGTCCCGGACCTTCTCGAGGCCCATCTGCTCCATCAGCACCGCCAGACGTTCGCGGCGCTCATGGCTCGAAATCGGCAGCGTTTCGAGGATCGCCAGCAGGTTGTCCTCGACGCTCAGCTTCCGGAAGACCGACGGTTCCTGCGGCAGGTAGCTGATTCCGATGCGCGCGCGCTCGTACATCGGCAGTTCCGTAATGTCGCGGTCGTCCACCTGAATACTGCCGGAATCCGGCGCGATCAGCCCGACGATCATGTAGAACGATGTCGTCTTCCCCGCCCCGTTCGGCCCCAGCAGGCCCACCACTTCACCGACCCGGACTTCGACCGAAACGCTTTCCACCACGCGGCGGCCTCGGTAGGCCTTCGAGATTTCGAGTGTGCGCAGAATCCGGCGGGTGTCGGGAACGCTACTGCTTTCTCTGTTTGATCCGACTGACGGCAGGGCCACTTCCCGTATTATCCACGATCAGCCGGTCCTGCCTCGCAAACCAGGTGATTTCCCGGCCCCGCGAGGTGCCTCGCGCTGAATCCACTACCAGCGGATTGCCGCCGTTCAGCACCAGCCGCTCTTCGTCGAGATAGTACTCGGAGTGTTCTCCCGTGCCGCGCCGGGTGCGCGCGGCGATCTTCTCGACGATTTCCACCGTCCCGTCGGCGATCATCCGGTCCAGCTTCGTCTCAGCGTTGCCCTTGGCGTCCTTCTCTTCCCGGAAGAACAGCCGCAGTTCCTTCGACGTCATCACGAGGTTCGGCTGTTCCAGCTTCGCGTTTCCTCGATAGAATGCGACCTTTTTCACGTCGTCGTACACCAGAGAATCGGCCGTGATCGTCGACGTCGAGCCCTTCTTGTCCTGTGCCGGCATCAGGCTGACGACATCGCCGTCGGCCTGGAGCGTGTTCTTCTCGCGGTCGATGACGATGACACGCGCGCGGATGCGGCTCGGGCCCTGCCACATCACGGCGTTTTCTTCGTAGCGGATCAACTGGTTGCGCCGCGCCGTGGCCATGCGCGCGGCCTGCGCCCGCAATGGCTCGGACGAGTCGAGCATGCCGCCTTGCGCGTCCTTTTTGTCGGGCACGCGCGTCGAGCTGACGTTCCCCGTCGCGAGCATGTCGCCGGAGGTCTGCTGGAGCACGATGCGGTCAGCCGACGTGGCGCCGGTGTTGTCCCAGATGCGCGCTTGCGAGATGAGCGTGATCACTTCCTTCGCGTTGTCGAGTTCGGCGCGCGCCGAACGGGCGCGGCGGTCGCCTTCTTCGTACTCGAAGTTGTTCCATTGCTCGAGCGTCGTCATCTGGCCGGTCTTCTCGTCGAAACGCGCCAGCAGATCGTCGCTGCGCGTGATGCCGACCGAGACTTTGCCGTCCTTCTTCGGCGTTTCGGTCCGCGTCACCACCTTCTGGACGCCGCGGAACGTGCGAAGCATGTTGGCGTCGCCGTATTCCACCGTGATGCGCTCGGCGTTCATGCGACGGCGGCGGCCGTCTTTTTCAACGGGAATGAACTCCACCTGGCCCGGCGCGTGGGTCCGAACATTGTCGATCTCCTCGCCGTTCGGACGCATGGCGAGTTCGATGATCTCGCTCGTCATGATCCGGTTCGGCGGTTCGACTTTGCCGCGCGGCGCGGGATCGGATTCGACACGAGCCTGGCCCGTCGCGAGCGCCTTGCTGAGCAGGCTCCCCTTCGGCGACGGCACGAAGTCGAGATCCACGCGATTCGACGTCACTGTCGTCGCTCCGCCCTTCGACGTCGAAACGAGCTTCGATGCGCCCACACCTTCGATCCGGCTCACCTCGGATTCGGGCGAGAAGCGCACGGTCAACTGATCGGCGGCGAAGTCGAGCTTGCGCGCGGGCTGCGTGTCGGTGCCGCTGGCTTTGGCGGCTTCAACGACGTCGATCTTCTCTCCATTCAACTGGATGCGGGTGGCGGCGGCGTTCATCGACAGCGTGCCGCGCGTGAGTTTGGCCCACGGGTTCAAGAGGATTTCGGACGACGTCTCGCGATAGAGGAGGTTGCCGGACTCGATGTGCATCGGTGCGCCCTTCGAGCCGCCGCGCCAGTCGAGTTTGACGGCCGAGACCATGCGCAGCTCCTTCGACTCGGGGTCGTAGGAAGCGCCGACGGATTCGCCGCTGCCCGAACCGAACTCGAAGGTCGAATGGCGGTCCGTCGAGACCTTCGACGTGGCCGCGTCGTAAGTCATGCCGGAGGAGTGGATCTTGAGCGGTTCCTTAGCCGGCGGCGTGCCATCGAGGTTCAGGCCCATGGTGATGTGGACTTCGCCTTCGGAGTGCATGGTGCGCGTGGCGGTGTCGAACGTGGCCTGGGCGCTTTCGACGAGGTCGTACTTCAATCCGTCTTTGTCGTTGATGCGCATCTTCAGGCCGTGCAGCATGAACGTGGAGGGTTCCTTGATCTGCTCGAACGAGCGCGCACGGACGTTGACCTTGGTGCGGTCGCCTTCCTTGATGTTGTAGGACCAGTCGTCGGCGGTGGCGGAGATGTTGTCGGGAAGGGGTGCGGAGGCTTTGGGCTGTTCGCGGCGGAGGTCGGCTGACTGGCGCACGTAGGTTTGCGCCACATAGCCGATGATGAGGGCCAGGGCGAGCAGAATGAGCCATCTTGCCCGCCGCAGCATACCCACAGAATAGCATCGGGGGTTGGGGTGGTAGAGGATTGGGCGGGGACGGTGGATATGAGTCACTGAGACTCATGTTTTCTTAGCCGCAGACCACCGCCTGTCCAAATTGAGGGACTGTGCGCCGGACCTTTTGCATTTTATTTCCTTTGTAATCTTCATTTTACAATTCTATCTTGTCACTCGTCGGGCGAGTGTGCTAATACTAGTGGCGATGTCCGGCATCAGCCGGACGGACTGATTCAGTCCCATCAGATTCGAAACCAACTGGAGGTTTTGAGATAGCTATGCAGATTCGTCCGCTCTACGATCGGTTGGTGATCCGCCGGATCGAACAGCAGGAGACATTGCAGAACGGGATCATCATCCCGGACACGGCCAAGGAGAAGCCCCAGGAGGGTGAGGTCGTGGCTGCGGGCCGCGGCAAGCGCCTGGAAGATGGCAGCGTGGTTCCGTTGGATGTGAAGGTCGGCGACCGCATCCTGTTCGGCAAGTACTCCGGCAGCGACATCAAGATTGACGGCGAAGAGTTCCTGATCCTCCGCGAGGATGAAGTGCTCGGCGTTCTGGAAGCCGGCAAGTAAGGTTCCTTCCCAGGTTCGAAAGGATTTTAAGGAGACAGAAGAATGGCAGCAAAGCAGGTTGTCTACAGCGAGCATGCACGTCAGGCGATTCTTCGCGGCGTCAACCAACTCGCCGATGCTGTGAAGGTCACGCTGGGCCCGAAGGGCCGGAACGTGGTTCTCGAGAAGAAGTTCGGCGGCCCGACGATCACCAAGGACGGTGTGACGGTCGCGAAGGAAATCGAGCTGAAGGACGCGCTGGAGAACATGGGCGCGCAGATGGTGCGTGAGGTTGCGTCGAAGACCTCCGACGTGGCCGGCGACGGCACCACCACCGCGACCATTCTGGCCCAGGCGATCTTCCGCGAGGGCGTGAAGGCCGTTGCGGCCGGCGCGAACCCGATGGCGCTGAAGCGCGGCATCGAGAAGGCCGTTGAACTGGTTGTCGGCGAAGTGTCGAAGGTCTCCAAGCCGGTGAGCGGCGACGCCATCGCGCAGGTGGGCACGATCTCCGCCAACGGCGATGCCGAAATCGGCAACACGATCGCCGAAGCGATGAAGAAGGTGGGCAAGGACGGCGTCATCACCGTCGAAGAGTCCAAGACTATGCACACCGAACTGCAGACCGTGGACGGCATGCAGTTCGACCGCGGCTACCTGTCGCCCTACTTCATCACCGATCCGGACCGGATGGAAGTGGTTCTGGAAGAGCCCTACATTCTGATCCACGAGAAGAAGATCAGCAACATGAAGGATCTGCTGCCGGTGCTGGAGCAGATTGCCCGCGCTGGCCGTCCGCTGCTGATCATCGCCGAGGAAGTGGAAGGCGAAGCGCTGGCCACTCTCGTCGTGAACAAGCTGCGCGGCACCCTGAACGCCTGCGCCGTGAAGGCTCCGGGCTTCGGCGACCGCCGGAAGGCGATGCTGGAAGACATCGGCATCCTGACGGGCGGCAAGGCCATCATGGAAGAGACCGGCATCAAGCTGGAAGGCGTTCGCCTGGACGACCTGGGCAAGGCCAAGCGCGTCACCATCGACAAGGACAACACCACGATTGTCGACGGCGCCGGCGAGCAGAAGGCCATCGAGGGCCGCATCAAGCAGCTCCGCGCCCAGATCGAAGAGACCACTTCGGACTACGACCGTGAGAAGCTCCAGGAGCGCCTGGCGAAGCTCGCGGGCGGCGTCGCCGTCATCAAGGTCGGCGCGGCCACCGAGACCGAAATGAAGGAAAAGAAGGCCCGTGTCGAGGACGCGCTGCACGCGACCCGCGCGGCGGTCGAAGAGGGCATCGTTCCGGGCGGCGGCGTGACGCTGGTTCGCGCGGCGAAGGCTCTGGACGGCCTGAAGGGCGACGGCGACGAGCAGATCGGCATCGACATCATCCGCCGCGCCTGCCAGGAGCCGCTGCGCCAGATCTCCGGCAACGCCGGCTTTGAAGGCGCCATCGTTGTGGCGAAGGTGACGGAAGCGAAGGAAGCCAACTACGGCTTCAACGCGGCCACGGGCGAGTACCAGGATCTGGTGGCGTCCGGCGTCATCGACCCTGCGAAGGTGACCCGCACGGCTCTTCAGAACGCGTCTTCGATCAGCGCCCTGATGCTGACCACCGAAGCGATGGTCTGCGAGATCCCCGAGAGGAAGTCCGCCGCCCCGGCCGGTCCGGGCCACGGGCCGGACATGGACTACTAAGAAGCTTTCCGCTTTCAGCGATCAGCTTTCAGCGCCCGCTCCTCGAAAGGGGGGCGGGCGTTTTCAGTCTAGCTCTGTTTCTGACAAACGCGAGTTATCCCTACGAGACCTTCTTCAATCCCGTATGGATGGCTCGCTTCAAGATGGTCTGATACCCGGTGCCTTCGCGTGCGGCGATCTGCTGAGCGCGCTCGATGTCGGCCACAGGCACCCGGATCGAGATCGCCTTCGTCGCTTTGGCCTTTGCTTTCTCCATCAGTTCTGCCAGCACCTTGGCATCCGTCGCCGGAATCGGGGAACCTTCTGAACGCAGGAGGGCACCTCCCTTGACCGCACGCTCAAATTCCCGCTGTGTTTGCCGGCGTCCTTCCGGCGTGGCATACCATGCAGCTTCCGAAGCCTCTGCTTCTTGTTCAGCCTTCGATCTCCGGGCCATAGACCCTCCTTTCAGCTTGGTTCATTGTGTATGCCGTCACGGTTCGAAATCGTTCGAGGCGGATGGTGAACACCACGACGAGATACCGCCCCGCCGCTGTCTTGCCGAAGAGCTTCCATCGTTTCTCACCGCCCTTCGGGGCAGCTGGGACGATGAAATGGCGCAGACTCAAAACTTCTTCGATCTCCACCGGCAGAACGTCGTGAGCAGCGATGTGTCCCACGTTGTGAATATCCCAATCGAACCCAAGGAGCCCGTCCAGCACACTAGTAGTATATACACTATTTGTATATACACTAAAACCCTTCGCTCAAGCCCGGCCTCCGCCATTCCCGTTGCCCCAAAACAAAACCTTCACTTTTTGTTTGATTCCCGGAGGGCTTCCGGGCATAATCGGGTCAGGAGGAAGATCCGGGGAGCGCCGAGCCCTTCCTGGAGTCTCTCCGACAGTCCTCAAAGGGGCCACTCCGCCTCATCTTCTCGCAGGCCGGCGGCGCGATAAGCACCGCCGGCCCTTCTTTTTTCCAGGATCAGCCGCGTAGGGCTTCGATGTGGGCGAGGCTGGCCGAAGCCAGGCCGTTCAGGTTGTAGCCTCCTTCGAGGATGCTGACCAGGCGGCTGCGCGCGTGGCGCTCGGCGACTTCCATGAGGAGAGTGGTGAGTTCGGCGAAGTCGCTGTCTTTGAGCAGGAAGCGGCCGAGCGGATCGCCGCGGCGGGAGTCGAATCCGGCGGAGATCAGGACGAGCGCGGGCTTGAAGGCCTCGGCGGCCGGGAGGAGTTTTTTGCGGAAGGCGCCTGCGATTTCGGCGTGGCCGGAGCCGGCAGGCAGGGGACAGTTGATGGTGCCGCCCTTGCCCGCCCCTTCGCCCGTCTCCGTTGCCGCGCCCGTGCCGGGATACCAGGGCCACTGGTGCACGCTGAAGAACAATACGTGCGGGTCCTGATAGAAGATGTCCTGCGTGCCGTTGCCGTGGTGGACGTCCCAATCGACGATGAGAACCCGGTCAACGCCGTAAGCCTTCTGAGCGTACCGGGCGGCAATGGCGACATTGTTGAAGACGCAGAAGCCCATGCCGCGCGATTGTGTGGCGTGATGTCCGGGCGGGCGGACGGCGGCGAAGGCGTTGCGAACCTTGCCCTGCATGACGGCGTCGACGGCACTGAGGGCGCCTCCGGCGGCGGTGAGGGCGACATCCAGGGTCTTCGCGCCGATGGACGTGTCGCCGGTGCTCAGCGTGGATGCGCCACGCGCGACATCGTGCTGAACGGTATGCCAGTAAGGGCGTGTGTGGACCAGGTGAATGTCGTCCTCGGTGGCGACGCGGGCGGGAATGCGGGGCAGATTCTCGAGCAGTCCGGCGTTCTTGAGCGCGGTCCCAAGGGCGTTATAGCGGTCGGGTGATTCAGGATGTCCGGGTCCGGGATTGTGATCTCTGTAAACGTAGTCGAAGACAAGCCCTGTCGCGGTCCCTGTGCCCAGCATGGATTCGATTGTCTCACGGGCCTTTTGGGAACATTCTGAGGGAGTGGGGCGTATCAACTCTCAGGTGAGTTTGTATGCCTGTTCTGGCTGAAGAGCCACATTCCGGAGCTGTTGCGCCGCCTGAACCCGTAAAGCGGGTGCACGCGCGCCGCCACATCCACGCGCCGATGCATCCCGGCGAGTTGCTGATGGACCTGTGCGTGCAGACGCTGGCGAACCTGCGCCGCAACAAGCTGCGCAGTTTCCTGACGCTGTTCGGCATCGCGTGGGGCATTGCATCGC
Source organism: Bryobacteraceae bacterium (assembly GCA_050789245.1). Lineage (GTDB taxonomy): Bacteria > Acidobacteriota > Terriglobia > Bryobacterales > Bryobacteraceae > PNKE01. Next base: position 176,912 of record JBOZRR010000022.1, on the reverse strand, counting down.
TGGTGCTGATGTCGGCGCTGTCTGACGGGTTCCGGCAGGGCCAGCGCAAGAACATGGCGCAGATCGGCGACAACATCGTGTTCGTGTGGGGCGGCGTCACCGAGAAGCAGGCCGGCGGGCAGAGGGCAGGTCGGCGGGTGATCCTGAATCAGAAAGACCTCGAGATCATCGCGACGCAGTGTCCTGCGGTGGAAGTGGTGGCTCCGGAGACGAAGACGGGGAATGTCGCGGCCAGGAGCGCCACGAATGCCGGGCGGTTCCTGGCTGTGGGCGTGACGCCGGAGTATTTGCGGCTGCGCAATTTGCCATCGGGGGCGGGGCGGGCGGTGAGCGCGGCGGATGTCCGCGAGCAGCGGCGCGTGGCGGTGCTGGGCGCAAACGTGCGCAAGCAGTTGTTCGAGAAGGACAAGCTTCCGCTGGGCAAGACGATCATGCTGAACAACTTCCCATACGAAGTGATCGGCCTGATGAACGAAAAGGACCAGAACAGCACGTACGACGGTTGGGACAACGACAAGGTGCTGGTGCCGGAGCCCTCCTTGCGGCGCGATTTCCCACCAAGCCGCGACGTTTATGCCGAAGGGCGCGTGGGCGGAATTCTGTACCGGCCGGTATCGACGGCGCAATGGGAAGAGGCGCAGGGGCAGGTCCGGGCCGCGCTGGGCCGCGTGCATGGGTTCGAGAAGGACGACAAGGGTGCGCTACGCATCTGGGACACGATCGAAGGCGCGCAGATGTTCGATTCGATCTTCAACGCCGGAGAGATCTTCCTGGCGGTGGTGGCGCTGATTACGCTTTCACTGGGCGGCGTGGGCGTGATGAACACGATGATGATGGCGGTGGCGGAGCGGACGAACGAAATCGGGTTGAAGAAGGCCGTGGGCGCAACCAGCGGACGGATTCTGCTGGACTTCTTCCTGGAAGGCCTGTTCCTGGCCGTGTTGAGCGGCGGGGCCGGCATGTGCGTGGTGCTGGCGCTGACGTCGCTCATCAATTCACTGCCGATGCCGGCGATGTTCTCTGGCCTGCCGGTGAGCTGGCCGATGCTAGCCTTCGCGACGCTGGCTCTGGGCACGGTGGCGGTGCTGTCGGCGCTGCCTCCGGCGCGGGCCGCGGCGGCGATGACGCCGGTGGAGGCTCTGCGCTACGAGCGCTGAGGAAGCCGCGATGAACTGGCGTTATTGTCTGACGGAAGCGATTGCGGCGCTGCGGTTTCACCGGCGCAGGACCCTGTTCACGACGCTGAGCCTGGGGTGGGGCGTGGCGTGCTTCGTGATCCTGATCTCTTACGGCGGCGGCTTCGAGCGTGCGCTGGTGAAGGCCTTCACGGCGGTGGGGCAAGACCTGGTTCTGACGTGGGCCGGGCAGACCAGCGAGCAGGCCGGCGGGCTACGCGCGGGGCGGCGGATCCGGCTGGAGTTGGAAGACGCGCGCACGCTGCGGGAGACGGTTCCGCTGATCGACGCGCTTTCGCCGGAGATCATGCGCGGTGGCTTTAAGTCGCAGTACGGCGCACGCGACTATGAATCGACGATTCGAGCCGTGTATCCCGAGTATCAGGAGATCCGGAACATCAAGCTGGCCGACGGGCGCTGGATCAACGAAGACGACCGGCAGCGGCAGCATCGCGTGGCGATTCTCGGCGCGAAGATGGCGAAGGAGCTACTTGGCGGGGTTCCGCCGGTGGGCGAGGAGATCATCCTGAACGGGATGCGCTTCACGGTGATCGGCGTACTTGAAACCAAGTTGCAGATTGCGAACTACGGGCGACCGGACAACGAGTGCGTCTTCATTCCGTATGATACTTACTCGCTGTTCGGGGACAGCAAGTACCCGCATATGTTCGTGTGGAAACCGCTGACGAACGATTCGCGGGACAGGGCGATCCGCATGGTGCGCGCGAAGCTGGGCGAGATCCACCGATTCTCGCCGAACGACGAGAAGGCCGTGGAGATTCTGGCCTTCAGCAAGTTCATGACGATCATCACGGGCATGTCTTTGGCGGTGCGGCTTCTGCTGGGCTTCGTGGGCACGCTGACGCTGGCGATTGGCGGCGTGGGGTTGGCGAACATCATGCTGGCGTCGGTGATCGAGCGGACGCGTGAGATCGGCATGATGAAGGCTCTGGGCGGGCTGCGGACCTGGATCTTGAAGCAGTTCCTGGTGGAAGCGGCGCTGGTGGTGATGATCGGCGGAGCCATCGGCGTGTCGCTCGGCTATGCGGCGACGAAGATCATCGGATCGATGCCGTTCCTGGGGCCCGCGTTCAAGGACACGTCGGGGGTGGGAGACATCTACCTGACGGTTTCGCCGGCGGCGGTGCTGGTCTCCTGCGGCGTGCTGCTGGCAGTGGGGCTGATCGCGGGGATCGTGCCGGCGATGAAGGCGTCGCGTCTGGACCCGATCGAAGCGCTGCGCTACGAGTAGCCGCCCGGCCCTGCTATCCTACGCGCTACGGTGCGATTCTTCTCTGAGGTCTTCTCCTCGCAGCGTTGGCTTGCGCTTTGGGCGGCGCAACTCGGTTTCATGTTGGATGCGATGGACGTGCTGCTATACGTCTTCGCGATCCAGACATTGAAGGCGGAGTTCGGATGGTCGAATGCACAGGCGGGGGCAGTGTCGTCGGTGACGCTGATTGCCTCGGCGTTCGGCGGCGTGTTCGCGGGGTGGATCTCGGATCGCATCGGAAGGCGGCGGACGCTGATCTACACGATCCTGGTGTATTCGCTGGCATCGGCGGGCAGCGCGACGGCGCAAGGCCTGGGAACATTGGTGTTCTGGAGGTCGCTGGTCGGATTGGGGCTTGGCGGGGAGTGGTCTGCCGGAGCGACACTGGTGGCGGAGTCCTGGCCGGCGGAACACCGGGGCAAAGCCATCAGCTTCATGCAATCGGGGTGGGCATTGGGGTACATGGCGGCGGCGGGGCTGTCGGCGCTGATCCTGCCAGTGTTCGGGTGGCGGGCGCTGTTCCTGTGCGGCGTGGTGCCAGCGCTGCTGACGGTCTTCATTCGCAAACGAGTTGCAGAACCGGAGATCTGGGCGGGGTCGCGGAAGCCGGGGCGGTTCATGGATCTGTTCCGAGGGGCACTACGGCGGAGGACGGTGACGGCGACGGTGGTGGCGACATCGACACTGTTCGCATACTGGGGCCTGTTCACGTGGCTACCGGGGTTCCTGTCGGCGCCGATAGAGCAGGGCGGTGCGGGATTGAACATCGTGCGGACCTCGGCGTTCGTGTTCGCGATGCAGATCGGCGCGTACTTCGGCTACCTGAGCTTCGGATTCCTGGCGGACCGCCTGGGGCGGCGGCCGGCGTTTGCGATGTACGTCGCGCTGGCGGCGGTTCTGACCCCGGTGTACGGACTGGTTCCGAAGTTGGCGCCGGACCGGGCCGAGGCGCTGCTACTGACCTTGGGGCCGCTGGTGGGCTTCTTCGGTACGGGGTTCTTCGCGCTGTTCGGCGCGATGCTGGCCGAGATTTATCCGACGGCGATCCGGGGGACGGGCCAGGGATTCGTGTACAACTTCGGGCGGGGATTGAGCGCGCTGTCGCCCTATGCGGTGGGCGCGATTGGGGACACGTCCGGCTTGGGCGCGGCGTTGGGGCTGAACTCGGCCTTCTTCCTGCTGGCGGCGGGCCTGGTGTTCCTGCTGCCAGAGACGAAGCAAACCGATTTGGAATCTGTGACTTAGGCGGCCACACGGGCCGCGGCTAGCGAGCTCAAGAGAAGCCGGAACCGCGACCGCCACCACCGCCGCAGCCTCCAATGGCGCACGCGGAGACCTGGCGTTCCACGCGTTCGGAGTGGCAGTGGGGGCACTCGAGGTCCTTGTCGGCGTCCGCCATGCGGCGGAGTTGTTCGTATTGCCGGCCGCACTCGGCGCACCGGTATTCGTACATCGGCATGGTCTATTTCCAGTCTATGAGATGCGGTCCGGGCAGCCGGCGTGACAGGGGCCGGTTTTGGGCTTGATTCGGGCGGAGAACGAGAGTAAACAGGATGCAGGAGTCTGAAATGGGCACTCTCCGCGTCTTGCTTTTCCTCGTTGCGTTCTTCGTGGTCGCCTTCGGTGTGGGGCAGTACTGGAAGCTGAAACCGCCGACGGCGCAGAGCCATGTAATCCGCGGCGGCGAGACGGCTATCCTGACCGCCGACGGAACGGACCAGATCTGGGTGGCCGTCACGAAAGACGATTCGTACACGCTCCAGAAGGCGATGGTCGCCAAGGACGCGCCGGCCCTGAGCGGCTTCGCGGCACGCGAGGCGGCGTTCCCGGTGGCATCGGGCACTCGGGTCCGGGTGATGGGCCAGATCACCGAGCACCGGCGCGTGGAAGTCCTGGACGGCCCGGCGGCGGGCCGCGCGGGCTGGGTGGAGTCAGAGTACCTGCAAGTCCCGAAGCCGTGGCAGCGCTGATCAGGCGGTCTTGACCCGCTCCATGCGCCCCATGAAGGTGTGGACACAGGTCCACGCGATCAGGTGGAAGGTGCCCATCATGACGAACACGGGCACGTAGCCGAACCAGGTGATCAGGTAGCCGGGGAGCAGCGCGGTGAAGATGACGCCGCCCATGCCGCCCATGAATCCGCCCAGGCCGGTGACGGAGGCGATGGCGCCCTTGGGGAAGACATCGGAAGCCGTGGTGTAGAGGTTCGCCGACCAGCCCTGGTGGGCGGAGGTGGCGATGGAGATCAGGAAGATGGCGGCGAAGATGTTCGGAACGGCCACGGCGCAGGCTGCCACGGGCATGCAGAGCGCGAAGAAACCCATGGTCGCTTTGCGGGCACGGGCGTGGTGCCAGCCGCGGCGGATCAGCCAGCCGGAGACCCAGCCGCCCATCACGCTGCCGAAGTCGGCCATCAGGTAGATGAATGGCAGCGCCCAGCCGATCTGCTCCAAGCTGAGGCCGCGAGCCTCCTTGAAGTAGAGCGTCAGCCACGTGAGGTAGAACCACCAGACCGGATCGCTGAAGAACTTGGCGAGGGCGTAGCCGTAGGTCTCGCGGTAACGAAGGGCCTGCGTCCAGCCGATCTTGGCCTGCACGGCCTCGTCTGGGTCGCTGTGGATCAGCTTCAGCTCAGCCGCGTTGACGTGCTTGTGCTCCTGCGGCAGCCGGTAATACCACCAGTGCAGCGCCAAGCAGATGACGCCCGTGGATGCCGTGATGATGAAGCAGTTGCGCCAGCCGAGGTGCGAGGTGATCCACACGAACATCGGCGGGCCGAGCATGGTAGCAACATTCGATCCAGCGTTGAAGATGCCGGTGGCGAAGGCGCGATCGCGCTTGGGGAACCACTCGGTGACGGCCTTGATGGCTGCGGGGAAATTTCCGCTTTCGCCGAGTCCGAGCAGCGCACGCCAGAAGGCGAGATCGAGCGCCGTGCGAGAGAGTGCATGCAGGCCGGCCGCAAAACTCCACATGGTGATGGCGACGGAGTAGCCGATGCGCGTGCCGTGCCGGTCGATGAACTTGCCCATCATCAGGAAGCCCACCGCGTAGGCGAACTGGAAGGCGCTGTTGATGTGGCCGTAGTCCACCTTGTCCATGCCGAGGTCTTCCAGGATCACAGGGCTGAGGATGCCCAGCAGGATCCGGTCGAAGTAGTTGTTCGTGGTGATCAGGAACAGGATGGCGAGAATGGACCAGCGGACTCGCGTCGGCTTCTGGTCGGCGGGCTGGACTTCAGGCACGTGCGGATTCTATCGAAAGTCGCTGGCGCGCCGCCCAAGAATCACCAGTGGGTCGCGTCGCGGATGGTCCCGGCCATGCGCTTGCTGACCACGGCCTCCATGCCGTTCGACATCTTCACCAGCCAGCGTTTGGAAGAGAGCGGCGAGATCTTGCGGATGTGGTCGGTGTTGATGATGGTCCGGCGATGTATGCGCCGGAAGCGCGGGGCGGGGAGCTTCTCTTCCAGCGCCTTCAATGAATGGTCTGAGTAGTAGCGCGCGCCGGCGGTGAGGATCAGCACCTGGTCGCCCTCGGCTTCAAAGGCGATGACATCTTCCGGTTGGAGCAAATGGAGATCGCCGCCGAGATGGCCGACGATCTTGCGCAGCTCGGACGGGCGCGGCGCCGGCGGCTCTTCCTTGAGTCCGCCGAGTTGTGCCCTTGCCTTTCCGATGGCCGCGGCCAGCCGCTCTCGGCGGACGGGCTTCAGCAGGTAGTCCACGGCGCCGGTCTCAAAGGCCTCCAGCGCGTGGGCTTCAAAGGCCGTGACGTAGACCACCAGAGGCAGGCGTCCGCCGCGCAGCTGGCGCGCGACGGAGAAGCCGTCCAGGCCGGGCATCTGCAAGTCGAGGAAGACGACATCCGGCTTCAGGCGCGGAATCTGTTCGAGCGCCTCCACGCCGGTGGACGCTTCGCCGGCGACGTCGACGCCGGGGCAGTCGTCGAGCAGTTCCCGGAGGACCTGCCGTGCAATGGGCTCGTCATCCGCGATCAGAACGCGCATGGTCACTCCCATTCTGTTCCGCGCGAGGGACGACGATCTCGACGCGCGTGCCTCCGCCGTCGTTCGTAATGTCGAGACGCCCCTCGTCGCCGTAGTGCAAACGGAGTCGGCGATTCACGTTCTCCAGCCCCACGCCTCCGCCGGCCGGCGAGGCCGGGAAACCCTTGCCGGTATCCGAAACGGCCACTCGCAGGCTGCCGCCCTCGACGCGCGCCGTGATCTCGACACGGCCGCCGTGTTCGAGCGCGGCCACTCCATGCTTCACGGCATTTTCGACAAGCGGCTCGACGGTGAGTACGGGGATCATCCAGCCGCGCGCGTCGTCGCCAACGTCGATGCGCGTCTCGAGTTTCGGCCCGAGGCGCAGCGCTTCAATCTCGAGGTAGGCCTCGACGATGCGCATCTCTTCCTCAAGCGGAATCAGCGTCCGGTCCGTGCGCAGGAAGTAGCGGAAGATGTCGGCGAGATTCAGCACCGTCTGGCGCGCGCCGCGCGATTCCTTCGGGATGATTCCATAGAGCGTGTTCAGGGCATTGAAGAGAAAGTGCGGGTGGATCTGCGACTGCAGCGCGCGCAGCTCCGCCTGGCTGACCAGACGCTTCATCTCGTTGTCGTGGAAGCGTTCGAGCCGCTCGCCAAGGGCGGCTGCCAGGCGGTTGAGCTCCGTGAGGTCTTCGCTCAGGTAGCGCCGCCCACCGACCCGGCGGCCCAGTTCGAACACCAGGTTGCCCCGAATCACAGCCGAAGCGCCCTCGCCCGCGGGCGGCTGGCCCGAGGTATCGGCCGCGCGGACGGCGAAACGGTCCGCATGAAAGTGCTGCGCGATCAGCCCTCCGCCCCAGTCGAGGAAAGACGGCTCGTCCTCCACCGCGGACTGACGGATGGAGCGCAGCAGCGCGTCGCTCGGCTGGCGCCGGAAGACCGCGCGGGTGAGAAGGCGTTGCGCGGCGCTGCTGGCCAGAGCGTAAGCCGCCAGCAGCGCACAGGCCGCCACCAGCATCAACGCCAGCACTCGCGGCTCCCAGGCTTCGGCGCCGGGCAGCCACCCCGCCGCCAGACCCACCTTCCATGCGCCGAACGTAAAGAGCCCGGCCAGGAAGACGCTGGTGAGGAAACGCAAGAACGCATCGAGCAGGACAAAGCGGTAGTCCTGCGACAGGATGAAGAGCGAGAGCGGAATGCCTGCGTGGTGCATGGCCAACTCCAGCGGCCAGGCCGCATGGGCGCCCTGCTCATGGAAGTGCGCGAAGCTGAGCGAGAAGACGATGAGGGCCATCGCGGCCACGGCGCCCCGCCGGTTGCGCAACGCGGCCAGCGCGCCGACGACGGTGAGCCCGGCGAAGCCCGCCGCTGTGAGAAGCAGGGTTTTGCGGTGGATGAGCGGGTCCGCCACCCAGAACTCGCTGGCGTGCAGGACGGCGGAGGCCGCGCTGAGGGCATAGCCGGCCCAGGCGACGCTACGGCTGCGGCCTTCGAGCGAGATGTCGAGAAGCAGCGCCGGCAGCAGGCTCAGCGCGGAAGCCGTCAGGACCGTCAGCGGCTCCGCCACGCCACGCGGCGCGCCCGCCCAAGCGAGCAGCACCAATGATCCGGCGTTCCAGGTGAAGGCCATCGCGGCGGCCAGGCGCGTCAGGCTCGCGGCGCGGCCGTGCGCTCCGCTGCGCCAGAGCAGGACCAGGAAGATGCCGAAGATCAGCGTGCCGGCCGAATGGCCCAGCAGGTTGACCAGCACGGGCTCATGCACGCTGAGCGCGTCCACGCGTGCCGCGAGCATGGCTTTACTCCTTCTCCGGCAACAGCCAGCACTCGCCCACGTCGAATATCTTGAAGCGCACACCGGGGTGATGGCCCAGCATGTGATCGATGAAGAGATCCACGCTGACGTCGTTCACGGCGAACATGCCGTAGTGCATGGGCGCGACGCAGCGGATGCCGGCGGTTTCGGCCAGCGCCGCGGCCTCGTGAATCGTGAAGTTGCCCGGCATGCCGCGGCCAGGATCGCGCCCGTTGATGGGCAGCAGCGCGAGGTCTATCCCGTAAGCGTGCAGCTTTTCGGCCAATCCGTCGTAGGGCGCGCAGTCGCCCGCATGATAGATGGCAAGTCCGCCCATGCGCAGGACGTAGCCGAGATAGGGGTAGCCGTCCTCCTGGGTCCAGTCGAGCGATTCGTGCGCGGAGGCGATGGCGTCGATGCGGATCACCTCGCCGTCGCGCGCGATGTAGTCCAGGCGCTGGTCCGCGTCGAGCGTGGTCATGCGCAGGTAGTCGATGCCCATCATGTGAGCGCGTCCGGCGGCGGATTTGGGCAGCACGAGGCGCGCGCTCTTTGACGCCTCCAGCAGCTTGGGGGCAGTCCCTGGATCGAGATGGGCGCAGTGGGCGTGCGTCGCCAGCAGCAGGTCCGCGTGACCGATGGCGGCCGGGTCGAGCGGCGGCGCGACCAAGCGGTTGTGCGGCCAGTCGCTCTTGCGATAGCGGTGAGCCTGCGTGTCCGACAGGTAGGGGTCGATGTAGAGGATCGAGGAATGCCACTTCAACGCGAAGCCGCAGTGGCCGAGCCACCAGAGCGCGGGCGTCGGGCAATCGAGCTCCTCGATCTCGCGCAACAACTCTTCGCCGCTGCGCACGGGCTCTCTCATCGGGCCGCGGCCCTCCTCAGACGGTCGTGGACGGCGGCCCACTCGGGCGTCGCTGGCGGCGGTTCAATCGCGATCCAATCCAGGCGCTGCTCGTCGAGTTCATGCAGGGTGGCGTAGAGCACGGCGGCGAATTCCTTAGGCGTCCCCGGCATTTCGTGTCCAAATCTAAGGTACACGCCCTTGCCTTGAGTTGGCAGGCTATTCCTCGGAATCAGCAAAAGGGGTGTTCGCGGACTGTAATGCCGGTGGTGCTGTCCGGGGCTGGCATGGGCTCCGGGGCCGCCTTCGGTCATCACCTCGATCCCGCCGACCTTTTCCTCGATCTCCTCCCGTGAGATCATCCCCGGCCGCAGCAGCACCGGGCGCGGCCCGGCCAGCGACAGCACCGTACTCTCGATGCCGACGACGGTGGCGCCGCCGTCGAGGACGAGGTCGACGTGATCGCCCAGGCTGCGGCGGACATGCTCGGCGCGAGTCGGCGAGAGCTCGGTAAAGCGGTTTGCGCTGGGCGCTGCGATGGGGCAGCCGGAGAGCCGGATCAGTTCCAGGGCGATGGGGTGCGCGGGCATGCGCAGGCCGGCGGTCTCCAGCCCTGCGGTGACTTCATCGGGGATGGCGGCGGTCTTTTTCACGACCAGCGTTATCGGTCCTGGCCAGAACCATTCGGCGAGGACGCGCGCCTGTTCGGGCCATTCCAGCGCCAGCGCCCGCGCCGCTTCGACGCTTTCCACATGAACAATCAGCGGGCTGGTGGCCGGGCGGCCTTTGGCTTCGAAGATACGCCGGACGGCCGCGGCGTCGAGCGCATTCGCGCCCAGACCGTAAACGGTTTCGGTGGGGAAGGCGACCAGGCGGCCGGCGCGAATCAGCGCGGCCGCACGGTCCATGAGTGCGCGGTCCATTACCGCTCTACTCCGGCAACTCATCCTTGCCGTCGCCCGCCGTCTTGCCGGTCTTTCGCCAGACGAGCCAGGCGTGCATCAGGCCGTCGAGATCGCCGTCCAGCACGCGGTCCACGTCGCCCACGGCCAGCTTGGTGCGATGGTCCTTGATGAGGCGGTACGGCGCCAGAACGTAGCTGCGGATCTGGCTGCCGAAGTTGATGTCGCTCTTCGAATCCTCCAGCTTCTTCTCCTCGGCGCGCCGCTTCGCCATCTCGTATTCGAAGATGCGGGCTTTGAGCTGCTTCATCGCCGAAGCGCGGTTCTTGTGCTGCGAGCGCTCGTTCTGGCACTGCACGACGATACCCGTGGGCAGGTGTGTGAAGCGAACGGCGGATTCGGTCCGGTTCACGTGCTGGCCGCCCGCGCCGCCGGCCCGGAAGACGTCGATCTTCAGGTCTTCGGGCTTGATCTCGATCTTCACGTCGTCGTCGACTAGAGGAATGACGAAGACGCTGGCGAATGACGTGTGGCGCCGCGCGTTTGAGTCGAACGGCGAAATGCGGACCAGACGGTGTACGCCGATCTCGCTCTGAAGCAGGCCGTAGGCGCTCTCGCCTTCCACTTCGATGGTGGCGCTCTTGATGCCGGCGCCTTCGCCGTCGAGGATGTCGGTGACCTCGGCCTTGAACTCGCTGCGTTCCGCCCAGCGCAGGTACATGCGCATGAGCATCTCGGCCCAGTCCTGGCTTTCGGTGCCGCCCGCGCCGGGGTGGATAGTGACGATGGCCGAACGATGGTCGTTCTCGCCGGACATCAGCATTTCGTTTTCGAGCTGATCGAGCGTGTGCCGGAGTTTGGCGATTTCGCGGTTTACCTCGGCGGCGACGTCTTCGCCCTCGCGCCCCAGTTCGATGAGCGTATCGATATCGCTGACAAGCCCGGCGACGGAGCGGTCGTGGGAGACAGAGGTCTCCAGACGCTTGCGCTCCTGCATCACCTTCTGGCTCTGTTCCTGGTTGTTCCAGAAATCGGGGGCGGCCAGCAGGACTTCTATCTTTTCCAGTTGTTTCTGTTTGGCGGGAACGTCAAAGATAGCTCCGCACGGCCTCTGACTGAGTGCGGAGCTCGCTATATTCCCGCTCGAGTTCCTCGAGGGTCATACTTCCATTCTACAGAGCGGATTCTACGAGCCCAGGCGGGGCTCCATTTCGGCCAGGCTCCAGGCCAGCACCGCCAGAGCGGCGATACTCAGGCGGAAGTCGCCGGGATCGACTTTATCGAGCGTATCGGCCTCGGTGTGGTGCCAGTTGAAGTACTTCTCCATCGCGGTGCGATGGCCGAAGCCGGGGACTCCGGCGCGCATCAGCGGGCCAATGTCCGCGCCGCCTCCGCCGGCGGTCATCTGGCCGACGCCAATGGGCTCCAGCAGCCTGGCGATGGCCTTGGCCTGCTCCAGAGCCTTGTCGCGGATGCCGCCGGGCGCGCCCAGGCCGAAGCCGACGGGCCGTTCCGCGCCACCGTCCATCTCGATGGCCGCGACGTGGTTCTTCACGGTGCCGCCGGCCCAATCGCGATAGGCATTGCCGCCCCGCATGCCGTTCTCTTCGTTCGTCCAGAGCACCACACGGACCGTGCGGCGGGGGCGTAAACCAAGTTGTTTCATGAGGATGACTGCCTGCCAGCAGGCGATGCAGCCGGTGGCGTCGTCATGCGCGCCCTGGCCGACGTCCCAGGAATCCCAGTGGCCGCCCATCACGACAATCTCCTCGGGCTTCTCGCGGCCGGGGAGGTCGCCGATTACGTTCGCCGAATCGGCGTCGGGAAGCGTCTGCGCAGCCATCTTCAGCCGGACCGTGACCTTTACTCCGGCCGTGGCAAGGCGGGCGATGCGCTCCGCGTCCTCGACCGAGACCGCAGCCGAGGGGATCTTCGGCGCGTCGCTCAGGTACTGAAGCATCCCAGTGTGCGCGGTTCGCAGACTATGGCCGGTCATGCTGCGGACCAGCGCCGCGACGGCGCCCAAACGGGCTGCGCGGCTGGCTCCGATGCCCCGGTATTGCACCGTGCGGCCGTAGCCCTCCCAGGGCACAGCGTAAAGGACGATCTTGCCCCGGACGCGGTCCGCGCCGAGCGCCTCCAGTTCGTCGAAGCTTTTGACGACAACCACTTCCGCGGTAATGCCCTCCGGCGGCGTGGCCACGCTTCCGCCGAGGCCGAGCATCGCCAGCGGGACTTCCAGCGGTTCGAGCTGAAAGGCACTCTCCTCGCCACGCACCCAGTACGGCACCTTCACAAGCGGCGTCTGAACGTTTTCGAGGCCCTCGCGCTTCATTTCGGCCGCCGCCCAGTCGATGGCGCGGCGCAGTCCTTCGGAGCCACTCAGCCGGTGGCCGATGCGGTCGCAGACGTAAGCGAGCTTCCGCCAGCCGCCATCGTCTTCCTGTGCGGCCTTGAGTAGCTTTTGCGCGCCTTCCACGAGAGAGGGCGGCAGATCGTCCACCGCTCCGTGAAGGCTCGCCGCCGGAGCGGCAACGGCAAGTGATTTGAGGAGATTCCTGCGGTTCAGCACGGGGAAACCGCATTGTCGCATAGTAGGAATTAGTGGGAGATTACGACGCCATCCTGGTCCTCGGCTTCGGCGGGCCCGAAAAGACGGAAGACGTGATGCCGTTCCTCGAGAACGTCACCCGTGGCCGCAACATTCCGCGGGAACGCCTGGAGGAGGTCGCGCAAAACTACTACGCGCTGGGCGGGCGTTCGCCGATCAACGACCATTGCCGCGAGTTGATCGCCGCGCTGAGGCTGGAGCTGGACGCGCATGGGATCCGGCTGCCCATCTATTGGGGCAACCGCAACTGGCACCCGTTCTTGACGGAGACCATGGCCCAGATGACGGCCGACGGCGTGAAGCGAGCGCTGGTCTTCGTCACCTCGGCCTATTCGTCGTACTCCGCCTGCCGTCAATACCTGGAGGACATCGAACGCGCCCGGCAGAGCGTAGGCGCCGACGCGCCCGTCTGCGACAAGCTCCGGCACTTCTGCCTGCATCCTGGGTTCCTGGACCCGATGAAGCGCAACCTGCGGGCTGCGCTGGAACGGATTCCGGCTGGGCGACGGGACCGCGCGGCGCTGCTGTTCACCGCGCATTCCATCCCGCTTGCCATGGCGCAAACGTCGAAGTACGTCCAGCAGTTGACCGAAGTGGCAGCAATCCTCGGGGCAAGCGCGGGACGCCCGGACTACAAGCTGGTGTGGCAGTCGCGCTCGGGACCACCCAGCCAGCCGTGGCTGGAGCCGGACATCCTGGATGAGCTGAAGGCGGTCAGTGAGGCCGGCACCACCGATGTCGTGGTCGCGCCCATCGGCTTCATCTCCGACCACATGGAGGTGGTTGTGGATCTCGACACGCAGGCCGCGAATCGCGCCAAGTCGTTAGGACTGAACATGGTGCGGGCGGCCACGGTTGGCACGGACCCTCGATTCATCACGATGATCCGCGAACTGATCGAGGAACGCCTGGAAGGGCGCACCGATGTCGAGCCGTGCCTCGAGCACTGCTGCCCCAGCCCGAGGATGCTGGCGATCACGTGACCGTCAGCTTTTGACGCGCAGCCCGCAGTGCCGCCGCGCGTTCGAGCGCAACCTCGACGTTCGGGCAGATATTCTCCGCCCCGATCACATTCTCGAAGCCGGCCCGCTTCATGATGTTCGCCGGCTGGGGCGGCATGCCGCAGACGATCAGGTCCCGGCCGCTGGCGTGGAGCTTTTCGGCGAAACTCTCAATCGCATAGAGGCCTGTGGCATCGAGCGCCGTCATGTTGCGCAGGCGCAGCAGCACGACCTCCGGCATCTCGTCGATCTTCTCCTCCCACTCGACGAGCTTGTCGGTGCTGCCGAAAAGGAATGGCCCGTGGATTCGGAGGATCATCGCGTAGTCCGGGATTTCGCGGTCCAGCAGGACGTGCTTTTCGCCGCTACGCAGGTACTCGGGGGTCACGGGGCTGACTGTGGTGGTGAGCGCGACGCGGCGGATAAAGAGCAGCGCGGCCAGCACCATGCCGAATTCGACGGCGACGGTGAGGTCGGCCAGCACGGTGAGCGCGAAGGTGGCGCCCCAGACGGCGACGTCGGTGCGAGATTGCCGCAGGATCTCAGGGATCTCGCGCCATTCGCCCATGTTCCAGGCGACCACCATCAGGATCGCGGCCAGCGTGGCTAGCGGGATGTGGCTGGCGAGCGGCGCGGCAGCCAGAAGCACCACCAGCAGGGTGACGGCGTGGATCATCCCCGCCACGGGCGTTTTGCCGCCGCTGCGAATGTTCGTGGCGGTGCGCGCGATGGCGCCTGTGGCCGGCAGGCCGCCGAAGATCGGGCTGACGATGTTCGCCACGCCCTGCGCGAAAAGCTCAGTGTTGGGGTTGTGGCGCGTGCCGCCCATCATGCGGTCGGCGACCACGGCGGAGAGCAGGCTTTCGATGGCGCCGAGCATGGCAACGGTCAGCGCCGGGCTGAGGAGTTTCAGGATCAGGCTCGGCTTGAGCTCCGGAACGTCAAGCGAGGGAAGCCCCTCAGGGATTCCGCCGAAACGAGTCCCGATGGTCTGCACATCCAGTCCCAGGGCTGCGGCGACCACGGTCCCGCCGACCAGCGCCACGACGGTTCCCGGCACTTTGGGTACGAAGCGGACGAAGAACAGGATGACGGCGAGCGAGCCGAAGGCCAGCGCCGCCTCCTGCCACGCGAAGCCGGGCAGGGCAGCAACAACAGCCTCTATGCGGGCAATGAACTCGCCCGGCGCCTTCTGGATGCCGAGACCCAGAAAGTCATTCAACTGCGTGCTGGCGATGAGGAGCGCAATGCCGTTGGTAAAGCCGATGACAATCGGGCGCGGGATGAACTTCACCGCCGTGCCCATGCCCGTCAAACCCATCACGACCAGTAGGACGCCGGCCATCATGGTGCACATGAAGAGTCCGGAGACGCCGTAGGTGGCGACGATGCCGGAGACCACCACCACAAATGCGCCAGTGGGTCCGCCGATCTGCGTCATCGATCCGCCGAGGAGCGAGATGAGGAACCCCGTCACCACGGCGCAGTAGATGCCCGCTTGCGGCGGCAGCCCGGAGGCGATGGAGAAGGCCATTGCCAGCGGTAGGGCTACCAGCCCCACGGTCACCCCAGCCATTGCGTCCCGGCCGAAGGTTTTCAGGTCATATTGTCGAAGAACTTGGGCCGACTTCGGCCACCACGGTGCCACACATCTATTGTCCTACCTCGCGGAGGTATCTTGCGGCCACCCGAAACGGCCATGTGGTAAAACCTAACACCACGGCGGGCAACTGGCGGACATCGCTCCAGAATCCGCCGCCCTCACGGCCGGACAGCAGGAGGCCGCGGCGCATGGCGTAGAAGTTGAACAGCTCCGCCAAGACGGTCATGCAGATGGAGACCAGCACGCCGGTCTTCCGCGCAGGCGTGCCGGCAAGGCCGTGCACCAGCCACTCGGAGCCGTGCAGGATCGCCGGAATTCCGGCAGCGACGATCAACGCCCGCAGCCAGGCGGGTTCCAGATGCCGGACGCGTTGCGTCAGCGCCCCGGTGAATCCGGCCACGGTGGCGAAAAGCGCAAACTCAACGGCTCCGGCCTTGGCCGCGGTGCCCAGGCCGCCGGTTTTAAGAGTGACCGCGAAGAAGGCCGGCGCGCGGTAGAGGCCGCTCCACAGGGCCGTCTTCCAATTCCAGAGGGTCAATCAATAGACTCCGCCGGCATAGAGGGAGCCTGGCGCGTCGACGAACTTGACCAACTCTTCCTCGGAACGGGGCGCCGATTGCGACACGAACTCCACCTTCACCGCCGCGGCCTTGGCCCCGAGATGCGCCCAGGCGCCAGCCTTGCCGGTGGCGTGCAGCACGATCTTTTGGGGTTTCCGCCCCGCCAGCCAGGCCAGGCCCGTCACGACGTCCTGCACGCGGCAGGCATCGTCGCTCGGGTTAAACGTGAGGAAGTGGCGCCCGCCGCGGTCGCGCCCGTCTTTCGCCGCGCCGGTCTGGAAGAGATCGAGCGCCAGCACAGTGGACCCTTCAGCCAGCAGCTTCTTCGCGGTATCGCTTTGCATCGCGGCGGCCGCTCCGCTTTCGTCGAGCACGAGCGCCGCCACCGGCTTTGAGCCTTCCCGAAGCAGGCCGGGGATGCGGTCGCCGCGATCGTTTCTAACCAGGACGACACGATCGCCGTCCTTCTGGACATCGGTCTGCGAGGGCCAGGTTGCCCCCATCGCGACGGCCATGCGCTCTCTGCGCTGGGCGTCGTCCATCGCCTTATACTCAGCACTGATGCGGGCCTTCCAATCGGCGAAGATCAGCTCGGCGGATTTCGCTCCGGCAGGCATGGGCAGCACGTCGCCGTGCGCGAGCTGGCCGGGCGCAAGGCCGGCATCCACTTCCTTCGGGGTCTCGTAGCGCCCCTTCAGGTGCGTGGCGAGAAACGAATAGACGGCCTCGCGGGTGTCCTTGTTGTAGTTGTGGCCTGCGTCGAGCTGCCACACGGCAACGCTCGCTTCTCGGTCATACAGCGAGTACACCTTTTTCACGGCGGGGAACTCCAACTTCGGGACGTTCTTCGTCCAATCTCCCGTAGCCGCCACGAGCAGCAGGGGCCGGGGCGCCGCCATCGAGGCGATCTCGACGTTGTTCGTGTGCCAGCGCAGCCCGGGCGTGTTCTCGCAGTCGCATCCGCCCTGAAAGTGCGCCGAGACCATATTCACCGGCACCACTACCTTCACGCGGTTGTCGACCGCCGCAAGCAGGAACGTCTGCGTGCCGCCGCCGCTGGCGCCGGTCATTCCGATGCGGTCTTGATCGACCTCATCGAGCGACGCCAGAAAATCGAGCATTCGCGTGGAGTTGAACAGTTGCACGCCTAGCGGCCCGAAGTGCCAAGCGCGCTCCTCGTCGCTCCGGCCGAAGTCGTGCTTCAACTGCGTGGTCGAGTTGTAGCCGAGCATGTCCCACGCCAGCGCGACGTAGCCCTGCATCGCAAGGTTCGCTCCGAGCTGCGGCGTCGAGCACTCCTCGGAGTTCTCCAGCCGCCCATGCTTCCAGTGCCCGTGAGCGATGAGCACGCCCGGCACGCGGCCCTGGACTTTCTTCGGCAGATACAGATTTCCGGCCACCCACAGCCCGTCGAGCGTCTCCACCCAGACGCGCTCGGTGATGAAGTTCTCGTGCTCGACGCGTCCGCCGCGCTTCGCGTTCACGGGCCCCCGCTTCGGCATCGGCGATAAGCCCGCCGAGACGAGGATCTGCTTGCGCAGTTCCGTCCGATGCTGTTCCCACTCCGCCAGGGACTTCCACGTCCGCAGTTCGAACTCCGACTTCGTGCCGGGCGTTACCGCGTTGCGCGGATCGCGTGGATCCTTCCCTTGTAGTCCCTGTGCCGCACCCATCCATGCCGTCAACCGGAGTAGCTCTCGTCGATTCAGCCCCATCTCGCCTCCTTCAATCTGATTGTCCGGGCCCGCCATCGCTATCCTGAAAGTTCGCGGATCGTTCAGCCGACTCCATGCCGCAAACTTACATCTGCTTCGTCTGGCACATGCACCAGCCCTTCTACAAGGACCTGGCGAGCGGCGAGTACCAACTTCCCTGGACACGCATGCACGCGCTCAAGGATTACTACGGCATGGTGAAGATCCTCGGCGACTTTCCAACCGTTCGCCAGACCTTCAACCTTGTCCCTTCCATGATGGTTCAGATCGAGGACTACGCGCAGGGCACGGCCCGTGACCCGTTCCTCCGTGCCGCCCTGAAACCCGCCGAAGAACTGACCCCCGACGAGCAGGCCTTCATTCTGAAGTACTTCTTCCAGGCCAACCCATCTCGCATGATCTACCGCTATCCGCGCTATGGCGAGATCTTCGACATCTGGCGCGACGCCGGCCACAGTCCCGAGAAGGCGATTCGCTCTCTGAACGCCCAGGCGTTTCGTGACCTGCAAGTGCTCTCGCAGCTTGCCTGGTTCGACGAGGAGTTTCTATCCCACGACCCTGAAGTGCGGGCTCTGGCAGCGCGAGGGCGCGACTATTCGCTCGAACACCAGGCACTGATCGGCCGCAAGCAGACGGAGATCTGCGGCAAAGTCCTGCCGGTCTACAAAGAGTACGCGAAGAGGGGCCAGATCGAGCTCTCCGTCACGCCGTTCTACCACCCCATCCTTCCGCTGCTGTGCGATTCGAACATCGCCTCTGTCGCCCACCCTGGTGTTCCGCTGCCCCGGCGCTTCTCGTACCCCGACGATGCGCGCCACCAGATTCAGACGGCGCGGGACTTCATGCGCGAGCGCTTCGGCGCCGCGCCGCGTGGCATGTGGCCCTCTGAGGGTTCGGTCTCCGATCAGGCGCTTCAGATTGCGGCCGACGCGGGCGTTGAGTGGATGGCGACGGACAACGGGGTGCTCGGCGCCACGCTGATGCGCGCGGCCGGCGTGTTGGAGACGTACCGCCCTTACCTGTGGCAGCAGGACGGCCGGCGGATGCACCTCCTGTTCCGCGACCACTACCTGAGCGACCTGATCGGGTTCGTCTACTCGCGCATGGAGGCATCACAGGCCGCAACGCACTTCATCGACCGCGTCCGCGAGAATGCGCAACAGGTGCATGCCCAGGGGCGCGACGCACTAGTTCCGGTGATCCTGGATGGCGAGAACGCCTGGGAGTACTTCCACCACAGCGGGCGTGATTTCCTGCGCGCGCTCTACGGGCGCATCGCCGAAGAGCCGGGCTTCTCGGCCGTGACCGTCTCGGAAGCCCTGGAGCGTGTTCCAGCCACGGAGATCTCCCGCATCCATCCGGGGTCATGGATCAACAGCAACTTCGACATCTGGATCGGCGCCGAGGAGGACAACCGCGCCTGGAACCTGTTGCTGGATGCACGCGAGACCTATGACCGCGTGATCAAATCGCCCGAAGGCAGGAAGCTCCCGAAAGAGAAGCGGCAGCTTGCGTTCGAGGAGCTGCTGATAGCCGAGGGCTCCGACTGGTGCTGGTGGTACGGCCCGGAGCACTCCTCAGAGAACCGCGCCGAATTCGACATGCTGTTTCGCGGCCACCTGGCGCAGATCTATCGCGCGCTGGGCCTGACGCCGCCCGACGAACTGTCGCGGCCCATTGTGCGGACGCTCGTCAAAGCCTTTCACGAGCCGCCCGCGGGCTTCATCCAGCCGCGCATCGACGGCGAGATTTCGTCGTATTTCGAGTGGATGGGCGCGGGCGTCTACCGCCCCGACCAGCGCCAGGGCTCGATGCACGGCCAGCAGTTCCTGATCAGGGACCTGCGCTACGGCTCGGACGGCGCGCAGCTCTTTCTGCGCGTCGACTTGCAGCCGAACACGCCGGGCGCCCATGCGGGTCTCGAAGTACGCGTGACGGTCGAAGGCTCCGGCAGCGACCACGAGTTCCACATCCAACTCGCCAGCGAATCGGCGGAATTCGTGAACCACAACAGTTCCGCCGCCGCCGGGCGCTGCGCCTATTTGCGAGTGGTCGAACTGGCGGTGGACCTGGCGATGCTCGGCATCGCAGCCGACCAGCCTGTACGCTTTCAGCTCTCCGTGTGGCGCCGCGGCCTGCCCGCGGATGCACTGCCCGCCGATGGCTGGATTCAGTTCGTTCCCGCCGTCACCGCGCCCTGGGGCGACTAGCGGAAGGCGGTCCGCCAGACGGTGACGAGCAGCGCGTGGGCCACCATCGCGGCTTTGATGCCCCCACCCCGCCGGAACGCCAATCCGTAGAAGACGCCGGCCGCCCCGGCCAGCAGGGCGAACTGCCAGTTCGGGAAATGCCGGAAGCCGAGGTGGACCGATCCGAAGAGTATCGACGTGACGGCCACGGCCGCGGCCGCGCTGCCCCACCACTGCTCGAGCCACTGCTGGATGAGCCCGCGGAAGAAGAACTCCTCGCTCAATGCGACCACCCAGAGGATGCCGGTGAACGTCCCAGCCGCTGCGACGGCATGTAGCCACCACGGGCGGTCCGAAACGCCGAACGTCACGAAGCCCACGGCCAGAGCCAGCGGCAGCAGCAACACGGAGGCGATTAGACCGTAGCGCAGCCCGACAAGCCAGTCGTCCTTCGACGGCAGAAAGCCGAAGTTCACACCGCGCTGCGGCCGGTTTTGTAAGACGGACAGCACGCCCAGGCGGATCCACAACAACTGGCCGAGGATGTCGAGCCGCAGGTTCTCCACCGGCTTCGCATACAGCACGGGGAACATCTTGAACAGCAGCGGCGAGGCCATCACCACAATGAAGCCGAAGTCCGCCAGCCGCCCTTTCGGCAGGACTTGGAACCAGCCCATGGCCACAGCCGCACAGGCCCAGATGGCGAGCATCGACCAGGGACTGAAGACGCCGGCGGCGGTGCTGTAGATCAGGTAGGGCAGCGGCGCGAAGACCACCAGCGGCACAACAGGCCAGCGGCAGCGGACCTCCTCGAAGGCCAGGGAGGCGTAAAGGCTGGCTTCGATGAGAACAGCCAGCGCGCCATATACGGCGACAACCGTGGGGATATGCTGTTGTTGGGCGTAAAGTGCGCCGGCAATGCCTCCAGCCACCCACAAGACGGCAAGTGTCAGTGCGTATCGGCGGCTCATCGCGGGCTTCTTCATCCTAGCATCCGGTCCCTTCGCCGCCCGCGCCGCAGAGCCACCGGTTAATCTCGCCCGGCGCGTGGCCGAGCGGGAGGCCGCCTGCCAGGAACTGCGCGGCAACTACACCTTCCGCCAGTCGGTGACGGTTCAGGAGGTTGCGGCGAATGGCGGCATGTACCGCGAAACGCGCGACGTCATCTTCTCGCCCACCGGCGAGCGCACCGACAAGGTGCTCTCCGAGCCGAGATCGACGTTGAAACGCTTGATTCTGACAGCGGAAGACTTCGAGGACATCCGCAACATCCAGCCGATGCTCATTATCCCCGAAATGCTGCCGCGCTACACCGTGCGCTTCCGGGGAGAAGAGGATGTGGATGGCATCGCGGCGTGGGTAATGGAGTTGACGCCGCGCCAGGTCTTTCAGGGCTTTCGGATGTTCGACGGCCTGATCTGGGCCAGCCAGAGCGACCTCTCCATCGTGCGAATTCACGGCCGCGCGGTCCCGAATATCCAGACCCGCAACCTGGAGAACCTGTTCCCCGCTTTCACCACCATCCGCGAGCGCATCGACGGCGACTGCTGGTTCCCCACGATGACGTGGGCCGACGACACGCTGCCATTCCGCAACGGGCCGCTGCGGATGAAGCTCGAGATCCGCTATTCGAACTACAAGCGTTTCCGGGCGGACTCGACCATCACCTTCGATCCACCCGCTGAGACTAAACAGCCGCCTCCACCCGAACGTCGCCCGACGCTTCAGCCGCCGGAACGCTGAACTCGAGCGGCGCCAGCGTCATCTGGGGCCGGTAGGGCACCGCCGCCAGCAGCTTGCTGCCGGAGAGAATGCGGTACTCGCGGATCGGGTCAGTGCCGGCGAAGGCCGTGTTCCAGCGCACACGCAGGCGGTCCCCGTCCTTTTCGGCCTTCACGCCCGTGGGCTGCAGCATGCCGCGCTTCTCCTGGAAGTAGTTGATGTCTGAGGGATGCAGTTCGGCGACGCGCTTCTCGATGGCGCGCATCTCGCTCGCACCGGGCACGCCGGCGAGCCCGGCGGTCATGTTCACGATGAGCTGGTCGTTCTCCGCCTTCGCGCGGTCGATGCGGCCGATGCCGACGATGGCGCAGCTCACGCCGGGAATGCCGAGCGGGTAACGGACCAGGTCCTCCGGCGTGGCAGCGCCGGCCTTGCCCACCGAGAGAATGGTATCCGCCGGGCCGCGGCTGAAGCGCGCTTCCTTGCCGTAGAACGTGCCGTCGGCGAAGATCTTCATCGCGATGATGCCCATGCCGCGTGCCCGCGCCAGCGGGACCACGTTGTACTGGTGCGACGACATCGCGCGGTCCTTCGCGTTGAGCGCCACGAGGACCGTGTCGAGATCGTTGCCCGTGTCGCGCTGGATGGCGTTCATCAGCACGGCGGAGCTCTGGTGGCCGGTGATGCCGACGTGGCGGACCCACTTCTTTCGCTCAGGGTTCAGGCCGGTGTGATTGGTGCCGTCGCGGTAGTCGAGCAACGCGGCGATGGCGCCGATCTGCTCGGGCATCTTGCCGCCGCGCTCAGCGTGGCCCATGTAGATCTGCTCCACCTGCTCCATCGTGGTCAGGTTGTGGATCTGGATGGAATCGAGGTACGCGCCTTCGGGAATGAAGCCTTCACCGTCGCCGAAGATCTGTGTGAGCGACCGCTTCAGCTCGTCCACCGCAGTCGGGCCCTGGCCTGCCGGGTCCTTCGCGAAACGCCGGCCGGTCTTGGTGGCCAGGAAGAGGCGCGAGCGCAGTTCGGCGTCATAGCCACTCTCGTGCGGGCGCAACTTCATCCGGCGAAACGCCGTGCCGAAGTGCACCTGGCTGGGGCCGTAGCCGTTGGCCGTGTCGAGGTAGTTGATGCCCTGCTCGACGGCGCGCACGACGATATCGGCGGGGTCGATAGGGTCCTGCGTGCGCTGGATCGAGGCCTGCCCGCCGAGCGCATACGGAACCACCCAACGCCCAGTGCGGCCAAGGGCGCGGAGTTCCAGGTGGCCCGTCGCCTTCGCGGGCGTGGGGCGCTGGTAAGCCAAACCGGCCGCGGGCATGCCGCCGAGCACGGCAAGAATCTTGCGTCTGTCGATCATGGCGTTCACCTCTTTCCCAGAGTGTACCGAGAAACAGGTGAAGCAGGTCTGGAATTCCTGGAATAGCTAGCGGCGCAGCAGCGCTTCCACTTCCTCGAAGCCCGCTTCGCGCGCGAGGTCCAGAGCGGTCTTGCCCGAGCGGTTCTTGAGCTTCGGATTCGCGCCCTTCTCGAGAAGCAGCCGCACCACGTCCGTGCGGCCCCAGCCGGCGGCCAGGTGCAGAGGCGTCGCGAGGCCGTCGTCCTCCACCGCATTGACGTTCGCGCCCTTCTCGATCAGCATCTGCGCCGAGGCTTTCTGCCCGGCGAGCGCTGCGTCGTGCAGGGCCGTCGCCCCGGCAGTGTTCTTTGCGTTCACGCTGGCGCCGTGTTCGATGAGCAACTCGACGATGCGCGCGTGGCCCTTCAGCGCGGCGTCGTGCAGGAACGGCTTGCCGTCGGCGCCCTTCTCGAGAAGTAGCTGCACGACGTCGGCCTGGCCGCGCATCACGGCCTCCTTGAGCTGCACCGGCGCGGCGAGACCCGCGCCGTGCGCCATCAGCACTTCGACGACGCGCGTGTGGCGGAAGCGCAGCGCTTCGTCGAGCGCCGTCGAGCCGCCATTGTCCTTGGCCTGCAAATCGGCGCCTGCGGAGAGCAGAAACTCGACCATGTCGGCATGGCCCTTGATGGCAGCCTCGTGGAGCGGAGTCACGCCGGTATCGAGGTTGCGGACCTTCACGTCGGCGCCGCGCCCTATGAGCAGTTTCGCCATCTCCACCTGGCCTTTCCAGGCCGCTTCGTCCAGCGGCGTCCCGCCGGAGTTGTCCTTGGCATTCACCGGGGCGCCGTTGTCGAGCAATAGAGACGCGATCTCCGCGTGGCCGCGATTGGCGGCCAGATGCAGCGCGGTGGAGCCGTTGTGGTAGCTGGCCTTGATGTCCGCGCCATGCTTCAGCAGCACCTCCACAACGGCCTTGCGGTTCATCAGCACGGCATAGTGGAGCGGCGTGGAGCCGGCCTCTTTGTGGCGCGCGTTGATATCCGCCTTGTGCTCCAGCAGGAGTTCGACGATAGCCGCTTCGCCGCTCCAGGCCGCGTCGTGGAGGGCCGTGCCGCCAAGGCGGTCATAGCCGTTCACGTCCGCACCTTTGGCGAGCAGCGCCGCGACGGTGTCGATGTCGCCGGAGCGCGCCGCCGTATGCAGATCGGCCTGCAAGAGCAGGAGAAGCAGCAGCGGGGTCATGTGCCTGCCAGTTCCAGTGTGACGCGAATGTCGGCGTTGGTCACTTTGCCCGGGAGGCGGACTACCAATTTGCGGGTGCCCTCGTTCTGGCGCTGGGGCTGCGGAGGCTGGGTCGAGACGATTTCGAAGACGGCGCGCTCAGGGGAGAGGATGCGGGCGCGCAGGGTCTTGCCGTTGCGGCGCAATGTCGCGCTGGCGCCGTCGAGCTGGATTTCGGCCTCGGTCACCATGCCCCAGAGAGCTTCGACGGGCTGCTTTGCTACGATCTCATCGCGGATTTCGAGCCTGCGCCGTTCGACGAGCGTCACCGTCCGCTGATGCCGATTGAGTTTGCCGGGGTAGGCGGCGGTCAGGTCGATCTTCACCTCGGCGCGGGCCGGGGTGAATTCTCGGGCGACGACGGGCGCCTTCGCCGAAGTGTCCTGGTTCTCATTGTCGATCATCACGACGTTGTGGCTTTCGGTTCGGAGGCGATAGTAGGTCCAGCGCTTCGGGCCGAAGTAGGCGGGCAGGTTGTAGTCGTCGGGGCCGAAGTCCAGCGCCCAGCGCAGGCCGGCGGCATCGAAAACGAACGTGCCCAGGTCGAGATGCGAGTGATTGGCTTTGTTGTCGCCGCCTTTGACGGCCGCCCAGGCGGTGTCCGGAGCGGTCCAGGAGCCGCGCAGGAATGCGACGTTCACACCGCTGTAGTAACTGTCGAGAGGCCATCCGGCCTCCTGCGGCGTGCGGTTCCGTTCGGGGAACCAGACGAGGTCGAGCGCCTGGGGATTTTCGCTCTTGCGCAAGAGCTCTAGCTGCTGCCCGGCGTAGACAGGCTGGTTGAAGCGCCGGGCGAGCCAGAACATCTCCTCGGCCGTGCCCACGGCATCGCTGGCGTCGGCGTAATTGAAAGTCCTGCCGGTGGGCGAGCTGAAGTCGACACGAAAGCGGCCCGCCTCGGAGAAGCCCTGCATGCCGGACAGCTCATAGTCCGTGCCCAGAGCGGTCTCCATGCCCGCAAGCGCATAGACGTTGTAGCGCGTGGCGTAGTGCCAGTAGCCCGGCCCTTCGTTCCATCCGCCGTCCGGCGCGTAGGAGTTCATCGCCAGGGGCAGGCTCTCGAGGGCGCCGCGGACGACCTGAATGAATCGGGACGGCTCATCTTCGGCGACCGCTAGCGCGCCCAGCAGGATGCCGCCGTTGCAGACCTGATTCCAGTTGTGTGTGACGTTCACCCAGCTCCGGCGGTTGTCATAGAAGCCCAGCGCCGGTTCAAGGCCCTTTTCGACGATGGCTTCGCGGATCCACGTTCTGTCGGCGGGGCTGAGCGCGGGATACAGCCAGTCGTAGCCGATGGCAAAGGCATGCGTCAGCTCGGCCGTGTCGAGGAAGTGCGAAGGGTTCCAATCCTTGAACGCGGCGGCTGCGCGCATCTCCTTGACGGCCCGGTCGAGCCAGCGCCTCTCGCCTTCGAGGCGGTAAAGGAGCGCGAGCGTGTAGATGCGCTTCAGCGCCAGCCGCGATTGGGCCAGCAGGCGCGGCCCGACGATTTCGTACTTCACGGTTGGCTCGGCGTCGATGCGTTCGGCCTCGGCCTTGAGCTGGGTGTAGATGCGGCGGGCGTCGGCGTCGTCCTTGATGAGGGAGCGAAGGCGGGGGAGACCATCGTCGAGGAGGATCAGGCGCGGGTGCCCCGGCCTCAGGTCATCGAGGATATCGGCCTGAGCCGGGGCGGACAGAGAAATCAAGAGGAACAGCGCACAGAGGCGGAGCATAAGGGGGCGTCCACCTCAGTTATAGCGCCGGGGCGTCAAACTGTCTGGGCGGCGTTCTCTTCCCGGATGGCCATCGGGACGTAGTCGCGCTTTGCGGCGCCGAGGTAGACCTGGCGCGGACGGGCGATCTTCTGCTCCGGATCCAGGATCTGCTCCTCCCACTGGCTGTACCAGCCGGGTGTGCGCGGAATAGCGAACAACACGGGGAACATGTCCACAGGGAAGCCCATGGCCTGGTAGATGAGGCCGGAGTAGAAGTCGACGTTCGGATAGAGCTTGCGGTTGACGAAATAGTCGTCTTCAAGAGCGATCCGCTCGAGTTCGAGAGCGATGTCGAGCAGCGGGTTGCGGCCGGTCACCTCGAAGACCTCGAAGGCCACCTTCTTGATGATGCGGGCGCGCGGATCGTAGTTCTTGTAGACGCGGTGGCCGAAGCCCATCAGGCGGACTCCGCCTTCGCCTGCCTTCACCTTGCGGATGAACTCAGGGATGCGGTCCTTCGAGCCGATCTGCTGGAGCATGCGAAGCACGGCCTCGTTCGCGCCGCCGTGCAGCGGGCCGTAAAGCGCGGCGCAGGCGCCGGCGAGAGCGGTGAAGGGGTCGCAGTGCGAGGAGCCGATGGCCCGCATCGAGGTGGTGGAGCAGTTCTGCTCGTGATCGGCGTGGAGGATGAACAGGACGTCGAGGGCGCGTTCGAGCACGGGGTTGGGCTTGTACTTCAGCTCTGTGCCCTTGAACATCATGTTCAGGAAGTTGCCCGTGTAGCTGAGGTCGTTGTCCGGATAGGCGAACGGCATGCCGATGGAGTGACGGTGGCAGAAGGCGGCGATGGTGGGCATCTTCGCCACCATGCGCTCGAACTGAACCAGGCGGTTCTGGGCGTCGAAGATGTTCGAGCCTTCCTTCCAGAACGTGCTCAGCGCCGCGACGGTGGAAAGGAACATGCCCATGGGATGGGCGTCGTGGCGGAAGCCGTCGATGAACTTCTTGGCCTGCTCGTGGATGATGGTGTGGCTGTTCACCGTCCGGGTGAACTCGTCGAGCTGGCTCCTGGAGGGCAGTTCGCCGAAGTAGAGCAGGTAGGCGACCTCCAGAAAGTCGCTTTGCTCCGCCAGTTGCTCGATGGGATAGCCGCGATATTGCAGGATGCCCTTGTCGCCATCGATGTAGGTGATCCGGCTCTTGCACGCGGCGGTGTTGGTGTAGCCGGGATCGTACCCCATTAAGCCGAAGTCAGAACTCTCCACCTTGATCTTGCGCAAATCCATCGTGCGGATGGTTCCGTTTTCAATAGGCACCTCGTAGGTCTTGCCGGTGCGGTTGTCGGTAATCGTGAGGGTTTCTGCGGACATAGGGCTACCGTGAATCTGGATGTCTATCGGACGATTTATCCTTAGCCTATCAGATGAATCCGGGCGAAGGTCCGATGGAGAAGGGCAAAACGCGCAGCATCGAGACGCTGGACGACCGCGGCGTGGTGCGTTTTCTTGTGTTTCAAGTTCTGGAGAAGCTGGCCGTCGCGGGCGTCATCCTCGCGTTGCTGTATTGGGGTGGACGCTGGCTGTGGGCACGTCTGGATGAATGGATCTGACGCCATGATCGAAACCGACCGGCTGCACCTGTTGCCCTGGAAAGACGAGGACTGGGCGGGCTTCGCGCCCATCGCCCAGGACCCGGAGGTGATGCGCTTTATCACGCGCGGCGAGCCGTGGAGCGAGGAGCGGATCAAGCAGTTCGTCTCCAAACAGCAGATGCTCTACAAAGAGCAGGGCTTCTGCCGCTGGCGGCTGGAGTTGAAGTCGACGGGCGAAACCGTGGGCTTCTGCGGCGCCGGGAACGTGCATGGTCTCGACGAGTGGGAGTTGGGCTGGTGGATCGCCCGGCGCTACTGGGGACAGGGCCTGGCGCCGGAAGCGGCGCGGGCGGCCCTGGAGCACTTCTTCCGGATGACGGGGCTGCCGAGGGTGGTGTCGGTGATTGCGACCGGCAACACGGCGTCGGAGCGCGTGGCGGAGAAGCTGGGCTACCGGCCGATCGGTGAGCGCGAACTGATGGGCTTCCAGGTCAGGGTCTACGAGAGGCTGCGCTCGTAGCACACAAAGTTGCGGGCGATGCGGCAGCCAACGGACTCCGCCAAGCGGCGCGAGCGCGAGTTCTCATCCAGCACCAACGTGTAGCTGGCTGACGTGTAGCCGGCCTCGTGCATGGCCAGGAAGCACGCGGAAGCCAGCGCCTTGCCGAGGCCCTGATTGCGGAACTCGGGCAGGACGCCGATATCGAAGAGGCAGGCGTGCTTCCCGGTGGGGTCGTTGAAGTCCGGCAAGGCCCAGACGTGACCGGCGGGTTCGCCATCGACCTCCGCGAACTGGATGGCGCCGGGGTAGAGCGAATCCTTCAGATCAAGGGTCCAGCCGCGCAACTCGGCGGCGGTGTGGACGGGGACGCCCCAGTGCTGGGCGAAAGCCTCGTTGATGAGCGAACGGAAAAGCCAGACCTCCTGCTCGCCGCGATCGAAGTTGAACGGGCGCAGGGTGAAGTCGTAGGTGGCGGCCTGGTACTGGCGAATATGCTCCGGGGTGAACCGCACCTGATACTCCACCATGCTCCGCGCGCTGGCGAAGCCGCAATTCTTGACGAGCGCGTGGTAGTACGGCGGATTGCAGCGGTGGCCGAGCGTGGGGCGCAACCCGTAGGCGTCGATCGTCAGGGGCGAATCCCAGCCGGGCCGAAAGGCGAGCCGCGCCGACGCGCACTTGCGCATGGCAAGCCACTGGCAGGCGTCGTCGAGCATCTCGAAGACGGCTTCCTGCGCCTCCGGCAGCGCTTCGAAGAAGAAGAGGTGGCCTTGAGGATCGTCATAGTCCCGCATGGCGAGGACGCGGGCCACGGGCTGCTCGTCGCTGTAGGCGAGGAAGGGCTGGACTTCGGCGTACTCGTTGGCTGGCGGCGCGCAGGCGATCATTGAGCCGAAGTAGTCGGCCGGTTCGCCGGGCCACCATGGGGCTTGGCGATAGACCGTTTTGCCGAGATCGAGGAACGGGGCAATGGCCGCATCGCCGGAGGGTCTGTCGATCCTGACCATATGCGGTAGTGTAGAGTGATTCCGGGCCATGGGGAAACTCACCAAGACACAATGGCTGATCTGCATCATTGCAGCCATCGGCTTCGCATTCGACATCTACGAGCTTCTGATGCTGCCATTGATTGTGCGTCCAGCCCTAATGGAACTGGGCGGCATCAAGCCGGGCACGCCGGAGTTCAACCACTGGGTTGGGCTGCTGTTCTGGATCCCGGCGATTGCCGGCGGATTGTTCGGCCTGTTGGGCGGTTACCTGACGGACCTGTTCGGACGGCGTCGCGTGCTGGTGTGGTCGATTCTGCTCTACGCCTTCTCGGCGATGGGCGCGGGCCTGACCACGAGCATCGAGATGCTGTTGCTGCTGCGGACGACGACGTTCATCGGCGTTTGCGTGGAGTTCGTCGCGGCCGTGGCTTGGCTGGCCGAACTGTTCCCGGAGCCGAAGCGGCGTGAAGCGGTGCTGGGCTATACACAGGCGTTCTCGTCAATCGGCGGTCTGCTGGTGACGGGTGCCTATTACCTGGCCGTGCAGTGGGGACCGTCGCTGCCGGCGATCATGGGCGGCCATGCGCCCTGGCGCTACACGCTGATATCCGGCGTGATCCCGGCGCTGCCGCTGATCCTGATCCGTCCGTTCCTGCCGGAAAGCCCGGCGTGGGCCGAGAAGAAGAAGGCCGGCACGCTGAAGCGGGCGAGCATCGGCGCGATCTTCGCGCCGGAGTACCGCAAGGTGACGATCGTCACGACAATCCTGTTCGCTTGTGGCTACGGGGCGGCGTTCGGAGCGATCCAGAGTGTGCCGCGCATTGTGCCAGGGCTGCCGGAGGTGGCGTCACTGGCGCGGCCGGCGCAGGAGACGATTGTCAGCACGGTCCAGTTCTGGCAGGAGATGGGCGGACTGCTGGGCCGTTTCCTGCTGGCGTTCCTGGCCGTGCGGATTGTGGGCCGCCAGAGCCTGCTGCGGTTGTTCCAGGTGCCCGGACTGATTGTGATGCCCATCGTGTTCTTCTACGCTGCGACGCATAGCGTGGAACTGTTGAAGTGGGGCATCGCCATCGCCGGCGCGCTGACCATCGCGCAATTCAGCTTCTGGGGCAATTACCTGCCCAGGGTCTACCCGACGCACTTGCGAGGCACCGGCGAGAGCTTCGCGGCGAACATCGGCGGCCGCATGATCGGCACGAGCGCGGCATTCGTGACGGCACAACTGGCGAACGTAGCGCCGGGCACGGGTCCGGCGGCGAAGCTGGCGTGGGCCTCCGGCGTGGTGGCGGTGACGGTGTATGTCATCGGAGTGATCGCGAGCTTCTGGCTGAAGGAGCCCGAGGAGAAGCTGCCGGACTGAAGAGCTTTCAGCTTTCAGCGGTCAGCGATCAGCGGTCAGCTTTCAGCCCTCAGCGGTCAGCCTTCGGCTATCTTGGACTTCGACATGAAGGGTTTCCACGAATTGAAGGTTTGGCAGAAGGCTCATCGGCTGACGTTGGCCGTGTATCGGGTGACCGCCACCATTCCACGTGAAGAACTCTATGGGCTGACGAGTCAGCTCCGGCGCTCCTGCTCCTCCATCGCGGCTAACCTTGCGGAAGCATGCGGGCGCGACGGTGACGCCGAACTGGCCCGATTTTGCTCCATCGCGATGGGCTCGGCCAGCGAACTGGAGTACCACCTCCTCCTAGCTAACGATCTGAAGCTGATCGCGCCGAAGGATCACGGATTATTGGCCGAACAAACGATCGAGCTGAAACGAATGCTGACGGCCCTCATCCAAAAGCTGAAAGCTGATCGCTGAAAGCCCTCCAAACGCTGTCCGCTCCAACACAAGTTGCGTTGAGCACCCCGCTGCGGTAGAAACAAGCCATGTCTGACAACACGACGTTGCTGCGCGGCGCGGTGGCCGCCGGCGAGGGACTCGTCCGCCTGGCCCCCTGCTGGGTCCCCCGTTCGTTCCTGATGCCTGGCGGGCGGCTGAAGCTGCACACGGATGACCTGTACGCGCTCGGCGCACACCGGGGCGGGATCGACGAGCGGTGGTTCAGCTCGACGACGAACGCCGACAACGGTCCGGGGACGCCGGCCGACGAGGGCCTGTCCTACATCGCCATCGGCGAGAAGCGCATCCTGTTGAGGGAAGCGGTTGAGACGCTGGGCGACGTCTTTCTGGGCGCCGATGTCATGAAGACCTACGGCGGCTGGAACGTGCTGTGCAAGTTCTTCGACAACCTCGGCCCCATCCCCCACCACATGCACCAGATGGAGGAGCATGCGAAGAAGGTGGGCCGGAAGGGCAAGCCGGAGGCGTACTACTTCCCGCCGCAGCTCAACTTCAAGGGCAACAACTTCCCGTACACGTTCATGGGCCTGGAGCCGGGCACAACGAAGGATGACGTTCTGAACTGCCTGCGGCGGTGGAACCAGGGCGACAACGGGATCCTGAACCACTCGAAGGCGTACAAGCTGGTGCCGGGAACGGGCTGGCAGGTGAACGCAGGCATTCTGCACGCGCCGGGCTCGCTGGTGACGTACGAGCCCCAGGTGAACTCGGATGTGTTCGGCATGTTCCAGTCGATGGTGGAGGGCCGGTATGTGCCGTGGGATCTGCTGGTGAAGGACGTCCCGGCGGAGCACCACCACGATCTGGATTACATCGTGAGCATGCTGGATTGGGACGCGAACGTCGATCCCGAATTCCAAAGCCACAACCAGTTCCATCCGCTGCCGGTGAAGCCGCTCGAGGAGATGCGCGAGGCGGGCTACGAGGACAAGTGGGTGGTGTATTCCACGGACAAGTACTCCGCGAAGGAGCTGACGGTACTGCCGGGCCGGAGCGTGGTGATCCAGGACGCGGCGGCGTATGGCCTGATTGTGACGCAGGGCCACGGCTCCATCGGCAAGCTGAACGTGGAGTGCCCGGCGCTGATCCGCTTCGGCGAGATGACGCACGACGAGTTGTTCGTCACTGTGGAAGCGGCGAAGCGCGGCGTGAAGATCACGAACGCCAGCCAGGAAGAGAAGCTGGTGATGCTGAAGCACTTCGGCCCCGGCAATCCGGACGCGGCATCGCTGGTGCGGCACTAAGACGCGGCTATGAAGATCGGCCTCAATACGCTGCTGTTCACGGCGGGGTTCGACCGTGAGCACCTGCCGCTGCTGAAACAGGTGAAGCAATGGGGCTTCGACGGCATCGAGATCGCCCGTTTCTCCTTCGACGGATTTCCGGCGGAGGAGATCGGGCGGGCGGTGCGCGACGAGGGCCTGGAGTGCACGTTCTGCTCGGCGCTGACCGGCGAGATGAGCCTGGTAGGCGACGATTCGAACGTCCGCGAACTGGCGGTGGACTTCCTTCGCCAGGGCGCGGAGACGGCGGCGCGGATGGGTGCGAAGGTCTTCATGGGCCCGTTCTGCGCTCCGGTGGGCCTGTTACTGGGCCGGCGCCGGACCGGGGACGAATGGAAGCGCGCGGTGGAGGGCTTACGGGCCGTCGCCCCCACGCTGGAAGCGTGCGGAGTGACGATGGCGAACGAGCCGCTGAACCGCTTCGAGACCTACTTCCTGAACACGTGCGCCGACGCGCGTCGGCTGTGCGACGAGGTAGGCAGCGACCGGGTTGGCGTGCTGTTCGACACCTTCCACGCGAACATCGAGGAGAAGACGGCCGGAGCGGCCATCGACGCGCTGGGCCCGCGGCTGGCGCACGTCCACACGTGTGAAAACGACCGCGGCGCGCCGGGCAGCGGGCACGTGGCCTGGGCGGAAGTGTTCGCCGCGCTGACGCGGAACCAATACGACGGCTGGCTGGTGATCGAGAGCTTCGGCTCGCGAATCCCGGAGATCGCCGCGGCGGCCTGCATCTGGCGCGATTTGGCCGACAGCCCCGAGGCGCTGGCGAGGGAGGGGTTAGCCTTCCTTCGGGCGCAGGTGGGGTAGCGGGGCGGAGAAGTTCAAGTTCGACGGAGCCCGAAGATCTCTCGCTGGCCTGTTTGCCTGACCTGCGTGACCCGGTTGGGTTCGTTTTGTCACGAGGTGGACCTGGATGGGCGGGAGGATGGAGGGTTCCTCATCGGGTTTGGGTTCGTTTTGCGCGCGGGCGGCCTGCAGCGCTACGAGCGTGTTAAACGCTTGGGAATGAGAGCGTTCCATGTTGCGCTTGTAGCGTGAGAGGCGGTCGAGGATCTTGCCCAGGCGCTCGTCGAGGAAGGGATTGCCGTAGGCGCTGAGAATCTCGGACTCGTGGTGGGCGAGGCGCTGAAGGTTCCAGGCGGTCTGGACGACGATCTGAAAATGGTGCTCCTCCAGGGCTCCGCTGGGCCTGATCTGTTTGCGGAGCGCGAACATGAAGAGCTCGAAGTGTTCCTGTTCGGAGGCCTCGACGCAGAAGCTGCGGGAGGTGAAGTTCGGTTTTGCGGGCGCGGTTGCGGTCATGGGGACATGACCTCCTTTCGAAGACAAGGAGAGCATGGGCGTTCGTGCAACCTCGCCGGGTGCAGACTCTTAAATCATTGAAAAGACGGCAAATCGAGTCGCGAAATATTTGAACTAAGGAATTCTTATGTAGTTCAATTGAGGTCGCGGCGGGTGAACTCCAGCGTGCCGAGGGCCGCGATGACCAGGGCTCCAATCGACGAGTAGAGGATCGCGTTCGACGCGTTGACCGGGTTCTGAGCCAGCAGTTGGAGCGGAAGGCACCACGGCCACCAGGGGCCGTAGACATTGGAATTGGCCAGCATGAAGCTGACGACACAGGCCGAGATGCCGAAGCCGATGGACGCGGCAAAGGTCCGGAAGCGGAGGCTGACCCAGTGGTGGATGGTGATGACGAGGAGCGCAGCGACGAGGGTGAGTGCGGCGTCCTGCGCGGCACGGCCCCAGGGGGCGGGATCTGGGAAGAGCAGCTCCGGCTTCACGTCTCGAAGCAGGAGACCCGCGGCGATGCTGCCGAAGCTGAGGACGAAGGAGCTGACGCCGACCATCAGGACGGGCATGATGAGCTTGGCCCAATAGATGGCCCAGCGCGGGACGGGATAGGTGAGCAGGCTGCGCCAGCGGTCTTCGGTATGCTCCAGGCCCGCCAGCAGCGCGGTCTGGAGAGTGATGTAGAGCGGCAGCATCAGGATGGACCACAGGGCTAGGGAGTTGCGCTGCAAGGTGTCCCAAAGCGGCTTGTGGTCACGGGAAAAGTAGGCGGCACGCTGGTGGAAGAGCATGAACTGGAGAAGCAGGACGAGCAGCGGCGCGGCGAAGATCATCCAGGACGCCAGGGTGCGGCGGAGTTTCATGAGTTCGCCGGCGAAGGTACGGAAGAAGGGATTCACGAGGGCTGCTCCTGGGTGATGTCGAGAAAGAGCGATTCGAGGGAGGGCGCTTCGCTGCGCAACGAGTGGACGGAGAAGCCGCGCTCGACGAGGAAGCGGTTGATGGCGGCGGCGTCCTCCGGAGCGGGCGACGGGATAAGGATCTCGCCGGAGGACTCGGAGGCATCCCACGCGTTCGCTCGTAGCAATTGGGCGGCGACTTCGGCGCGGTCGACGCCGATGCGGAGCTGGCCGGCCTGACGGGCGCGGAGGAGATCTGCCGGACCCTGGAACTGCATGCGGCCGGCAGCGATGATGCCGATGTGGGTGGCGATCTGCTCGACTTCACCCAGCAGGTGGCTGGAGAGGAAAACGGTGATGCCGTGGGAGGCCGGGAGGTCGCGCAGGAGGTGGCGCATCTCCTGGATTCCGGCAGGATCCAGACCATTGGTGGGCTCGTCGAGGATGACCAGCTCCGGGCTGCCGAGGAGCGCCGCGGCCAGCCCGAGGCGCTGTTTCATGCCCAGCGAATACGTCTTGACCAGGCGCGAAGCGTCGCGGGCGAGGCCGACGATGTCGAGAGACCGCGCTATGGCGGACGGCGGGATCCCCTTCATCCGGCAGGCGTAACGGAGGTTCTCGTCGCCGGTGAGGTGCGGGTACGGAGTCGGAGATTCCACCAGCGCGCCGAGACGCCGGAGGAGCAGGGTGCGGCGGCGCGGCATGGATTCGCCGAACAGGAATGCCTCGCCGGAGGTGGGCTTAAGCAGACCGAGGAGCATGCGGATGGTGGTGGTCTTGCCCGCGCCGTTGGGTCCCAGGAAGCCGAAGACCGCGCCGGCGGGGACCTCGAGGTCAATGCGGTCCACGGCGAGGCGGTCGCCGAAGCGCCGGCAGAGGGCCCGGGTCTGGATGATGAAATCGGACATCACCCGCAATGACGCACCAAGCCAGGGAGTTCTTCGCCCATCGGACGGAGAAGGCGTGAAAACTCTTGAGTGAAAACCAGACTCGTTTACGCATGATCAGTTGTGGAGGTGTCCATGCGCGGAGAAGAGAGGATCAGAACGGCCGTGGAGCGCAGCGTGAAGGCGCTGGAGCTGCGGCCGGGATTTGGGCAGGGAACTGCCGTGACGAAGGTCCGGGTGGTGGAGGGGCTGGAGTGTGAGGTGACGGAGGGCGCGTGGCGGTTCGCGGTGGACATGAGCGAGAAGACGGGCGGGACGGGGAAGGGTCCGAATCCTGGCATTTTGGCGCGGGCGGCGCTGGGTAGCTGCCTGGCGGTGGGGTACATGATGCACGCGGCGCGGTGGGGGGTCCGGATCGACGCGCTGGAAGTGGACGTGGAGGCAGATTACGATTCCCGGGGCATGTACGGCGTCGGCACGGTGAGGCCGGGGTACGAAGCGATGCGGTACGTGGTGCGGGTGGCGAGTCCGGAGGAGGAGGAGACGGTTCTGGCGTTACTGGACGACGCCGATGCGCACAGCGACTTCCTGGAGATCTTCCGGAACGGGACGAAGGTGGAGCGGCGGGTGGAGGTCCACCGCGGGGCGCCGGCATGACGCAGGCGAAGTTTCAGCGGCGCATCCAGCGGTACGGGTGGGACAAGGCGTCGGTCTGCTACGAGGAGTATTGGGCGCGGCAGATTGCCCCGGCGCAGCGTCTGCTGCTGGAGATGGCGGTGCTGCGCGAGGGTGAGCACGTGGTGGATGTGGCGTGCGGGACGGGGCTGGTGTCGTTCGAAGCGGCGCGGCGGGTGGGGGAGCCCGGGTTCGTCGAGGGCAACGACATATCGGAGCGCATGGTGGAGGCGGCGGGCGAAGAGGCTGCGCGGCTGGGACTCGTGAACACGAGGTTCGCGCGGATGGACGCGGAGGCGCTGGAGTATCCCGCGGGGACGTTCGAGGCGGCGTTGTGTTCCCTGGGGCTGATGTACTTCCCCGATCCGGTACAAGGGCTGCTTGAGATGCGAAGGGTCCTGAAGCCCGGAGGGCGCGCGGTGGCGGCAGTGTGGGGCGCGCGGAAGAATTGCGGTTGGGCGGGGATCTTCCCGGTAGTGGACGCGCGGGTGGAGAGCGAAGTGTGCCCAATGTTCTACGCGCTGGGCACAGGCGACGCGCTGGAGGAGGCGTTCCGCCAGGCAGGATTCACCGAGGTGTGGGCAGAACGGCTGATTACGGTGCTGGAGTACGAATCGGCGGAGGACGCGTGCGGGGCCGCGTTCGCCGGGGGACCGGTGGCGCTGGCATACGCGAAATTCGACGAGGAGACACGCGCGTCGGCCGAGGCGGAGTACTTGGAATCCATCGAGCCGTATCGGGTTGGGCAGGGGTACCGGGTTCCGGGAGAATTTGTCGTCGCGCGAGGAGTTTCGATGCGAGAATAGCTCCAATCTGCCGTCAGAGGAGGATTGGGATGCGCTGGTTGCTGTGTGCCGCATTGCTGGTCTGCGCGAATGGGGAGAGCCTGAAGGACAAGTACCCGCCGGGGCACTCGCATATGGGGGCGGCGTCGGATGAGGGTCCCCGGCAGCGGCCGGGGAAGTGGGCGGGGATCGGACAAGTGGAGTTCCCGATCACGCACGAGAAGGCGGAGACGCAGGAGTGGTTCAACCAGGGCGTTGCGCTGCTGCACAATTTCTGGTTCTACGAAGCGGAGCGAACGTTCCGCTGGTGCCGCAAGCTGGAGCCGGAGAACCCGATGGTGTGGTGGGGGCTGGCGATGTCGACGGAGCGCGACGAGGGGCGCGGGGCGGAGTTCATCAAGGAAGCGTACAAGCGGCGCGGGAAGGCGACGGAGAGGGAGAAGCTGTACATCGAAGCGGCGTATGCGGCGCTGGTGGAGAATCCGCTAGAACCGAAGCCCGAATGGCAGGAGCAGCGGGGCGCGATGATGGAGAAGCTCGAGTCGATTTCGGTGAAGTATCCGGACGACATCGAAGCCAAGGCGTTTCTGGCGCTGAACATGATGGGCGAGTCGAGGGCGGGGGCTCAGGCGCTGCTGGAGGAGGTACTCCGGAAGAATCCGCGGCATCCGGGCGCGCACCACTACCGCATTCACAACTGGAACTATCACGAGGCCCCGTCGGCTCTGGACAGCGCAAGGCTGTATGCGGAGATTGCTCCTGACGCAGGCCATGCGCTGCATATGCCGGGGCACATCTATTCGGAGCTGGGAATGTGGCACGAGGCGGCGATCTCGATGGACTCGGCGACTCGGGCCGAGATGCGGTACATGCAGGCGAACCTGACGTTTCCGCACAACGAATGGAACTACGCGCACAACAAGAACTACCTGTCGCGGATTCAGGAGCAACTCGGGATGGAGCGGGCGGCGCGGGACGGGGCCCGGCAACTGATCGAGGCGCCGCTGGATCCGAAGTACAACCACGAGGACCAGCGGAGCACGCATTCCCAGGGGCTGGTGGCGCTGTCGCGAGGGATGCTGAAGTTCCACAGGTGGAAGGATCTGCTGGAGGAAGGGACGTCGGGGCTCCGGGAGATTCCGCGAGAGAAGTTGTTGAAGGCGTATCTGAGGACGCGGGCACGAATCGGGTTGGGCGAACTGGACGAGGCGCTGAAGGAGTATGAGGCGCTCCAGAAGCTCGAGAAGGATTTCGAGAAGAACGAGGGCTTGAAGAAGCGCTGGGCGTATCAGTCGAAGGAGCTGAAGGGCCGGCTGATGGTGCTGCGGGGCGATCGCCTGGAGGGCCTGGCGCTGGTGGCGCAGGCGGCGGCGGAACAGTTCGAACGAAGGCCGGGAGAAGTGGAAATACTGTTCCAGCCGGAGGTGCTGTGGGGTTCGTTGGGCGATCTGAATCTGGAGCAGAAGGCGCCGGCGTTGGCGGTGGATGCGTTCGAGAAGGCCCTGGCGTCCACACGAGTAGACGGATTCGCGCTGGCGGGGCTGGTGCGTGCGCATCACGCGCTGGGAGAGACGGAGAAGGCGAAGACGCGGATGGCGGAGTTGCTGTCGGTCTGGTCCGACGCGGATGCGGGGATCGAGACATTTGAGCTGGCGAAGGCCACCGGCGTGAAGGCGGAGCCGCGCGATGGATCGCCGGCGAAGCAGCGGAACTACACGAGAACGACGCTCGAAAAGTACGGGCCGAACCGGTGGGAGCCGTACGCGGCTCCGGCGCTGGAGGCGGTGGATGCCGAGGGCAAGAGCGTGAATCTCGGCGAGTACAAGGGAAAGAACGTCGTGGTGGTGTTCTACCTGGGGGACCAGTGCATCCACTGCATGGAGCAGTTGGTGAAGCTGGGGAAGCGGAAGGCGGAGTTCGAGCAGGAGAACACGGTGGTGCTGGGCGTGAGCCGGGATGCGCCGGAGAAGAACCGGGCGTCGTTGAAGACGGGCGACGTGCCGCTGCGGCTGCTTTCGGACGTGAAGCTGGAGAACTCGAAGAGGTGGCGGTCATACGACGATTTCGAGGAGATCGAGCTGCACTCGACGGTGTTGGTGGACGGCAATGGCAGGGTGCGCTGGGCGCGGACGGGCGGGGCACCTTTCACCGACTTCGATTTCCTGTTGAAGGAGATCCGGCGAGTAAATGGAATGAAGAAAGCGGCGGCGGCAAAGGCGACGGATTAGAGGGGCGGGCTCACGTGGTGAGCCAGTGAGGGGCGCAGTGTGGCTGCAGGAGGTAATTCCTGTGGTCACACGGATTGTATTGGCT
Organism: Bryobacteraceae bacterium; assembly: GCA_050789245.1. Classification (GTDB taxonomy): domain Bacteria; phylum Acidobacteriota; class Terriglobia; order Bryobacterales; family Bryobacteraceae; genus PNKE01. The sequence continues at coordinate 138,148 of JBOZRR010000022.1, read as the reverse complement.
TTTGTGCTGATGGCGGTTGGAGCGGTGTCGCAGCCGGCGGTGATGGACAACCGCGCGGTGGTGGAGATGGTGGAGAAGGGCGTGTCGGAGGAGCTGATTCTGGAGGCGATCCGGTCGGCTCCGGAGGCCCGGTTCCGGTTCACGACGGACGATTACGCGGAGTTCACGCGAGTGAAGCTGGGTCCGGTGATTCTGCGGGCGATGCACGAGCGGCAGACGCGCGGCGGGAGTGCTCCTGCGTCGAAGGCGGCGGCAGCTCCGAAGAGGGAGGCTCCGAAGACTGTGCAGGCGGCGCCGGCCGAACCATTAGCCCGATTCGAAGTGGGGCCGAATGAGCTGGCGGTGGGAGGGAGCATCCAGGTACCGCACTTCGACGCGAGTGCGACGAACGGGTATGCGGCGTTCGGGTACCAACGCTATCTGAAGCCTTGGCTGTCGGTCGGACCGGGAGTGGGCGCAGTGTTTTTCGGGAGCCAGATTCGCGATGTGGATGCGATGGGCGTGGTGCAATTCGTTCCTAGATTGGGAGACAAGGTGGCACTGCTGACGGGCGTGGGCGCGGGTGTGAATCACGCGGCCTTCATTGTGTCCGACACGAACTTTCTGATGACGGCCTATGCCGGCCCGAGGATGTTCGTGAACCGTAACGTCGCGTTCGATGTGGTGTACCGGTTCCGCTGGCGGCGAGTGCCGGGCGCGGGTTTCTCCGGCCAGACCGCCAGCGGCGTGAACTTCGGGTTGTCGTTCTTCTTCTAACGGCTGAAATAGCTGCGCACTGGTGTGGGCGGGGTGGTGCCCTTGACGGCGAGCCAGAGGATCTCGTTGAGCTCGTTGTCGTCGATGCGGTCCGCCTCGTCCCAGTCCATGCGGTGGCTGCGGGCGGCGGTGGGGTTGTTCGGTTGATTGAGCTCGTCGAGCGACTGTTTGGGCTGGATGGCTTCGTAGGGCCGGAGGTCGGGCTTGGTGCTGAAGGCCGTGAACATGGGGCGGGCTCCGGCGTCGTGGATGGTCATGGGGCGGAGGCCGAGGATGAGTTCCATGGTACGGAGCATGGAGACGGTGTTGTACATCGACGAGTCGACGCCGCGGCCGCGGGTGTACGGCGAGAGAACGAAGGCCGGGGAGCGGTGGGAGTCGACGTGATCGGGGCCGTTCTGGGCGTCGTCCTCGAGCACGAAGACGGCGGTCTTTGCCCAGAACTTCGACTTGCTTAGGGCTTCGATGACCATGCCGAGCGCCCAGTCGTTGTCGGCGACCTGGGCCTTCGGCGTGGGCTTGTTCACGGCGGTTCCCGAGGTATGGTCGTTGCCGAGGCGGAGGGTGATGAAGCGGGGGAACTCGCCCTTGGCTTCAAAGTCCTTGATGTCGTTGATGAAGGACTTGGCGCGGTTGATGTCCTTGTAGTTCAGATCGTAGGCGCGGTAGGTCATCGACGTGTGCGGCTTGAGCACTGCGTCGCGGACGCTGGCGATCATCGGCTGGCCTTCGTCTGGCAGCGGCATGATGTTGGCGCACCACCAGCCGTAATTGCGCATGGAGAGGCCGGCGGCCAAAACGTTGTTCCAGATGTAGCCGGCGGGGGGCAGGGCGGCGCGCTCGCCGCCTTCGTAGTCGTAATGGCGGCGGCGGCCGGCGTAAGAGTTGGGCCACATGCGCTGGACGTAGGCCGGAGCGATGGCGGCGGAGGTCCAGTTGTGGCCGTCGGCGGAGACGTCGGCGTTGACGTAGAAGTTATCCAGAAGGACGAAGTCCCGGGCGAGCTTGCGGTGGTTGGGGGCGACATCCTCGGTGAAGAGCGTGAGGGAGGGGTCGCCGTTGCCGATGCCGAGGTCGCCGAGGATCTGGTCGTAGGTGCGGTTCTCCTTGACGATGTAGATGACGTGTTGAATGGGCGAGGGATCGCCGGGGAAGTTGGGGACGGGATTGCCCTTGGGGATGCCGGCGTCGTCGAGCTTCCGTGCATTGTATGGCGAGTTGCTGAGAACGGTCTTGGTGTAGCGGGCGAGCTGATCCGAGTCGAAGGCAGGGACGATGGAGGCCGAGCCGGGCTGCAACTGGGCGACGTATTCGTCGATTCGGATGCCCAGGTGGAGCGGCGAGCCGCGGCGCTCAGGGTTGGGGCCCTTGGGGTTGGCGAAGCTGCGCTGGCCGCGGCCGTTGAGGATCATGAGTGTGCCGTCCTCGAAGGCGCGGGCGGCGGTGGGGTACCAGCCGGAGGGGATGAAGCCGAGGACCTGAGACCGGGCCGAAGTGACATCGACAGCGGCGACGGAGTTGGCGTCGGAACAGACGACGTAGAGGCGGGACTGGTCGGGCGAGAGCGTCAGCGACGAAGGAGTCATACCGGCAGGGGAGACAGGCGAGAGGGCGACATTGATGCGCTCGATGGGACGGAGCGCGCCGTTGCCGGGATCGCCAAGGACGGCAACAGTGTTGGTGTTGGCGATGGTGACGTAGAGGCGGCGGACGTAGGGATCGGCCTTGGCGGGCTCGTCGCCGTCGGCGTCGGATTCAGCCTTGGCGGCTGCGTTGCGCCAGAGCATATCCATGGGCGCGGCGCCGAGGGGCGTGCGAGCGATGACTTCGCCGGTGACGGCGTTATGACGCCACAGCGAACCGTCGCCCCAGCCGGTGACGTAGAAGCTCTTGCCGTCGGGGTGGAAGAGGATGCGGTAGGGGCGATGAGCGGACTTCCACTCCTCGATAACCATACCGGACTGCGGGTTGATCACCCAGATGGTGTCGCGGTGCAGTGCGGCTGCATAGATCAGGCGTCCGTCGGGCGAGACGGTGACGTCGCCGGTGAAATCGGAGTGTTTGCGCTGGTCCTGGGCGATGTGGGTGAAGGTGCGTTTGAGCTGGACCTGACCCTCAGGCGTGAGCTGAAGCTCGTAGACGCAGGAGCGTGAACCGCCGGAGACATAGAACGTGCCGGACTTGTCCGGAGCGAAGACGATGCCGAGCCACGCGTCGTCGAGCTGAAGTGAGCTGACGGGAGCGAATGCGTCGCGGGTGAAGACACTGACGCTTGGCTTGCGGTAGCCGCCTTCGAGGATGACGACGTACTTGCCGTCGGGCGAGACGGCGCTGGCCATGGGGAATGTCGAGAGGGGAACCTGGCGGCCAGCGGGCTCCATGATCCAGCCGGTGTGGAGGAGGAAGCGGCCGTCGGGGAGGAAGCCGGGGCGTTCCGGCGGGGCCTGATTGGAAGTAAGCAGAATCGCGGCGGGCGCGAGGATGGCGAGAGCGATGATGGCTTTTTTCATTCGAAGAATCTCTGGGCGATGGGGAAGCGTCGGCCGATACCGAAGGCCTTGGTGGTGACCTTCAGGCCCGGCGCGGCCTGCTGCCGTTTGTACTCGTTGCGATCGACCTTGGCGACGACATCGCGGACGAGCGCGAGAGGAAGCTGATGGGCTTCGGCGATGGCGGCGGGCGGCTGGAGGTCCTCGATGTAGGCCTTGAGGATGGCATCGAGGATGTCGTACTCGGGGAGCGAGTCCGTGTCTTTCTGATCCGGGCGGAGCTCGGCCGAAGGCGGCTTGATGAAGATGTTCTCGGGGATCAGGCCCAGGGTGCGGCGGTTGGCTTCACGGCAGAGCTGATAGACGAGCGTCTTGGGGACGTCGGAGATGACGGCGAGTCCGCCGCACATGTCGCCGTAAAGCGTGCAGTAGCCGACGGCGAGCTCGGACTTGTTGCCGGTGGTGAGGACGAGCGCGTTCCACTTGTTGGAGAGCGCCATCAGCGTGACGCCGCGCAGGCGGGACTGGATGTTTTCCTCCGCGGTGTCCGCCGCAAGCCCGTTGAAGAGCGGCTGGTAGGTGTCGAGCAGCGTCTGGTAGGCCGACGTGATGGAGACGAGCTCGAAGCGGATGCCGAGATGTTCGGCGAGGGCGCACGCATCGGCGACGGAATGGTCGGACGAGTAGGGCCCGGGCATGCCGATGCCGGCGACGTTCTCCTTGCCGATGGCGTCGGCCGCAATGCAGGCGACAAGAGCGGAGTCGATTCCACCGGAGAGCCCGACGAGGGCGCGGCGGAAGCCGCATTTGCGCATGTAGTCTCGAGTGCCCAGGACTAGGGCATCATAGACGGCGGCGGTTTCATCGGCGTGACTTTCGCGTTGGTCGCCGGTGAATGAGGCGGTGTCGAAGAGGACGAGGTCCTCGGCGAACGACGCGGCGGAGGCGGCGATGGCGCCGTCGGGGAGAACGACGAACGAAGATCCGTCGAAGACGAGCTGATCGTTGCCGCCGACCATATTGACGTAGACGTGCGGCAGGTTGTGACGGCGCGCCATGGCGGCAAACATCTGGCGGCGGAGCGCGCGCTTGCCGATGTGCCAAGGAGAGCCGTTGATGGAGATGACGATACCGGCGCCCTGGGCGACGAGCTGTTCGACGGGGTCGGTCGGGTAAAGGGGACGGTCCCAGAAGAGCTGGTCGTTCCAGGCATCCTCGCAGATGGTGAGGGCGATGCGGGATTCGTTGAAGGTCCAGACCTGCTGGGCGGAGGCGGGCTGAAAGTTGCGGGCCTCGTCGAAGACGTCGTAGGTCGGCAGCAGCATCTTGGTCTGCGTTTCTAGGATGCGGCCGTTCGAAAGAAGCGCGGCGCAGTTGGAGGCGCGGCGGGGGCTGCCTTCGGGGGCGGGGGCGACGTAGCCGGCGATGAGACCGAGCGGCAGCGAGGCCGTGCTGGCGGCGAGCGACTGGAGAGCTTGTTGCGTGCGCGAGAGGAAGGAGGGCTTCTCGACGAGATCGCGGGGTGGATAGCCGGTGAGGGCGAGCTCGGGAAAGATGGCGAGCTCGGCGCCGCGGTCCGCCGCCTGGCGCGCGAAGGACTCGATGAGGCGGGCGTTCGAGTCCAGATCGCCGACAGTGTTGTTGATCTGGCAGAGAGCGATCTTCATAAGTCCGGGAATCTTCAGTTTACCGGGGTTTCGACGCAATCCTGCGACACTGGAGGGATGCGTGAGGAGAGCCGGGGCGTGTGGAGCGACATCCGCGCGTCGCTAGCTGGGGAGGAACACGACTACACCGAAGTGCCATTGAACCGCGCGATTGTCCTGCTGGCGGTTCCGATGGTGCTGGAAATGTGCATGGAGTCGCTGTTCGGCATCGTGGACATTTTCTGGGTGGCGCGGCTGGGCGCGGACGCTGCAGCGGCGGTGGGCGTGACCGAAAGCCTGATGACGATCCTCTATTCGGTGGCGGTGGGGATCGGCATGGCAACGACGGCGATGGTCTCGCGCCGCATCGGCGAAAAGGACGTTGAGGGCGCGGAGCGCGCGGCGGTGCAGGCGGTGGTTTTGGGGCTGGTGGCGTCAGTGGTCATCGCGGCGCCGGGAGTCTGGTACGCCGAGGATCTGCTGCGCGTGATGGGCGCGGACGAGAAGGTGATCGCGGCGGGCGTCTCCTATACCCGGTGGATTCTGGGCAGCTCGGTGACGATCATGATGCTGTTTCTGCTGAACGCGGTGTTCCGCGGGGCGGGCGACGCGCTAATCGCGATGCGCGTGCTGTGGGTGGCGAATGCGCTGAACCTGGTGCTGGACCCGGTGCTGATCTTCGGATTCGGACCGATTCCGGCGATGGGCGTGACGGGCGCGGCCGTGGCGACGATCATCGGGCGCACCCTGGGCGTCGGGATGCAGTTGTGGATCCTGTTCGGCGTGACGTCACGGATCCGGCTGCGGCGGCAACACTGGCGCGTGGACTGGCCGATCTTGCGGCGGCTGGCGCGCGTGTCGTCGACGGGGATGTTGCAGTTCATCATCGCGAACGCGAGCTGGATTGCGCTGGTGCGAATCATCGGACAGTCCGGGGCGGCGGCGCTGGCTGGGTACACGGTCGCGATCCGGATCGTGATCTTTACGATCCTGCCGTCGTGGGGACTGTCGAATGCGGCGGCGACGCTGGTAGGACAAAACCTGGGCGCGCGGCATCCGGAGCGCGCGGAGGCGGCGGTCTACCGGACGGGGCTGTACAACGTGGTGTTCCTGGGCGCGGTGGGGCTGGTGTTCGCGCTGGTGCCGGAGATGCTGGTGCGGATCTTCACCGCCGAGCCCGAGGTGGTGCGTTTCGGCGCGGACTGCCTGCGGATCATCAGCTACGGGTACCTGTTCTACGGCATGGGCATGGTGCTGGTGCAGGCGTTCAACGGCGCGGGCGACACGACGACGCCGACGGTCATCAATCTGGGGATCTACTGGGCCTTCCAAATTCCAGTGGCATGGTGGATGTCGATGCACTTGGGCATGGGGGCACGTGGTGCGTTCTGGGCAATTCCGATCGCGGAGAGCGTCCTGACGCTGGTGGGCTGGTGGGTCTTCCGGCAGGGCCGGTGGAAGAAGCAGGTGATTTAGCGGAACACTCAAGGCGCACGCCGCGTTTCACCTCACATGGGTGACTTGTGGCAGGACGTGCGGTACGCGGCCCGGGTTTTGGTAAAGAGCCCTGGGTTCGCGCTGGTGGCGCTGGCCGCGCTGGCGCTGGGGATCGGGGCGAATGCAGCGATCTTCACGGTGGTGAATACCGCGCTTTTGCGGCCGCTGCCGTACCCGGAGCCCGACCGGCTCGCGTTGCTGGTCAGGGACTTCCCATCGGGAACCTCCGAGTCCTTGAGCGCGCTGAAGTTCGACTACTTGCGGCGGCATACGCGCGTATTCGAGGGAGTGGCCGCCTATGACGTCCTTGGCGTGGGGCAGAACCTGACGGGCGCGGGGGAGCCGGAGCGGGTGCCGTCGATCCGTGTGTCGGCGTCGTTCTTCCGCGTAGCCGGAGTGCAGCCCGCGCTGGGGCGGGGGTTCACAGCGGAAGAAGAGAACCCGAACGCTGCGAAGCCGGCGGTGATCTCGCACGGGCTGTGGCAACGGAGATTCGGCGGGGACGCGGGGATACTGGGCAAGCCGATCACGCTGGGCGGCGAGGCCGTGACGGTGGTGGGCGTGATGCCTCAGGGCTTTCAGTGGACGCCCGAAGCGGACATCCTCATCCCGCTTCGAACGCATTACGACCCGCGCGACCGCGCGAACATGTTCTTCGTGCTGACGAGGATGAAGCCGGACGTGAGCCTTGAAGAAGCGAAGAAGGACGCCGATCGTGTGTATGGGCTCTTTCGCGCGGAGCATCCAGATCTTCGCGACGGCGACCGCGAATCCTTCACCGCGCTGGGCTATCACGAGTACATGACAGGCAATGTGCGCAGGCCTCTGCTGATTCTGCTGGCGGCGGTGGGATTGGTGCTGCTGATCGCGTGCGCCAACGTCGCGAACCTGCTGCTGGCTCGGGCGACGGCGCGGCAGAAGGAGATCGCGCTGCGGACAGCACTGGGCGCCGGGGCCGGACGCATCGTGCGGCAGCTTCTGACGGAGAGTTTGATGCTGTCGCTGGCCGGAGGCGCGTTGGGGCTGGTACTGGCGCGGATTGGTTTGAATGCGATTGTCGCCTTGGGCGGCGAGATGATCCCTCAGGCCGGGTCGATCGAGATCTCAGGAGCCGTGCTGGGATTCACGCTCGGGATTTCGCTCGTGACGGCAGTCGTGTTCGGCCTGGCGCCTGCGATCTCGGCGTCCCGAACAGACCTGCACGACACGTTGCGGGAGGGGTCCGGTCGCGCCGTGGGCAGCGCGGTGCGTCACCGGATGCGGAAAGTTCTGGTGGTGGCGGAGGTCGCGCTGGCGGTCGTGCTGCTGGCCGGAGCGACGCTTTTGCTGCGGGCGTTCGACGAAGTGAGGCGAGTCGACCCTGGCTTTGTAACGGCAAACGCACTGACATTCCAGCAGGCGCTTGGAGCGCGCTACGCGACCCGAGAGCAAGTGGCCGGATATACGCGGCAGGTTCAGGAGAGAATTGAGCTCATTCCCGGCGTGCGGGCCGCGGGGCTGGTGACGAGCCTGCCGACGGAACTGGGTCCGGATCTGCCGTACGAGGTTCCGTCCCTGGGGCAAGAGACCTTCAGCGCGCAATGGCGGAACGTGACGCCGCGCACGTTCGATGCGCTGGGCATGAAAGTGATTGAAGGCAGGGGTATTACGGAGACGGACAGCGGCGCGGCGGAGGCGGTGATTGTCGTGAACGAGTCTCTGGCGAAGAGCCGTTTCAAGGGCCGGAGCGCGGTGGGCGAACGGATCCTGGTCGGGCGCATCATGGGTCCAAGGTTCGCGGAAGGGCCACGGCAGATTGTGGGCGTGGTGAAGGACGTCCGCGAGCAGGGCCTGGACCGCGAGGCGCCGGAGATCATGTACATCCCGACGGCGCAGATCCAGCAGGCAAGCCTGGACGTGATGCGCGCGATCATTCCGTTCACGTGGGTGGTGAGGACGTCGGGAGCGTCGCCGGAACTGGTGCGGCAGGTACGTTCTGCGGTGTTGGCGGTAGACAGCGATCAGCCGGTGGCAAAGGTGCGGTGGATGGACGAAGTCGTAAAGTCGTCGATGGGGCGCCGTGTGTTCATCACCACGCTGCTGGGCCTATTCGCGGCGCTGGCGCTGCTACTAGCAGCGGTGGGGATCTACGGCGTGCTGTCGTACTCGGTTCAACAGCGGACTCAGGAGATCGGGGTGAGGTTGGCGCTGGGGGCGTCGGCCGGAGAGGTGACGAAGCTGGTCGCCGGCGAATCGCTGCGGCCGGCGCTTCTGGGCGTGCTGCTCGGCGTGGCGGGCGCTTTCGGGCTGAGCCGGTTCCTGGAGGCTCAATTGTACGGCGTGACGGCGTCCGATCCGTTGAGCTTTGCCGTGACGCCATTAGTGCTGCTTGGCGTGAGCGTGCTAGCGTCGCTGGCGCCGCTGTGGCGGGCGCTGCGAATCGATCCGGTGGTCGCGTTACGCTATGAGTGAGCGTGCCGGGGAGAGTCCTTTTCACGATCGGGGTTAGGAAGAAGGCCGAGCCTTACCTGGAGGCGCTGGCGGCGGCCGGCGTGGAGGCGGTGTGCGTGACGGCGGAGGATGGCGTCTCGCGTCTGGACGGTTACGCGGGGCTGGTGCTGGGTGGCGGGCGGGACGTGAATCCATCGTTGTACGGCGAGTCGCGAATGGACGGCACTGATGAACCGGACGATCGACGGGACACGATGGAAAGCGGGCTGCTGGCGCAGGCAATGGCGGAGGACAAACCGGTGTTCGCGATCTGCCGCGGGCTTCAGCTCGTGAATGTGCACCTGGGTGGGACGCTGCATCAACACATCGACGGTCACAACAAAGTGGACCATGAGGTGGTGGTGGAGCCGGAGTCCCTGCTCGCGCTGTGCGCGGGCGAGGCGCGTTACAAAGTGCTTTCGCGGCATCACCAGGCAGTGAAGCGTCTGGCGCCGGGACTTCGGGTGACGGCGCGGGCGGCGGACGGCACGGTGGAGGCCGTCGAACTGGACGGGCCGCGGTTCCTCCTGGCCGTGCAATGGCACCCGGAGGACCGGGCGGCCGCAAGCGCGCCGGATCGTGCGCTGTTCGAAGCGTTCGCGAAGAGCCTCGTGTGACCGTGTCCCGCGCGCTGAGTGTCCGGAAGTTCTTTTCACGCCACGGCGCCCTGGCGAAGGCGCATCCGAACTACGAGTTCCGCAAGGGCCAGCTCGATATGGCGGAGGCGATCGAGGAGGCGCTGAACGAGCGCCGCCATCAGATCGTGGAGGCCGGGACGGGCACAGGCAAGACTCTGGCCTACCTGGTGCCGGCGATTCTGTCGGGCAAGCGGGTGATAGTCTCCACCGGCACGAAAAACCTCCAAGAGCAGTTATTTTTCAAAGACATCCCGTTCCTCAAGGAGTTCTTCCCGAACCTGAAGGCCTGCTACATGAAGGGCCGGGCAAACTATGCCTGCCGGCAGAAGATCTACGACGCGGAGCGGGAGCCGATTCTGAGCGGGCTCGAGGAGGTTTCGGACTTCCAGATCATCCGCGAATGGGAGCCGGCTTCGGAGTCGGGCGACCGCGCGGAGATGACGGACCTTCCGGAGTCCAGCACGGTCTGGGCGAAGGTGGATGCGCGCGGCGAGATGTGCACCGGGCAGAAGTGCCCACAGTGGGACCGCTGCTTCATCACCCTGATGCGGCAGAAGGCCTTCGAGAGCGACCTGGTGGTAGTGAACCACCATTTGTTCTTCGCCGACTTGGCCGTGAAGGAGCATGATCCGGCCGCGGGGATTCTCCCGGACTACGCGGCGGTGATCTTCGACGAGGCGCATGAACTGGAGGACGTGGTCGGGCAGTACTTCGGGCTGGCCGTGTCGTCGGCGCAGATCGAAGACCTGCGGCGGGACGTGCTGGCTGTAGCGCGCCGCAAGGAGTTCCTGTCGGCGGACCTTGAGCAGTTGTTGATGATCATGGGCGATGCAGCCGACAAGTTCTTCCGGCTGTTCCCGCAGCAGGAGGGCCGGACCGGCTTCACAGGGCAAACGGCGTGGCTCGAGCAGAATGGAGAGGTTTACGGGCATCTGCGGACGGCGCTGGAGCTGCTGGAAGCGCATTTGCAGCTTGTGAAGGACGGTCCGGAGGAGGTGGCGCCGCTGTTCCGCCGGGCGGTGGAACTGCGCGAGCGGCTGGACCTGTGGATCGACGGCAGCGACCAGTCGTACGTGTACTGGGTGGAGCGCCGGGGGCGCGGGTGCATCCTTCAGGCGACGCCGATCGACGTCTCGGGGCTGCTGAAGAGCCACCTGTTCAGCGACGGGCCAACGGCCGTGCTGACCTCGGCGACTCTGGCGGTGGAGGAAAAGTTCGACTACCTGAAGGAACGGCTGGGGCTGGAAGGCGCGCGGGAGTTGATTGTGCCATCGCACTTCGACTACCAGAACCAGTGCCTTTTATATGTCGCACATCATATGCCGGACCCGCGAACGCCCGATTTTGCCCCGGCTGCTGCGAGAGAAGTGCTTGAAATTCTTAAACAGAGCCGCGGGCGAGCGTTCGTACTGTTCACCAGCTACCAGCAGATGCGCCAAGTTCACGAGCGCGTGGAGCCGGAGCTGGATTTCCCGGTTCTTCTCCAGGGAACGAAGCCGCAGCGGGCGCTGATTGCCGAGTTCCGGCAGACTCCGCACTGCGTCCTGTTCGCTACATCGGCCTTCTGGCAGGGCGTGGACGTGCAGGGCGACCAGTTAAGCTGCGTTATCATTGATAAGTTGCCATTCGCCGTGCCGAGCGATCCGGTGGTGGACGCGCGGATCAGGGCCATTCGGGCCGCCGGCGGCAGCCCGTTCTTCGACTACCAGGTGCCCCAGGCCGCGATCGCGCTGAAGCAGGGCTTCGGCCGGCTGATTCGGAGCAAGACGGACCGGGGCGTGCTGGTTCTGCTGGACAATCGCATCACGAAGCAGAGGTATGGTCAGGTGTTTTTCGACAGCCTGCCGCCGTACCGGTTCACGACGGACGTCAGGGACGTAGAGAGCTTCTTCGAAGAAGATGTTTGAGCTGCGAGTCGAGCACAGTTTCCCCGCGGGGCACGCGCTCCGGAACTATCCGGGCAAATGCGCCAACGTACATGGGCACAACTATCGAGTGCAGGTGGCTGTGTGTGGGGAACGGCTGAACGAACTTGGGCTGCTGGTGGACTTCGGGGATCTAAAACGCGCGCTGCGGTCGATCTGCGAGGAACTGGACCACCAGTTTCTGAACGATCTGCCAGCCTTTGCGGACGTGAACCCGAGCGCGGAGGGCCTGGCGCGGTACATCCACATGGAGATGCGGAAACGGGCCGGGGACCTCTTCGCGGACGGGCGGGTGAAATTGGCGGAAGTTTCCGTTCAAGAAACGGACACGGCCTGGGCGATCTACCGCGAAGGGTAGGCGGGCGCAGCGGAGAACCGCACCCGCGCCGGAGATGAAGCCGCCCTATTTCTGGTAATAGTCGGTGTTCTTCTGCGCGAACTCCGACCAGTTGGCCGGAAGATCGTCGAGCGCGAAGATGGCCGAGACGGGGCAGACGGGCACACAAGCACCGCAGTCGATGCACTCGACGGGGTCGATGTAGAGCATCTCAGCGGTTTCGAAGTTGGGTTCGTCCTTTTTGGGGTGGATGCAATCCACCGGGCAGGCGTCCACGCACGCGGTGTCCTTGGTGCCGATACACGGTTCTGCGATTACATAAGCCATAGCAATCCCCCTACTAAAGACGTTTCCGATCGATTCCCAGCGACGGAAGAAAAGGTTCGACGAATCGAAAACTGAATATAGCATAGCGATTGAAGACCCACCAATCACTGGGGATCAAACGGCACAGGGATGGGGTTGAACGGCTGCGGAGCGGGCCTGAACGACGCCGTGCAGGCAGGCATCGCAACCCCTTGTCCTACAATGGGATTGAGATGATTCCCAAGGTGCGAAAAGCAGTCTTTCCCGCGGCCGGCCTCGGCACGCGCTTCCTGCCCGCCACCAAGGCGATGCCGAAGGAGATGCTCCCGTTGGTGGACAAGCCGTTGATCCAATACGGCGTGGAGGAGGCAATCCATTCCGGTATCAACAACATCGTGATTGTGACGGGGCGAGGCAAGTCGGCGATCGAAGACCATTTCGACGTCAGCTTCGAACTGGAGCAAACGCTGGAGGCCAAGCAGAAGAAGGACATGCTGGCGACAGTCCGAGCCGTTTCGGACATGATCGACGTGTTCTACGTGCGCCAGAAGGAGGCTCTGGGCCTCGGGCACGCCGTGCTGCGGGCGAAGGAACTGGTAGGACAAGAACCGTTCGCCGTAGTTCTGTCCGACGACGTGATCGACGCGGAGATCCCCTGTATCCGACAGCTTCTGGACATCTACGAGTTTTACGGCTGTTCGGTGGTGGCGCTCATGGAGGTGCCGAAGGAGAATATCTCGGCGTACGGCGTGGTGGATGCCGATCCGGTGGCGCATCAAGGTGGGACGGGCAAGCTGTTCCGCATCCGCAACATGGTGGAAAAGCCGAGCCCGGAAGACGCTCCATCGAACCTGGCGATCATCGGCCGGTACATCCTGACGCCGGAGATCTTCACCTCAGTGGAATCGATCGAACCGGGCCGGGGCGGCGAACTCCAATTGACCGACGCGTTGAAGCATCTGCTGCGAAGCCGCCCGGTCTACGGCTACAAGTTCGAGGGGCAGCGCTACGACGCCGGCGACAAGCTGGGATTTCTGAAGGCGACGGTGGAGTTCGCACTGAAGCGGCACGATTTGGGCAAGGATTTCCGGGAGTACTTGAAGACGGTCAAGATTTAGGCGGGAGCAGCGATGAATCCGATCCCGATTAACCTTCCGGTGCGGCTAAGCGAGGCCGCCGCCGTAGGGGAGATGATCGCGGTGGAGTTGGAACGGCGCCCGCTGGACGACGAGGCGCGCCGGGTGCTCGCGGCGCAGGCGGGAGCGATGGAGTTCGCGAGCCTCCGGCCGTGGTTCGCGTCGCTCGAAGCGGACCGCGGAGACGGCTCAATGTACCTGGCGGCGGACGGCGTGCTTTGCCAGGACTGCCCGGCGGGGATCCTTCTGCGATTTGCGCAGGCAGCGACGACGGTGCCCGATGAGTTCGAGGGAGTCCAGCCGGTTGGGCGAGTGAGAGCGGCGGGCGGCCGGTGCGAAATGGCAATTCACGCTCTACCGTTCTCCCCGCACGCCGGGGTCAACATCCGGAAATTCAACGAGCGGGTGGGCGGGATCTTCTCTCCAAGCACAATCGAGGACGGGACGACAATCGCAGTCGGGGCCTGGCATCCCGAGATCTCGGCGCCATCGGGATTCCGGGCCGTCGGCGCAGCGCAGGAGCAGAAGGGACGCCCGATTGCGCCGTCTATGCACTTGTCCCTGGCGGAGGAGATGGAGACCGAGGAGAAACTGACGGAGCGCGACGGCGAAACGCCGCGGGCGCCGGGCATGACGCGGATTTCGATCGGGCAGCTCTACGATTCCGGCGTCTGGACGGCGGTGCGAGCCGGCTGGCGGCGGACCTACGTGACAGGCGCAGGTCGCGTGCAGGCGGCGCCTGGCCGGCGCGGGGCCCTCCACCACGTGGCCGAGAAGCTAAGGCTTGCGGCGGGGTACTCTCAGATCGGAGTTGACCTGGCGCCACTGATCGAGGAGGACGCCGACGCGCGGCGGCGGAACGCGATGACGCCGTCGGAAGTTGAGGACCGGTTCGAACGGCTCTTCGATGCAAGTGAACGGAAGTGGCTGATGAGCGAGTTCGGCAGTCCGTTCTCGACAGGACTGCGAAAGTTGAAGCTCGACGCGGAACAGGTGAAGCGGCTGGCGGTGAAGTTCGGCGCGGCGTTGCGGACGGCCGTGGAACTGCGCGCCATGATCCTGCGGCAGCGCCGAGGCCAGGAGTTCGACCTGGAGCTCGAGATGGACTCGTGCTCAACGCTCACGACGCCGGCGGAGGTCTACTTCTGCCTGCGGTGGATGGAACTGCGGGACTCGAGGGCACGGCTGATCGCGCCGAGCATCGGGTTCGCGCGGCTCACGCCATATCCGGTGGCGATGCAGTCTACCGAAGAGAATGGCGTGGGGCTGCGGGATTACGCCTCGGGCCGTGCGTGGCCCGAGTTGGCGCCGCGGGTGGAGAAGGAATTCGAAGGACGGCCTCTAACGGAATTGGGTTGGCGGGTGGGTGAACTTGCCGCGGTGGCTCGGCACTTCGGCGCGCTGCTGGCAATCCATTCAGGAAGCTGCAAACAGGCGGCGGTGCTCGACGAAATCGGACACGCGGCAATGGGGCATTTGAGCTTCCTGGCGTCCGCTGAGTTTCAGCTTCAACTGCTGGAAGTGCTCTCGGAGAAGCCGCAGGCATCGACGGAGCGGCAGTTGTACAACCGGATGGCGGCCCGGGCCTATGAGTTCGCGCGGCAGGGATTGTTCGGGGAAGAGTTCGACGTGGCGCGAAAGTTCATGGACCTGGGCCGCGGCTTCTACTTGGGTGATCGCACCAAGTGCCGCACGGACGGCAACGTCTTCCTGGTGCGCTGCCTGGGCGCGCTGTCCGGCACGCGCGACATCAACTGCCCGAATGCCGATACGCGATTCTTTGCGGAGAAGCTCCGCGAATTGCCGGAAGCAACTCTGGCAGAGGCGCGCGCCAGACACGAAGCGTTCGTCGGATGGCTGGCGCGGCACCTCTGCTAGGCATTCACATCTCCATGTAGGGCATCGGCGGGACCAGGCCGCAGAGCCGCGAGTACACGGTGAGCGCGCCGCGGTGGTGGGCTGTGTGGTCCATGATGGAGCCGATGATGACGAAGCGCGGCAAGTCGCCGAGGATCGGGCCGGGCGGGAGTTTGGCGTTCCAATCCTCCTGGCTGTGAGCTTCAGTCATGGCAAGGGCAGCAGAGAAAGCTCGGTCCAGCCATGCGCGGGCGTCGCTGACCTTCTGGACGGCGAGAATCTCTTGGGCCATCTTCTCCCAATCTGTCGAGAATCCCTCGGGGCGAAATGCGCCTTCGAAAAACCACTCGACGGTCTGGGCAACGTGGGCGATCTGCTGTGCCGCGGTAAATGTGCCCTCTTTCGGCGCGAAGGCGGAATGCTCGTCGGTGAGCGGACGGGTGGAACGGTCGAAGAACTCCTTCGTGGAGTTCAGTTCCTGGATCATTGCTTCCTTTTTCATGGGGTCCTCCTCGGGATGGCTCCGCCGTGTTGAGCGGAGCCGCGAGATCCAGTAAACCACAGAATTGGCCCGATGAGTGTAAATATTTTCAGTATTCTTTCAAGGGGACAATGTGGGGATGCAGCGCCGTGAGTTTCTGTCGTTGATTCCTGCCGGGGCGGCCGCCGCGATGGCTCCGGCGGCGGGCGTAAAGCTGGGTGTGGACCTGTTCAGTCTGCGGCAGCAGGGCTGGGATGCGTTCCAATTTCTGGACTACTGCGCGAAATTCGGCGCGCGGGTGGTTCACTTCTCCGAGATCCGCTTTCTCGGCTCGCTGGAGGATGATCACGTCCGGAGGGTCGGCGAGCACGCGGGCAGGCTGGGCATCGAACTCGAGATCGGGATGCGCTCGATCTGCCCGAACTCGACGGCCTTCGACGCGAAGCAGGGCACGGCGGAAGATCAACTTCTCCGCGTGGTGCGGGCGGCGACGATTGCGAAGACGCGGCTGGTGAGGGCGTTTCTGGGAACGATGGCGGATCGCAAGACGCCGGGCGGCATCGAGGCGCGCATCGAGGACACGGTGAAGGTCCTGAGGAACGTGCGCTCGCAGGTGATGGATGCCGGCGTCCGCGTGGCGATCGAGAACCACGCCGGGGACATGCAGGCGCGGGAGCTGAAGTCGCTGATCGAGGGCGCCGGCAAGGACTGGGTCGGCGCGTGCTTCGATTCCGGCAATCCTGTGTGGACATTGGAAGACCCGCACTTGACGCTGGAGACGTTGGCGCCGTACATACTGACATCGCACATCCGCGACAGCTACCTGTGGAACTCCGACGAAGGCACGATGGTTCGCTGGACGCGTATGGGCGAGGGGAACGTGGAGATCGGCCGGCTGCTAAAGCGCTTTCAGGAGTTGTGCCCGGGCAAGACGATGTCGCTCGAGATCATCGTGACCGGAGCGCGGCCGTTCGCGTGGCGGAAGCCGGAGTTTTGGCAGGGATACGAACGTGTGCCCGCGTGGGAGTTCTCCCGGTTCCTGTCGATCGCGGCCTCGGGAAAGCCCCAGGATCCGCAGCCTCAGGTGCCGAAGGAACAGGCGGCGGCTCGGGAGCGAGAGGACTTCGAAGCCAGCATGGCGTGGACGAAGCATTTCCTGGGCGTATGAGCGGAGCCCTCCATGGACGGGTGGCGCTGGTGACGGGCGCGAGCCGGGGCATCGGCGAGGCGATCGCCCGAGCCTTCGCGGAAGAGGGCGCGCGTGTGGCGATGTGCAGCCGCAAGGTGGATGCGATTCAAGCCGCAGCCGCGCGTACCGGCCACGGGGCGAAGGGCTACGCGTGCCACGTGGGCCGGCGCGAGGAGCTTGAATCGCTGGTGGGGGACGTCGAGCGCGACCTGGGACCCGTGGACATCCTGGTGAATAATGCGGGAACGAACATCCAGCAAGGCCCCTGCCTCGAAGCCGGCGACGAAGCGTTCGACAAGATGGTGGAAGTGAACCTCAAATCGGCGTTCCGGCTGACCGGACTAGTCGCGAAGGGGATGTGCGAGCGCCGGCGAGGCTCAATCATCAACATCGCATCCATCGCGGGGCTGCGCCCCCAGCGGGAGAGCCTGCTGTACTCCATGACGAAGGCGGCGCTCATCATGATGACGAAGAGCTATGCGCTGGAATTGGGGGCCTTTGGCGTGCGCGTCAACGCGATTGCTCCAGGGCTCGTGGAGACGAAGTTGAGCGAGTATTTCTGGAAAGACGAAGAACGCCGGGAGCGGCATTTCGGCGCGCAGGCGATCCAGCGGATCGGACAACCGGTGGAAATTGCGTCAATCGCAGTGCTGTTGGCTGGGGATCAGGCATCATACATGACAGGGGAAGTGGTGGTCGCCGACGGCGGCTACCTGCTGGGCTGACCGACACCATGCGAATTCAACGACATCTGATTCTACTTGCTCTCGCTGCCTTTGCACTGCCGCTGATGGCGCAGAGGCCGACTTTGGTGCGCGACGTGCGTGTCGCGCTGAATGGCGGCGATGTGGCCAAGGCCGCGAAGCTCGCCGAAGATTACAAGGCGCAAAAGGGAGCCGATGCGCTCTACCTGGAGGCCCTCTCCTGGGTGGGGCGCGGCCAACTCGGCGCAAAGAACTACGCCGAGGCATGGAAGACGGCGGAGCAGGTGCGCCAGGCCGCGCTTGCGCAGTTGAAGACGCGGAAGCTGGACGACGACCGGTCATTGCCGACGGCGCTGGGTGCGTCGATCGAAGTGCAAGGCCAGGTGCTGAACGCGAAGGGGCAGAAGAGCGAAGCGGTGGCGTTCCTGCAAGGCGAGTTGAAGCGCTGGGCGGGCACGTCGATCGAGACGCGCACGCGGAAGAACCTGAACCTGGTGACTTTGAAGGGCAAGCCTGTGCCGCCAGTCGAGATGACCGAGTGGCTGGGCGCGAAGCCGGCGCCGCTCGTGTCGCTGAAAGGACGCAAAGTGCTGCTGTTCTTTTGGGCGCACTGGTGCGGCGACTGCAAGAGCCAGGCGCCTGTGCTGGCTCGGCTGAAGAAGGAGTTCGGCTCGAAGCTGGTGGTGATGGGCCCCACGCAACCGTACGGCTATGTGGCGCGCGGCGAAGAAGCGCCCCGGTCCGAAGAACTCAAGTACATCGACACCGTAAGGGATCAGTTCTACAGTTCAGTGGAGGGGATGACGGTTCCTGTGAGCGAAACGAACTTCAAGCGCTGGGGCGTGAGCACCACGCCAACACTGACCGTGGTGGACGAGACTGGCGTCGTGAGCCTGTACCATCCGGGCCTGATGAGCTACGAGGATCTGCTGCCCTACATTCGCGACTAGGGCAACCACTGCATGAACGCATCCGCGCCGATGTGGAGCCCGTCGCCGAAGCGGGTGGCCCAGGCCAGCCTTACCCGTTTTCTGGGCGGATTCCGCACGTACGACGAGCTGTACCGGTGGTCCGTGGACCAACCGGAGGAGTTCTGGCCGGCCGTCTGGCGATTCTGCGGCGTGAAGTGTTCGCGCATGTGGGACCGCGTGATCACGCCGCACGAGGGCCTGCGCCGCGCGTGCTGGTTCGAGGGCGCGCAGCTCAACTTTGCCGAGAACCTGCTGCGACACCAGGACGACGAACCGGCGATCATCGCGCGAAACGAGAGCGGGGGAAGGCGGACGCTGACGCACCGGGCGCTGTTCAATGAAGTGTCGCGGATGAGGCGCGCGCTGGAAGCGGCCGGCGTCACCACGGGCGACCGCGTTGCGGGTTACTTGCCGAACATCCCCGAGACCGTCATCGCCATGCTCGCGACAACGAGCCTGGGGGCGATCTGGTCGTCCTGCTCACCGGACTTCGGCGCGGAAGGCGTTTTGGACCGCTTCTCGCAGATCGCGCCGAAGGTGATCTTCGCGGCGGACGGCGTCCGGTACGCGGGCAGGCGGGTCGAAATGTTGCCGCGGCTGCGTGAGATCTGCACCGCGCTGCCGAGCGTGCGGCAGGCGATTGTCGTGACTCTCGAGGATCGCTGGCCGGACTTGAGCGGATTGCCGCGCGCGCTCCGCTGGCAGGACGCGATTGCGTTCTACCCCGGCTGCCAGACCATGCACTTCGTACCTCTGCCCTTCGACCATCCTGTCTACATCCTCTATTCGAGCGGAACGACGGGATTGCCGAAGTGCATGACCCACGGCGGCGGCGGCACCCTGCTCCAGCACTTGAAGGAACTGGTGCTGCACACCGACGTGAAGTCCACGGATCGCGTCTTCTATCACACGACATGCGGCTGGATGATGTGGAACTGGCTGGTATCTGCGCTGGCCACCGGCGCGGCCATCGTGCTGTGGGATGGCTCGCCGCTGCATCCGACGGCCAGCGCATTGTGGAACATGGTCGAGGAGGAGCGCATAACCGTCTTCGGCACCAGCGCGAAGTACCTCTCCCTGATCGAAAAGGAAGGGCTGAAGCCTCGCGCGACGCACGACCTGAGCGCGCTGCGCACGATCCTGAGCACGGGCTCGCCGCTGCTGCCCGAGAGCTACGACTACGTCTATCGCGACGTCCAGCCCGACGTTCAGCTTTCGTCGATCTCCGGCGGGACCGACATCGTCAGTTGCTTTGCGCTGGGCAACCCGATCGCGCCGGTCTATCGCGGCGAGATCCAGGCCCTCGGGCTTGGCATGCACGTCGAGGTGTTCAACGAAGAGGGCCAGGCGGTGGTCGGGGAGCAGGGCGAACTGGTGTGCCATCCGCCGTTTCCGTCGATGCCGGTGAGCTTCTGGAACGATCCGGACGAGGCGCGCTACCGTGGCTCCTACTTCGTCAAATTCCCCGGCGTCTGGCGTCACGGGGACTGGGCGGAACTGACGCCGCGCGGCGGATTGGTGATCACGGGGCGTTCGGACACGACGCTCAATCCTGGTGGAGTGCGCATCGGCACGGCGGAGATCTACCGCCAGGTGGAGCAGATCGAAGAAGTGCTCGAAAGCCTCGTGATCGGGCGGCCTGTGAAAGGCGACGTCGAGGTGGTTCTGTTCGTCAAACTGCGGCCCGGCATTGTTCTGGACGACACGCTGGCGCAGCGCATCCGGCTGCGGCTGCACGACCACGCGAGCCCGCATCACGTGCCGGACCGGATACTTCAGGTGAGCGACCTGCCGCGCACGGTGAACGGCAAACTCTCCGAGACGGCCGTCAGGGATAGAATCGAGGGGCGCGAGGTGAGGAACATCCACGCGCTGGCCAACCCGGAATCGCTGGCCGAGTTTCACAGGTTGTAGGAGTAGTTCCGATGAAACTCCGCTCGCTGTTGGGCGCCTTTGCCGCCGCGCCTCTTCTCGCGCAGGAGGAAACCGGCCGCAGGCCGCGCGGAGTGCCTCCGCTGAAGATCACCGACGTGAAGGCGGTGAACGCGGAGGGCTACATCTTCTACCGCGTGTATACCGATGGCGGCGTCACGGGCGTCGGCGAGCCCAGCCCCTCGAACGGCCCGCTGAACGTGACGTTCGTCGAGATGCTGAAGCCGCTGATCACCGGCATGGATGCGTTCAACATCGAGGCCGTCTGGCAGAAGATGTATGTCGGGCTGTACAAGACGCGCGGGCAGTCGGCGTCGATGGCGATCTCGGCCGTGGATGTCGCGCTGCACGACATCGTCGGCAAGGCGCTTGGAGTTCCGGCGTACGTGCTGCTGGGCGGAATGGTGCGGGAGAAGATCTCGATGTACGCGAGCTTCACGAGCCGCGAGCGGTCGCCACTTGAAACCGCCGAGCTTTGCGCGAAGAGCATCGAAGCCGGCTTCGAGGGAGTGAAGATCAAGATCGCGGCACGACACGGCTACGACGCGGCGCCGAAGTTCCCTGACGACGAGATGGTCCGCGAAGTGCGCGCGGCGATCGGACCGAAGGCGAAGCTCGGCGTCGACGCGAACTCAGGCTACACGGTACCAACGGCGATCCGGATCGGGCGGATGCTTGCCGAGTACAACGTGGATGCCTTCGAGGAACCCGTGCCTTTCACGGACTACGCGGGGACCGCGCGCGTACGTGCGTCGATCGACATCCCGATTCAGGGCGGCGAGCAGGACCACACGCGCTACGACTTCCAGAAGATGATCGCGGCGGAGGCCGTGGACATCGTGCAGGCCGACGTCACGAAGGCCGGCGGATTGAGCGAGTGCAAGAAGATCTCGACGATCGCCGATGCGTGGGGCCTGTCGCATACGCCGCACGACACGTCTCATGCACTGGGTCTAGCGGCCTGCCTGCACCTGGTGGCGGCTACGCCATGCTGCCGGTATTTGCAGGAGTACGTGACGGAGCCGGGCTCGCTGCGCCGAAGGCCGATTATCGCCG
Source organism: Bryobacteraceae bacterium (assembly GCA_050789245.1). Classification (GTDB taxonomy): domain Bacteria; phylum Acidobacteriota; class Terriglobia; order Bryobacterales; family Bryobacteraceae; genus PNKE01. The sequence continues at coordinate 116,759 of JBOZRR010000022.1, read as the reverse complement.
AGCCGCTGACTCCTGTGCGCGGATCGCTGACGGTCCCATCCAAACCGGGTTTGGGCGTGGAACTCCTGAAACAATGGGCTGAGTAGACCCTATACTGCTCTCAAGGGGGATCGGATGCGTCGTTCGATGCTTACGCTGCTGCTGGTCGTGTCCGCGCTTCACGCAGCGGACGATGCGAAGCTTCGCGACGGCGCGCAGCGGGCGCTCGATCTGCTGATCGAGAGCAACAAGACCTTCTACAAGACGCAGACCTGCTTTTCCTGCCATCACCAGGGGCTGACGCTGATGGCCGCCAAGGTTGCCCGCGAGCACGGCCTCCGCGTTGACGAAACTTCCGTGGACTTTATTGCGAAGAAGGCTCTGACGGGAGATGCCACCATCAAGCTCACGGATATCGACGAGGCCGTGGAGGGGCGCTGGCTCATCGATCCGTCGCTAGGGACTGGCTCGAACCTGGTGGCCGCAGGCGATGCGGGCGTTGCGCCGTCACTGACATCGAACTGGCTGGCACTGATGCTCTCGCGCTGGCAGTTGGGCGACGGATCATGGTTCACCCCTGACATGCGCCCGCCGTTGACGGCGAGTCCGGTGACCGCAACGGCCATCGCGGTGCGCGCGGTCTCGCTCTATTTCCCGCGCGAGTTGGAACCGGAGAAGCAGGAGCGCCTGGTCCGGGCACGCATGTGGCTGCGCGACGCCACGCCCAAGACGACTGAGGACGCAACGTACAAGCTGTTGGGCCTGTGGTGGGCCGGCGCGGAAGGCGCCGATCTGGCCACGGCCGCGAAGCTGCTCCTCGCCCGACGCAACAAGGACGGCGGATGGGGACAGTTGGACGGATTCCCTTCGGATGCCTACTCCACCGGCCAGAGCATCGCCGCACTTTTGCTGACGGGCGCGGCAGAACGAGGGGCGAAGGAGATCGAAGCGGGACTGGAATGGCTCATCCAGAACCAGAAGCCGGACGGATCGTGGCTCGCCGAAACGCGCCTGACCGGCCCCGTTCGGTTGAGTCCGCCAATGTTCGACAGCGGATTTCCGCACGGCCGGAATCAATTCCTGTCTGCTGCCGCAACCAACTGGGGCGCGATGGCGTTCGCTGCGGCGCTTCCGAAGCAGCCTGTCCCGCCCCGAACGCTGACTGGCGTTGGACCGGAGGGCGAGCAGCCCTGGATGCGAACCGCGATGTTCGGCGATGCGGAAGAGCTGAAGGCCTTGCTCGCGAATGGACTCAGCCCGAATACCGCCACCGCCGCCGGCACGACGCTCTTGATGATGGCTGCTCACGATGCGGACAAGGTGATCGTTCTTCTTCTGGCCGGCGCCGACGCAAAGGCCACGGCGAAGAGCGGCATCAGCGCATTGATTCCCGCGTCGTACATGCCGGGGTCCGCGGAGTCGATCCGCCTGCTGCTGAAGAAAGGGGCGGGGGTGAAGCCCAAGCAGCGGGTGCGGAACAATGCGAATCCGCTGCTGTTCGCCTCGATGTCGGGCGATGAAGGGGCGGTCGCGCTGCTGCTCGAAGAGGGCGCCGAGATCAATAAGCCCTCGTTGCTGCTGGGCATCGCGCCGGCGACTCCGATTCAGGCAGCGGTCTTCAGCGGCCACGCCGGTGTCATCCGAATACTCGCCTGGGCCGGTGTGAATCTGAACGAAGGCGACTCCGAAGGGCTGACGCCGCTGGCATGGGCGGCGGTCGGAAACCGGACCGAGAGCGCGCGGGCGCTGCTGGAACTGCGCGTGAACCCCTCAAAGGCCGACAGTCACGGATACACGCCGCTGCACCATGCATCTACGGTGGCCTATGGAGATGCGGACACGGCGGAACTGCTGGTCTTGCGCGGCATGGACCCCAAGAAATCCGTCAAAGATGCGCCAACGCCGCTCGAACTCGCCCGGAAGAGCGGCTCGGCGGCGTTGGTGCGGACACTCGAAGAGACGAAACGGCCTTAGTTGTAGCTGCCCAGCTTGCGCACCCAGATGTTGCGGAAGCTGGTGGCTTCGTTGTGATTCTGCAGCGTCAACGGCTCCTCGGCGCGATGCGGCTCAAAGGCCTTGTGAATGCGGTGCGCCATCTGCCCGACAAATGCGTTGTCGTGGTGCAGCACGATGCCGTTGTGGATGATGGTGACGCGCGGCGGCTCCGACATGCGGCCATCCTTGAAGCGCGGTGCGCGAAAGATGATGTCGTAGCTGTTCCACTGATCGGCGGGATTTGTGGCATTGACGAGCGGCGGGAACTGGCCATACATCGAGCCGGCCTGGCCGTCGGCGTAGGTAGGGTTGTCGTACGACTCGAGCACCTGAACCTCATACCGGCCCATCAGGATGACGCCGGAGTTGCCCTTATTCTGGCCGCAGTTCTTCGTGCCGGGCTTCCACTCCAGGTGAAGCTGGATGTCGCCAAAAGAGTCCTTAGTCACCAGGTCGCCGCGCCCTCCCACGGTGAGCGTGCCGCCCTCCACCTTCCACTCCGGCGCCTGCTGCTGGCCGCGGCGGTAGGATGTCCATTTGTCGAGGTTGGTGCCGTCAAAAAGCACGATGGCGTCCGACGGCGGCGGGGTCGCCAGCACGGTGCCCTTCACCTTTTCCGGGCGCGGTCGATCGATGTCGTGGACCTTCCACTTCTGGCCGGGAATCAGCGGGGTGTCGCGATAACCCAGCATCTCCGGGCAAGGCGACGCGGGAAGAGGCTGCTGTGCGGAGGCGAGGCCACAGAACAGCGCCAGGGACAAAATCAGCGATGCGGTTCTCATCATGGGTGTGCCTATCAATTTACCAGCGTAGCTTCAAGTCTGCCGACCAGCGTTCATCGCTGCGCATCATCTCGTCCCACGTCACCGTGCCGTGCCGGTAAGCGGCCGTGCGGCCGAGAATCGCCGTCAGGTTGGACTGCACAGCCTCATCCGCGTTGTTAATGGTCTTGCCTTCGCGAATGGCCGCAATAAACCGCTTGACGTTGTTGATGGCGCCCTGCCGGAACGTGTCGTCCTTCTCCGCGCCCATCCACTCCACGCCGTCGGGCGACTTGTCGGCGCGCATGCGCAGCATGCCGCCGTAGTGAGTGTCGGCCATGCCGTGGACGCCGAAGACCCGCACGCACAAATCGCCGAAGTGGCGCGTTAGCTGATTGGAGCTAAAGTCCGCGTGCACGCCGTTGGGATAGTCGTACTGCACCAGGAAATGATCCCAGGCGTCGCTGCCCTCGTAGCCCGTGCCGGTCCAATCGGTGCGTCCACCCGTGCCCGTGGCCTTCAGCGGATGGCCCTGCAAGAACCAGTTGGCGACATCGATGACGTGGATGTTCTGCTCGACAATGATGTCGCCGCCCAGCACCTTGTCCATGTAAAAGTTCATGATGCGGCGCTGGCCGGGATCCATGCCGGGCTTGCCCTTGTCCTTCGAGGGACGGCCGGCGTAGTAGTAGACCTGCGCGAAGACGGGCGCCCCGATGTCGCCGCGATGGATGCGCCGCGCGGCCTCCTGGTACACGGGCTGGGCTCGCGTTTGAAAATCGACCAGGTAGTTGAGGCCCTTCTTTTGCGCGGCCGCCGCCGAGGCCAGCACGCTGCGGCATCCAGGCACATCCACGGCGACGGGCTTCGCCATGTAAACGTGCTTGCCCGCGTCGACCGCGGCCTGCGCCTGCTCGGGGTGGAAGTACGTGGGCGTTTCGATCACCACCGCATCCACCTTCGACTGCGCAAGCTGCTTGAACGCATCCGGTCCGTAGTAGGCGCGAGAGGTGTCCACCTGGAACTTGGCGCGCGTCGAGTCCAGGTTGTCCTTGATGACGTCCGCCAGGGCGACCACTTTCGCTCCGGCGAATTCCGGAAAGAACGGGCCGATCCAGTTGCCGCGTCCGCCGCAGCCGATAATGCCCACTTCGATGGTGGAATTGGCCTGCGAGCCGAAGACGGTCTCAGGCTTCAAAACAAGAAGACCGCCGGTGGTGGCGGTCTTCAGGAAATCGCGTCGAATGGTTTCTTTCGGGTCGCTCATGGTCGCCTCGCGGCGACTATATCACGATCCCGGAAGCAGCTTGGTGATGTCGTTGTACAGCACGAAGACCACCATCATCATCAGGAATACGAAGCCCAGCTTGAAGACGTTTTCCTTGAACTGGAGGCTGAGGTCGCGCCGGATCAGCATTTCAATCAGCAGCAACAGAATCACACCGCCGTCCAGGATGGGAATGGGCAGCAGGTTGAAGATCGCGAGGTTCAGGCTCACCGTCGCCATCAGGTTGATGAAGGTGAATGCCCCTTCGCGGGCGGCGTCGCCCGAAAGCTGCGCAATGCGGATCGGCCCCTCGAGCGACTTCGCGGAGGAGCGCTGCTCGATGATCGCCTGCAGGAACTTGAAGATCAGCGTCGCGCCCTTGATGTTCTGATCGACGCTTTTCATCACCGCCTCAGGGAAATCGAGCTTCGTGTAGACCACTCGAGGTGTGGGCTTGATGCCGATCATCCAGCGTTTGGTGCCCGTGCCGTCGTCGGAATACCCCGGCTGGATCAAGATGTTTTGCAGCTTGCCGCCGCGCTTGTAAACCACGTCGACAGGCTTACCGCTGGAGGCGCTCAACGCTTCGTGAATCGTGTAGAACGTGCGGACAGGCGTGCCGTTGATGGAGACCAGCAGGTCGCCCACTTTCAGGCCCTTGGATTCAGCGTCCATGCCGGCCACCAGGCCTCCGACTTCAATGTCCGTCTGCTCGGCCCACCCAGCCTGGCCCACACCGGCGCGGGCATCCATCTCCGGCGTGACGACGTAGCGGATCTCTTCGCCGCCGCGCTTCACCAGCAACGGCAGCGGCTTGCCGGCGCTGACCAATTCCTTCAGAAGCACGTCTTCCCACGTCGGAGACTGCGTGTCTTCGATCTGAACAATCGTGTCGCCCGCCTGCAGGCCCGCTTTGGCCGCGGGCGAATCCGCCCGGACGTACCCGATGGTGGCGGCGTCGCCGGCACTGGCCAGCTTGGGGTAGCGCACCATGTACAGACCCGTTACCAGCGCGATAGCCAGAACAATGTTAATGGCAGGCCCGGCGAAGACCACTAGAAGGCGCTGCCAGCGAGGCTTGGCGAGGAAGCCGCGGGGGTCATCCTCGTCGCCGGGTTGTTCTCCGGCCATGCGCACGTAACCGCCGAAGGGGATGGCCGAAACTCGGAAATCGGTCTCGCCGCGCTTGAATCCGAACAGGCGCGGGCCGAAGCCGATGCTGAAGGCGTGGACCTTGACGTCGAAATATCGCGCCACGGCATAGTGGCCCAGCTCGTGGACGATGATCATCACCCCGATCAGGACCAAGAACCACCACAGATTGTGAAAAATTTCCATGAGTCCGGTATTCCTTAGGAGACCTGGATCGCCGTTCGGGCTCCCGTCCGCTCCGCCACAACCGCCGCCGCAGTCTCCCGCGATTGGCGATCCATCTCCAGAACTTCCACTATATTAGAGGGCCGAATGGGCGGAATGCGATTCAGTGTTTCTTCCACGACTTCCGCGATTCCGGTGAAGGGAAGGCGTTCGTCCAGGAACGCCTCCACCGCAATCTCGTCAGCCGCATTCAATATGCAGGTTGCCGATCCGCCTGCCGTCTGGGCTTCATAGGCCAGCCGCAGCAGCGGAAATTTCTTGAGGTCTGGCGCGTGGAACTCCCAGGTGCGGGCCTCGCTCCAGTCCAGGCGTGGGACTGGCGCAGGCGCGCGTTCGGGCCAGGTCAGTGCGTACTGGATGGGCATGCGCATGTCGGTGGCGCAGACCTGGGCGATGACGCTGCCGTCGTTGTACTCCACCATGGCGTGCACGGTGGACTGCGGATGGACCACTACGTCTACTTCCGACGGAGGGAAATCGAAGAGCCAGCAAGCTTCAATCACTTCGAAACCCTTGTTCATCAGCGTGGCCGAGTCGATCGTAATGCGGCGGCCCATCTTCCAAGTAGGATGATTCAGCGCCTGCTCGGGGGTGACATGGGCGAAGGTTTCGGCCGGCCTCCGGCGAAATGGCCCGCCGGAGGCCGTGAGAATCAGCTTCGTCACTTCATCGCGGCGTCCGGCGCGGAGGCACTGGTGCGCGCCGTTGTGTTCGCTGTCGACGGGGATCAGTTCAGTGCCGGTAGAGCGGACCGCATCCATGACGAGCGAACCCGCGGCCACCAGCGTTTCCTTGTTGGCGAGCCCGATCCGCTTCCCGGCGCGAATCGCGGCATAGGTCGCCTCCAGCCCGGCGACGCCGACGATGGCCGACATCAGGAAATCGGATTCCGGCGCTGTGGCCGCCTGGACGTAGGCCTCTGGTCCGGAGAGCAATTCCGGCCAATCGGCGCGCGAAAGCCCTGATGACTCTAAGGATTCAAAGAGTTGCGGGAGATCTGAAGCGGAGGCGAGAACCGCCACCTTGGGCCGGAATTCGACGATTTGTTCGGCCAGAAGAGAAGTGTTCCTGCCAGCGATGAGGGCGTAGACTCCGAAGCGTCCCGGCCAGCGTCGAACGACATCCAGTGTGCTCTGGCCAATGCTCCCCGTTGAGCCGAGGATCGTGAGGTCGATCATGTACGAACCAAGGCCATCATAACATTGGAGATTCGATTCGCAGCCAGAAGGTTTTTCACAACCGCGGGAACTCGGTACATACAGACAATCACTCGGTTCCAGGTGAGGTTTCGGGGGAAAATAGATGACCCAGAGGGCGCCAGGGAGGTTTAATGCTTCAGGGGTCTTTTGAGGTTAGTCTCGCTTTGGTGGGAGTTGCCTCCCTGGCTTGATTTCAGTCTAGGATACCGATTCTGGAATTGCAAGAGAAATCTACAAAAAATTGTAGGCTACTTTTGGCTAGCCTTCACCTCGACGCCAGCCATCTCCTCTAACACCTTGATTGTAGAGCACATATCCTCGTCGGCGTGGCCCTGCGAGATTGCTACCTGGAAAAGCTGCCTGGTGAGCCCCGTCAGTGGGAGCGGTACGTTCAGCTCCGCGGCGCTATCGAGCATCAGGCCGATGTCCTTGTGCATCCATCTCGTTGAAAAATTGGTACTAAAGTCCCGCCGGAAGACATAGGGCGCCTTGAAGTTCACCAGACCGCTCTTGGCGGCCGAATTGTCCAGGATCTCGAGCATCAACTCAGGGTCCACCCCCGCGCGGGTGCTTAGCACCATGCCCTCGTTGAACGCTTGTAACAGATTGGAGAGAATCAGGTTCTGCGTCAGCTTCGCATGCAGCCCCAGACCCGTGCCACCGCAATAGAAGATAAGCTTGCCCATCGCCTCCATGTAGGGCTTCACTTTTTCATAGACTTCTCTATCCCCGCCGACCATGAACGTCAGCGTCCCGCCCTCCGCTCCGGGCTTCGAGCCTGTGCAGGGGGCATCCAGGAAGTGGACACCCTTCTCCGCCAGACTCGCGGCCGCGCGCCGGGCATAGCTGGGCGCGACAGTTGAACAATCGGCCACCACCGCACCGGCCCGCAGGCCTTCGATCAGCCCGTTCTCACCAAGCGTTACCTTGGCGGACATATCCGTATCGCCGACGCACATGAAGACGATGTCGGCATTTTCGCCGACCTCCTTCGGGCTTGCGCAGGCCTTGCCGCCGGACTCCTCCGAGGCCAGTTTCACGGCCTTTGCGGTCGTGTTCGACCACAACGCCACCTCATGCCCCGCCTTCAGGAGATGCTGGGCCATCGGGTAGCCCATGATGCCGAGTCCAAGGAATCCGAGTTTCATGACGATTGCCCGCATTGTATGACTTCCGGCGGGTATGGGACAATCACGGCCGGAAATCCATGTCGAAACCTAAAGTTCTCGTGACCAAGCGGGTCTATCCGGAAGCCGTGGAACTGCTCCGCCCGCACTGCGAAGTGGACTACGCCGACAGCGACGAAGGCCTGACGCCGGAGGAACTGCTGCGCCGCTCGAAAGGTTGCACGGCGATCGTCTCGCAGTTGACCGACAAACTCGGCGCGGAGGTGCTCGCGCAGCTCGACGGCATCAAGGTGATCGCCAACGTCGCCGTCGGCTATGACAACATCGACGTGCCTGCCGCCACGGCTCGCGGCATCCTCGTGACGAACACGCCCGACGTTCTTACCGAAACCACGGCTGACTTCGCCTGGGCACTGCTGATGGCCTCGGCACGCCGGATCGTCGAAGGACACCAGTTCGTCCATGACGGCCGCTGGCAGAAGTGGCTGATCGACCTGCTGGTCGGCCAGGATATCCACCACCGGACTCTGGGCATCTTCGGCATGGGGCGTATCGGCCAGGCCGTGGCGCGCCGCGCGCAGGGCTTCGCCATGACCGTCCTGTACTGCGACGACCAGCCGGGCCCGGCCGGAATCACCGCTGAGCGCGTCTCGAAGGAAGAACTGCTGCGCCGTTCCGATTACGTCTCCCTCCACGTGCCGCTGACGCCTGCCACCCGCCACATGATCGGCGCGGCTGAGTTGGCAATGATGAAACGAACAGCGATCCTCATCAACACGGCCCGCGGCCCTGTCGTCGACGAGCCGGCACTGGCCGAGGCACTGGAAAGAGGCGTGATCGCCGCCGTCGGCCTGGATGTTTTCGAAAACGAACCCAAGGTGCATCCAAAGCTCCTCTCTCTGCCGAATGTGACGGTTGCGCCACACATCGCCAGCGCCTCCGTCGACACACGCCGTCGCATGTCGACGATGGCCGCCGAAAACGCCCTGGCCGCGATCCAGGGCCATCGGCCCCCAAACTTGCTCAATCCGGCGGTCATCAACGGCTAGCGACGGCTGACCTCCGGCGGCGGAGGATGTACAATCCGTGTGAAGTCACTTCCACTCGAAGGTGGTGCACATGTCCGAATCACGGAGCAAAGGCGCGCATCCTTCCACCGCCGTCCTTACGCGAGGCTTCGATCCACTATTGTCGGTCGGTTCCGCGCGGCCGGCCGTCTTTCGCAGTTCTACGTACGTGTTTTCCAGCCCGGAGGCGGCCGAGCGCTCCTTCGACCTGGTCTCCGGCAGGGCAACACCAGAACCTGGTGAATCAACCGAACTGATCTACTCGCGTTTCAACCATCCCAACGCCGAAATCCTCGAAGACCAGATTGTGCCGCTCGAGGAGGGCTCGGATTGGGCGATCGCCTTCAACTCCGGCATGGCGGCGATCATGACCTCGCTGATGGCCTGCCTGCACCCGGGCGATGCCGTCGTGCACACCGTCCCGCTCTACGGCGGCACGCAGCACCTGATGCACGACCTGCTGGAGCCGTGGGGCATCACGTGCAAGCCGATCGTGGCCGGCCACGGCGCCGAGCTCGACGAGGCGATCCGAACGACGAAGAACCTGAAGGTCGTGCTGATCGAAACCCCGGCGAACCCCACCATGGTGATGACCGACATCAAGCGGGCCGCGCTGACTATCGAAAAGCTCTCACCCAAGCCGTGCCTGATGGTCGACAACACATTCCTCGGCCCTGCATTCCAGCACCCCATGACGCTCGGCGCGGACCTGGTGCTGTATTCCGCCACCAAGTACCTCGGCGGGTTTTCAGACCTGCTGGCCGGCGTCGCCCTTGGAAGGGATCGTGATCTTGAGAAGCGCATTCGCGGCAAGCGCGGGATGTTCGGCAACATCCTGCAACCAGACGAATGTTGGATTCTCGACGGCCGCCTGCCCACCGTGTCGCTGCGGATGAACCGCCAGAGCAAGAATGCGCAGCGCGTCGCGGAGTCGCTCGCACGCCGCACTGAGATCCGAAAAGTCTATTACCCGACTCTCTTCGACGACCCTGAGCAGATCCGCATCCGGCTCTCACAGACGGACTTCCCCGGCGCGATGATCGCCCTCGACCTTCATGGCGGTAAGCGCGCGGCGTTTGAGTTCCTGCGGAATCTGAGGCTGGCGCACAACGCGGTTTCGCTCGGCGGGATGGAGACGCTGGTGTGCCATCCGAAGACCACAACGCACTCCGGCGATACCGCCGAAGAGATGGCCATCGCCGGAATTACGGATGGTCTGATTCGGATCTCGATTGGTGTTGAGGACTGGCGCGACCTGCTGAAAGATTTCGAGCAGGCGCTCGACACCATCCGGCCCGTCATCGAAGAGGAGCTTTCGGCGACGGGCCAGATCGGCTGAGCCGGCCCCTACTTCCCCTTGCGGGCCGCGTACTTATTGAGGGCGGCGAGGAGTCCTTTGGCCGCCGCCGGCGAAGCCACCTTCCCGTGCAGGATGTCCTTCGGCTCCAGTTCCTTGCCGTACAGCGCCTTGTCGACGTCACGGTCCGAGCGGAGAGTCGAGCCCTGGAGCGAGATCCCCGCAAAGACACCTCGTGACCGCGACCAGCTCAGGATCTCTGCACGCATGGTGACGTCGGTTTGGGCCGTCGTGGTCCGTCCCACTGGACCTGCGGCGACACTGGCATCGCCGCCAAGAGTGAACTTGCTGGACGTGAGCCGGTCCATCCCCTTCTGGCTCATCACGAGCAGAATGATGTCCGTTTCCTGGCCTCCAATTTGGAAACCGAAGCTGCCACCCTCGATACGCATTGCGGCCGGGGCCGACCAGCCCTTGCCGCCCGGTAAACGGCAGGATGAGAAGCCACGCCCATACTGTCCGGCCACGATGAAGCCGCCCTTCTTCATCCCGGGAATAATCACGGTGCATGTGGCATTCCCGAAAAGATCCTGGGGAATCCCCTTGTCCGCCGCGCCCATGATCTCGTTCAGAACACTCGCTGATTCCGTCAGGCGCTTGTTCTCAGCCTCTCCGGCAAACAACGCCGGGCAGACGCACAAGCTAAGAATCGATACGATTCGCTTGAGTCTCATCCTATCCCTCCAGTGGTCTGGGTGTCGTATCCCTACAGGAGACCGTCTCACGAAAGGGATATCCGCCGCAATGCCTCTTTTGCGGCGGCGCGGCCGGTACGAACGCAGTCGGGAATGCCGATGCCGGATTGATAATTTCCCGCAAAATGGACTCCGGGCAGATTGCCCGCCCGAGCCTCGACCTCGGCGATCCGGGCCGCATGGCCGACTTCATATTGCGCCATGCGCTTCCGCCAGCGGGAAATGCGCGTGAAGGCCGGAGCCGCGCGCCAGCCCAGGAGTTGCTGCAACTCGGTCTGGACGGTCTCGAGCAGCGTGCCGTCGTCGAGGTCAAGCACATCTTCGTGCTCGGCGCCGCCGAGGAAGCAGCGCAGCACGACGTGCGAATCGGGAACGCGATACGGGAACTTCGCGCCGACGAACGTACAAGCCGCAAGGACCTTGCGTTCTCGCGCCGGGACCAGGAAGCCGAACCCCGGAGGAATCGTTCCGCAGTCCACGCGCCGGTAGCCGATGGCGAGCGTAATGGAAGAGCTGTAGGCGATGCCCTGGAGCAGTTGGGCGAGGGCGCCATCGACCGTGCTCATCAATCGCCCGGCTTCCCACGCCGGGCAGCCGAAGATCACCTGTCGAGCCTCGGTCCATTCGCCGTGCACGCGGACGCGAAAGCCGTCCTGAGTTCGTTCCAGCACTTCCGCCGCGCCGCGAATTGCCTCCATCGAAGGAGCGATCCGCCGCTCGAGTTCGTTTGTGAGCTGCGCGAGTCCGCCCTTGAGAGTCTGAAACAGAGCCTCGCCGCCGCCGGACCGGGCCGCCGCGTTGCGTCGAGCGGCCAGAACGCCGCGCGTCAGGCTACCGTATTTCGCCTCCAGATCGACGAACCGCGGCAGCACACTGTTCACGCTCAGGCGGTTCACCGATCCACCGTAAACACCTGAGAGCAAAGGCTCAGCGAGGTAGTCCACGGTCTCCTGGCCATAGTGCGCGCGGATGAAATCGGCAACACTGCGGTCTGGAACGGGCTGCACGGGGGGCTTGTGAAAGTATTCCAGGCCCATGCGGATCTTGGTGCCCCAGCTCAGCAGGGGGCTGGCCGCGACGGGCAGAATGCGCGTCGGCACCATCATCATCAAGCCATCGGGCATGGGGATCAGACGCCCGCCTTTGACCAGGTAAGTGACGCGCGACTGGTCGTTCGAGGAGATGAGTTCCCCGCCGAGGCCGAGTTCCTTGATGAGCTCGGTCGCCGCCGGTTTCGCGGAGATGAAACTGTCTGGACCGCCCTCGAGGACGCAGCCCTCGACGGTTTCGGTCTGGATGACGCCGCCCAGCCGTTCGCCTGGATCGACGATCGTGGGCCGGACACCGCATTTCACCAACTCGTATGCCGCGGAAAGCCCGGTAATCCCGCCGCCGATGATCAGGACGTCACGCACTCTTCTGCGGCCCTAAGGCTTGAACTCCCTTACCATTTGGACCACCGCTTTCACGTTCTCCACCGGCGTTTCCGGCAGAATGCCGTGGCCCAAATTGAAGATGTGACCGGGGCGTGTGCCCGTGCGCTTCAGAAGTTCGGTCACTTTCTGTTTCAGCTCGGGCAGCGGGGCGAAGAGCGCCGCCGGGTCCAGGTTGCCCTGGATCGCAGAGCGATAGCTGATGTCCATCCACGCCTGATCGATGTTCATGCGCCAATCCACGCCCATAACGTCGCCGCCGGCGGCGTGCAGCTCGCGGAAGTAGCCGGCGGCGCCAGTGCCGAAATGGATCACAGGAACGCCCGTCGAGCGGACACGCTCGATCAGGGCACGTGAGTAAGGGGCAACGTAGCGGACGTAATCGTCCGCGCCGAGCGCGCCAACCCAGGAATCGAAGACCTGGATAGCGCGCGCACCGGCGGCCACCTGAAGAATCGCAAACGAACCCAATACGTCGACCAGCTTGCCCATCAGACGGCGCCAAAGCGTCTCGTCCTGGTACATCATCTTCTTTGTATTGACGAAGTTGCGGGAGGCGCCGCCTTCGATCATGTAGCTGGCGACAGTGAAAGGAGCACCGACGAAGCCGATGGTCGGGACTTTCCCGGCGAGCGCGCGCGTCACAAGCTGAATGGATTCGCCAACGTAGCCGAGGTCGTCTGTGTTTGACGTCGAGAGCGCGTCCACATCATGGGAAGTCCGGACCGGGTTGTCGATCACCGGACCCTCGCCTGAGACGAACTTCAACCTCAGCCCCATGGGCTCCACGGGGAGAAGGAGATCGGCGAAGATGATGGCCGCGTCCACGTCCAGAATCTCGATGGGCTGCAACGTGACTTGCGCGGCGAGATCCGGCCGTTTACAGATCTCGAGGATCGTGTGTTTCGCCCGCACCTCGCGGTACTGCTTCATGTAGCGTCCAGCCTGACGCATAAACCAAACGGGCCTCACATCGGTGGGCCTGCGCCGGCAAGCGTCGAGAAAGCGGCTGTTCATGGGAGGGACACGCATGCGATCTCCGATCTGTCTTCGCAGAGAAAGACTCGAAATTCCTTAGGCTTGTGCCGTGCCGCCCATTCGCGGCCAAGCACGAAATAGGGCTTGGTCCAAGCTTCGCTGTCGATTGTCCGGGGCGCGACCACGGAAACCTGCAGCATGCCCGTGGCCGGAGTACCGGTGCGGGGGTCCATGATATGGGTGTAGGTACGCCCGCCGACCGTGAAGAACTTTTCGGTGCTGCCCGACGTGGACATCGATTCGTTGCGCAGGAAGACCTCGGCGAAGTTCTCCCGTGGATTCTTCGGATTGGGAACCTCCACGCGCCAGCCTCTAGGCTCAGAGGGCGGCACGCCGATGCCGTAAATCGACGATCTGCCGGCGGAGATGATCCCGCTGGTGATGCCTCGGTCGCGCAAAATGGCGGCCATGCGGTCGACGGCGTAGCCTTTGCCGATCCCGCCGGGGTCGATTTCCACGGGCCGCTGGAATTGGACGGTCTTCGACGCGGCGTCCAGGCGGATCGCCTGCCAGCCGATGCGCCCCAGCACTGTCCGGATCTCCGAACGGTGCGGAATCCGGCCCTGGCCCTTGTAAAAGCCCCACAGTTTCATCAGCGGGCCGACGGTGATGTCGAAGGTGCCTTCGCTGCGCTGGGAGTAGTCCACGCAACGGTCCAGCAGGCTGAAGAGCTCATCGGAGACCTGAACCGGGCCGCGATAGGCCTCGCGGTTCACCTTGCTCCATTCGCTGGAGGGCTTGTAATTGGAAAGCAGATCGTCGAGGCGCTGGACCTCGTTAAGGGCGTCCTCGACGGCGGAATCGAGGGCAAAACGGTCGGGACCGTACACCGCCACCGTGTACGTGGTGCCCATGGCGTCGAGCGAGCGCTCCAGCCGGAGGAGGTTCGGGCTGGGTGCGGCGGAGGCGGCAATCAGAGACAAGTGGAGTGCAATCAACCACTTGAGCCTGTAGCTCGACCTGCAGGTGCACTTCACGCTGTTCTCTCCATCCGGGCCCTACTCCGTCTCGGCCCCCTCCATCCTAGCGTACAACCGCGTCCGGAACCGGGGCAATAAAATCTCGTGTTTTGTTAGGGATGGGTGCTATTCTCCGGCCTGCCGCCCGCGCCTGGCGCGGCGGAGGAGCTTGCCCATGGGTGCGCCGCTCTCCGTGGCGGGGACGAAGCGGAACTCGGGCATGCGGTAGAGGTCCATGCGCTTCATTAACTGGCGGCGAAGAAACAGCTTCGCGCTGTCGAGTCCGGCCAGCGCGGCTGCCCGTTCGGCCTCTCCGGCGGGCAGGACAACCAGGACGTCGGCGCGGCGCAGGTCGGAGGCGACGATTACCTCGCTGACGTCCACGTCGGTAAGGCGCGGATCGGAGGACTCGAAGCGGATCAGCTCGCTCAACTCCTCACGCATCTGTTCCGCCACGCGGCGTGTTCTTAACTCATCCATGACAGCATTGCTCCATTGAGCGTTTCGGTCCAGTTCAGTCCAGCCAGTCGAAGGTGGCGCTGACCAAGTTCGGGCCCAGGAAGGCAGCGGCGGTGGCTTCAGCCGCTTCCAGAACCTGCGTGGCGCGCTGGCGTGAGGGCGATACCGTCACCGCACAGATCACCGAGCTTTGCCAGAGGTCCTGGTCGGCCACTTCGCTAACGGCCACGTTGTGCGCGGCCCGAAGACGGTCCTTCACTCCGCGCACCCAATGGCGCTTGTCCTTCAACGAGTGACAGTGCTCGAGGCGAAGCTCGAGCGTGAGGACACCAATGGCGGCCATGCGCCAGCCCGTTTACCCGGCCAGATCGGGAGCAACCTGCTCCTTGACGAACGCTTCGATGATATCCGCGGGCTTGAGGTCGTTGAAGTTCGCGAGAGACATACCGCATTCGAAGCCCGACTTCACCTCGGACGCGTCGTTCTTGAAGCGCTTCAGCGACTCCAGCCTGCCGGTATGCACCACGATGTTGTCGCGCAGCAGGCGAACCTGCGCGTCGCGCGGAATGACGCCGTCCTGCACGTAGCAGCCAGCGACGGTACCCACCTTCGAGATGCGGAAGATCTCCCGCACTTCGGCGCGGCCCTTGTAGACTTCCTTGAAGACCGGCGCCAGCATGCCGACCATGGCGCGCTTAATTTCGTCGGTGAGTTCGTAGATGATCGTGTGCAGGCGGATATCCACCTTCTCGAGTTCCGCAGCCTCAGTGGCCTTGCGCTCGGGACGGACATTGAAGCCGACAATGATCGCGTTCGAAGCCGACGCCAGGTCGACGTCGGACTCGTTGATGGCACCGACGGCAGCCATCAGCACGCGGATCTGAACCTTGTCGGTGCTGAGCTTCTGCAGCGTGTCGCGCAGAACCTCGGCCGTGCCGCCCACGTCGGCCTTGATGATGATGTTGAGTTCCTTCGTCTCGCCTTCACGGAGCTGGGCGTGGAACTTCTCGAGCGAAACGCGCGTCTTGGCCATGGCCACCTCGCGCGCCTTGGTCTCTCGGAATTCGGCAATCTGGCGAGCCTTGGCGAGGTCTGTAACCACCTGGAGCGTGTCGCCCACATCGGGCATGGACTCCAGGCCGAGCAGTTCCACCGGCATGGACGGGCCGACTTCGCGAATAGGATCTCCGCGATCGTCGAACAGCGCGCGGACTTTACCGAAGACGGTTCCGCAAAGGTAGTGGTCGCCCACACGCAAGGTACCGTTGCGGATGAGCAGCGTGGCTACCGGGCCGCGGCCACGGTCGAGCTGCGCTTCCAGCACGGTGGCGACGGCCGGGCGGGCGGGATTCCCCTTGAGCCCCTGCATATCGGCAACGAGGAGGATCATCTCGAGCAGCAGCTCGAGGTTCTGCTTCTGCTTGGCGGAGACGGGCACGAAGATCGTGTCGCCGCCCCAGTCTTCCGGCATCAGGCCGATGTCGGTCAACTGCTGCTTGACGCGCTCCGGCTGAGCGTCGGGCTTGTCGATCTTGTTCACCGCGACGATGATCGGCACCTTCGCGGCGCGCGCGTGTTCGATGGCTTCGCGGGTCTGGGGCATGACGCCGTCGTCGGCGGCCACCACCAGGATGACGATATCGGTGACTTTCGAACCGCGGGCACGCATGCGCGTGAAGGCTTCGTGGCCCGGGGTGTCGATGAAAACGATCTTCCTGCCGTTGATTTCGACGTGATACGCGCCGATGTGCTGCGTAATGCCGCCGGCTTCCTTGTCGGCGACATTCGCCGAGCGGATGGCGTCGAGCAGCGAGGTCTTGCCGTGGTCGACGTGGCCCATGATGGTGACCACGGGGGGCCGGACTGCGAGGTCGCCTTCGACCTCGGTCTGTTCGACCACCTGGACGGACTCCTCCTCGTAGCTCATCTTCGTCGTGGCTGCGCCGAAGGCCTTGGCGAGGTCTTCCACCAGCTTCGGATCGAGAGTCTGGTTGATGGTGGCGTAGATCTTGCGGTCGACCAACTCCTTGATGACCAGGGCGGCCTTGATGCCGAGCTTATCGGCGAACTCCTTGACCGTGATGCCCTCGGAGATGGTGATTTCCTTGTTGATGGCCTCCACGCGCTCTTGGCGGCGGGAGGTCAGCCGGAGCTTACCCTCTTCCTCGACGCGCTCACGCTGAGTGGCACGCTTGCGGCCCGTGTCGCGCCGGCCGGCACCCGGAGTTTCGGGCGGAGGCGGAGCCAGGACCGGAGAAGTGGGATGGGGACCACGGCCGCGGCCGGGACCCATTGGGCCACGGCCCGGACCCATTGGGCCACGGCCGGGACCTCCGGGGCCGCGACGGGCGCCGGGGTAGATCGGCTGTCCAGGGGCGGGGCCGCCTGGACGGGGAGCAATCGGCTGCCCCGGCGTAGCGCGCGGGGTCTGCTGCTGCTGAAGGCGCGCGAGGATGTCGGCGCGCGGGGGAACCACGGGGCGGGCGACCGGTTGACCCGCCAGCGGCGGCCGAGTTGGCTGGCCTGCCTGCTGCTGAGGTTGGCGCGGACCGCGAGGCTGCATGGGCGCGGCCGGGCGCGGCTGGCCCGGAGCCATGGCCGGAGGACGTGGAGGAGCCTCACCGCCCGGAAGCGGCTGGCGCGGGCCGGAGATGATCTGTCCCGGACGAGGGCCGCCGGGCCGCTGCGCGATGGGAATATTCCTGGGGATCGACGGCGCGGGACGCGCTGGCCTGGAGGGCTCGGCGGGCGCCGCGGGCGCTGGCCGTGGGGCCGGCGGTTGAATCACGACAGCCGCGGGAGCGGTCTGGGCGGGTGGCGCCGAGGCGGGCTCCTGGGGAGCCAGTGCCTGCGGGGCGGGGCGCTCGGCGGCAACCGGGGCCTTCTCAGCGGCCGGCTTCTCGGGCGCCGGCTTCTCGGGCGCTGTCCGGTCGGGGACGGGCATCGCCGGAGGCGCGTGGGGAACCGCGACGCGCGGCTGGACCGGCGCGATGGGCCGGGACGGCGGGGGGGGCGGTGGCGGAGCCAACACGGGCGCCTGCGTAGCGGGCGCGTCGTGTGCCACGGCCTGTGCCTGATGCACCACCGTTCTTGCCGGAATCGGAATGGAGGGGGCGGCCATCACGCGGCCCGCCGCCGTGGCGGCCAGAGGCGGCCGGACCGGCGCGAGGCGCGAGGGCGAAGGAGGCAGTTCGGACACAGTTTCCTTTGCCGCGGGCGCCTCTGCGATAGGCAGGCTCGCGGACTCAGCGGGTTTCGGCGCCGGCTCGGGCCGGACTACGGGAGGAATCGGTAAGGCGGACGGACCAGCCGGAGCAGAGGCGACACGAACGGGGGGCCTGGTTTCGACGGAGAACGCTGGTCGGGCGGGCGAGGCTTCCGCCTCCCCAACCAACCGCCGGCGGAGCTCCAGCGCGACGTCCTCGTCGATGGAACTGGAGTGCGTCTTCTTTTCACTGACGCCCAACTCGGGCAGCAGGTCGAGAATCTGACCGGGCTTCACTTCCAGCTCTCTCGCAAGCTCGTTGATACGGATCTTTTTCATATTGTCGGCGCGGTTCGAGAGTCGCGTGGCAATCTACCACACAACCCCACTGGAGGGTGCATCTTGCTCCTTCGGTCCGACACCCCCAGGTATTTACTCCGGATTAGTCCTTGTCGAGAGGAAGACCCGAGGTTTTTATCGTATCAGATTCGTTCTGCGTCAGTTCGGCGACAGGCGATTCCTCTGTGATGGCCTCGGGAGCGGCCGCGTCCACGGCCTCCGCTGCTTCCTCCGATTGCGGGTTTTCCACAGCCTCGGCGGCCGGTGCTTCCACCGGTGCCTCCACCGGCGGCGCAACGGGCGGCTGTTGCGTATCGATATGGTGATAGTAGGCGTTTACAGCCAGCACCACCTGCTGCACCGAATCCGGATCGAGCCCGGCGGTCTGCTCCAGCTCTTCCGGCGTCATTGAGCCGATGCGCTCGACGGTGCCGATGCCGGCCGCGACCATGGTTTCCAGCAGGTTCTCGGCGAGGCCGTGATCGAGGAGCGCCGAAACCGGAGTACCAAGCGAAAGCGTCATGTGCGCTTCCACCTCCTGGCGTTTCTCCTCCTCGGTCTTGATGTCCACCTTCCAGCCGATCAGCTTGGCCGCCAGGCGAACATTCTGGCCCTTTTTGCCGATGGCCAGCGAGAGCTGCGAGTCCTCGACGATCACTTCCATGTGGCGCTCCACCGAATCGAGGATGGCCACACGGGAGATCTTGGCCGGGGACAGCGCGTGTGTCGCGAAGACCACGGGATCTTCGGAGTATTCGATGATGTCGATCTTTTCGCCGCGCAATTCGCGGATGATGGACTGCACGCGCATGCCCTTCATGCCGACGCAGGCGCCGACGCAATCGACGTCGCGGTCTCGCGAAAGCACTGCGATCTTCGTGCGTTCCCCGGCTTCACGCGCGCAGCCGCGGATCACGACGGTGTTGTCGTAGATTTCCGGGACTTCCTGCTCGAACAGGCGCATGACGAGCTCCGGCGCGGCGCGGGAGACAATGACACCGGCATTCTTGCCGGTCTTGTCGACGGTCTTGATGACGCAGCGGACGCGTTCGCCGACCGAGAAGTTCTCGAGACGGGACTGCTCCTTTTTCGGCAGCCGCGCCTCCGTTTTGCCGAGATCGACGACGATGTCCGGGCCTTCCGTGCGTTTCACGGTGCAGTTCACCAGCTCGCCGACGCGGCCGGAGAACTCGGCGTAAATGTTCTCGCGTTCGGCTTCGCGGACCTTCTGGAGGATCACCTGCTTTGCGGTCTGAGCGGAGATGCGTCCCAGCGCCTCGGTGGGCTTCTCGAAGCGGAGCTGGGTGCCGATTTCGGCGTCGGGAGCGTAGCGGCGGGCCTCCTCGAGGCTGATCTCACGCACGTCGTCGGTGACGGGATCGGCCACGATGCGCACGGCGTAAATGACGATATTCCCCGTTTGGGTATCGAGGTCGGCGATCAGTTCCTCGGTGCTGCGAAACTGCTTGCGCGCGGCGACGAGCATGGCGTCCTTGACTGCGTCGAGGACGATCTGAGGATCAATGCCCTTCTCTTTGCTCAGAATCTCGATGGACTGATAAATGGAAGCCAAGCGAATCGCTCTCCTTTACTACACTTTCGGGCCTTTGCCCGTTACCACTCGTATTTGAGGTTTGCTTTTTCGACCTGGTCCATCCGGATGCGGAGGACCTTGCCTGGGGCAGTCTCGAGGAGAATGGCTTCTTCCTCGACCCCGGCGATAAGCGCCTCGAACCGGCGCTGGCCGTCAATGGGCTGGTGAAGCGCTACCCGGGCCTTCTGACCCGCGAAGCGCTGAAAATCCTGTAGTTTACGCAGCTTCCTCTCGATGCCGGGGCTGGAAACTTCCAGTTGGTACGAGCCGCCGGGCATGACGTCTTCGACGTCGAGAACCGTCCCCACCTGCTGCGACATCAGTTCGCAGTCGCCGTGGGTCACGCCGCCCGGCTTGTCGATATACAGCCGGACCATCCTGCTGCGGCCACCGCCGAGAACTTCGACGTCCCACACTTCGATCCCCTCGCGCGCGGCGGCGCGTTCGGCGATCCGCGTGATGCGGTCTGTCAATGTTTCTCGGGCAGTTCCGGACATCTCGGAAAACTCCGCTGGCAACAAAAAAGTGGGCTTGCGCCCACTGCGTTTGTTCGCCAAATCTCATTGTACACCAGCCCACTCAACAAGGCGACCTGAACAGGCCTCCTTACCTATTGGTTGCGGTGCTGACGGCGGAGAAAATCCGGCGAATCCATGGCTGGTTGGGGTTGCGGATCGAGTGGGTCCTTCACGCGCTCCGGCACCAGGATGTCCGGGTCCGGCCGGATGGCCTTGTAAGGCTCGAAGTCCGGTGTATCGGTGAAGCAGTCCGCCAGGTCGGCAGCCGTCGCGTCGTAGAGGTTCAGCGGCGGGATGCCCAAGAGCCGGAAGACTGTCTTCAGCATGCCGGGGAAGCTAGAGTTCACGCGGGAGACGTAGTTCTTGCGAGCGTATGGGCTGATCGCAAGAAGGATGGTGCGGTGGGAATCGACGTGGTCTACGCCGCCCTGTGCATCGTCCTCGGTCACGAGGATCGCCATGTTCTTCCACCATTGCGAATTGGAAAGATACTCGACAATGCGGCCGAGCGCGAAGTCGTTGTCGGCGGCGTAGGAGACGTCGAACGGGTAGCCGTCGGCCGGGCGGGCCTTGGTCATGTGGTCGTTTGGCAGGTGGATGAACAGCAGGCGCGGCAACTCCTTGCCCGGCTTCACATAGAGTTCGTCGACCTCGTCGATGAACTGCTGCGCGCGGAACTGGTCCGGGATGTTCATGTTGTAGCCGGGGTACTTGCGCGAGGTATTGCGAAACAGTTGATCGGGCATCGGCACGTTGGTGGGATAGCGCGCGCCGGTCGGCTTCAGTCCAGCGCTTTCATCGACGCCGGCAAGCTCGAAGCCCTCCCCGAAGTTCCGGAACGGGATGTTGTTCCTCTCCAGGTGGTGCCAGATTGCGCCATCCTCCAACTGCTCCTCGGGGTGCAGCGAGGAATTCGACTGTGGATAGAGCAGGCGGCCTGGCGCGTTGGTCGGGAAGCGGAAGTCTTTCTGCCCGCCGTAGGAGCCCATCAGCGTCGACTCCGTCCAGGCGTTCGGGTACGACCCGACCACCCAGTGGTGCCCGTCCACGGAGACTTCGGAGTCCGCGTAGAAGTTATCAGAGAACGCGAACCGCCGCGCCAGCGCCTGGTGGTTCGGCATGATGTTGTACCACTTTTTGTCCGCGCGGACCCGCAGGTTGCCGGAGGCCTGCGAAATCCAGCCGCGATGCCCGAGGCGGGCGAGTTCCGGAGCGCCATTCACTTCGCCGTTCGACGCCGTGCCGAACGCGCCGAAGACCTCGTCGAAGGTGCGGTTCTCCTTGACGATGATCACGACGTGCTTGATGGCTTCGGGCATGGGCGGCGGAGCGTTCTTCAGCGCCCTGAAGCCGTTGAGGACCATGACGCGATCCGTATGGATGGCAATGGCGCGCGGCATGGGCGTGTCGAAGACGCTCAGCGTTCCGCGACGCAGTTCGCCCTGGAAGCTGGCGGCCAGCGGGGCCGTGCGCGAAGCATTCGGACCGGTGCCGTGGCCCTTGGCGGCGGCAACCAGGATCTGCCCGTTCGAGGAGACAACGGATGTCGGAAACCAGCCGGCAGGCAAATGGCCTACCACCTGGTTTCGGGCCAGATCGATGACGCCGACGGCGTTGATGCCCGCTTCGGCGACGTACAGCCGGTTGCCTGTCACGTCGAGGTGCAGGCCCAGCGGCAGAATGCCGCGGTAGTCCTCAAGACCTACAATGCGCAGCGGAATCTCGTGACGGATCGAGAGTGTTACGGCGTCGATGACCGAGATTGTGTCCTGGTTCCCGTTCGAGACGTAGATGGAGTTCGCCGAAGCCACAACGCCCGCGGGGCTGGAGCCGCCCACCGAGCCCGGCCCGAAGGGCTTGCCGGTGCGCACGAACGAAACGACGCGCGGCGCGGCGGGATCCTCGATGTTCAAAATGCAGAGCGAGTTCGATTCGGGCACATTCGGATCGCCGAGGGCAGGCACATCGACGGGCCCGCGCTCGGTCTCGCGCCGCACACCACGCTCGGACTCGGCGGAAGGGAAGCCGAAGGCCGGGAAGGAGAGCCCCGTCTCCTTCAGATTCTTTGGATCGGCGCCGGGAACGGGCCGGTACTCGAACATCCCGATGTTCGTGACATACAGCCGATTCCCATCGGGCGCGAGCGCCAGCTTGAAGGGTAGCCGGCCGACGCGGACCGACGAAACCAGGCGGCGATTCTTGGTGTTGAAGACAGCGATTCGGAAGTTGGCCTGATCGACGACGTAGAGCAGCGCACGCCGTGCGTCGTAGGCGATGTCGCCGGAGTAAGAGTCGGAGTAGTCGCCCTGGTTCAACTCGAAGACGCCGAGCAGGCGGCCGGAGGGTACCTGGATGTGCCGGACGCGGCCGGAATTGCCTTCAGCGGCGAAGAGCCGGTCGTTCGTTTCAAACGCCAGGCCCATGAAGATGGAGCGCCAATCGTCGTCATCGTCGGGCGGCTCGGAGGGCTCTTTGCCGCGGCGTGCGCGCAATTGGCGCAGGTTCCAGGGCGCGGCCGAAGTATCGACGATGGTCAGCGTGTGGCGGTTCGGACCGCCGTCCGCGGTGACGACGAAACGCCCGTCGGGCGAGACGGCCAGGCCGAAGGCGCCCGGGCCGGTGGTGAACTGGCGTCCAAGCGGCTCGACCATGCGACCGCCAGGCAGAATCGATTCCGCGCCGACGCGGCGCGCGGCCGGGCGGTCGCCCGCCGGCGGGCGAAAATCGGCCGCGGACAGGGCTGTAGCAAGCAGGGCAATCAGGAGCAGCGATCGCATTGGGCCTGTACTTTCAGGGTAGGCGGATCAGGCGGCGTCCGTCGAGGCGGTATCTCCCGCTCAGAACCACGGAGATGGCTTCGGAGTAAATTCGGTGCTCTTCGACCAGAATCCGGGCGGCCAGCGCGTGCGCATCGTCTTCGTCGAGGACCGGCACGGCCGCCTGGGCGATGATCGGGCCGGTATCGAGGCCGGCGTCGACAAAATGCACGGTGCAGCCCGAGACCCTCGCGCCGTAATCGAGCGCCTGCTGCTGCACTTCAAGCCCCGGAAACGACGGAAGCAGCGATGGATGGATGTTGACGATGCGCATCGAATAAGCCTCCAGCAGAGGCTTGCCGACACGGCGCATGAAGCCGGCGAGGCAGATGAGATCGACGTTCAACGGCGCGAGGGTCTCCATGGCCATTGCCGCCCAGGTGTCGGAGTCCATTCCCTTCGACGGCAGGCATGCGTGCGGCAGGCCGAGGGCCGCGGCGGTTTCAAGCGCCTTGGCCGTGGGAATGTTCGAGAGGACCAGCGCGATTTCGGCATTCAGCCGGCCGTCCCGAATGTTGCGGGCAATCGCCTCGAAGTTCGAGCCACGGCCGGAAACGAGGATGGCGATGCGATTCACTTGTAGAACACGCGCTCCTTCTTGCTGCGCGGCTGCCGGATGACGCGGCCGATCTGGTAGTACGGCTGCTTTATGCGCTTCAGCAGCCGCTCGGCCTTGTCGGCGCGGGCTTCGGGTACGACGAGAATCATGCCGACGCCGAGGTTGAACGTGCGGCGCCAATCGTCATCGGGGATGTTGCCGAGGCGGCGCAACAACTCGAAGACGGGCAGCACGGGCCAGGAGCCGGTCTTCACTTCGACGGCGCAGCTTGCGGGGAGCACGCGGGGCGTGTTGTCGGTGATGCCGCCTCCCGTGATATGCGCGGCGGCGTGCAGCACACCTGCCTTCCGTAGCGTCTGGATGGCGGCCAGGTAGCTGCGGTGGACCTTTAACAACTCTTCGCCCACCGTGCAGTCCAGTTCAGGCACGAAGGACTTCACGCTGTAACCGGCCACTTCGAAGAGGAGCTTGCGGGCCAGCGAGTAGCCGTTGGTGTGGAGACCGGTTGAAGGAAGGCCGAACAGCAGGTCACCCGGCTTGACCGACTGGCCCGTGAGCAGCTTAGCCTGCTCGACGGCGCCGACGATGAAGCCGGCCAGGTCATACTCCCCAGGAGCGTAGAGGCCCGGCATTTCAGCCGTTTCACCGCCGATCAGCGAACAGCCGTTCTCCGCGCAGGCCTTCGCGAGGCCCGAGGCGAGTTGTCCGGCGATTTCCGCCTCCAACTTGCCCACGGCGAAATAGTCGAGGAAGAAGAGCGGCACGGCGCCCTGCACGGCGATGTCGTTGACGCAGTGGTTCACCAGACACTGGCCCACAGTGTCGTGCTTCTTCGCGGCGAAGGCGACCTTAAGTTTTGTTCCGACGCCGTCGGCCGACGAAATCAGCACGGGACGCTTGTAACCGGTCAGTCTGAACCCGGCCCCGAAAGAGCCAATATCGGTCAGGACGTGCCTGGTGAAGGTCTTGCGGGCGTGTTGTTTGATGAAAGAGACGGCACGATCAGCTTCGTCGATATTCACTCCGGCGTCTCGGTACCGGACAGCACGTTTTGTTGGCATCTGCTCAACACCAGCTTAAAATAAAGCCTTCACCATGCGTTCAGGGATCTTCCTTACAGCATTTGCGCTGTGTGCGGCGTTTGTGCCGGCGCACGGCGAAACGCCTTCGCTGGTAGCCATTCGTGACGCTCGCATCGTCACCGTCAGCGGGGCAACGCTCGAGAAAGGCACGGTCGTCCTGAAGGACGGACTGATCGCCGATGTCGGGGCCAATGTCTCGGTGCCAGCGGGAGCTTGGGTCATCAACGGGGCGGGGCTCACCGTCTATCCGGGCCTGATCGACGCGCTCAGTTCCTGGGGGTTGCCTTCGGCCGTACCCCCACCGGCGGCAGCCGGCGGCCCAGGCGGCGGAAGAGGGGCACAGGCAACAGGCCCGCGGTCGTGGGGTCCGGAAGACCGACCTGGAACCACGTCCTGGCTGAAGGCCGCCGATGAGATCCAGCCCACTGATCGCCGGATCGAAACGGCGCGCAGCGCAGGATTCACGACGGCCGTGACGTTCCCACGCGCGGGCCTGATTACCGGGCACGGGGCGGTGGTGAATTTGGCCGGAGAAGCTTCGGGCGAGATGGTGGTGGAGCCAAGAGCGGGCCTCTACATGACCACATCCGCCCGCACCGTGAACGGCTTCCCGAATTCGCTGATGGGCGTGATCTCGTACTACCGCCAGCTCTGGATGGATGTCGAGCAGTACAAAGCAGCCAAAGCCGTGTACGAGAAGTCGCCTCAGGGCATGACGCGCCCTCCGTATGACCGGGCGCTCGAAGGCGTGATGGAGGCGAAGCGAATCCTGCTGCCGGCGACGAGCCGCGTGGAGCTGGAGCGCATGGCGCGCTTCGCGAACGAACTCAAGACGCCCGCGATTCTCTACGGAGCGCACGAGGCCTACGCCGCCGCCGATGCGCTGAAGAAAGCGAACGTCGCCGTGGTGCTGAACGTGAAGTGGCCCGAAAAGGCCCGCGACGGAGACCCGGAGACTGTCGAGAGCCTCCGCACTCTGGAACTGCGCGAGAAGGCCCCGACAGCGCCGATCGCCTTGGCGAAAGCAGGTGTTCCATTCGCGATCAGCAGCGATGGTTACGAGACACCCAAGGACATCCTGGCGGCGCTGAAGAAGTCGGTGATCGCCGGGCTGACGAAAGACCAGGCCATCCGGGCCCTGACGCTGAGCGCGGCCGAGATCTACGGAGTGTCCGACAGGCTGGGGTCGATCGATCGCGGCAAGATCGCCAATCTCGTCGTCGTGAAGGGCGACATCTTCGAGGACAACGGGAGCGTGCAGATGGTCTTTATCGACGGGAAGAAATACGAGCCCGCTCCGGCGGCGCCGGCCGGCGGGCCCGGCGGCGGGCGGCGGCCTTCGTCGGAGGTGCGGCAGTGAGAATCCGAATCGCAGTTCTCGCCTTCGCGCTGGCAGGCACTCTGGCCGCGCAAAGCAACGTCGTGGTAATCCAGGGCGCGAAGATCCACACGGTCACCAAGGGCACCATCACGGGGAAGATCGTCATCAAAGACGGCGTGATCGCTGAAGTCGGCGAGAGCGTACTGACGCCGCTTGGCGCAAAAGTCGTCGACGCGACGGGCAAGCACGTCATCCCCGGCATCATCGATGCACATACGCACATCGCCATCGACGCCATCAACGAGGGCAGCGTTTCCGTGTCGTCGATGGTCGGCGTGGCCGACGTCGTCAATCCAACGGACATCTCGATCTACCGCGCGCTGGCCGGCGGCGTGACCACGGCCAACGTGCTGCACGGCAGCGCGAATGCCATCGGCGGCCTGAACGTCGTGCTGAAGATGCGCTGGGGCAAGGATGCGGCAGCGCTTGTCATGAAGGAAGCGCCGCCGGGCATCAAGATGGCGCTGGGCGAGAATCCCAAGCGGCAGGGGCAGGGGGGCGGAACCGGCGCGCAACAGCAGGCCGTGCGCCGTTATCCGGGCACGCGCATGGGCGTCGAGGACGTCATCCGCAGCGCCTTCAACGACGCGAAGATCTACCAGGCTCAGTGGAAGGAGTACGAGGCCAGGAAGGCGCGCGGCGAAACCGTGGCGCCGCCACGCCGCGATCTGAAGCTCGATCCCCTGGTGGAAGTCCTGGAAGGCAAGCGCATGGTGCACGCGCACTGCTATCGCGCCGACGAGATTCTGATGTTGCTGCGCGTTGCCCAGGACTACGGCTTCAAGATCGCGACCCTACAGCACGTGCTGGAGGGCTACAAAGTGGCGAAGGAGATTGCCGCGGCGAATGCGGGCGCATCGACCTTCAGCGACTGGTGGTCGTACAAGATGGAGGCCTGGGACGCGATCCCGTACAACGCGGCCATCATGCACCAGAAGGGCGTGCTGGTTTCGCTCAACTCCGACGACGCCAGCGGCGCGGAGTTGATGCGCCGGCTGAACACGGAGGCCGCAAAGGCAGTGAAGTATGGCGGCGTGCCCGAGAACGACGCGCTGGCCATGATCACCATCAATCCGGCGAAGCAGTTGGGCATTGATCGTTACGTCGGCTCCATCGAAGTGGGCAAGCAGGCCGACCTCGTGATTTACGACAAGGACCCGTTGTCGATCTACGCCAAAGTCGAGAAGGTCTTCATCGACGGCACGGAGTACTTCGACCGCGACCGCGACATCTCCGAGCGCCCGCGCAAGGAGGCCGAAAAGAAAGGCCTGTTGGAGAAAGAGAAGTCGGACGACAAGCGGCGGCAGCCGCAGACGCCCCCGACCGGTAGGAGGTCGTCGTGAGAAAGGCCCTGCTTCTGAGCTTGCTGGTGGCCCTGCCGCTTCTGGCGGGCGAGAAGGACAGCTTCCTGCTGCGCAACGCGACCGTCTACACGGTCTCCGGGCCGAAGATCGCCAACGGCTCCGTGCTGGTGATCGACGGCAAGATCGCCGAGGTCGGCGCGCGTGTGAATCCGCGCGGCAAGGTGCGAGTCATCGACGCAAAGGGCCTGAATGTCTATCCGGGCTTGATTGACGCGGGCACAGTCGTCGGCATCGCTGAGGTCAGCTCGGTTCGTGAGACGGCCGATACGGGCGAAGTGGGCAAGTTCAACCCGCAGCTTCGTACCTCGGTCGTCGTGAATCCGGAGAGCGACCACATCCCCGTGACGCGCGCCAATGGCATCACGAACGTTGTGCTGCTGCCGGGCGGCAGCGGTGGCGGCCGGTTCGGCAGCAATGAGCCCAGCTACATCACCGGCCAGGCGTCGCTGATGCACCTGGACGGTTGGACCTGGGAAGAGATGCTGGTGACGCACGCGGCGGCCATGCAGCTCGATCTGCCGTCGATTCAGGTTTCGCGATTCAACCCGCAGTCAATGCAGGTGGAACGCGGCAACTATCAGGAGTCGAAGCGCAACCAGGAGCGCGGCCTGATGGAGATCCGCGCTTTCTTCGAGGAGGCTCGCCGCTACCAGACCGCCAAGCAGGCCAAGGCCGCGGACTTCCACACCGACTTGAAGTTCGAAGCCATGCTCCCGGTGCTGGAAGGCAAGCTGCCCCTAATGATCCCCGCCGTGCGCGAGCGGGACATCCGCGATGCCATCGAGTTCTCCGACAAAGAGAAGGTGAAGATCGTCCTCTCCGGTGTCCGCAAGCCAGGGGACATGCTCGAGACGATCGCCAAGAAGAAGATCCCGGTCGTGCTGCCGTCGCCCTACTCGGCTCCGCTCGAAGAGGATGACGCGTACGATTCCACTTACACGCTCGCTTCCGAGCTCCAGAAGGCCGGCGTGAAGTTCGCCTTCGGCAGTTTTGGCGCGCAGTTCGCGCGGAATCTGCCGTATGAAGCGGGGCAGAGCATCGCCTTCGGCCTGCCGTATGACGAAGGCCTGAAGGCCGTCACGTTGAACGCGGCGGAGATCCTCGGCGTCAGCGACAGGCTCGGCTCCATCGACGCCGGCAAGATCGCGAATCTGATCGTGACCGACGGCGATCCGCTCGACATCCGCACGCAGGTGAAGATGATGTTCGTGAAGGGACAGAGCGTGGATCTCGAGAGCAAGCACACGCGGCTGTGGAAGAAGTATCTCGCGCGGCCATGAGGGCCGTTCTGCAACGAGTCTCGTCGGCCAGCGTGAAGGTGGACGGCGACACAACCGGAGCCATTGAAATCGGTCTGCTGGTGCTGCTCGGCGTGGCCCGTGGGGACTCGGCGAAGGATGTGGACTGGATGGTGGAGAAGGTCGCCGGCCTGCGCATCTTCCCCGATGCCGAGGGCAAGATGAACCGCTCCGTCGAGGAGGCGCGCGGCGCGCTACTAGTGGTTTCGCAGTTCACGCTCTACGGCGACACACGCAAAGGCCGGCGGCCCAGCTTCGACGGCGCCGCCTCGCCGGATGAGGCCAAAAGGCTGTACGAACTGTTCGTCGAGCGCGCGCGGGCAAGGGGCCTTCGCGTGGAGACGGGCGTCTTTCAGGCAATGATGCAGGTTTCTCTCGTGAATGAAGGGCCGGTGACGCTGATCTGCGAATCGCCGCGCGCGCCCCGATAGGATGGCTGGAGTGGCACAGCGATCGACCGCAATTCTGCTGATCAACTGCCCGGACGCGAAGGGCCTGGTGGCCACGGTGTCTGGTTTTCTCTTCGAGCGCGGGGCCAACATCCTCTCGACCGACGAGCATCGCGACGACGCATCCGGCCAGTTCCTGATGCGCATCGAGTGGGACCTCGACGGCTTCGCAACCAGTGAGGATGGCTTCGTCCGCGAGTTCGAGCCCATTGCGCGACGCTTCTCGATGGTGTGGCGCGTCGAGTACTCGCACCGCCCGCTGAAGATAGCGGTGATGGTCTCGAAGCACCTGCACTGCCTTTCGGACCTGCTTTACCGTCACAAGACCGGTGAATTGCACGCCGAGATCCCGCTGGTGTTGTCGAACCACGAGGACGCCCGCCCGCTGGCCAACTTCCACGGGGCCGCGTTTCATGTCGTCGAAGTCACCTCGGAGCGCAAAGCGGAGGCGGAGCGCCGGCAGTTCGACCTGCTGGAGCATCACGGCGTGGACCTGGTGGTGCTGGCGCGCTACATGCAGGTGCTGTCGCCGGAGTTCGTCGCCCGCTACCGGGAGCGCATCATCAACGTGCACCACTCGTTTCTTCCGGCCTTCAGCGGCGCGCGGCCTTACCACGCGGCCTTCGGACGCGGCGTGAAGCTGATCGGCGCCACGGCCCATTACGTCACCGAGGTGTTGGATGACGGCCCTATCATCGAGCAAGAGGTGATCCGCGTCTCGCATCGCGACCAGTTGGAGGACTTCATCGAAAAGGGCCGCGACGCCGAACGCATGGTGCTGTCCCGTGCCGTGCGCTGGCACGTGGAGCACCGCATTCTCACCGTCGGCAACAAGACCGTGGTGTTTGTCTGAGGAGATGGCATGATCGTCGGAACCGGCGTTGATCTCTGCGAAGTGGACCGCATCCGCGAGGCCGTGGAGCGCTACGGAGAGCGATTCCTGAAGCGGATCTACACGCCCCGGGAAATCGCCTACTGCCAGAGCAAGGCGAACCGCTACGAGCGTTTCGCGGCGCGATTCGCCGCAAAGGAAGCGGGCATGAAGGCCATCGGCACTGGTTGGCGCGGCGGCGTCCGCTGGGTGGATTTCGAGGTCGTCAACCTGCCGTCAGGACGGCCGACGCTTAAGCTCGACGGGGTAGCGAAAGTGGTGGCTGAAAAGCTCGGCGTGACCGGGATTCACCTGTCACTGACCCACACTGCGAGCATGAGCCTCGCTCACGTGATCCTGGAGCGCTGAAGGCGGGGCGGCGTTGAGCTGCGCGTCCTCCAGAGCTTTGGTCTGCTCCCAGGTGTAGATCATGCGGTGGATGACGGTGACATTGCCGAGAATGGCGATGATCCACAGCACCGGCGCCATACGGTCGAACAGAGCGCCGATGATGAACAGCACAATACGTTCGGGCCGTTCCAGGAAGCCCACCTTGCACTTCGGAATCGTGTTCTCCGAGCGGGCGCGGGTGTAAGAAATCATCACCGACGCGGTCATCACCACGGCCGTCAGGACAACGTAGAAGTTGCGCCCGATGTTGGCGTAATAGACCAGCAGTCCCATCAGCAGGGCGAGGTCGGAGTAGCGGTCGAGGACGGAGTCGAAGAATCCGCCAAAGCGCGTCACCTGGCCGGTCTCGCGGGCGACGCGGCCGTCCACCATGTCGAAGATGCCGGCGCCGATGATCACCAGCCCAGCCGCAAAGAAGCGGCCCTGCGCCAGCAGGACCGCCGCGTAAATGTTGATTAGTAGACCGATGAAGGTCAGTGCATTCGGATGGATTCGCGACAGGGCGAGTCCGCGGACGATCAGCCGGATGATGACATTGGCTCCGGCTCCGATCGCACGTGTGTAAGTCATCTCATTCCTATTGTGCCGCGTCGTGGATGGTGGTGAGTTCCAGAATCTCCATCTGGCGCTTGCCGCCAGGGATGGCAATCGATACTTCGTCGCCCACTTTCTTTCCCAACAGGCCGCGGCCGATGGGCGAACTGGTGGAGATCATGCCGTTGGCGGCGTCGGCTTCCTCGCTGGCGACGATCTTGAAGGTCATCTCCTCGTCCTTCCCGAGATCCATCACCACCACGGTGGAGCCGAGGCCGACGCGGTCCTTGGGGATCTTGGTCAGGTCAATCAGCGAGAACTCGGCCAGCCGCTTCTTGAGCTGCGAGAGCCGCGCATCCACGAAGCGCTGCCGCTCCTTAGCGGCGTGAAACTCCGCGTTCTCGCGGAGATCGCCGTGGGCGCGGGCTTTCAGGATCTCCTTGGGAAGTTCGTTGCGCAACTCGTATTCGAGCGCAGCGACCTCCTCCTGGAGCTTCTTCTTCAAATCCTCCATCGGCTAAAAGCACTCCCAATTAGTCATTATAGGACTTCGTCGCAAAGCTTCTCTTCCGGAAAAGAGCAGATTCTCCCTCTGACGAACGCGGCCGGACCCACGGACAGGGCCCGGCCGCGCAGATGCTTGCCCCCAGGCAATCCAATGCCGGAGGGTATCTTTCGCTAGTCTAGGTGGCTACGGCTCAGCCGTCAACCCTAGGGCAGTGCCGTAATGGAGATGGTCCTGGTTGCCGCGCCGGCGGTGACTCGGAACTGGTTCAGGCCTTGGGCTGGACCCAGCCGGACCGAGACAAACCAAGTACCCGGGTAGAATCCGCTGGGGTCGATCGAAATCACGCTGCCCGCGCCCAGCACCGGTTCAATCACCGGCTTGGGGTCCATCAGCAGCAGGCCGGCGCTGTCGTGCACTCGAAGGTAGAAGGAGACCACCGTCCCGGCACGGCTATCGTCCGGCGGCAGCGGAAGGCTGATCTTCGCCGGCGCAGTCGATTTGACCGCCAGCCAGTACGGCACTCGAGTCGTGACTCCGGACTGCGGTTCGTCGATCCGGATGAATCCCTGGTAAGCGCCGGACGGCATAGCGCCGCCTTCGAACACCAGAACCGGGCCGGCGATCTCGCCCGGATTCAGGCTCACCTGGTAGTCGGTGAGCAGCGGCTTCAACGCGTCGCGCGTCTCCACCGAAAGCGTGTACGTGCGCGGCTCGGCTGAGATATTCCGGACGATCACTTGCCGCCAGGTGCTGAAAGTGGAGTCCTGCGGGATGAAGCTGACCGAAACGGGTTCGGCCGTCACCGTCGCCCGCATGGCGAAATCCATATTCAGCGACCCGGAACCGGCAGACTGCACCGGTAAGGGCACGCCTCGGGCGTCGGCCAGCGGGGTGGTGTTGTTGATCAGCAGGGAACGGTAGTCGTTGGGGAACAAGCCCGGCTTCGCCCCGCGGATCACAGCCGCCGATCCGGCCACCATAGGAGAGCTGAAACTCGTGCCGCTGATGGTGATGTAGCCGCTGGCGCTATACAGACCTGTCGGGTTCGTGGTTTGCGTGGCCGTGTACAGGTTATCCCCCGTGGCCACCAGGTCCGGCTTGATGGTGAGATCCACGGGAGGACCAAGACTGCTGAACGAGGCGATCTGGTTCGGGTTCGTGGTGGCGGATAGGAACTGCAGCACCACCTGATACTCCTCGTTCGCAGCCAGTTCCTGTTTCAAACGGAGCCCGTCCGAGGCGCGGACGTAAAGGCCCGGGATGGTCGGGTTCGTGCTCACGTCCATATTGGTCAGGGTTTCGGCATCAGCGTTGGCGGGGTCGTTGCGAACGATTGCCCCTTGCGCGCCCGCCGCAGCGGCATTGGCGAGTTTCGCGGCGAAGCCGCACGTTCCGCGAAGGATGAGCGGGATGAATCCCTGCAGGCTCTCCGCGGGCAGGGGATTGCAGGCGAGTCCATTGCCGTCCAGCGAGGCCACATCCACAAGCTGGCCGCTCACGGGGTTTGCGGTTGCCGCATTGGTGGAAAGCCCCGCGTCGATGGGCGAACCGGTCGGCGTCATCACTCTGGGCTGCGTGGTCACACGAGCATTCTGGGTGGCTCCAACGGAGATGACCTGCTGGTAGGCGCCGAGTGGATTGGACGTCATGATCTCCGGGCCGTCATTGCCGGCGGAGACGACGACTGTCACGTTGCGGTCGGCGATGTTGCGGGCGGCCTGCGCCAGGGAGGTGTCTTGCGCGCTCAACAGGCCCGTGTACCCGAGGCTGAGGTTGATGACGTGCATGTTGTCGTTCAACGCGTCTTCCAGTGCCAGCAGCAGGAAATCCTCACGGTGCTGCCCGGAACTCCCAACATTGGTCCGGTAGACGCCCAGGTACGCTCGCGGCGCGGCGCCGATGAACAGCCCTCTCGGGCTTTGGTGCGGGACGGCGGCGGCAACGGCTGCCACAGCGGTCCCGTGACCGTTCCGATCCCGCGCGCTGAGATTGTCGTAGCTGCGCATCACGATGATTTTCCGCGTCGTCAGTTCGTAATTGCCGGGACCGCTGGCCTGCGGGAAGCCATCCGGCATCTGCATGTCAGGGGGCGCCTGGAACGCAGGGTGTTCCGGCTCGATTCCACTGTCGATGATGGCGATCTTGATCCCCTTGCCGGCGCTTTCGAGTCCACCGGCCCTAAACCAGCCGATCGTCAGCAAGTGAGTGTTCATTGCGTCGATCATGTGCTGCTTCAGGAGCCGCGCCTGCTGCGCACGCTTCACGCCGGGCATGGCCGCAAGGCTCTGAAGCTGGCCGGGAGCGCCTTCGACAATCACGGCGTTCACCGCGGCATGGGTTCGCGCCACGGCTCTGGCGCCAGGAGCGTAGCTCGCAAGCCGGCTTTCGAAGATCTGTTGTTCGCTGGCGACGCGCGCGGCGCGCGCCTCTGTTCGCTCTCCAAGGCTTTCAGCCTTGATCGTGGGCTCCTCCGTGAGTTCCACGATGTAGCGGACTGGGGCCTCCGATTGAGCCCACGCGGCAAACGAAAAAAGTACCCCGATAAGTAAACGGCGCATATTGCCTCGATTTGTAAACTAATCCTATTGTGCAACCGGCAGCGATGCCGCGGGGGACGGGGCCCCTCCACTAGTGACGACGACCTGGGACAGCCGATTACCGGCGGGAATGCCTGCTGGCACTCGGGTACGCACAAGATAGGCGCCGACCGTCCCCGGTTCGAGCGCGGTGGAGAGCACCTCAGCCTGCACCCCATCAAAAGAGACCTGAATGGGGCGTGTCGCCGACGGCGTGCTCCCCTCGGGCGCAGGTTCGCCCGAAGGAGGCGTGGTGCTGACTGGACCGAGGCCGTTGGCGCGCAATGTAATCACAGAGTTGCGCTGCGCACGATTGCCGCTCCGGATGGCGCTGCCGCCCTGGTCGCGGGCATCGATGATGAGCTGCGGCGCGGCGTCGGTGTCGACCTTCATCCAGAAGGCCGGCGAGGCGGCGGTGATGCTGACGATCTGCGGATCGGTATTCGTAATGCCGTCGAGCGAGACTTTGACCGCCGACGACGGGAAGCCCTGGAGTTCCCACGGCACCTGAACCTGGACGCGGCTCGGAGCGACAGAGAGGATGCGACCCGGGAAGCCCTCCTGCCGAGCCTCGTTGTCGAAGCTGACGCTAATGCCCCCGAGGGCCAGCGGCAGCGACGGTCCCGGTGCGCTCAGCGTGAACTCAGACAGCCCAATCCCCTCGATGGCAATGATGGAGCCGGGTGCGGCTCCGGCGACTGCCGCTGTCTGGCCCTGGACGAGCGCGGCATTCTTGATGCCGCCGTTGTTGATGAGCGGAACCGGACGCGCGGTGCCGATGAATTGAATCGGGTCCAGATTCGGCACCTTCGCCTCGAAGACCTGCGTTCCGAGCGTTCGGCCGAGGTAGACCTCGTAGGCTTCGGCGATGCCGAGCCGGTCGGTCTTTGGAACGCCATCCACGGTGTAGACGCCGGCGACCGACCCGCCACCGGAGACCGCGCGCCAGTACTCCAGGGGCACGTTCGGCACTGGCAATCCGAATCGGTCCACCACTTTGAAGAGCAGGCCGCCGCTCAGCCGCTGGTCGGCCTGGCCGACAAAGTCAAAGTTTCGCAGAGGGATGATGTTGTACGGAATGCCGTCTGTCACCAGATACATGAACGGAATGTTGAATCGGGTCCCAGCGCCCTCGACGACGATCACGCCCTCGTAGCGTCCGGGGTCCGGCGGCGTGCCCTGCAGGCGCACGGCTACGGGCTGGGACTCGGCGTAGGCCCCCAGTGTGAAATCCGTGGGAGTGATGGAGATTCTGGCCTTGTCGTCGCGCGCCCACTTCTCGACGCGAAGCGAAAGCCGCGCGGGAGTACCCGAGTGGTTCGTGAAAACCAGGCTTTCCTGAAGCGGGAACCGGTCTTGAATCAGGTTAAGCGCGCCGAATGAAAGCGTACTGGGCGCGACGGTGACGAGCGTCGAGACGGCGCCGGCCGAGTCCAGTTTGCCTGCGCCCATGGCGGCGACGCTGGCGAAGATCTCTTCGCCGGTCTGCGGATCTACATCGTAGACATATGGGTTCGCCGTGTTGACAATAGAGGACTTAAGCGCGTCCACGCAGTCCCTGCCGGCTACGGAAAACGTGCATTGGAGGCCAGGGAACAACTGCCGGGACAATGCGACCGCCCCGGCCACCAGCGGAACGGAGAAACTGGTGCCCTGGACGGCCGTGTAGCCCGTGGAGTCGTACATGTCGCCGCCCTGGTCGAACTTCTGCGTCGCTACGTACATGTTCGTTCCCGGCGCGACGACCTCTGGCTTGATGGCGTTCGTGCCGATCGCGGGCCCGATTGACGAGAAATACGCGATCACGTCGGGGTAGTTGTCGATGTACTCGTCGAAAGCAGGCTCGATGATGACGTCTCGACCTGAGTTCGTTCCGATAAAATCGCGCAGCGCGATGCCGTCGTCGTGGCCGATCAGAATCAGCGGGATCGGCGTGTAAGCCAGGCTGGTGGGCGAGAAGACGAAGTTGTCGCCCGATGCCCGGTAAAAGACCACGGCCACGGCGCCGGCGGCCTGTGCATTCGCCACTTTGTCTCGAAGCTGGCAGTTTCCGGCCTCGATCAGGGCAATTCTCCCACTGAGCGAACCGGCGGCGATGGGCGAACAGGCCTTCGGGTCCCCGCTGATGGTGCCGACGACACCCATCTGCGCCGTGATCGCCGTGTCAGGCCTGGGTCCGTTGCCGAACAGGCCGACGATCCGCTGCAGGTAGTCGGGCACATTACTACCCGTAACCTGAACACTCTGAAAGAGATAGTGTGCATTCGTAGTGGCACCGACAGTAATCACTTCCGGCGTCGTGCCAGGGCTGCGGATGGAGTTCGTGGCGGGCAGATAAAGCCCAAGGTCGCCCTCATTTCCAGCTGCAGCGACCAAGGTGACGCCCAGCCGCGCGAAGTTCTGTGAGACGCGAGCCCATGGGTCGCACGGGGTACCGTCATCGAGACCAGAACACTGCGCCGGCGCGACGTCGGTCGGACCGAAGACAGCCGGAAAACTCAGCGACAGCGTTACGACGTCCATCCCGTCGTTCGCGGCGTCGTCCAGCGCGGCAATGACGACATCGGTGAAGGTGATGTCGTTCACGCCGGGCGAGCCAAATACCTTGTAGTTACCGACATACGCCTTCGGGGCGATACCGGCGAAGGTGCCAAGCGGCGTCCGGTGGACCGCCCCGGCGGCCAGCGATGCGACGGCAGTCCCGTGGCCGACACGGTCACGGGGTGAAACGTCATCCGGACGCGACCAGGTGGGGTTCCCGGCAAACGCGAGGCTGCGCACGTAGCTGCGGGCCGCGATCACCTTCCGGTTCGTATAGTTGCACTCGTCGCCGACGCAGAACTTCTCAGTCTCGGGCAGGGAATTGTCCTGGAACGCGGGGTGCGTGTGGTCGATGCCGGAATCGACGATGCCGATCTTGATACCAAGTCCGGCCTTCTCCAGCCCACCGCCAAGGTGCCAAGCCATGCCGGTGTTGGTGAGTTCCCAGGCCTTGGTTCCTGAGCGCTTCACGGGCAGAGACGGGAGAATGGCCTGAATGCCGGGGAGAGCACGGAGGGTCTCAACGTCCTGGGCGTCCCCGGCGACGAAAAGCGCATTCAGAACGTTCCGGGCGGAGCCGGTGACACGGAGATGGCGGGCTTCGATGGCAGGCCGGAGCCGGGCCTGGGAACTGAGGACGCGTTCGCGGGCGTAGCGGGCTTCGGCGCTCTTCATCGCCCCGCGGGTGCCCATCTGCTCCGCGACGGGCGGTTCATCGAGGACCAGAATCCACCGGCGGGGCGGGTCCTGGGACGGCGGAACGGCACTCCGCGGAGGCGGGGTCTGCGCCTGGAAGGGGAGGCCGGGAACAACGGCGAGCGTAAGGAGGACCAGCAGGCGCTTCAGCATGACGCCCCTCAGGACGCAGCTTGACCGGAACACGTTACAGGGATTCGGGTTGCGTCGTCCGAGCGGTGTGGGGATCTTCATTTTCTTCCTGGTGATGGTCTACGCGGCGGGGATTTCGATGTCCGTCCGGGTGCCTTCGCCGGGCCGGGAGTTGACGGACAGCCTGTAATTCCGGCCAAAGAGAACGATGAGGCGCTCATTGACGTTCGAGACGCCGATGCCGCCCTGCTCAAGCAGCGTCGAGAGCCGGGACTCCTCGATGCCGACGCCGTCGTCCTCGACGGTCAGCGTGATGCGGCCATCGCCAGTGAGGGCGGCGGCCAGCCGGATGGTGCCGCCGTCCACCTTGGTGGCCAGGCCGTGCCGGATGGAGTTTTCAACTAGCGGCTGGAGCAGCATGGCTGGGATCAGACAATCCATGGTCTCCGGCTCGACTTCCTTGACGAAGCGCAGTTTTTCGCCAAAACGAACCATCTCGATGGAGAGGTAATCATCGATAAACGCGAGCTCTTCCCGGAGCGGGGCAAGGTGATCGGTCTTCCGGAGCAAGCGGCGGAGGATGCTGGAGAGCTTGTAGACCACCAGCCGGGCGCGCTCCGGGTTCGTCCGAATGAGCGACGAGACCGTGTTCAAAGTATTGAAAAGAAAGTGCGGATTGATCTGGCTGGAAAGCGCGGACAGCCGGGCCTGGACGAGCAGGCGTTCCTTGGATTCGAGCAGGCGTTCGTTGCGGGCGCTGTTCCAGATCTTCAGCGGGATGGAGACGGCAAAAATGGTGCTCAGGAAGATACCGAGGACCAGCCAGCCGGACTGGTCAGTGTACAGGGCAAAGAGGAATCGCTTCCCGAAGAGCCCGAGTGCGAGAAAGCGGAGCAGTTCGGCAACCAGAATCGCCAGGATGATGGTGACGTGGTACAGAGTCCGGCTGTGTTCGGCCGGGTAGCGGATGAGGCGGTAGAGAGACAGATCGAAGAAGGGCGAGAAGCGCCAGATCTCGTCTTCCTTGGGGGCCAGGTCGCGGAGCAGGCCGCCCAGCACACCGACAGCGGCGTAGAGCGGCATGGCCAGGTATTCACCGGCGAACATTGCCGGGAGTGACGTGATGATGCCAGTCAGCATGCCGGAGACGTAGCCGCCCACGATTCCGGCGAGCATGGACCCCTCCAGCGACATGTCCACCGCCAGGTAGGTCCGAGTGAGGACGCGGACCGTGGATCCTGCCACATAGAACAACGAGATCCCGCCGGCGACCTCGAGCCTTTGCAGCCAGTTGCGTTCCTCGTGCAAAAGCAGGTTCAGAAAACGCGTGGATCGGGACAGCAGGCTGGCGATGGAGGCCGCGACAGCGAGCTTCACGAGCAGGATGACCAGAAGTTGTTCCATCGCGGCGCGGACGGGCTGCGCGAGGAGGACCGCCCGCCTCATTATAAAATGGGGTTAAGAAGCTGCTGGATGGAAGACTCAACTCCCTTGGCATTGCGCAAAGTCGCGGAAGCGAACTTCCCCACGGAATTCGGCCAGTTCCGGATCCATGGGTTTGAAGGCACGGCACCAGGCCGCCGCGAGGAGGCCGTGGCGCTGGTGATGGGCGATCCGGCTGCGGCTGAACCGCTGCTGGTGCGCGTGCACTCGCAGTGCCTGACCGGCGATGTGTTCCACAGCCTGCGCTGCGACTGCCGCGCACAACTCGAACTCTCAATGGAGCTGATTGCGTCCTCCGGGCGCGGAATGCTTATCTATGAGAAGAAAGAGGGCCGAGGCATCGGCCTTCTGAACAAGCTGCGGGCCTACGAGTTGCAGGACAACGGCGCGGACACAATCGAAGCCAACGAACGCCTGGGCTTCGAAGCCGACCTCCGCGAGTACGAGTTGCCGGCCGCTATCCTGAAGCACTTCGGCGTCAGTGCCGTGAAACTTCTTACCAACAACCCTGACAAGATCCAGGCTCTTGAAGCCAATGGCGTCAAGGTGACTGAGCGCGTCCCATGCCAGGAGCAGCGGGGCGAGGAGAGCGGCCTCTACCTGCGGACCAAGAAGGACCGCATGGGCCACCTCCTCGAGTTGGAAGACCTCTAACGCTGCTCTTCGGCCATCTCTCCCAGGGTCCGGCCGCCGACGGCGGGGCCGCGGAAGACGGCATTCAGGAACAGCACATTCAGTCCATCCATGTAAGCCCGAAAGTTCGGGTCGGAGGTGAAGCCCACCACCGCGCCGCGCCCTTCGCTTTGCAGGACGACGAACGGCTTGAAGGAGAGCTGCTTGCGATTCTCCTCCCAGAGCAGGCCGGAGGCGAGCAGCTTCGAAGGCTCCTCATAGACGACGGCGTTCAAGCCCTTGTCGCGCTTCACTGGCGTAAAGATCTCGCGGCCATCGAAGAGGACGTGGAGTGTTTCGGGCAGTCCGGCGGTGATCCAGGTCTCGGGATCGACGCGTGCGCGAAGCAGGACGCCGGCGACGGGGTCCGGCAGTTCGCGGTCGCCGCGAATCGCTTTGCGGTACTCATCTTCAGTGGCGAGGATCTTACCCGGAATAGGCCCATTCGCGGCAGGAGGCGTGGCGGGGGCAGGTGTGCCAGCGGCGGCAGGTTTCGGGGCATCGGCGGGGCGGCCAGCGGCTGGGGCATCCTGAGGCAGTGCCTCCTGCTGGACAGCCAGCAACGTCATCTGCGGGCTGGAAAGCCAGGAGACCGCGCTGCCGATGCCGATCAGCACGCCGCCCGAGCGCACCCAGGCCTTGATGCGGTCCGCCGTGGCGCCGCCGAGAGCCGACGCGTAGCCACCGGTTCCTCCCGACGGAACAATTAGCACATCGAACTTGCTCAAGTCGGCGTTGCCGAGGCTGCTCGCACGAATGACGGTGACCGGATAGCCGTACTGCCGCTCGAGAACGAAGCGCGTCTGACCGGCGGAGAGCGACGACGTGGGGCTATCCCAGACCAACGCGACGCCCGGCTTCTTCAGACGGGCGACGTTGTTGCTGCCGAAGTTGATGCCGTCGTCCACCCAGCTCGAGTTTGCGGCGACGACCTCCGCGCCGGACTCCTTGGCCAACCGCGCGACTGTGTCGTGCAGCGTGGCTGGGTTGTCCTTGACCAGCGCGATGAGCGTTCCCGACGGGTATTTGCGGCCGTTCTGCGTGAATTCCTTGTTCGCAGAGAGCAGTTTGACGTCGGCGCGCAGAGCCGCGGTGAGGAACCGCCCCGCAGCCTGGTTGCCCCACGGGACCAGGTAGGCGACTTCGGCCCGCCCGCTGATCGCGCCGGAAGGCTGATATGCGCCAGCGACGGGAACGAAGTCCCCGGTCGAGACGACGGCGGCATTCACCGACTCGACGTTGTAGAGCATGGGCAGCGACCAGGCTGTGACGTCGTAGATCTGGTCGCGCAGATTCTTTTTGCGGCGTCGCTCCTGCTCCTTGACGAAGTCGGCGTCCATCGGGATGTCCGTGTCGAGAAGAGCGCGGACCAGCCGTTTGCGGGGCTGTGCGGCGAGAACCGTGTAGCTGCCGGAGGGGAACTCCTTGCCGCCGTTCCGGAAGACGGCGCGCGCCTGCCGGACCTCGATGCCCTGGAACGCGAGATTATGGGCGAGCTTGTCGACGGCGGAAACGTCTCCACGGCGAGGCAGGATGTACTCCTTCACAGCCTCCTTCGTTCCTTCGTCGACCGCGGAGCGGGTGTAGTTCCAGAAGTTTTCGAGCAGCTTCTGCCGGTTCTGCGAGGCCGTCTCGCAGGTCGCGATGGAAGCGACGAAGTGGCGCCTGACGCTGTCCTGGAAGTCGTAGAGCGTGTCGTCCTGCTTGCGGACGATCAAACCGCGCACCGAAGCGTTCTCGTAGGTCATGCCCATGCCGCCGTAATACCAGGGCCATGATGCGCCGTAGCCGGGATAGAACTCGTCGAAGACCTCACGAGTGAAGTAGCTGAATCCGAACTTGTCGAACCACTTGGCGTTGTTCTTGCCGAACCAGGACATCTGGTCCTTCTGGGCGGGCGTCAGGTGCGGATTGTAGGGTGCGGAGCCCGGCGCAAAGAAGTAGGTGGACTCGGTGCCCATCTCGTGCAGGTCGACGTGAATCAGCGGCAGCCACTCGTTCAGGTACTGAATGCGGCCTCGGGTTTCGGGCTGCGTGATGGCGAACCAGTCGCGGTTCATGTCGAAGAGGTAATGGTTCGAACGGCCGCCCGGCCACGGCTCGGCGCGTTCGGCGGCCACAGGGCTGGCATCGGGCTCAAGCCCCTCGTTCATCCGGAAGTTGTGGACAAAGCGGTCGCGGCCGTCAGGGTTTTGAAGCGGATCGATCAGCAGGACGACATTCGCCAGCGCCTCTTCCACCAGCTTGTCGCCTCTCGACGCCAACAGATGATAGGCGGTGAGCATCGCCGCATCGGGCGAGGAGATCTCGTTTCCGTGTACGCCATAACTGAGGCCGATCACGACGGGAGCGCCGTTGATCAACTTCTGCGCGTCGGCGGCGGAGGTTTTCCGGGGATCGGCGAGCTGTTTGACCCCTGCCTTGATCTCATCGATGCGCCGCAGGTTCTGCTCGGCGGCAATGACGGCGTAGATGAGCTTGCGGCCCTCCCAGGTCTGCCCATACTCGAAGACCTTCATGCGCGACGGGGCCGCGGCGGCCAGCGTCTGGAAGTAGCGCACGATGTCGGCGTGCGTGGCATGGCGTTTGCCCGTTTCGTAGCCGAGAACTTTCTCGGGCGAGGGGATGGCGGGGTCGTACTGCGCGCCCGGCCAGAACTCGAACTTCTGGGCAGCGGCAGGGAGAAAACACACGAACAGCAGGACAGCGAGCTTCCTCATAAGGAATCAGGATAACGCGGGGAGGCAGAGTCGTTACAAAAGCAACGGGCCGGCGAAATGCCGGCCCGAGTCGCTTCTTGAGATGTAGAAAGGGTGCTTAGTTTGTGATGTCGTGCGTGGCGCTACGGCCGCGGACGGGCACGTAGACCTTCTCCCAATTGCGGTGCGCGGCGTGGTTGTCGTAGGCCTTGAAGGCGGCTTCGTCTTCGAATTCGATCACGAAGGCGTCGGTCATCGGGTGGTTCTTCAAGCTGCCGTCGGGCAGCTTCTCCGTGTACGCGCCCTGCACCTTCACGCTCTTCAGCCAGATGTTCTTGATGCCGGGCATCTCGGAAGCCATCACTTCCGTGGCGTCCAGCACGGCCTTCTTCTGCTCATCGGTGGTGCCGTCCTTGTAATACAAAGTCACCACGTGGATGATCGACTTCGGCTTGCCGTACTTGTTGGCGGCCGTGGCGATGCCCGCGCCCAACGCGACCAACGCGACCGAGGCGAGCAGGATGTTCTTCAGGTTCAACTTCAATTGCATCGGATGTCCTCCTTGGGCTCTTTACTACTACTTGGTT
This sequence comes from Bryobacteraceae bacterium, assembly GCA_050789245.1. Classification (GTDB taxonomy): domain Bacteria; phylum Acidobacteriota; class Terriglobia; order Bryobacterales; family Bryobacteraceae; genus PNKE01. The sequence continues at coordinate 73,771 of JBOZRR010000022.1, read as the reverse complement.
TCTGCGGGATGGCAGGCAAGCCGGACCACTCCTCGCACACAACAATCGAATTCGCTGGATTTCGAGGTTCGAAGCGTACGCTGACGGGGCCGATCAGGCGGCTCGGATCCGGCGGAAGATACTCGTGCAGGGCCGAAACATCCTGAGAGGCAAAGTAAGTGACGCTCCTGAGCTCGTACTGGTAGTGGATGATCTCGCTGGCAGCCTCAGTGATAAAGCCTTCGATGCCTCGCCGGTGGTAATTCACCGTCAGCCGGCGCCGCCGCTCCCGCTCTTCAGGCGTCACGCGCTTCCTGAAGATCAGAAAGATGGCGATACCCGCGAACACCGCGGACACGGCGAGCGCGGCAAGGACTCGAGGATCTTCAAACTGCGGTAACAAGCGATGGTCAACAGGCGCAGAGCGCTAAGTCCAACAAGGTGCCGTCCCCGGCGATGTACGCCTGGGATCTCCGAGATCGGGACGGCGGTTTGGCCTAGGCTTCGACGACGGAGTTAGAGAGAGTCCCGAGCCCCGTCACTTCCACCTCGACCGTGTCGCCCGGCTGGAGAGGTCCGACGCCCGGAGGCGTTCCGGTGGCGATCAGATCCCCAGGCTCGAGCGTCATGAACTCGGTAACGAACTCCAGAATAGCACCCAGCGGAAAAAGCATATCTGTCACCGGGCCGTCCTGTTTCAGCTCTCCGTTGACGCGGGTCCGGACACGGATGGAGGGAAAATCGACCTCCTCCTTGGGCACCCACCACGGACCGGTGGGACAGAAAGTGTCGAAGCCCTTCCCGCGGGTCCACTGGCCGTCTTTCTTCTGGAGATCGCGGGCCGTGACGTCGTTCACAATCGTGTAGCCGGCGATCACCTTCTCAGCGTCCTGGGCCTTGAGATTCCTGGCGCGTGCGCCGATCACCACCCCCAACTCCCCTTCGAACGACACAAGCTGCGAGATCTTCGGGTAGATGATGGCTGCGTTGTGCGCGTTCAGGGACGATGGCGGCTTGAAGAAGATGATTGGCTCGGCTGGAACCGCGTTGCCCAGTTCCTTGGCGTGATCGGCGTAGTTGCGGCCCACGCAGACAATCTTCGACGGCGCGACGCACGGCAGCAGCGTGACGCTGTTCAGCGCAACGGTGCGGCCATCCTGCGTGCGGACGCGATTGTCGTCCTCGACGATGCCACGGCGAACGCCGGGGTGCGCATCCGGAGCGGTGATCGGCACGCCGGGCTGCGTGCTGAAGCGGACGTAGCGGGTCATGAATTCCTTCCTGGCTTAGGGCGCCTTGAACTCGACCGGGGTCGAGGGCTTGCTCTCGTTCCCGGCGGAATCGATGGCGGAGATCGCGTATCGATAACTCTTCCCTGACTCTACACCGGTGTCGCTGAGCGAGGGGACGGTGCGGCGCTCGCCATACTTGGCGAGCGAGGCATCACCTTCAGCGCGCCACACCTGGTAGGCCGCGAAGTCCTTGTCGGTGTTGGCCTCCCAGGCGACTTCAATACTCCGGACGCCGGCGAAGACGCGAAGTCCGGACGGGACGGCTGGCTCGAAGACGTCGGCGGGCTCGATCGTCACCGGGTTGGCCGGCTCGCTCTCGGCCTCGGCGTCGCCCGCAGCAGTGAATCGCTGGACCACGTACAGATAAGACTTGCCGTACTCGGACGTGCGATCCACCCATTGCGGCTCCTGGCTGTTGCCCAGGAGTTGGTATTCGGCTTTGCCTTTTTCCGCGCGATAGACGCGCCATTGGCCTTGCGCCGGATCGCCCGGCTGCCAGCGCAGGGCGACACTGTCGGGATGATTCTCCACTGTCACGGATTGCGGCTGGGGGAGAGGCGCGACGATCTTGAGCGTCACGAGATTCGACCAGCCTGAAGATCGGCCCGTGGGGCCCTTGGTCTGGACGCCGAAAACCACGTCCCGCCCGACCCAACCGTCGACCGGAGCCTCGATGGTCACCTGCTCCTTGCTCGTCTCCGCGACGTCGAAACGCCGGGCGGATGCGGCCCACGCGTCGAGATTGAACTCGCCTTCCGGGCTGGGTCCGCCGCGAAGGTCGATGCCGCCGAGGGTATTGAGAATCAGGTGGTCAGTGGTTCTGAATTCGGGGGTGAATTGCAGGATGACGCGGTTTCCCCGCTGCACGGCGTGGAGATCCTGCACACGGAGCGGGATGTTCAGCGCGGGAGGCATTGGGTCGCCCGGATAGCCGCACCCGGTGAGCACGACGGCAAGCAGCAGCAAACTCGCGCGCGGACGTGTCATCAGAGAATGTAACGGCGCAGATCCTGATCCTTCACGATGCCGTCGAGCTGCTGGCGCACATATGCCGCATCGATCGTGATCTTCTTCTTCTTGAGGTCCGGGCCGTCGAAGGAGATCTGCTCGACGACCTTTTCGAGAATCGTCTGCAACCGCCGAGCGCCGATGTTTTCCATCGACTCGTTCACTTCGGCGGCGATGCGCGCCACCTCACGGATGGAGTCGTCCTTGAATGTCAGGATGATGCCCTCAGTCTCGAGCAGTGCGACGTACTGCTTGATGAGCGCGTTCTTCGGTTCGGTGAGGATGCGGACGAAGTCGCCCTCAGTGAGCGATTTCAGCTCGACGCGAATCGGAAAGCGTCCCTGCAATTCGGGGATCAGGTCAGCCGGCTTGCTGACGTGAAACGCGCCGGCGGCGATGAAGAGGATGTGATCCGTCCGGACAAAGCCGTAGCGGGTGTTGACCGTGGTGCCTTCGACGATCGGCAGGATGTCGCGCTGAACGCCTTCACGCGAGACGTCCGGCCCGTGGCCGCCTTCGCGCCCGGCGATCTTGTCGACCTCGTCGAGGAACAGGATGCCGTTGCGCTCGACGCGTTCGATGGCGGTGCGGGTCACCTGCTCCATATCGACGAGCTTGTGCTCCTCTTCCTGGATCAGGTAATCGAGCGCTTCCGCCACGCGCATTTTGCGGCGGTGCGAGCGGTTGCCGAAGAGCGTGGGCAGGAACTCGCGCAGGTTCATGTCCATCTCTTCGTTGCCCGTGTTGGCAAAGATCTCGAAGTTCGCGGCGCGCTCCTTGACGTCGATCTCCACGACACGGTCGTCGAGCTTGCCAGCGCGCAGCTTCTCGCGCATCTTCTCGCGCGTGCGGTCGGCGGATTCGGTCGTTTCCGGAGACGGCGGGAGCAGGATATCGAGCAGCCGCTCCTCGGCGTTCGTTTCGGCTTGATCGGCCACTTCGTCGAGCCGCTCCTCGCGTACCATGTCGATGGCGACCTCGACCAGATCTCGAATCATCGACTCGACGTCGCGGCCGACGTAGCCAACTTCGGTGAACTTGCTGGCCTCGACCTTCAGGAAGGGGGAGTTGGCCAGCCGCGCCAGACGCCGGGCCAATTCGGTCTTTCCGACGCCGGTCGGGCCGATCATCAAAATGTTCTTCGGCATGACCTCTTCGGCCATGTCGGGCTCGAGTTTACGGCGGCGGATGCGGTTGCGCAGCGCGATGGCAATGGCGCGCTTCGCCTCCGCCTGTCCGATGACGTACTTGTCCAGTTCGCCGACGATCTGGCGCGGAGTCAGTTCGTCGAGCAGGGGCTGTTCGTTGTTTGAATCTCCAGGCAGGTAGATCACCATGGCCTCAGCCCAGCTCCATGTAAGCGATGTTGTGGTTCGTGTAGATGCAAGTGTCGGCGGCGATCTTCATCGACTTCTCGGTGATGTCGCGTGCGGACAGCTTCGTATTCTCGAGCAGTGCCGTGGCGGCGGCTTTGGCGAATCCGCCGCCGGAGCCGATGGATGCGCACTCTTCATCGGGCTCGATCACGTCTCCGTTGCCGCTGAGAATGTACGTGTGCTCGACGTCAGCCACCAGCAGGAGCGCCTCGAGATGGCGCAGCACTTTATCGGTTCGCCATTCTTTCGCCAGCTCGACCACGGATCGCGAGAGATTGCCGCTGAACTGCTCCAGCTTAGCCTCGAATCGCGAAAATAGGGCGAAAGCGTCAGCAGTGGACCCCGCAAACCCGGCCACGATCTTGTCCTTGTGCAGCAGGCGGAGCTTGTTGGCGGTGGCCTTCAGCACCTCACTGCCCAGTGTCACCTGGCCGTCGCCGGCCATCACCACCTTGCCGCCACGCCGGACGCACAGGATGGTGGTGCCGTAAATGCGGTCCGGAGAGTGGTTCCTCATGATTCACTTCCAGTGTAGCCTTTGGGCCTATTCAAACCAGACGGCCGGGCTATCCAGTTGCGTGCGTGAGTGCTTCTCGAAATCAGGGGACCGCTCGGGGAAATCGGTGCGCCGGTGAGCGCCACGGCTCTCCTCGCGCGCCAGTGCACAGGCGGCGATCAACTCGGCGACGATATGCAGGTTGCGTAGCTCGGCTTCTGCGCGGCTGGCGGGTTCCCGGGGCTCGTGTGGGTCGTGAGACAGGCTGTTGCGCGCTTCGGTCAGGCCCTTGCCGCAGCGGAGTAGTCCCAGGCGCTGCCAGGTGAGCGCTCGGAGCGATTTCTCGTCGCACTGGACCACTTGCGGCACGGGAAGCCGGGCAAGTCCCGTGCTGTCTTCGCCGGAGACCATCGCGGCACCGGCGCGCGCGCCGTACACCAGACCTTCCAGCAATGAGTTGCTCGCCAGGCGGTTTGCGCCGTGCACACCGGTACAAGCGACTTCGCCAGCGGCGTACAGGCCGGCGATCGAAGTCCGGCCGTCGAGATCGGCCCAGACACCGCCCATAGCGTAGTGCGCCGCGGGCAGCACCGGCGCGGGCTGGAGGTCAAGGTCGATGCCGTGCGCGAGGCAGGTGGCGTGGATCCTCGGAAAGCGATTCTTCACAAAGTCCTTGCCACGATTCGAGAGATCGAGATAGACGTGAGGCGAGCCCTCGCGCTGCATCTCCTCGACGATGGAGCGCGACACGACATCGCGCGGCGCGAGCTCCTTCATCTGATGGTACCGGTGCATGAAGCGTTCGCCGCGCGCATTCAGCAGGTGGGCGCCCTCGCCACGCAGCGCCTCGGAGAGAAGAAACCGAGGCGCACCTTCCAGATGCAGCGCCGTGGGGTGGAATTGAATGAACTCCATGTCGCTGATGAGCGCCCCGGCGCGCCAGGCCATGGCGACGCCGTCGCCCGTGGCGACATCCGGATTCGTCGTGTCCTGGTAGACGCGCCCCAACCCGCCGGTGGCGAGCAGAACCCGGCGGGCAAAGATCTCGACGCGTACGCCGCCGCGCTCGTCGAGCGCAACGGCGCCTGCGACACGCCCGTCTTTCACAATGAGATCGACGACCGACGAGAAGCTGCGGAATGTGATCGTCTCGATAGACGCCGCTTTCTTGTAGAGCGTGCGGGCGATCTCGCGGCCCGTGGAATCGCCGTGGCTGTGCAGGACGCGGTTGCGGCTGTGCGCCCCTTCACGCGCGAAAAGCAATTTCGTGCCGTCCCGATCGAATTCGACGCCCCATTCGATCAGCTCCTGTATGCGCGCGGGGCCTTCCTCGACGAGCCTGTGCACGGCAGCGACGTTGCAGAGCCCGTCGCCCGCGACAAGCGTGTCCGCTTCGTGGAGTTCAACCTCATCCTCGTCGCTGAGCGCCACGGCGATGCCGCCCTGCGCGTACATCGACGACGACTCCTGTAGGCTGTCCTTCGCAACGACCAGCACGCGGCCTGCCGGAGCGAGTTCGATGGCCGCGCGCAGCCCGGCCACGCCCGCCCCGATGACGAGAAAATCGGTCAGAAATGTTTCGGTCTGGGCGCTGATAGACCCCATGGTACAACGAAGGTATGCCTTCCTTTGCTGTGCTGACGCCAGCACAGAATTATGAAGCCATTGTTGAGCGCGGCGCCCTGAAGCGTGTCCATGAGTTTGTGCCGATGAGAACTGGAAAGCTCTTCGTCGTCACCACGGAGGACGTGTGGCAGTGGCATGGCGAAACCCTGGTGGAAGGACTCGCCGGACGCGAATACCACCGCATTCTCTTCGCCGGCGGCGAGGAGCGGAAGCGGATGGCGTCGGTAGAGGCGATGGCCGAGGAGATGGTTGCGCTGGGCGGTGACCGTTCGAGCCTGGTGGTCGCGTTCGGCGGAGGCATCACGAACGATCTGGGCGGCTTTTTGGCCGCCATCTTCATGCGCGGCATTCCGGTGATCCAGGTGCCGACAACGTTGCTGGCGCAGGTGGATGCGGCCGTCGGAGGCAAAACCGGAGCGAACCTTGTCAGTGGCAAGAATCTGGTGGGCTGCTTCCATCAGCCGCTGGTGGTCCTGACCGATCCCGACGTGCTCGCCACACTGCCCGAACGTGAGTTCCGCGCCGGCCTGATGGAAGTGGCCAAGTGCGGCGTGATCCGCAGCAATGAGCTGTTCCAACTAATGCGACAGCGTTCGCGAGATGTCCTGAATCGCGAACCCGCTTTGGTGGAGCACCTGATCGCCGAATCGGTCCGGATCAAGTGCGACGTGGTCTCCGCCGACGAGAAGGAGAGCGGCGTCCGCCGCATCCTCAACTTCGGCCATACTATCGGCCACGCACTCGAGGCCGAGACGTCGTACAGCCACTATTTGCACGGCGAAGCGGTAGGCATCGGCATGAAGGCCGCCGCCCATCTTTCCCACCTTGCCGGGTCGCTGGGCCCGGCGGCGCGAGACGAGATCGTCGAGATGGTTGAGCGCTACGGACCGTTCCCGGCAGCCGACGGCATTCAACCGGAGAGCCTGCTGGCCCGCCTGACGATGGACAAAAAGGCCGTCCGCGGCGCCGTGCATTTCGTGCTGGCCACACACATCGGCGAGACCGAGATCGTCTCGGGCATCGAGGAGTCGGCGGTGCTCGAATCCATCCGGCTCGCCCTGCGATGAGAGCTTCCGGCACGACTCCGCCCGGCGCGGCCAACGAGGAACAGGCTGCGCGCTGGGTGCGCGGAATGTTCGGCCGCGTGGCGCACCGCTATGACCTGCTGAATCACGTCCTTTCGTTCCAGACCGACCGTTATTGGCGCAGCCGCACCGTGCAGCGCGTGCGCAGCATCCTGGAACGCCCTGAAGCGCGCGTGATGGACCTCTGCTGCGGCACCGGCGATCTGCTGCTGGCGCTCGAGAAGGCTCGCGGCTCCGCCATCATCGGCAGCGACTTCTGCCACCCCATGCTGGTTGAGGCGCGCCGCAAGATCGCAAAGCGTGGAGTCGGATCGGCCTTGGCCGAAGCCGACGCGCTCGCCATGCCCTTCCCTGCAGCGTCGCTCGACCTGATCACGGTCGCCTTCGGATTCCGCAACTTCGCGAACTACCGCGCCGGACTGCGGGAATTGCGCCGTCTGCTCCGGCCCGGCGGCTGTCTGGCGATCCTCGAATTCTCCCAGCCTCCCAATCGCCTGTTCGCGGCCTTCTATCGCTTCTATTCGACGAAGGTTCTGCCGAAGATCGGCGGCATGATTAGCGGGGACGCCGACGCGTACACGTACCTGCCGGAATCCGTCGGCAAGTTCCCCGGCGCGGAGGATCTGGCGCGAGAGATGCGCGACGCGGGCTTCGAGGACGTCTCGTTCGAGCGCATGACGTTCGGTGTGGTGGCGCTGCACCTCGGCCGTGTGCGCTGACTACTTGCGTGTCAGTTCGTACTCGATGATCCCTTCCAGCGCAACCTTCGGCAGATCCGTCGAGATGAACAACTCCTGACGAGAGCCGGCGCTGAGCGCGATTCCCTTCCAGCCGTTTTGCGTCGGCACGGTGACGCGTATCTTCACCGGCCCGCGTGCGTCGCGCACCTGCCTGATGACGCCGGGCACGATCAGACGGATCTCGTCGTGGGCCAGGATCCGCTCGAGGTAGGGTCGGAGCCCGTCGATGATGCTGTGCTCGATCTTCAGCTTGCCCTGATTGGCTCGCAGCTTCATGTCACTTGAACCGCCTGCGGAAGAGGAAATCGATGCCGAATGTTCCGTTTTCATCGCGCACGGCGATGAAGGACCACTGGCGGCTCAAATCCACCTCCAGCCTGACGATCTGCTGCGAGGACCGGCTGAGGTTCGTCGAGTAGGTGAGCGTCATGTCGCGGGAGAGAGACTGCTCGATCGTCAGCCGGGCCTGAGGGACATTCTCAACGCCGGTCATGTTCGGATCGATCTTGATACGGCTCGCGCCGAAGAACCGCTCGACGCGGCTGGAGACAGACGCGCTGAGCGCACCTCCGAGCAGCGTGTTCGACGCATCAGAGAGCGGGGAGTTGGCGCCCGACACCGTGTTCGGCGTGGTCGGTAGATTCCCCGACGTCGATGTCGGCGCGCGTCCCACTGTCAGCAGGGCCAGGATCTCGTTCGATTGCAGCGGCGGCTCCGACCGGTAGTTGATGTTCAGCTTGTTCATCGGGCCGTTGACGTTGATGTACACCGTCACGCCGCGGATACGCGTCTCCAGGTCGAGGTTGATCGAGGGTTGAATCGCCACCGTCGAGAAGAACAGGAACTCTCCGCCGGAGATGGTATACCGGTTGCCGAAGAAGTTCACCTCACCCTGGTTCACCTTGATCGTGCCGAGCACGACCGGTTTCGCCGGGCTGCCTCTGACGCGCAAATCGGCTTCGGTCTGGATGTCCTGCGTGTAGTCCGTCTGAAAAGTGGCGTTCGGAGAAGAGCGCACGCGGACGTCGAACTGGAGATTGCGCAGGAACGTGTTCTGCGATGCGGGCACCGGAATGGGATTGGCCGTTCCCGCGATCAGGCTGCCGAAGTCCCCCGAGGATCGAAATCCTGATTTCTCGATCGTCACGACTCCGGAAAGGAGACTCGCGTATGACGATCCTGTAAGGCTCAGCGCGGCATCCAGTGTGGTACTGACGCCTTCTGGGTAGCGCACTCGGACATCCTGCGCGTTGGCCTGCAGGCGGTAGCTCAACTCCCCCTTCCCGAATCCGACGAAGCCGGTCAGGTTGAAGGTTCCGCCGCCCGTACTCCCGGTCAGAGTTTCGATGCTCGCGCGAGCCTGGTCGAAGTCGATCGAGCCGCTCGCGTTCTCGATTCCGTTGGGGATCCCCTTCAGATAGAACGACGCCTTCTCGATGGCCATCCTCCCGCTGACCGTGGGATTCTCAGCCGTACCGCGAAGGTTGGCGTTCATGCGCGCGTTCCCCGTCGCGGTCAGGTCCGGGTCAAAGGAGTTCAGCACGCCGAGATTCATCATGCCGCTGAGGCTCAGATCCCACGGATTCCGGGCACTGAAGCTGTAGACTCCTGCAAGAGTGAGTACCGTCTCCTTCGCGGCGAGCCGGGCGCTCCGGACCTGGACTCCATTCGAGTCGATGTCGAACTGGAGCGCACCCGCGTTCCGCAGCGTAAATTCATCCGAGCCGCTGTGGGGGCGAACCTCCAGCCTTGGCACAGTGACCTGGGCACTGCCGGCCTTGAGATTGCGCAGAGTTCCGCGCCAACGGACCATCGCATCGAGGGTGCCCTCGGGGTCGAATCTCAGCTTGCCCTTCTCGCCGTTTGGCGAGGAAAGGGCCGAGGTCAGGAACGAGAGCGACACACCCTTCGCTTCAAGCTCAGCGGCGCTTGGATAATTGCTGTTCAGGCGCACAGTGGCCGTTCCGGCGATCGGAGATTGGTCCATCTGCCCGTCGATGATGACGCGCACGGTATCGTCGCTGGTCGAGGTACGCAGGCGGAGCGTGCCAAGGGGGATTTCACGATCGCGAATCCCGTCGGCCTCCAGCGTGCCATCCACGCTGCGCGCGACGATTTCGGACCCTTTGACGTCGGCTCTCACCTTCACGTCGAGAGTTAGCCCCGCACCGAACTCCGGCCGGAACTTCGACACGGCAGCCAACTGGGCGGCATTGAGTGCCGATGATTTCACCTGCAGTTCCGCGCTGCCCTGCCTCCATTCACCGGGAACATGAGAGTAAATCCCGTTCAACGAAGCTTTCGCGCCGGCGAGTTCAAAGGCGGAGACCAACGAGATATGTGTCGCGTCGGTGTTACGGACTTCTCCGGTGAGGCGGCGCAGGGTCTCACCAGCAACGGTGGCGTTCGCCGAGGAGAACCGCATTGAACCTTGCGGGTCCCCGAGAGTCCCGCCGACATTCACCGTGGCATCCAGCCGGCCGGAGAGCGCAACTCCCGATTGCGTGAGGCTGCCGATCTGGTGGAGGTCGATCGATTTCAAGGTCGCTCTTGCGGCTAGGCCGGACCTCGAATCCGCCTTCCACTCATTCAGGTTGATGCGCAGAGCTCCGGAGGTGGCCGAGCCGGCCTGCGACAGAGTGACTTGCGGCAGATTCAGCTCGTTCTTGCTGACCAGAAATCGGATCTGTGCGTGATCGATCAGGATCTCTTTGAAAGTGGCGCGCTCCGCCTCGAGATTGCCGTCGAAGGTGGGATCGGACAGTGGACCGGTGACGACGCCTTCGGCCCGGATCTGGCCGTGATCCAGCCCGACAGGAATCTCGATCGGGCCCAAGCCGAGCGCCGTCAGGTATGGCGCGAGCCGGCTCACATCGGTCGCGACTAGCCCGAACGTGAGTGTCCTGCCGAGAGTCCCCTCAGCGTGCATCGTGAGCGTAGGCAGCCGCAGCGAGGATGGCTCGATTCGAATCTCACCCGAGCGCTGATCCCAGCGGGCCGAGATGTTGCCCTCCGCGGGCAGGTGTTCGGGCAGGGGCGTAAGAGCGGCGCGGACGGTGAGAACGGAGTTCGTCAGCCCCGCGGCGCCGGCCTCTCCTGAGAACTCGAATGGGGACTCGACCTGTCCATCCCAAGCCGGCTTCTCGACCTTCGCGGCAGCCAGAAGCAAGGACAGGGTCGACTTGATCTGGCCGCTGGCCTTCATGCGCTTCCAGCCTTCAAGCGAAAATTCGCCATCCAGCGAGCCTGCGGATCCGTCCGCCCGCAGATCGTCAACCTGGAGCAACTCTGGAGTCAGCCGCAGTTGCCCGCGGCCTTTCAGATTCTGGAGCTGGAAGTGTTCGCCCTCTAACGTGACCCCCTGGCCCTCGAATGTTCCGGAGACTCTGTAGATCCCGTCGCCGCTCCACATCGCGTTGCCCTTGGACTGAAGAACCCCGGCCTTCAGCATCTTCACTTTCAGATCCGCGGCCGCCGCGCGGACTTCGTAATCCGCCGACACCCTCGGGTTCTTAAAGTCCTCGAGCGCCCCCTTGGCCTGGATTGAGGACTCGCCTCCGGCCAATGCGACGCGGGCGTTGAAATCGGCGCGGTTCCGATGGAGAACCGCGTCCAGATCGAGTGCGCCTTCGGCGAAGCCATTCGCGCTGAGCTTGTCCGTGTGCAACTGAACCTCGTAGCGCTGCGGGTGCCGCCGATATTCCATCACGGTGCGCAACCCTTCCGCGCGGACATTCAATGGGACCTTCCTGGAGTCGTATTCCACAAGGCCGTCGGTGATGCGCAGCCGCGCGATCTCCAGGTCGAGAAGATTCTCGATAGGACCTCTACCGGTCTTCCTCTCCGCGCCCGGGATGTTGGTGGTACCGTCCGCGTTCACGTAGACGTGGACTTGCGGCTTCTCCACCACAAGCTCCCGCAGTTCCACGTCGCGCCCGATCCAGGATCGGACATCGATTGCGAGCTCCACTCGCCCGGCTGTGAACAGCGGCAACTGAGGTGGCGCCTCCGTTCCCCGCACCACCACGCCGTGCACCTCAGCGCGCAATGCGGCCCAGTTGTAGTCAAACTGCGCGATCTCCACGCTGCCGCCCGTCGCGCTTGCAAGGGAGTCGACAATCTTCTGGCGGACGTGCTCCCGCAGCCAGTCGCTACGCGCGACCGTGACTAACGCCACCGCAGCGACGGCCAGCACACCGCCGGCAATTCCGAACAAGCGCAGCCGGCGCTTCATTTGAGCGCCCCTTCGATGTACCGGAGTTGAACCTGCTGGCGAGATTGCTGCAGCCATTGGTTCAACGTGGTGGTGGACTTATTGGAAGCGATGATTTGGGCAATCCTGTCCCTGACCTCATCCAGCGGCTGCGGCTCAAGCTTCGGATTCGCCGCCTTGAAGCGGGGCACGTACGTCTTCGTGTAATACTCCTGCAGCTCGAACTCCGTCACCTGCACGCTGGGGCGGAAACGAAACTCGATGAACTGCATCAGTGTGAGCTGCCACAACGCTTCGTCGACGAAATCCTGCTCACGGAAGCTGTACTTCTCGAGCCCGGCAAGCAATTCCGGCTTGGTCAGCTTCCGGCGCTCCATGAACTCCGCAATCCGTGCTTCCGCTTCGGCGACAGGCACGGGCGCGTACTTCGTCAGCTCGATCTCCTTCCGGATGAGGGCCTGGTCGATCAGGCGTTCCGTCGCCTCCTTCATGCTGGCCTCGGAGTAATGCGGCTCGCGATTGTTGACGAAGGCGCTCATCCTCAGCTGGCGGCGCACCATTCCGGTCGTCACCACCTGCGTTCCGACCGCCGCCACAATGCGCTCGATCTCGTCCGCCGCCTGGAGCGGGGCCATCAGAACCAGAAGTGCTGCCGCGAATCGCATCATCAGAAACTCTGGCCGATCGAGAAGTGGAACTGGAACGGCCTCACCCTTTGCGGAACATTGAACTTTCCCGTGCCGTTGATTAGATCTTCGCGCGTGCCATCAAATCCAACAAATCGCGGAGAGTTCGGCGCCAAAGCCAGGTCCACGCGTATCGGCCCCACAGGCGTCTTGATTCTTACGCCGAAGCCGATGGCCTGCACGGCGTAGTTGAAGTCGCTGCGGTCCCGCTGCTTGTAGCGGAAGGAGATCTCACTGGCGCTCGAATAGACATTGCCCATGTCGTGGAACAGCACGCCGCCGAGATTATCGCCAATGAGAGGAAATCGCAGTTCCGTGCCAAAAAACAGGAACGAACTGCCGCCTACCGGGAATCCCGTCACCGGGTCTCGCGGACCCGCCTGGTTGTCGGGAAATCCTCGATGCGTTGTGGCGCCGCCGGCGTAATACCGCTCGGGCAGAGGCACGGGATCGGATTCCAGGTTGTACAGCCAGCCGAATGTCGCTGTGCGCGCCAGCACCAGAGAGCGGCTCAGCCGGTGGTAAGTGGAGTTTCTGACGGACAGGCGCGTGTAGCTCGTTCTTCGCGCCAGAATCCCCGGCGCATAGCCGAAGTCGAGCGTGTTCAGCATCCCTTTCGTCGAGTCCAGAGGATCGTCGCGCCTGTCATGAATCAACGAAGTCGAGAAGACGGTTACACGAACCGGCTGCGAAAAAACGGGGATCAGTCCCGGATCGATGTTCAGAGTCGCCTCGTCCACCTCAACGTCGCGGATCGAGATGCGGTACAGCACATTCAACGCACGCGACCGCCGCTGCCCCACCTGCACCGCGCTCTCAAACCGGGTAGACGTGAAGGTTCGCACGTCTCGCGAGTGGTCGTATAGGCTCGAAAACGTCAGGTTCACGTCCTCGTTGCCCCGGAACTGCGGCGCAAGGTAGTTCAGCAGTACACGCCTCTGGTAATTCGAGATGCGGAAAGTGGTGCTGGCCGTGTGGCCGAGCCCGAGGAAGTTCGTGCGGCTGATGCCGATCAGCGCGCGTGGACTGAAGCCGGCAACGCCCGCCGGCGCGTCGAAGTTCGACGTCCCGCCGCCAATTCGTCCGAACTCAGCGCCGAAGCCTAGATTCAACGAATACTTACGAGCCTCTTCGGCCTGAAGCAGGACGTACTTGTTGCGCTCCTGCCCCTGGGGATTTTGCACCGCAACGTCGACCTTCGCGAAGATGCCCAGGTCGTAGAGCCGCCGTTGCGTCTCGACGATGTCGCTCTGGGAGAGCGGGTCGCCCGGTGCCAGTGCCAGCCGGTTTCCTACCAGTTCGGGCTTTGTCTTCACCAGTCCGTTCACTAGAACGTCACGGACGAAATTCCTTCGGCCTTCGATCACGGCGTACTTTAGAGCCACACGCCCGGTCTCTTCGTTTGGCGTGATGGAAACGTCCAGCGAGGCATCCGGATACCCGTTATTGAAGTACCAGTTCAGGACCGTGTCGCGATCTGCCGCCACGCCGGCAATGCTGAATGGCTGGCCGGGATTTGAACTCAGCATCCCGCGCACTTCTTCGAGCAGTTTCAGGTCGACGCCTGAGACGTCGACGTCGGAGACGAACCACTGGCGCCCTTCCTGAATCGTGAGCAGAACACCGATCTCCTGCGGCTTGCCGCCGTAGTTGTGCTCAACGCTGGAGACCACCGCCGCGTCCCGGAAGCCGTTGCTGCGGTACAGATCCAGAATCGCGTCCTTGTCGTGCTCGAGCAGATCGTCCGAGAATCGTCCCCGCCGGTACTGCGGAAACCGTGCGGGAATGATCGACAGGCGCTCCCGGACCGTGTCTTCGCCGAAGTACGAGTGGCCGCGAACTTGCACTTCGGCCAGCTTGTACCGGGACCCGCGGTCGATCCGGTAGACGATCCGCTGCTCGCCCGGCTCCTCGCCCTCGGTGCGCGAGTAGGCAACCTTGGCGTCAAAGTATCCCTGCGCCTGGAAGTGCTCCACCAGGTGCCCGCGGCCCTCCATCAGCAGCTCTGTGTCGATGGTTCGCTCCTGGTAGACGGGGATGAGGTCGCGCAGCGTGCCCTTGCCCACCTTCGCGCCCTCCGCCCGGATGAACACGCGCGGGCCGGCCGTGATCTCAAGCTCCGGCCTGACGGTGTTCGTCGTCGCGTCATACTCCAGCCGGCTCAGCCGGACACTGGCCAGCAGGTGATCTCGCTTCAGATAGTGCGACCGCAGCCGTTCAAGCCCAGTCAGGACACGCTGCTCGTTGACTTCTTTCCACCCGCGCAGTCCCCACCAGCGCGGCCATTTGGTGATGCTGATCAGCTTGTCCTCGGGCCGCTGCGGGTCCCCTCGAAACACCGGCCGCGTGAACTTCGCGCGCGCTCCAGGTTCGACAGTAAACAGAACGTCCGCCTCCTGGCTGTGCGACCTTCTCTCAACGCTGTATGCAATCTTGGCGTTGTAGAAACCGTTGGCCCGGAGCACCTCTTCCAGTCCCTTCACGGCTTCGGGCAGTTGGTTGTCCTCGTGGAACGGGGCGCCCAGTTCCAGACGAGTCGCGCTGGTGAGCTTTGCGACGCTTGGCGGATCTGGCACTCCGAGAACCCGAACGCCGCTCGTAAAATAGGCGGGAACTGTTTTGAATGTCAGCGTGACGCCCTCGCCCTCCGGTTCGGCGTCGACGACGATGTCGCGATACCGCCCCGTGGCGAACAGTCGCTGCACGGCGCGCGTTAGCAGGATTTCGTCGAAGACATCGCCGGGACGGATTCCGAGCGACAATCCGATCTGGTCCCGCGTCAGCGGCTGGTCGCGCGGCTCGAGGTAGATCCCGGTGATCTTCCGCCCGTCGTACTTCTCCGACTGAGCCAGACACACGGGGGCGGCCACGGAACCAAGCGCGGAGATGACACACGCCAGCAGTGCTACGGCAGGGCCGGTCCGGGTCACGAAAGTCCAGTGTACCAACACGGATTGTTACGATTGCCTTTAGATGAGCGTTCTTCCAGCCGACCGCTACTCCCGCCAGATCCTGTTCCCCGGCATCGGTGAGGAAGGCCAGCGGCGGATCTCCGAAGCCACCGTCGCCGTCGTCGGGTGCGGTGCGCTCGGCGCGTTTTCCGCTGGAGCTCTGGCCCGCGCCGGCGTCGGCCGGTTGATCCTGATCGACCGCGACTACGTCGAGGCCTCCAACCTCCAGCGCCAGTGGCTCTACACCGAGGCTGATGCCTTGGAGGCCATGCCCAAGGCTGCCGCCGCCGCGCATCACATCGCGGAGATCAATTCCGGCATACAAGTCGACCCGGTCATCGCCGACCTCACGCCCGCCAACATCCACGACGTGCTCGACGCCGCCCACCTCATCGTCGACGGCACCGACAACTTCGAAACTCGCTACCTGATCAACGATTACGCCGTGGACCGCGCCATCCCCTGGATCTACGGCGGCGCCGTGGGCAGTTACGGTCTGGCCATGCCGATCGTTCCCGGCCGAACGGCCTGCTTTGAGTGCATCTACCCGGAACCGCCCAGTGGCGCGCAGCCCACCTGCGAGACCGCCGGCGTGGTCAACACGATCCCCGCCATCGTCTCGGCCTGGCAGACCAGCCTGGCCCTGCAAATCCTCTGCGGCGTTGCACCCGCCGCGAAGATGACGACCTTCGATGTCTGGAGTGGTGTGACGCGCCAGGTCGGCATGCCCGCCCGGCAGCCCGGCTGTCCGGCCTGCGATCTCCGTTCTTGCCGCCACCTCGGCGGCGAGGGCCGCCCGCCGATCAGCCTCTGCGGCCGGAATGCGGTTCAGATCCACGACCGCAAGCGCCCCGTGGACCTTCGAGCGCTGGCCGGAACTCTCTCCCGGCTGGGCGAAGTGCGCGTGAACGACTTCGCCCTGCGCTTCATCGCCCCGCCGCACGAAATCACGGTTTTCCCCGACGGCCGCGCCATCATCAAGGGCACCACGGACCCCGGCCTGGCCCGCAGCCTCTATTCGCGCTACGTCGGGAACTGATTGTCCGGTAAGATGAAAAGGTCCGGGCGGTTAGCTCAGCTGGTCAGAGCGCCTGCCTTACAAGCAGGAGGTCGCAGGTTCGATCCCTGCACCGCCCACCACACAAAATCAACGAGTTACGTGAAAAGGCCCGCTGGCGAGGCGGGCCTTTGTGCCATAGTTTGTGCCGTAACCCGGTTTGGGAGCTACATCCTGAACCTGGGTTCCGGTTCATCCTCGCGAGGCGGCACACCCATGAGTCCGCCTTCCAGCGCATTGAGCGCGGCGCGTTTTGCTTCCATTCGGACGTGGGAGTAGTGCTCCAGCATCTGACGGCTCATGTGACCGGCGATCGCCATCAGCGTTGCGTCGGAGGCGCCATGCTCAGCCAACTCGGTGATCGCCTGATGGCGCAGATCGTGAAAGCGGAAGCCCTTGAAGGCGGCCAGTACTAGCCTGTACGCCGCCCGCGCGGCACGCAGCCCGAGGCCCTCCGCAAGCGACCCAGAAGCTGCGGAGCGGCCGGCCTCCCGAGCGGCGGCCTTGACGAGCGACCTCCAAGCCGTCCGCCAAGTCTTCTGGGGCTTGTCGGGGACAATCGCGTTGCTCTCGCAGGCGGGAAATACGTAATGGGCTGGCTCACTGGCGCCCAGGAGTTCCGCCCGCCGCCGGAGGCGGGCGAGGGCTGAAACGGCATCGCTGGTCAGTGGGATCGCCCTGTGACCGGCATCCGTCTTCGATCTGCGAATCTGGATGGTCTTGGCGAACAGGTCCACATCGGACCAGCGCAAGTTCTTCAACTCCACACCGCGACAGGTCGTGTAGGCAGCGAGGACAGCCGCACAGTGAACCACGAGCCAGCGATCTTCCGCCGCCGCTGTCCGGAAGAGGATCTTCTTGTGCTCCGCCGAGAGAACCCGGCCGACGACCCTGCCCTTCTCGGGCAGCATCTTCACGTCCTCACTGACGACGGACCAGACCTTTGCTCTCCGCATCATCTGACGGAGGACAGTGAACTCCATGTTGACAGTCCGGTTGCCGACACCGCGCTTCAACCTCACATTATCGCGATCCTCACCGACGCGGATACTGCCGTCCAGTCTCCCTCGTTGGTACGCTGCGATGTCTTCCGCTCGAATGCGAAGCAGGGGCTTCTTGCCGAAGAAGAGTCGCAACGGCCGGAGGCGCTCCCGATCAAGCTCATGCGTTCGGCCGGAGACGTGGATGCGGCGGTCCTCCACGAATGTGTCGGCCGCCTCATTGAACGGCTTTCGGGCGAACTCGCGACCGGATTTTGAGGCGCCCTTGCCGCTGCTGATCTCCGTGATTCTCTTGTTGGCGAGGGTCTTGGCCTCGCGACCATCGGTGGTATCGAGGCTCTCGCGGTAGCGCTGGCCGTTAATGACCACATCCAAGTGCCACTTCTCACCGCGTTTGTAGAGTCTCAAGGCTTCTTCTTCCGCGACTGCAGTTTACGCGCAAATCCGAGGGACTCAGATGGAAGGGGATCGTCGCCTTAGCTGGGCGAGGCCCCAGGCGAGTGAGATGCAGCATTAGTCAGCTCTCATAATTCTTCTACTATCTTCATACTGATCGCTTTGCAGTTTTGAGTCAATATCTTTTATGGCGGCAAGGCACTATTTTGGCGTAGATCGACACAATTACGTGGGAACGCTTTTCTACGTGTTCGCAGGCCTGGTGTACATTGCTCACACGACGCGGTCTACAGGTCGCACAGGGGTGGGGGCCATGCGGCTCGTGGTGCAGCAGCAACGGCCCAACACGAGTTGTGCCTATCCAAAAAGTAAAATTTCACGTAACTCACCAAGCAAGATCACGTCTTATCCCATCTTTGCTCACTCGGACGCTACGGCAAACTCATACATTTTTATCGCATTAGTTCCTTGAAACAACAATGGATAGTTTACACACTTGCCTGACAGGTTTTTGGACTACTATAATGAGCAGAGCAGTCGCAGACAACCTCCTGTCGGGTGAACAGGGGCTGGTGGCGGTTGAAAAAGTAGATCGCCTCCGCACAGGCCAGTCAAACAATACATGCGCAGTGCGTTTCCACAACAGCGGGGAGGGCAACAGTGGGGAGCCAATGCATGGTCGAGGCCGTTGGTACAAGCAGACGGGATGAGGGTGCGACTTGGCTCTCCGGCCTCGTTTACCAGCTGGCGGACTCGTGGCTGCGCACTGCCATCGGAGAACTCCACGTGTTCCCGGCAGCAGCCCTCGGTCAGTTTCGATTCAAGTCGGCAGCGGCCAGAATCGCGGCAGGTTCGGGTTGCCTGACGGCCAATCGGGACCTCAGTCACAGCCCAGGAGAACGGCATCGCTTAACTTAGCGAGAGAGGAGTAACAACGCCGGTAAAAGACGCGTTCCTTCACCACCGACCTACTTGCGGGTGAGGGCCTGTCGTGCTTATAGCGAAAGCGACGGTCGGACATCCACCAGTCTGCCGGCAGTACACTCCGGGCTCTGGTCCTAGGTGCAGATGTTCGGGGAGCAGAGACCCTTGCCGATGCCGTACGGATGCGAGTTTATGCCTGCCGGGGGACTGCGAAATCGAAGATCCTCACGCTCTCGGTCAGGTCCGTGGCAGAGCTGATGATCTCTAAACAAACCATATCCGCTGCTGTTGAATGGCGCCGGTCGAGAGGAGGAATATGAGCAGTCGAGGTTGTCCGCACGAGGCGAACGGTGTCTGCCACAAGGTGAACAGGCTCCCCTGCGACTCCGGGATGAGAGGGTGAGCGCTGTACGGTCGGTTTGTCTTCAGCAATCCGACGAAGAACCGACCGGCCAAACGTAAGGATCTTGGGATGGCCGAACAGAAGCGTGACTGCCCCCGTCCGGCAGAGTAAGCCGTCGCAAGCGAGAGGCGAACCACGCGCACACTTGCTGGCGCGCAGTCTCGTCGTATCACGCTGAGCGGCCTGAGGCGTCTCGAACCGCCGCACAGCCACCGCCCGCGCCATCTGCCGCTTCGGCCTCAGCGAGTCGGTCAGAATCGTGTAGCCGCCCGAGTAGCCCCGCTCGCGCAGCTCCCGCAACAGCACTCAAGCATTCCAAACGCCAGCCTTCAGCCGCTCCTCCAGGTAAGGCTGGAACCCATCCAGGTTGCTGGGCGGCTTCGGCCGCAGACCGTAGTCCGGCTTCACCACCGGTTCGATCAGATACTTACGGATCGGTTTGCGATCAAACCCCAACAGCCGGCTGATCGGCTGGATGCTCAATCCCTGCCGTCTCATCTCGGGAACTTCCTGCACGTCTTTCCCCCTCAACAGATCTCGGCACCTCCTCCTCTCGAAAGAGGCAGCCGGCCTCGGCCTCTGTCAAGGGGTGGGAAATTCTCAACCGGCACTGTGGGGATTCTTGCACCGGCGCTGACACATGGACATGAGAGCCGCCAGCGTTCGCAATTTGGAGTTCAGCCGGCGGTGGCCGGCAGCGCCGAAGCAGCGCGAGAACTCCGTTCACGGAGTCCGGCGCCGCAGCCAGGGAGATTGCAGGCTCCCTGCGACAAACAACCAGTTCGACATCCCCCGTCAGCGCCTGCTCGCGATTACCTCAAACACTTCGTACCTGCTCCTTGACCCCACGGCCAACAGGTATTGGGAATCGTGGGGACGTTGGCGCGGAGTAGACACATCCGAGAGAGGGTATTCCACAACTGCAATTTCGTGGACCAGGCATTGGGGACAAGGAACCGTCCTTTCCCGGAGCCAGATCATTCGGCCTCGAAGCCTTCGCTTCTCGGCAATCGCTTGAGCGATCTGTTCCGTGTCGTTCATCCACCCGCTTAGCTCCTCGGTTCCGTCGACGTGGACTACTCGGAGCTGAAATTCACTCACGTGGTTATGTGTCATCTCGATGTCCTCAGTCCCCAGGACGGTGGCCTGGACGGGGTCCACTTCTGGATCAATTTGTTCGTTTGCGTGGGTTCCCAATTCGGGCCGGTTGCGCCGGAGCAAACCATGGCAGCCGAGGTTGATAACGAAATACGGTCAAGCGACGACAGATGGTCACCCATGTTCACTTTGTTCGATTTCCTCTCGCTCGCGGCGTAGGCCAAACACCTGCCCCCTCCACGTTTCGGAGCAGCCTCCGCCTCCTTCAGCGGCCGGGCGGGGGTCTTCCCGGTCTCTTCAGGGTTTACGGTGGATTCCGGGCATTGCCGCGGCCTCCGCTCTGCACTCGCTCTCAACCTAAGGACCTCCGCCAGCCGATTACCGCACTATCGATGGGCCGACTTCGGCCCGCATTGCCTATGCACGTGAGCCTCCCAATCCAGGATGGGTCGTGTGCATTCTCGACTTGCCGAACGAATCCGAATTGGTACTGGCCGTGCACTGGAAAACGCGGAACCTCCAGGTGGCCGTCGGCGTGAACCACACGGAAGGGGAAGCGTCAGACCACCCCGCCACACGTCAGGACTCTGAAAGGAAGATCGAATGACAAAGAACTCATCGGTAATGGGAATCTACGCGGATCGCACCGCAGTCTCGGATGCCATGGACGTTCTGCTTCGATCGGGCTACAGGACGACCGATATTGCTGTGTCGGTACCGGACAACCAGGGATCAAAGGACTTTGGGCACGAGAAGAGCACCAAGGCCCCGGAAGGAGCGGCAATAGGGTCCGCAGCAGGTGCAACCATCGGGACGGGACTGGTTTGGCTGGCTGCAACAAACCTGCTGGAGATCCCAGGTGCAGAGGAACTTGTCGCCTCACGAACGGTGCTTGCGGCGATTGCTGGCGCAGGCTTGGGCGGATCGTTGGGTTGGCTGATCGGATTCCTCGCCGGCCTGGGCGTGCCCGAGTACGAGGCCAGGCGATACGCGGGCCGAATCAGGCGTGGCGGCATCCTGCTCTCCGTGCACTGTGACAACACCGAGTGGAGTGATCGTGCAAAAAGGACTCTCAGAGACACCGGGGCTCGAAGTGTTGCGTCAGCCGCGGAGGCTTCAGCCGACTTTGGCACGGCCGACAAGCCCACCGAGCGGGCGCCGACGGGCGTCATCGATCGCAGTTGAGGGCAGAAGAGCCGATCTGAGGATTTGCGGCCGGCGCGTCAAGTGACGTAAGTAAGCAACTGCGCGGGAGCACCATTTAGGCTTGGTCCTCTTCCATTCTGCTTCAGCAGGTTCAACAAGGAGCTTTGGCGTTGAAGAAGCTTTACTGGCCGACTCGAAAGAGAAGGTTCCGTTCAAGCGCACCCGCAGTGGACTCGGAGCGAAACTACGGCGATGCCCCCCCACTGCGGGCTGATCTGTTCAGCGCCGACCAGATGCGCGAGCATGGCAGGGAACTGGCTGGCTCCCACGAATTGGACCCGGTAGCCGCTCCGGACCGGCTTCTGGGCAGGCTGCAAAAGAACCATGAGGTCCTTCTCCGGGTTCGCGGCCTGCTGAGTACGGCGGTCAAGACGAACCGCCGGATAACGCCAGCCGGCGAATGGCTCCTCGATAACTTCTATCTGATCGAAGAGCAGATTCGAATGACCGGGAAGCACCTGCCGAAGGCGTACAGTAGAGAGCTTCCCCGCCTGTCGAAAGGCCCGTCGGCAGGCTTTCCGCGTGTCTACGACATCGCACTCGAGGCGATTTCCCACGGTGACGGGCGATTGGATCCGGAGGGTCTCGCCAGCTTTGTCGCCGCCTATCAGTCAGTCACCACGCTCAGCCTCGGCGAACTCTGGGCGCTCCCCATCATGCTTCGTCTCGCGCTGATCGAGAACCTCCGGCGTGTCGGAGCCAGAATTGCTACCGACCGGGTCGGCCGAAACCGGGCCGATTACTGGGCAGACGAGATCGAGAACACCGCTGAGAGGGACCCGAAGAGCCTGATTCTGGTGATCGCGGATATGGCGCGATCGAACCCTCCGCTGGCTGGGCCGTTCGTCGCCGAGTTTGCGCGCCGTTTGCAGGGGCAAGGGCCTGCTTTGGCTCTGCCGCTCACCTGGATCGAGCAGCGACTCTCCGAGTCCGGATGGACGATCAAGCAATTGGTGCAGGCGGAGAACCAGCAGCAGGCTGCCGATCAGGTCTCGATGAGTAACACCATCGGAAGTCTGCGTATGCTTGGCGCGATAGACTGGCGCGAGTTTGTCGAGACCCTCAGCGCCGTGGAGCAGATACTTCGCGGAGACACGGGCAGAGTCTACGGCAGCATGGACTTCCCCACGCGAGACCGGTACCGCCACACGATCGAGAAGATCGCGAAATGGTGCCGGCACTCCGAGACTGTTGTAGCGAGTGAGGCGATCAAACTCGCGCAACAAGAGGAAACACTGCTGGGCACCGGCGATCGTGCAGCGCATGTCGGCTTCTACCTGATCGACAAAGGACTGCCGCGACTTGAGCAGGCTGTGCACGCCCGCCTGCCGCCGATTGAAGTGTGCCGAAGGGTAGCCCGCAGATTCGCCCTTCCTCTCTACGTCGGCGCTATTGCGCTGATGGCGATCGCCATTGCCGCGTTACTTCTGGTGAAGGCGCATGCCGGCGGCTTCACCGGATGGCCACTCGGCCTGCTCGGCATTCTCTCGCTTGTGTGCGGATCTCACCTGGCCGTCGCCCTGGTGAACTTGTTAGCGACGTTGTTGGCGACTCCTCGCCCGCTCCCCAAAATGGACTTCTCAGAGGGAATTCCGCCGGAGTACCGCACACTCGTCGTGGTCCCGACGATCCTCGTGAGCCCAGAGAATGTTGAGGAACTGATCGAAGCTATCGAGGTCAGGTTTCTGGCCAATCGCAATGACAACCTGCACTTCGGTTTGCTGACCGACTTTCGGGACGCGCACGCGGAGAATCAGCCTGAGGACGAACTTTTGCTGCGGCTGGCGCGAACGGGAATCGAGGAGCTCAACAAGAAGCACAAGGGAGGGCACAAGGGCGCGTTCTTCCTCTTCCATCGTCCCCGAAGATGGAACCCGCGGGAACGATTATGGATGGGCTACGAGCGTAAGCGCGGAAAGATCGCGGACCTGAATTCATTGCTGCGCGGGAGATCGGCAAATCGGTTTTCTCTCGTCGTTGGCGACACGGCGATCCTCAGCAGCGTAAAGTACGTTATCACCCTAGACACGGACACGCAATTGCCGCGCGATGTGGCGCGCCAGTTGGTTGGAGCGATGGCGCATCCCCTCAATCGCGCCGAGTATGACGAAGGCAAGCAGCGGGTCGTCGATGGTTACGGTATCCTTCAACCCGCGGTAGGGGCGAGCCTGCCCGGCGCAGGGCAGACTAGATTCGCCCGCCTTTTCGGAAGCGAACCTGGCATCGATCCGTACACCCGCACCGTCTCCGACGTATACCAGGACCTGTTTGGCGAGGGCTCGTTCATTGGCAAGGGGATTTACGATGTCGACGCGTTTGAAAGGGCGCTGCACGGGCATCTACCTGAGAACCAGGTACTCAGCCACGATCTTCTGGAGGGGTGCTACGCGCGGTCCGGACTGTTGACCGACGTGCAACTCTTCGAGGAGTTTCCAGCCCAGTACGGCGCGGATGTAAGCCGCCGCCACCGTTGGATTCGTGGAGACTGGCAGCTTCTGCAGTGGCTCCTTCCCCGGGTCCGAGGCTCGAGCGGACACCGCGAAAAGAACCCGCTCGGGGCGCTGGCGGTGTGGAAACTGTTGGACAATCTCCGGCGCAGCCTCGCGCCAGCGGCACTGACGATGCTTCTGCTGGTCGGCTGGAACTCTCTTTGGCCGGTGTGGTTCTGGACCCTGTCCGCGATCGGGATCATCCTCCTGCCGTATGCCGCGTTCTGTCTTCTCGACCTGCTGCTGAGGCCAAGGGATGTGCTCATCAGTCAACACGTCTCCGCCACATGGGCCTGTGCATCCAGGAGCTTCGCGCAGGCCGCATTTACGATCGCCTGCCTCCCGTATGAGGCATTCGTCAGCCTGGATGCGGTGTTGCGCACCCTGGGCCGACTGCTGATTACGCATAGAAGGCTTCTCGAGTGGCGGGTGTCCGGCGACACGAACGGCAGCAGTCGTGGGGATCTCGCTGGAGTCTGCCGCACCATGTGGATCGGCCCGGCTGTCGCCACTGCCGCCGGCATTCAGATGACGCGCTTGCGACCGGAGGCATTGGGTGGGGCGTTCCCGATACTCGTGCTTTGGTTCGCCTCCCCTCTCCTCGCCTGGTGGATCAGCCGGCCAACTGCGCGCCGCGAGGCGAGGCTGACATCTGGCCAAACGCTCTTTCTGCGGAAGCTCTCACGGAAAACGTGGCGATACTTCGAGACATTCGTCCGTCCGGAGGATCACTGGTTGCCGCCAGACAATTACCAGGAGCATCCCGTCGCAAGCATCGGACACCGCACATCGCCGACCAACATAGGGCTCGCGCTGCTGGCGAACCTGTCCGCCTGCGACTTCGGATACATCTCGGCTGGAGAGCTCATTCGGCGCACGGCGAACACGCTCCAGACTATGGAGGCACTGGAGCGCCACCGGGGCCACTTTTACAACTGGTACGACACGCAGTCCCTGAAACCGCTGTTGCCCATGTACGTTTCCACCGTGGATAGCGGAAACCTCGCGGGACATCTGCTGACATTGCGGCCTGGTCTGTTGGCGATTCCTGACCAGCCGATTCTGGGGCCACGGTTGTTTGAGGGTCTCAGCGACACCCTTGGGGTCCTCGCCGACGAGGTCTCTGACAAAAACGCTTCCAGACTGGATCGGCTTCGGACGGAGGTCAATGCGGAGTGCGCGAGTCCGGTAACTTCTCTCCGTCACGCCCGGCTTGCGCTGGAACGTCTCGCCGGAGCCGCCGCGGAACTCGCTGATACGCTCAGCGCCGGTTCGGACGGCGAGTCGATCTGGTGGGCGAGCGCCTTCGTTCGGCAGTGTCACGACGCAACAGATGATTTGTCGTTTCTCGCTCCGGACTCTCTCGACGAGATTCCAACGCTGCGACAACTGGCAGCCTTGACGGGAGATCCGCTTCATGCCGGTCGGGCAGCAGCGCGGATCGACTTGATCCAGAGTCTTGCGGACCAGTGCGCTGTGTTCGCCCGCGCTGAGTATGCGTTCCTGTATGACGACGCCCGCCATCTGCTTTCCGTCGGGTTCGACGCCGGGGAACACAGGCGGGATCCGAGCTATTATGACTTGCTCGCTTCGGAGGCCCGCTTGTGCAGTTTTGTGGCAATTGCACTGGGCGAGCTGCCACAGGAAGGCTGGTTCGCGCTGGGCCGGCTCCTCACCGCCGCAGGTGGAGAACCGATTCTTCTTTCCTGGAGCGGTTCGATGTTTGAGTATCTCATGCCGCTCATCGTGATGCCGTCATACGAGGACACCCTATTGCATCGGACTTGTGTGTCCGCGGTCTCAAGGCAAATCGCTTACGGAAGGAAGCGCGGAGTGCCGTGGGGCATCTCGGAATCCGGATACAACTCCGTGGACGCTCATCTCAACTATCAGTACCGCGCGTTTGGGGTGCCCGGTATGGGCCTCAAGCGAGGACTCGTGGACGATCTGGTGATCGCTCCATATGCGTCGGCGTTGGCGCTCATAGTTACCCCTGAGGAGGCATGCGGAAATCTTCAGGAACTCGCCGCGAGTGGCTTCGAGGGAAGATATGGCCTCTACGAAGCCATCGACTATACACCTTCCCGTTTGCCGCGCGGCCAATCCAGCGTAGTGGTTCGGTCGTTCATGGCACATCACCAGGGGATGAGCTTTCTGTCGTTGGCCTACGTACTGCTGGATCGCCCCATGCAAAAGCGATTCGAGTCGGATCCGATGTTCAAGGCGACGGCACTTCTACTGCAGGAGAGGGCGCCAAAGGCCATGACCTTCTATTCCCAGCATGCGGAGCTTTCGGATGTGCATGTTGCATTCAGCGGCCAGGACGCGCCAATGCGCATCTTCACCAGTCCCGACACGCCAAGGCCGGAGATTCAGTTGTTGTCTAACGGCAGGTATCACGTTATGGTCACCAATGCGGGCGGCGGCTACAGCCGCTGGAAAGACATAGCAGTGACGCGCTGGCGCGAAGACGCCACCTGCGACAATTGGGGCACCTTCTGCTATATTCGCAACGTCGCAAGCGGGGAGTTCTGGTCCGCCGCATTCCAGCCGTCCCTCCAGGCATCGGACAGCTACGAGGCGATCTTTTCCGAGGGGCGGGTGGAGTTTCGCCGCCGCGATCACGAATTCGACACATACACGGAGATCGCGGTTTCGCCGGAGGATGACGTCGAAGTACGCCGAATCACCATCACCAATAATTCCGGAGCACGCAGGGCCATCGAGGTGACAAGCTATGCGGAGGTCGTGCTCGGATCGCCTGATGCAGACGCTCTTCACCCGGCCTACAGCAAGCTCTTCCTACAGACTGAGATCATCCGCGCCAAGCGGGCGATTCTCTGCACGCGCCGGCCTCGTTCCAGGGGCGAGCACCCGCTGTGGGTGTTCCATCTGATGGCCGTGCATGGGGGGCAAGCCGGAGAGATCTCCTACGAGACCGACCGAATGCGGTTCATCGGGCGGGGACGAACGGTCGCCGACCCGGAGGCGATGGCCAACTTCGCACCGCTCTCGGGTGGCGAGGGGCCCGTGCTGGATCCGATCGTTTCCGTCCGCCAGCTGTTGGAACTGGATTCGGAAGAGAAGGTGACGATCGACATCGTGTCTGGTATCGGAGAGACGCGGGATGCGTGCATGGCCCTTACCGAAAAGTATCAGGATCGGCGGCTTGCGGATCGCGTTTTCGATCTCGCTTGGACACACAGCCAGGTATTCCTGCGGCAGATCAACGCGACCGAGGCTGACGCGCAGGTCTATTGCCAGTTGGCCGGCTCCGTCGTCTACGCCAGTTCTTTGCTCCGCTCCGACGCGAGCATTCTGACCAGGAACCGGCGGGGGCAGTCGGGCCTCTGGGGTTACTCTATTTCCGGCGACCTGCCGATTGTGCTCCTCCAGATCAGCGACTCGGCCAACATCGACTTGGCAAAACAGCTTATCCAGGCCCATGGCTACTGGCGCCTGAAGGGATTGGCCGTGGACCTGGTGATTTGGAATGAGGATCACTC
The DNA here is from genome assembly GCA_050789245.1 of Bryobacteraceae bacterium. Taxonomy (GTDB): domain Bacteria; phylum Acidobacteriota; class Terriglobia; order Bryobacterales; family Bryobacteraceae; genus PNKE01. Next base: position 46,239 of record JBOZRR010000022.1, on the reverse strand, counting down.
AGGCTACCGGCAGACGCTGCAAGACCAGATCATTGACCTGATCTCAGCCGGGGCGGAAGCGAATTCGATCGATCGGCCGGGCGGCATCTTCGTCAGGGCTGGCGATCAGGTATCGAGCGAAGACCGGATCTTGTTTCAATCGGTCGCCCGCGCCATCCTCCTCGACAGCCGTGGAACGCTGTCTGACCAGATAGATCGTCGTCCTTCTGGCGAAGTAACTCTGCAGAGACCTCCACGCGCCCGAACCCGATGGCCCGAAGACGAGACAGTTGCGGCCCCCTCCCGGCACGACTTGCTCTTCTTCAACGGTTTGGGCGGCTTCACCCAGGACGGGCGGGAATACATCATCACCACCACTGAACGACAGAAGACGCCAGTGCCTTGGGTGAACGTGCTGGCGAACCCGCGTTTCGGGAGCGTTGTCTCAGAGAGCGGCCAGGCCTGTACGTGGTGTGAGAATGCACACGAGTTCCGCCTCAGCCCCTGGGGTAATGACCCTGTTGGCGATTCGAGCGGAGAAGCGTTCTATGTGCGAGATGAAGACAATGGCGTCTTCTGGTCTCCCATGCCACTGCCCCGCCCCGGCACCACATCCTATACCAGCCGGCACGGATTCGGCTACAGCGTGTTCGAGTACACGGAAGAAGGCATCCGCTCAGAGGCTTGGGTCTACGTGGCTATCGACGCGGCCGTGAAATACACCGTCTTGAAAGTACGTAACGAATCCGCCAGAACCCGCAGCCTCTCCGTCACGGGATACGTCGAATGGGTACTTGGCGGCTTGCGGCCGAAATCGGCGCCGCATGTGGTCACCGAGATCGACCCGAACAGCGGCGCGATGTTCGCGAGGAACACTTACAACACAGAATTCGCCGACCGGATTGCCTTCTTTGACGCAGGTGATCGGATCCGGAGCATCACCGGGGATCGGACCGAGTTCCTGGGCCGCAACGGCACACTCCACAGCCCGGCGGCGATGACCCGCCCCCGACTTTCCGGAAGGACTGGAGCCGCGTTGGATCCTTGTAGCGCGATTCGTGTGCCTTTCGAACTCGAAGCTGGACGGGAACTGGAGATCGTCTTCACTCTCGGCGTGGGCCGCGGCGAAAGTGAGGCGCATCATCTGGTCGTTCGGTCTCGCGGATCTGTCGCCGCGCACAGCGCGCTCGAATCAGTCTGGCAGTACTGGAAGCACACGCTCGGAGCGGTACAGGTGGAAACACCTGATCAATCCCTCAACGTTTTAGCCAACGGCTGGCTTGTTTACCAGACCCTTGCGTGCCGCTTCTGGGGGCGGAGCGCATTTTATCAACCTGGAGGGGCCTTCGGGTTCCGCGATCAATTGCAGGACGCGATGTCGCTAATTCATGCCGAGCCGCACCTTCTTCGCGAACACCTCCTCCACTGCGCGTCGCGCCAGTTCCGAGACGGCGATGTCCAGCATTGGTGGCACCCGCCGTCGGGCCGGGGCGTGCGGACTCACTGTTCGGACGATTTCCTCTGGCTACCGCTGGCGGCATGCCGTTACGTTTTCGGCACGGGTGATACCGGGATCCTGGACGAGCCGGTTCACTTTCTTGAAGGCCGGCAATTGAACGCTGAGGAGGACTCTTACTACGACCTGCCTGGCCGCTCCGAAGAGATGGCAAGTCTTTACGAACACTGCAAACGAGCCGTTCTGCGGGGCTTGCGTTTCGGCAATCACGGCCTGCCGCTCATGGGCTCGGGCGACTGGAACGATGGGATGAACCTTGTGGGGCAACACGGCAGAGGGGAGAGCGTCTGGTTGGGATTCTTCCTCTACGATGTCCTCCTGCGGTTCGCTGAGTTAGCCGACGCACACAGTGATGCGCCATTCGGCGAGAACTGCAAGCTGGAGGCCGTACGCCTCCGTCAGTGTCTTGAGCTCAATGGTTGGGATGGCGAATGGTACCGTCGCGCCTACTTCGACGATGGCACACCGCTCGGATCGGCCGAAAACGCCGAGTGCCAGATCGATTCAATCGCTCAGAGCTGGTCGGTCCTGTCCGGCGCTGGCGACGCCGAACGCGCGAGGCTGGCCATGCATGCGGTGGATCAACGGCTAGTTCGCCGGGAGATTAGATTGATTCAGCTCCTTCACCCCCCGTTTGACACATCGAATGTCAACCCGGGATACATCAAGGGCTACCTTCCTGGCGTGAGGGAGAATGGCGGCCAGTACACCCATGGCGCTATCTGGGCGGCGATGGCGTTCGCCCAGTTGGGCGAACGTCGTCAAGCCTGGGAACTGTTCACCTTGATCAGCCCTGTGGGCCACACGGACACCGCGGAGGCCGTTGCTACCTACAAAGTGGAGCCCTATGTAGTGAGTTCCGATGTTTACGCTTCGCCCTCACACGTTGGGCGGGGCGGATGGACATGGTATACAGGTTCGGCCGGATGGATGTATCGCTTCATCGTCGAGTCGCTTCTCGGATTGAGGCTGGACGTGGATAAACTCCACTTTGCGCCGTGCCTTCCGGCAGAATGGAGGGGATTCACCGTTCACTATCGCTATCGCGAGACGGTCTACCACATCACAATCGTGCAGCATCCGGCGACACGCGACGTCGCGACGGTGAGGGCCGATGGCATCGCTCGTCCGGGAAACGTCATTCACCTGGTTGACGACAGGCAGGAGCACTCTGTCGAACTGAGACTTGGTGAACCCGACGGCGGCGCTCCAGGATAGCCCGACCGCGAGCACAAACCCGGCCGGGGTGATAGGGGCTCTTCAGCATCAGGAGGGAAACCAGAGCACCATTCGCCTGCCCGCATGTCGTTTGGTGTGTGGGTGCAGAGCTGGCATTCTATACCGGCCATGCGAACGCGTTGCGCCAATGCGCGAAGCGGCGCGGAAGCCGCGTCAGACGGGTTTCTGCCTCGAACCCCATCTTTCCTGACGGCTCCCGCGCCTTCGGTGAATTAAGCCCCGCCGCCAGCACGGCAGTGGGGCACGTCAGGGGAGGGTTCTACCTGCGGTACCGGGAGTATCCCCAGCCGCCACCGAGCAGCAACAGTGCCAGAACAACAATCAAGATGGTGTCCATATCTGGCCCTGTTTCTGGGTTCTCACATCGACGAAGTGGCCTTTTGCTTCATGACTTGAAGCTCGTTCACAACCTGCCGCACGTTCGGAACGGCCGCTGCGACCTCGGCGGCCTTAGACCGGCTAGATTGCGAATCGACCTCACCCGTCAGCGTTACCACGTGGTTCTTGACGGCGTAGTTCACGCTGTCCTGGAGATTGTTCAGAATGAGTGCGGCCTTGAGGTTGCTCTCGATTCCATCGTCGAGGCTCGAGTTCATACTCTTGGCATTGGCTTCGTTGCCTGGCGGTATCACCGCGATCTGGTTCGAAACAACTTGCGACCCGGCAAACGACTTTGCCAATGCTTCGGCCCTCATCTTGTCGGAATTTGCCCCGACCTTTCCACTGAGCGTTACCACGCCCTTGTCACGGTCCTGGCTCACAGAGACTTCCTTGAGACCGGCCTGATCCAGGGAAGTGCGGATGCTGTCGGAAACGTCTGCTGACTTGGTGGACGTGATGGAGCACCCGACCAGCGCTCCAATGACCACAACCGCCAGCAAGGCAAAGCACGGTTTGAGAATTGTCATATCTTACCCTTCACAAAGACACTGGTCAGGCATCGGAAGAGCAGGGCGATAGCCAAACTCCGGTCAACAAGTCAGGCAGCACCAAGACCAGCCGATTCCTCAACAAGGCCACGAACCGCGTGGCTGGGTCACGTGCGGTGACCTGTCCTGTACGGCCGGATTCGGTCAAATGGCGATCCCCGGACAGTTGTTTGCGCGTTAGGGCAGTGAGGCACGGGGCCCTCAACGGCAGGAGCCGTGCCCGAATCGCCAGACAAGGCCATCGAGTTGCAGGTGCTGATCCGAGAAGGTACGAGCATGACGAACAGCCGCATTTCCTGGTCGGGAGAGGACTCCGACGAAACGGTCCTAAATCACATACGCGCCGGAGACACAATGCTGTATGAAGTCCTCGTTCATCGTTACCACCGGCGCCTCCGCCGCGCTGCGCGCCGAGTTCTGGACAACGACGCTGACGTGGACGATGTACTTCAGGAAACGCACCTGCACGCATTTTGCGCCATCAATCAGTTCGAAAGCCGATCGAGTGTTGGTACGTGGCTCACTCGGATCGCCGTTCATTCCGCCCTCACGAGACTGCGCCTCCAGGCACGCAATCGTGAGCTGACACCAAGCTGCCTCGAGCACGATCCACTCGAGAATGTGGTCTCCATCGAGCGCAATCCCGAGCAGCAGCTGCAGGACAAAGAGCGGATTGAGGCATTGCGCTCGGCCGTTCAGGCCTTGCCGGAGCCATATCGCACTACCTGCTATCTACGCTGGTTCCGGGAACTAAGCACAACCGAGTTGGCTGGATTGCTGAAGATCAGCGAGTCGTGCATTAAGACGCGCATCTACCGCGCGAAGCGCCTGCTGTACGGACTTCTCCACGAGCGCTGGAAAACCGTTTGCTCCGGGCTGGTTTCGGCGCGGGCCTCCTCGCCTGGAAGTTCGGCGGTCTGATTGGGCCAGCCATGCGGGTCATGGTTCTGAGATTGCGCATGAAGTGCTGAAACGAAAGGGAATTCAACATGGAAAGAAACGAAGATTGCTCGAGCGCGAATGGCTGCTCGAAGTTGCCCTATTTCATGATCGGCCTGGCGGCGGGCATCGGTTTGACAATCCTGCTGGCTCCGAGCTCTGGCGTCGAGACGCGCCGCCGCATAGGCCGCACATTGCAGGAGGGGAAAGACTGGGTTAAGACCAGGACAGGGGAGGCCCACGACTCCCTAAGGAGTCGTGGAGCCGATTTGCGCAAGCGCGCCGTGGAAGTTGCTTCCGTTATCGGTCGAAGTTCTACCACTCCAACTGAAGGGTGAGTCGTCCGTGACGGCCGGGCGAGGCCAGAACCGTCCCTGTACCATCACGGTGACGATGATTCGCACCCTGCCGAGGAGGCAGGAGCCTCTGCACTGGGTCGGCCACAGTTGGTCATCCGACCATCTGGCGTTACCGCGGCTACGGGTTCTCGATCCCGCGCCTGGGTCGCTTGCGGCAGTACTCAGGGAATGGCATCACCGGCGCATCTCGTCTCCGATTCTGATGCGCCGGCACCCGCTCAGAGGCCGAAGGTCGCGAGCGTTCGCCTCCGGGGCGCTTGGCCCTGGGTCTTGTTCTCGGTAGGCCTATCGGCATCTTCCTGGCATCCTGGGTTGCCGTGAAGTTCCTGGTGGCGGAGTTTCCCTCCAGCGTGAGCTGGAGTGCGACTCATGGAGCCGGCTGGCTTGGGAGAATAGGGTTCACGATGTCGATCCTCGTCGCGGCCTTGGCACTTCCCCATCGCGAACTGCTCGCCAGGGCGAAGCTCGGCATTCTGGCCGGCTCAGTATTCGCGGGCATGGTTGGATGCGCCATCCGGGTAACCGCCGGACGCCCCAGAATCGGAGACCCTCGAGAACGGCTGACCGGCTCCGGCGTCGGCTTGATGCCTCCGGCGGGGCACACGGGATGCCCAGCGCTAGTGTGAAAAAAATGGAGTCCGGGGCGGCGCCGGCAGATGCCGCCATCTTGTTCTCATTGGCATCAGAGGCAGACCCAAGACTCCGTAGGGAGGACCGAAATCACGACCAGCAGGGATCTATCGGGCGGTGGTTGTGTGTGCGTGCCGCTTCTCGAATTCGCTGATCTGCTTCTCGACGGCGTCCTTCGCCAGTCCGTAGCGCTCCTGGATCCGACCGGCCAGTTGATCGCGCTTCCCCGCGATGACGTCGAGATCGTCGTCGGTCAACTTGCCCCACTGCTCCCTGGCTTTTCCCTTGAGCTGTTTCCAATTGCCTTCAAAAGTGTCTTTGTTCATGTTGTGTTCCACTTCCCTTTCTGCACTGAATGCCAGTCACCTAGCTGCGACCGGCGTGCGGAACTCCTGTCCGATCACCTCACCGGAGATGACCAGTTCAACGCGACGATTTTCCTGCCGGCCCTTGGCGGTATTATTTGAAGCCACCGGCCGGGTCTCGCCAAAGCCCCTCGACGTAACCGAACCAACCTGCATTCCCTGCTGGGTCAGGTAGTCGCGCACCGCCGAGCCGCGCTGTTCCGAAAGCTGCTGATTGTAGTCATCCCCGCCGACGTTGTCGGTGTGGCCTTCTACCTCCAGCCTCAGTCCCGCGTGCGCGGAGACGATGCCTGCCACCTTCGCCAGCTTCTCGCGCGCCAGGGGCCGCAGCGTATGCTTGGCCGTGTCGAAGAGTACATCCGACATGTTGACGACTAAACCGCGTGCGGTGTCCCGTGTTTGCAGAACGTCGTTGAATTGCTTGAGCAGCAGGCTCCTCAACTCCGCCTTTTCCACCTGTAACTGGGCCATCTCTTGGGCCGCCCTGTCGAGTTCGGCTTGGCTGGCCTCTCTTTGCGCGTCGTTCTCTCGCTTCAGGCGATCGGCCTCGAGTCAGGCGGCTGCCGTTCTCGCGTCGTTCTCCCGCTTCAGCCGATCGGCTTCCGCCTCCGCGGCTGCCGCCTGCGCTTCCTTCTCCCGTGCTGCAAGCGCAGCTTCCTCCTGCGCCCTGAGACGTGCCAGTTCCGCTTCTCGGGTAATGCGACCGGTCTCAGCTTCCGCGGCAATCCGCTCACTCTGCGCGAGGGCTTCTCGAGAGGCCGATTCGCGGCGCTCCGCCGCCAGAGCCTCTTCTTCCTGCCGTTTAACTGCGATGGCGCGCGAGTCCTCCGCGGTCTGCACCGCCTGACGGGCGGTCATCGTAACAGGCTTCCGCCCTGCTTTGCGGGATTGGTGGGCTTCCGCCTCCGTCAGGCTCTTCTCGGCCTTCTGAAACGTATCGGCGGCAAAACGGTCCGCGCCCACGGCCTTCGCGATTTGTACCGCGTTGCGGGCTTCGTACAACTCCAGCGGCAGCTTCTGATCGATCTTCAGCGCCAAGGGATTTGCCAGGCGCTGATATTGGCCGCGCTGCAACAGTTCATACTTGGCGTCGATTACCTCGATCTTGCCCCGTGTGTCCGAGCGCACTACGTTCTCCATCACCACCAGGTCGCTGGGCCGCGAGACTGCGAAGTATGGTTCGGCCGTGACCAGTAACCCGAAAGTCTGCAATTCGGTGGTCACGTTCAGCTTGCTCTTGGTCCCATTCAGGAGGACCTCACCCAGATTGGCCGTGCGGCCTTCCGGCGTGATCGCCCACATCACGTAGGTGAGGTATTCGGCGCCGTGCCGGCTAGCCGGCTGCAGGTCGTCGAACTCCACCTCGATCTCGATGTATCCCTGTTTGCTCTCAACCTTTGCTTCGCCGCGCGCCGCGGGAAGGAGTTCCGTTCCCCGGAAGTCGATCGTCGTCGAGCCGCCGCGGTGTTCGTAGTTGATCGCCTTTGTTGTCCGCTGAGTGACGGTGACGCGATAAATGGGTGCGGAGCCCGCCGCCATCCTGGCCGCATTCTCGTCCTGAGTCTGCAACCCCTGCGCGGAAAGGACGCCGCACACCATCAGCAATGCGCAGGTCATTTTGGTTGTGTTCACTTGTCGGTTCCTTGTTTGACTACTGTTGGCCGGAAGGCGATGGGGCGCTAGTCCGCTCGCGCGCCGAGTATTTGTTTAGCAGCGCGATCAGCCTCGCGGCCGACTTCGGAGCGCGCACCTGCGTGGTGACGATTTGCCGGTTCTGTAGCTTCTTGCCGTAGAGCGTGGCGTTGTCGTCAAGATCCTGTCGCAGAGTCGCTCCTTCGAGCGCCAGGCCGGCGAACAGCCCCTGGGACCGCGACCACGACAGAATCTCGGCGTGCATTTGCGCGTCAGTCTGGGCGGTCGCTGTTCTGCCGACGGGCCCTGCCGCAACTGAGCCTTCCGCGCCTAGTGTGAATTTACTTGCCAGGAGTTTGTCCATTCCTCGCTCATTCATCACCAACATGATCAGGTCGGTTGTGGAACCGCCGATCTGGAATCCGAAGCTCCCGCCTTCAATGCGGACTGTTCCCGGTGCCGACCATCCGCTTCCGCTCTTGCTCCGGCAGGAGATGTAGCCCTTTCCATACTTGCCACCCACCAGGAACGCACCGGTCTTGAGGCTCGGCACGATGACGATGCAGTGGGCGTTGCTCATCAGATCCTGCGGGATGCCCTTGTCGGGAGTCGCCATGATCTCAGAGAACACAGTGGCAGCCTCGCCCAGCCGTTCTGCAGGTTCGTTGTCTTTGGCCAGCAGGGGCGAAATCGCCAGAGCGGCCACCAGAATCATACGCATGATTGGCCTCTTTCTTCGAGTGGTTCAGCCCTCTGGGCCTGAGCCGACCCCATATTCTTTGTGCACGGCTCGCGCCAATCTCGCCTTCGATTGACCCTGTTGACCTCAGATGCTACTTGGGACTCGATCGAGGGTTGGGATCGGATCCCGGGAGCTAACCACATTCGGTCAATTGACTTGGGGCGGTCGCAGTCCTTCCCGTCGCTTTCGCTCAGTGCGCCGGCTGAGTATCGCGAACGCGTTCGGCCTCGGCTCACGACGGGTTGAAAGCAGTGCCACTGGACTGCCCGTATTTGGCCAGTTGACGAGCGCGGGTCAGGTCTCAGTGGCGCATACGCCACCAAATCCAGACACTCACGGGCGTCAGGATCGGGAGCCTGCTGCTCTTTTCTCCAGATTCACTGGCGCCCCAGGCAATGGGCTGCGGATTGCATCCACCTGGATTGAAGGAGCACCCAGATGTCCCTGTTAAGCGTAGTGATTGCGTTGATCATAGTCGGCGTGGCGTTGTACCTGATCAACCGGTACATTCCAATGGCCTCGAGCATCAAGACGATTCTGAATATTGTCGTTGTCGTCGTCGTTTGCGTTTGGCTTTTGCGCGTGGCCGGCTTGTGGGGCGGCATATCCAGCTACCGGATCGGTGGTTGACCATCATGGGCTCGAAGATACTCCCGGCCGTCGGGCCAAGCACGGCATTGCAGGTTCCTGCGCATCCACTGACTCACCGTCGCGGCCCTCAACGGAGCCGCGTGCGTCAGCAATCGGTTGTCCCTCAATCATGCGCAAACACTGAGGAGCCGTGTTTCGAACAGCTCCGCGGGAGGTTCTTGAACGGGTTCAACCGGCCGCCAAAGTCCAAGCAGCAATGGCCTGTGGCCTTGGCTCAGGGCGTGGACATTTGATTGACCTTTTGCTCGTGGCCGGCGAGGGTTGCTGCGTTGATGTGACTTCCTCACCGGCGCCGGGCTGTCGAAGCGAGGGCGTCTGGGCCGCATAGGGATGAGACGCAGCTCGTCCTGAAGGGCGGAACGCCAAGTTCACCTTCGAACGAAATCAGGAGTACAACATGATCGGACATCTACGACAATCCACTTCGAATCGCGGATCGGGGCGATTCGCCGCCGCCGTGGCGGCGATCGTCTTGACTGCGCTCATCTCCCATCCAGCAGGCGCGCAGGGCGGATTCAGCGGTCCCGGCCTTTACGAGATCGCCAACGCGAAATCCGGCAAGGTGCTTGACCTGGACCGGAATGACCAAACCAGTGTGATCCAGTTCTCCTCGCGGGGAACCAACAATCAGCTCTGGGATATCCGGGCAGCCGGTGGCGGCTTCTATACCCTGCGAAACGCCATGAATGGAAACGCACTTGAAGCCGTCGGGACCGCCAACAGCGCGCGTGTGAAAGCTACGCATTTCGACGGCCGCTCCGGCCAGCAATGGCGCCTTGATGCGGGCCGCGACGGCAATGCGCTGATCGTCTCACGCCTCGGCAAGACGCTGGACGTTCCAGGTGGAACCGCTCGCGATGGGGCAGCCATCCAGATATACGACACCAACGGAAACTCTAACCAACAGTTCAAGTTTCGGCCGATGGCCAGAAACGCGAACAGGCCCGGCACGCTCGGGAATGCGAATGCTGGCACGACTGCCAACACACGTGGCGTTGCCGTCAACCCTGTCCAGCGCCTGGGAACAGGCCGTACGCTGCTGAAACCCGGCTGGAACATGTTCTCCGCGGAGCAAGATGTCGAGTTGGGCCAGCAGGCTTCGGGTGAGGTCGCCCGGCAAGTGCTCTTGCTGAATGACTCCCGAGTTGACAACTACCTGAATACCCTGGGCCATCGCTTGTCGGCGAATGCGCCCGGCTTCACGTTCCCTTACGATTTCAAGACGGTCAACGATCGGGGAATCAACGCATTCGCGCTTCCCGGCGGCCACATCTACATCAACCGGGGCGTGATTGAAGCCGCCGGCAACGAAGCGGAGTTGGCCGGCGTGATGGCGCACGAAATCTCGCACGTGGCGCTGCGGCACGGCACCAACCAGGCCAGCAAGGCGTCCGCCGCGCAGATGCCGCTGGCCATCCTGGGCGGAATGCTGGGCAACAATTCCATCACCGGCGCCTTGGCGCAACTCGGCGGAGGCTTCACGGTGAATTCCATCCTCCTCAAATACTCGCGCGACGCCGAGAGGCAGGCCGACCTGATGGGTACACAGATCCTGTTCGATTCCGGGCTCGATCCGAGGGCCATGGGGCAGTTCTTCCAAAAGCTCGAGGGCGGCAAAGGCAACGCGTTCTTCAGCGACCACCCCAATCCGGATCGTCGCATTGAGAGCGTCACCGAGGAAGTGGTGCGGCTGGGCAGTCGCGCCTCCAGCATCAGCTCTCCGGAATTCGCGCAGGTGAAGCTCTACGTCCAGTCCCTGCCCGCGCCGAGGCCCAACCATCTGCAATCACAGCAACAGCAGAACGCTCCAACCGCAGTCGGCGGAATCTCCGAGCGCTTCACGAGCTTTGAGAACTCCGTCCTGCGCATCGACCACCCGGACAACTGGCTGGCCTATGGACAGGGTGACGCGGTGACAATCGCTCCCCGTGACGGCATGGTGAACCTCAGCGCCGGCAATCAGGCCTTGGCTTACGGCGTCGTCGTGAGCGTATACGAGCCCCAATCGGAACGCTACAGCCAGCAACTTCAGGGCCCCGGCTCCAGGCAGGTTTCCGAAACCACTGCTCAACAGGCGACCAGCCAGTTGATCGAGGAACTCCGTCAATCCAATCAGAACATGCGCGTGGTTCGCCGCGCAGTGCGGGTCGATTTCGACGGTCAGCAGGGGTTGTCGACCTTCCTCTCCAACGATTCGCCCATCCAGGGAGCAGGCCGCGAAACCAACTGGCTGGTTACCCTGCCACGGCCCGAAGGCCTCCTGTTCTTCGTCTTCACAGCGCCGGAGCGCGAGTTCCAGAGTTACGAGAGGACCTTCCAACAGATGTTGTACTCCGTTCGCTTGAAGCAGTAACGCGTGATGGATTTGTGCAGACCAGGACTCTACTCGAAAGAAGAGCCATACGCACACGTGAAGAATGGCAGTAAGAAAGACACACCAAGGAGTGTATTCGGATGCTTTGGACAATCGCTGTTGTTCTGTTCGTTTTGTGGGCGCTGGGGTTGGCCACCTCCTACACCATGGGTGGCCTCGTGCACATATTGTTGGTCCTGGCGCTTGCGATGATCGTGGTCAACGTGATTCGGAGACGCCGGACGATCGTTTAGCGCAAGAAGGTACTGGATCGGACACACCACCAGGGGGGTGGAACGGTCTTGGCCATCGTCAGGGCCCACAGGCACAAGCCCGCAGCCATCCCCTCACTCCTCCGGAATGCGCGCTTCTATCAGCAACGACAGGGACATTGGCGGTTGCCACGTCCCTGTTGACTTTCTAGTAGCAGCGATCACGAGGCCCGCCGATGCGGCGGTTTACACCGCGCCAGAGACGCCATCGCTCGCTAGGCCCGGTCCTTCATCGCCATTCTGTTCGGCTGCTTCCTGGCACTGGACGCAACGCGACGCCCACGGCACAGCGTCGAGACGTTTGGGACTGATGGGGCGCTCGCAGTCGACGCAGATTCCGAAGCCGCCTTCGCGCACGCGCCGCAAAGCCGCTTTCACGTCGCTCAAAGCTGTAAACTCACGGTCCACGTTTCGAATCGCAAGATCGCGTTCGGACGCGCCCCGCACTTCGTCCATCTGATCCGCGCTCTTCTCGATGGCTATGCCGTCAGGCGTAAGCAACATCTGAATCAAGTCGGCCTGTCTTCCTTCGAGGATCGCTTGGAAGCCATTCAGCCCAGTGTTCGTATTCCTCATAGCCTTCCTCTCAGTTCCGCTTGGGCGCACGTCTTCAGAGCACGCATCGATCCACATCGATTCCCACCTCCGGGCACCACGGGCGTCTCGCAGAAAACGCGACTTGCCTCCTCGTCGCTTAGGCTTCGCAGCAAGGCGCGGCGACCAGATTCGGTCAGCTGACCGAGCGAGGTCAGCGCACCTTGCGCAACGTCCTTTCACTCGCGCCTTCCCTGTGCCTGTCCATACGTCATTGCAGGACTTTAGGAGAACGGAACTTGAAGTGCATGTAAGTCGAGGGCTGGAGATGCCCGGCTGGATCTGCCTCACATGCGACCGAAACGAGGCAGCGGCCACTTAATTCAAGGGCCAAGGAAGCAAAGGAAGAAAGCGAATGAAGTTATTCAAAGCAATGACCACAGTTGTCGGCGTAGCGGTGATGGGTACCCTTCTGTTGCCTGCAGCCAGGGCTGATGAATGGAACAGGAAAACAACGATCACGTTCAGCGGTCCGGTTGAGATCCCCGGCGTTCACCTCGCCGGATGGGGTGTACTGCCAGCCGGCACCTATGTCTTCAAGATCATGGACTCACTGTCCGATCGCCACATCGTCCAGATCTTTAGCAAAGACGAAAAGACCGTCTACGCGACGATCCTCGCGATCCCGAACTATCGTCTCAAAGCGACCGACAAGACCGTGATCACCTTCAGGGAACGGCCCGCTGGCCAGCCTGAAGCCCTTCGCGCATGGTTCTATCCGGGCAGAAACTGGGGCGAGGAGTTCGTCTACCCGAAGGCGAAGGCGATCGCCTTGGCTAAGGCCACCAACTTGCCGGTCTTGTTCACACCGGCTGACATGCCGCTCGAGGTTGCCGAACCCGCCAAATTGGTGGACGAGCCCGTAGTCGCCGAGCTCAAGCAGGCGCCCATCTTGGCCATCAGCCCCAGCGGTGAAGAGGTGCAACTGGCCCAGGTAGTGACTCCGCCTCCCACGGAGATGGCGGGTGGAGCGGACAACGCGGCCAGGCCGGCCTTGCCAGACACAGCAAGTACGCTTCCTCTGATCGGGCTTTTGGGGACACTGGCGCTGTGTGGCGCTTTCGCCGTCCGTGCCTTGGCGCGACACCTCCACGAGTGAGTAGGCGCCGCGCCCGGCGGTGCGGCGCGCCACCCGCAGCGCGTCGCACCGTGCTAGTGGGACCCGGGCAGAGAGGTAGAGCAGCATGCGACAGCGTGTGATTCCCATACTGGCATCGGCGACAAAGCCGCGGCCGAATGGCCGTGGCCATTACGAGACTAAGGCTCGCGGTCTGACGGTGCTCAACTCGCCTCTGCTGAACAAAGGGACGGCCTTCACGGTCGAGGAGCGGCAATCGTTGGGTCTCATCGGATTGCTCCCGCCGGACATCAGCAATCTTCAGACTCAGGTCAAGCGTGCCTACCTTCAATACGAGCGGCTGCCCGATGCGTTGAGCAAGAACATCTATCTGACAGCCCTACACGACCGGAACGAAGTGTTGTTCTATCGTCTCTTCTCGGAACACCTGCGGGAGATGATCCCCATCGTCAACGACCTGACCGTCGGCATGGCAATGGAGCAATACCACCATGAGTGCCGGCCTCCGCGCGGCGTGTATCTGTCGATCGACCATCCAGAGGCTATTGAACGGGCTTTCCTCAATTTCGGCGCCGGCTCCGATGAAATCGATCTGATCCTGGCGACCGACGCGGAGCAGATTCTGGGGATCGGCGATTGGGGCGTGGGCGGCATTGAGGTTTCAATCGGTAAACTCGCGATATACACGGCGGCAGGGGGCGTCGATCCAACTCGCGTGATCCCGGTCATGCTGGACGTCGGCACGAACCGCGAAAGCCTTGTGAGCGACCCGTTGTACATCGGAAACCGGCACGCCCGGATCCGGGGCCAGCAGTATGACGCATTTATCGACGAATACATCAACGTTGTGACAAGGTTGTTCCCGAAGGCACTGCTGCAGTGGGAAGACTTCGCACCCATCAACGGCCGGAGGATCCTGGAGAAGTACAGCGACCGCATCTGCACTTTCAACGACGACATGCAGGGAACTGGCGCCATCGCTCTGGCCGCTGCGATCTCCGCCGTCCGTGTCTGCGGGACACCGCTCCGAAACCAGCGAGTGGTCGTCTTTGGAGCCGGCACAGCGGGTACCGGAATCGCCGACCAGCTTTGTAGGGCAATGGTGCGGGAAGGGCTTTCCAACAGCGATGCGATCAGGCGCTTCTGGTGTGTAGACCGGCAGGGGTTGCTGACAACTGAAATGGCAGGTCAACTGCGTGACGATCAGATGACCTACGCCCGGCCGATTGCAGATATCGAGGGCTGGAAGCGCGATAGTAACGGGACTGGCGTCGGTTTGGCCGAGGTTGTCCATCAAGTGAAACCGGCCATTCTGATCGGTACGTCATCAGTTTCCGGCAGTTTCACGGAAGCGATCGTAAGGGAGATGGCGGAAAACACGCAACGACCAATTATTTTCGCGCTCTCCAATCCGCCAGTGCGGGCCGAAGCGATCCCCGCCGATCTGATTGCCTGGACTGAGGGGCGCGCGCTGATCGTCACCGGAAGTCCATTCGCTCCGGTAACTTACAAGGGCGTGACCTACGTTGTGGGCCAGGCAAACAACGCCATGCTGTATCCGGGTCTCAGTCTCGGCACGATCGTCTCCAGAGCCAGGCGGATCAGTGAAGGCATGATCGCCGCGGCGGCAAACGCGGTTTCCAGCCTGGTTACTGTGCGTCAGCCGGGCGCTTCGCTGCTCCCGCATATCGATGATTTGCGTGCGGTGTCGGCGACAGTGGCGGTGGCCGTTGCCGAAACCGCGTACGCCGAGGGGTTGGCACGAGTGGAGTTCGACGACATCGTGCAACAAGTTCAGGACGCTATGTGGCAACCGGAGTATCCGAGCATTCAGGCAGTCTAGAGGGTCAACAATGAACCAGTCGAACCTTGTTTCGAATGCCTTTCGCGCTAATATGGGTCGCCTTGCGAATTGGCTGCTCAGTTGTCCCCACCGAACAACGACTTTTCCGAGAACTCTGCGTGCCAACGAGGGATCGACCACTGGGCAGAGCGTCCGTACTGAGACCTACATCGTTTGTCTGGACTGTGGAATCCGCCTCCCATACGACTGGGATCGGATGCAAGTCGCCAAGCGCGGTTCGGCGTGTTCGCGGGGTCGGCGGCGCACGAACGGACTACCGAGAGAGAGCGACGCCATCGAGCGGAGGGCCGCCGCGGCTCATCCGCGGCCTGCCGGCCCGCAGTTCCACGAATCGCGCTGAAACCGGAGGTCGAAAGTGAGATCCACGCCGTGGTGCGGCCGGTCACGAGGCCTTGCGCTCGCACTGGCGCTGCCGAGTCTGCTCCTGATTGTTCTTCTGGCTGGCGCTGCACCGAGACCTCAGCCGCCGCCCGGCGTAGAGCCCCAGCAACCCTTTCAAATCTCCGTGAATGTCGATCTGGTGGTTTTGTACGCTACGGTGCATGACCGCGCTGGACGGCCCGTCCTGGACGTGTCTGAGCCGAATTTTGCCGTCTACGAAGACGGCGTGCGCCAGACGATCCGGTTCTTTCAGCATGAAGATGTCCCTGTGACTGTGGGGCTGGTGATCGATCACAGCGGAAGCATGCGCTCCAAACTCGAGGACGTGATCGCCGCCGCCCGCGTTTTCGTGCAAACCAGAAACCCGGACGACGAGATGTTCGTCGTCAACTTCAACGAGAAAGTGAGTCTGGGCCTGCCTGGTCCCATTCGATTCTCTAATCGTTTGGATGACCTGGATGCCGCGATCCTCAGGACACCCGCCACGGGCCAGACTGCGCTCTACGACGCAGTCGCCGAAGCGCTCGACCGGGTGCGCGCGGGCGGCCGCGAGAAAAAGGTGCTGGTCGTCATCAGCGACGGCGGCGATACCGCAAGCGCTCTCGAACTGCCCCAGCTTCTGATGAAAGCCCAGGTGTCCAACGTCCTTGTGTACGCCATCGGCATCTTCGATGAAGACGACCCAGACCGGAATCCCAAGGTGCTCCTTCGCCTTGCCCACTCAACCGGTGGCGAAGCACATTTCCCCGGCGAACTAAGCGAAGTCGTATCGGCCTGCAAGCTTATAGCCCGCGAAATCCGTAATCAATACACTCTGGGTTACGCCCCGGCGCGCGCAGTGGAACCCGGGCAGTTCCGTGCCATTCGAGTAGTTGCGAAGGCGCACGGCCATCCCAAGCTCGTTGTGCGAACTCGCACCGGCTACATCTCCGGTGGCGGGTCGCCGCAACTCAAGAACGAGAAACCCAAATGAGAGTCGTGGTTGACCGTTGTGGGCTGAAGCTCATCCTGCAGTGGACTCAACGCGTGCTGTTTGTCGGCGGCGTCTCGTTGCTGGGCTATTGCGGCTTTGTTTTGATTGATGCCTGGATCTTTCAGAACGCCGAGCGGCGCGAACTCGAACGGCAACTGGCCGGCCGGCAAACGGCGCGCAGCCAAGCTCACCTGAATGCGCCGCCCGTCCTTTCAGCCGACTCGCCGACGGCCGTGACCGCAGGCATGATCGGCCGCCTTCAGGTTGCGCGGCTCGGCCTTTCCGTGATTGTGAGCGAAGGGGTCAGCAAGGCCACCCTCCGTCGTGCAGCAGGCCACATCCCAGGCACTGCGCTGCCAGGCCAGGTGGGGAACATTGGCATTGCTGGACACCGCGACACGTTTTTCCGGGGATTGAGAAACATCAAGCAGGGTGACACCGTCACGCTCGACACCCCGCTCGGCGAATACGATTATCGCGTCGTCTCTGTAAAGGTAGTGAGCCCATCCGATGTGGCGGTTCTGGATTCAACCGGCGATCAGATCCTAACGCTGGTCACCTGCTACCCCTTTTACTTCGTTGGGTCGGCCCCAGATCGCTTCGTCGTTCGGGCTGAGAGGGTTCCGTAACTGGGCCCGCTCGGGTTCGGCGCTTCCTGTCCTCACGGTAAGGGCTTCTTTGACCTTCTGCAGCAAGGCAAGGACAGTAAACGGCTTGGGAAGGAAGGGGGCTTGCGGGTAAGGCCCGGGGTGAACATCCCCTGACATGAAAAGCGTGGTCGTTTCGGGGTGCTCGTTGCTGATCCGGCCGTGTAGGCCACAGCCATCCAATCGCGGCATGGACACGTCCGTCAGCAGCAGATGTATCGGCCCAGTGTACTGGGCAGCTACCTCCAGTGCCTCCACGCCGTCTGCGGCTTGGAGCACGTTATATCCCTGACTGAGCAGTACGTCGCCGGTCAGCGTCCGAATCGCCATGTCATCCTCGGCAACCAGGATCGTAAATCCGCCAGTTGTCGTGGCGTCAGGTGTGTCGCACATTGGGTCCACCCCGCAGTCAGGCCTTCCGCATTCGGCAGTCCCGGACATCAACTCTGGCGAGTCGATCATCTGGCCCCCATGCCAGGCTAAACTGGAGATCCCCTGCTCCGGTTCAGCCCGAGGTCGTTCCTCCAATCACTTTGTTTCGTGATTCCGTCGCCAAGTCAGAGTACATGGCGGCGAACGACCGTCTCCTCAACCTCCGCCCAAGCTTCGCGAAATCATTTCCCTGTCCAAACCCACTGGGCGGCTCGGGCACAGCAGATTCGCTATCCAGTATGTTAGTCTGCACAACTCGCTTCCCGGAACTGGGCAAATGTCCAGTTCCGACAGGCACGTCCGGTGTCTGTGTCGATATCGCCGGCCGCGTCCCTTCATCGCGGCACCCATACACTGAGCGCAGGATATTCACCACCTCAAAGGTCCTTGCGAGAGATGACCAGCTTCCGCATGAGTGCGTTCAAGGTGGTCCGCGGCATCCCCAGTCGGAGCGCTGCCTTGCTGACCACCCCGTCAACCTCCCGCAGCACCCGGACCACGTGTTCCCTCTCCACCTGCTTCAGCGTGCCGCCACCGGTGGGATGTGCTAACTCGTCCCGTATTTCACTCACCGGAGCGCTAAGGCTCGGGCCACGGGAGAGGATCACTGCCCGTTCAATGAAATTCTCGAGTTCCCTGACATTGCCCGGCCAGGACCAGCTCTGCATGGCCCGCATCGTTTCCGCGGGGATCTTGTCTATCTGCCTGTTCATCTCCTTGGCGTACTTGTGGACAAAGTGGCGGGCCAGAACCGGTATGTCTTCGGGGTGATCGCGCAGTGGAGGCGTGATGATCGGGAAAACCTTTAGCCGGTAGTAAAGATCGCTCCGGAACAACTTGTCCCCCATCATCTGCGTCAGATTGCGGTTTGTCGCAGCGACGAGTCGCACGTCGATGGGGATGGTCCGGGTGCCGCCCAGACGTTCGAACGCTTTCTCCTGCAACGCCCGGAGCAGCTTCGGCTGCAAGTCCAAGGGGATGTCTCCCACCTCATCGAGGAACAGCGTCCCGCGGTGAGCCATTTCGAAGCGGCCGATCTTCTGCCCCAAGGCGCCGGTGAAGGCTCCCTTCTCATAACCAAACAATTCGCTTTCCAGAAGACCCGTGGGAATTGCGGCGCAGTTCAAGGTGACGAAAGGCTTGGTGTGGCGGGGGCTCAGCCGGTGAATCGCGCGCGCGACCAGTTCCTTCCCCGTGCCGGTTTCACCAAGAATCAGCACGTTTGCGTCGGTCGGGGCCACTACTTGTACCTGTCGCAGAATCCTCCTCAGCGCCGCGCTGTGCCCGATCATCTCCGTGGAGTTGTCCTGACCCTCGATCGCCGCTTCGCCGATACTTTCAAGCTGGTCCCGCTCCCGAAGGTCCTGCACGAACGTGATCCACCGGAAGGGAGATAGTTTAAGAACCGCAGTGGCCACCAGAACCGGGACTCGAGTTCCATCCTTGCGGATCAACTCCTTCGCATAGGGCGTACAAGCTCCAAACCTCAAACCCTCTTCATGAGCCAGATCGTCGAGTAGGGCGGATTCCGGGGGGTTGAGATCAGGCCAGTGCAACCTGCCAGCCAGCAAATCCTCACGGCTATAACCCGCCAGTTCGAGAAAGGCATCATTGGCTTCGGGGATGCGGTCGAACTCGCCGGAAATTATGCCGGCGATCGTCGATTCCGATGGAATGGGACGAACGCGCGCCCGGCTTCGGCGCAGCTTCTCGTCTCTTTCGTGGCGTTCGCTGAAGTCGCGCACGATTCGCGCATAACCCTGTAGTTCTCCCCCCTCGTCCTTCAAGGCCATCGTTATGGCGTTGGCCCAGAATCGCCTCCCGTCCTTCCTTAGGTGCCAGCCCTCATTCCCAAAATGGCCTTCAGCCGCGGAGCGATTCAGTTCCTGCTGCATCTCCGCGCTGGACCCCTCCTCGCGCGGGTAGAGCAACGACACGTGCTTGCCTCGAACCTCGCCCGCGCCGTAGCCATAGATGCGAGCCGCTCCCGAATACCAATCTGCGATGTGTCCGTTTACCTCCAACAAGAAAAGGGCGTAATCCTGCACCCAGGATGGAATCTGATCCTCGCCCGCCTTCGCCGCGCCTCCCGTGATGGTCTTGTCCCTTAGGACCATAAGGTGGCGCACCGGCAGCACGTTTCCTCTGGCGGAGTACTCGACGTCCGACATGGTTCCGTCTGGACTCGCAAGCCGCAGAGTGCCCTGCTGCTCGCCCTGTCCGAGAAACTCCCGCCAGAGCTCTGAAATCTCGGGCTTGAAGCTCGGGTCGGCAAAGTCTTCGATCTTTCGGCCGATGATCTCGTGTCGCCCCAGACGCAAAAACCTGCCAGCGCCTATGCTGGCATCGCAGTACCTGCCCTCGTCGTCGGCGATGAGGATGGGTACGGAAGGATGGTAGACGATGGCCCGGAAGAGCAGTTCGAGCTCCCTCGGCCCGTGCTCCACGAGCCAATCGGCGTTTGCAGTCTGAGAGGCCGCGGCGGGCATATCGAGGTTCTCCTTGCCCCTTCGATCCCTAGGCCCGGAAGGCTCATGATCGTTCCGGCAATGTTGCCCAGACCGTTCACCGCGGGAACACCACCTCGCAGGCCAGGAACCGATCAACCGCTGATCTGAACTGCCCGGCGGCTAACTGCACCAAAGGTTCGTCAGTTGAAATGTTAGCCCTCGTCGGCCTCGGCCGTAACTGGGCAAATGACTAGCTGCCCGGCAGATTCGGTTTGGAATCCGAACACGTGCTTGCGTGCTGGCCGGGCAGTGCCGGTCTCAAGTTCCGATGATCCCGTGCTCCAGTGCGTACCTCGTCAACTCGGCCGTGCTGTGAACACCCAACCTTCGCATCACGTTGGATTTGTGGAATGCGACCGTCTTAACGGAGATGTTCAGAATCGCCGCGATCTCCTTGACGGGACGTCCTTCCGCCACGAGTTGGACCACTTCACGCTGTCGGTCAGTTAGCTCGCCGGACAGTTCAACGGTCCGCAATGGATCGCCGGACAAATCAACAAACGCGTCCCTCGTGATGAGGGGGGTGATGTACTTGCGTCCCTTGAGCACCTCAGTGATGGCGAACGCCAACTCCGTAGAGGCACACCGCTTGAGAACATAACCCGAGGCCCCGGCGCGAAAGGCGCCCGCCACGTAGGTTGCGTCACCATGCATGGTCACGAAGAGGAGTTTTGTGGCTGGGACGATCTTGCGGAGCTCGCGGGCGGCTTCCACGCCGTTCAAAAGCGGCATCGAGATGTCGAGCAGGATTATGTCCGGCTTCAGTTCCGCGGCAACCTTCAATAGCGATCGTCCGTCTTCCACAGTCCCGACGATTTCGCACTCCGACTGCAGGATCCCTCGGAGTCCTTCCACAACCATCAAGTGGTCATCCGCTATGAGCACGCGCGGGCGCATCAGGGAGCCACCTCCCTCAGCGGTATCCGAACCTCAATCTTCGTGCCTTTGCCCGGCGCAGACTGGACCGACGTGGTCCCGCCGCAAAGCCGCACGCGTTCCCGCACACCGACCAGCCCGAGTCCGGACTGCCCTGTCATGAGATGGGGATCGAACCCGACACCCTTGTCGGACGCGGAGAGAACGACTGCTCCCCGAACCCCCGTCAGCGTCAGCGATGCCGTCTTAGCTCCGGCATGCCTCGCCATGTTGCGCAGGCACTCCTGCGCTACCCGGTAGAGGCACAGTGAGATATCGGACGAGAGAGTGTCGGGAAAGCTTCGATGCGTGAATCTGAGCCTGATGGAATGGCGTTTCGAGAAATCGAGGCAATACGCTTCCAACGCCGCGATCAGGCCAAAATGCTCGAGAGCAGACGGATGAAGTTGATGCGCCGAACGGCGGAGGTCATCGGATAGCTCTTCCATCTTCTCGCGGAGCGACTGAAGCTGCGGGCGGGAGGAAGAGGCAGCCTCGGGCAGGTCGTGATCCAGCATGGTCAACTCATTGGCCAGCATCGCCATTCGCTGGTTCAAGTCGTCATGCAGTTCACGGGCCAGCCGTTTGCGTTCCTCTTCCTGCGCCATGATCAGCCGCGCCGTTAGTCTTCGAAGCTGTTCCCGGCCTTGACGAAGCTCGTCCTCAGTCTGCGTTCGCCTCGTGATGTCAATCCCTGCACTGATGACGTGCCTGATGGCGCCGTCCGCGTTGCGATGCACCAGGCTCGACCAGGCGATCACACGGCGGGCTCCGTCCTTCGAAAGCCAGGAACTTTCATGACTCCCCTTCGCCTCTCGCCCACCGAGGAGAGCGGCAAACTCCGCCTTCACCCGGTCTGCTTCTTCCGGCACCACCAGGAACTCCCAAAGTCGCCTTTTCCTGACTTCGGCAAACGAATAGCCCGACGATTCCTCGCAGGCCCTATTGAAGCCGACGATCCGTCCCTCGACATCGCGGATAAGCACATAAGCGCCGGACATGTCCAGGAGAGCGGAGGAAACGTCCCGTTCGGCGATCGCTTCATCACGCGACGTTCGGACTTGCTCCATGCCTCGCTTCATCGCATCGATATCCATGAGCGCCATCAGCACCCCTTCGATCCGGTTCTCCGCACTCTTGTGCGGCCGCATTCGGAGAGAGTACCAGCGGGAATCCTCGCCCTGTACGTCCCGCTCGATCGGGTGCCTTCTGTCGATCACCTCCGAGATCAACGCGTCCAGATCCGCGACTCTGATGTTGGGCTTGATATCGCTGATTGGCCGTCCGACGTCGGTGGGAATCAGATTCAGCAACTGCTCAGCCGCAGGGGTGAACCGCCGGATCCGCCGATCGGCTCCGACGATCACGATCGGGATATCGACCCCGACCAGCAGGTTGCTCAGGTCGTCGGCGAGTAGGCCCAACTCCGTGTTCCGATTCTGCAGCTCATCGTTCAAGGTCGTCAATTCTTCATTCGAAGATTGAAGTTCCTCTTGGGCGGTCTCCAGTTCCTCGTTGGTGGCTTCCTGACCCTCGATGATCGACTGCAGTTGTTCCCGGGTGGATGCCAGCTCGTGCTTCAGGCTCGCGAGCACCTCACCCTCGCCGCTCCGCCTCGGCCTGGCTGTCTGTTTCCGCAAGGCCTCCTCGATCAGGATCAGGGAATCCGGCCATTTTGTGTGACGATCCTTCATCGGAATCACTTCCAGATCGATCGTCTTGAATCCGTCCCCATACTCCAGCCGGATGCCCTCCCGGCGAACCGGAACTGCCTCTTTTCTCGCTTTGTGCAGGGCGGCGCGGAGATCCAGAACCAAGCCTTCCCGAACCAGCTTGAAAAGGTGCAGGCTCGCGGCTCCGGTCGACGGCTCCAGGTAGGGACCGGTGTTTCCCTGGAAATGGATGACCTGCAGGTCTGCATCGACGACAATGGCCGCCAGCGTACGGCGTCGCCAGACGATGCCTTCGACTGCGCTTTGCAGGTCCGCGGCCGCGCCTGTGCGAGCCAAGGTGGGGGCTTGCCGCGGGCTGATCCCGGAGCTTGTAGTCGCCAGATCCATTAAAGGCGCCATCTCCACCGGGTTCCGTGTATACAGTTTGCACTTGCGCTCTTCAAGACGGAACAGGTGCGCGGACGAGGCCGGACTCTCCGCCTTTCCGAGGAGAAGAAACCCGCCCGGCTTGAGAGCATAGTGGAAGACCGAAAGAATCCTTTTCTGCAGTGCCGGTCCCAAATAGATCAACACGTTTCGGCAACTAACCAGATCCAGTTTGGAGAAGGGGGGGTCCTTTCCCAGGGTATGGCGCGCAAACACACAGAGTTCGCGGACCACCTTGCTGACTTGGTAGCCTCCTCCAACCTTCGCGAAGAAGCGTCTCAGCCGTTCCGGAGAAACCTCTGAAATCGCTGCTTCGGAGTAGACCGCCGTCCGGGCCTTCTCAACAGCGGCCGAACTGATATCGGTCGCGAAGACCTGACAGCGGCGATTCTCACCTCGCTGCTCCAGGAACTCGAGCACTGCGATGGCGATGGAGTAGGCTTCTTCTCCGGTTGAGCATCCAGGCACCCAGATTCGAAGCGGTTCACCACTCGGCTTGCCTTCGATGAGTCTTGGAAAGACGATGTCTTTTAACGCCTTAAACGCTTCCGGCTCGCGGAAGAAGCTCGTTACATGTATCAGGACGTCCTGGCTGAGCGCTTGCACTTCGGCCGGGTTCTGCTCCAGGTGTTCGGCGTACTGCGCGAGGCTGTGGATCTTGTGCAATGTCATCCGGCGAGCTATCCGCCGCCGCATCGTGTCCGTCTTGTAAAGCGAAAAGTCGATATTCGAGGATGATTGGAGCATCTGGAAGATCCGCTGCAATTGCGCCGGCTCCTCAGATGTCGAATCGGGCTCATTCCCTGCCGCCGTGGACCTTGCAGGCCGGGGCGAAAGTGTCAGTCGCGTGATTTCTCGTGCAATCCCCGCAGGAGGCAGAATGAAGTCCACACACCCCGAAAGAATCGCGCTCTCCGGCATTCCGGGATGTTGCGCCGATCTTGGTTCTTGCGCCAACACGATGCCGCCCTCGGCGCGGATCGCATGCAGCCCGGCGGTCCCATCCGCTCCGGTCCCGGAAAGGATAACGCCGATAGAGCCGCCTTTTTGATCCTCCGCCAACGAAGTCAGAAATCGATCGATTGGAAGATGCTTGCCGGCGTCCTGCTGCCGGGAAGAGAGACGAAGCACTCCCTGGCGTAGCGTCACATCTTTGTCTGGTGGATTCACGTACACGTGGCGCGGTTCCAGCTCGATTCCATCTGCGACCTCAGTGACCGGTATCTCGGTCACCTTCGACAGCAGATCCCGCAACAGGCTCTTGTGGTGGGGATCGAGGTGCTGCACCACCACTACGGCTACCGCGGTGTCGGCCGCCAATTCCTTCAGCAGCGCCGTGCAAGCCTCGAGTCCGCCCGCCGAAGCTCCAACGCCCACCACCGGAAATGGCAGCCGGCCAGTCGCCGGAGCAGTACTCCCTTCAACTCGTGCGCTTCGTTTCGCGCCCGCCGCCGGGCGCTTCACTGCTTTCTTTCTGTCGCTCGCCAACTGGTCTCGACTCCCACGTCATTCTTCGCTCGCTTGCATTGCTCTGTCAAGCCAGACAAGGCCTCGCGAAGAGACTGGACATTTAGCTAGTTCCCCTGCTCACGAGGTAGAGGTTATGTTCGGGGTGAAGCTGGCGATCTGGCCTTCTAGTCCTCAGCGAGGGGATCGATGCGTACTCACCCAAAGGGGAAATACGCGCGCGTACTGCTGACGTCGGTTTTTGGACCATACGCCCAGGACGATCAGTACGGGAGCCGCTCCATCAATCCGATGGAACTCTACCACAACCAGGTAACCCGGGCGCAGGGACCATACTCGCTGCGGATTTTCCATCGGTCGTGGGGGATCATGTTCATCCAAGCGAATCTTGAGAACCCCTCCACAGTCCTGGATTTCCCCTCTAAAGCAGCGTTTGAGATAGAACTGGCCTCACACCATTACGACGTGGTCGGGATCAGCTCGATCATCGTAAACGTTGGCAAGGTGCGGGAGATGTGCCAGCTCACGCGCAAGCTCTCGCCTCACTCAACGATCGTTGTCGGAGGACACGTGGCTGCCATCCCGGGACTGGACCGGATTCTGGACGCAGACCACATCGTCAAAGGCGAAGGCGTGTCTTGGATGCGCGCATTCCTCGGACAGGACCCGGCGCAGCCAGTCAGTCATCCTGATATCGCGTCTGGATTCGGTCACCGGTACATGGGGTTGAAGCTGCCCAAGGGCATCGGGTCGACGGCCGCGACCATTATCCCGTCGGTGGGGTGCCCAGTGGGCTGCAACTTCTGCACCACCTCGGCGTTCTTCGGCGGAAAGGGCAGGTTCATCAATTTCTTCGAGACGGGACGCGAGATTTTCGACGCCATGCTGAGGGCGGAGCAACATCTCCATCTCAGGTCGTTCTTCATGATGGATGAGAACTTCCTGCTGCATAGGAGGCGCGCGATGGAACTTCTGGATTGCATGAAGCAGGCGCGCAAGAGCTGGGAGTTGTACGTCTTTTCATCGGCAAACGCGGTCATGAACTATTCGATGGCTGAGCTGATCGAACTGGGAGTTTCCTGGATTTGGATGGGGCTGGAATCGCCGCAATCCGGTTACGTGAAGCTGAAAGGCTCGGATACGGTAAAGCTGACGCACGAACTGCGGGAGAACGGGATCCGGGTGCTGGGTTCTTCGATCGTGGGCATGGAGCATCAGACGCCCGAAAACATCGTCGGCGAGATTGAGTACGCCTGCTCGCACGAGACAGACTTTCACCAGTTCATGCTCTACACACCGCTTCCAGGCACACCGCTGCACAGTCAATTGAAAGAAGAAGACCGGCTGATCGACGTGGACCTCGCGGACGCGCACGGACAATGGAAATTCAATTGGAAGCACCCGTATATCAGCAGGGACGATTCCAAGAGATTCTTGGACCTCGCATTTGCGCGGGACTTTGAGTTGAACGGACCGTCCCTGTACCGCATCTGCAGGACGACGCTGGAGGGATTCAGGAAGTACCGCCTGCACCCGGATCTCCGCGTGCGCGAGCGGTTCGAGCACGAAGCTGCAGCGCTGATGACGTCATATTCCGCGCTTCTCTGGGCCATGGAAAAGCACATGAAACAGACGAACGAATCAGTAGCGGAAAAGGTGCGGGCGCTCAGGCAGGACATTGCGCGGGAGTGCGGATCGCGATCGGTAGCAGCGGCAGCGCTTCTTGGCCCGCTGATGCTTTGGCTGACGAAGCGGGAGGAGAAACGTCTGGAGCGTGGCGTGACCTACGAGCCGGAGATGTTCGTCGAGCGCAGGAATTGGGTGAAGGCATAGAGGCGAACTTCGAAGGACGCGAGGACCCCTCGGGCCACTGTGCGCATTCAACTTCTTCCAATCCATGAACTGAAACTCAAGCCTTGAGAGTTCATCTCATCAACCCCAGTGACGACTCTTTCGGAGCGGGGGTCATTACACCTCGATGGCTCTACGTGCTGGCCGGGGCCACACCCAGGCATTACGGAGATCCCGTGATCACGGACGAGACTCTGGAGCAGATCGACTTCGACATCATCCACCCCGGTGACGTTGTGGGAATCGGCATTCATACAGCCAACGCCCATCGCGGGTTGTCCGTCGGCAGGACGGCCCGGCGTCGCGGGGCAACGGTCATTTTCGGCGGCATCCACGCAACACTTTATCCGCAGGAAGCCCTTTCTATCGGCGAAGCACACGCTGTCGTCAAAGGAGACGGGGATATCATATGGGCTCGCATCCTGGAACAGGCCGTCGAGGGAACGCTTTCAGGCGTGTACGAAGGAGGTCGCGCCAGCGGAGACCAGTTTGTCCCGGCCCGATGGGACCTCTTGTCGAAGAACCGTTACATGTGGGCATCGGTGCAGACAGTCAGAGGTTGCCCCAAGCACTGCAGTTTCTGCTCCGTGTGGCGCACCGATGGACAGGCTCCGCGGCAGCGCACGACTGATGCAGTGGTGGCGGAGATCGTTCAATTGCGGCGCCTCGGCTTCCGTTTCATTGCCCTTGCGGACGACAACTTCTACCCGGCGTCCTTCCAGGATCTGGAACTAGCGCGGAAGCAGCACAACACGAAGCGCGTGGCGGAGCTGGAGTCGATGCGGGCGGAGCGCTTCGACCTCATGCGCCGGCTGGCAACCCTGCCCTGTGACATGGTCTTCTACACGCAGATCACGATCGAAGCGGGCGAAGATCCGAAATTCCTCGACGCCATGCGTGAAGCCAACATCAAGGGCGCGCTGGTGGGCGTGGAGTCGGTCACCGAAGAGGGGCTGAAGTCGGTATACAAGAGCTTCAACCCATCCGGCGAAGCCCTGGCGGCGCGGCTCCGGACATTTAGGGATCACGGCGTCCATGTCCTGGGCTCGTTCATTTTCGGACTGCCCACAGATCGGGCAGAGACGTTCGATGCGACGGCAGAGTTGGCCTCCAAATCCGGCTTGACCTTTGCCCAGTTCGTCACCATGACGCCGTACCCGGGCACGGTCGACTTCCAGCACTGGGAGAAGGCGCAGGGAGAACCGGTAGCACAAGTGGACGGCGTGCCGATCACGCGTTACTGGCTGATTCCGGCGTTGCGGCGGCCGAAGCTCTACAGCAGCCATCCCACCATGACCATGGATGAGATCCGCCTTCGTACGCAGGGCGTGTGGGACCGGTTCTATAGCGTGAAGGAGATCTGGAAGCGCGCCGATTGCGTCAGGAGCCTGCGCGGCCGGCTGGCTTTCTTCTTCATCTCGAAGCTCTTCCGGCAGATGTACGCCAACACGGGCATGGCCACGGACAGCGCACGCCGGAAGAGCGCAAACCGTTGGGCGCGCTGGATGGCGAAGCCGTGCCTGCGGCTATTCAAGGGCGCGCCAATGCCTGATCTGGAACTGCCGGATCTCAGACCGGGAAGTACTCAGTTCCAGAGAATCTCCATCGACGGCGATTGATTGGACAGACAAGCTGACAAGGGTACGACAAGCGTTGAGCAACTGCCCGGCATGCCCTTATGTTGCACTGACTGTCGGGACCTGCCAGCGGAAAAGGAAGAAGTGGCGCCCACAAAAATCACACCGGAAAGGAAGGAGGAGCCAGAGACAAGCTGCCTCTATGATGTTCCGGACGCCCACACTTCTGAATTCGATCGATTTGCAGTGCGGGCAGCGGCTGGAGAGAACTCCGCCAATGTAGCGAGTCATGGTCCTAAACATCGGCTTTGGTCGGACTTCCGCCGGCAGGGCCACTGTGATTCCGGGCCGGCCCCGCTGAGTATGGCGCTTGTGGACCGTGACGCCAGCCGCCGGCAGGCCGACCGGCATCTCGTGCCTCCCGGATCTGTTTTGGTGTCCTCAGGTCAGGCTCGGAGAGCTTAACCCTTTCCTTTGCGCGCGAGACCTGGCGCTTGTGTCGTTTGAGAAGTCGTTTGTCCATGGGTTTCCTTTGGCGGGCGCTTTGGAGGGAACCTGCCTACAATCATCTGTGCCATAGGGAGGCGCCCTGCGAATCGCCTGACGAATGCTAACGCGCCGCGCGGTTTTTCTTGATCGTCCGATAGCGGTTGTCACGAAAGATCATCTGCCGCACCTGATCAGTAATTTCCTGCCAGTCGTGAATGTAGTAGCCGGCATCACGTCTGCTCAACGTCTCGGCTCGTTTGTCTTCGAGAATGGTGATCACCGCTTCCGTATCGGCGCGTGCAGCGGCGTCCTGTTTGACGGCAACCATGCGGAATGCCGCAGCCACGCGGTCGAAATCCGCGATCACCCCTTGCCTGATGCGCTCTGCCCACTCGACTTGGCTCGTTGTGCCTGTCATCGAGGGAGCGGATGAGGCGAGGGGTACAGGCACCGCTCCTCCCTCGCTTTCCCACGTTTCGATTTCCACGGACGATGAACTGTTCATGTTGGGTTTCCGCTTCGAGCAACGTCGGCCGATGGGCTACGGGCGGAACTTCGGCTTGTTCAAGAGCCGCGCCTTTTCAGACTTCGCCTTGGCTTCATTCAGTTCGTTCGCAACCCGGATGGCGTCTCGTTGGGGTGCTTCTTTCCCGTCGAGGCGCAGCGCCTCCGCGGTGACGGCCTGGGCGGCGGCATGGAGCTGCTTCACTACGCCGGTTAGGCGATAGGTGAGCCCGTATGAAGATCTGCTGAGCAGGTCGAATCGAAACTTCGCATCTTCCCACCTGGCAAGCACCTCCAGCTTTTCACCATTCAGCCTTTCAATGGTGTTGACCGGAGCGGCGGGCTTCGATGCCTTCCCGTATTTCGCCGATATCGCCTCGATGAGGTCGTCCGGCGTCATGCCCTCAGTCTCGTAGCGATCGTAATCGATTGCCAGCGCGAACAACTCGCCGTTGTAGAAGCTGAACACAACCGCCTGCGCGGCCTCGGATCTCGACGACCACCCCAGAGGTTGCGGACGCCAGGCAAGCTCCTGGATGAGCGCCGGACGGCGATGGATTACCTTTGCCTCAGACGGGTCCATCGCCGCCTGCTTCGCGATGGTCGCCAGACTCGAACCGAAGCTGAAGTCCCGATACTTGTCGAGTTCAGCGGCCACTGAGACCGCCGAAACCGTGGAGGCCAGGGCTAACGCCGCGAGCACAGGCCCCAAACGGACAAACCTGAGCGCGGTCATAGTGTTGCCTGCTTTGGCTTGTCCCATCTGAATGAAAGGATCAGTGGAACGGTGGTGGCGAGGATGAGCGCACGCTGGAAGGCGCCAGCAGCACTGAACACCGGAACAGCAGGGTTAAAGAGCAAAGCCATCAGGCCAAACGCGCCGGCGAACGTATAGCTTTGCACGCGAAACGCCTGAACCATCAGCATGAAGGCGCCCGCTGCCACAATCAACCGGGGCACAATGTCGTAGTGGACTGACTTGGCCCCGAACCACGCCATTACGAGAAGCAGGGCAATCAGCGCCAGTTTGAGCGCCTGGATCCGGTTGGCACTGCCTCGCAGATCCCCGGCCCGGCCCTTTGCGAGCCATGCTTTCCAGACGACCTCCTCGTGGGTGTCGACCGGCTGTGGCTTCGGCATCCTGGGCCTGGCTCTGTCTTCAGTAAGCTCAAGCATCGATCCTTCCTTTCTGCGACTACAAGTGCCTTCCCTGCCGCGAGAACTTCGCCGGCGGATTGTCGGCGTTCGACCTGCCTCCGTGCGGACTCGCATCGAAGCCAGAAGAGCCTGTGACACGGAGTCCTGGATGCCCAACATTCAGACAGATTGCAGTCCGGGCACCAACCGACCGATTCGTTGAGCCCGTTCAGTGTTCTTCGGTTTGGCGCCAAGAAAGGTAAGGGGGAGACGCTTTGCGGTTAACGCCCCATGGTCATGTGACCAATTGCGGTCGTGGGATCTGGATCGCTCTGGATGAGAAGTTCCCGACGCCAGACCACTTCTGTTTGCGCGTTCTGCCGGGGTCTCTCCGGCCCGGACATATCCAGCAGACCGCTCGACCATTCATCCGCCTGCCGTTCCGCGGTTAGCGCGGGAATGCCATACCGCTCCTAGATCACAGCGACCAGACTTTTCCTTTTGCCCGCGATGGCCTGCGAGTCACCGTCGGTCAGGCTGCTCCAGTGTGCTCGGGCCGAGCCCGGAAACTCACTCCAACTGCCCGCTATTTGCACTCAGTTCACGGCATGCCTCCCTTTGTGTGCTCCCAGATTCCTGTTGCGTGAACCCAGTCAAATCAATCAGGGAGAGGTCTTATTGGCGCCGACGACGGAAGATCATGGCTTTTTGGATATGCCGGGCGTGAGCGGAAACCGTGACACAGGGCATCCAAAGGAACGAGCTACTCGTAACCTGGTCGATTTGAATGCTGTTGCACCCCGCCACGTGCGCGGCCCTGAAGATACGCCATAAGGCCGAGGCGACCATCCGTTGCTGATTGAATCCGAAGACCGTGCGCTTGATACCTCCAGCTATGTAGAAGAAGGTCCACCCCTCTCCTGCAAGTTCCAGCTCAAGGGCTTGACTCGTGAGGTCCTGTCTCACCCGAACCCATCCTGAAAGATTCAGGGCACGTACGCTCTGGAGACTCTCGGGACGCGCTGCGTCCTGGGCGGTGAAAATGTTTCCTGGCGCGATCATGAATGGGATCCTGCCCGCCGCTGCGCGAGACGTTCTGTACCGGTCAGTGATCGCGACCACCTGTGGTCGTCTGGCCGCCCGCCACCGACCCTCGGCTCCTGGGACAGAACGTAAGTTGGTTTTCGAAACATAGACAGACGTCACCTCGGCATCGGCGATCCTCGAACCAGGCAACAAAGCCAGGGCTTCCGTCGTCGAAAGCCCCGCTTGTTCCTCCGAAATGCCATCTGGCTCACCGATCCGCAAGCCCGAGAGGGAGATCTGCCCCTCCTCCAAGGCGACCGTTCCCGGCTGTGCATCGCCGAGTCGCAGACTACAGAGCAGACCCAGCAAGTTCACTGCACGTGCTTGGCCAAATGCACTCACATTGCCGTATGGCTGATGGATTGCTCTGTTCCCTGTCGAGAACCCTGACCGCTTCAACCGAAGCAGCGCCTGGAAGTAAGGCGTTCTTGTATCTCCGTAGGAAGAGACGACCGCTGACAGGAGCAGGCAGCCTCGGAGGATTCAGCGTGTGCACGCGAGGGCTGAGGGCCGTCGCCTGATGACGCCCCAAAATAGAGAGGAGTTCCGGCCTCCTCCCTGCGCCCTCGAATACACGCCAGCGCTTATCAAGACCATGACACAAGCCGATTTACCAATTGGGACGCGCGAAATAACACCAGATGGGCCTCGGGACGACAGTGATGACGGGTGGGTTTCTCACCCAGCCTCGAAAGTGAGGCCGCAGGCCGGGACAGGTTACCTCTGGCTCAGGGTCCTGCTTACGGTGGGCTTGCTACTGGGCCTCCTACTCCTGGTTCAATCGGTGACCACGTACTATCAGGTTTCGAGAAACATAGTGACGGCCGAGCTGCAAAGCGAGGCACACCATTACCTGACCTCGATCGAACGGGAGACCCGTCGGATGAACATCCGGGGCGCCGCGGGATTGCGCCAGTTGCTCGATGAAATCCGTGAGGAATCGCAGAATAGGATCGCATGGGCTCGAGTGACCGACAGGACGGGCCAGGCAGTAGTAAACAGCGGAAACGCTGTAGGCCAATCATTTGGCGAGGAGAAACTGCGCCGGGCCTTTGAGCAAATGACTCCGGCTTCTCAGATTCGCCACACCGCGGCCGGAGAAGTGCTGGTCACAGCGCTTCCATTGCGGATGGGAGCCCGGCGGATAGAACAAGGGGGAGAGAGGGCCGGAATTCGCGAGTCGGACTTCGTCCGGAACGCACGGTCTCTCGAAATCGCACTGTATGTCGACGGTGCGCCCGGAGCATTCGGCCGATTACGAACCAACCTTGCTATCAGCGCGTCGGCCGCGCTCGGGCTCGTGGCTTCGATGATCCTTCTATTGGTGCGGCTGCCTCATTATGTTCGGGGAAAGCAGTTACAGCCTCAGACGGAACTTGCGCGCCATGTCTAAATGGACCTGCTTCCCGCGGCCGACGCCGTCCTGGAGGGCATCGATTTCACAGGAGTGTGCATTCCTGCCCAGCAGGTTGGCGGCGACTTCTATGACGCCTTCACAAACGGCGATGGGCGCACCGCCATCGTGGTTGGAGACGAGGCCGGCAAGGGCTTGCCGGCCTCGATGGTGGTGGGGTTGCTGCTGGGGGCCGTGCGGGCCAGTGGGTGGATGAGGGGCAGGAGTGAACACGAAACGTCCTCGAGAAGACTGAGTGAACTTCTGCGCACGAGAACCGCCCCGGAGCGGTTCGCCAGCATGTTCTGGTGCTACTACGAGCCGGAGCCTCGTTCACTTCGATACGTGAACGCGGGTCACCTTCCGCCGCTGCTTGTGTCTCGACTTTAGGGAGGTGGTCTCAGCGTCCGCCACCTGACGGAAGGAGGCCCCGTCCTGGGGCTCCTCCGAACCGCGGAGTACCGTCAGGGCACCGCCACGGCCAGCGCAGGCGACCTTCTCGTGCTCTTCTCCGATGGAGTTGTGGAGGCCAGGAGCGACTCAGGAGAGCTGTTCGACGAAGCTCGTCTGCTTGCCGTGATTCGTGAGCACGCGGCGGGAACACCTGCTGAAATCCGGGGAGCTCTTCTCAAAGCCGTTTTTTCGTTTCTCGGGAAAGCGCAGGCAGAGGACGACCTCACCCTGGTTGTGGCGCGCTTCGGTTAGCTGAAACAAAGCCTGACTGGCCGCTCCGCTGCCGCCCTCCCCTCCTGACGAGGGTCTAAACTGAAATCCCTCAATCCTCCGTGCCCGGTCCCGATTCGAGATCCTGCTTGATGCTGAGCAAGGCCTTTTCCTGCATTGTTCGCGTCTTACTGGCAACGAGCCTCTTGAGGATTGTGCCGAGCAATCCGGTGAAGCCGTGCTGGGTGGAGCCTCTCAAACTGATGAGGTGGAAACCGCGGTCGCCTTGGCCGCCAGCATCTACGACGCACGCGCTCAGGTCAAGGGCAAGCTGGAAATAGTGGCTGGCGAACAGCTGCTTTACGACGACAATTCGAACCCCGCCGCCCGGACCTTCGGACAGATAGGTGATCGCATGATTCAGGCGGAGCGTGGTCTTCATGCCGAAGTTCACCCGCTCCCAATAAAACAACGATTCGGCATTTGTCAGCTCAGTGCGCGGGTAATTCAGCAGATGACTCTTCAACGCTGGAAGGTAGATCGGCAATGCCTCCGACCGAGCGAGCAACGACTGCAGTTCGCCGTTCACATCAAATGGACTATCTGAGTCGCGATAGTCCGGGAGAGCACTGTTGCCGAACTTCTGGTACCGCAGCAGCAGCTCAAGTGCCATCCTCCGGATCCATGTGTTCACCTGTGCAGCCGCATCGGGTTTCGACCAGTCAATCGACGCGTGGAGATCCCGGATCGCCTCCGCGGGCAGTTGAACCGCACACTTGCTGGGTTTGCACTTTCTCAGGCTTCGAATGTCTTCTGGCTCCAAGTCGAATCCATCCAGATCAGAAAGCGCGGGGGGTTGGCGAACAAGCCCGGCGCCAGAATAGCCGGGGGACAGCCGCAACCGATCGATATCGAAGGCCAGCTTGGTATAGGCGTCAGGGGAGGCCTTCACGAATACAGCGCCGAAAACGATCATCTCCGCCGGGTTTTTGGAAGGAAGCACCTTTGCCACGGCCTTGCCGCGGGGAATTTGCATGATCTGGTCGTCGCTTAAGCCCACCTGTTCCCTGAAGAACCTCATCGGCTCCGGTGGCCCTTGCCCGGCGCAGATGTGGGTTCCTGCCAGCAGCATGATCCCAAGCAACGCTGAACGAAACATGAGTGTTTCTACCAGTCGGGTAACCCTCGCCCCGTCTGATTGACAGCGTAGCAATTGGTAAGCCATTCCGGTGCTTGAGCGTGCATAACTGGAGGTTGTGCCACGCCCCCCACGCCAGACTGCGGATAGTCTCCAGGGATGCCAGCGGCCGGACAACCTGACGCCGGCGAAGCCGCAAACGATGACCACATTTCGTCACTCGACTGGTCATGGTCGGATCGCCGCCGGGGACTTCAGCCCGGCGCGACAGACTCGATTCCTGACACGAATGACCTTGCAGGACACCTTCGCCGGCGGTCTTCAACAGGCCTATCCAATTGAGGCGCGAAGCGTGGAGCGAGGAGATCGAGATAAGGAGAACCATAAGGTGCAGGCCGGGCTGTTTAGCGCACTGATCTGCCTGACCGCATCGGTCTCAGCAATTGGGGTCGCACATGCTCCCTTCGCCGGAGGAGACGACCGGTCTGAAGACTCCGCGCTCTGCCTTCGTTGCCCGAGAGCCGTGATCGAAATCCAGTCCCCTTCCTCGGGCTCGTGGCATTCAGTGACGCGAGTTTCGGCAGATTCGCGGAGTGCTGGCGTTCCGCGCGACGGCGAATCCACGATTGACCCGTCAATCTCGCTTTTGACCGTCCGCCATGCATCAGGAAGTCGACATTGGTGTCTTCGGACTCGTCGGAAACAACTAGGCCTCCCCAAGCAGTAGATGCTGGACGGACGCACGCTCCGCCAGCGAAAGAAATCGCGGGGGATTCGATTGTCGAGAAGTCAGTCCCCCCGGAGCTTGCGGAGTGCGTCAGGAGCGAACTGCACCGGCGACTCTCTGTCGTTCTCGGGCGGTGCGCGATGGGTTCGACGAATACAACGACGCGATCTTACCTGAATGGACCCAGAGGTTCATCCGGATCTCATCGACCGTGTCAAACACGACACTCGCTGAGGCACCATCCGTGCTGAAGACCCAGCCCAGCCCAATGATACGCGGCTGATTCTCGCGCCCGCCGGAAAACTGCGAGGCCTAGTCCAGACCACCGATCCCACGGGACTCTCGATTTCCGTCAATCAGATTGTCGGCATGGGGGTTGACACTGCGGATCTTACATGTGGATTGTGTCCATGGCAGCGGCCTGACCGGGCTTTTCTGGACCAGTCGAACGGAGAGACTGGTCCAGAAAAGCCCGGTCAGGCCAATGCTGACTGTCTGTGCAACCAGTGCCTGCTCGCCGGTTCGATTTCGGACGGAATGGTCCGCCCAACTTTGGCGCCTCGCTCCTGGCGCGTCTGCGAAGCTGCGAGGTCAACGATCCAGCAGGGCGGTGGATTCTGTGCCATGACTTGTGCCACAACCTGAGTTGAGCCTCAAAGTGGCAGGGTGTCGCTACATGTGCCACGCCGTCTCATCGGATACGTAAGTACCTGCTAAACTAGTCACTTAGAGTCAGCGTGAGACATCCTGAAACACTCGCCATCGCATCTTACAAGCAGGAGGTCGCAGGTTCGATCCCTGCACCGCCCACCACGCCCGGCTTTACTCGTACTTGAAGTAGAGCGTCTGCGGAACCAGCGCACGCCCCTCGATCACGCAATAGCCGCAAGTCCTTGCATACCGAGGCTCGATCTGCTCCATGACCTTGATCACTTCATGGTTGTTCTTGACACGGTCCTCGGTGTGTTCCGTAGCTACTGCCAGACGGGGATGGTCGCGTTGAATTGTTGTCTTCGCACCAGCAAGGGCCCGCACTTCAGCACCCTCGATATCCATTTTGATTACGTCAACCTTCGCGATTCCAAGGGTTCTCAGCGCTTGGTCAAGCGTCGTCACATCAATCCAATTGCCGGACTCTTTCCGCTCGTCTGTGATGGCGTTTGCCGCTGGATTTCCTCCAGTGTCCTCGCCAAGAAAGAGACGCTCCTCGCGGTCCCAGATGCCCTTGGGAACCAGAATCGCCTTCCCTTCAACGAGTTCTTTGCCCAGATTTCTGTGGATGCACTCCAGTGCGTCCTCCGCGGGCTCAAATATCACGACTTTCGAAGCGCCTGATGCAAAGGCGAACTTCGCGAAATCACCCACGAACCCGCCTGCATCAACCACAATGCCGCCCTTGGGAATCGGCAGGCCGGGATATGCGTTCAGTGCATATTGACCGAATGCATAACGGACATAATCCTCGCGAGTGGAAGGCGGGAACCACCACTCACCAACCTCCGACCTCCAGAGCTGGAAACCGGCATCATCTCTCCGAACGAGGCTGATTTGACTTTTCTTCGTCTCCATCCAGCCTTCGTGGACGCCGGACTCCTCGAATGCCCTACCGGCTTCATGACGCGTCCCACAGACGGGGTTTTCTGCGTAGTACGCCAGCAAATAGCGGCGGAAGGGAAGCGCCTCCACCAAGGGGCTGCTAATCGCCAACCCGAGAACCCCATACCCTATCAGAGCCAGAACCATGGCGGCGGCCAAGCGCACGACTATTCGCATTGTTAGTCTATTATGCAGTACTTGATCCCGACGCGTGGCCCGTATCGCAGCTCGACCAATCCCCTTCCCTGATCTCCGAGTGATCGCGAATGTCCGAAAAAGGTCGAAGTTGCATCCACCCAACGAGCAGTAGCGGATTCATTACGTTCGGTCAGACTAACTGGCGACTCCCAATCTAGGCAGCAGGGTCAAGTTGCCCGATTGCGAGCCGAAATTGTCAGCGGCGGCTGTAAACATAGACAGGAAGTTCGCCAAGCGGGGTGCGAAGCGTTTGGATGCGGTCGTAGTACGCAGACTCGATGCGTTCAAGCTCGCGCTCAAGACGCGACATGCTGCTCGGCGCACCATCTCGATACACCATCTCGAGGTGCTCGATTAGCCTGGCAGGGAGGTGAAAGTGGACAATCAGCCGTGGTAACGCACCCTCGAGTCGCCCGACCTCCGGTCCAACCGCAGAATCTGGAAGGACGTCCAGATAGTGGATCCGATAGAACGTAGGCATCGACCTGTCTGTCAGGTATGGAAGCAGAGGTTGGAAGGGGAACACCATGATTGAGTCCCCCGGTGCGCTCTGGGATCTTATGACATCAACGACGGATTCCACAAACCTAACTGTATCGGGATGCCCTTTGAGCCCCCTGAGTTGAGTCAGATTATAGCTTGAAGCTGCAGAAACGACCGAGTGATCTCCCCATCCACACCAAGCGAACGGAAGTGCCAACTTCTTAACCGCCCCTGCGGTCAGCGCCAATAGGCACAGCAAGGAGGCCAGCAGAAAAGGAGCACGCAATCGTGGACCTCTTGACCATTCGAGAAGTGCCGCCAAAACAAGAGCAGCTCCTGGCAGCACCATGAGCTCGTAGTAAGCCCAGGAAATGGCGAGGCCATACGCCACAGCAAAGGAGGTCACACACAGGAGCAGCCAGTGCGCCCGGTCGCTCAAAGGAGGACGATGAGCGCCTCTCCAGGCAAGCGCTGCCGCAATCACGAGCGGACCGTACAGGGCAAGTGGCATTGTGAGGGTGTGCGGGCCAGTGAGGACTGACAACTTCATCAACTCATCACGTCCAAGCAGCGCAAGAGCCACAAAGAAAGCCGCGGTCGCAAGCAGCAGGGCGATCCATTGCCAGTTTTCCCTCGCACTTCCGCTATCGCTCTGGTGATTGCGCCGTACCATAAGCCAGGCCAAGGCCATTAACAATCCAAGTGCAATGGCAGTCAGGATTGGGTAGACATCTTTAGTCCAAGGGTCCAAGAAAGGGCGCAGGAAGATCGATGCAAGTGAACCTTTAGCGGCGGGTCCGTCAATCAGTGTCTGCTGGATCGCAGGCAACAAAGCGTCCAAGCGGCTCAGCCACCATGCACAGATCGCCAGAGGAGCGACGAGAGCCGCAGCGTAAGCGAGAATCCAACCGGAGATGCGACGAATCCCTTCGGAACGCAACAGGAACAGCGCGCACAGAATAGTCAGGACCATCAGCAACGGACCGAGCGACTGCTTCGTAAGGATCGAGAGGGAAACGAGCAACCCAGAACCTGCGGCCAAGGCCAAACTCATGCGCCGACCCTGGCAGGAAAGCGAGAATGCTGCGAGTAGCCCGGAATAAACGGCCCACATAACCGCATCCTGCTGGTAGGCGATCAGCGAGTCAGCAATATCGCCGTTGAACACCACTCCGGTAGTGAGAGCAGCGAGGAGCGCGAACGGAGGGCGGACAACCTGTGTCAGCCACCAGCAGAGAACTCCTGTCAGGACCGAGCGTTCCAGTACGCTGATCGCGCGGAATGGGAGGATGGCGTCGCCGAAGAAGGCAAGAATCGCGGCCGACTTCAGCGCGTAAAGTGGCGGGTAGATCAGGCCGAAGTCGCGATATGGGATCTTTCCGGCGAGGATCTCCTTGCCATAGAGAGGGAACATCCCGGTGACAGGCGCACCCAGGAACCTGTCCCAATACAGCATGTGGTACGCGAAAACCATGACTGTAGCTGCGACAGCAGCCAGAATCCGCTCGTAAGCCAGTGTCTGTTGGGGAAGTGCTGAGTGGACATCTGCGGGCTGCGAGGTAGGCGCCATTCGATAGGAGCATAGCAGGCGAGGTCCAGGTGGCGGGGCCCCACCTGGACCTCATCCGATTCGCGACTACACCGCCGACTGCTTCCGCGGCCCTTCCGGATGGTTCTTCCCATCGCCCATATACGCCGGGCGCTTCGCCGCCACCTTCGCCCGCCGGTTCGCCTTCGCGTCGTACAGCTTCATGTCGCCGTCGCGATAGCTCTCGCACGCCAGGCCGACGGCGGTCATGATCTGGTGCGCCAGTTCGGGCCCCAGCACAGGCGTCTTCCGCGTCCGCATGCACGAGAAGAAGTCATCCGTGTGCAGCCGGTTGTTGTTGCGCGCGCCGTCGGGGAACTCGAAGACCTTCTCTTCGGTCGGCTTCCCGGCCGCGCGGGCCACACGGCCCTCCGGAGCCAGCACCACGCGCGTCGGCTCCACGACAATCGACCCCTCGTGACCGTAGATCACCTCGGGCATGTACTTGTTCGGCGCCGAATTCGCCATGGACCCCGCGATCATCACGCAGAACTTCTCGTATTCGATCGTGTTGATGAACGTGTCCGGCACGGAGCGGTCCTTCTGCACATAAATGCCGCCGGCGCCCGTCACTCGCGTCGGATACTGCGGACCCATCGCGAACAGAATCGGACCCAGCCGGTGGTAGTACAGGTCCGACGAAACGCCGTTCGAATACTCCCAATACTTCCGCCAGCGGAAGAAGATCTCGCCGCTGAACGGCACCTTCTTCGCGGCGCCCAGCCAGCGGTTCCAGTCCACTGTCTCCGGCGTGCACTCTTCGTCGACGTAGTAGTTCCACTCGCCGGCCGTACCGTTGCGGCTGTATGTCGTCTGCGCCCACAGCAGATCGCCGATCGCCCCGCCCTGCACCAGCTCCCGAGCCTTGTGCCAGCGCGGGTCGGACAGGAACTGGCTGCCCACCTGAAGCACGCGGCCGTACTTGGCGCACGCGGCAATCACCTGCGTGCTCTCGTCCACGGTCAGCGTGATCGGCTTCTGCAGGTACACGTCCTTGCCGGCGGCGAACGCGTCAATCGCCTGCTGCGCATGCAGATGGTCCGGCGTCGCGATCAGCACGCAATCCACGTCGTCGCGGCGCAACAACTCCTGTGAGTCGATCACCACATCCTTGTCGGTCAGTTTGGAGATCGCCTTGGCGCGCTCGCGATGCCGCTTGTAGACATCGGCGATCGCCGTCACTTCAATGTCCTTGTCCTTCTCCTGCTGCTGGATGAAGGCGCGCAGGTGGCCGGTGCCCATGATGCCCACGCCGATCATGCCGACGCGGATGCGGTCGTTTGCGCCGACGACGCGCGCCGCGCTCCGTGCCGTCATCGTGGGCTTGATCTGCTTCGCGCTCAATGGCGCCGCGGCCGCCGCGGCGGTCGCGAGAAATGCTCGTCTGGTATTCGTCTGTTCGCTCATCGGAGGAGTCCCTATGTATCCATCATGCGACGGAATGCGGTCCGTTTGGGGGTCCGGTCAATCCGCCTTTAGCTCGACGATCGTCGCACCCGTGCCGCCCTCGGACGGCCCCGCCGGGTAGTGCTTCTCCACCATCGGGTGCTTCGACAGCACCTGCTGCACCATCTTTCGCAACACGCCCATGCCGTGCCCGTGCACGATGCGGATGCGCGTCACTTCCGCCATCGCCGCCGAATCCAGGAACCGCACCACCTCGTCCTCGGCCTCGTCCGACGTCTTGCCGATCACATTCAGCTCACGCGTCAGCGTGTCCCAGCGCGGCCCTGCGGCCGTGAATGTCACACCCTGCGGCAGCTTCGACGACCCGCCGCCACTGACTGTCTGCAGGACTTCGGTCACGTCGGAGATCGAGACCTGCATCTTCAGCAGGCCCACCTCCACCTCCAGCAGATCGCCGCCAAGCACCCTCAGCACCTTCGCCGGCTGGCCGACGTCTCTCAGCCGCACCCGCACGCCTTCGCGGATGCCTTCGCGCGCCGCCTGAGGCTTCGGCTTGTCGCCTTGAGCGATGGACTGAACCGCTTCGCGCAGTTCGCGCTTCGTCGTCGCCACGCGGCGCAGTGCCCGCTCCGCCTGCTTCCGCTGCTCCGGCGCCGCCAGCACGCTTTCGATCGTCGCCTGCGCCTCGGATTCGAAGCGCTTCTGCGCCTCCTCCACCTGCTGCTGGATCTCCCGCAGCCGCGCCGCCTCGCGCTTCTCCATCTCCTTCACCAGCGCACGTTCGCGCTCTTCCACCGCTGCTTGCCGCCGCTTCAGCTCATCTGCCTCCGAGCGAGCCTCGCCGACGCGGCGCTCCAGTTCGCTCAGGAACCGTGAAATGTCGCGCTCCGTGTTCGACATCGCCCCGCGCGCCCGCTCAATCAGCCTCGACGGCAGCCCGAGTCGCGTGGCAATGTCCAACCCGGCCGACTTGCCCGGCGCGCCCGTCCGCAGGATGTACGTCGGCTCCAGCGTTTCCTCGTTGAAGCCCATCGAAGCGTTCAGCACGCCTTCCGTGTTCGAGCCGTACACCTTCAGCGCCAGCAGGTGCGTCGACGCCAGAGTGAAGCAGCCCATGCGCCGGAACTCATCGAGAATGGCCACGCCCAAAGCGCCGCCCTCTTCGGGGTCCGTCGCGCGCCCCAACTCGTCCAGCAGCACCAGTGCGCCGGGCCGCGCCTCACCGATCATCTCCCGAACGCGCTCGATGTGCGAGCTGAAGCTCGACAGGCTCTGCTCAATCGACTGGTTGTCGCCGATGTCCGCCAGCACGTCTTCGAAGACCGGCAACTC
This sequence comes from Bryobacteraceae bacterium, assembly GCA_050789245.1. GTDB lineage: Bacteria > Acidobacteriota > Terriglobia > Bryobacterales > Bryobacteraceae > PNKE01. The sequence continues at coordinate 4,504 of JBOZRR010000022.1, read as the reverse complement.
CGCTTCCGCCGCCGGCACGGGCCAGCCGCTCTGCGCCATCATCGCCAGCAGGCCGACGGTCTTCATCGACACGGTCTTGCCGCCTGTATTCGGACCGCTGATCAGCAGTGTCCGGCGAAACGTGTCCAGTTCGAGTGACACCGGCACAACGCGCTTCCTCTGCCGCCGCAGGACGTCCTCCAGCAGCGGATGCCGCGCATCTTTCAAGTGCAGCCGCGGCTGCTTGCCGTCGCTGAACTTCGGCACGGTGCACTTGAAGTCCTGGGCGAACCGCGCGCGTGCAAACACCAGGTCCAGTTCGGCCAGCACGTCGGTTGTCTCGCGGACTTCGTGCGCGTGCTCCCGCAGGCGCGCCGTCAGTTCGCGGAGAATCCGGTGGACTTCACGCAACTCCTCTTCGCCCAGCCGCACCAGGTCGTTGTTCAGGTCGATCGTCTCCAACGGCTCCATGAACAGCGTCTGTCCGCTGCCGCTCGATCCATGAATCACGCCAGGCACTTTCCGCTTCGCGCCAGGAACCACCGGAACCACAAATCGCTCGTTGCGGATGGTGACGAACTCTTCTTGCAGCAACCCGTCCTCGCGGTGTTGCTTCAGAAACTTCTCCAGACTTTCCGTGATCAGCCGCCGCTGCTTCTCCATGTCGCGGCGGATGCGGTTCAGCGCCACGCTGGCGTGGTCGGCGACGGTGCCGTCGGGCAGAATCTTGCCGCCCACTTCGCGCAGCGTCTGCCGGAAATCGCCGATCCGCGCGGCCCGCGCCGCCAGCCTCGGCTGACGCGCTCCGATCGGCGCCAGCGCCTGCCGGATCTCCGCCGCCCGCTCCAGCAGACCCGTCAGCGCCGCAATCTCCAGCGCTTCCAGCACTGCCCCTTCAATCCGCAGCTTCGCCACCGCCGGACCCGGATCCGGCAGACCCTCGAATCGGATCTGCGCCGGAGCCTTCGCGTCCCGCTGCTGATGGCCGCTCGCCTGCGCCTTCGACGCTTCGGTCAACAGTGCCAGCGCCTCTTCGGTTTCGGCGTGCATGCCTTCGAGCGACGCGCGATCCGTCTCCGGCTCCACGCCGGCCAGCATCCGCCGGCCCAACTCGCTGCCTACATACCGGCGCGCCAGCGCACGCCAACTCTCGTACTCCAACAGTTCCAGGCTTTCCGCGTTCATCGTCGTAGTTTCAGAGCTCTCTCAATCACCGGCGGCGTCCCCGGAGCCACCTTCCACTTCGTCACGTCGTCCAGCGGAACCCACTCCGCGCACCGCACGTCGCTGTCCGCACGAAGTTGCCCGCCAACCAGTTCACACAGATAATCCACGATTACGTAGTGGTACTCCGTTCGGCCCTCCGCGTCGGGCATGATGCGCTGGAAAACGGCCGCAATCTCAACCGGCTTCACGCGCAGGCCCGTCTCCTCAAGCACTTCGCGGATTACCGCCGACTCCAGCCGCTCACCGGACTCCACCAGCCCGCCGGGCAACGTCCACCAGCCTTCGAGCGGCGGCTTGCCGCGTTCGATCAGCAGGACACGCTCTCCATCGAAGACCACCGCCCCCACGCCGAGCAGCGGACGCGACGGATACTGGCGGGAATGTTCCGGAGCACTCACAAACGTTGCGCCAGCCACCTCACTGGCGCTGCTCCCCAGCCGGCTGCGCCTCTCGGATGCGATAGAGCGACCGCCGCGCGGTGACGTACACCATCCACCCGCCATGCTCCACAACTTCCACATTCGCGGGCGTTTCCGGCATCTCAACCATGCGCAGCAGCTTGCCCTCGGGCGAGTAGATCGCCACGCCCCGGCACGCGACATACAGCCGGTCCTTTGAATCAACGCGGATCCCGTCCGGCACGCCGTCGATCCCGGAGATCACAATCCGGCCATTCGCCGCTTTACCGCTGCGGTCGAGATCCCACGCGCGCACCGTCCGCTCATCGGACATCGCAACAAACAGCGTCTTTCCGTCCGGCGAGATCGCAATGCCGTTAGGACGCGTATCCATCCGGGCAACCGCCTCCAACTCCCCCTTGGGTGAGATGCGGAAGATCCCGAAGAACGGCAACTCCTTTGTATCCGCCTGCTTCCCAAAGGCGGGATCGGTGAAGTAGACGTTTCCATCCTTCCTCACAGCGATGTCGTTCGGCGCCGTGAAGCGCTTGCCCTCGAACCGCTCGGCCAGTACCTCGACCTTGCCGTTCTTCAGAGTCCGCGTCACCCGGCGCGTGCCGCCCTCGCAGGTGTACATCCGGCCCTGGCCGTCGAACGCGTTTCCGTTCGCCGCACCCGAATCCTCGCGCAGAACGGTCGCACCCTGGCCGGGCTTGAACTGCAAAATCCGGTTGGTGGGCACATCGGAATACACCAGTACGCCATCCGGTCCCATCGCCGGACCCTCGGTGAACTGGTAGCCCGTGGCCACCCGGTCCACGGTCAGTTCCTTCAGGTCCTGCCCGAAGGCAGCCCCGGCCAGAGCGAGGAAGAGAGCGAATCGCCTCATGCTCCCTTATGATACGGCGCGCTTGAAAACGGACTGAAAAGTCCGATAATGGAGAAAGGAGTCATCAAACTCAGTGCGTCCCCTCCTTCTCCTCCTGCTCTCGACAGTCCTCGCCGCTCAGGCTCCCCACCACGGGGCTTCGTCCATCACCGCCGACGCGGCGCTGGACCGCCTCATGAAGGGGAACAAGCGCTACGTCGCCCACAAAGAGATTCACCCGGACAACTCCCTCGCCCGGCGCAAGGAACTGCTGAAGGGCCAGAACCCCTTCGCCTTGATTCTAGGCTGTGCGGATTCGCGAGTCCCGCCGGAGCTGGTCTTCGATCAGGGCTTGGGCGACCTGTTCGTCATCCGCGACGCTGGCAATGTCGTCGACGATGAAGTCCTCGGCTCCATCGAATACGCCGTCGAGCACCTGAAGACGCCACTGATTGTCGTGCTCGGCCATGATAAGTGCGGCGCCGTGACCGCGGCGGTCGAAAAGGCAGAGGCGCCCGGACATATCCGGACGGTTGTCGAGTACATCAGGCCGTCGGTGGAAGAATCCGCAAACGAACCCGGCGACAAGGTCCACAACTGCGTTGTCGCGAACGCCCGGCGAATCGCGCGGATGATCCGCGAGTCCGAACCGATTTTGAAGGAGGCTGTCGCGAGCGGCAAAATCAAGGTCGTCGCGGCGAACTACGAGATCGAAACGGGCCGCGTCGTCCTGCTCGACCTGCCGGCTAAAAACGCCAGCCAACACTGAGCGCGGGCGCCACGCCCAGCACCACCCCGGGCCCCCAAAGGTAGGCTCTCACGTGGGGCCGGATGAAGACGCGGTCGGTCGCGTCTATCGTTGCCCCTGCCCCGGCCACCAGCCCGCCAAAGGACCCCGAGGACTTGAAAAACGACGCAGTGTACTCCTTGTACCCCGCGCCGGCGCCAATCTCGAAGAACGGCCTGACTCGGCCTGAGCCCGGCTCGGCATGGAGCGTCACGCTGTAGAAATCGTGACGCGACTTCGCTCCTTGTCCCGCGTCTCGCCGGAACTGGGTGAATTCGCCGAGAATCGTGTTGATCCGGCCAACCTTCACCCCCGCTCCGAGACCCCAGACGGGACGGCCCCCGCTGTTGTCGTCTTCCAGGAATCCGCCATATCCGCCGAGGGCGGATACCTCAAACCGGGACTGTGCCAGGCCCGGCAGCACAAGCATGAATAGCAAAATGAGGGAACGAACCATCCCTCCAGATTACCGTTGCCGCCGGAGGAACTTCCCTGAATCCGCCGCCACGAACGCGGAACCGTAGCTCTGGCTGATACTTACGCCGAAAATCACTCGCCAGGCCGGGGCGTACTGCGTCTGCGCCGTGCATTCCAGCAGATAGCTAACCGCCCCGTCCGCATTTTTGTCGGCCATGGCTTTGACCTCTTTGTCGGTCGTCGCGGCTTCGAGGGCTTGCGGCGTATCGGTCTTTACAGCGTGGATATAGAACGGCTTGGCGGCCGGGCTTTCCGTGTACGACTGTTCCGGAGACGTGAAGACGCCCTGCTTCACCACCTGCGTGTCCACCACGCTGTAGGTGTAAGCCTTCATCTGGCGCTTCGAAGGAGAGACGAACACGCCGCGCCAGGCTCCATGCTTGCCGGGCTCCGGCTTCACTTCGTCGAGCAGAATGCTCTCCACTCTCAGAATCTGAACGTCCCCGGCCCACTGCCGGGCCGACTGGAACATGTGGAAAACCGCGGATTGGCCGCCGACCGGCTTCGGTGGCTCCTTGGGGGCCGCCTTCTTCGGCGGGGCGCTCGTCGAACAGCCCGCCAATCCGAGTGCAAGAAGGAGAATCGCGAAATAGAGGATCCGTTTCATTGGGAGGCTTCCGTCTCCCCTATCTTAGATCCCTCAGGCCGGACGCGGCCCAGTCCCAAAATCTGGGATGTCCGTAGCTTTTGTAGTTGTCCGGTTTTGTTAACACGTTAGTTGTCCGGTCTGACCTCAAGTTTGCCATTGGTGGCACAGCCGTAGCGAAG
>JBOZRR010000021.1:0-3075 GCA_050789245.1 Bryobacteraceae bacterium | reverse complement strand
TCCGCAACTTTGAAAACTATCGTCAGCGCGTGCAGGTGCTGTGTGCTTAAACTGTGGAGGTGGGATGCGGGGTGCCCCCGAAATTGGCGTAGAGCCTATCTAACGATGCCACGCTGTGCGAATTGCAGAGATATGGTGGGCCCTGCAGGACTCGAACCTGCAACCAACGGATTATGAGTCCGCTGCACTAACCATTGTGCTAAGGGCCCAGCGAAGCGGTGGGGCGTTCTGTCTGGGATTGTAGCATCCGGAACCACGCCGGCCGGAAGCTACAATGGAGGCATGGAAAGCCAGCTAACGATCGCCGGGCGGAGCTTCCGCTCGCGGCTGATGATCGGAACGGGGAAGTATCGCAGTTTTCAGGAGATGGTGCGGTGCCACGAAGCCTCTGGCGCCGAGGTGGTCACAGTTGCAGTCCGGCGCGTGAACCTGACTGACAAGACCAAAGAGTCGATGCTGGACTACCTCGACCGGTCGAAGTACTTCCTGCTGCCGAACACTGCGGGCTGCTACAACGTCGACGACGCGGTGCGAACCGCGCGGTTGGGCCGGGAAGTGGGCCTGTCAAACTGGGTCAAGCTCGAAGTGATCGGCGACGAGAAGACTCTTTTTCCCGACGTGGTTGGATTGGTTGAAGCCACACGAATCCTCGTGAAGGAAGGCTTTGTGGTGCTTCCTTACACGAATGACGACCTGATCACGGCGAAGCGCCTGATCGACGCCGGCGCGGCGGCCGTGATGCCTCTGGCCGCGCCGATTGGCTCCGGACTCGGCATCCAGAACCATACAGCCCTTCAAATCCTGCGCGAGCAAATCACGGAAGTGCCGCTGATTGTCGATGCCGGGGTCGGCACCGCGTCGGATGCCTGCGTCGCCCTGGAGATGGGCTTCGACGGGCTGCTGCTCAACACGGCCGTCGCCGCCGCGCAGGAATCCGAGAAGATGGCCGCCGCGATGAAGCATGCCGTCCAGGCGGGCCGGCTCGCCTTCGAAGCCGGCCGCATGGAGCGCAAGCTCTACGCCTCCGCCAGTTCTCCACTGGTGGGGATGATCCGCTAGAACGTAAAGCCGACCAACAATTCGAACTGATTTCTCGTCCCTGCAGCCGACCCTTGCGAGAACGAGGTTCCGGTGAAGGGATCGTTGTTCCAGCGCGTGTACCGGAGTTCAGGTGAGATGCGCAACAGCAAAGCCTTGAACTCCAGCCCTGCGCCAAGCACAATTCCCTTGGAATCGTTCTCCCACAGATCCGGGATGTCGCTGATCTTACGGAACGACATCCCTCCCACGAAGTAGGGGCGCATGACGGTCCCGGGAGTCTTGTACTTCAAGAGAAGCGGAAACTCCCAGGAGTTCCCCTTCGTATCCCTGGAAGCAGGCTGCATCTCATCCGCCTGTGAGTAGCCCGTGCGCCGATAGAGCAGGTCGACCTCCGCCCCCAGGCCGGCGATGAGATCCAGTTCAAGCGAGCCGCCGAGCGTCCAGCGGCTGAACTCGGAGTTCAAGGTTCCAAGGGCCTTCACTCCGTCCGTAAAAGGCACACCCGCCTTCAGGCCTCCGTGGATCTGAGCCATGAGGGGTGCGCCGAGCAGGCACAGCAGCAGAGCCGCCCGCATTAGGATACCGTCACCAGATCATCAGCGAGAGTCACTTGCCGGCGCTGGAAGTAGGCAAGGTTGGCCATGTGCGGCCCGGCCACGGCGCGCTGCGCAATCTCAACTGTGCTGTTGGGCTGATTGCGAGACTTGATGCAATCCAGGAAGTTCTGAATGTGGGGCTCGATGGGCACGGGCGTGGGCTCGTCGATGATCGGCGCCTGGTTGTCTTTCCACTGCTCATTCCAAAACTTGATCCCGCGCTCGTCGAGCCGCAGAGTCCCTTCATCGCCCATGAAGAGAATGGCCCAGGAGTCTTCGAAATCGTTGCAGTAGTTCAGAGTCCAGGTGGTCATGAACTTCCCGTGGTCGAAAACGGCGGAAAAGACCTCGGGCGCCTCGGCCGGCACATTCTTGGCGACGTAACCCTGACAGACGGCGCTCTTCGGAGCACCTGCGCCCGTGAACCACTGGATGACATCCATGAGATGGGTGCCCTGGTCCGTCATGTTGCCGCCGGCGTAGTCCCAGAACCAGCGCCAGTACCGCCAGCGCTGCGGTTCGATCGGACGCTTCTTCGCTGTTCCCAGGAAGCGCTCCCAGTCCAGTTTGCCGGGCAACGGAGAGTTGTCGAGAGGCTTGGCGTTGTTCCAATGCCATTGCGCCTTCACCATAGTGATGCGGCCGAGCATGCCGTCATCCACCATCTTCTTAGCCTTGTGGATGACAGGAGCGCTGCGGCGTTGCATTCCAACCTGCACCACCTTGCCGCTTTTCTTTACGGCGTCCACCATCTGCTGGCTCTGGGCGAGATTGAGTGAGAGTGGCTTTTCCGTGTAGACGTCTTTGCCCGCCTTGAGTGAATCCAACAGATGCTGGCAGTGCCAGTGGTCCGGACCGGCGGAGACGATGAAGTCGATGCCGCTTTGGGCCAGCAGGTCCTCGTGACGGCCGTATGTCTTCGCGCCCGGCGTGTCTTTCAACGCCAGTTGCAGATACGGCTCATAGACATCGCAGAGCGCGACACACTGCGCACCGAGCTTCGTGAAGTACCGGCTGAGGTAGCGCCCCCGTCCGCCGGCGGCTATCAGACCATAGGTCGGGCGATCATTGGCGCTCACGCGGCGCGCGGCGAATGGGGCCGCCAGTGCCGCGGCCCCGGTGAGAAAAGTGCGGCGATCGGAATCCATCGATATGTCTCCGCAACCACTGTATATGAATACGCGGGTCAGAAGACGAATCGTAGATGCTTTGTTATAATTGGGGTTGACCTCACATTGCTGGGAGGTCGTCTAATGGTAAGACTGCAGACTCTGGATCTGCGTATCGGGGTTCGAGTCCCTGCCTCCCAGCCACTCCGAACCGGCGGCTCTACGCCAAATGCGGGGGCACCCCGCATCCCACCTCCACAGTTTAAGCACACAGCACCTGCACGCGCTGACGATAGTTTTCAAAGTTGCGGAAGCCGTAGGCCTGCCGG
>JBOZRR010000001.1:0-87663 GCA_050789245.1 Bryobacteraceae bacterium | reverse complement strand
TAGGTCTCTTGGCGGTTCAAGAGTTGTGCGTTTGTGACATCGTAACCGCCATGGGACGCGCATCGTCAACCCTTGCCCATCACATCCGGATGCTCGAAGATGCCGGGGTGATCAGGAGCAGGGAGGAAGGAAAGTTCACGCTATACTCCCTTAACGTTGGACTGCTCAGAAAGCACCGAATCTTCGATTAGCGAAAACAGAAAGGCTCACTGAAGTGTTCTTTCGAACATCGTGACCTGCGATTGGGTGGGACCGATGAATCGTATCCTGCACGCCCTCTTTTTACAGCAACTGGGTGCCGTTTTGCTGTCGGGACAACTCCGCAAGCGCCAGCAGGCGGGGCCATACGACATGCCTCATGGAGAAGAAATCGCGCGAGTCCAGGGCTTGGCAACACCCACGCGGGCCGGCAGGAGTCGGCAGGCTGCCCGGCCAGTCGGCGAATTGCGGGCAGCGCAAACTCATGAAACGCAGTGAGGGGTGAAAGTAGGTTGCCAGGCAGGCCGAAGATGGCGGTTTTCCGGCATCGTGGCGTAGAGGGTTGGCTTGCCCGGCTTCATCGCCAGCCAGTGGAACCGGATGGTGGCTCCAGCCGCCTGAACAGCGTCTCAGACAAAATCGTAATCACCGGCCGAAACCCCGCCCGTGAAAAGAACCACGTCGCGGCGCGTTAGAGCGCGCCGCAATGCAGCCTGCAGAGCAGCTTGCCGGTCTTCGACAGCAACGAACTTCGTGCCGGGAAGTCCCAGGCGCGCCAGCGCCGCGCATAGAGCTGGCCCATTTGAGTTGCGGGTCTCATGGGAGTGGACCCGATCGTGCACTGATCGCAATTCGGACCCGGTGTGACGCGCAGTACGCAGGGGCGCTGCTGGAGATCGGCGTGACGAACCGCGTATCCGTCCATCGCGGACCGGTCGGCTGGTGGCAGATTGCGGTCAGCCCGGACCTCTTCCGCTAGGCAGTGCCCGTGCGACTCCTCCAGCGGAACCGCCGCAACTTCCAGAGGGCGCACGAAGCGGGAGACGATCTACCATGCGGCTTCGGGAGTGATCAAGAGTCTCCTTTCCAAGTGTGGGAGGCCGCGGTGTTTCCACTGGGACCCTATCGCCCGAAGGCCATGGCTGAACACTGTAGGTCCGTCGGATCGGAGAAGGTCTCGTTTATCTTTTGTAGTCGCCGCTGCTGGTTCGCGGATTGGATTCCGCGCCCCAAGGCACCGGCGAGATGGCCGGTTTTACCCGTTACGGTGCCACGGGCACCCGGACGGTCGCGGTGCCGGACTGGTGAGCACTGGCTTGTCCACCATCGTGTCCGCTTCCTCCGGGAGGACGGCCTCGGCGATTCGAACCGCGGCGCTGTAGTATCCGAGCCGTTCCCGCTGCTCGATGCGTTCGCGCAACTGGCTGATCCACTTCAGCAGGTGGCCCCGTTGAAATTGAGCTTGTATTTCCACCAGTTCTCCGGCTTCTCCATCCGCGGCCGCCGCCTCCCTCTGCGAGAGGTAGGCAAGCAAACGAAGCTCGTTGGAAATGTGATCTGGTAATCCTCGGTCCGGGAGTATTCCCGCACGCAAGTAGTACTCGCGAACTTTGAGCGTGGATTCGCCCATCAGCAATCCCTTGATTTTCTGGCCGGTTTCGGAAGGGTCTGATCCCCGCTTCAGAGCGGCCGGAAGCTCCCACTCGTCCAGGAAGACCGACTCATACGGTGCGACGTACCGTGGGTTGGGAACCACGAATAGCTCCATGTATTCGCAGTCCAACTCGCCCGGCGGGAGGGAACTGGGAAAGGGAACTGCCAGTTCCTCCGCCAAACGGCGCAGCGCGTTTAACGCGTCCTGGGTCGGATGAGAGTCGAACACCTCGGCCAGGAACGCGTAGACACCCGCCCTGGCTTGAGCTTCCGACATTGGAATGGATGCCAAAGTCATGGATCTTGTCCTCGTCACTCGTGGAAGGGGGCCGGGTTGGGGAAGCCATCGGTAGCCCGGTCGTGCGCCGGTTCCTCGCCCATGTTGCCGTAGAGCACGCTGCCGTCAGAGTCCATGTCCTCCGCTCCGGGGAATTGGCTCTTCAGCACGTTGATGTCGCCGTACTGCCGGGTGATGCCGAGGCAGGTGATGACACACGCAGGAAGCAGCCCCTTGTCAATGCGGTGCATGCACATGTGACACTTCTCCGCCTTGCGCGTTTGCGTGTTGAAGAACATGGCTTTGTAAGGACAGGCGGGTACACATTTCTGGCAACCCGTGCATCGGGCCGGGTCCACGTAGTAGATGCCATCCGGGCGCTTGATAATCGCGCGGTACCCCAACTCGTCGCACATCTTCTTGCAGTCGGCGTCGTTGCACTGCTGGCAGAACATTGGCAGCACGCGAACGTCGACCGATGGATAGGCCCCCTTTTCGCAGCCATACACGCGGTTCCACAGTTCCCCGATCTGTACGTTGTTCTCCTGCTTGCAAGCCAGCGAGCAGGCGTTGCAGCCGATACATCTCTTCAAGTCGACGAAGATCGATGGAGTGAATGCCATGCTTACCTCCTCAATGTCTTGGACTCCGCGGCAGCGCGCAGAGCCGGGTTCTCACTATGAGCGCGCGGGTCGAGCCTCGCGCCTATTTGTAGACTCGAACCGCCGCTTCCTTATGGGCTGCCATTCCCGAGATGCGGTCGGCCTTTCCCGGCACAAATTGCGAATCGTTGGTACCCTTGCCCTTTGCCACCGGTCCGAGCCCCCAATGGCCGAAGCCGTGAACCATGCCGACAACATCCGGGTGAATACGCGCGGTGACCCGGGCTTTTGCGGTCGCTTTGCCAAACTGGTTCTCCACCGTCACAGTGTCGCCGTCGCGTATGCCCAACGAACTGGCCTTATTCATGTTGATCCACAGCTCGTTTCCACCGTGGAATTCCATGAGCCAGCGGTTGTTCATGGTCCGGGAGTGCGTGTGCAGGGCTTCCTTCCAATTAATCAGGTAAAGCGGGTACGTTGGCGTCGGCACGTCCTGCGGCGGGACGTAATCCGGTAAGGGATTGAGTCCCTTGTCCGCCATCTGTTTGGAGAAGAACTCGAATTTGCCGGAAGGGGTCTTGAAACCGGCCGACTGATACTTGCGGTAGTTGGTTTGGCCGCCGATCCACGTCGCGCCCGGAAGGGCCTTGAGATCCGCCAAGCTGATGCCAATGCCGGCCATGAGCGCATCATCCAGATACTGCTCGTACGGCACGTTGAACGGGTAGCCATATCCCATGCGCTGCCCCAGATCCTGGACAAACTCGTACTCGACTCGCTGGCCATACACTGGCTTAACGACCGGCTGGCGCAAAGAGAGCACGGGGAACGTGACCCACTGCGGAAGCAACTCATACCTCTCCAGGAAGTTGGAACCGGGAATCACATAGTCGGCCATCAGGGCCGTCTCGCTGAGGTGCGTATCGACCGAAACGACCAGTTCCAGTTTGTTTAGTGCCTGAAGGTTCTTGGCCGTGTTGGGGACCGAAAAGACAAAATTCTGGAAGACAAAGAACGCCGCTTTGGGCTGATACGGCTGGCCGGTGATCATCGCGTCACGGGCCTCGACGTATACACCCGACCCGTGGGCAAAGGGGTACTTGGTGCCTTTGCCATCGACGCGCGGAGGCAAGGGAGAGGTCGGGGCCGGGACGTTGAATTTGGGGCTCGGGCGTTCGGGAATAACCAGCGTGCCGGGCTGGTCCACCTGACCGAGGAGGCCGGCGAGCATTGCGATCGCCCGCGTTCCCTCCGTGCCGTTAGTGTGTTGACCGGGGCCGGACCATACGTCAATGACGGCGGGTTTGGTGGTGGCCACTTCCCTGGCTACCTGGATAATAGTGGACGCGGGAATCCCCGTAATCTTCTCGGCCCAGGCCGGCGTCCTGTTCGCGACGAGAGAGGAGAATTCGCTGAAGCCGACGGTATAATTGGCGACGAAGCTGGAATCGTACAGCCTGTTGGCGATGATCACGTTCGCCATCGCCAGGGCCAGGGCGCCATCCGTACCGGGCCGGATTGGGAGCCACTGCCCCCTGAAGTCGGCGGCCTTTTCCGCCGTCTCGGAGCATCGCGGATCGACCATCACCAGCTTCGCCCCGTTGGCGAGCCCATCCAATAGAATCCGAGGTAGATGCACCCACTTCATCGCACCGAGCGGATTCCACCCGAAGATCAGCATGTATTTCGTGTTGCGCAAGTCGGGCAGGGGCCGCCCGGCGCCCAGCACATTGGTGAAACCGATGTTGCGGGCCACATCGCAGAGGTTCGAGTGCTGCAGGAAATTCGGCGTCCCGTAGGCGTTGCAGAAGCTCTGCTGGATGGCGCCGAAGCTGTTGTCTTCGCTAAACCACACCAGCTTTTCCGCGCCGGCCGTCGCCTTGATCGCCATCAGCTTCTGGGCGATCTCATCGACCGCCTGTGCGTAGCTGATCTGCTGCCATTGCCCTGATCCTCGGTTGCCAACTCTCTTCAGGGGGGCCTTGACCCGGTCGGGGTCGTAGAGCGACATCATGGCCGCATTGCCTTTCGGACACATGCGCGCACCGGTGGATTTCAGGCTGATGAAATCGTCATAGATGTTGGAGATGCCGATCGGGTTCTCCGAATTCGGCTCGATCTTGATCACCCGTCCATTGACTACGTGCGCGAGAATACCCGTCGTGCCTCCGCACATGTTGCAGCAGGTGGCGATCCATTGGTTCGCGAGAGTCTGGGCCTGGGCGTCACCAGCGCCGACCGGCCGCAGACCAAGCATTTGCAGTCCTGCAGCGCCTCCAACGAGGCCCGATAGCCTAATGAAGTCGCGTCTCCGTATCCGTCCGGTGAAACCATCTGGCCCGGGTTTGGGGTGAAGACAGATACTGTCTGTCATGAAAGAGCAAACGGGGTCGGAGACGCGGGCGGCGCTGCGTGAGCGGTGGCGGGCGGTGATATCGGAGGGGGCGGTGAGCGGGGAGTCGATTCGGGCGTTCTGCTTGAAGCGGGGCATTCCGCAGAGCCAGTTTTACTATTGGAAGAAGCGAGTCCAGGGGGCGCAGGACTCTTCAGCATTGTTGGCCGGCCGCGGTTTTGTATTTGTCGGCACGACCGGCGCGGCGGTGGAGAAGTCAGCGGCTTTGGAGTTGGTGGTGGGGCGCGGTTGGCGATTGCGGATTGGGACAGGGGTGGAAGAGCGCGCGCTGCGCACGGTGTTGTCGGCGTTCGCGGCGCAGTCATGATCATGCTGCCGTCGGCGGTGCGCGTGTACTTGTACACGGCGCCGTGCGACATGCGGCAAGGCTTCGACCGGCTGAAGGCGCTGGCCGAGGCAGGCGTGGGGGTGGATCCGCGCGGAGGGCATCTGTTCGTCTACTGCAGCCGGCGGCGGGACCGGATGAAGATTCTGTACTGGGACCGGGACGGTTGGGCGCTGTGGTCGAACTAACCGTCTTCACACTACACCTCCTCCGGTTCCAGCACGGGACCTTCGGGACCCGCCTGCAAATCTGCCACTCGATCCACCAACCGATCCCATCGGCTGGAGTGTTTCACCGGCATGTTCGGCCCCGGAAGCTCGTAGAGTTGCCATCCGTGGTCATTGTAGAGGTGTGCTCGGAGGAGCCCAAACTTCGCCCATCGGTCGACCGTCTGCTCATGAACACCGAGGCGATCGGCCATCTCCTTCTTGTTCAGCATTCCGCGCTGGCGAAGCCGATCGTAGCGCGAACGGAGGCCGTAGGTATGCATCAGATACGCCACGCGCTTGACCGTGAAGCGACTCCCGCCTCGGCCCGGCCGCGCCGATCCACCCGGACGAAACCCTCGCTCGTTGAGTATGGCCGCGATTTCGGAGTAAACGTGGTGATCGAGCAGTTGGTCGACCAGGTCGACGATCTCCGGCCGCGTCTTAATCTGCTGCGCGGACGATTTAGGATTCCACGCCGTCAGCGTCTCGGTCTTGCCGCCCTTGAACCGCACGTGGATCTTTGTGATTCCCTCTGCCGGGATCTTGATCAACGTTGCATCCTCGACGATGTAGGCGAGCAGGCGCTTGCGTTCGCGATTCGGCGTGCTTGGATCATCCCAGAGTTTCCGGAAGTCCGTCGTCATGGCCACCAACCTCTGGCGGACGGCCTCGTCGAGGACGACATGATCCTGCTGTCGCGCCCGCTCTCGTTGCTCTTGAGTCTCGGCCAGCGCCCGTAGCTTGTCGTTCCATTCCCGCTCGAGGGTGTCGGCAACCAGGCGGTTGCCCGGATCGACCAGCATGAATCGGCGCTGCGCGAGATCCGCTTCGATCTGAGCGCGCTCAACCGCCCGGCGGCGCAACTGGTCGGCCTCCTCGTACCGGGCCTCGACCTCTCGTCTGATCTCGAGGGCCAGTTCGATAGCCGCGGGCGTCATCTTCTCCGCCACGAGCGATCCGATGGCCTCGTCGATTGGCGCTCCCGCGATCGACTGGCAGTTCGCCTCGCCCCGAGCGGTATGGCCGCGGTCGCAGACGTACCAGGCTTCTTGCCTGCCTCGTCGCGCGGCATAGCGGACTCGCAAGTGTTGCCCGCACCGTCCGCACACCGCGCGGCCTTGCAGCAGCGCCGTCCCTTCTCTTGGCGGCGAACCGCGGGCCACTTCGTAACCGCGGCCGTTGGCCTCGAGGATTCCGACGTTCTCCTGAAATCGCTCCCAACCGATGTAGCCGGGATGAGCGTTCGGAATGCAGGCGAGCCAGTCGCCCAGCTCGCGCTTTCTCTGGACCCGCCTCTTGCCATCGAGAGCCCGCCGGTATTGACGGCGTCCGTAGGCGTAGGCGCCCGCATATCGTGGATTGCTCAGCACGCGCAACGCGGTCCAGGCCGTCAGCGGCCGGAAAACGACGGTATCGCCGGCGCGGAGCCGAGACGGAAAGAGAAGCGCTTCTTTCCGAAACACCTTCACAATCTGACTTGCGGAGGCGACGCGCGAGAACGTTTCGAAGAAGTAGGCGATCGTTTCCCGGATCTGTGCGTCGGGGTCGAGCGCGACATTGCCGGCCTCGTCGTAGACCAAGCCCGTCGGCAGAGGACAACGATATTCGCCGCGCCGCACCTTGTTGAGAATTCCGCCGCGCAGCCTGGCTTTGAGCACATGAAGCTCGGCTTCGCTCATGGTTCCCTTCAGGCCGAGCAGGAGCCGGTCGTTGAAGCTCGTTGGATCGTAGACTCCGTCCTCGTCGAGGATCAACGTGTCGGCGAGGGCGCAGATCTCCAACAGCCGACGCCAATCGGCGTTGTTCCGCGCCAAGCGCGAGACCTCAAGGCCCATGACGATGCCCGCATGTCCCATGCCCACGTCGCTGACGAGACGCTGAAAGCCCTCCCGCCAGGCCGCGGATGCGCCCGACTCACCCTGATCGTTGTCGACCACAACGATCTGATCGTCGCGCCAGCCGAGCGCGACGGCGCGATTACGCAGCCCATATTGGCGTTTCGTGCTCTCGACATTCTCGATCACCTGCCGCATGGACGACTGCCGGACGTACAGGTACGCGCCGCGCTCGAGATGGTGAGGCTGTACCTTGAGCGATTCGTTCATCGTGTTGCCCCCTCGTGGCTGGACTTGATTGCCATCGCCGCAAAGACGCGAACGATGGCCGCGTACTGTTCGGGCGCCTTCCAGGTCGATGACCGGCAGCCGGTTGGCTGTCGCGATGCGCCCGTGCCGGTCAGCGTCCGCGCCCATCCCCACATGCCCCGGCGGAGGAAGATCAGCAGTCCGGCGCGGGCTTCGGGCAAGAGCGCGTCGCCAAGCGCGGACCCGCGCAAAGTTTCGTACTGGGTTATGACGATGGACGACTCGGCCGGATTGTCCGGCGGAAGGGTCATCGCGAAGTTTTTTTTCCGGCAACCGCCCGCTCGATCGTCCTGGGGTGAATCTCGAGGCCGAATGTCTCGCGAATCGACTGCGCGACCTTGCGCGCTCGTACGGGTTCGCCGGCGATCAGTTGCCCTTCGACGAAGGCCCGCACATCGCCCTGAAGTTTGTGGGGACCGTGTGGGCCGCGTTTTCGCGGCACCAACCCAGCGACGCCGGCTTGCTCGAAATTGGCCTTGGTCTGGTAGTAGGTCGGCCGCGACACACCGTACTCCTTGGCGGCATCGGCGACTGTCGCGCTCTCGACAGAGACGCGGCGCAACATCTCGTACTTGACTTGCATGAGGTCGCGCGGATCGAAGAATTCGCTCTCTCGAAACTTGGAATCGCGCACCTTCTCGGGGGCCGGGTGCAACGTACCCTCTTCGCGGAGGAATTTGGCCTTGGGAGGCTCGTCTTTTCCCTTCGTGCGCATTTTTGTGCCACCGGAACGTATGATCAATTATGCCGCACAATGAGCCGCGTGTCAAGCCGGTCGAAAGCCACGAGCTTGCGAGGTAGAATCGCTTGCAGTCGCCGCCGGGGAGAGAGGTCGACCACCTCACTTGCGGCGTTGTTTCATTTACACATGCGGCACAATTCATCTTACACGCCGCCTGTCTTCCTCAACGGCTCGCGTTCGCACAACTGGTCCACGAGCCGTGCGAGTTCCAGCAGATCCGCCACGCGGAACAGCGCCCGCCGCTCGCCTATGACAGTCTCCGGGTCGGGAGCGACCAGTTCGGTCCACTGCGGCGGAACGGAGCAGACCGTGACATCGTCGACCCGGAGCAGGAGACGTCTTCCGGCACGGTTGTATCGCTCGCCAACGCACGGGAGATCCCTGCCGCTGAATGGATGAAACGGGTGCGTGATCCGCACAAGACGCGCTGCTGCGGTTGAAGCACTTGCATTTTGGATTGAGCTACAAGCGGCTGGAGGCGGGCACATACGCGTTTCCGTTTGACGCTGCGGGAGGCCGGGAGATCACCTCGGGTGAGTTGGGGGCGTTGCTTTCGGGGTTGGATCTGGGGAGCGTAAAACAGCGAAAACGGTATGTGCCGCCGTTGCAACGAAGCGCGTGAGAGGCCCGGTTTTATTGGGGTTTTGTGCATTTTTCGCTTGGCGTTTCAGCAAACAAAACGTATACTTTTTGTTGTGAGAGCGATCGACCCCAGGCACCTTCCGGACGACCCACAGGTCCTGCAGGAGATGGTGCTCGCCCTCAGCGCGCAGTTGGAAGATCACGAGCGGCGCCTGGCTCGGGTGCAGCACATCATGGAGCAGTTGCTGGCCTGGCGGTTCGGATCGCGGCGCGAGCGCGTGGTGGACGAGCGGCAGTTGTTTCTGTTCGCGGTGGAGTTCGAGGCGCAGGGCGGCGACATCAGCCAGTTGATGAAAGAGCTCGTGCCGCCGGAAGAGGCGGCGGAGAATCCGCTGCTGGCGCTGGAAGAAGAAGCACCGAGGAAGAAGAAGGGGCATGGCCGCAAGCCGCTGCCGTCGGCTCTGCAGCGGGAGCGGATCGAATACGACCTGAGCGAAGCCGAGCGGACGTGCCCGAAGTGCTCGCAACCGATGACGAAGATCGGCGAGGATGTCAGCGAGCGACTGGAGTATGTACCGGCTTCGCTGAAGGTAATCGAGGAAGCGCGGGCGAAGTACGGCTGCCGTTGCGGCGGCTGCATCAAGACGGCGCCGAAGCCTTCCGCGCCGATTGCCAAGAGCACGGCGGGTCCGAGCCTGCTGGCGCAGGTGGCGGTGAGCAAATATCTGGACCATTGCCCGCTGCACCGGCAGGAAGGGATTTTCCGGCGGCACGGTGCGGAGCTTTCGCGCAAAACGATGTGCGGGTGGATGCAGCAGACGGCCAAAGTACTGGGGCCGCTGTACGAGCGGCTCAAGGAGGAAGTGCTGAGTTCGAAGACGGTGCAGACCGACGATACGCCAGTGGCGGTGCTCGATCGGAAGTTGCCGCGGACGAGAAAAGGGCGGTTCTGGACCTACGTCGGGGAGAAGGCGACGGTTTACGATTACACGCCGACGCGCAAACGCGCGGGTCCGGAGAAGTTTCTGGAGGACTATCACGGATACCTGCAGGCCGACGCCTACACGGGCTACGACGCACTGTTCACCGAACCGGACCGGGGCCTGGTGGAGGTGGCGTGCTGGGCGCATTATCCCGACCCCAGCATTATCCGGAGCGCGCGCGTGGAAACCAATAGTGCAGCGAGATCCGCGCGGACGTGATCGTGATAACGCATCAACGCCTTGGGCCATGCACTCGTCAGAGTGTGCATGTGCCATTGCAGGATGCCGGTTGATGATCGTGAGCGTGCCGTCACCGATCTCTGGCGCAAAGGTCACTTACGTTCGGGCACGATCCAGATCTACCTGCATTGGGTTCGTCGGTTCCGGGCGTATTGTGAGAGGCGGGATCTCGGCGAAGTCGACCAGTTGACCCGCGAGGGTGTTCGGTGCTTCGTCCGCCGCTACGCCGGTCCCAGACTTGGGAAGCGGGTGAGCGCACCGAGCAGCGGGGGAGTTGCGCGTAACGCCCTGCACGCGTGGTCTTGTGCACTGTGCGCACTGGGCGTGGTGGTGCCGCCCTGGCAAATCAAGAGTGAGACTCCGTCATTGCCGCCGCTGCTCGAAGAATACCGCCGGTACCGCAAGGCGCATTGCGGCGTATCGGACGGGACCGTTCAGCGCGACATCGACACGGCGAGTGTATTTATGGCGCTGTTGCGGAGTCGAAGGCGATCTATCGAGCAGATCAGCTTGAAGGACGTGGATGTGTTCGTGAGGAAGACCGCGGCGAGATTCTCAACCAGTACCGTGGCCGACACATGCAGTTCGCTTCGAGCATTTCTCCGCTTTCTGCACGCGACCGGCAGCCTGACTTCCGATCTGGCGCGCGGCGTGATGAGACCTCGATTTCACGCGTCCTGGCGGCCCCCGCGAGTATTGCCGTGGGAGGATGTGCGTCGCATCTTGAGATCCATCGACAAAGACCAATCGCCGGGAAGACGAGACTTCGCGATTCTCTTGCTGTTGGCCACTTACGGCTTGGGCGCCGCCGAGGTCCTCGCTCTCCGGTTGGAGGATCTCGACTGGCCGAAATCGATAATCCGGGCCCGTCGGCCCAAGACCAAGGCGTCGATCGAACTGCCACTACTGCCAGCGGTGGCAAGGGCATTGATGGGTTACCTTCGCCGGGAGCGTCCACCCGCGAAGGGCAGCGCCCACTTGTTCCTGCGCAAGAACATGCCCTACGAGCCGATGACCAGCGGAGCCATCCGGCATCGGATCCGCCACTGGGCCAGGATGGCGGGCATCCAGGCGAAAGTCCTCGGCGCACACGCTTTTCGCCACAGTCACGCGACGCGGCAGGTGGACGCTGGCGCGAACATCAAAATCGTGAGTGATATTCTCGGCCACCGCAGTGTGTCCTCCACATCGGTCTACGTGCGAGTCGCGCTGAAGCGACTGCGCGGTGTGGCCTTGGCGGTGCCGCGATGAAGAGAATCTTCGAGAGTGCGATCGCGGGCAATCTGAAGGGGTTCCTTCAGTTCAAACGAAGCCTCGGATTCCGGTACGCGCGGGCCGAGTTCACGCTACGGGAGTTTGACCGGTTTCTCGTTGCCACCGCGGACAAGCGTTTGCCCTTGGATCAGGCCGCGCTCGAGTGGTTATCGGGCAAACCCGGCCGGAAGCCGGTGAGCGTCTCGGCGGATGCCGCAGTCTTGCGGCAACTGTTTGCCTTCTTGCGGCGCTCCCCCGATCGTGCCATTACTGAACCGCGCTGGCCGAAGTTGCCGACCGAGTCCGTGTTCGTGCCATACTTCCTCTCCCAGCAGGACGTTCTCAAACTCGTGGCGCTGTGCGCCGGCCTGAAGCGACCGCGCTTTCGATCCACTCTGTACCGGGCGTTGCTGCTGGTCCTCTACTGCACGGGCATCCGCTTTGGAGAGGCACTGCGATTGCGGATTGGCGATGTGAACACACGGTCCGCAGTCCTGTTCGTCGATGCGTTCAAGGGGCGGGCGAGATGGGTTCCGTTTCACCGTTCTTTGGCTCGGGAACTCGACCGCTATCTGGCCGCGCGGGCCGAGTTCGCGCCAGCGGATCCAGATGCCCGGTTCTTCGTCGGCGGCAACAAGAGGAGACTGCCTGTGAGTACGGCAGGTGGAACGCTTCGCGCCCTTTTTCAACTCGCCGGCATGAAACCGGCAAAGGGGCGAATCGGAGCGCGCCCATACGACCTTCGCCACGCCTTTGCGGTCCACCGGCTGAGCCAGTGGTACAAGCAAGGCGCGGACCTGCACACCCGCTTGCCATGGTTGTCCGCGTACATGGGCAATGTGGACATCATGGGAACCGAGACCTACCTGAACGCCACGCCGGAGTTGCTGGACCTCGCTGCCAATCGTCTCCGCCGCCGCTATCGCAAGAATCAGGGCGGCTCTCGATGAGCCGCGCTCCCACCGAGTCGCTGCTGAGTTCCACGCAGGGCTTCTTTCAGAACTATCTCCGCCAAACACGCGGTGCGAGCGCCCACACCGTGCGAGCCTACCGCGACGCGCTGACGCTGTTCTTCCTGTTCCTCGCGGACCATGAGCGCAAGCCGCTCGCTGGTCTGACTCTCGATGACGTGCGAGCCATCACGGTCCTCGCGTTTCTGGAGCACATCGAGTCGAAGCGCGGTAACTCCGCCATCACGCGCAACTGCCGTTTGGCGGCCGTGCGGAGCTTTGTGCAATATCTTCTCCGGCACGATGTTACCCGCGCCGGGCAGTACGGTGCGATCCTTGCGATCCGGACCAAACGGGCCACGCGCCGGACCGTCACCTATCTGGAGCCGGAAGAGGCGCGGGCATTGATCGCCGCAATCGACGCGCGCTCACGGCATGGTGAACGGGATCGCGCGCTGCTGCTGTTCCTTTACAACACGGGAGCCCGCGTTGCCGAAGCCCTGTCGCTCCGCGCCTCCGCTCTAAGGCTGGACCGGCCAAGGCAAGTTCGCCTTTTCGGCAAGGGGAGCAAGGAGCGGATCTGTCCGTTGTGGCCGGAAACAGCGGCAGCCCTGCGGCGCATCATTCCCCCCAGCGGCGGCGACGATCCTCTTTTCAGGAACGCGGCGGGAGGGCTTCTATCCCGAGATGGCGTGGCGTATCTGATTGAAAAGCACGCCCGGATCGCGGCCGAGCAATGTCCGGCTCTGCGGAAACGCCGTATCACGCCGCATGTGCTGCGCCACAGTTGCGCGTGCGCGCTTCTCCAGGCGGGAGTCGACATCACGGTGATCCGTGACTACCTCGGCCATTCTTCGGTGGCGACGACGAGCCGTTACGTCACCACCAACCTTCAGATGAAACGGGAAGCGTTGGAAGCTTTCTGGAAGCGTGCTGGGCTCGAACCCAAAGGGTCTCGGAAATGGCGGCCGTCGCCACAGCTCCTCACCTTCCTCGAATCCCTGTAGAAGTTATCCGGAGCGCGAATCACCCGGCACGCACGTGGACCACGCTGTCCCCGCGTGTTCTGCGTACTCACTCCGGATAATGCTGGGGTCGGGATAATGCGCGCTATCTGGAGGTCCAGATAGCGCGCACGCGCGCCGGAAGTTCTTTGAGGCGCGCGGCAGCGAACTGTCGTGCGCGATGACGGTGGTGGCATTCATCGGACTGCTGTACCGGATTGAACGCAAGACGCGCACATGGAGCAGTGCGGAGCGGCAGGCGTTGCGGCAGCGCTGGGCCAAGCCAGTGCTGGAGACGCTGTACGAGTTGCTCATGCGGCAAAGAGACCGGGTGCTGCCGAAGAGTCCGGAGGGCATGGCGATTAGCTACACGCTCAATAACTGGGCGGCGCTGTGCCGCTATGTCGAGGACGGCGATCTGGCCATCGACAACAACGCAGCGGAGCGGAGTTTGCGGGGCGTGGTGGTGGGTCGGCAGAACTGGCTGTTTTTCGGAAGCGATGGGGGCGGCGAAACGGCAGCCGTGCTGCGCAGCCTGATGGTGTCTTGCCAGCAGGCGGGGGTGGAGCCGTATGCGTATCTGTCGGACGTGCTGCGCCGGATCGCCGACTTCCCGCTGCAGCGCATCGCCGAACTCCTGCCCACAAACTGGAAACCGGTCGTCGCCTGAGGCTCAACGCCTCTACCCCAAAACGCAAGCTTCGTTCAAGATGGTTTCACAGGACGGATACGCGTCTCCCGACTCGGTCTTTTATCATTAGGAAACCTCCTGACTCTCTGCTCGGCTCGTATCGGAGCCGAACGCTATTGGAGGAGATTACCCCGAGTGGCAGTGCCGAATCGAGGCCAAGTGGCACACTCGCGTTCTTTTCCTGAAAGAAACTTGAACTGGTTGGGGGAGGCTGGTTTGGGCGCCGCGAAAGACAGCCGCAGGCGACGATCAAGATGAGCCAGTATTTCGTAGGAACGGACCTGCAAGCTGGAAGACAACTCAGTGAAGAGTTCCGCCAGCTCAAGTTCAATGCAACGAAATCGTGATGTTCAGGAAACCAGGCGACCTTGAAGGGCGACAGGATTGCGGATTATGATGCAGCGGCGTCGGCACTCGATGAGCCCCGATTCCCGAAGCGTTGCGAGAGCGCGGTTGAGGCTGCGCCTGGACACTCCGACGAGCCCAGCTAGTTCGTCTTGGCCCATATTGGTTTTGAAACCGATGCCATCGTGAGCAGGTTGACCTTGCGTCTGGCAGAGTTCGAATAGCAGTTCGGCCAGCCGCTCCGCAGTCGGCTTGAGGACCACCCCACAAACCTGCTGGTACGCATCTCCAAGGTTGATGCTCAGTTTTTCGGCGAGCCGCAGGCTGACATCTCCGTTCCGCTTCACAAAACCGAGGAAGTCGTGACGGGGAACCAAACAGAGCCGGGTTTCCTCGGTGGTTTCGGCAGTGACATCATGAGGCTTACCTATCAGCAGGGGTCTGACGCCGAGAACGTCCCCTGCCGTTGCGATACCGAGGACAACATTACGGCCCTCCCTCGAGCTGCGAGTCAGCTTCACCTGCCCAGCGCCGATGCAGTATATCGCTTGCGGCTGGTCGCCCTCGAGGAATACCGTGGATCCTTTCGGATGGACGCTCGCCTGCCGGAGTGTGTCCAATTCCAGAAGAGCGGCTTGGGGCAGGTCGCAAAAAACGCTTCCCGGCTTGGAACTGCAGGCAAAGCAACACCCTGCCGCGGGAATTGACCTTACACGCAACTCATCGAGATTTCCGCTCGATCCCATTTGCCCCTCCACTCTTCGAAACGATTCGCCACCCGGTGAAACGTACGCACAGGTACGGATGCATGCAATTCCAATGCCAGGGCGTATCTTATTGATATAATTGACATTTATGTCAGATGTGAGGCACCACGCTGCTGTGGGCGGCAGTAGTTCTTACAGGATTCGCGAAAAACGGCGAGCTTTGAGCAGGGCTGGGGCTGTTCAGGATCGGCAACAAATCGGCGTCGTCGCTTTCCATCGTGGATACTATCGTTCAGTTTGACCATCGGCTCTTGGTACCGCCTTTTGTGCGACCTGAGATCACGACGCGTGAAATGGGTGCCTGCCGCCATGCACAACATTCCGCGTATGACATTCGCTCGTTGACGGGCATATACTCCAGGCAGCAAGGAGTGCCCGATGATTACTCGCCGCGAAATCCTCTCAGTTCTCGGAGCCGTTCCGGCTGCCAATGTTCTTACTCCTGGAGCTCTGTACGCTCAGGCCGCCGCCAGATTCCCCACTCGCCTACTTGGGCGGACCGGTCGCCAGGTGGTCCCGCTAGCCCTCGGTGGCCAGGCATCTCTTCAGTGGACGAAACCTGACATCGATCCCGCCGACATCATCGTGCGGGCTGTGCAACTTGGGGTCAATTACCTCGACACCGCCAACGCATACGGTCCCAGTCAGATGAACTACGGTGAGGCGTTCAGGCGACTGCACCTCACCCCTACCGATTCTGCGTATGACCGCTCCGCCCGGCAACGGCTCTTCGTCGCCACAAAGACCGTCCGCCGTCTGGCACTGGATCCAGCCGGCTCAGGACCAACCGCCGTTGATGATCTCAAGCGCTCGCTCACACAGGTTTTCGGAGATGGCAAAGGATTCATCCCGGAGGGAGCGTATCTCGACTCCATTCAAGTTCACAACCTCACAACCTTCGATCAGGTGAACCAGGTTTACGAGGGGCTGGCGGATCGAGCTTCAAAGCGCCCCGAGCGGATCGGCGCTCTGGCCGCTCTGCTGGACTTCCGCGACGGCACCAATTACACGGGACTCAACCCCGAGCAGAAACACTGGGTGCGCCATATCGGCCTCACTGGCCATCAAAGCTCGCCCGTACTGATGAGCGCCATCCGCCGGGACAACCAGAACATCTTTGATACGCTGCTCGTCGCGCTGAACTCCAACGACAAGCTGTGTAGCTCGCATCAGAACAATGTGTTGCCGCTAGCGGTTGCGCGTGGGCTGGGCGTGATCGCGATGAAGGTCTTCGCCGATGGCGCCTACTATGGCAAACAGCCGCGTTTTTCGCGCACTCCTGACGACGTGATTCTGTCAGTCGGCAAGGCTGAAGCAACCGCCTACTCCGACCTCGTGCGCTATCCGCTGTCGCTGGCAGGTGTTTCCTGCGCCATCATCGGGACCGGCCGGATCGATCGGGCCAATCCGGGAAACTGCCAACTCACGGCAAACCTCACCGCTGCTCTCTCTGACATGCCTTCGGCTCTCGAGCGTGAACGCATCGAGAAGGACTCGGCAGCTCGGCACGGCGCAAGCACAAACTATTTCCAGGAGAAGAGCGGGCTGGTGCAGCCCACTACGGTCAATGTGGGCAGAGACGGCGACCGCCTCATTGTCGAATGGAACACCGCGTTGGCCGGCTCTCAGCCGATTCAGTCATACCTGGTGAAGGCTGGTGAGAAGCTGCTTGTTTCACTGCCGTACCGGCCGCAGTTGACCGAGGTTCCGCTGTCCGTGGCTGTGGCTGCCAGCGCGGCGGGAGACGCTCCGATTACAGTGACAGCTTCCACGGTGTAGGCCCCTGGTTTCAGATGGGGGTCTGAAATTCCCAATGGGAAATTATGCCCCCTGCATTGTCACCCGCAAAGAGTGCTCTGGGAATTGTCCCTGATCGGTGTCAGAATGATTTGGCTGGAAAGGCATGCACGAGTTGTTCCCTGTTGTGATTATCCATGTCCTCAGTTCCCAGAATCCGGATTGGCGCGCTGTGCAGGAGCGACAGATGCGCTCGGAGAGAGTCTTCCGCTCACTGCCGCGATACAAGTGGAGGACCCGGTCATCCATCGGCTCGGCCGAGAGGCTTCAGACCGTGTGCCGGTCGTGCCGTGGCATCCGCATCGCAGTGTCGCCACGCCTCGCGACCTGCTAACAAACCTGCTAACACTTGCCACAAAAACCAACGAGAAACAGCGTCGAAAGAGGGCCGTCAGGATGAGCCAAGTCGTTGAAGAACAAGAAAGAGGCTAAATCTATACGAAGCGAGAATCAAACTCATAACCCAAAGGTCGGTGGTTCAAATCCACCCCCCGCAACCAAGAAATCAACCGGTTGCGAACAACTCGCAACCAGACGAATCCCACTCCCCCCTCAACTCACCTACCCACAGCTTGGCCTGGATGTTGCCTGAACCCGTACGCCAGCCTCCGAGCATCTAGAGGCCGAATCGTACCTTAGGAGCCATTCCATTCTAAACCTGGGTTCGAGACCTGCTGGTTACTTCAGCTTCCCGTACTCGGCTTTGGCCTGCTGCAGGATCGGGATGTCGGTATCGGCGCCTTTCCAGAGAGCGAGGAACTCCTGATAGGCCTTGCGAGCCTTTGCAGCGTCTCCTGCCATGACCGCGGCGCGTGCCAAGCCAAGATGCGCAAGCGGATAGAGGGGCGAGAGTGGTTCTTGTCCCCGATGGTCGAGAATCGACTGGAACTCGGCCATCGCCAGTGCGCTTGATTTCAGGTTGAGATACGCCAGTCCCCGAAGGTATGGCGTACGGAAGGCCGAGGCCGCATCATACCGCCGTGCGGGCTCCAGCACTTCGAGCGCCGCCTGCCCATTCCCGTGTTGCAGAGCTATCGTCGCGCGAATGATCGGAATGGTCTGCCCGTTCATGACTGTCGACTTTGGGTAAGCCTTGAGCGCGTCCATTGCGATCGTTTCGGCGCCGGCGCCGTTACACAGGGCGAGCCCGGTAGCAACGTTCTCAATCAATTCATTGTCCAAATCAGCAACATTTTTGGGGGGATGCAGAGACCTGGCCGGCGTGCAGTCACCCAGTAGGGCAGCGTACCGCGATGCACTGGACCTGTAGAGGAGAGCGAGCTCTGCGTTACCGCCTGACTCAACCATGTCCGCCAAACGCCTCCCCAATTCCTGCGACTGCCTCAACCTGCCCTCAAAGGCGGCGGCCTCCACCTGCATTTCGAGCGAGAATTGAGGCCCGGACTTCTGCTCCGTTTCATCGAACAGCCGCTTGATGGCAGCCTCGTCCCGATTCAGGTAGGCAATCTGGAAGCGCATCGCCCGTAAGAGGTACGAGTCCAAACCTTCGCGAGAAGCCCGTTCAGCCACGTCCTTGGCCTCCTGGAACCGATCCAAACGGACGAGACCCAAGCTCAGATTGGCGCGCGTCGCTGCACCGGTTGAGCCCATCCGAATGGCTTCTTGCGCAGCCTTTACGGCTTTCTCAGGCTGTCCAAGGAGAATGCACAGGTTAGCCATATTCGCTGACGCCTGGGCATCGCGGGGGTATGATCCCTGAAGCTGCTCTACTATCTCCCGAGCCCGATCCAGCTCGACAGTGACGTTTCTGTAATAGCTACTGGCGATACGGAGCCGCTCGAGTTCGGTCACCCGATCGCGAAGTGCGAACGCTTTCTCCGCGTATTGTCGCGCAAGCTGGACCTGCCGGGTGTTTCTGTGCGCTGCGGAAAGCGTTTGGTAGGCCAGCGCGAAGTTCGGGTCCAGTTCGATCGCCGTCTTCAACCGGGGGATGGCCTCTGTGTACTTACCCGTACGGTAGGCTTCGGCCCCCATCGCAAAGGCTTTCAGCGCTTCCAGTGAAGACGTGGTTACCTGCAGCGGCGCATCAAATTTCTGAATCGAACTCAGCGACTCGCCGAGGCGGCGCCGCAGGGCGCTGGACAGATCGCTGAGCGTCTTTAGGACCTCTTCCTTCCTGGCTGACTGCGCCTGCTCGCGCGCGATGAAATCGCCCGTCTGCGAATTCACAGCATCCACCCCGATTACGTATGCGCTTCCGAGTGGTGCGATCGATCCAGTGATGAAGGCCTTGGCTCCCTGGCGCAGGCAGACCTCACGCGCGATGTCACTTGTGATCCGCTCGTCCGCCGGCTTGTTCATCAGGCGCAGCGTCTGTCTCACGCGCGTGTCAGGCAGGATACTGAGAAATGGTGACTGCTCGAGCTGGACGGCCAGCCCTTGTTTCAATGCCTCATCGAAGACCGATTCTCCCGTCTTGTTGACGAAATCGGCCAGCACGATGGTGTCCTTATCCGTGAGCTTGCTCTTCTCGTGCGAATGCCAGGCGAGCCCGCCGGCGATCGCCGCGCCAATCAGAACCACGAGAACGGCCGCCGCCGCTTGCGTTTTCCGCGATCGGCGCACGGGCTGGCTCTCGATTTTGGCCTGAACGTCAACCGCCGCCGGGCCTACGGGCGCTTCCGACGAGGCAGTAAGGAGCGTCGCCGGATTCCGCTGCGCGCCGATGTCGGCCAGGATTTCCGTCGCAGTCTGGTACCTGTTCGCCGGGTCACACTGCAGGCACTTCATGACAATGCCGTTCAGCCAAGCCGGGATGTCGGCCACAACCGTCTTTGGGGCGGGCGGGGTTTCTCTCGCCCGCTTGTACATGAACTGCATGGTGGACTCTGCCGAATACGGAATGTCACCGGTCAACATCTCGTAGAACAGCAGCCCCAACGCGTAAATGTCGGTGCGGGCGTCCACCTCTCTGGCTTCCACCTGCTCCGGCGCCATGTAGCGCGGCGTGCCCAGCATCTGACCGGCTTGCGTCACGTTACTCACCTGGTCCAGCGGCTTCGCCAGTCCGAAATCGGAGACGTACACATGGTCGTCCTTGGCGAGCAAGATGTTCTGCGGCTTCAGGTCGCGATGCACCACCCCCTCTGCGTGCGCGGCTTCCAACGCGGAGCAAAGTTGACGTGCGATGTTCAGAATCCGGTCGAGCGGCAGCCTTGCTTCACGCGCAAGCAGTTGGTGGAGGTCTTCGCCATCCACATACGCCATGGAGATGAACTTCGTGTCGCCGGCCTGACTCAAGTCATGGAGTCGGAGGACATTGCGGTGCGAAATTCTGCTGGCGAGGAGCAATTCCTGCCGGAATCGTGCCAGCGCTTCAGGTTGGACCAAGTATTCCGAGCGCACCAGCTTCAGCGCGACTTGACGCCCCAGATCTTCGTCGTATGCGAGATAGACCGCGCCCATCCCGCCTTCCCCCAGCAAGCGCTCCACCCGATAGCGCGGGCCGAAATCCACTGTCGCAGCGCTTCCGCCCGAACTGACTCCAGCCGCTTCCTCGCGGACGGTAACCGTCTTGCCCTTGTCAGCACCCAACAAGACCGCCAATGCCGAAAAGGAAAGCCCATGGCAGGTTTCGGGCCGAGCATAGCCCTTCAGGGAGACCTGCCTGGCATGAAAGTGCGAAGAAGCCGGCTCCTTTGCAAGGTGCGCCAGGGTGGAGCTCCCGATCAGAATGTCGCAGCCGGTCTCCTTCGTGGCGGACTCCAGCCGGAAAGCTTTGTTCACCGTATCGCCCAGCGCGGTGTGATCCGCTCCCGCCGTACTGCCCAGATTCCCGATTGAGGCAAACCCCGTGTTCAGGCCGGCCCCAATACGGACCGGTTCGTCAAGGTGAAAAAGTTCCTGGAGCGAGTCAGCGATCTCGTGGATGCCATACACGCTGCGCAGGGCTTTGTGAACCACCCGGCTTCCGGGTTCAGCGGCATCATGCATCCAGATCCCCATGACCGCGTCGCCGATATACTTCTGACCCCACGCGCCCTGCGCGCGCAGTAGGGCCCCTGACTCACGAATGAAGTGGCCCAGCATCTCGCCAAGCTTCTCTGCGCCCACCTTCAAGGAAAGCGGAGTGTAGCCCCGGATGTCGGTAACCATCACGGTGATCTCCTCATTGACGAGGCGGAGTGTGGTCCTGATCATCGAATCCGGCTCTTCTTCATCGCTTCGTGCCGGCTGCCGGAAAACCAGGCGGAACTCACCAATGGTGATGAGATCGCCGTCCTTCAGGATCTCAGGCGCCGCAACTCGCACCCCGTTGATGTAGGCTGCGTTGATGCTGCCGAGATCGGTAAACACGCAGTCACGTCCGTCTGGGCAGTCCACCAGGGCATGATCCCGGGAGACCTGCGAGCTATCCAGAATGATCGTATTGTGCGCCGCACGCCCAATGCGGCAGATGCAGCCGTTCCCGATCGGGAACACCTGCGTCTGCCCTTGGACGCTGATCTCGAGATACTTCTCAGGCAGCTCTATACTCTCACCCATTGGCATCCTTCATCTCGGCGACTCACTCGCTGCCCGCAACGGCTGGAAGTCTGGTCAACTGCGTCACTCTGCTTCAAATCTACTGGCTATTGCTAACGATTGCGCGCGAGGTCGACCAGCCGCCCAATGCAGAGTCTTCATGAGGCAGGCATGTCGGTGCTCTCCAGAGGAGAGCAAATGCTCCTAACTCCGTGGAGTCGAGATCGTACTCAATCCTACAACAAGGTCGCCGCGCCGGAACTGCCGAAAACAGGAACCTAATCGGGGATTGCCGCGCTCCCCTTCGGATCGAGAAGCGTGCCACCAAATGCGAAGGCAAGGCCCGTGTAATGCGCGTGGTTGCGATCCCCCGCAACCAACCCCACCGTCGTCCAGCCCCCAACCAGTTCGAGTCACTGACGAGTCATCGGTGTCTGCGGATGCACTCGCACGGCCACCACTTCAGGTGAAGATCCGGCCCCGCCGATGCTGGTGCTCCGAATCACCACCTCGAAATAGGGCAGCGGACGGGAAGCACCGGCATTCAGGTGCTGTTCCAGCAATTTGAAACTGCGCTCGTTCAGCAGGGTTTCCGCGGCCGCTTCAGTGCCTTCCATGTTCGTCCCGGCGATGCTGACGATCTTCCCGGTCTGGTCCAGGTTCGGCAGATAGGCAATCAGGCCGAAGGCCTCACCAGGCTTTCCAGCCACAGCCGTGGCGCGGAACACCGCCGGTTCGCCTGAACGAGGGTTCCGGTTCCGGACGAACCCACGGGGCGGCGAACTCTCATAATCGATCTGGAAATTCATTCGGTCCTTGAGGAGATCGACCCACGGGTTCGACCTCGAACTGCCCAACAGGACGACATTGTGGTACTTCAGGTCACGAACGTCGATGCTGCGCGCGGAGCGAATGAGCCCGCGGCCGCCCAGCGCGTGGCTGATCTCACCCAGCCGGAAAGCGATGGCTGAGTTCGAAACGCTCGTATATTGCCTTTCGAGCAGCCTGTTCGCCAACTCCGAAGGCAGGGCGCCCGCCTGAGGCTTCACTCGCCCTGATGCGGCGCCGACATAGTCGTCAAGCCCCAGTTTCACACCCGAGACATCCTGCACCAGACTGAAGCCCACATCCCCCACCACGACATAGGCGTCGCTGCCACTGCCGAAGAAGTTCTTCCAGAGGCGGAAATGCGCTTTTGACGCTGGCGCGCGGGGAGTCGCCGGGCCAGACGGCACCACCCAGAGAACCGCAGACACTCCGCCGAGCGCGACCAGCGCCGCAATTGCAGCGATCCACCACCGCCGGTTCACTCTTCGTGGAGAGGCTTTCATCTCGGGAGGCGCGAAGGGGGCCTCCAGTGGTTCAGGCCCGCTCGCCGGAACCGTCAGGGGCTCGCTGGCGACGCGGGGGTGGAATTCCACGACGTACCGCCCCTTGGGGATTGAGGCGACGATGTCCTCGTGCATTCCTGATTCGGAGAAGTATTGGTCGAGTTTCTTCCGGAGCTGAAAGACGCTCACGCGGACAATGTTGTCCGCTCCGGTGTCGTAGCCCCGGGCGCGCCCGAAGACCTCTTCTCCAATTGTTTGCTCCCTCAGGTCGCCTTCCGAACCATTCACGCTGTGCTTGACCAGGTACTGGAAGAGCTCCTGGAGGCGGGGAGACCGTTTAAGAAGTGGACTACCCGCGACCCTCTCCGTCAATGCCTTCAGTTGCGTCGCGTCCCTCGAAGAGCCTGTATTATCAACAGCTTGCATGGAGTGCCTTAACCGGTTAAGAGTGCCCTTGAACCGTGAATTCACTACCATCCTAGTGCAATTGCGCCCACAATGACAGTCGAGGCTGCGGAAGTAGCCTGAAATCATGTAACTAATTGAAAAATCATTAGTTACAGAGCGATTAAGGCAGATTCGGATGCATGAGACATTGAGAGGAGATTCAGTGTTGCGACAGGGCAGTTCATGGAGCGCGACCAAGACGATTCGCGCAGCGTGGTTGCTATTATTCGTACTCGCTGCGGGGTGCCTGGGGCAAATTGCTCCCACCTCCAGCCTTGAGGGAACGGTCACCGATCCCAGCGGGAGTGCGGTCCCTCAAACGACGGTTGTGCTCAAGAACCTCGAGACTGGGCTCGAGCGACAGACGACGACTTCCGATCTGGGCCGCTACGCGTTCAACGCCATGCCGGTCGGACTGTATTCATTACAGGTGGAGGCTTCGGGCTTTCAGACCTTTAGGCAGTCCGGAATCCGGTTGAATGTGAACACGCCGGCGACGGTCGATGTGCGGCTCAGTGTCGGCGCGCTCGCGGAACAGGTAACGGTGACGGCCGATGCGGTGATGGTCAACACCCAGTCGGGGACGCTCAGCCAGGTGGTTCAGCAGAGGTACCTGGTGGACCTGCCGTTGAATGGCAGGAATGCCGCCACGCTGATCCGAATGGTGCCGGGCACCGTGTCCGGTACGGGCACGACGACGGCAGGCTATGCCAACACAGGCGACACGCTCGCCTTCAGCGTCAACGGGGCCCGCGGCAACGAGGTGAACTTCCGTCTTGACGGCGCCACCCACATGGACAACGTCACCAACCTCAACGCCACTTACCCCAATCCCGACGCACTTCAGGAGTTCAACGTTCAGACAAGCAACTACAGCGCGCAGTACGGCAACTTTGGCGGGGCAGTTGTGAACGTGGTGACCCGCTCGGGCAGCAACCAGGTCCGCGGCAGCATGTTCCACTTCCTTCGCAACGGCGCGATGAACGCCCGCAACTTCTTCGCCGCCCAAAGCGACAACTTGAAGCGCAACCAGTACGGCGGCACGATCGGCGGCCCGGTGGTGCGCGACCGGCTGTTCTACTTCGGCAGCTATCAGGGCACGTCGATCCGCAACACGTCGTACACCAACCAGGCTTTCGTTCCCAGCGCGGCTCTGCGCTCCGGCGATTTCTCCTCCATCACCCGCCCGATCACTGATCCACTGACGGGCCAGCCGTTCCCTGGCAATCAGATCCCGCAGGATCGCATTCTGCCGATCTCCAGCAACATGCTGACCAAGGTCCCGACGAGCACGGCGGCGAACGGGCTTCTGCGCTATGCCCGGCCGGACCGGTCGGAGAATCACCAATACCTGGGCAAGGGAGATTACTACTGGAAAAACCACACGTTTTCCGGCTCGGGCTTTTATGTTCGCTACACCGATCCAGGCTGGGATGGCGGCGGCACGCTGCTGACGGCCCGCATCGGCCAGAAACAAACCACGCGCACCTTCCGCTTCCAGGACACCTGGACAATGCGCGCGAACCTGATCAACACCATCAACGTGTCGGGCATGATGCTTGACTCGTACAACACCAAGACCTCGCCCTACTCGCTGACCGACTTCGGCGAAGTGAAGTTCTCCCAGCCCGCGGAGGAGACCCGCCAGCTCGAACTGGGCGTGACCGGTTACAGCGGATGGGGCAGTGTCACGAACACGCCTCCGGGCCGGTGGATCAGGCGCAACGTCGAAATCACCGATTCGCTGCTTTGGGTCAAGGGCCGCCACACCTTCAACATCGGCGGCGAGTACACGCCGTACGTTGTCTTCGACAGCGATACCCGCTATCAGCAGAGCGGCAACTTCAACTTCTCCGGGCAGTTGACGGGCAATGGGATCTCCGACCTGCTGTTGGGCCGTGTGGCTACCTTCCAGCAGAGCGCGGGCAAGTTCAAGCAGACGCGCGGAAACCAGATGAGCTTCTATGCCGAGGATTCCTACCGCGCGGCAAGGAACTTCACACTCACGCTGGGCCTGCGCTGGGACCCGTACCTTCCGTACACCGACAACCTGGGGCAGGTGGCCGGATACCGTACCGGGAATGTCTCCAAGCGGTTCCTCAACGCACCTCCGGGCGCGATCTTCGCCGGGGATGCGGGCTTCCCGGAGGCCGGCATGAAGAACGACCTCAACAACTTCTCGCCGCGCTTGGGTTTTGCCTGGACTCCGCAGACATCCTCGCGGCCGCTGTCGATTCGCGGCGGTTACGGCATGTTCTTCCTGCGGCCGTTCCCGCGCCTCTACAACAACTTCGTCGAATCGGCTCCGTTCGCACCGACCATCGTGCTGAACGGTGTCGACATGATTGACCCCTATGGCTCGGCTGGCGTCAAGAACCCCTTCCCGCCGTTTGCTCCTGTGGACCTGAGCCCCAACGCTCCGTTCGTCTTCCCCATGCCGTATGCCTACTTCAAGGAAGACTGGACGGTTGGCAACCTGCAGTCCTGGAACCTGACCATCGAGAAGCAGTTGGCCGGGGACTGGATGGTTCGCGGCGCCTACGTCGGGAACAAGGGGACGCACCTGCAGAGCTTCCGCGAACGCAACGCGGCCGTCTACAAGGCCGGTGCGACCGTCGGCAACACGAATGCGCGCCGGCCCCTCGCGCCGTACTACGCGTCCATGCGCGAACTGGTGGACACGGGCAACTCCGTGTACCACTCGATGCAGCTCACGGTGGAGAAGCGCTTGAGCAAGGGCTTCTCGATCCTCTCCTTCTACACGTTCTCCAAGTCGATCGACGACGAGTCGCAGAACGCGCAGTTCACGTTCTCGAATCCGCACCCGACGGATCAGCGCTTCAATCGCGGTGTGTCCGACTTCGACGTGCGGCACAATTTCCGGACGAGCCTGGTGTATGAACTGCCGCGCTTCTCCGGCCAGCATGCACTGATTCGGACCGTGGCGGGCGGCTGGAATATCTCCTCGATCCTCGATTGGCGCTCCGGCATGCCATTCGGCCTGTCATCCGGCCGTGACAACAGCTTCAGCGGGATGGGGCTGGACCGCGCGGACATCACGGGAGACCCGACCTTGCCGTCGGACCGCTCGAAGGACGAGAAGATCGCGATGTACTTCGACCGTTCAATGGCCGGATTCAACGCCGTCGGGACTTTCGGGAACTCGCCCAGGAACTTCATTTACGGCCCCGGATCGTTCAACATCGATTCGTCGCTGATGAAGGACTTCCAGTTCACCGAACGCTGGAAGCTGCAACTCCGCGGCGAATTCTTCAACCTCCTGAACAACGTAAACCTGAACAACCCCGGCACCAACGTGAGCGCGCCGAACAACTTCGGCATCATCACCGGGGCGGGCGGCCCCCGCATCCTCCAGGTGGGCGCCCGCATGTCCTTCTGAGGGAGCTGACAGACCGATGCGACTGCCACGGGTCGGACTGTCGTTCTCTCTGGCTCTGCTCTGGCTGGCCCCCTTGGGGGCCCAGCCAGTAGCGGAGAAGAGTGACGCCTTCCTTTTCATCCAACTCGCAGATCCTCAATTCGGGATGTACACCAAGGATCGCGATTTCGCTCAGGAGACCGCGAACTACGAGTTCGCCATCGCCACCGCCAACCGGTTGAAGCCGCGCTTCGTGATCGTTTGCGGCGACTTGGTCAACAAGCCCGGAGACGAGGCGCAGATTGCGGAGTATCAGCGCATTTCGAAGAAACTCGATTCCTCCATCCGGCTCTATCACGTCGCGGGGAACCACGACGTGGGCAACGTTCCGACGCCGGAAGCGAACGCGGCATACCGCGCGCGTTTCG
Organism: Bryobacteraceae bacterium; assembly: GCA_050789245.1. Taxonomy (GTDB): domain Bacteria; phylum Acidobacteriota; class Terriglobia; order Bryobacterales; family Bryobacteraceae; genus PNKE01. The sequence goes on along the minus strand of JBOZRR010000001.1, from coordinate 60,636 downwards.
GGCCGGACTTCTACAGCTTCCGCGAAGGGCCGATCTACGGAATCGTGCTCAACTCCAGCCTGATTCATTCGCCGCAAGGCGCGCCTGAAGACTTCGAGAAGCAGCAATCCTGGCTGAAGGCCGAACTGGAGAAGGCGCGCCAGAGCACGGCCCCGCACATCGTGGTGTTTCAGCACCATCCGTTCTTCCTGGAGCGCGGCGACGAGCCGGATCAGTACTTCAACATCCCGCTGGAACGCAGGAAGCCGCTCCTGGAGCTATTCCACCGATACTCGGTCCGGTATCTCTTCGCTGGGCATTACCACCGCAACGCGCAGGGCCGGGACGGAGAGATCGAAATGATCACTACGGGCCCTGTCGGCCAGCCTCTGGGGACGGCCAAATCGGGAATCCGGTTGGTCTGGATCAAGGGCGATCAACTCACGCACCAGTACTTCGAGTTCGGGAAGCTCCCGAATCAGGCCGCGATGCCGGCCAACTAGGCTGCGGAAGGTCAATTGCAGCCGCTTCCAGAGCACAGGGTCTTGCTGAAGAAGGGCATGACGAAGTTCTGGAAGCGGACTGCCACGGCGCTGGTATGGTTGCCGGGGTAGATTTCGAAAGAGTTGGCGATGCCGTAGCCGTCCAGGATTTCGTGCAGTTGGGCCGCTCCGGCCTTCAGTCCATCCTGGTCCCCCACGTCGATCGCGATGGCGCGATACTGGCGCAGGTTCCGGACATACTGGTGGACAAACGTCAACGGGGCATTCGCGGTCCATCGTGCTAGGACATCCTGCTGGACCTCGCCGTCCTTGTAGGGGAGATCGAGAAACAGCGGCGGGTTCTTCGGATTGGGCGACCAGGCCGCGGCGGCGGCGAGTTGAGCGCGCAGCCCGAATGGGAGCGTTGCCGAATCCGCGGCCGTCTTCACTCCCGCCAGAGCCTTCTGAGCGTCAGGGTTCGCCGGCCCGGCGCCGCGGGGGGACATGCAGCACGGGCTCATGATGTACAGGCTCCCGAAGACGCCGGAGTGCTTCATCCCGATGCGGCTGGCGCCGTAACCGCCCATCGAATGTCCTACGAGTCCGCGGCTGGACCGCCTGGCGATGGTCCGGTAGCGTGAGTCGATGTAGCCGACGACATCCCGCGCGATGAACTCCTCGAAGTCGCCGGTGGTGACGGAGCTTGAATACATTGAGCCGTTATGCACCGTCTTCGAGTCGGGCAGCACAACGATCATCTCCTGCGCGCCCTTGGCAAAAGCGCCTTCGATCGTCTGAGGCGCGTGGATCTCCCGTGCCCACTGCGCGGCGCCGATGGTGTACCCGTGCAAGCCGTACAGGACTGGATAGCGGCGCGACTTGCTCTTCGCATAGCTCGGCGGCAGAAAGACGAGGACATCGCGGTCCACCTCGTTTCCTTCCAGGTTGCCTTCCAGCGCGGCGCCGTGGATCTTGATGCGCTCGACGATCACGGGCTTGGCATTCGGTTCAACCGGCGGAACCTCGGTCTTGACCTGGGCGAGGGAGGAGATGGGGAGTGCCAGCGCAATTGCCAACACGTGGAAGGAGTTGTGGTGTCTCATGATGTTCTTCTACCTTGCTGCTTGCCATCGGAGGCGAACGCCATCGCGTCCATCGGGATGAGGGCCTGGGCTGTCCGCCCTGATCCCGCCATCGGCGGGATTGAATCGCAGGTACCTGTGATTCGCAAGCGACATCAGTATGAGGTCGCCGTCTAAAGTCTCCATCCATTGGAAGGTCGCCGACTGGGTTGGTGAGCCGGCGCGGAGATCGACTTCACCGTCTTCGGTCACCGCGACGAAACGGCCATCCGCCTTCAGCGCGACCCGTCCCAGACCTCGATCCACCACCTCCAGGATGCTTACCCTGCCGAATTCGAGCTTCGCCGTGCCGTTGTGAAGCGAAAGCTCGATTTGCCTGCCGAACGGAATGGCGCGCGGCTTCTCCTCCGAAACATCGACACCGTCGAAGTCGGCGTAGCCGCCTTGTGCGCCGTCGCGCGTGTTGAAGGAGAAGAGCGAGTAGCGTACCCCCTGAAACGTAATCAGGCCGTAGGCCATGGTATGCGGCTGTCCGATGCTCGTGAACGCCTTCCCGTCCGTGCCGTACCGGAAGACGGCCTGGTTCTGCAGAAAATCGCATTCCGCTCGCAGCCAGACCCTTTTCCCTTGGACCGGCACTCGGGTGGTCTGCCCGGTCACTTCGTCGAACAGCGTCAACATTGTTCCATCGCCGCTCCGTTCGACACCGAGCCACGCATAGGGCCGGTTGAATAGCGCCAGACCCGCGACGTCGCCCGGCGCCATGCCGGCCGTGTCGAGGACCGCCGTTACCGTGGATCGCGGCCCCATTGAGCGCTGCGTCAGCGTATTGCGCGCCCGCCAAAGATCCGGCGACGCCAGCGCGCGAAGCCTCAAGAATCCGGGCCTTTCCGTCAACGACCATTTGCCGTCCACCGGCACATGGTTCCATTGCCAGACGGGCTTCAGTTTCGGACTGGAGAAATCGTCGCTGCGCTCGTACGGCGCGCGCGGCGTGCTGGAGGCGCCCGTGTTGGGCTTCACCCAGGTGCGCGGACTGCGGCCGAGGTTCCCAGGCAGGCCGAAGTACGGCCAGCCGTCCGTCCATGTCACTGGCGATAAAGCGGTCAGCCGGCCGACCGAATTCGCGTCCATCATCGAGAAGCCCCACCATTCGCCCGCCGGCGTATCGACGATCCCGCCTTGGTGGATGGCGCAGCGGCCCAGGCGAGACGAGTCCGGCGGCGCGATTCGAAAGGGCGCCGTTCTCGACGTGACCCGGTAGCCGGCGCCAAGCCCGAAGTCCTCTCCGCGGCTCACGTTCTGGTTCACCTCCCATGGGCCTTCAAGGCGGCCGGCGCGGGCTACCGGCATGCGCATCTCGTCCAGGAACCAGGCGCTCGTGAGGAAGTACTTCCCGTCGATCTTGTAGATGTGCACGCCTTCTCCCATCCCGGCGGAGGGCAAGATCAACTCGCGCTCGGTTTCCGGCACGATGTCGGTGAGGTCAGCGGTGAGTTGCGCCACGCGAATGCCCCGATAGCCCCACACAGCGTAGACCTTGCCATCGTCGTCAAAGAGCACCGAAAGGTCGTGCAGAGAGCGTTTCATGGGCGTCCGCGTCCACGGGCCCGCCGGATTCTTCGCGCTGAAGATCTGCGTCGTCTGGCCGTTCACGTTGCTGAAGATGTAGAACGTCCCCTGGTGGTAGCGCAGGCAGGGCGCCCAGATGCCGCGGCCGTACTCATTTTTGCCGTCCTCGAGCCGGAACGACGGCCCAAGATCCAGTTTGTCGAGTGCGTAGCCAAGGAATGTCCAGTTCACAAGGTCGCGGGAGTGGAGAACCGGCAGGCCGGGCATACTGTGCATCGTCGTGCCCGTCAGGTAAAAGTCGGAGCCGACGCGGATCATGTCCGGATCGGAGAACTCGTCAAAGAAGAGCGGGTTCGTGAAGGTGCCGTTGCCATTGTCGGCCTTCCATGTCTGTGGAAGCGCCGGAGACGCCAGCGCTGCGGCAAGCGCAAAAACCAATCGGAGTTGAACCATCGAGTCTCGCCTCTCAATCGAGCGCGGGCAACGGTCGCGACCGGCCACGAATCCGTGCATCATACACGATCCGGCTGCGCAGCCGCGGCCGGCTGTGTGTAGATCGTCCACCCAGCCCATGGCTAGGGCGAATGGGGCTGAAGCCGTTGCGCTGCGGCCTTTGTTTTCAGTAAGGTGAAAAACACCATTAAATCTACCGAAAAAGTAGACTGACTATTGACTTCAGCCCGCCGCCCCGTTAGACTTGGGTCATTGGGTATCCCATGACGATGCTCGTCTCACCCACAGTCCGGCAGCTTCTGGCGTTCCTTTCGAGCCAATCCACCATCGCTGCTTGTCGTCGTTAGTCCCTCCTAGTTCCGCACTCCCGTGTTGCTCCATCCACCCGCACGGCGGAAGTGTATCTACTGGCGAACCAACTGACGACAGGCGAGAGGGAAGAAACATGAATCAAGTGGACAGAATCGACCGTGCGATTCCAATCACGCGCGGCGGAATTCGCGGAATATCGCGACGGCAGGATAGCGCGCACCATCGTGTGAAGGCGCTCATCGTGGTGGCTCATCCGGACGACGAGTATTACATGGCCGCAACGGTGTACCGGCTGGCGAACGAGCTCGGCGCTGTTGTGGATCAAGTGGTGATTACGGACGGCGAGGGTGGCTACCGATACTCCGCTCTAGCCGAAAGGCTCTACGGGCTTCCATTGACCGATCAGGCAACGGCTCGGGAGCAGCTTCCGGAGATCCGGCGGAGGGAAACCCTGGCCTCCGGCCGGATCCTGGGCATTCGCCGGCATCACTTCCTGGGGGAGGAGGACGGCGGCTATCAACACGATCCCGCCGATGCCGGCAACGATTGGGACGCGGCAAGAGTCCGCCGTTTCCTCTCGCATCTGATCGAGTTCGAACGCTACCGGTACGTCTTCACATTGCTGCCGCGGGCGGAGACGCATGGTCACCACAGGGCGGCGGCGCTGCACTTGATTGAGGCGGTGGAGTCCCTGGCGGAAGAGATCCGGCCGGTCCTGGTGGGCGCGGAGCCAGGCCGTGGCGCTGACGCGCCGCTTCAATATCGCGGCTTGCCCGGCGTGCCCGCCTCGCGCCCGGCGGGCCCGGCCTTCGAGTTTCCGCGAACTCATCGTTTCGGTTTCCACGATGCGCTCGATTACTCGATCGTCGTGAACTGGGTGATCGCGGAGCACAAGTCGCAGGGTCTGTTCCAGGCCGACGTCGGCAAGCATGACGTGGAGCGCTTCTGGACTCTCGCGGAGCACGGCACCGCAGCGTGGCGTTCGCTGAGTGAGCTTTTCAGCCATTTGCTGCCCGAGGAAGAGCCCGCGCTACTGCGCGCCGGAGGGTCCGTTGTCTAGCCAGCGTTCACTGCGGATCGATTCCGTCCGCAGGCCCGGAATCCCGTTGTCCCGGCCTGTCGAACCGCCATTCCAACAGAGCCTGCGCATTCTGCTCACTTCGACGGCGCAGGAAGCCGGAGCCGCAGGCTATGCGCTCTACGAATTCGATGAGAGCCGTGGCACGTTGGCCGCCCGGCTCTCGCACGGGATTCCTCAGCGCCAGCCGGGCCTGTATCCGGTGACCATCGCCGCGACGCCGCTCCACATCGCGAACGGAGGTTCGGACGGGCCGGCGATCCTGTCGTTCCCGCTTCACGGGGAGGTGGGGCTGGCAGGAGTGTTGGACTTCGGCTTCTCCGCGCCGGCTGCGCTGACAGAGAATGGCCGTGTCCTGGTCGCGCGAACTGCCGCGGCTGTGGCGGACTTGCTCAAGGCCGGTCATGCCGTACAGAGGCTGGCTCGCCTGACCGCCCAGGTAGCCCGTCTCGAGATCGAACTGGCCGAGCGCAAGATCGACAGCCGCGCCGAGGGCGTGCAGGCGGAACCCGATGCAGCCGGCCGCGCCGCTCAGCTTCAGGAGCACATTGCGCGGGTACTTCGAGCGAAGGGCCTCGAAGCTCACCTATCCGCGCAGGCCTCCGACCTGGAACAGAAGATCCGTGAGCGTCACGTCATCGCGCAGGCCAAGGATTTGGTACGCCAGAACCTGGGCTCGAGCGAGGAACACGCCTACCTTACCATCCGTAACCTCAGCAGAAAGAACCGAACCCCGCTCGTCCACATCGCCCGGGAAATCATCGAGGGCCGGCTTACACTTCAGCTAGAGACGTAGCGATTGACCGTCTGACGTATACCGCGCGGGACTGCCGGCGGTTCGCCAATGATGTGCCTCACTGCGCACGGACAGCGGAGTGCGCGGCATGGATCGTTTTCGGCATGGTCAGCCCCATCAGCCCGCACTCGTCCTTCACTTTGCCGATCACCGCCGCTTTCGAAGGCACCTGGCTCATCGCTTCCCATGCCGCGGCTGCTTTCGACTCGTCAATCGGGTCTTTCGAAGACAGCAGCCCCACCGCCGACATCAGCCAGTACACCTGGTCGGCGCAATACAGCGCGTGATCCAGACGGCTTTTGCGGGGCACGCCAGGGCGGTCGTCGTGTGCGCTCACCGCGTAGACCACCGCCTCGCCTGCCCCCAAATCTCGCGCCATCCTCGACCCTTCTAGCCCGTGCCGCGCCAGGTCCGCCGAGGTCGTCCCGATGTCGATGTCATGCAGCAGGCCCGCCAAGCCCCACTCGTCGGCGTTCGCGCCGCCTGCCGCGGCGGCAAACGCCCGCATGATCTGCTCCACCGCCTGCGAGTGGCTCAAGTACCGCTCGGCCGGCAGCGTCTTCCGCAACGTGCCGAGTGCATGCTCGCGCAGCGCCGCCGCATCCAGTTCCGCCTCCGTTGGGAACCGGTCGAAACGGCGCGCCAGCGTCTTCCCGCGCAATTGCACGTCGAAGAAGTCCATCATCGCGGTCCAGTCTTCCGCCGTGAACGCATGGCCGTGCCGCGCATAGTTCACGCCGATCCGTCCCTTCGCCCCAAACAGTTCGTACGCCGGCTCCGCGCCCAGCACGGTCTGGCGCACTGCCTCCGGCAGCGAGATGGTGTCCGTGATTCCCTCCAGCGCAATGAACGGCTTGGGGGCGGCCAGCGCGAGAAACCAGTGCTGATCGAAAGGCAGCTTCTCCACTTGCCCTCGGAACTCGTGCAGGTTCGGCGAGAACCAGTTCGGGTACTTCGTCTGCATGATGTCGAGAGTCTCGCTCCGCCGCGGCCCCGCGAAGCGGTACGCGCCCGCGCCGCCGCCGCCGGTGACGACGGGCGCACCCATCAGCCTCTCGTCGAACGCCGCCGCGATCATCGCCGCTTTCCCGTTCCTTGAGGCGCCCGTGACAATCATCTTCTTTCTGTCGATCGACTTCTCGTTCACGAGAAAGTCCGCGACTCGTGACGCGCCCCACGCCCAGCCGCCTAGGATCCCCCAGTCGTAACCCGGATAAGCCGGATAGAATCGCGTGTTGCGGAACGCCCAACTCCCGTCCAGGTTCCGCAGCGTCGTGTCCTCCGCGCAATCGTTCGGATTGAACGTCACCAGCGCATATCCGCGCTTGAAGACGTCGGAATGCTGGGTGGCCAGCGCCTGTGCCGTGACGGGCGGTCTCGGCGGCGCGCTCGCTCCCGGCGCAGGTGCCGGTCCGACCAGCAGCAACACATTCTCGCCCTTCCCCTGATTCGGCCCCTGCGGGAGTCGCTCCAACGGCGTCGCCCCCGGCGGCGTTCCCCCTAACAGAATGATCGCCGGGAACGGCCCGCCTTTCACCGGCGTGAATACGCCGACGTTCAGGCTCAGTTTCCTCTGCGGTCCAAACGTCAGTTCCACGAGCCGGTATTGCACCGCACCGTCCAGGAGCAACTCCGACCGCACCTCCCGCCCACGCACATTCGCCGGCGCCGGAGGCATCTGCCCGACGGCGTAATACTCAAGCGTCCGCTTGATTTCCTCGCGGCGCTTCCGCCACTGCCGCTCGGTCGTTACCCGCGTCCCGTCATTCATCACCAGGACTTCGGGCAGGGATTTCCTCACCGGAAGCTGAGCCGCGCCGGGAAGCCGGCCCATCGGCGCCTCGATCCGGGGAACTGGGATCTCCTTCGCCTCCGGCCCGCTCGCCTGGCCAAAAGCACCGGCGGCGACCGCCATCAGAGCGAACACTCGAATGCCCATCGTCATTGCTCGTCAGAGTCTATCGCGGCACGAACTCCGCCATCACAACTGTTCAATTTTGGGCAATTCAACGCCCTGGGTGGACAGCCAGGGACAGCCGCGGCCCCCTCTGTGACCCGCCTTGCCCGTATGTTGCTGAATCTCCACCCAGGGACGGCTTGGCGCGCGGCTTGCCTTGGAACAAGTGGATACGAACGACGGGTCAAATAGGAGAAGAAGCTATGAAACGCCTGTTTATGATTTGCGCCGCGACGATGGTCCTTGCCTCCTCGAGTGCCGCCGGCCAGCGGTCCACCTGGAATGCCGACTATGTGAAAGCGAAGCTGGGCCGCACCGCGGAAACCGCCACGGTCCCTCGGTCAGACAAGAAATCGACCGCGGCGCCGGCGAAGCCCTGGAACTCCTGGCTCTCTCAGTATTTCCGCGCCAAGTACGGTCGCGATCTGCCATCCATTGGGCAGGAGTCCGATCAGCGGACACAGCGTTCGATTCGCGCGGCGAAATCCTGAAGATACTCCCTCCGCCAGAGGTTTACGCTCTTTGCGCCGGGATGAATCCCCTCCGCCGCAGCCGGGTCCGGATCGTCGATCCACCAGTTCGGATGCGCGGCCGACGGCCGCTGCGCGCGTTCCATGCCGGCTGCCACGGCGGTGAACTTGCCTGATTTGCCGTTCAGTCCCGCGAAGTCGCTCTGGATCTCATACGGCCACACCTTGGCATCTCTTGGCGAGAACCGGAAGCGCAGAACACGGCCCTCGGGCACGCCCAGCGCCGGAATCCGTCCGTCGAAGAGCATTCGCGCCGAATGGGCCTTCGTCATCCCCTCCGGCATGGGAATCGCGAATTCGACCACGCCGAACGCTTCTGCCTTGTCCGACTCCGTCGTCAGCCGCTCGAAAACCGTCTTCCGCCCGTCCCAGATCCGCACGAACCGCCCACCCCAACCGGGTCGCGACGGGTCTTCCGGCGTCCCCCGCAATAGGTAGCCCACCGACGGGCTGTCGCCCATCTTGATCGTCCCCTTCAGGTGCGTGGCGAAGAAATCTCCAAGCGCTCCGCGCCCCGCCAGGTGGCGCCGGACGAACTCCGTGTTGCCCCACTCTCCAACCTGGTCTCCGCCCACGAACCACCCACGGTACGTCGAGTTCGCCTCAATCATCCAGAGCTTTGGGTGGGATTGCTCGATGTAGTTGTACGCGTCCACGCCCCACATCTTGTTCGGTCCGCCGATATAGTAGACGCGCAGCTTCGGGAGAATCTCCGGAGCATCGTGTAAAGCCTGCGCTAGGTCGTCGATCCCGCCCCACACCAGCACCCACAACGGCCGCGGATCGTTCTTCCGCGCGCACCGGATAATCCAGTTGGACCCCTCTGTTCCCGTCCCGACGCCGGCCGGGCCAGCGCTTTCCACCGCCCCCTGTTTCGTCACCGCTCGCAGCGACTCCGGCGAAGGATATTTCGCGGAGTGCTTTCGCAGGTTCGGATAGTCCAGCTCGTATCGCGCAATCACCTCGAGGATGTGTTCCTTCCGCCCCGGCCCGTACGGCGACGAAATCAGCCCCTCCACGTCGAACACATCCGCATACAACAGGAAATGCACCATCGACTGGAAGTCATCTGGGTCCGTGCCTCCGATGTCCGTCGACACGATCACCCGAGGCCGCTCGCCCGACAGCGCACCGCCCACAGGCTGAGCCACAGCCGGAAACGCGAGCAGGAGAAAGAGCGCGCACCACATAGGGCCCTGCTAACGTGATCCCCGCAACACCCTGTCGGTGAACTCGAATAACTCTTTCGTGGCCGCATCATCCGCCAGACCCAGGTCGCGGTCCAACCTCACGTGATCGGTCCCCTCCGCGCCGAAGAGCCGTGCGGGAATGCCCGCCTGATCGAGCGCCGCCCACAGCCGGTACGCCTGCGCCGACGTGTCCGTGTGATCCGCCACATGCAGAATCAGGAACGGCGGGATGCCTTTCTTCGGCGCCACATGGTTCACGGCCGAAAACGCCCGCTGCTGCTCCAGATTCCCGAACTTCTCGGGATGGCCCATCTTCGGCGGAGGTTGCTTCAGACTCTTGCGGCGCGCCGTCGCCGTCGCCACCTGCAGCGGAACGTCGTATGTATCGCCATCCACCGGCACGCAGCCCACGATGCTTTTCAGTGGCACGTTCTCGGCCTGCAGGTACCGGCCGTCCGTGCACAGCAGCGCCGCGAGTTGCGCTCCGGCCGAATGGCCCATCAGAAAGATCCTGCCGGGATCGCCGCCGTACCGGGCAACATTCGCATGCACCCAACCCACGGCTTTGGCTACATCGCGGACAATCACCTCCATCGTCACCGCCGGAACGAACCGGTAGTTCACCGGAACGAAGACGAATCCCTTCCCGACGAATGCCGCGGGCTTTTGGTCTACCTCCTCTTTGCTCCCGCGCATCCAGCCGCCGCCATGAACCCACACCACCACCGGCAGCTTCGACCCGTTCGCGGGAGCGTACACATCCAGCAGTTGACGGTCATTTCTTGGCTCGGCGTACGGAATATCACGTTCCACACGTGGCGGCGTCTGCGCCGCCCCTTGGAGCGCCATGCTCGCGACGCACAATGCGATCAGGCAGAGTCTCCTCATGGTTGCTGTCAATCATACAGAAGGTCCGCCTGCCCGGCTTCGCTACGTCTGTCCGTACCGGATCAGGCTGATGACGCTCCGCAAAGTGGCTTCATCATCGTCGAACCCGCCGTGCGTCGAACTCGCGGAGGCCGTGCCTGGCGCTGTGAATGCCTGCATGTTCGCCAGGCCCAGCTTCGCGATCTCCGAGCTGTAATGCTTCTCCATCCCGAGCAGGGGCGTTCGCACGCCGTTCTCGAACGACTCCGACACCAGGTACAACAGCGATCGTCCGTACCCCAGAATTGGCCGGCATGTCGGGTCCTTCTGTTCCGCGTCGTCGGTGAGATGGAAAGTGCGGAACTGTTTCACTGTGCCGTCGGCGATTCTGGGCAATGCGGTCTCCTGAAACGTCTTCACCGTCACCGCCGGAGCCAGGAAGTTCATGCTTTCAAAACTCCATCCCAAGTCCGCCAACTGCTTCGCCAGGTAACTGTGCACGATCGACCCAGCGGAATGGCCGATCAGATGCAACCGCACCAGGTTCTTCTTGAAGTACGGTGAACCCAGCGATTTCCGGTAAAGCTGCAACCCGCCCGATTCCTTTGACCGGCTGATGCTCTGCGCATTCTGCTTCATTTCTCCCCAAATCACCGATCCCAACGGGGCGAGCGTCCGCTCCAGCCGCTGATTCCACATCCGCTTCAGCATGTCGCCCAGACCCGCCGTCGGACGGTCCAGCCCGGTGACGATATCCTCGAATCGGTTTTTCAACGTCGAGAAGAGATCCGTCTCCCACATGAAAAACACAGGGAAGATCTTGGCTTCGTACAGCGCGGGAATCCAGCGCGCCGCCGTGGTGGCCGCGGCGTCTTCGCTCGTCAGACCGCCGTGCGCGTAGATTGCGACATCGATCGCCTCTGACGGGCCGACGCCCCAGGTCTTCCTCGCGGCCGCCATGTGCAGGTTCACCAGCGCTTCCAGGTCGGACTCGTTCGTACGGAACGTCCCGTTCGCGGAGAGTCTGCCGTTGTTCTCCATATTCACGATGAACGGCGCAATTTCCCTGGCCCGCAGCACCTGGTCCGCCGAGATCCGCACTTTGCCCGCTTCGACTCGCAAGGAGAGCGACGCGGCAATCTCTTTATGCTGTTCAGTCACCACGCCGACCTGCGCCACCCAGCAGTCCATGGCGTTCTGGGTCCAATCCTCGTACGTCAGCCGCGCCAATCCGCCGCTGCCCCAAGAAGTGCCCCAGGAGTTCTGAATGAGAAAGCCGCGGCTGTCGTACCCCACAATGACAAACGCATGCCCGCCGTCGTCAGGCAGCGCGTCCACCATGGGAATCGTCCAATAATCGCCGCGCGGCTTGGGCCCGTCGTCCTTCATCCAGCCGTCATGGCAGATTGCACTCGCGTAGAGGATCCCGACTTCGCTCAGCGCGACGTGCATGTCCGTCACAGATCGGGTATCGACGCGGTAGTACGCGCCGAGGGGACGCAGCGCCGCATCCTGCCACCAGTCGGCCTCCGGCTTCGTCGTGGAGGGCGGCATATCCAGAACCTTCCATAGCTCCGCCCGGCACACGCCGTGCTTGTACCAGCCCTTCATCGCCCCACGAAGGCTCGAACCCGTGTCCTCCGATGCACCCGGGAATTCGTCGTACCGGCGCGCCATCGAGTACAGCATGAACGGCGACACCTGCTCGATTGCCGTGTTCCTGCCGTGGTCCCGCCGCTCTCTCAAGTGGTGGACGACGCTCGCCAGGGCAAAACCGGTGCACGCGGACGTATCCTGCTGATTCAACACCGGAAGTTTGATCTTCGGCTTCAGCGACGGCGGCGGCGCCAGCGACACCACCGGGCTGTACGGCCTGTCGCGCAGATCGAGTTTATCTGGTGATACGTTCCGCTTCGGAACGGACACCTTTTTCAGTCGAGATTTGACCATCCCTGGTCCCTCCAATCAGTCATTTCTGCATCCCATGCATCGCCACAGTGGAGAAAGGCGAAAAACGGCAGTGAAATGGGACAACCGCGAATCCCAGATGCAAGTATGCCAGCCGTGTGGTCTGCGAGTTTCGAAAATGTCGACATTAAGGGCAAATTCCAAGTCTCCCCCGTGCCCGCGCGCATCGTAATAGAATATGATCGGCCCCCGAAACTTCATGAGGCCCGCCAGGCTGGTGTTCAGCCTTGCAGTGGTGCTGAATCTCTATGGTCAGGCTCCCCGCCAAACCTCGCTTCGGTCCATCAGCCAGTCGATCGAGCAGGTTGTCGACCAGATCAGCCCTGCCGTCGTGCAGATCAGCGCCCAGGGATTCAGCCGAGCCGAGGACGCCGCCTCGTCCCGGGTGAGGACACAGAGGGGGACCGGGTCCGGCGTAATCCTTGACCCTGAAGGCTATATCGTCACAAACGCGCATGTGGTGGGATCTTCCCTGCAGATTCAGGTCCTCATCCCCGAGAAGGACGCGGAAGGCAAGTACCGGTCGATCCTCAAGCCGGTGGGGAAGGTGGTGCCGGCGACCGTCGTGGGGCAGGATCGTGAGACGGACATTGCCGTCCTGAAGGTGGCCGCCTCGACACTGCCCGCGCTGAAACTGGCCGATTCCGAGCGCCTGCGGCAGGGTGAGCTTGTCCTGGCCGCCGGAAGCCCCTTCGGGCTCCAGAACACAGTGACGATGGGTGTCGTCAGTTCGATCGCGCGGCAGGTGAGGCCCGACGACCCCATGGTCTACATCCAGACCGACGCCTCCATCAACCCCGGCAACAGTGGGGGGCCGCTGCTGAATTCGGACGGCGACGTCGTCGGCATCAACACGTTCATCGTGTCGGAATCGGGCGGAAACGAGGGGATCGGGTTCGCAGTGCCGAGCAACATCGTCCGGACAGTCTATGATCAGATCCGGAAATACGGCCGTGTCCGCCGAGGCCAGGTGGGCTTGGTGGTTCAAACCATCAGCCCGGAGATGGCACAAGCGCTGCAACTGCCGGTACAGCGTGGCGCGATCGTCGCCGATGTCATGCCTGCCGGACCAGCGGAGGCCGCGGGCGTCGAGGTGAAGGACGTCCTGGTTTCTCTCGACGGCAAGCCGATCGAGAATGCCCGCCAGTTCGGCGTGAACGTCTATCAGAAGGCGGAACAAGAGGCCACGCTGGAAGTGTTGCGGCGCGGCGAAAAGAAGACCCTCAAGATCGCCGTCCGCGAGCGTCCCAAGGATCCCGACCGAATCCTTTCGATCGTGAAAGGAGACGAAAACCAGGTGCCCAAACTGGGGATTCTGGCCGTGGATCTTGACGAAAAGGTGACCCCGCTGATGCCTTCGCTCCGCAAACTCTCCGGCGCGGTGATCGCGGGCGTGATCGACGGCGGCCCGGCGGCGGCCGGCGGCCTCTTCGCCGGGGATGTGGTCTATGAGTTGAACACCCGCCCGGTCCGAGGCTTGAAGGACCTGATCGACGCGGCGTCGGCGCTTAGGCCTGGACAAACGGCGGTTCTCCACATCGAGCGGCAGGGCCAGCTTCAGTTCGTTCTGCTCGATGTGGATTAGCCCTCGCGCCGGCGGGTCAGAACCGGTATGTGCCTGCGATCGAGTAGAAACCGAATCCGTGCCGAAAAAGTGTGTCCGACAGGAACTTGCCTGACTGGAAGCGGGTGATCGCCCCGGTGAGGCTAAAGTGGCGGGTCGTCTGCCACGCGACGATGACGCCCGGGTTCGTTCCCACATGCCGGTACAGATTGGATTGGCCTCGAAATATCAGTCGCTGGTCGATTGAATAAACCCCGTCCTGGACACTGCTGCGGAAATACGAGGGGACTTCGAAAGCCACAACCAGTTTCTGGTGAAGCGGCATCCGGATGGACGGCGTGAAGTCGGACAGATTCGTGGGGCCCAGCAGGCCGATGAGCCCTGAATATGAATTGCCGGGGAACAGGGGATTGAAGGACTCCAGACGGGTGTCGTTCGGATCGCGGTCGCCGGACGTGGAGTTGACGGTGACGCCCAGCCGGGCCGGGAAGCGGCCGAACTTCACGCTGACGCCCGTATCGGTGGAGACGCCATAGGCCCGGGCGGGGTTGCCCTTGAACTCCCCCACCTGGCCGATTACGTCGTAGTTGAAATCGAGCCTCTTCCATCGCCCCGAGACGCGTCCGCCGAAGGTGTGCCGGTTCTCTGGACCGATGCCCTGGACGTACACCGAGAACTTGCGATCGATGCCCAGGTAGTAGACGCTGGCCTGGACGGTCCGTTTCGAGAAGTGCCGCGTCGCGTTCACCCCCCAGAAGTCTTGCTCCGAATCTGGAGGATCGTTGAAAAAGCCGGGAAATATGCGCACCAGCCGCGCGGCGCCTCCATCGATCGACCAGGCGCCTGCCGAAACGCTGCCCGAAAGGCCGTCGAAACTGCGTTTGACGTTCAGTCCCTGACTCGGCGAGATCAGGCGGCCCGAACCGATATTCAACTCCTGCCTGCCTGCCCGCACAAGAATCCGTCGCTTGGACTCCTTTGGTGAGTGGTACTCGAAAAACCCCTGGTGCAACTCTAGGACGTCCTGGTCGTTCGGCCGGGGCGATGAGATCCGGCCATTGATGATTCCGCTCTGCAATTCGCTGAAGAAGCGGATGCGCGAACCCATGTGCAGGTCGGCGGCAAACAGGTATCGCTGGAGGAAGTAGTTGTCGATGGTCGAGGGAAACTCCTCATCCCCACGGACGCGGAGGCCCTGGGGACTGAGTCTGACTTCTCCTCCAAGGGTCAGAAACCAGCCAGGGCGCCGGAGGGCGATGTACTTCACCGGGTCCCAAAAGTCCGATTTGTATTTGGCGTCGGCAAGAAAACGCCAATCCTCGTCGGCAAGGTTGGTGAGGTACCTTCTTTGGACGGTTGGAGGTGTTGCAGCCGGCTCCTGCGTCCAAGCCGGCAGCAGCACACTGGCAGCGGCGAGCACCAACCACAGGGGAGTTCGTTTCCGCAAAAATCCGCAACTATCCTGCCGCATGGCACCTTTTTCTTGACTTGTCAGTGCTCATTTCTGTCGGGACTGGCGGGAGGGATTCTCGCGATTCCACGCCTTACTTCTCAGCAAGTTATCGGCCATGATCCCATGTCTGTGGGCTAGCGGGCATTCGCGGCGAGATGGCGCCTTTGGGCAGGATTTGCGGTCGGGCGGAGTTGCCGGTGTCTCTGCCGGGCTAGCTCAAGCTACCGAATTCGGTGGGGGCACCGTATTTCGTGAGGTCCGGCCTGCAGGGAACTTTCATACACCCATCCCCGGAGTCCGTGCATCACAGTGCACGCCTGGATGCGATGGGTCACGACGGGTGATCCAGTTGCGGGTAAGCCCGTGGTGGCGAGTCGCGAGCCGGACGAAGACTCGGGAGTGCCGGCAGTTGAGTGGTGTTAGCTTACACGGTGTGTAGGACGGACGGGAGGGTCCTTCAGATGAACAAAGAGGTCAGTAGGAAGCAGGAGAGCGGCAGGCCTCTCAGGGTGTATATCGCCCTGCTGTGCATCATGCTGCTGGCTCCCGGCGACAGTCTGCTCTTGGGCATGCAGGCACAACAGCAAGGCGCGGGCGCCCAGGAAGCGGCGCCGAAGATCCCGGCTGAGCAATTGGACTCGCTGGTGGCGCCCATCGCACTGTACCCGGATCCCATGCTGAGCCAAACCCTCGTCGCCTCGACATACCCCCTTGAGATCATGCAGCTTCAGCAGTGGCTGGAAAAGAACAAAGGTCTCAAGGACAAGGCGTTGGCTGACGCGGTGAAGAAGCAGGACTGGGATCCCAGTATTCAGGCGATGGCCGCGCTGCCGGACGTGGTGAAGCAGCTTGCCGAGAACGTCAAGTGGACGACCGATCTCGGCAATGCGTTCCTTGCCCAGCAGTCCGATGTCATGGACGCGGTTCAGCGCATGCGGAAGAAGGCAATGGACTCTGGGAATCTCAAGTCCAGCGAACAGCAGAAGGTAGAGACAAAGGTCGTGGAGTCGAAGACCGTGGTTGTCGTCGAGCAGTCAAACCCGCAGGTTGTGTATGTTCCCAGCTACAACCCCACGGTGGTCTACGGTCCGCCGGCTTATCCGTATCCGCCAATCGCTTATCCGCCTCCGGGCTACTACGCGGCCGGCATGGCCATCTCGTTCGGAGTCGGCGTCGCGATGGGTGCGATGTGGGGCGGTGGATGGGGCTGGGGCTGCGGTTGGGGTGGCAACGACATTGACATCAACGTGGACAACAACTTCAACCGAAATACCAACGTCAACAGGAACAGCAACGTGGACAGGTCCAGAACGAACGTGAGAGGCGGCAGCGGCAGCGGCGGCGGCAAGTGGCAGCACAACCCGCAGCACCGGGGCGGCGCTCCCTACTCCGACCGGTCCACTGCAAACAAGTTTGGAGGTACGGCGCGCGGAGATTCGCTGTCGTCCAGGCAAAACGCCGCCCGGCAGAGCCAGACGCGTTCCGGAGACCGTGCGCAGGCCGGATCGATGGATCGTGGAAGTGGCGGCAGATCCCAGGCTGGATCGATGGATCGCGGAACTGGCGGCAGATCCGGTTCAGGCGTTGGGTCATCGCCTCGCACCAGCGACATGAGCAGAGGCAGTGGCGACCGTGTCGGTAGCCGCGAAACGTCCGGCTCGCGCGGCGGCGGCCGGGATTCGTTCGGAGGAGCCTCCAGCGGGATGAGCGGCGGCTCCGCCCGGGCCAGCAGCCAGCGCGGATCTTCCAGCATGGGGTCTTCGCGAGGCGGAGGCGGCGGAGGCTTCAGCCGAGGTGGTGGAGGCGGGCGCAGGCGTTAGGAGATGACCATGAGATCCACATTTTTCGGTTCCATTCCCAGCCGTCTTCTCGCAGTTCTACTGGCTGTGACCTGCGTTGCGCTTGCGCAGACGGCCGCGCCTGCCCAACGGGGATTCGCGACGCCCCAGGAGGCCGCGGACG
The DNA here is from genome assembly GCA_050789245.1 of Bryobacteraceae bacterium. Lineage (GTDB taxonomy): Bacteria > Acidobacteriota > Terriglobia > Bryobacterales > Bryobacteraceae > PNKE01. The sequence continues at coordinate 43,391 of JBOZRR010000001.1, read as the reverse complement.
CCCTCATCAAGGCGGCGGAGACGTACGACACCCCCGTTCTGCTGGAACTCTACGGCCCAGGCGCGAAAGACCTGATCTCGTCAGGCGACCCCGTGCAGGACAAGAACAACGCAGCCGCATTTGTCGCCATGGCGAAGCAAAAGACCAGCGTCGTTGTGGATCCTCGCAACGCCGCTCGCGCGGTTCTCAGCGTGGGTACCGCGGATTGGCCCCTTCCCGTCCCAATCGTCAAGAAGCAAGGGAAGTGGTACTTCGACGCGGAATCCGGGCGCAAGGAGATCCTGTACCGGCGAATTGGCGCAAACGAACTCGACGCGATCCAGGTGTGCCGGGGCTTCGTCGAGGCGCAGCATGAGTATGCGATCACGATCCGCGATGAGTCCGGCGTGCCTCAGTATGCTCAACGGATCATCAGCACGCCGGGAAAGCATGACGGCCTCTACTGGAAAAACGAGGATGGCACGCCCGGCGGTCCGATCAGTGAAGCCATCGCGCGGGCAATCGAGGAAGGCTACTCGGTCGCCGGCCGGTCTGCCTACCACGGTTACTACTTCAAAGTCCTGATGGGACAAGGGCCAGCCGCCCCGTTGGGCACGTTGGACTACGTCATCAAGGGGCTGATGATCGGCGGATTTGCCCTGGTCGCGGTCCCGGCCGAGTACGGGGTGAGCGGGGTCAAGTCCTTCATGGTCAGCCATGACGGTGTGGTCTACGAAAAGGACCTGGGACCTCAATCGATCGAGATCGGCAAAAAGATGGACAGGTTCAATCCGGACTCCACCTGGCGGCCAACCGATGACGGATGGCCCGAGGGCACGGAGCATTGAGCGTCCATCGAGTTACTGTGTGACCCAAAACTTAGCGTAACTGCCACGAACTGGCAGGCTCCTCGGGGTGCCAGCGGGTCTTCCTCCCAAGACCCGCCCGGTACCCCGCTCATTTTGCGGCGTTCCAGTCGCCCCAACAGCAACACTACGGATCTCGGAATCTGAGGGCATACTCCATCCGCCAAGTTCAATGCCTCAAAGGGGATAGTCGGGTTCAACGCCCCTGTCACCGTATTTCGTGAGATGACCGCAATGCGGTGTCGAAGCTTAGCCGGAGGCGGAGCAGTTGCTCTGTATCAATTAGATAAATAACGACTTACCATCCACTCTGGGCCTCCTCCGCTTTGGAATGGTTCTTGCACGGCATCGTGGGCATGGAGCGGAATTACTTTCGTAGGCGCCCGGTAGCTTCCGGCAGCATACTGCTTGTTCTCGGCCTGTGTGTCTTGGTTTCCGGCTGTGGGGACAAGAAGGCCGATGCCGCCAAAGGCGGCCCGCAGGCCTCAGCCACGACTGCGGTCGTCGCGACGGTCGAGCAAAAGACGGTCCCGTTGACCACGGAACTGACGGCCCGAATGCGCGGCAGCGAAACCGTCGAGTTACGCGCCCGGGTTGAGGGGTACCTCGTCGAGGCGCCGTTCCAGGAAGGACGGGGTGTCTCGAAAGACCAGGTGGTCTTCAGGATTGATCCTCGCACGTACGACGCGCGCCTTCAGGCGGCTCGGGCCAAACTGGACAAAGCCCAGGCGAACCTGAAGCTGGCCCAGGAAAACGTCCGGATCAAGAACGCGGAAGCGCAGTTGTCGCAGGCGCATACGCGGATGCAGAAGGCGCAGACGGACGTGAACCGGCTCAGCCCCCTCGCCAAGGAGATGGCGGTACCGCAGCAGGATCTCGACGACGCCGTGGCGAACCTGGATGTCGCCAAATCCAATGTAGAGGCCAGCACGGCGAACCTGAATGACGTGAAACTCGGGTTCACAGCCAACCTCGACGAGGCGAAAGCGGCTGTGCTGGCGGCTGATGCCGAGGTGAAGCAGGCCCAACTGGATTTGGACTACTGCGAGATCCGTTCGCCGATCGACGGCGTCATCGGCATGAAACAGGTGGACATCGGCAACCTAGTGGGCCGCGGCGATCCGACGCTGCTTGGGACAGTCTCCACTGTGAATCCGATCCGGGCATCGCTTTCCATCACGGAACGGGATTACCTCCGACTCGCCAAACGGTTCAACTCGAGCGCTCCGCAGGGCAGAGCGCCTTTGACGCTGATCCTGGCGGACAACAGCGAGTTTCAGCACAAAGGCCGCCTCATTTCCGCGGAGCGCGCGATTGACGAGAAGACTGGAACCCTGGCATTGCTGGGCGAATTTCCGAATCCCGGTGGAATTCTACGTCCGGGGCAGTTCGCGCGAATCAGAATTGCGACAGACCAGATGGAAGGCGCGATCCTTGTTCCTCAAAAAGCCGTGTTTCCCCTCCAAAGCGCGCAAGTGGTCTACGTGGTCGGGTCTGACAATAAGGTCGCCGTTCGAAGCCTTCAGATCGCTGGCCGGCACGAAGAAAACTACATCGTCACCGAGGGCCTGAAGCCTGGGGAGCGCGTGGTGGTCGAAGGCATCAGGAAGTTGCGGCCCGGCCAACTCATCGCGCCAGTGAGCGGTCCGGTATCGGCGGAGAAGGGGAAGTAGCGCTCCCGCGCCACACAGGGTCCCACTATGGCTAAATTCTTCATCCATCGCCCGGTCTTCGCGATCGTCATCTCGCTGATCATCCTGATTGCGGGCGGCGTGAGCATCTTCAATCTCCCGGTGGCGCAATATCCGCAAATCGCACCACCCACGGTTGAGGTGGAGATCAACTACCCAGGCGCGAACGCCGAGACCGTTGAACAGTCGATCGCCACAAACGTGGAACAGGAAGTAAACGGCGCCGAGAACATGATCTACATGTCCTCGAAGTCCACCGGCGATGGCAGATACGTGCTGACATGCACGTTCCAGATCGGCACCAATCTGGACCTGGCCAACGTGGACATCAACAACCGCGTGAATAAGGCCACCGCGAAGTTGCCGCCGGAAGCCGTGGCGGCAGGCATTTCGATCAAGAAGAAATCGCCAGACATGCTGCTGGTGATCTCGGTTTACGCACCGGACGGCGCATACGATGACGTTTTCCTCTCGAACTTCACGTCGATCAACCTTGTTGATGCCATTGCGAGAACGCCGGGCGTCGGCTCCACGATGCTCGTCGGCCAGCGCGACTACTCGATGCGCTTCTGGGTTCGTCCGGACCTGCTGACGAACCTGGGACTCACCGCCGGGGACGTGGCGCAAGTGGTGAAAGAGCAGAACCTGGTGGCGCCGGCAGGCCAGGTCGGCCAGCCTCCCGCGAAAGCGGGCACGCAGTTCCAATACTCGCTGACAGTGAAAGGGCGTCTCGAAGACGTTTCCGAGTTCGAGAACATGGTGGTGCGGACGCTGCCGGACGGCTCCATCCTGCATATGCGGGATGTCGCGCGAACGGAGTTGTCCGCGAAGACCTATACGAGCTTTGGCCGCCGGAATGGCGCTCCGGCCGTCGTGCTGATCGTCTACCAGTTGCCGGGCGCGAATGCGATCGAAACGGCGAACGGCGTCACAGCGCTTCTCACCGATCTGAAGAAGACCTTCCCTCCCGGCCTGGAGTACGAGATCACGCTCGACACAACGGAATTCGTCCGCGTCGCCATTCACGAAGTGGTTCTCGCTCTTCGCGATGCCATCGTGCTGGTGCTGATCGTGGTCTTCATCTTCCTCGGAAACATCCGGGCCACCTTTATTCCCATGCTGGCGGTGCCGGTGTCGCTGGTTGGCACGTTCGGCGCGTTCGTCGCATTAGGATTCTCGATCAACACTCTGACCATGCTTGCCCTGGTGCTCGCTGTCGGCATCGTCGTGGATGACGCGATCGTCGTCGTGGAGGCCGTGGAACACCACATCGAACATGGCCTGTCGCCCCTTGCGGCGACGGAGAAGGCGATGGACGAAGTCTCCGGGCCGGTTGTTGCCATCGCGCTGGTGCTGTGCGCGGTGTTCGTGCCGGTCGCGTTCATGGGCGGCATCGTCGGCCTGATGTACCGGCAGTTCGCCATCACGCTGTCCATCTCGGTACTGCTCTCCGCCCTGGTTGCCCTGACGCTGACTCCGGCGCTGTGCCAGATGATGCTGCGGCCGAGGAAAGAGATCAGGGGGCCGGTGGGCGCGTTCCTCCGCGGTTTCAACAAGCTGTTCGACAAGACCACGAACGGGTACCTGAGCGTCGTCAAGGTCACGCTCCGGCGAACATTGATGGCGTTGGCTGCGCTGGCCGCGATCTACTTCGGCGCGGGCACTTTCAGCAAGACGCTGCCGGCGGGCTTCGTGCCCGATGAAGATCTCGGCTACTTCTTCGCGGTCTTCCAATTGCCGGACGGCGCTTCCATGGAGCGCACGGACGACCTGATGAAGCGGGCAGAGGCCGACTCGAAGCAGATCCCAGGGATCAGCTCGGTCCTGACTATGGGCGGACTCAACCTGCTCAACAACACATACACGTCCAGCCAGGCTTCGGTCATCTTCATCCTGAAACCGTGGGATGAGAGAGACGACGCCCCGCTGCATCTCGATTCCATTGCTGCGAAGTTGAGAGCGAAGTTCGCCTCCTACCCGGAGGCCGTCACGCTAGTCTTCGCGCCGCCTGCCTTGCCGGGCCTCGGTAACGCAGGAGGTTTCACATTTGAATTGCAGGACCGGGCCGGCGCGACGCCTCAGGACCTTTCGACGACGGCGCGGGATTTCATGGGCAAGCTGGCGGCGGATCCGCGAATCTCGCGGCCGTTCTCCACCTTTACGACGGACGTGCCGCAGGTGAAACTCGACATCGACCGCGAGCAGGTGAGAACCCTGGGCATCCCGGTGAACGACGTGTTCCAGTCGCTGCAAATCTACCTTGGCGGTCTACAGGTGAATGACCTGAACCTGTTTGGCCGAACTTACAAGGTTATGGTGCAAGCGGAGCCGCAGTTCCGCGCCTCGCCCGACAACATTCGCGACATCTACATGCGGTCGCAGGGCGGCCAGATGGTGCCCCTTGGGACGGTGAGCAAGATGGAGATGATCACCGGGCCTGAGATGCTCCAGCGGCACAACATGTACCGCACGGCGGAGATCAATGGCGCCGCAGCGGCGGGCTACAGTTCGGGCCAGGCGCTGTCCGCAGTCGAAGAGATCGCCAACCGGGACCTGCCGCAAGGTTACTCGTTCGACTGGTCGAGCCTGTCCTATCAAGAAAAGCGGGCCGGCGGTTCCGCGGGACCCATCCTCGTCATGGCGCTCGTGTTCGTCTTCCTGGTGCTGGCGGCGCAGTATGAGAGCTGGGCCGTGCCCTTCTCCGTGCTGCTCGGCCTGCCGATCGGCGTCTTCGGCGCATTCCTCTTTGTCTGGATGAGGGACATCACGAACAACGTCTTCGTCCAGGTCGGAATTGTGGCCCTGATGGGCCTTGCCGCGAAGAACGCGATTCTGATCGTGGAGTTCGCCAAGGAGAAGCACGAGAATGCCGGAATGCCGCTGGCGGAAGCGGCGCTTGAAGGCGCCCGCCTCCGCTTCAGGCCGATTCTGATGACGGCGTTCGCCTTCATCCTCGGCGTTGTGCCGCTGTACATCGCGCACGGCGCGGGTTCGGCGGCGCGTGTCGCCATCGGAACGTCGGTTCTCGGCGGCATGTTGATCGCGACAGTCATCGGACTCTTCTTTATCCCGATGCTCTACGTGCTGGTGCAGGGCCTGACCTACCGGATGACGGGCCAGAAAGCGCCGGCGCCCAAGCAAGTCCAAGTCTCCCCCGGAGGAGCGCACTGAGCATGAGAACCAAACGGTACTTCTTCATTCCCTTGCTGGTGGGCCTCCTGGTGACCTCCGGTTGCCGCGTGGGTCCGAACTACAAGCGGCCGGAGATCACACCGCCGCCGCAATTTCGCTCTGCGGAGCCCGCAACCGATCCGGCATCGTTAGGTGACCGGAAATGGGTGGAGATCTTCCAGGACCAGACGCTTCAGGCGTTGGTCCAGGAGGCGATTACCGGGAACCGCGATCTCCGCATCGCGGCGCAGCGCGTGCTGGCGGCACAGGGGCAACTCGGGGCCACCAGGTCCGCGCTCTTCCCAGAGATCTCAGCGCGAGGCGAAGCGATACAACAGCGCCGCGAAGGTTCGGCCTTGAACCTGGCGAACGGCTTCGGCAGGATCTCCTGGGAGATCGACCTGTTCGGCAAGATCAGACGAGCTACGGAAGCGGCCGGTGCCGACATGAAGTTCCTCCAAGAGCAGGAGTTCGCTATCCGGCAGTTGCTGGTGACCCAGGTCGTGACAGCCTACTTCCAGTTGCGCGAACTCGACCAGGAGCTGATTGTCCTGAACGATTCGTTAAGAACGCGCCAGGAGTCGGTGAAGCTCGTCAGGGCACGAATGACCGGAGGTGTCGGCACGGTGGTGGACGTCGACCAGGCCGAGAGCCTGGTGCATCAGGCGGACGCTTCGCTGTCTCGAACTGAGAAGGGCATCGAGCAGACGGAGAACCTGATCAGCCAACTGCTGGGCCGCCAGCCGGGGCCTATCCAGCGCGGCGCGACACTGGCTCAGCAGACCCAGACGGCGGCGGTGCCCGCCGGATTGCCGTCCTCGCTACTCGAACGGCGGCCCGACCTTCGGGCGGCGGAGCAGCGGCTGGTCGCGGCAAACGCGCGAGTCGGCGTGGCGAAGGCCGCGTTCTTTCCGTCGATCAACCTGACAGGCTCCGGCGGCTACCAGTCCGTCTCCCTGACAGGTTTGGTTGACAGGCAAGGGCCGGTGTACGGCTTCGGCGGAACCATCGATATCCCGATCTTCGACTTCGGCCGCCGGTCCGGCAACTACAAAACGGCCAAGGCTCAGAGCGAGGAAGCGCTCCAAATGTACCTGCAGGCGATCGACAACTCTTTCCGTGAAGTGGCGGACGCACTCGTCGGCCGGAAGAAAGCGATCGAGGAACGGCAAAAGCTGGAGCGTCTCGTGATGACGCTGCGCCATCAGAGCCGGATCGCCGACATGCGCTACAGGGGCGGAGTCTCAAGTTACCTGGAAGTCCTCGACACGGAGCGGCAGCGCCTCGGCTTCGAACAGGATTACAGCAAGGGGCAACTCGACGAGGCGCTCTCGCTGGTGCAACTCTACAAGGCGCTGGGCGGTGGCTGGCAGTAGCCTCTGGTCCGCGTTGACATACCCGCGCCCGGCAATGAGAGCCGGAACCCGCGAGGAGGTAAGCCTCAGGTGATTCGTCGAATTGCGATCAATACGGGCGGCGGAGATGCGCCGGGTCTGAATGCCGTCATCCAGGCGGCTACCGTTGCCGCCACAAATCTCGGATGGGAAGTGTTTGGCATCCGTGAAGGGTACTCGGGAATCCTGGATCCCGATCTATATCCCGACGGCGGCCTGGTCCGCCTGACGCCGGACTCCGTGCGGAACATCAGCCACCTCGGCGGCACCATCCTGGGCACGGTGAACAAGGGAAATCCCTTCAAGGTGACGGAGTCTCTTCCGGGAGGGATGACCGTCGAGAAGGACCGGTCTGAGGATGTGTTGGCAGGGTTCCGCGAGCGGGAACTCGACGCCCTCATCGCCATCGGCGGCGACGGGAGCTTGACCATTGCGAACCATCTCAACAAACGCGGGCTTCGCGTCGTCGGCGTGCCGAAGACCATCGACAACGATCTTCGATCCACCGTAATGACGTTCGGCTACCAGACGGCGGTGAGCTTCGCCACGGAGTGCATCGATCGACTCCATTCCACAGCCGACGCGCATCGCCGCGTGATGGCGGTTGAAGTGATGGGCCGCTACGCGGGCTGGATCGCACTGAACGCCGGAATCGCCGGGCGGGCGGACGCGATTCTGATTCCCGAGCTTCCGTACAGCATTGAGGCCGTCGCCGACCACATTCGCGGCAAGCATTACTCGATCATCGTGGTGGCCGAGGGCGCAAAACCGTTGGGCGGCGAGGTCTCCGTGATGGCGCGCGAAGCGGGACGGCAGGAGAGGCTCGGCGGGATCGCCGAACGGATTGCTTCGGAGTTGCAGACGCTGACGGGCAAGGAAGCGCGGGCCGTTGTTCTTGGACATCTGCTGCGAGGCGGCTCCCCAGTAGCGTTCGACCGCGTCCTGGGTCTCACCTTTGGAGCCGCGGCTGTCTCCGCGCTCAAGAAGGGCGAGAACGGTGTGATGGTCGCGCTTCAACCCCCTGATGTGAACTTCGTCCCGATCGAGGAAGCGGTCTCTTCGATGAAACTCGTGCCGCTGGACGGCGACGGCGTGTTGACCGCGCGCGCATTGAACATTTGCCTCGGAGATTAGCGGAGGAACCGGGACATGGCGAAACGGACAAGGCCCCAGGGCTCACTGGACCGGGCCGAATGGGAAAGGATGTGGCAGGAGCACTGGATCGGTCCGGCCCTGCGCGATGGGAAGCCCGATGCCGAGCAGCAGTTCCTGTCGGCCTCCCGGACGGTCGAGGTGGAGAAGCAGCGGCTGGGCCGAATCATGCGCGAGTTCGAGATGGGCTTCCGCCGGTTGCACAAGCTTGGCCCGGCGGTGACTGTCTTCGGCTCGGCGCGCTTCAAGGAAGGGACTCCGGAGTACAAACTGGGCGTGGAACTCGGCCGTGAGCTTGCCCGCGCCGGTTTTGCCGTCCTGACCGGCGGCGGTCCGGGACTGATGGAAGCGGCGAACCGGGGCGCAAAGGAGGCGGGAGGCAGGAGCGTCGGGTGCAACATCCTCCTCCCGTTCGAGCAGCAGCCGAACCCCTATCTCGATGAGATGCTGGACTTCCGCTACTTCTTTGCGCGCAAGGTGATGCTGGTAAAGTACTCCTGCGCGTTCATTTGCCTGCCGGGCGGCTTCGGGACGATGGATGAGATGTTCGAGGCAGCGACGCTGATCCAGTGCCGCAAGATCGGGCCGTTTCCGTTGATCCTCCTCCAGCACAGTTTCTGGGAGAATCTGCGTCAGTTCTTTTGGGATCTCCGCGATAGCGGCGCCATCTCGCCGGAAGACTTCGGATTCGCCGCGATCCTAGACTCGCCACAGGAGGCGGTGCGCCTGGTCGTCGAGCGGATTCCACCGGATGTCAGGAAACAGCTCGCGCCCGCCCCGAAATAGAGACGATGTTCCTTCGCTCAATCCGGATAGAGAACTATCGCGGGATTCGAGAAGCGCTGATCACATTCGAGACGGCGACGGTGATTTTCGGCGAGAACGATTGCGGCCGTTCGAGCATCATTGAGGCGCTGCTGCTCATCCTTGGCGCTCCGGACGAGACATTCGAGGCCCGGCTCCGGCCATTCCATCTGCATGAATCATCCGACCACGTGGTGCGCCCGCTCCGGATTCGCATCCATGTCGCGGAGACGGCCCATGGGGTTTGGGAACTCCCGGCATCGTTGTCGGAGGCCTTTCCTTTTCCCAAAGGCAGCCTCCGCGAGTTCGATTTCGAGTTCACTGCAAGCCGGAATCAGGCCGGAGGACGCCTGGAGCACGCTTTTCGATTTACGTCGCGACTGATGCCGGGCCGCCGGCTGGATCGTGATCCAGAGGCTCTGTCGTGGCTCAGGGACATTACACCGGTCCTTTCCCTGCGTGCGAGCCTGACTACCGGAGGAGGCCAGCCTCCAGTGGCTTCTTCATGGAAGCGGGACCCAGAGGTGGAGTCGCTTGCCCGGCACCACCACAATCTGCTGAAAGGAGAAACGGCCGATCTGGCGGCGGAGTTGGAGGCGGGCGCGGCGGCCGCCCGAGTGCTCATCGAGAGGCACGGCGGGATCTTCGCCGGGGCGGCGCCGTTGATGAGCGCAATGGCTTCCGACATTCTGAACCGTCCGCAATTGGCGGCTGCCGCGACTCAGCCGCAGGCGAATACGGGCGCACAAAAGCTCGCGGCTCTGCTTCTCCTCGGCGCGCTGCTCAGGCTTCTGGGCCGGGGGCTCTCCAGCCAGAGCCGGCCTGTGCTGTTGATCGAAACGCCCGAAGCGAACCTTCATCCGATGACGCTGGCAGCCGTCTGGAGAATCCTCGAGCGGATCGTGTGGCAGGAGATCGTCATCACCAACTCCAGCACCATCCTCTCGAGTGCGCCGCTGGGATCAATTCGCCGGATCACCCGGCACGAGGGGGTGGTGACGGAGTGGTCCGTGCAGCCTCGCGCATTGTCCCGGGAAACGCTGCGCCGCGTCTCCTACCATTTGCGCTCAAGGCGTTCCGCCGCGATGTTCGCGCGGTGCTGGCTGCTGGTGGAGGGCGAGACGGAGTACTGGATTCTTCCTGAACTGGCGCGCGTCTGCGGCTTCGACTTCCAGGCCGAGGGTGTCGCCTGCGTCGAGTTCGCGCAATGTGGGTTGTCTCCTCTCATCAAGCTGGCGACGCACCTGGGCATCGAGTGGTCTGTCCTGGCCGACGGCGACGAGGCGGGGCGGCGGTACGCCGAGACCGCGACCCTCGCGCAGGGGAGAGGCTACGATGGCCCGCACCGGGTAACCCGTCTGAGGGAGACCGATATCGAGCACTGCTTCTGGCACAACGGATTCGCCGGCGTGATTCAGGCGGCGGCCGGCAAGTCGGCGCCGCCTCGTGGCGCCTCAGCCTCATCGGTGATTCGCAAGGCCATTGAGCGGACGTCGAAACCGCAGTTGGCGCTCAGCTTGATCGACGCAGCCGCCCAACTCGGACCGGAGTCGATTCCCGAAGTCATCCGCAATGTCATTCAGTCTGCGATAGTCCTGGCCCGGTCGAGTGGGCGAGCCGGGAAGAAATAGGAGTCCCCGATGCCCCCGCCCCGAGCCGCCGGCACACTCTTTGCCCGTTCCCCGTGGTCCTCATGGCCTGCCGTCCTTCTCCTGACAGTAATGCTCATGTTGTGCGCGCCGGCCCTTAGGGCGAGAAGCGCAACGGACATTCTGGTGATGTCGAACGGCGACCGGCTGACATGCGAGATCAAACGGCTGGAACGCGGCGTGCTTTATGCGAGCCTGCCGTACGTGGATGGCACGATCTCGATTGAGTGGTCGAAGGTGGCGCGCGTCGAGAGCGAGCACCTGTTTCTGGTCCATACGCAAGGTGGCACGGTCTACGAGGGGAGACTGAGAGCGCCTGAAACTGCCGCCCTGCAGCCGGTCAAGATCGAGGTTCTGGAAGTGACCGGAACGCCTGCCATCATGAACCGGAATGATGTCGTCGCCATGAACCAGACGGACGTGTCCTTCTGGAGACGCCTTTCGGGGAATGTGGACCTCGGCTCCATGTACACGCGAGGCAACAGCACCACGCAATACAACCTCGGATCGGACGTGTACTTGAGGCGAGAACGCTGGAGCGGCGAGGCTCATTTGTCGTCGGTTCTGTCCAAGAGCGCGGAGACCACGACATCCACTCGTAACCAATACCGCTTCAGGGCGATCCGTTTGATTGGCGAGAACCGATGGTTCTATGCCGGAGGCGCCGAGTTCCTCCAGAGTTCCGAGCAGGGAATCCAATTGCAGACGACCGTTGGGGGCACCGTGGGGCGTCTCATCAGGGACACGAACAATGCCAGGATTGGCCTCAGCGGCGGGTTGGCCTGGCAGGAGACTCAGTATAGGTCCTCGGACTTGGTTCAAAGTCCTCCGAATGCGATAGCTGCCGTGGCCTCCGCGGATTTCCACATCTTCAAATTCAAGAAGACCTCGCTGGATGTGACGGCCAGCCTTCTGCCCGTTCTGACCGAAGCCGGGAGAGTTCGATTCTATACAAACACCAGTTACTCCATCCAGATCATCAGCAATCTGTGGTGGAGGATGTCGTTCTATGGAAACTGGGATAACCGTCCGCCAGCGACTTTCTCCGGCAGCGACTACGGCGCCAGCGTCACGGTGAGCTGGTCTTTCAATTAAAAAGCCGCCAGCATCCCTGAGCCGGCGCAAGCTGCCCCAAAACGGGGACAACTGTCCGTAAATGGCAGTTCCGTAGAGGGTTATCCGGGCGGAGCTGGCCACTCACCGAATGCCGTGCCGGCACGAGATCTCGTGCTGAGTTCGTTTTCGAAAAATGCCCAGGAAGCTCCATTTGTGGGGCTAACGCATTTCATATCTATGAGTTATAAGGAATGCTCGCGCTGACTGTTTGTGGCTTCGCACTTGCACTTTCGGCGGCATGCCCGATTCAAAAGACAGCCCACGGCTAGAGCATGACCTGATTGGTCACAAGGAAGTGCCCGCTTCTGCGTATTACGGTATCCAAACGCTTCGCGGGATGGAGAACTTCAAGATCTCCGGCGTGCCCATCTCGCACTATCCCGAACTGATTGAGGCGCTCGCAATGATCAAGGCGGCCGCGGCCCGAGCCAACCACGAGTGCGGACAGTTCAGCCGGGAGATCGCGGACGCCATCGAGGCGGCCTGCCGGGATCTGATTAGCGGTAGACTGCATGACCAGTTTCAGCTTGATGTCTACCAGGGCGGCGCCGGCACCTCCACCAACATGAATGCGAATGAGGTGATCGCCAACCGGGCGCTCGAAATCATGGGGAAGCAGCGCGGCGAGTACCAGTTTTGCAGTCCTCATGACCACGTCAATGGCTCGCAATCGACCAACGACGCCTATCCTTCCGCGCTTCACCTCGCGCTGGCGCTTGGAAACCGGAAGCTGATTGCGGAGCTGACGAGCCTCGCGGAAGCGCTTCACGCCAAAGCGCGGGAGTTCGGCCACATTGTCAAAATGGGCCGGACCCAGTTGCAGGACGCCGTTCCGATGACGCTCGGCCAGGAGTTCGAGGCCTTCGCCCGCAGCCTGGAGGACGAAATCGAGGCGCTGCGTCGAATCGAGGGTGTCCTGCACGAAGTGAACATGGGTGGGACAGCGATCGGCACCGGGCTGAACGCACCGGAGAACTTCTCCGCGCGTTGCACGGCGCACCTGGCGACTCTGTCGGGAATGCCGATCCGGCTTGCCGAAAACCTCGTTGAAGCCACGCAGGACACCCAGGCATTCGTCCTCTACTCCTCGGTGCTCAAGAGCCTTAGCATCAAGGCCTCGAAGATCTGCAACGATCTCCGACTGCTGTCCTCGGGGCCGCGAGCGGGGTTCAACGAGATCAAGCTTCCCGCCATGCAGCCGGGCTCGTCCATCATGCCCGGCAAGGTGAATCCCGTCGTGCCGGAAGTGGTGAATCAGGTCTGTTTCCGCGTGATCGGCAGCGACCTGACCGTGACACTCGCGGCGGAGGCGGGGCAACTGCAGCTCAACGTCATGGAGCCTGTGATCGCGGCGTGCCTGCTGGAAGGACAGACACTGCTTCGAAACGCGGCACGAACTCTTCGGGAGCACTGCATCGTTGGGATCACTGCAAACGAAGATATCTGCCGGATGCTGGTGGAGCGCAGTGTCGGGACTGTAACCGCTTTGAATCCGGTCGTGGGCTACGACAAAGCCACCGAACTGGCGGCGGAAGCGCTCCGCACCGGGAAAGGGATTGTCGAACTGGTCCGTGAGAAAAAAATCCTGAGCGAAGAGCAACTTGCTCGCATCTTGGACCCTGCCGCTATGACGGGCATGAGAAGACCGTCCTGAAGGCAGGTTTATGATCTGGTTCGACCTCCTGGTCGTTTTGGCATGCATCGTCTGGGGCGCGCGGCTCGGCGGGATCGGGCTGGGGACAGTGGCGGCCCTCGGGCTGAGCCTCTTTGTCTTCGTCTTTGGCCGCGCGCCCGGCTCTTTCCCGGGCGAGGTGCTGCTGATTGTCCTTTGTGTCGTCACCGCGGCGGCGGCGCTTCAAGCGGCGGGAGGTCTGGACCTGATGGTTTCGGTCGCAGAGAAACTGCTCCGCCGGCATCCGCGGCAGATCACCTTCCTCGCGCCCCTCATCTCTTACGTGTTCACATTTGTCTCGGGCACGGGACACGTGTCGTACTCATTGCTGCCGATCATTGCCGAAGTCTCCCGCAAGGTGAAGGAGCGCCCCGAACGTCCGCTTTCGATCTCGGTGATCGCGTCTCAGGCGGCGGTCACTGCCAGCCCAATGTCGGCGGCGACTGCCGGGATGGTGGCGCTGTTCTCGAAAGGGGGCACGTTCGGGCTGACCGATGTTCTGCTGATCTGCATCCCTTCCACCCTGATCGGCGTCCTTGCCGGAGCGGTTTCCGTGCGGAAGATGGGCGTCGAACTGGAGCAGGATCCGGTCTACCTTGATCGCCTTGCCCGCGGCGAGATCCGCGCGGAGACTGAGGGGGAGACGCGATCCGTGGCTCCCGGCGCCAGCGCGGCGGTCCTCATTTTCCTAGGCGCGGTGGTCCTGATCACCCTTCTCGGATTGATTCCGTCGCTGCGGCCCGACTTCATGGTGGATGGCAAGCTCGAAAAGCTGAGCATGGTGGCGTCGATCTCCATGGTCACGCTGGCGGCCACTTCGCTCATGTTGGTGGTGACGAAGTGCAAGCCCGAATCAGTTGTGACCGGATCCGTGATGCGCGCGGGAGTCGTGGCGGTGATCTCGATCCTCGGCATCGCCTGGCTCGGTTCAACATTCTTTGAGTCCCATCAATCCGAGATTCTGGCCGCGATTTCCGATTCAGTCCGTCAATACCCCTGGCTCTTCGCGTTCGCGCTGTTCCTGCTCTCCATCCTTCTCTACAGCCAAGCCGCGACTGTCGCCGCGCTGATGGGCGTGGGCATGCAGTTAGGAATCGCGCCCCCGCTGCTCATCGCAATGTTCCCGGCGGTGAATGGCTATTTCTTCCTACCGACGTACGCCACCATCGTGGCCGCAATTCAGTTTGATTCCACGGGCTCCACAAGCATTGGCCGGTGGATCCTGAACCACAGTTTTATGCGGGCAGGCATGGTCACCAGCGTGGTGACGGTTGGCCTGGGTCTGCTTCTCGCCCGGATGATCTACGGGCAGTGAACACGGAACGGAGTTATCCAAAATGACCAGAAAATCAGTGCTCCACGGGATTCTGGCGGTGATGGTCTGCCTGGTTGCCAGCGGACAACAAGCCGCGAAGCTGCCCAACGTGAAGATTATTGCGACGGGCGGGACCATCGCCGGTGAAGCCGCAACCTCGGCCCAGGCTGGGTACACCTCCGGGCAGGTCGGTGTAGAGACGCTGATCAAAGCCGTGCCGACGCTGGGCAAGATCGCCAAGGTCAGCGGCGAGCAGATCTCCAACGTCGGCAGCCAGGACATGTCCGACGCGATCTGGTTGAAGCTGGCGAAGCGGATCAATGAGCTTGCCGCCGCCGATGACGTGGACGGTATCGCCATCACTCACGGCACCGACACGATGGAGGAGACGGCCTACTTCCTGCATCTCGTCGTGAAGACGAAGAAGCCGGTGGTGCTGACCGGTTCGATGCGACCTTCGACTGCTCTAAGCGCCGACGGTCCGCTGAACATCTTCAACGCCGTGGCCGTGGCGGGTGATCCGAAGGCCGCGGGCCGGGGCGTTCTGGTCTCAATCAACGACCAGATCCACAGCGCGCACGACATCACGAAGACGCACACGACCGCGACGGACACGTTCATGTCGCCGTACCGGGGACTGATCGGCGCCACCGCCTACGGCGTCAGCCAGTATTACCGGACGCCCTATCGCAAACACACGGTCGAGACGCCTTTCAACGTGGACTCGGCGGCCGGACTGCCGCGGGCCGACATTCTCTATATCTACGAGGACATGCCGGGCGACCCGGTGGATGCGGCGGTGAAGGCGGGGGCGAAGGGCATTGTTACCGCGGGGGTCGGCAACGGGAACTTGCCGAAGGCGGTGATGGAGGCGTTGGCGCGCGCGGCAAAGGCGGGAGTTGTCGTCGTGCGTGCATCGCGGGTCCCGCTCGGATATGTGGGCCGGAACGTTGAGGTGGATGACGACAAGCTCAACTTCGTCGCCTCCGAAGAGCTGAATCCGGCCAAGGCGCGAGTCCTGCTGCGCCTGGCGCTCATGACGACGTCGGATCCGAAACAGATCCAGACAATCTTCAACACGTACTAGAAGGAGGCCCGCGTGCCACATCAGTTGCTGTTCCGGACGGTTCTCGGAGTCGCGGTTGCCAGCGTGCTCGCGGCGCAGACCAGGAGCCCCGTTGCGCCGACCGCAGAGTCTGTTCAGGTGACAGTTCGGGAGGCCTACGAAAAGTTCAAGGGCGACACCACGGGCAAGAACGCCGACTATATTCCGTACCTCGCGAAGGTTCCGTCTCGCCTGTTCGGAATCGTCGGGATGACCACGGACGGCCAGGTCTTTTCCGCGGGCGACATCGATTACGCGTTCTCCATCCAGTCGATTTCGAAGGTCTTCACGCTGGCGCTGGCAATGGAAGAGCTAGGGCCCGATGAAGTCTTCAAGAAGATCGGCTGCGAACCGACCGGCCGCCCATTCAATGCGGTGATGGCCGTCGAAGACCTCCCGGGCAGGACGGGGAATCCCCTCGTCAATGCCGGAGCCATCGCGACCACCAGTCTGATCAAGGGTCAGAGCGCGGAGGCCAAATGGAACAAGATCCTGTCGTTCTATAGCCGCGCCGCCGGCGCGAAGCTCTCGCTGATCGACGAAGTGTACAAGTCGGAGGCCGCGACCAACGCCCACAACCGCGGGATCGCCGTGCTGCTGGAGAGCTATGAGCGGATCTATTCCGACCCGATCGAAGCGACTGACGTTTACACGAAGCAGTGCTCCGTGGGTGTGACGGCGAAGCAACTGGCGATGATGGGCGTCACCCTGGCCAATCACGGACGCAATCCGTTGACGGGCGAGCAAGTCATCAAGCGGGAACACGTGCCGCACATCCTGGCCACGATGACCATGGCCGGGCTCTACGATGGCTCCGGCGGATGGGCCTGGCACGTCGGGCTTCCTTCGAAGAGCGGGGTCGGAGGCGGTCTACTGACCATCATCCCCGGCAAAGGAGCGATTGTCGGCTTTGCTCCTCCACTCGACCAGGCAGGCAACAGCGTGAAGGCGCAGAAAGCGATTGCCTACATCTCCGAGATGCTCGGTCTGAACCTGTTCTCGCCGCGTTCGGTGGGGCTGAATTAGGAGGCTTGTCGCTCGTGAATCGAAGAGTTAGCCGCAGCGCCGGGTTAGCCATCGCCTTGGGGCTCCTCGTGTCCTGCTGCGCTTCCGCGCAGAACACCGCTGACTCCTACCTCTTCAACGATTCGCATTTCCACCTGACGAACTACGTTCAGGAAGGCATTGGCGTTCGGGACCTGCTCGGACTGATGGGTACAAAAGTGGGGCGTGTTGCACTGTTCGGCATCCCCCTTCAACAGCAGTGGTCGCATCGCGACAGCGGCAGCATGGCGCCCACCTACTATCTGGACTCGGACGCTCCGCTGTACTACTACTCCTTCACCGACGCGTTCGTCGCACAGGTCTATCTGTCTCTGCCGGCGGAGCAGCGCAAGCGCTTCGATCCGATGATCACCGGATTCAACCCAACCGACATGTACGCGGCGGACCATATCCGGCGCGTGCTGCTGACATTCCCAGGCGTCTTCTCGGGCATCGGCGAGTTCACCATCCATAAGGAGTTCGTGTCATCGAAGGTTGCGGGCGAGGTGGCAAGCCTGCAGGACCCGGCGCTCGATCGCATTCTCAACTTCGCGGGAGAAGTAGGGCTGGCTGTCATCCTGCACAGCGACGTCGATGTGCCATTCCCGAAGGATGGTGCGGCGCCGATGTATCTCGAACAGATGAAGGCGTTGCTCCGCAAGCATCCGGCGACAACGATCATCTGGGCGCACACGGGAGTGGGACGCGTCATCCGGCCCGTGGAACGCCACGGCGAGATGCTCGAGCAGTTCCTGAAGGACCGGGAGTTCCGGCACGTTAATTTCGACATCTCGTGGGACCTCGTGGCAAGGTACATCGTCGCTGACGAACGGACCATCCACGCGTCAGCGGAACTGATCAACCGCTACCCGGACCGCTTCCTCTTCGGGACCGACGAAGTGGCCCCACGGACAGAGCAGAAGTATCTAAACGTCTTCGAGATCTATCAACCGCTCTGGAAGGCACTGAGCCCCGAGGCGAGCGAGCAGGTCCGCAAAGGAAATTACGAGCGGATCTTCGACGCCGCCCGCGTCCGGGTCAGAGCCTGGGAGGCCGCCAATGGCGCTGGAGCGGGCCGGTAGAACACACATGGATCTGCCTCACCCAGTTCTTCGTGGAGGAATAAATGCAATTCGTAGATGAGACCAAGCGTAGAGTCCGCCGCTGTTTAATTGCCATTCTGGCGGGCCTGAGCCTGCTCGGCGTGGCGTACGGACAGGACAGCCCAGCGGAACCCGAAAAGGAGACTAAGCCCGCCGCGGCCCCACAGGCGAAGACCGAAGACAAGCCGGATCAGAAGCCCTGGCTCGACATCTACGGCTTCGCCATGATGGACGCTGGCTACGACTTCAAGCAGACTCACCCGGACTGGTACGACGTTATCAGGCCGGTGAAGCTCCCCTCGCGGGCGAACGAGTTCGGGGCCAATGGCAATACCTATTTCAGTGTCCGGCAGACACGCTTCGGCGCGAAGTCCGAAGTCCCCACGAAGATGGGGACTCTCAAGACGATCTTCGAATTCGAGTTGTTCGGCACCGGTGTCGACGCGGGACAGACCACGTTCCGCCTTCGCCATGCTTATGGAGAGATAGGCCAGTTCGGCGCGGGGCAGTACTGGAGTCCGTTCATGGACATCGACGTCTTCCCGAACAGCGTCGAGTACTGGGGGCCCAACGGCATGGTGTTCTTCCGGAACGTCCAGTTTCGCTGGATGCCGGTGCAGGGCGAATCCCGCATCACGCTGGCCGTGGAGCGGCCCGGCGCGAGCGCCGATCAGGGCGCGTATTCCAATCGAATCGAACTCCAGGATGTGACGCCGCATTTCCCGGCTCCGGACATCTCTGGAGAGGCGCGCCTGGGCCGCAAGTGGGGCTATGTCGAAGTCGCAGGCATCGCACGCCGCATCGAGTGGCACGACAACGGGACCGACGAGTTGGACCTTACCGGCGGCACATGGGGCTGGGGTATCAATATCAGTTCGAACCTCAAGGTTCACGAGAAGAATGTAGTGAAGCTGCAGGTGGTCTACGGCAAGGGCATCCAGAACTACATGAACGATGCGCCGGCCGATGTCGGCATCAAGAACAACTTCGGCAACCCTCGCACGCCCATCCTCGGCACGCCGCTTCCGTTGTTGGGCATTGTTGCTTTCTACGACCACTACTGGAGCGACAAGTTCAGCAGCACAATCGGTTACTCGCGGCTGGACATCGACAACAGCGACGGGCAGGCCGCCAATGCCTTCCGCACCGGCCAGTACGCCGTGACGAACCTCCTCTATTACCCCGTCAAGGACGTGATGGCGGGCGCCGAATTTCAGTATGGGTACCGCAAGAACTTCCGGGACAACTGGAGCGTCCCCGACTACCGCATACAGTTCTCATTCAAGTACAACTTCTCGTTCCGTATCGGCGGGATCTGAGTTCAAATCAGCAGAAATCGTGGATAGGAGAGTCTATGAAATCCGAAGACCGCAAGACCAGGAAGATCCTTCTTCCGGCGGAAGAACTGCTCGCCACTGAAGTTCCCGCCGGTGTGGACCGCCGTGCCTTCCTCATGCGTAGCGCCGCAATCGGAGCGGCCGCCGTCATGACGGGTTGCACCGCGGAGGACAAAGCGAAGGAGGTTGGGACGAAACCGCCTCCGGCGGCGGCCACCACGGCCTCGGCGGACCTTGACGTCGTCAAGAAATCCAAGGGTCCGGTGATGACCGTCGTGGACGAGTTCTACAAGGTGGGGCCTGGGCCGTCCAGTTCCCACACCATCGGCCCGATGCGCATCACGTACGACTTCTATCAGCGCTGCACCAAACTTCCGGCCGATCAGCTCGCAAAGGTGACCGGCATGAAGGTCCACCTGTACGGCAGCCTCAGCGCCACCGGCAAGGGCCATGGCACCGAACGCGCGGCGCTGGCCGGCATCATCGGCAAGGAACCGGCCACGGTTGAGCCCTTATTCCTCGACAGCCTGGCCGCGAAACCCGACCAGACGTTCCCCGTGAAGCTGGGCGACAAGACTTTCAACGTCTCGCTCAAGGACATCATTTACGATGCGCCCAAAGGCAGCTTCCCGCACGCCAACACCATGACCTGCAAGCTGATGGCCGGCGACTCCGTGCTCCTGGAGCAGGAGTACTACTCGGTCGGCGGCGGCTTCATCGAGTGGAAAGGCTATCAGCCTCCCAAGAAGGGCCAGCCGAAATACCCTTACTCGACGATGAAGGAGTTGCTTGCTCATGCCGAAAAGGACAAGCTCTCCGTCGCACAGGTGGTGATGGCCAACGAGGTCGCTGTTTCAGGCAAGACCGAAGCCGAAGTCAACGCCTTCATCGACAAGATCACCACCGCGATGGTGAACATCGTCAAGTCCGGGCTGAAGGCGCCATCCGCGATCCTGCCGGGGCCGATCAAGCTCAAGACGAAGGCCGGCGACGTCTACAAGCGCGCGCTGGACGACAAGTTCGTCAGGCAGCAAGGCGTCGGGGTCATCTCCGCTTATGCCCTTGCCGGCTCAGAAGAGAACGCTCGTGGACATCTCGTGGTCACTGCCCCGACTGGCGGCTCCGCCGGCGTCATTCCGGCGCTGGTCTATGCTCTCGGCGAAGGCGGCCGTAATCTCCCGAAGGAGAAGATCCGTCAGGGCATGCTCGCCGCGGCCGCCGTCGGCTACCTCTGTAAGCACAATGCGACTCTGGCCGGCGCCGAAGGTGGCTGCCAGGCAGAGATCGGCGTCGCCTCCGCCATGGGCGCGGCGCTGCTCGCGCAGGCGCACGATCAGCCGAACCTCGTCGTCGCCAATGCCGCGGAATCCTCTCTCCAGCACCATCTCGGCATGACGTGCGATCCGGTGGCTGGCTTCGTTCAGGTCCCGTGCATCGAGCGCTGCGCATTCGGCGCGGTGAAGGCGTGGACCGGTTACATGATCGCGAGCAACGAGATCGCAGTGAACCGCCGCGTTGACTTCGACACCACCGTCACGGCCATGGCTCTCACTGCCAAGGAGATGAACTCGAAGTACAAAGAGACGTCCGAAGGCGGCCTGGCCGTCTCACTTGTCCTCTGCTAAGGCGACCAATCATGAGCACTCGAACAGGCGCGGCCGCCGCGGCGTGGCTGCTGGCAGCGGTGTATTACTTCTACCAGTACTCGCTACGGTCCGCGCCTGCGGTCATGATGCCCCAGATCTCCGGCGCCTTTGCGCTCGACGCGCTTGGCGCGGCGTCGCTCGCGGGCCTCTTCTATTACGGCTACTCGCCGTTCAGCCTGATCGCCGGCGCGGCGCTCGACCGTCTTGGGCCGAAGGTCGTAATCCCCATTGGCGCCGTGATGGCAGGTTCCGGCGCACTCCTCTTTGGCGCCGGCGATCTGATGTTCGCTCAAATTGGCCGTTTCCTGCAGGGCGCCGGAGGCGTCTTCGCGCTGGTCGGTGCTGTGTACATCGCAAGCCGAAACTTCCCCCCGTCGAGTGCAGCCACGCTGATCGGCGCGACTCAGATGTTCGGAATGGCGGGCGGGTCGGCGGGGCAATTCCTTGTCGGCCCGCTCATCGCTTCCGGCATCGCCTGGTATTCGTTTTGGCTGGGAATGGGCGGGGTGGGACTCGTCATTGGCGTCCTGCTCTTCATCCTGCTTCCGCGGGAGCCGGCGAGGCCCGCGGCGACGAACTGGTTGAAGAGTGCGGGCTCCGCCATGGCCATCGTCTTCAGGAATCCCCAGTCCATCCTTTGTGGCCTGATCGCTGGGTTGCTCTTCGTCCCAACCACGATCTTCGACATGATCTGGGGTGTCCGCTACATGCAGGAAGCGCACGGCTTCGATTACGGCGCGGCGGTCGTTCGCTCTGCCACGGTTCCCCTGGGTTGGATTATCGGCTGCCCGCTGCTTGGCTACCTATCGGACCGAATTGGCCGAAGGAAGCCCGTCATCGCCGGTGGCGGAATGCTTCTGCTGGCGTGTCTGGCTTGGATCATCTATGGACCTGCCGGCATTCTGCCGCCATACGTTCTGGGACTCGCCGCCGGCATTGCCTCGGGCGCGGCGATGCTCCCCTACACCGTCATCAAGGAGGCCAATCCGCCGCAGTACAGCGGCACCGCCACCGGGGTGATCAACTTTCTGAACTTCACCTTCAGTGCGCTTCTCGGTCCCGTGTTCGCGTGGATCTTCCAATCCGTATCCGGACAGGCTGACCGGAGCGCTCTCAGCGTCTATCAGACGACTTTTCACTCGCTGCTCTACGGGGTGGCGTTGGCGATTCTACTGACATTCGCACTCAAAGAGACCGGACCCGCGGCTGTCACCGGCGCAGCCGCGAGTATCGAGGAGGAATCATGACTCAAGTTACCGGCACCGGCAAATACGAGCGCTTGCTCGAACTCTGCAAGGGCCTGGAGCCAGTGCCCACTGCCGTTGCGCATCCGTGCGAGAAATCGGCGCTCGCGGGCGCGATGGAGGCGGGCGAACTTGGCCTGATCAGGCCAATTCTTGTTGGCCCCGCCTCGAAGATCGCGGACATTGCCGGCGAGGCCGGGATCAACCTCGGCCAGACCGAGGTCGTCGATGCCGAGCACAGCCACGCATCGGCGGCCAAAGCTGTGGAACTGGTTCGGCAGGGGCGCGCCGAACTGCTGATGAAGGGAAGCCTGCACACCGACGAACTGCTCGGCGCGGTAGTGGCTCGAGAGACGGGGCTGCGAACGGGA
The DNA here is from genome assembly GCA_050789245.1 of Bryobacteraceae bacterium. Taxonomy (GTDB): domain Bacteria; phylum Acidobacteriota; class Terriglobia; order Bryobacterales; family Bryobacteraceae; genus PNKE01. The sequence goes on along the minus strand of JBOZRR010000001.1, from coordinate 20,732 downwards.
CGCAGAATCAGCCATGTCTTCCTGATGGATGTCCCGACCTATCACAAAGTGCTGATCGTCACCGACGCCGCTATCAACATCGCGCCGGTCCTCGAGGACAAAGCCGACATCTGCCAGAACGCCATCGACCTCGCCCGTCTGCTGGGCGTGGAGCGGCCGAAGGTGGCCATCCTGGCTGCGGTGGAGACCATCAATTCGAAGATGCCCGCAACCCTTGACGCGGCGGCGCTCTGCAAGATGGCGGACCGGGGCCAGATCCGTGGCGGCATGCTCGATGGGCCTCTGGCGTTCGACAACGCTATCAGCCGCGACGCTGCCCGCACCAAGGGCATTCAATCCGAAGTGGCTGGCGATCCCGACATCCTGCTGGTCCCAGACCTGGAGGCCGGCAACATGCTTGCGAAGCAGCTCAGTTTCCTTGCCAACGCCGACAGTGCGGGACTGGTTCTCGGCGCGCGCGTCCCCATCATCCTGACGAGCCGCTCGGATTCGGTTCGTGCACGCATCGCCAGTTGCGGCGTCGCGATGAGGGCCGCGCACGCACGCCGGCAGAAAACCTAAGGAGGGAGCAGGCATGGACGACTACGCACTGGTTCTGAACGCTGGCTCATCCAGTTTGAAGTTTTGTGTCTTCAACCGCCCCTCGGGGAGCCGCTGGCTGCTCGCGGGCCGCGGCCAGATCGAAGGGATCGGCACGGCCCCACGCCTCTCCGTGAAGAATGCAGATGGAGAGAAATTGGCGGACGAGAAGCTCGACTCGTCCTCCGTGCCGGACGGCCCCGGCGCCATCAATGCGCTCGCAGCCTGGCTCCGCGCGAACTACGGCGGCTCGAAGGTTCTCGGCGTGGGCCATCGCGTGGTCCATGGCGGCCCGAGCTATGCCATTCCCGTGGTCGTCACGCCGCAGGTTCTCGACGATCTGCGTGCGCTCATCCCGCTCGCGCCGCTGCACCAGCCCTACAACATCGCGGCGATCGAGGCGGCTGCGGACAAGCTGCCACAGGTCCCGCAGATCGCCTGCTTCGATACCAGCTTCCATCGCGGCCAACCCGCCGTGGCTGAAGTCGTCCCGCTGCCCAAGGAGATTAGGGCCCGCGGCGTCCAGCGCTACGGCTTCCACGGGCTTTCGTACGAGTACATCGCGTCGGTCCTGCCGGAAGTCGCGCCGGAGATCGCCAGCGGCCGGGTCATCGTCGCGCATCTGGGCAGCGGCGCCAGCCTATGCGCGCTTCGGGAAGGGAAGAGCCAGGACAGCAGCCTCGGCTTCACTGCGCTTGACGGCCTCTGCATGGGGACCCGCCCTGGGGCGCTGGACCCCGGGGTCGTCCTGTATCTCGCTCAGACGCTGGGGCTGTCCCCCAAGGACCTGGAGGCCCTGCTCTACAAGAAATCCGGACTGCTCGGAATCTCCGGTGTCAGCAACGACATGCGCGACCTGCTCGCGAGCCAGGACTCGGATGCGCAGCTCGCCGTTGACTACTTCGTCTACCAGGCTGCCAAGCACATTGGGGCCTTGGCCGCTGTGCTCGGCGGTGTGGATGGCATCGTCTTCACGGCGGGCATCGGCGAGAACTCGCCCGAGATCCGGCGGCGCATCTGCCTGGCGTCGAAGTGGCTCGGAGTTGATCTGGACGAGCAGGCGAATCTCTCGGGCGGGCCCCGAATCTCAACGCACGGCTCCGCAGTCTCGGCCTGGATGATCCCCACGAACGAGGAGATGATGATCGCCCTGCACACCGGCAGGCTGCTGGGGATCTTGGGCCCACGCTCGCACTAGCGAATCAAGGAGGGTATATGGAGACGCATGCAGCGACCGGAGCTGCCCGGACGGACGCGACTGCCGTCCCATGGAGAGGCTTTCAAACTGGCCTCTGGCAGAAGGAGATCAACGTTCGAGACTTCATCCAACACAACTACGAGCCATACGAGGGCGACTCGTCGTTCCTGGCAGGCGCAACCGAACGAACGAGGTCGGTCTGGGCTCGCCTCAATGATTTGTTCGTCGAAGAGCGCAAGAAGGGCGTGCTGGAGATCTCCCAAGTGCCCAGCACCATCACCTCCCACGGCCCTGGATACATCGACAAGGACCGCGAGGTCATCGTTGGCCTTCAAACCGAGGCTCCGCTGCGGCGCGCCATCATGCCGAACGGCGGCCTGCGCATGGTGCTCAGCGCGTTGAAAGCATACGGCCACGAGCCGGATCCGCATGTCGTCGACGTGTTTACCAAGTACCGGAAGACCCACAACGACGCCGTCTTCGACGCCTACACCGCGGATGTGCGCCGTTGCCGGAGTTCGCACATTCTCACCGGACTCCCCGACGCCTACGGACGCGGCCGCATCATCGGCGATTACCGGCGTGTCTCCCTGTATGGCGTGGACCTGTTGGTGGAAGAGAAGAAGAGGGAGAGGGCGTCTTTGGACAGCGCTATGTCCACGGACGACATCATCCGCGACCGCGAAGAACTCAGCGAACAGATTCGTGCCCTGGGTGAACTGAAGCAGATGGCCACAAGCTATGGCTTCGACATCGGGCGGCCCGCAACAAACGCTCGTGAAGCCGTTCAGTGGCTCTACTTCGGCTACCTCGCCGCCTTGAAAGAACAGAACGGCGCGGCGATGTCGCTGGGCCGGACCTCCACCTTTCTGGACATCTACTTCGAGCGCGACCTGAAGGAAGGCGCAATCACCGAAGCACAAGCGCAGGAGATCGTCGACGATTTCGTCATCAAGCTTCGCATCGTCAGGTTCCTTCGGAGTCCCGAATACGATCAACTCTTCGCCGGCGACCCAACATGGGTCACCGAGTCCATTGGAGGCATGGGCGACGATGGGCGTTCGCTCGTCACCAAAACCAGCTTCCGCTTCCTCCAGACTCTGTACAATCTCGGCCCCGCCCCAGAGCCGAACCTCACAATCTGGTACTCCCCCCGCCTGCCCGAGGGCTTCCGCCGCTTCACGGCGAAAGTCGCCATCGACACGAGCTCGATCCAGTTCGAGAACGACCACATCATGCGGCACGCTTGGGGCGACGACGGCGCAATCGCCTGCTGCGTCTCCCCCATGCTGGTGGGCAAGCAGATGCAATTCTTCGGCGCCCGAACCAACATCGCGAAGTGCCTGCTGTATGCCATCAATGGCGGGCGGGACGAGATCTCGGGCGATCAGATCGGGCCCGCCGGGCCGCCGGTGAAGGGCGAATTCCTCGACTTCGATGACGTGCTGGCTCGCTTCGAGCGCATGATGGATTGGCTGGCGGGTGTGTATGTGAATGCCATGAACATCATCCACTACATGCACGATAAATACGCATACGAACGGGTCGAGATGGCGCTCCACGACTACGCCCCACTCCGCACGATGGCCTTCGGAATCGCTGGCCTCTCCGTCGCCGCGGACAGTCTCTCTGCCATCCGCTATGCCAAGGTGCGGGTCATCCGCGACGAGTCAGGACTGGTGACCGACTACGAGGTCCTGGGAGAGTACCCCCAATTCGGCAACAACGACAATCGCGTAGATCAGTTTGCGTCGTGGATCGTCAGCACGTTCATGAAGAAGCTGAGATCGCACCCGGCTTACCGCAACGCGCTGCACACTCAATCGGTCCTGACCATCACCTCCAACGTCGTCTACGGAAAAGCCACGGGCAACACTCCTGACGGACGGCGGCGAGGTGAACCCTTCGCGCCAGGAGCCAACCCTATGTATGGCCGCGAAAAACTCGGCCTTCACGCGTCGGCGGCCTCGGTGGCCAAGATCCCATATCGCGATGCGGCCGATGGCATTTCTCTCACCGCCACGCTGGTTCCCCAAGGCTTGGGGCGAGTCGCCGAGGACCGCATCGAGAACCTGACCAGCATGCTGGACGCCTTCTTCAGCACCACCGGCTACCACATGAACGTCAACGTCCTGAACCGCGAGACGCTGCTTGAAGCGATGGACCACCCGGAGAAGTATCCTCACCTGACCATTCGCGTCTCTGGCTACGCGGTCAACTTTGTCCGTCTGTCGCGCGAGCAGCAAATGGACGTGATCAACCGCACCTTCCACAACGTGGTGTGACATGAACGGTGAACAGAAACTCGAGTCCGCCAGCCTGGAAGCCCGCAGCCCCTACGAGTTGCGGGTGGACATGGGCAAGCATGTCCCCGAATCCGGTGTCCGCGCCGCCCTAGCCACCGGAGAGCTTGGTTTCGTTCACTCCTTCACGACCGGCTCGACGTTGGACGGGCCCGGCGTGCGTCTTGTCGCATGGCTTTCCGGCTGCCAGTTCCGTTGCCTGTACTGCCACAATCCCGATACATGGACCATGACCAATGGAATCCCCATCACCATCCAGCGGGCCAGGGAGCAGATTGCGAAGTACCGCCATGGACTGAAGATCATGAAGGGCGGCCTGACCATCAGCGGCGGCGAACCGCTCATGCAATCGAGGTTCGTCGTCAACCTTTTTGCCGCAGCCAAATCGATGGACATCCACACGGCGCTCGATACCAACGGCGCCCTGGGTGCGAGACTCAGCGACCATGATCTGAGTTTGGTTGACCTCGTCCTGCTCGACCTCAAGGCCTGGGATCCGGAGCTGCATCTGAAACTCGTTGGTGCGGACATCGCGCCCGTGCTCGATTTCGCGCGCAGGCTGGCGTCGCTCAAGCGCCCCATGTGGGTCCGCTTCGTCCTGGTTCCGGGATTCACGGATCTCCCCGACGAAGCCGCGCGCATCGCGGAGTTCGCCGCTGGACTTGGAAACGTCGAGCGCGTGGATGTGCTCCCCTTCCATCAGATGGGCGCCTTCAAGTGGCAGCAGCTCAAAATGGACTACGCTCTCATCAACATCGAGCCACCGTCCGAAAGGTCCGTCGAACGCGTCCGTGAGCAGTTCAAGGCCGCGGGCTTGAAAACGTACTGACGGATCTCCGTGGTCGTTGGGATTCTCAGGCCCGGCTAGGTCCCCTTCGGCCGCTGCACGCCGAGTTTGTTCATCCGGCCGCGCAGCGTGTTCGGATGCATGCCAAGCAGCTCTGCCGCTCCGCCGGGCCCTGCGATCTGGCCGTTGGTGCGTTTCAGCACCTGCTCGATGTGATACCGTTCCACGTCGCTCAAGTTGAGCGAATCCGGCCGGCCGCCCTTGCCACTCCCTGCCGACGGCGCGCCGATGTCCGACGGGAGCGCGAGCACCGGGCCCGTGCTGGTGATCACCGCCCGTTCGATGACATTCTCGAGCTCGCGAACGTTGCCCGGCCAATCTCGCTCCGAGAGTTGGCGGATCACCCTCATCGGAACCTCGCTCACCGGCCGCCCATGTTTCTGGGCCAGCCTGTGAACGAAGTGATGGACCAGCAGCGGAATATCATCTCGCCGCTCCCGCAGCGGAGGAACGCTGATGGGGAAGACCTGCAGACGGTAGTACAGGTCCTCGCGGAATCGGCCCTCCGCGACATCCTGCTGGAGGTTCCTGTTCGTCGAGGCGATCACCCGGACATTTGCCTTTCGCGTCTTCGTCCCGCCGACCTTGTCGAACTCCCCTTCCTGCAGCACTCGCAGCAGCTTCGCCTGCACGTCCAGCCCCAGCTCTCCGATTTCGTCGAGCAGGATCGTTCCGCCTTCGGCGAGCTCGAACCTGCCCTGCCTCGGACGGTCCGCACTCGTGAAGGCGCCGCGCTCGTGGCCGAAGAGTTCGGTTTCGATCAGCGTCGCCGGTAGTGCCGCGCAGTTCACCCGAATGAACGGCATCCTCGCCCGGGGGCTCGCCTGATGGATGGCGCGCGCCACTAGTTCTTTGCCCACGCCTGTCTCTCCCTCAATGAGAACCGTCGCATTCGTCGACGCAACCTGGTTGACTTTATGCAGTACGTAGCGGACCGCATCGCTCCTTCCAATCAGGTCCTTCGAGTCGATGTCCGCCTCGAACTCGAGCCGCAAGTACTGGTTCTCCGCTTCGAGCTGCTCCTTCAACGCTGCGAGTTGCGCCATCGCCTCGTCGCGCGACTTCTCCGCCATCACCTTGTGAGTCAGATCGTCGCCCAGGCTGAGCACGCCCACCACTTCATCGTTTGACCCGTACAGCAGCACGTTCGACCAGCGGATCACCCGCTCCTGCTTCGACCGCGTCAGAAACCCCGTCTGGATCTGTTCCAGGACGCTTCCCTGCATGGCCGACTCGAACACGTTTTGGATGTGGGGCAGTTCGGCGGACGGGTACAGCACGTCGAACGGCCTTCCGATCAGTTCGCTCGCCTCAAACCCCGACGTCCGGAGCAAGAACGGATTCGCGTACTCGATTCGCCCCTCTTTGTCGCACACCAACACCATCAGCGACACATTCTCGAGCAACGTCCGCCAGCGCCGTTCGTTCGACCGGCTCTCCTTGGTGAGTGACAGCGACTGCACCGTGTCCCGGAGAATGTCGTAGCTCATCACACCGACCAGACTCAAAAACCCGAATGTGTAGTACACCGGAGGATCAATGAGACCGCGATTCGCAATGGCCCCGTGCGGGTAGGCAAACAGCAGAAGCGGGCCGATCCCTATCGTGAAGGTCAGGGCCTGTGACCGCGCGGCCCGGTTCTTCCACAGCCGCACACACCCGGCTACCACGTAGCCCATTGCGGCCACACCGAAGGCGTTGCCGAGAAGGATCAACGGGTGCGGCCGGCCCTCCACTGCGTAGCCGGTCCCTCCCCCCGGAAACGAAATCGTCCGCAATCCGGAGATGGACTCAAAGAACAGGCTGAATGGCAGGGCTACATGCAGCGCTAGCACCACAAAGCCGAAAAGACTCAGTAGGATCGGGACATCCCGCCGCTGCAAACCGCAGTACTCCCGGGCGAACCACACTAGCGCCACGGCATACGCCAGAACAAATCCCATAGCCAGCTTCATCCCCAGAACAACATCAGGGACCACGGCGGACAGGTACCTCTCCGGGGAAGATAACGCGCCCCCCGCCGTGAAAACAGCCATCAGGAAGAAGATTGCGTTCAGCCTCCGGCGGACTCCATTCCAGGCCAATCCGAGGTGGAAGAGCCCCACCGCCAGAATGATGGCACCGGCCATCAACTCCGCCAAAACGAACGTTGGCGTCTGCATATCTTTGATTCCCGATGATACAACGCCCCATCCTCTCCCATTCGACACCACATTTGGTTTCGGCACGAAATATGGAACCATCCCTGCCTAAGCAATGTCGCCAGCGTCACTCAAATACCCGTCGAATCAATAGCTTGCGGCTGAAGTTGGGCACGGCTATCCAGGTGCCTGTGATTTGCAGGGGAGACCTTCGACGGGTGAAGTGAGCGTCCAATGCCCACCGGAGTTGCAAAAACCTGCTGTCTCGAAATTGAATTCACTCTGAAGCCAGGGAAACGCCGCGAGTTTGCACGCTCATTTGAGGACCTGATCTGCCATGAAGGCGAAGGACATATCAAGAGCACGGTCTTCGAAGACCGCGACGAACCAGGCCACATGATCTGGATTGGCGCTTGGTCCAGCCGCTCCGCCCTGGAGGCCTACATGCACAGCAGGCAGTTCCGGGTTCTCATCGGCGGGCTCAAAGTCCTCAGTAGCCAGGCGAATTGCCGGGTGGTGGACGAGGGATGCAGTCACGAATCTCCTGAGCCGCTCCTCCGAGGACAGAATCTCAAGGAATCCCGCCTGATCCCGATCGACCTGGAGAAGTTCGAGGGGCCGACAAACTAAGGAGAATTTCGAATGAACACTGTATTTATCAGGCTGGGCGCCGCCGCCTTGGCCTCCGCCATCCTGGCATTCGCCGCGCCGCAGCAACCCTCGGCTGCCGCGAATCAGGAAGCCAACCTCAAAGCCTATGTGGACCTGCTCCGCAAGGATGTGAAAAAGGAGAAGGTCGCCATCATCACCGAACTGATGGACCTCGGTCCCGAGGATTCCGCCAAGTTCTGGCCCGTCTACAACGAGTACGACAAGGCTCTCACCGCTCTGGCCGACGAGCGCATCGCCCTCATCCGTTACTACTCGGAGAACTACCAGGCGATGACGGACGAAGCCGCCACCAAGCTGGCCAACGGAGTCTTTGACCTGGAAGCAAAACGCAACAATCTGAAACGCCAGTACTTCGAGAAGATGAGCAAGGCTCTCAACGCCAAACTCGCGGCCCGCTTCCTTCAGATCGAGAACCAACTCGAGAAGATCCTTGATCTCCAGATCGCCTCGCGCCTCCCCGTCATTGAGTAGCCCCAGGAGCACATTATGAAGATCCGTCTTTCTCTCATCGCCGCCGTCACGCTGGTGGCCCTCTCCTCGCCCCTGCTCGCGGACGTCCTCAAACTCAAGAGCGGCCCCGCCGTCCAGGGCACCCTCGTCAGAGCCAACTCCAAGGACCTCGACTTCCTCGGCATGGATGGTTCGGTCAAGACCTACCCCCTCTCCGACGTCAGGGGAGTCGACTTCGCCCCGCTGCCGAGCGCCGCGTCCAAGCCGTCGCCGGCCGCCGTCACCATCCCCACCGGAACCCAGATCGTCGTCCGCACCATCGACGCAGTCGACGGTAAGACCGCCAAGGCCGGCATGCGCTACCGCGCCAGTATCGACGAACCCGTCGCCGTCGGCAGCCAGGCCGTCATCCCAAAGGGCGCGAACTGCACTCTCGAGGTCGTCTCCATCTCCTCAGGTAAGGAGATGGCCATCCGGCTCCGTGACGTGAACGTCAACAGTAAGTCGTACAGCCTATCCACCGAATACGCCGACGTCGACGCGACCGGCACCAGCAAGACCAAGAAGGCGGTCCGCCGCGGCATCGGACTCGGCGCAGTCGGCGCGGGCATCGGCGCCCTGGCCGGCGGTGGAACCGGCGCGGCCATCGGCGCTGCCGTCGGAGGTGGTGTCGGCGCCGTCTCCGCCGCCGCCGCCAAGGGCAAGCAACTCAACCTCCCCTCGGAGACCCGGCTGATCTTCTCGTTGAAGGCCCCGGTTCCCATGAACTGATCACCCACGGCCATGAGACTCATCGCCCTGCCCGCCGCCGCCCTTCTTCCGGGCCTCCTGTTCCTCAGCGCCCAGGACTCCGGCGGACAACTCAAACAGCGATTCGCGGAACTCCGCCAAACCGTCGCCGAAAACCAGAAAAAGCTGCGAGCCTACCACTGGGTCGAGACCACTGAACTCAGCCTGAAGGGCGAGGTGAAGAACCGCAAGCAGAATGAATGTCGCTATGGCCCCGATGGGCAGATCCAGAGAACCGAAATCGGCGGGCCTTCAGAGCCGAAGAAGGCCCCTGGCGGCCTCCGGGGCAAGGTCGCTAAGAAGAAGACCGAAGAGTTCGCCGATTACATGGAGCGCTTCGGCAGCCTTCTCAGCCGGTACATTCCGCCGGACACCTCGCGGATGCAGGCGGCCCTTCAAGCGGGACGCGTGAACCTCGAACAGACTCCCGGCAGCCCGCTTGCCTCGCTTGTCTTTCGTGATTACGCGAAGTCTGGCGATACGGTCACGTTCACCTTCGATACGGCTGCCAAGAAGTTGAACAGCTTCAACGTCGCCACCTATCTCGACAGCCCGGAAGACGCCGTCGGTGTCGATGTCCGGTTCTCGGCCCTCGCTGACGGTACCCGGTTTCCCGAAGACGTCGTGCTCACTTCCAAAAGCAAGCAGCTTCAGGTTCGGCGAACGAACTTCGACTACAAGAAGGCTGGCCAGTGATCCGGCGGTGCGGGGGGCGCGGCCCGCTGCCGGCGAACCGTTCCTCCTGAAAGAAAAAATTCTGCCACTGTCGCGCCGATGCCGAATCTCTCTAACGGCTCAATCGGGATGGGCAATGGCCTTCACAACTACTGGACTCTGAAAGGACAACGATGATGAAGAAGCTGATTCAATTCCTGTTGGTTCTCTCCTGCCTCACAGGGCTGGTGATGGCTCAGGATGTTCGATTCAATTTTGACGAGAAAGCCGACTTCTCCAAGTACAAGACCTACCGCTGGGAGAAGCACCCGAAGTCGCTAGAGGTGGACGACCTCACGCTTGGGCAGTTGGCCAAGGGATTTGACGCGGCGCTTGCATCGAAGGGTCTCCGGCGCGTGGACTCCGGCAATACCGATTTGGTCATCCTCTTCCAGGTCGCATTGAACCAGGAGAAGCAGATCACGTCCTTCGACACGGGCGGATACGGATATGGCCCGTACTGGCGCGGCGGTTGGTATGGCGGCGGCGGAGGCATGACTACCTCCACCACCAGCACCATCAACATCGGTAGCCTCGTCCTCGACATGTACGACACTTCATCGAAGACCCTGGTCTGGCGCGGGATGGCATCCAAGACCATTGACGCCAAGGCGAAGCAGGACAAGAGGCAGAAGAACATCGATAAAGCCGCCGCGAAGCTGCTGAAGAACTATCCGCCGAAGAAGAAGAGTTAAGCGAACTCGCTTCTGGAGGTCCTTGCCCGGAATGGAACCGAGCGCGCAAGCCGTGCAGTCCGGAAGGACCTCCAGAACCGGCCGTCTCCGGAGACTCGCCGAGCGCATCGGCCTCGTCCTCGGAGCACTCCTCCTGGCCGTCTACTCGGGCGCAATGCTGGACCGGATTGCCGGATCACGCATGGACGTCCGTGAGTTCGCCGCCCAACTTCCACCGAATAAGAACACCAACCTCCGCCTCCCATCTGAAGAGCCCATCCGGCAGTTTCGTCAAAGCCTCTCCCTCGTGAAAAGCCCGCCCATGGCCGTCCTCTCCATCGGCCACCTCGGAATCCAGGCCCCTGTCTTCCAAGGCACCACTGAAGTGGTCCTCAATCGCGGGCTTGGCTGGATCGAAGGAACGGCCCGGCCAGGCGCCGAGGGCAACTCAGGCATCGCGGGCCACCGTGACGGCCTCTTCCGGGCCTTGAAGGATGTAGCCGTCGGCGACGTTGTGGAACTGAACACCGGCACGGCCAGACTCGCCTACCGCGTGGAGGAGGTCAGAATTGTCGCTCCCGAGGATGTTTGGGTGCTCGCGCCCCGCAACGGACCCTCTCTGACGTTGGTAACCTGCTACCCGTTCCACTTCGTCGGGGATGCGCCCCAAAGATTTATTGTGCACACGAAGCTGGACCGAGCATCACTGAGCAGCCCGAGCGTGAATTAGCAGTCCCTGAGGCCTTACCTCAGGCCAAACATCAACAAGGAGCAGCGATGTGAGCTTTCTTTCGTGTCGGGAACGTATCTCTTGCTTGGCACTGTTTCTGGCGGCCATCACTCTGCCTGTCACGGCCCAGCCCACGGTTTCGAAATCCTCCATCCCCTCCGGCCAGTCATCCCAGGCCCAGGTTCTGCATGGCACAGTCCTCCAGGTAGAGGGCAACAATCTTGCCGTCAAAATGGACTCCGGCGATATCCGCAGCATCACTGCCTCTTCGGGCCAGCAGGTCATCATCAACGGGCAGCCCGTTGCCGTGAAGGATGTGAAGGTCGGAACCAAGCTGACGGCCACCGTCATGACCACCACCACCACCATCACGGAGAGGACCACAACCGTCGGTTCTGGCAAGGTCTGGTTCGTCTCCGGCAACAACGTCATCCTCAGGCTTCCCAACGGAGAAAATCACCAGTACTTCGTCAAGGACGACTATAAGTTCACCGTCAACGGTAAGCCCGCTTCCGTCTACGAGCTCAGGAAGGGCATGACCGTGTCCGCGGTCAAGATCGTCGAAGAGCCGAAGACCGTGGTCAGCTCGAATACCACCGTCACGGGCGAACTGCCCATCGAACTGGCCTCGGCTCCACAGGCGGCTCCCGTACCCGCGCGGCAACAACCAAAGCCAACTCCCGCATCCGCGCCGGTCGCGAAGGCGGAGCCTTCCCCCGCACCGGCCAAGGTCGCACCGGCACCCGCAGCACCCGCCAGGCTGCCGAAGACCGCCAGTTCCCTGCCGCTCATCGGATTGGCCGGATTGCTGCTCACCGGCGGTTCCGTCGTCTCCATGGCATTGCGGCACCGCAAATAGCAGAGCAGTTGCGTCAATCGCGGGGTACTCCCGCAGGGCGCCTTGGAGAGTCTTCCTACCATGTCCCTCGCGACGAAGGTCTTCATCGGAATGGCGCTCGGCGCTCTCACTGGTATCTTCCTGGGCGAGCGGGCGGCGGTTCTCAAGATCGGAGGCGATGCCTTCGTTCTGCTGCTGCAGATGACGGTCCTGCCCTACGTCATGACCTCGCTCATCGTCGGGCTCGGGGGACTCTCCCTCGATCACGCTGTCGCCCTCGCCCGCAAGTGCGGAGCCATCCTCCTCCTCCTGTGGATCATCGGACTCCTCGTCGTACTTGCCATGCCGCTGGCCTTCCCTCGGTGGGAGACGGCCTCGTTCTTCAGTACCAGCCTGATTGAGCAAAGGCCACCGTTCGACTTCCTCTCCCTCTATATCCCCTCCAACCTTTTCCACTCGCTCTCCAGCAACACCGTTCCCGCCGTCGTCGTCTTCAGTGTCGCCTTGGGCGTTGCCGTTATCGGCCTGAAAGAGAAGACCACCTTCCTTCAGTCGCTTTCCGTGGTCGTCGACGGTTTGGGCCGCATCACGGGCTCCATCGTCCAACTCGCCCCCATCGGTGTCTTCGCCATCATCGCCAGCGCGACAGGTGTCATGCGGCTTCCTGAACTCCAGCGGCTGAACGTGTACATGCTCACCTATGCGGCGGCCGCGCTGCTGCTGACATTCTGGATTCTGCCTGGCCTGGTCACCTGTCTTACTCCGTTGCGCTACGGCGATCTGGTCAGCTCCACAAAAGATGCGCTCATCACCGCGTTCGCCACCGGCAACATCTTCATCGTGTTGCCCGTGCTCGCGGACCGAAGCAAACAGCTTCTCCGGCACGTTGAGGGGCCGGGAGAATCCGAAACTGACGGCAATGTCGACGTCATCATCTCTACGTCGTTCAGCTTTCCAAACCTCGGTAAGATCCTTACACTGGGCTTCGTTCTGTTCGCCGGTTGGTTCTCTGATGCTCCGGTCGCTGTCTCGAAGTACCTCACATTCGCGTTCAGTGGACTCTTCAGCTTCTTCGGCGACCCCACCATCGCCATCCCGTTCCTCCTCGATCTGCTCCAGATTCCCTCCGACACCTTCCGATACTTCCTCGTCGTCGACAATCTCGTCGGCGCTCGGTTCGGCACACTCCTTGCCGCGATGTACACATTGGTCCTCGCCATCCTCGGGGCCGGCGCCGTCAACGGCCTTGTGAAAGTTCGCTGGCCGCGACTCGTTCGCCACATCGTGCTGAGCGCAGTGGCCGTTGTCCTCACTGTCGGGGGCGTCAGGCTCTTCTTTCAGAACGTGGTCGGACAGGAGTACCAGGTGGATCGCGCCTTCACCTCTCTCGGCATGACCAGCCAGTACCCTCCGGCCGTCGTCTACCGGGACTCCCTGCCTGGCGCGCTCGCGCACGACCCAAAGAAATCACGCCTTCAGGAGGTACGCGAGCGCGGCCTGCTCCGGGTAGGCTACTTTGCCGATGCCATGCCGTTTGCTTTTGACAATAAGGCCGGCCGCCTCGTCGGCTTCGACGTCGAAATGGCCTACAAGTTGGCTCGTGAACTCGACGTGCAAGTGACGTTCGTCGAGATTGAACGTGGCAAATCCGCCGCGATGCTCAACGAGGGCATCGTAGACATCGTCATGTCCGGCCTCCACGTCCTGCTCGAACGGATCAGCGAAATCCAGTATTCGAGCCCTTATGTGAACGAAACCATTGCCTTCATCGTCAAGGATTACCGCCGGGAGGAATTCGCCAGCAGGGAGAGCGTTCAACGGCTGCGCTCCCTCAGGATCGGCGTGCCCAACGCTCCGTACTACGTTTCGAAATTGCGGCAGTACCTGCCCGATGCCCAAATCGTGCTGCTCGACTCGCCTGCTGACTTCTTCGGCGCTCGAGGCGCCTCGCTCGACGCCATGCTCTATACCGCAGAAGCCGGCAGCGTCTGGACCCTCCTCTATCCCGCCTACAGCGTCGCAGTTCCCCGGCCCGACATCCTCTCCCTCCCACTCGCCTACGGAGTCGCCCGGGACGAAACCGAGTTCGTTCGCTACCTCAATACCTGGATCGATCTGAAGCAGAAGGACCCTACCGTCAAGATCCTCTACGACTACTGGATACTTGGGCGGCACGCCGCAGATCGCGAGCCGCGCTGGTCCATCGTTCGGAATGTACTGCATTGGGTGGAATAGGATCGAGACGCGCCTTCCGGTCACAGCGATTTTGCACAGTGAAAACAACGGCTTACGGAAAAACGCTTGCGGCACCGTACTATACTTTTCCGCTGAGTCGGCGCTCTGTCTTGAGACCTGAAACCAGTGTCCGGAAATGGGACTAGGTTCGTTTCGTAAGGCGCGCATCGACGAAAAGTAAGACCCGCCGCGCGGTGCCGCATCATTGGGTCGCAATGGACTGGCGGCTGAATTCCGCCGTGTGCCGGAAAGGGATATGAACGTGGAAAAAACAGCTCCGGGTGAAGTGCCAGGCAAGCTCTCCCAAAAGGACTACGAGAAGGAGTTGCGCAAGCTCCAGGTCGAGCTCTGCCGCCTGCAGGAATGGGTGAAGTACAAGGGCCTGCGCGCGATCATCGTCTTCGAGGGCCGCGACGCCGCCGGCAAGGGCGGCACCATTAAGGCCCTGACTGAGCGTGTCAGCCCCCGAGTGTTTCGCACAGTCGCCCTGCCCGCTCCATCCGACCGCGAGAAGGGCCAACTCTTCTTCCAGCGCTACATCCAGCACTTCCCCGCCAAAGGCGAAGTCGTCATCTTCGACCGCAGTTGGTACAACCGTGCCGGCGTCGAATACGTGATGGGCTTCTGTTCGAAAGAGGAGCACGACCGGTTCCTCCAACTCTGCCCGCTCATTGAGAGTTACATCGCGGCTGCCGGGATCCAAATCATCAAGGTCTGGCTCGAAGTGAGCAACAAAGAGCAAAAGCGCCGGTTCGAAGCGCGCATCAACGACCCCATGCGTCAGTGGAAGCTGAGCCCAATGGACCTTCCCTCTCGCAGCAAGTGGTACCAATACTCCAAGGCGCGCGACATGATGCTCGACGCCACCGACACCGTTCACTCGCCCTGGTACATCCTCCGCTCCGACGACAAGAAACGCGCCCGGCTCAACTGCCTCGCCCACATCCTCGAACAGATCCCATACCAGAAGGTGCCGCGCGAAAAGGTCAAGCTGCCCGATCGCTCCAACAAGGGCTCATACGACGATGACGCAACGCTCAAAGGGCGGAAGTTCGTTCCGGATAAATACTGACTCCCGATCAGGAGTTTGCCATGGAAAAGCCCGGCCATTTCGTCAAAGCGATGCTCGTTGTCATCGCCCTGCTGTTAGGCGTCATCGCGCTGCGGCCCTATGTTGCGCCGGATCTCGCCGTCTCCGCGCAGTCCGCCAGGTACGACCACATCTACATCGCCGCTTCCGGCTTCCTCTACAAGGGGCAGCAGGGCTTGTTGGTGATGGACAAACGCAACGCCAACATCTGGTTCATTCCGCGAGCGAACGACAGGTTCCTCTCGCCGGTCTTCCTCCTCCAGCTTCCGCTCGACAAGCTGGACGACGCGCCTCAGTAGGGCGCGTAGTTGATGGCCTGCTAGCCTTTATCATCCGGCCCCGGCGCGTGCAGCGACACGAGTCGGGCCATGAACACCGCGATGTAGAGCATCCCGACCAGGGCCTCGAGGATCGCGATTGACCGTGCGAAGTTAGTCCGCGGGACGATGTCGCCGTAACCGAGCGTTGCCAGCGTCACGAAACTGAAGTACATCAGGTCTGGGGTGCCCGCGCGCCCAACGGCATCGCCCGTCGCGCCAAAACTGGTCGGATCGAGGATGCTCACCAGGTGGAAGACGGCTCCGAAGGCGAAACCGAACATCAGGTACATGGAGATGCCGGCATAGATCTGGTCCCGTGAGATGGTCCGCGACCGCAGGACGTACCGTAGCACGCAGTAGGTTGAAAACAGCATCAGCGCGATCATCGCCACAAGGGCGCACACAACCGCGATGCCGAAGTAACCGCTGGTGTTGCCAAGCAACAGCGCGGCGGCGCTGAGCCCGATCTGAGTCACCGTGATCACCACGGCGATCCGGAGCTTCGCGCGCCCCGCCTCCACCGCGATCACTCCGGCCAGAAAGACGCCGCCGACGGCCATCACCAGCACCAGCGGGCCCGTCAACTGCCTGAGGAAGGGAACCGCCAACAGCAGCGCGACCAGACTGCCGAGCAGGAATCCGGACCCTCTCGGCCGCATCTTTCGAATCGGCATCGGATGCACCAAATCTCAGAACCTCGTCCAGCCGGGGCGCTCATGCTCCGGCTCGCCGCCGGATGCGATTAGCTGGCCAGCATCATCGGACAATGGCGGCCCACCCGGCTCAAGGGCGCCGCGCAGCGGTCCAGCGGTGAGTTGTCGCGGATGCCGCCGTAGTGCTTCGTCATCCGTGAGCGCAACTCCGTCCGGGCGCGGCTGAGGCGCGACTTTGCCGCCGAGACCGTGATGCCCAGATTGTCCGCCACGTCCCGCATGGGGAGCCCCTGGATATCCCGAAGGACCATGACATTGCGCATCAACCGCGGAATGCGGCCGACCTCGGTCCGCAGCACGTCGTTGAGTTGAAAGTAGGCGAGTTCGCCCTCGGGATCACAGTCCCGGCTCGGCAACTCCGCCGGAAGGGCCTTCTCTTCGGTGGATGTCTCATCCAGATAGACAAAACGAGCCGTCTTGCGGCTTCGGATGAGCATCAGGCACTGGTTGGCAACGATCCTCGACAACCATGTGACGAATTCGGCTTCGCCCTGATACTGTTCCAGCCGCTCGAAGGCCTTCAGCAGAGCGTTCTGGACTTCATCTTCCGCATCCGTGCTGTTCCGCAGGAAAGAACAGGCGACGTCCATGCACTTCTGCCGGTGCCGGAGTGCCAGTACTCCGAACGCCGCCTCGTCCTTCTGCAATGCAAGGCGGACTAGTTCGCCGTCAGTTAGGTTCCTCTGTTGCTCGTTCATGGCGCAGTGTGTACCAACCTCAAAAGGGGAGTTTGTTTCGCGGATTCAATTCGGCACGCCGAGCGCCATCGGCGTTGCGCAGAGAAGTCTAATTTTTACAGTTGTTTAGATTTGACAGCGCGGAACTGGCGGCAGGTTTGCCCGAGAACGGATAGGCAGAATTCGGGCAATCGGTGCTTCTGGGGACACCTGGCCGGCTAAGATTGATGCTGGAACGGAGCCGATCTACCCCGTCGGCGGATCGGAAGATCGGTCTACCGGTGGGGGTGGGAGACTACTCGTTGAGTGCGGTTTCCACGGGGCCGGATTCCTTGTCGATACCGTGCTTTGCGATCCGGTAGACCAGGCTCTTCCGGCTGATGTTGAGCTGGCGAGCCGCTCTGGTCTGGTTCCAGTTGCACTTGCGAAGGGCGGTCAGAATCAGTTCCCGCTCCATCGCTTCCAGCCCCAAGCCGGCAGGCTGCGGCAGAGCCTGCGGGGCGACCGCGGGAGGACGGCTGAGACGCAATGTCTCGGGCAGGTCCCCCACCAACACCTCTTCGCTCCTCCCCAACAGGACGATGCGCTCGATCAGATTCTCCAGTTCCCGGACATTGCCCGGCCAGCGGTGACCGACGAAATAGGGCATCAGCGCCGGCGGGAGAAACATCTGCGGCTTGTTGTGCCGCCGCTTGGCACGCTCGAAGAACTCCTCGACTAAAGTGGGGATGTCCTCCTTCCGTTCGCGCAGCGGCGGCAGATCTATCGGAATGACCGAGAGGCGATAAAACAGGTCCTCCCGGAAGAGCCCTTCAGAGACGCGGCTGGCCAGATTCCGGTGCGTGGCGGCGATGATGCGCACGTTTACTTTCTGACAGTTGGCGGAGCCGATCTTCTCGATCTCGTGCTCCTGGACAAGCCTCAGCACGCGAACCTGTAATTCCATCGGCATTTCGCCGATCTCGTCCAGGAAGACGGTCCCTCCGTCGGCCAGTTCCACCTTGCCCTTCTTGTGTGTGTATGCGCCAGTGAAGGAACCCTTGATGTGCCCGAATAGCTCGGATTCAAGCAGCTCGCGAGGGATGGAACCGCAACTGATCACGACGAAGGGATAACGGCTTCGGGGGCTGTTGGCATGGATCGCCTTGGCTAGCAGTTCCTTCCCGGTGCCCGTCTCACCCAAAATGAGCACAGTGGCGTCGGTGTGGGCGACCGCGGCGGCGGATTCCAGCACCTGCATCAGGTTCGGCGCGCATCCGATGATGTTCTCAAATCCGAATTTCCGGTCAATGGCGACGCGCAGGGTCCGGACTTCGTTGATCAACCGATGGCGTTCGAACGCACGGTGCACCAGCGCCTTCAACTCCTCCGGATGAACGGGTTTGGTGATGTAGTCGTACGCTCCGCACTTGATAGCGTCAACGGCACTTTCGATGGTGCCGTATGCCGTGATGATGATGACCGCGGTCTCGGGGTATTGGTCGCGGACCGCCTTCAGCACGTCCATCCCGGACCCGTCCGGCAGGTTTAGATCGCTGAGCACCAGATCCTGGGGTTCCCGTCTCAGGAACTCCAACGCCTGAGCGACATCGACTGCGACACAGGTCTCATACCCCCACCTCTGGAGCTGCGCCTGGGTGATCCGCCGCAGGCTCTCATCGTCCTCGACAACCAGTATCCGGCCCATGCTATTTGCGTCCCTGCTCCAAAGGCAGCGTAACGGTTGCTACCGTTCCCGCCTCGCTTCCGCTCTGAATCTCGATAGTACCTCCGTGTGCGGCCGAGATTTGGCGGGCCAGAGGCAATCCGAGGCCGAGACCGCTCTCCCTCGTAGTGAAGAAAGGCTCGAAGATCCGATGCGAAGTACCAGCGGCGAGACCGCTGCCCTTGTCGGCAATCCGAATAGAGACCCGGCCGCCGGGGACAGCATCGGCATCTATCTGGATCCCCCCCCCGCCGCTCATGGCCTGGATCGCGTTCAGCAGAAGACACTCGAACACAATCTGCAGGAGTTCAGGGTCGCACTCCAGTTTTGAAGCGTGTGGGTGGATCTGCATGCGGCACGACGGGGCCGGAGCCCTGGAACCAGCCGTGGTAGAGTCGATGGCGCGCTCCAACAGACCCTGGACATTGGCTGTCTTGAACCTGGGTCTCCGTGGGCGGATGAACTCTTGGAGGTTGGCGAGCGCAACCTCCATGTTCCGAGCCTCAAGGCGGATGATGCTGGCAAACTCGAGGACCTCCTGCTTGGTTGTCCCCTCGGAAGACTCGAGCAGCCATGACGCTCCCTGGATGCTCATCACGGGGTTCTTAAAGCGCCGAACCAGCCCGGAGGCGAGATCGGCAAACGCGGGAACAGCGGTCTGGCCAGGCGGATTGTCTGCCGCCACCGTGGCCGGGATATGGGGCGAGGCCTTCGGATCTGGCCGCGCCTCGGGACCATCCCTGCCCCCGGGGCCCAGCCTTCCGGCTACCAGCGCCACCGCGAGGAAGAGAACACTGTCCGCCAATGAGACTCCCCACGACTCTCCGCGGATGCCGGCGACTATGAGGAGAAATACCCCGGAGGCGAGCGCGACCCAGACCGCCATCCTGCCGGTGAGGATGAGCGCCGCGGCTGTAACCGGCAGAAAGAATAGCCCCGCCAAGGCAACTCGCCATTCGAGAGGCGCACCCGGACCCCACGTTCCGAGCAACCCTCCGACGACGCCGAGAATGAATAGCAGTAGGACTAGCAGGAACCTCTTCTCAATCACCATGCCTGCTCCACACGGTCTGGCCCCTCCAGGTGAGCCCCGGACAACGAATGGCCGCCGGTTCCACGACTCAATTGCGTCGTGGAGCGTTCGACCGCCTCAACTTGATGACGGCTGCCGCCGCAAGATCCAGAGATTCTTCGCGGAGAGTCCTGGAATGCTCGGCCGCGCCAAATTCGTGCGCCTGGGGGCGCCGAGCCAACATCATCGTCATCCCAGTGAGCCGCATCCGCTCGCGGCCGTCACGGGATGGACGGTTTACGATCGGCGCGTCCGTGCATTTGCGGAAGAGCCTGGATTTTCAAGGAGTGCGCGCATGAAACACGCATCAAAGTTCCTGGCCGCCGGATTGGTGGCCTCCCTGTACGCGGCCACGCTGACCCCTTGTTTTGGCGGCAAGCCGCAGACAAAGACGGGTGAGAACATCGACTTCAAGACATACAAGACCTACTCATGGCTGCCGACGAGGGTCCTTACCAAGTCCGGCGAGGTGATGGACGAGCCGACTGTGACCCCCACGATTCGGAACTCGGTCAATCGCGAAATGACAGCGCGCGGATTCCGCGAAGTACCGGAGGGCGGCGATCTTCAAGTGGCCGTTAGTATCCTCACCTCAGCGGTGCCCCAGTTGGAGGCGGTCTTCATGCCGGGTCCGCAGTTGTACTATGGAACCCCGGTAGCCACGATGGGGAGATACAACCGTGCAGGCACACTCGCCATCAACCTGATCGATAGCCGCACCAAGAAGTTCGCATGGGCCGGGCTTGTTTCCGAGAATGTCGACAATAAGCCCGGTGCCGGCGTGAAGAAGATCGACCCCGCCGTCCGAAAGCTCTTCGGCAAGTTTCCCGTCCAGGCAATGAAACAGTAGCGAGTGACGTATTCTCCGGGATATGGATGAGGCTCAGGACACTCGTGTCCAAATTAGCGGCGGCTGGGGGTAGGTGAAGCTCCGGCTAGGATGGAGGAAGTTCTTGCAGGAACACATCCTCAATCCGAGCAAAGC
>JBOZRR010000020.1:0-27372 GCA_050789245.1 Bryobacteraceae bacterium | reverse complement strand
GGGCTTCGCTACGGCTGTGCCACCAATGGCAAACTTGAGGTCAGACCGGACAACTAACGTGTTAACAAAACCGGACAACTACAAAAGCTACGGACATGCCCTCCCGTTATATGCTGTTGGCTATTGCGGCGATGCGACGACGTGATGTGTTCAAACTTCCGGCCCTCATTCCGCTCGTCAAGGATGCCCCGCGCATCCGTTCCATCGAGCTCTTCCCCGTCAACTACCGCACGAAGATGTACTTCCGCTTTTTCCGGAATAACCGTCGTGAGACCGTCGTCATCCGCATTGAGCTCACCGACGGCACCGTCGGCTGGGGCCAGTCCGTTCCGATTCCCACGTGGAGCTATGAATCCACGGAATCCGTCACGGCCACCATCCGGAATTACCTTATCCCCGTCCTTCTGAACCAGAACCCCACGGACATCGCCGGATTGCACGCCGCCATGGACAAGGCCATCGCACCGTCTTTCTCCACCGGCATGCCCATCGCCAAGGCTGGCATCGATCTCGCGCTTCACGACGCCGCCGGCAAACTCGCCAAGAAGTCCGTCCAGGAACTGTGGGGCCTGAAGCCGGCCGAGACCATCACTCTGAGCTGGACCCTCAACCCCCAGAAGCTCGACGACATTCCGCGTTTGATGCAGGAAGGCCGCGCCCAGGGCTACCGCCACTTCAACATCAAGGTCGCGCCCGATCCCAAGTTCGACGTGGAACTCGCTCGCGAATCGCGCCGGAACGCCCCGGAGTCCTTTCTCTGGGCCGACGCCAACGGCGGCTACGACACTGCCACCGCGCTCGACGTCGTTCCGAAGCTGAAAGCCGCCGGCGTCGATGTCCTCGAACAGCCCGTCCCCGCAAACCGCATCAGCGGATTCCAGGCGCTGAAGAAACAAGGCGCGCTACCGATCCTTCTCGACGAGGGCGTCGTCTCCTCGGTCGATCTCGAGGAGTTCATCCGCCTCGACATGTGCGACGGCATCGCCATGAAGCCCGCCCGCACCGCGGGGCTATGGGACGCCAAGAGGCAGATCGAAATCGTCCAGCGCCACAACCTGATGTTTCTCGGCAGCGGCCTCACCGATCCGGACATTTCGCTCGCCGCATCGCTCCAGCTCTATGGCGCGTTCCGGCTAAAGTACCCGGCCGCCCTCAACGGCCTCCAATTCCTCGACGGCAGCATCCTGAAGCAGCCGTTCGCGCTCGAGAACGGCGCGCTGCGCGTGCCCGTGGGACACGGTCTCGGCGTTGACGTGGATGAAAAGAAACTCAAGGAGTTCGCCAGTGCGTAGTGCCGCTCTGCTCGCTCTTTTCCTCCCGGTCACGCTCGCCGCGGCCGGACCATTCGCATGGAAACAGATCGACGGCGACCGCTGGCAGCTCAGCGAAGCAGGCCAGCCCGTCTTCGTCTACAACGCCGGGCCGCGCCTCGCGAACAGCGCCCCCGCCGACCGCGAGCGCTGCTGTTACGTCTTCCCGGCCTACACGCCCGGCGGCATCAGCCCGCTCGACGACTTCCCGAAGGACCACTGGCACCACCACGGCCTCTTCTGGGCCTGGCCCGACGTCGAATACGACGGCAAGCGCTACGACCTCTGGATGTACAAAGGCATCCGCCACACGCCGGTCAGTGCTGCGAATGTCACATCCACTCAAACCTCCGCCGAGCTCCGGACCGCAAACGCCTGGACGGCCGGCGAGCGCCGCATCGTCACCGAAGACGTCTCGATCGTGGCCAGGCCGGCGCGCGGCCGTTCACGCGAACTCGTCTTCACATTGACGTGGAGAGCTCTCGATAAGCCCGTCACCCTGCGCGGTTCGCAGGAGAAAGGCAAGTCCTACGGCGGCTTCAGCGCTCGCTTCGCGGAGCGCGAGGGCACCGTTCTCCGCACCGACAACGGCCTCCTCCCGAAGGATGACGATCTCACCGCCTACGCCTGGGCCGAACTCGAAGCCGCCTATCAGGGCAAACGCGCCACACTGCGTATCACCCCCGATCCGTCCAACCCCCACTTTCCCCACCAGTGGTGCCTCCGCAGCTACGGCTTTCTTGGCGCCTCCTTCCCCGGTCGCACCGGGGAAATCGAAGGTTTCACTCTGGAACCGGGCAAGCCGCTGACGCTCCGGTTCACGGTCACACTCACCGACACAGCCAACTAGCCCCGAGAACCGGCTCCACCCGAAACACCGTAGAATGGAGGCTACGACTTTTATTGTCTTTTTGCGGGGGAGCCAATGAATCGCAAGCCTTATGCTATAGCTCTCGTTCTGTGCCTGTCCTCCGGTCTGGTCCTGGCGGACCAAATCACACTGAAGAACGGTGACAGAGTCACGGGAAAGGTCACCAAGGCGGACGAAAAGACCGTCACCGTCAAGACCGAATCCATGGGCGACGTCACCATCAGCCGCGCCGCCATCGCCAGCCTTGTCACCGAGGAACCGCTCCACGTCGAAATGCAGGGCAAGTCTCTGCTTGCCACCGTGGAAACCACCTCCGAGAAGGAGGTCCGCGTCAAGCCCACGGAAGCCGAGCCCATCACGGCGCCTGTTGAAAGCGTCACGGCCATCCGGAACGATGCGTTGCAGAAGGCATATCTCCGTGAAGTCGAGCGCACCCAGCACCCGCGCCTGAACGACTTCTGGAAAGGCTTCATCGCCGTCAACCTGGCCGGCGCCAGCGGCAACTCCCGCACCACCACCTACTCCACTTCGGCTGCCGCTGCACGCGCCGCCGGGAAGAACCGGATGGCGCTCTACTTCAACCAGGTTTACGCCACGCAGTCCACCGTCGAGCCGCATGGTGCCACGGCCAGCCGCATCAGCGGCGGGTATCGAATTGACCGAGACCTCTCCAAACGCCTCTTCCTGTTCGGCACAACCGACTTCGACTACGACAAGTTCCTCGGCCTGGACCTCCGCTCCGTCTTCGGCGGCGGCCTCGGCGTCCACGTCTGGAAGTCCGACAGGGGTTTCCTCGATCTCGGCGCTGGCGCCGTGTGGAACCGTGAGAAATTCTCCGATGGACTCGTCCGCAACTCGGCTGAATTGCTGATCAATCAGGAGTGGGGCTACACGGTCCTCAACCGTCTCAAGCTCAGCGAGCGCGTCGCCCTATACCCGAACCTCACCGAGACTGGCGAGTATCGCGTGAACTTCGATCTGGTCGCCTCGATGCCCATCTACAAGTGGCTGGAGTGGAACGTCGGATTCTCCAACCGCTACCTCACCAATCCGCCGGTCGGGCGCAGGACAAACGACCTCCTTTACACCACGGGGATCCGCTTCAGTTTTGACCAAACCACGCGTTAATCCCCACCCACCAGGCAAGGCGGCGCTGCTCCTGGCGGCCGCGCTTCTGAGCGCGCCGCCAGTGGCTGCCGCCATCGTGCCTTCCGGAACCATCATTGAGGCCCGTCTCTCCACGCCCATCGCCTCGTATTCCACGCAAAAGGGCGCGCCTGTCGAGGCCGTTCTCGTCGCGCCCGTGCGCCTGGACGATGCCACGCTCCTCCCCATCGGCACCAATCTGCGCGGTACGGTTCTCGAGATCCACAAAGTCGGCCTGGGCTTCCGCCGCGGGCGCGCCACCGTAGACATCGGCTTCGACCGGCTCGAACTGCCCGACGGCTCCAGCGTTGATCTTTCCGCCCGCATCCGCGCCATCAACAATGCCCGCGAGACCGTCGACGCACAGGGGCGCATCCAGGGCATCCGCGCCACCGATGCCTTCGGCCACAAGATGGCGGGCATCACCCGCAATCTCTTCATCTGGGACCCTCTGATCCAGATCGTGCTCTCCGGCGCCACCATGGCCGTCATTCGCTTCCCCGAAAGCGAAATCTACTTCCCCGCCGGCACTGAGATGCAGGTCGAACTCCTCGAACCCGTCACCGTCCGCGACGACTGGACCGTTCCCCTGCCCCGCGTCGCCGAGGGCGTCGAGCGCGAAACCCTGCTCGACATCGTCCACGACACCACGCCGTTTACCACTACGGCGAAGAGTTCTAAACCCGCTGACGTCGTCAACCTGCTCTTCATCGGCGAACCGGACTGGCTCGACCGTGCCTTCGAGGCCGCCGGCTGGGTGGAAGCCCATGCTCTCTCGAAGCGCACCGGCTGGAACACCTTCACCTCCGTCGCCGAAGCCCGGGCCTATGCCGAAGCCCCAATGAGCGAGTTGCTGCATGACGAACTCCCGCCCGACCGCGAGATGAGCAAGGCCCTCAACACTTATTCGAAGCGCCACCATCTGCGCCTGTGGCGTCAGCCAGTCGAGTTCCGCGGTCGCTCCGTCATGGCCGCCTCCGCCACGCAGGACACCGCCATCGACTTCTCGTTCAAGCGTATGCGTCTGATGCACGCAATCGACCGGAACATCGACAACGAGCGCTCGAAGGTGGTGAACGACCTCATCTTTGCCGGCTGCGTCGACGCCGCCGAACTCATCGACCGGCCCGTGGTGCCAAAGGAAGCCGTCAACGGCACCGGCCAGAAGATCTCCACAGACGGCCGCCTCCTCGTCGTCGAACTGAACGCCTGCCGTTCACCGCGCGCCCTCCCCACCGGCGGAGACGACGTCCGCATCAGCGGGAACGCCTGGCAGAAGATCCCGCGCCAGGTCTTTCTGACGGTCCGCAACGACTTCACCCGCAACAACCCCGTCTACCAGGCGGTCCAGGGCGTCAAATATCTGTGGAACAAGGCCTTCCGTGGCGGCCGCCAGATCGAATATCCTGAACGCACGCCCGCCGTGGCGTTTCAGCATCGCGACTAGAGCGAGATCGACATCATGCCGGACAATTCGGGCCAGACCTGGCTTCCCCTGCTCGTTGCCGTTGGCAAGGCATTCCTGGCGTGGGCCGCCTTTCTCGCCCTCGCCTACTTCGTCAAGCGAGGAGTCGACTCCCTCGGCGGCTGGATCAGTAACAAATTCGCCGTCTTTGCCACCGAGGACCGCACCCGCGGCGTGATGCGCCTGCTCTGGGAGCGCCTCTTCATGCTGCTGCTCCTCACGGTCAAGTTCATCGCCGTGCTCTTCGTCTTCTTCCAGTTCTCCGTCCTCGTCTCCTACACGCTCGGCCTTTTCCCGGCCACTGCCCACATCTCCATCTCGATCTTCCAGTACTTCGGCGAGATCCTCAGCACGATTGTCGAGGCCGTCATCGGCTACCTGCCCAGCGGAGCCTTCGTCGTCATCCTCGGGATCATCACCTTCTACGGCCTACGCGTCCTCCAGCTCCTCTTCCTGGCCGTCGAGCGCCAGGACATCAGCCTGCGCGGCTTCCACCCCGACGCCGCGATGCCCACGTTTCAGCTTTTGCGGATCCTGGTCATCCTCTTTGCCATCGTCGTCGCCTTTCCCTACCTGCCTGGCGGCAACTCCGATGCGTTCAAGGGGGTGTCCATCTTCATCGGCGTGCTGCTCTCACTCGGCTCCAGCTCAGCCATGGGCAACGTCATGGCGGGCGTCATCATCACCTACATGCGGCCGTTCCGCGTCGGCGACATCGTCAAGGTTTCCGAGGAGACCGGCGCGGTCATTGCGAAAAACCTCCTCGTGACGCGCATCCGCACCTTCAAGAATGTCGAAGTGGTCGTCCCGAACTCAGCTATTCTCAACGGCCAGATCCTCAATTTCAGCGAGAGGGCGCGAGAGGGCGGACTCATTCTCAACACCACCGTCACGCTCGGCTACGACGCTCCCTGGCGCACCATCCACACGTTGATGAAGGAGGCCGCTCTCGCCACCCCCGGCATCCTCCCCCAACCGGAACCTTTCGTCCTGCAAACCGCTCTGAATGACTTCAACGTCAGCTACCAGTTGAACGCCTTCACCGCGTCACCCGAAATCATGCCCGACCTGTACTCCGGCTTGCACCAGAACATCCAGGAGCGCTTCAACGACGCGGGCGTAGAGATCATGTCGCCCAACTATTTCGCGCTGCGCGATGGCAACACGGTCACCATCCCAGAAGCCCAACGCCCGCCCGGATACCAGCCCCCTTCATTTCGCGTCAAGACCTCCTGAACCGCCCCACAGCACAAGCTGCTCCGGCCTCGACCCCTTCTCGAACCGGCTTTCGAAGCCGTACTTCGCCTTCAACGTCCGCATCGTCTCTTTCATCCGCTCCACCCACTCGCCCCGGATGAATGCCGACCGCGCGAAATGCTCCTGGTACGCCCTCGCCAGCGGCGGAAACTCCCTCGACACCCACGGCAGGAATACCCGCGCGGCGGACTGCCGCAGAAACAGCGGCTGCCCGCCGAATCGCTTCGCCCCCGCCGCCGACGCCGCCATCGCCACGGCCTCCAATCCGCGCATCTGGTCGTTCAATCCCGGCAGAATCGGGCTCGCGAACACGGCCGTCTCGATCCCCGCCCGAGAGAGGGTCTCCACCGCCTTCGCCCGCAAATCGGGCCTTGGCGCGTATGGCTCCAGCGACCTTGCCAGACGCACGTCCATCGTCGTGATCGTCACCGTCACCAGCAATGTGTTCTCCTTCGAGATCTCCGAAAGCAGGTCTACATCTCGCGTGATCAGGTCTGACTTCGTAGTGATCCCCAGACGCCGCCCCCTCTCTCGCGCGAAGACCTCCAGGAATCGCCGCGTCAGACGGTAGCGGCGCTCGGCGGGTTGATACGCATCCGTCGCCGTGCCCAGCGCAATCCACTCGTAGACCGGCACGTGCCGCAGTTCCGCCCACAGCGACTCGGCCGAAAACTCCTTCGCGAAGATCAGCCGTTCGAAGTCCTCTGGATTGCGGTACTCCATGAACTCGTGCGTGTACCGCGCATAGCAGTACTTGCAGCCGAACTCGCAGCCGCGGTACGGGTTCACCGTCCACTCGAACGGCATCCGTTCGCTGCTGCACTTGTTCAGCAGGCGGCGCGCCGGGAGCGAGGTGTACGAGGCGCGCCGCTTGGCTTCGAGCACCGCGCCCTGGCGGGCAAGACGTGCGATGCCGGAGAACATAGTGGCTTATATTCGCTCTTTATTCGCTCTCTGTCAAGCCCCCTCTGCGATACGCTAACCGTGCTATGCCTACCGGCAGACGTTCCTTTCTGAAGACCATCGGAGCCGCCGGCGCCCTCGCCCCGCAAGCCGCCGCGCAATCGGGCCCCGCCCCGGCTCGTGACCCCGGCTGGCCCCGCCGCTTCACAGGGGAGGCCCTGGCCGAAATCGCCATGCCGCTCGGCGGCGTGGCCGCCGGCTCCATCAGCCTCGGAGGTCGCGGCCAACTCCGCGACTGGGAGATCTACAACAAGCCCGACAAGGACAACCAGCCCCAGTACGCCTTTGCCTCCATCTGGGTCAAGCATGGCGCCCAGGAGCCCGTCGCCAGAATCGCCGAATCTCGCCTTCTGCCGCCATTCAGCGGCGCCACCGGCCTCGGGGTGAACAATGCGCCGGGACTGCCAAGGCTCGAGTCTGCAACGTTTTACGGCGAGTACCCCCGCGCCCGCATCGACTTCGCCGACGCCAGCCTCCCCGTCCGCCTCTCCCTGGAGGCCTTCACCCCCGTCTTTCCCCTCGACGCGGACGCCTCCGGCCTTCCGTGCGCACTGCTCCGCTACCGCGTCTCGAATCCCGCCCCCACGCCCGCCGAGGTCGCCATGGCCTACTCGCTCGACAATCCCGTCGGCGGCGGCAATGATCGCAAGAACGAACTCCGCACCTCGGACGGCCTCAGCGGCTTGGTGATGACCAACGCCGCCATGCCCGCCGACCACGCCCTGTCCGGCAACTTCGCCCTCGCCGCCCTCGGTGACGCCGAGGTCACCATCTGGCGCGGCTGGCCCCGCTCCCGCTGGTGGAACGCCCCCATGCTCTTTTGGGATGAGTTCTCGAAGAACGGAAAATTACAAAACGAACCCGATCCCCGCAACACTGTCGGCGCCGTCTGCCAGCGCCGCGTGATTCCCGCTCGCGGCGAAGCTGAGTTCGTCTTCCTGCTCGCCTGGCACTTCCCCAACCGCACCCCGGAGCGCTGCGGCTGGCGTGCCCCCAAGGGCATGGAGAAGACCGTCATCGGCAACTGGTACTGCCAGCTCTTCCCCAGCGCCTGGAGCGCCTGCGAACACGTCGCCACGAACCTCCCCGAACTGGAATCCCGCATGGAGACCTTCCTCGAGGACGTCGCCGCCACCACGCTCCCCGGCCCCGTCCGGGAAGCCGCCATGGCGAACCTCTCGACTCTCGCCACGCAGACCGTCTTCCGCACATCCGACGGCGAATTCCACGGCTTCGAAGGCTCGAACGACAAGTCCGGCTGCTGCTTCGGCTCCTGCACTCACGTCTGGAACTACGAAACCACCACCGCCCATGTCTTCCCCGCCCTCTCCCGCTCCATGCGGACGCTGGCCTTCCGCCACACTCTCGACGACAACGGCGGCATGCGCTTCCGCCTGATGCTCCCCGCCGGCCGCGAGCTCTTCCAGATGGCCGCCGCCGACGGCCAGATGGGTCAGGTCATGAAGGCCTTCCTCGACTGGCGCCTCTCCGGCGACACCGAATGGCTCCGTTCCATCTGGCCCCAGGTCCGCAAAGCCGTCGAATACGCCTGGAAGCCCGGCGGCTGGGACGCCGACCGTGACGGCGTCATGGAAGGCGTGCAGCACAACACCTACGACGTCGAATTCTACGGACCCAACCCCCAATGCGGCGTCTACTACCTCGGCGGACTCCGCGCCGCCGAGGAGATGGCCCGCACCCTGAACGAACCCGCCTTCGCCGCCGAGTGCCGCAAGCTCTTCGACTCCGGCTCCCGCTGGATGGACGCGAATCTCTTCAACGGCGAATATTACGTCCAGCGCATTCGCGGCGTGAAGAAGGACCAGATCCTCGCCGGCACACTCGGCGACATGGGCTCGGAGAACACGGAAAACCCCGAATACCAGGTCGGCGCCGGATGCCTGGTCGACCAGCTCATCGGCCAATATCAGTCCGACGTCTGCGGCCTCGGCCCGCTGCTCAACCCCGACAACATCACCAAAACCCTCGCCTCCATCTGGAAGTACAACCACCGCAAGGACCTCGCCACGCACGAGTCCGTCCAACGCACCTACGCGCTCAACAATGAAGCCGGGCTCCTCATCTGCGACTACGGCAAAGCCGAGCGCCCCCACATCCCCTTCCCCTACTACGCCGAGGTCTGGACCGGCTTCGAATACGCCGTCGCTGCGCAGATGATTTGGGCCGGGATGACGAAGGAAGCTCTCGCCATCGTCGAGGGCGCACGCGCCCGTCACGACGGCCACAAGCGCAACCCCTTCGACGAGCCGGAATGCGGCCACCATTACGCCCGCGCCATGTCCGCCTGGTCGCCTTTTCTCGCGCTCGCGGGCTTCGTCTACGACGGCCCGCGCCGCGCCGTCTCGGTCGCCCCGCGCTGGCGCACCCGCGAACCGTTCCGGTCCTTCTGGAGCTGCGGTACCGGCTGGGGCCTGTTCACCCTCGAGGGCCAGCGCCTCGATCTCCGCGTCGATTTCGGGCAACTCGCCGTCCGTCAGATCACGATCCCGGCACGCGCCGCGAAACCGCCCGCCCGCGTCGAACTCGCCGGCCGTCGCCTCCCGCACACCGCCGAGCGCGACAAGTCCGCTTGGCGTCTGACCCTCGAAGAACCGGTCGCCATCTCCGCCGGAACCTCGTTGACGATGCAACCATAACCGCCGTCGGATAGTCTGAGGAGAGTAAGGAATAATTCGCCTGGGAGGTGTGCCTTGAGACTGTTGCTTGCGCGCGCTGCTGCCGCCTCGCTGCTGGGCGCCCTCCTGCTCTCCGCCTGGCAGAGCAAGGACGTCGAGATTTCCGGCCGCGACGACTGGAAGGACACCGGCATCGACGTCCACGCAGGCGACCTCGTCAAATTCGAAGCCTCAGGCAAACTCAAGTTCTCCGACGCCCGCGAAGAGAACGGCCCCGAAGGCCTCTCCCGTGGCTGGCTCGACATCATTCGCACCCTGCCGCTCAACGGCCAGGGCCGCGGCGCGCTCATCGGCCGCATCGGCACCGCCGAAGCCTCGCAGCCATTCCTCATCGGCGAGCGCCGCGAATCCCGAATGCCCGTCGCCGGCCGCCTCTACATCGGCGTCAACCGCGACAAACGCACCTCCGCCGAAGGTTCTTTCAAGGTGAAGATCGAGATCGCCGAGCGTCTCGATCAGAAAATCACCCAATACTCCGGCCCGCTCCCCAAGCTCACAAAAGAGCACTGGTCCCAGATCCCGTATCGCGTCGTCGACCCCGACGGCACCGAAGGAGACCTCGTCAACTTCCTCGTCTTCGGCTCCGAAGAACAGATCAAAGGCGCGCTTCTCGACATGGGCTGGGTCATCGTCGACAAGAGCATCAAGGACACCATCCTCCGCGGCGCTCTCGGCACCTTCTCGAAGCAGGCCTACCTCACCATCCCCATGTCGCCGCTCATGGTCTTTGGCCGCGTCCAGGACTATGGTTTCGCCCACAGCGACCCCGTCATGACCGTCGCTGAGCGCCACCACTTCCGTCTCTGGAAGGCCCCCTTCACCGCCGACGGCCAGGAGGTCTGGGTCGGCGCAGGCACCCATGACGTCGGCTTCGACAAGGATCAGCGCAACGGCAAAGTCACCCACCGCATCGACCCCAACGTCGACGGCGAGCGCGAGTTCATCGGCGATTCCCTCAAGCACTCCGGCCAGGTCGTCAAGCTCGACTACATCCAGCGTGACAACAAAATCACCAGCGCCAAGACCGCCCACGGCCAGGAGATCTTCTCCGACGGACGCGTCCTGCTCATCTACTTGAAACCCACCACAAACAACCTCACGACGCAGTTCGGCGACTACTTCTGCACCGTGCTCGCCTCGAACCCCGATGGCGGTGATTGGGGCGAATGTTCGAAGTGGTTCGCCGGCGCCGGCAAGTCCAGCGCGCAGCTCCCGGCCGTCTCCAACAAGTACCGCCTGCTCGTCATCCCCGGCATTATGAACACCTGCGTCGCCGACACCCCCGCCTTCGAACTCGGCCGCAAGTACCTCACCGAGAAGTTCAACATCGCTACCGACATCCTTGCCGTGCCGAACGACTCCAGCGAGGACAACGCCAAGGTCATCGCGGATTACCTCAAGGAGAAAGGCCCCGCGGACTCGCGCCCCTTCATCGTCCTCGGCTACAGCAAGGGCACGCCGGACCTCCAGGTGATGCTCGCCCGCCAGCCCGAGGTCCGCAAGTACATCGCCGCTTTCATCAGCGTTGCCGGCGCCTCCGGCGGTTCGCCCATCGCGGACTCGCTCCCCATGCAGGTCGAAAAGTACGCCGAATACGCGAAGCGCGGCTCCTGCAAGGGCAACATCGCTCAGGGTATGAAGAGTCTGAAGCGCGAAGAGCGCCAGCGCTTCCTCAGCTCCTACCCGCATCCCTTCGTGCCAACCTACTCGCTGGTCGCCGTCATGGACCCCGAAGAAGCCGCCAAGCAGAAGCTCAGCGCCGCCGCCATCCTCAGCACGTATGACAAGTACCACGACGGCCAGGTCCTGAAGATGGACGCCATCATCCCCGAGTCCGCCTACCTCGGCGATGCAAAGATCGACCACCTCGCCATCGCCCTCGCCTTCGAAGGCACCAAGGAAGGAACTCCGCAGAAGTTCCCGAGAACCGCTCTGCTCGAAGCCCTCTACCGCTTCGTCGCCGATGACCTCGAGAAGAAACCCGACGCCCTGAAATCCATCAGCGGAGCCAAGCCCGCCCCGGCCACCAAGGCAGAACCCGGCAAGTCCTGGGCCGACGGCTGGGGCCAGAAGAAATAGCTCAATGCTTCACCGCGCCGTAGCGCCCCGCTCCGAACAGCCGCTGGTCCATCTTTGACAGAGTCCGGATCTGCCCCTCACTGACCAGCGGCGTGTGCGCGATCGCGGTCAGGTGCTCGGGGATGTACCAGACATCCTCCTCGCTCGTCATCCAGTGCTGCGCGTCGAACCGTGCCAGGTTAACCGGCCGCGAGAACGTCCGTAGCGTCTTCTCGCCCTTCAGGTTGAAGTAGTGCTCGAAGTAGCTGATCGCCAGCTCCCGCAGCGTGCGGTACACCGGTTCGCGGAACCGCAATCCCGAATAGTTCGACTTCGCCACGGACCCCCAGCAGCCATCCGGCCCGCGATACAGCGCCAGCACGTGATCGTCGTCCCGCACCGCCTCCAGGTCCATCAGCAGAGGCTCATGGCCCAAGGCCCGCAGCGCCGCCGCCGCGAACAGCGCTCCGCCCATGCAGTGCGCCACGCCGTCGCGCAGCGTCCACAGCGGCGACCGGCAGCGCGGCCCGCCCGGCTCCAGGTCGTACACCAGCTTCTCGTCGAGAAACCGCTGCACGCCCGCCGGCGATTTTAGCGCCCGCAGCGCCGCCCACTCGCGTTTGGGGAAGTGGAAGCCATTCTCGTTCATCAGAACGCGGGGGCCGAAAACCCCGGCTCCTTGATCGAATGTACCTTCATCGCCGGCGCGTACTTCTTCACAGCCGCCTGGATCGCCGACGCATTCCCCACCAGCAGGAACTGCAGGTTGTCCTCGCGGTACCACTTGCGAGCCATCTCCGTCGCCTGCTGCGGCGTCACCGCGTCGATGCGCGAAAAGTAGTCGTCCACTTCGCCCTTGTTCAGCTCGAAGATCTCCAGTTCGCCCAGGATCCCCGCCACCTGGTCCGCCGTCTCCAACTCGCGAGTCGGGAAGCCGCCCTTGATGTAGTTCTTCGCGCTGTCCAGCATCTCCTTCGAAATGCCCTTCTCGCGCAACTGCTTCAGCATCGCCAGCGCCACGTCGATCGCCTCCTCCGTCTTCTCCGTCCGCGTGTACGTGTTGATGGAGATCGCGCCCGTCAGCCGGTCCTCGTCCACCGAGGAGTTCGCACCGTAGGTCAGGCCCTTATTCACGCGCAGCTCGTCGTTCAGCATCGACGTGAACCGCCCGCCGAACAGCGTGTTGACGATCTCCAGCGGCACGCGGTCCGGGTGCGTCCTGTGGATGCCCGGCGTCACAATCCGGAAGTACGTCTGCGTGGCGTCCGGCTTGTCGATCAGCAGCAGCCGCGCGCCGCTGTGCTTCGGCGCACCGGTGTCCTTCTTCCACGCGTATGCCTCGCCCGCCGGCAGCGCGCCGGCGATCTTCTCGAGCTTCGCCGCCATCGCCGCCGCCTTCAAATCGCCCGCCGCGATCAGGATCAGGTTCCGAGCGTTGAACATGCGCTTGTGCCAGGCCAGCACGTCGTCGCGCGTGATCTTCGCCAGTGTCACTTCATCGCCGGCCGCCGGCCTGCCGTAGGGATGGCCCGCCCCGAAGTAGAACGACGGGAAGTAGCTCCCGATCGCCATGCCCGGATTGTCCTTACCCGCCTTCGCCTGGTCGATCCGCTGGCTCAGCGCCTTCTTGAACTCGTCCTCCGGGAACGACGGCGCCGTCAGCACATCCCCCAACAGCTCCAGCGCCTTGTCTTGCGTCGACGCCAGGAACTCGGTCGCCAGATAACTGAACTGCCGGTTCGCCCCGCCGCTCAACGACGCGCCCATCGCGTCCAACTGCTCGTTGAACTGCTCCGCCGTGCGCGACTTCGTCCCCCGCCGCACCAGTTCCGCCGTCAGCGCGTTGATCCCGGCCTTGTCCGCCGGTTCGGCCTCAGCGCCGCCCTTGAACAGGGCCCGC
This sequence comes from Bryobacteraceae bacterium, assembly GCA_050789245.1. Classification (GTDB taxonomy): domain Bacteria; phylum Acidobacteriota; class Terriglobia; order Bryobacterales; family Bryobacteraceae; genus PNKE01. Next base: position 13,706 of record JBOZRR010000020.1, on the reverse strand, counting down.
ACGGAGACCAGCGGCACGTCGGGCTTCTCCAGCAGGATCAGCGTCGCCCCGTTTGGCAGCGTCTTCTTCGTGTAGGCGGGCAGCTTCACGCTGATCTGGACCTGCGCGGCGGCCGTGGCCGCCAGCAGCGCGACTGCAACTCCGATTCTGGCGATCACTTGGAGGCCTCCTTCTGTGCGGCCGGCGCTTCCGGAATCAGCGTCGCCACCGTGCGGTTCTTCTCGCCAAAGTACTTCCCGGCCACGCGCTTCACGTCGCCGGCCGTCACCTTGTTCAGCTCTTCCACCGCCGTCCACAGCTTGCGGTGGTCCCCGTGATACACCTCGTAGCGGCCCAGCAGGTTCGCCTTGCCCGCAATCGTCTTCAGGCTCCGGTAGAAATCGGCAACCAGTTGGTTGCGCGCCTTCGCCAGTTCCTCACCCGTGATGCCGCCCTTCGCCAGCAGCGCGAGCTCTTCATACAGTGCGGCTTCCGCTTTCGCCGGATCCACGCCGGTGCGGACCTGCATAGTGAACATGAACTGTGTCGGGTCCAGCGCGTCCTGTGCGCCGCCGTTGATGTTCAGCGTGAGCTGGTCCTTCTCCACCAGCCGCTTGTAGAGCCGCGACGAACGCCCCTCCGTCAGCACGTTGCTCAGCACTTCCAGCGCCGGAGCATCTGTGTCCTTCGTCGCCGGAACGTGAAAGCTGACGAAGACCAGCGGCAACTGTGCCGGGCGCTTCACCACCACGCGCCGCTCGCCCAACTGCTCGGGCTCCTTCGTGCGCACCGGAGGCGGAGGCTCCTGCCGCGGAATCGGTTCCAGGTACTTCTTCGCCAGCGCCACCACTTCGTCGTGCGTCACGTCGCCCGTCAGCACCAGAATGCAGTTGTTCGGCGCGTAGCCCATGCGGAAGTGCGCCTTCAGGTCGTCCATCGACCATGCTTCGATGTCCGATGCCCATCCCACCACCGGCCAGCCGTACGGATGGGCCGTGTACGCCGCCGCGTTGAGTTGCTCGTACAGCACGCCGAACGGACTGTTGTCGACGCTCGTGCGCCGCTCGGAGTACACCACGCCGCGTTCGCTCTCCACGATCTTCGGGTCGAAGTTCAGGTCGCGGATGCGGTCCGCCTCCATGTCGAACATCAGATCCAGCGCCGAGCGCGGAAACCAGTTCGTGTACGCCGTGATGTCCCGCGACGTGTAGGCGTTGTTCCGCCCGCCCGCCTTCTCCATCTGGATGTCGAACTGCTTCGGCCCGTACTTCTTCGCCCCGTTGAACATCATGTGCTCGAAGTAGTGGCTGATGCCCGTCGTCCCCGGACGTTCGTTCCGCGAACCCACCGTGTAGAACAGGTACATCGCCACGTTCGGCACATCGTGGTCCTCGTGAACTAGGATCTTCATGCCGTTCGACAGGACGTGCGTCGTGACTTTGATCTCCTGCGCCTGCCCCTGGGTCAGGGTCAGCGGCAGGAGAGCGAACAGGGTGAGCGCCCCGCGCGAGAGTTTCCGCATGAAATCCAAGATAGCGCGGCGCTTACTCAGGCAGAGTGGCGCCGTGCTTCTTCAGTTCGGTCAGGAACCGGTCGCGATCCGAATGGCGCGGCGTGTGGACCACCCTCTTCGTCCCGAGCGCGTCGCGCACTACCACGGTTTTTGCGTCCAGCAGCCTGGGCGCCATCCGGGAGACCAGCGAAAGCTCGCTTCCCGTCTCAACCGGCGCCAAGTCGGTCCAGGCGATGCTCACGGAGCGGAAACCCAGCAGATTCGCCTTTTGTACGCCGAACTGGTCAGTTGTGATCCGCTTTGGCCACACCTTCGCCACCAGGCCCACAAGCAGCAGAAGCGCAAGCGTCTCCAGGATCGCTTGAACCCCCTGCGATGTCGCCCAGATCCCGAAAATGGCCGCTCCCATCATCAGCAGCATCACGATCAGGAATGTTCGTGCGCTGAAGCTGCCGGGGAAATGGATCGCCTCCGGGTTCGAAATGTCGCGGTACGACGACACAAGTCCCATTGTGTCAAACGTCGTGAAGCGTTTTCCCTCCGTCTGGCATCTGGATAGGTATCGAACGCTACCTATCTACCGTCCTGATGCAAAATACCTATCAAACGTGGCAATCTAAAGATATGCGGGATGCATGTGACTGCACTGTTCCGATGGGCCCATGCGCCCGTTAGGCTCCGGACGGGGCTGGATCTGGGTGGGTCCCCCTTCTCTTCAAAAACTCCTGATTCATTCGGCGATTCTGGCGGGCGCGCCCCTCTGGGCCAGCACCCCGCCCTCGCTCTCGCTCGTCCAGACCGTTCCATCGCGGTCGGTCCAGCCGGGCATCCCCGCCGAAAAGAAGCCGCTCACACTCGATGAGGCGCTGGCTCTCGCCGAAAAGTTCAATCCTCACATCCGCGTGGCCCTCGCCGGCCGGGAAGGCGCTGAAGCGGGCATCCTGACCGCCAGGGCCTACCCCAACCCCGAGGTCACGGCCATCGCCGGCCGCCAGTTCTCGCGCTGGAACCGCGGCATCTCCGGCGCGCCGGGATCGCTGACGCACTTCAGCACTTCCCAGCAGATCGAGCTCCCGTCCGTCCGCCGCTGGCGTCTCGACGCCGCCGAGCGTGGCCGCGAGGGCAGCGAGCACACCGTCTCCGAGGCCCGTCTCTCCGTCCGCCGCGCCGTGCGCCAGGCCTTCTTCCAGGTCCTGCGGCAGCGCGCCGAAGTCGAAGTGGCAGAGGACAACCTGCAACTCATCGAGGAACTGCGCCGCAAGATTGAGGTTCAGGTCGAGGTCGGTGAGGCCGCGAGGCTCGAACTGGTCCGCGCCGAAGCTGAAGTCGCCATCGGACGCACGCTGGTGCGCAGCGCGCGCCTCCGCCTGGTCACCGCCACCTCCGCGCTTCGCGCCACCATCAATGCGCCCCCGGATCTGGAACTTGATCCTGCAGGCGCTCTGCAAGAGCCGGCCCCCCTGCCGCCGCTCGAGCGGATTCGTGAGGAGATGATCACGCGGCACCCTGCCCTGAAAGCGGCGCATTCCGAGATCCAGCGCGCCGAATCCGCTCTCAAGACGGAAACGGCCATGCGCAAACCGCAGCCGACGTTCTACGCCGACTACGAGCGCCAGCCCGACCTGGATTTCACGCGCTTCGGCGTTACCATCCCGGTTCCGATCTGGAATAAACGGGAAGGCCCCATCGCCGAGGCCGCCGCTCGCGTCAACCAGGCCCGTGCGCTCGCCGAAGCGCGCCGCACGGAACTGATCGCCGATCTCGAAAACGCCTACGGGCAGTACGAGGTGGCCAGCGAACAACTGCAATCGTTCCGCGAGGGCGTATTGAAAGAGGCCGAAGCCGCGCTTCAGGCCGCCGAGGCCGCATTCCGGTTCGGCGAACGCGGCATCATCGAGGTGCTCGACGCCCAACGCGTCCTGCGCAGCGTCCGCTCCGACTTCCTCAGCGCCCAGTTCGACCTCCAGGCCGCTGTCATCGACATTCAGCAATTGCGAGCCATCGAGTAAGAGACCACAACCCATGAACCTCCCGACCGTAGCTATGCTGCGCGGCGCACTGGCGGCCTCCATCCTGCTCGTCTCCGCCGGCTGCAACACCGCCTCCCAAAATACGGCCAAGGCCTCCGACGCCAAGCCCCGCAATCCTCAACAGATCACCATGACGCCCGACCTGGCGAAACACGTTCAGGTCGGCGAACCCCGCTGGACCAGCGTCACCGGCACGCTGCGCGTGGCCGGCCGCGTCGAAGCGGACGAAACGCGCATCGCGCGCGTCAGCTCGCCCGTCACCGGGCGCATCGCCGAGCTCGAAGTCATCGAAGGCCAGATGGTGAAGCGCGGCCAGTTGCTCGCCGTCATCCGCAGCACCGACCTGGCCAACGCGCAGTCCGAGTTTCTCAAGGCCTATTCGGAGCAGCAGCTCGCTCAGCGCGCGGTCGAACGCGCCCGCCTGCTGCTCGACGCCGGAGTGATCGGCGAAGCCGAGCTTCAGCGCCGCGAAGCCGAACAGGTGCAGGCTGCCGCCGAGGTCTCCTCCTCGCGCGACGAGTTACGGGTGCTCGGCATGGAGGAGGACGCCATCACGCGCCTCGAAAAGACCCGCACCGTGAACTCTATCTCGCACGTCCTGGCCACCATCGATGGCTCCGTGATGGAACGCAAAGTCACGCTCGGGCAGGTCGTCCAGCCCGCCGAAACCGTCTTCGTCCTGGCTGACCTCTCTAAGGTATGGCTCGTCGCCGACGTGCCAGAGCAGACCGCCGGCACGCTCGCCGTCGGCAAGGGCGTCGAGGCCGAAATCGCCGCGATGCCCGGCCACCTGCTCACCGGCAAGCTCGCCTTCGTCAGCGCCATCGTCAACCCCGAGACGCGCACCGTCCGCGCCCGCATGGACCTGCCCAATCCCGGCCATAAGTACAAGCCCGCGATGCTTTCCACCATGACGCTGCAGGACCTGGCCGAGCGGCAGCAGGTGATCCCCGCCACCGCCGTCGTTCGTGAAGGCAACAAGGAGCATGTCTTCGTGCGGACCGCCGAGAATACGTTCGAACTGCGCGAGGTCGAGCTCGGCGGCGAGTACGGCGACATCCGCGTCTTGCTGGCGGGGCTCCGGCCCGGCGAAAACATTGTGCTGGACGGCGCGTTCCATCTGAACAACGAGCGCAAGCGGCTGGCCACGCAGGGAGACTAGCCGATGCTCGGTTCCATCGTTCAAGCGGCGCTGAAACAGCGCCTGGTGGTGGTTGTCATCGCTGCGATTCTCGGCGCCTTCGGCTTCGACGCCGCGCGCAAGCTCTCCGTCGACGCTTTCCCCGACGTCACCAACGTGCAGGTGCAGATCGCGACGGAAGCGCCCGGGCGTTCGCCCGAGGAGGTCGAGCGGTTCATCACCGTTCCCGTCGAGATCGCCATGACGGGCTTGCCCGCTCTCCTCGAGATGCGCTCGTTGAACAAGCCGGGGCTGTCGATCGTGACTCTGGTGTTCACCGACGAAACCGACGTGTATTTCGCGCGGCAACTCGTCATGGAACGGCTCGTCGAGACTCGCAGCAAACTGCCGGAAAACGTGACGCCGATTCTCGGGCCGGTTTCGACGGCGCTCGGCGAAGTCTACCAGTACACGCTCGAGCGGCCCGACGACGGCGACCGTGCGCTGACGAAGCAGGAGCTGGTGCAGCGCCGCATCGCGCAGGACTGGGTGGTGCGCCCGCTGCTGCGCTCGATTCCCGGCGTGGCCGAGATCAACTCCACCGGCGGCTACGTCCGCCAGTACCAGGTGCTGGCCGACCCCATCCGCCTGCGCTCCTACGGCGTAACGCTGCAGGACGTCACCGAGGCGCTGAGCCGCAATAACGCCAACTCCGGCGGCGGCATTCTCCCGCGCAACGACGAACAGTACCTGATCCGCGGCATCGGCCTGATCAGGAATCTCGACGACATTCGTTCCATCGTTCTCAAGGAAGTGAAGGGCACGGCCGTCTACATCCGCGACGTGGCCGAGGTGCGTTTCGGCGAGGAAGTCCGCTTCGGCGCGATGATCAAAGGCGGTGCCACGGAGGCCGTGGGCGGCATCGTGATGATGATCGCCGGCGGCAACGCGAAAGAGGTGGTGACGCGCATCAAGGATCGAGTCGAGGAGATCAACTCGAAGGGCATGCTGCCCGACGGGCTTCAGATCGTGCCGTACTACGACCGCTCGGAACTGGTGGACGCGGCGCTGTGGACGGTGGGCAAGGTGCTGATCGAAGGCGTCGTGCTCGTCATCGTGCTGCTGTTCCTGTTCCTGGGCGACTTGAGATCCAGCGTTATCGTGATCGCGACGCTGATCCTGACGCCGTTGCTGACGTTCGCCGTGATGAACCACTACGGGCTCTCGGCGAACCTGATGTCGCTGGGCGGCCTGGCAATCGCCATCGGCCTGATGATCGACGGCTCAGTGGTGGTGGTCGAGAACGTCTTCGGCAAGCTGAGCCACGGCAAGGGTGGCGACCGCGACAAGACGGTCCTCGAAGCGGTGCTCGAAGTCGGCACGCCCGTGATCTTCGGCATCACGGTGATCATCCTGGTCTTCCTGCCGCTGATGACGCTGGAGGGCATGGAAGGCAAGATGTTCGCGCCGCTGGCGTACACGATCGCGATCGCGCTTGCGATTTCGCTAGTGCTTTCGCTGACGCTTTCTCCGGTGCTTTCGGCTTATTTGCTGAAGGGCGGCAACGAGCACGACACGTTCCTGGTCCGCGGGCTGAAGCGGCCGTACACGTGGGTGCTGAACGCGGCGCTGCGCAACGAGAAGAAGTCGGTAGTGGTGGCGCTGGCGCTGTTCGCGGCGGCGATGTCGCTGTTCCCGTACCTGGGCACGTCGTTCATCCCGGAGATGAGAGAGGGCTCGATTTCGCCGAACATCGACCGTGTGCCGAACATCTCGCTCGAGGAATCGCTCGAGATGGAGATGGAGGCGATGCGCATTGTGAGCGCAATCCCCGGCGTGACGCGCGTGATGTCCCGCCTGGGGCGCGGCGAATCGCCTGCTGACCCGGCGGGTCCGAACGAAGCGGACGTCATTGCGACGATCGCGCCCGAGAAGGAGCGGCCGGAAGGCGTGAATCAGGACACGATCGCGGCCGAGATGCGGAAGCGGCTTGCGGGGATGCCGGGCATCAACCTGGTGATGGCGCAGCCGATCTCTGATCGCGTCGACGAAATGGTGACGGGCGTTCGCGCCGACGTCGCCGTAAAGCTGTTCGGCGACGATCTCGACGTGCTTGTCGAAAAAGCGAACGAGATCGCGAAGGTCGCGAGCGAGATTCACGGCATGCGCGACACGCGCGTGGACCGTGTCGGCGGGCAGCAGTACCTGAACATCACGATCGACCGGCAGGCGATCGCTCGCGCCGGGCTGAACGCGTCTGACATTCACGACGTGATCGAGACGGCGATCGGCGGCAAGGCGGCGACGGAGATCTACGAGGGCGAGCGGCGGTTTCAGGCCGTGGTGCGTTTCCCCGAGCACCTGCGCGTGAGCATCAACGAGATCCGGCACCTGGTGCTGAACACGCCGGCGAATGCCAAGATTCTGCTCGAAAACCTGGCGACAATCGAGGTGCAGGAAGGCCCGGCGCAGATCAATCGCGACATGGGCAAGCGGCGCATCGTGGTGGGCGTGAATTTGCAGGACCGTGACCTGGGCGGCTTCGTCGAAGAGCTGCAGCGGAAGGTGCGCGACCGCATCGAGCTGCCGCCGGGCTACTACCTGGAGTGGGGCGGCCAGTTCCAGAACATGGAGCGGGCGCGCACCCACCTGATCATCATCGTGCCGATCACTGTGGGAGCGATCTTTTTCCTGTTGTTCCTGCTGTTCAATTCGCTGCGGTTCGCGATGCTGATCATCCTGGTGCTGCCATTCGCGTCGATTGGCGGCGTAGTGGCGCTGTTCGTCTCGGGCGAGTATCTCTCGGTTCCGGCGTCGGTGGGCTTTATCGCGCTGTGGGGCATCGCGGTGCTGAACGGCGTGGTGCTGGTGTCGTACATCCGCAAGCTGCGCGAAGAGGGGCTGGACCAGACGGCGGCGATTGTGGAAGGCGCGAAGATGCGTTTCCGTCCGGTGATGATGACCGCGACGGTAGCGGCTCTGGGCCTGGTGCCGTTCCTGTTCGCGACGGGTCCTGGCTCGGAGGTGCAGCGGCCGCTGGCGATCGTGGTGATCGGCGGGCTGATCACGTCGACGCTGCTGACGCTGGTGATTGTCCCGGTGCTCTACCGCTTCTTCGAGGAGAAGCCGAAGACGACCGACGAAGACCATTCGCTTACCATGGCCTGAGATGGAAGCGCTCAAGACCGACGGCCGCTGGCTGGTGGAAGCCTCCAGCGGCCGTCGCCGTATTCTGCGGGGTGTGAATCTGTCGGGGCTCGAGTATGCGAATCGGCCGGATTTCGGCGCGGAGGACGTGCGGCGGATATGCGGGGAGTGGGGCGCGTCGGTGATCCGTCTGCCGCTGAACCAGGCGTGGGCGCTGACCGATGACGCTTACCTCGAAACGCTGGACGGGCTGGTGTCCGAGATCAACGCACAGAACGCATACGCGCTGCTGGATTTGCAGTGGCTGGACGCGGAGCGCCGGCGCGGCAGCGGGAACCGGGTGCCGCCGCTGCCTGAGCCGGGGAGCCTCGATTTCTGGCGCAAGCTCGGGCGGCGCTACAGGGAGCGGCCGGGCGTGCTGTTCGACGTCTTCAACGAGCCCCATGATCCATTGCCGGATGACGAGCACCCGGCTTTGACGCTCGACGGGCGCGCCGTGCGTCGGGTGACCTGGGCGGAGTGGCGGCCCTGGGCGGAGGCGCTGATCGACGCGCTCCGGGAGGAGCATCCGGAGGCGGTGGCGTTCGTGTCGGGAGTGGATTGGGGGTACGATCTGCGCGGGGCGCCGGTAAAGCGGGAGAACGTCGTGTATTCGACGCACGTGTACCGCGCTCGGGGTGACGAGTGGGAGGAGTGTTTCGGGGCGTTGGCGCGGACGGCACCGGTGTTTGCGGGGGAGTGGGGCGGCGTGGCGGCGGACCTGGGCTGGGGGACGCGGCTGGCGGAGTACTTCGACGAACTGGAGATCGGCTGGACGGCCTGGAGCTGGCGGGACCATCCGGTCTTGCAGAGGGCGGGGATGGCGACCGGGTTCGGGCAGATGGTGCGGGACCGGCTGGCGGGGTGATTGGGAGGGGGTTGACAGGGATCGGTGTCTCGGCGCATACTGGTTTGCAATACAGACCAGTCTGTACTGAACGGAGGCGAATATGACGGAGTCGGTCGATCTCAGGGAGATCGGGCGCAGGCCAACGCGCTATTGGAACGTGGACGGTCTGCCGGAGATGGTGATGGGGGCGTTGTGGATGGTGTGGGGCGGCTCGTGGCTGTACGGGCAGACTCTGGAGGCGGGGCCGGTCCGCACAGCGTTCTGGCTGGCGGTGCCGGCTCTGCTGGCGCTGAGCTGCGTTGGGGCGACGTGGCTGACGAAGCGGCTGAAGGAGCGGATCACGTTTCCGCGGACGGGTTACGTGGAGTGGAAGGAGCCTACCAGGGTGCAGCGGCTTGGGGCGGCCGGGGTGGCGTTGGTGTCGGCGGCGGTCCTGGCGGCGGTGGTGGCCCGAGGCAGGATGCACGGCATGGAGCAGGTGACAGCACCGGCAATGGGCGTCCTGCTGAGCCTGGCGCTGTTGGTGGCGAGCCTGCGGCAGAGGGCTCCGCACCTGCTGGCGCTGGCGGGCGTGGCGCTGGCGTTGGGGCTTGCCCTGGGGGCTCTGGCGACGGGCTGGGAGGCGGCGAACTGGCTGTTCGTGGGATTGGGTGCGGCGTCGGTGGTGGTGGGCGGATTGAGGCTGCGGAAGTTTCTGCGGCAGAACCCGAGGGAGCAGGCAGAGTGAACGACCTGGACCGCGTCATCCACGAGCCGGCCCGGCTGATGCTGGTGGCATTGCTGGCAGGGGTGCAGGAGGCCGATTTCCTGTGGCTGCAGAAGGAGAGCGGCCTGACGAAGGGGAATCTGTCGAGCCACATCGCGAAGTTGGAGGAGGCGGGCTACGTTGAGGTGCAGAAGACGTTTAAGGGCAAGATTCCACTGACGGTTCTGCGGTTGACGGACGCGGGTGGGCAGGCGTTCGAGGGGTACAAGCGCCGGATGCAGGGGCTGCTGGCTCCGAAGACTCGGACGGCTGGGCAGGGGTGAGCTGGATCAGACCAGACGCCCCGTCAGGCCGAGGAAGAGTGTGATGGCGAGGGCGGCGACGACGAAGAGGGTGATCCAGGTGAAGGGGCGATCGCCTTCACGGATAAACGCGTAGAGCGCAACGAAGACGCGGGAGATGGGCGTCAAGATGAGCACGATGGTGGCGAGCACCATGATGGCGACGGGGTCGAAGGTGAGCAGGCCGGGGATGAAGTTGTGGAGGTCGTAGTGGCGTGAGGCGTCGACGACGAAGGGGCCTGAGCGGACATGGAGAATCGCCAGCGTAACGCCGATGGCGAAGAGGGCGGTGCTGATGGCCATTCCGATGAGGAGTGCATGATGGACGGCCGGGTAGATGCGGGTGTCCTCGGAGTCGCGGTCGATGGGGCGGGGCGCGTGGGTGGTGGTCATGGCTGGTTCCTCAACGGGGCACGGGCAGCGCGATATCGAAGCGCATGAGCAGCGCCTTGGCGACCATGGAGTAGGCCATGTAGAGCATGAGGACAACGAGGATGCGTTTGAGCGTCGCGTTGTTCAGGCGGTTCATGACCATGGTGCCGACGGTGGCTCCGAAGGTGGTGCCGAGAGCGACAGGGCCGACGATGGCGAACTGGATGGCTCCGGCGGCGAAGAAGAGCGTGGCGCTGACCGCGGCGGTGATGCCGATCATGAGCTTACTGGTGCCGACGGCGACTTTCAGCGGGATATTCATGTAGCGGTTCATGGCGGAGACCTTGAGGACCCCTCCGCCGACGCCCAGGAGGCCGGAGGCCATGCCGGCGAGCACGGAGATGCCGGAGCCGATGGCCAGGCCGTTGACGACGTAGTGGACATCGCGGTTGGCGGCTTGGTCGTGGTAGTCGCCACGGAGGTCGAGGCGCTTGGACAGGCTGCACTGCTCGGCGTTGGCGAACTCCCCGGAAGCGATCCGCTGGTCGTCGAGTTTGCGCGTGGCGAGAGCGTTGTACGCCATGTTGATGAGCAGGAGGGCGAAGATGAGGAGCATGAGCCACTCCTGGAGGTAGAGGGCGAGGACGCTCCCGGCGAGAGCGCCGACGGTGGTGAAGACCTCGAGGAACATGGCCAGGCGGACGTTGGAGATCTTCTGCTCGACGTATTTCGAGCCGCCGGCGTTCGATGTGGCAATGACGGCGACGATGCTGGCGGCGACAGCGGTCTTCATGGGCAGGTGGAGGATGAGGGCGAGCATGGGGACGATGAAGAGTCCGCCGCCGATGCCGAGGAGAGCGCCGAAGAAGCCGGCGATGGAAGCGCCGGTAAAGAGGAGCGAGAGCGTTGGGAGATCGTAATTCATAGTTCCCCGGTCAGGAGCCGGCCGCGCTGCGTTTGGTTGCGGAGCGCGACTGGATGAGGTCTTCCACTTCGTCGATATGGCGGCGCATGGCGGCTTCGGCGGCGGAGGCGTCGCTGTGGCGGATTGCGTCGAGGATCTTGCGATGCCCGGCGAGAGAACGCTTCATGCGGTCGGGGTTCTGGAAGCGGTTCTCCCGGGTGGGCTGGAGGAGCGTCATGAGGGTATCAAGGAGCTTGAGGACGATGGAGTTGTGGGCGGCGAGGGCCACGCTGTAATGGAACTCAGTGTCCTCGGCAATGGGAGGCTGGTTCGCCTTGACCTTGGCAGCCTGGCGATCGAGAATCTCCTCGAGCCGCTCGATGTCGGACGGGGTGGCGTTCAGCGCGGCGCGTGCGGCGAGGGGCGGCTCGATGATGCGGCGGACGTCCATGAGCTCGGCGACGAGGCCGCTTCTGCGTTCGAGGACAGAAGTGAGTGGGACGACGGCAGTGTAGTTGGCGGGGTCGCAGGCGATGGTGCCGACGCCGTGGCGGGTTTCGACAAAGCCGGCGAGTTGGAGCTTGTGGAGGGCATCCCGGACGGAACTGCGGCTGACTCCGAACATCGCGACAAGTTCACGCTCCGGGGGGAGCTTGTCGCCGGGCTTGAGATCGTTTTGAATCCACTGGCGGAGGCGATCAGCGACTTCTTCGGGAATTTTGCCGCGGCGGATGGGCTGGATCGCCGGAATGGAGTGGTCTGACATCTGACTACAGACCATTGTAGCAAGTGGCGGATTAGCTATCAGCTATCAGCTATCAGCTCATAGTTTTCAGCGGTCAGCTTTCAGCTTTCAGGCTTCGATCCAGTTCCGGCGTTCGACGAAAGTTTCGGGTTCGTAGGTGATGCCTTCGGCGAGTTTGCGTTCTTCTCGCTTGGTCAGCCAGAGCATCAGGGGGCCCGCCAGCCAGGCGGAGAGGCGGGTGGGGAGGGAGCCGCATTCGCGCTGGATGTCCAGGCGGAGCTGGCGGATCTGGGAGGAGACTTCGTCGTTTGACCAGCCGAGGTGGCGTTCCATGGCCCAGAGGAGGGCCGAGTACTGGTAGCGGAGGTTCCGGACTTCGCGCTGGAAGCGCTCGCGGACGCGGAGGTCGGGGTGCAAGCGATAGCGGCGGATGCCTTCGAGGGTGGTGCGGCAGATGCGGAAGAGCGAGGGGCCATTGCGCTCGAAGTCTCGCCAGAAGGCGCCGTCGAGGAAGGTCTTGGAGTCGTCCGGGGAGATGAAGGGGTGCTTCCAGTTGAACTTGTACTGGCCGTGCACGTCGGCGAGCTCCTGGCCGTCCAGCATGCGGCCTTCCTGCTCCATCTGGGCGAAGAGGGGAGTGCCCGGGAGCGGGGTGTAGAGCATGAACTGGTGGAAATCGGTTTCGTGCGCGCAGGCGTACTCGATCTCGTCGGTGATGTTCTGCGGGGTGTGATGTTCCATGCCGACGATGGATGAGCCGAGGACGCGGATGCCGTGGGCGCGGAGTTCGTGGGTGAGCCGCATGGTGTCCGAGCCGTCGAGCTTGGAGTAGCCGGAGTGCGGCGATTCGAGGCCCATCCAGATCCAGGAGACGCCGAGCTCGATGAGCTCCTCGATGGTGTATTTGCTGATGGCGTTGGCTGAGGAGAAGACGTACATCTCCCAGCTCTTCTTCCCTTCCCGCATGCAGTCGAGCAATTCGATGGCGCGTTTGCGGTGGAGGAGGAAGTTCTCGTCCATCATGAAGAAGGCGCGCATGCCGAGAGAGCGCTCGGCGTTCTCCATGGCTTCGTAGACTTCGCGGCCGGTGTCCATGAAGTTGATGAAGCGGCCCTTGCCTCCGAAGAAGGCGGAGGTGGTGCAGAAGTTGCAGCCCATGGGGCAGCCGACTGAGGGGATGATGGTGGCCGCGGTGGAGCCGATGTCGCCGGGCAGCTTCAGGCCCATGACGCGGTGGCCGAAGCCGGACGCGATGGGCGGGTGGACGACGTGCTGACGCGGGTCCTGGCCGAGGAAGGAACGCATCCAAGAAACGCCTTCGCCCTTGACGATGTGGTCGGCGTCGATGATGCTGCCGAGGTAGGGGATGGCGGCGACATGGCCTCCGACCACGATGGTGGCCTGCGGGGCGTACTGGCGAACGAGGCTGCACATCTCGCGGACCTTGCCGACGTTGACGATGATGGACGAGATGCCGACAACGTCGTAGCGGTGAGCCTGGAGCTCTTCGATGAAGCGCTCGCGGGTGGGGAAGTCGAGGACGGTGGAGGGGTTTTCGATGTTGGCCTGGATGAACTGGATGCCCCAGGAGCGGTGGAAGATGCGGAGGGAGTAAGGCCCCTGGGCTCGGGTCACCTGGTTGTGGTAGAGCTCCATGGGATTGATGGCGCGGGAGCCGAACTCGTCGTCCTGGGCGTAGGGGCCGAAGACGGAGGTGAGGAGAACGTGGGCGTGCCTGCCCTTGGGATGGAAAGCGGACAAACTAGTCAATTCGGAGAATCCTCTGCGATACTCCGATTGTGACATAGGGGAGAGAGGGGTGGCGTGTATCTTAATGGGCTCTTGATCAATTCCGGGGGCAGACCCTAATCCCAGGTTGGTAAAACAATCTTGGGAGATTTGATTTTGACCGATTCTGAAATCGTTTTAGGCCTGCCCCAATACGAGATTACCGCGATCG
>JBOZRR010000019.1:0-78523 GCA_050789245.1 Bryobacteraceae bacterium | reverse complement strand
TCGTCGGCAGCCTTGGTTGCGGTGAGTGCGCAGGTGCCGCTGGCGTCGCTGACGCTGACAGTGGTTCCGCCCACCGAGCAGCCAGTGCTCGCGCCGGTGCTGAAGGTCAGGGCGCCGGTGCCGCTGCCGCCGCTTGCTGCAGCGGTGCCCGTGTTGCCGTAAGTGATGTCAGAGGGCCCTGTCACAGTGAGCGCGGCTTGGTTGGCCTTGTGCAGCGTCACGGGGAAAGCGGCGCTGGTGGCTTCGTTGTAGTTGGCGTCGGCGGCCTTGGTTGCGGTCAGCGAGCAAGTTCCGCTGGCGTTGGTCACGCTGACGGTCGAGCCTGAGACAGAGCACCCGGTGCTAGCGCCTGTGCTGAAGGTGACCAAGCCGGTCCCGCTGCCGCCAGTGGTCGTTGCCGTTCCGGTCGTTCCATAAGTGACGTTGGAGGGGCCAGTGACGGAGAGAGGCGCCTGGTCGGCTTTCAGGGCGCTTGTATTGCTTGTGAGCTCGGAGGCCGGATTGTAAGTAGCATCTCCAGCCTGGTTGTAATGGACTGTGCATGTTCCGGTGCTGCTGTTCATCGTGATGTTCGCCGAACCCGAGCCGGAACCAGAGCAACTGCCGCTAGTGGTGATCGCGACAGCGAGGCCCGAACTGGCGGTTGCCGCGACGGAGAAGCTGGTGTTGTACGCGGCCGAGGGCGGTGCCGGTGTGGTTACGGTGATAGTCTGACTCAGCAGGTTGGACTGAACGACGAGGGAGCCAGCGGCCTCAGCGTAGTCCAGCGTAGAGTTGGTTGCTCGAACGGTGAGGGGGATCGTCCCGCCTGGCACCGCATTGGTGGTCGACATCGTGAGTTGAACGGTGAGTGAGAGGTCCCCCGTGGCGAAGCGCACCGTGTTCAGGGTCGCGTCGAAACAGGTTTTGGCACCTGGGTTTGCACACGCAGCAAGGGAGCCGCGCGAGAAGGATGCGGTCACGCCGCTCGGGAGGACTGTGGTAATGCTCAGCGCGGCGTCAAATGCGCCAGACTGAGTTCCACGATTGACTGCGACGGAGTAGGTTGCGGAGTTCCCGGCGACGACGGGTGTTGGAGCCTGAGTTCCCAAGGTAACGCTACCCACTTGGGGTCCATCCGTAAACAACCATTCCTGCGCCGTAAGCCCCGTGCCTTGTTCGGTGGCGGTCAGGGAGAAGCTCTGGTAGGCGTCGTCTCGCGTCATTTGGAAGGCGTTCTCTAGCAGAATTGTCCCGTCGGCATTCACGACGGCGGTGCCTTCCCAACGTGTGACTGTGCCTTCGGGGAGGATCTTGACGATGAGGTCGACGGTGTTGCCTGGAGTCCAGTTTGCGCCGGAGATGGTGACCGACTCGCCGGGGGCGTAGTCGAGCTTGTCCGTCATGATCGTCGGCAGGGTGAGCGCCGAAGTGGAGCTCTCGCTCATCGACCGGAGGGAGCCGCCGGCGACGCGAATCATTCCGCTCTCGCCGATTACGCTTGCGGCTGCACCGGCGAGACCTCCAGCGGCCAATCCCGTGGGCTCATATGTGTTTCGCCATGGGATATAAAGTCCGGCGGATGCGAGGGACTGTGCGTCGGACGTGCCGCCGATGATGATGACGGAGTTGTTATGGGGGACACGGAAGGCGATGTGATCGCGGCGCGGCGTATCCATGTTCGCGGCTGCAATCAGCGCGCCAGTGGCCGGATCGAGAATCTCGGTAGACGCCAGGTCCGCGCGACCGTCGTTGCCGCCGGCAAGGTAGACGCGGCCGTCGAGCAGGGTAGTGGCGCTGAGGCCGGCGCGCGGGGAGGACATTCGAGCGAGCAGAGCAACCGCGCCAGTACTGGGTTCGAAGATTTCAATTGCATCGGAAGGTGCGCTGCCGTCGTAGCCGCCAGCGATGACGACGCGGCCATCTTTGAGGAGCGTTGCCGCGTGCTGGGTGCGCGGTGAGGAAAGCGTCGCACTCAGAGTGCTGAATGAAGCCGTTGCGGGGTCAAAGATCTCAAGCGAGGCGAGCGGCACGCTTCCGGATTCGCCGCCGGCGATCAGCACACGGCCGTCATCGAGGACAGATGCCGTCGCGCCGACACGAGCGGATGCCATCCAGTCAATGGAGCGCCAGGTGTTTGCGATCGGGTCGAACAGTTCGGCGGACGAGGTCACGGCGTCACCCGTTGTTCGTCCACCTGCCACCAGCACCGTGCCGTCGTTCAACGGGACGCACATGTGGCCGGTTCGCGGGAAGGACATGGAGGCGGCGGGCGCGCCGTCGCCATTCACCCCAAGGAACTCCGCCGTTGCCGTGACACCTGTCGCATTCGAGCCGCCGGTGATTAGGACACGACCGTCCTCAAAACCAACGGCGCAGGCGCCTTGGCGAGCCACCATCATGCGGCCCGTGGAGGACCATTGGCGCTTGTCTTTTGGATAGAGTGCACCGTTCGAAATGACACCAAAGCCGAGCACCGCGATGATGCCGAGTGCGAATACAACTCCCCTGTTCAACTTCATAAGGGTGGGTCTCCGATAGGTTGGATTGTTACTTATGTCGGAGTACCGGACAAGGATAATTTGTAGACAAGATGGTCAGGTACGTATAGGACTATTGATCTGCGGCAAGCGGACGATAGCAAACAAATGGAGATGAACTTTCGATCTGATCGAAAGTTAGGCACGCCCGGAGTCGACGTCCTTGATAAACCGGATGAGGCCAGCGATATACGTCTGCTGGTCGTCGTACATGGACATATGGCTACCGTTGGGGCAATGGAGGTACCGGCCGCGCTTGAGCTGCTTGGCCATCATCTCCATGTGGGCTGGGTCCATGGTGTCGTGCCGGCCGCCGATGGTGAGGGCCGGGACCGTGATCTTCGCGAGGTCCTGGACGCGGTCCCAGTTGGCGATCTTGCCGCTGGCTCCGAGTTCGCTCGGCCCTTGCATCGGGACGTAGATCGACTGGTTCATGTGCTTCATGGAGCGGGTGCAAGGGTCGGGCCATTGGTCCGGCGGCATGCGCATGAAGTGCTTCACATAAAAGTTGGGGACGAGGAGTTCCATGTAGCGGGGGTCGCTGTATTTGCCCGCGGCTTCCAGCTTCTTGATCTCGGCTAGCGCCTTCTGATCCATGCCGGGCATCAGGACCTTCCGGGCGTATTCGTTGTACGCCGGAATGCTGGCCATCATGTTCGAAATGATGATGGCCTTGAGATTCCGCTGGTGGGCCAGAGCATATTCAATCGCGAGCATTCCGCCCCAGGACTGGCCGTAGAGGTAAAAGTTGTCCTTGGTGAGGTTGAGCGCCTTGCGGACCTGTTCGACCTCATCGACGAAGCGCGGAATCTCCCAAAGGGAAGGCTCGTTGGGCTGGTCACTGAAGGCCGAGCCGAGTTGGTCGTAATAGTAGTACTCGAAGCCTTCGCCGGGGAAGTAGCTGTCGAGCATTTCGAAGTACTCGTGGGTGGCTCCGGGACCGCCGTGGAGGGTGAGGATCTTGATGCGCGGGTTGTTCCCCACGCGCTTCGTCCACACGCGGAACGTGCCTTTGGGCGTGGTGATCGGGATCAGCTTCACACCGCCGGTGAGGACGTCGTCCCGGCCCGTGTTATCGAAGTAGCTGCTCTTGGCGGACGGCTGCGGCGAAGGCTTCTGGCAGGCGGGCAGCGTGAGCATGGCGGCTGCGAGGGGGAGCATTGTGCGGCGTTCCATGAGATTCTCCAGTTTCGACAATGATAATAGGCACCTGCGGTGCAAGACTAGCGGGGCGGGCGCGTCTTGAACTGGGGTACCGGGGCGGGACGGGGATCGGCGGCCAGGACGTCCCTGGAACGGATCTTGTCCGAGCGAATGTACGCGAGCGGGTCAAGCTGTTCGCGGGCTTGCTCCGGACTAACAGCCCGAAGCAGCGGGATGGATTTGCCGCCGGTCTGCACCTTCGATTCGACGCGCAGGAAATGGTCCCCGCCTGGGCGCAGTTCGATGACCACCGGGGCGCCGCCTTTCGCCTGCAACGTGTAGCGGCCGGGCTCCAGACTCAGGACGAAGAAGGTGCCGCGCTGTAGTTCGGCGACGACGGCACCTCCACAGGAGACGGGCAGCCAGGCGTGCGCGTCGGAGAAGAGCGGTGCGTAGACGAAGAGGCGCGGGCGATCCGCGGCGAAGGCGTGTAGTGCGAGGATGCTGAACAGCGCCGAGCGGCGGGACGTGGGATCCTTCAAGCTGGATTCAATGATAGCGAACGGAGCGAAAGCAGCATGATTGTCGCGGGCTTGATGAGCGGGACGTCGCTCGATGGAATCGACGTGGCGCTGATCGACATCGACGAGGACGGGTTCGACACGCTGGGCTTCACGAGCGTGCCGTATGGCGAAGACGTGCGGCGGGCATTGCTGGCTGTATCGAACTGCGAGGCACACACGCGCGAGATTGCGCGGTTGCACTTCCTGCTGCCGGAACTGTACGCCGAGGCATTCGAGCTGGCCTGCCGCGAAGCTGGCGTCGCGAAGGAGCGAGTCGAACTGATCGGCTGTCACGGGCAGACGATCTTCCACGAGGGGACTGCGGTGGAGGTGCTGGGGCGCAAAGTGGCGTCGACGCTGCAAATCGGTGACGGCTCCGTCCTTGCGGAGCGGACGGGCGTACCCGTGGTGAGCGATTTCCGGACTCGTGACATGGCGGCGGGCGGCAAAGGGGCTCCGCTGGTGCCGTTCGTCGACTACCTGCTGTTCCGCAGCGACGAGCGCGCGCGAGTGGCCGTGAATATTGGCGGGATTGCGAACATCACCGTGATCCCCGCCGGCGCAGATTCGGAGCGCGTGGTGGCGTTCGATACGGGCCCAGGGAACATGGTGATCGATCAGTTGTTCGCACGGCTGAGCGGCGGGAAAACGACGTTTGACCGCGACGGAGCCTGGGCCGCGCAGGGCAGCGCCGATCCAGAGTTGCTTGAGGAACTGTTGTCGGACCCCTATTATTCGCAGCAGCCGCCGAAGACGGCGGGGCGCGAACAGTACGGTGAGGCGTTCGTCGACGGGCTGATGGCGAGGGGACTGGCCCCCGAGGACTTGCTAGCCACGGCTACACATTTGACGGCAGCAACGATTGCGGAGGGGATCTACCAGTTTGGCGAAGCCGAAGAGACGGAGCCGGAGGTGATCGTGTCCGGCGGCGGTGTGCACAATGCGACCCTGATGGCGCTACTACGGGCTGAACTGGGCGAGTTGGAAGTGGTCTCGTCGGACGAGCTGGGGCTGGACCCGGACGCGAAGGAGGCTGTGGCGTTCGCGATCCTGGCGCGGGAGACTTGGCTGGGGCGACCTGGGAATCTGCCGTCGGCGACGGGGGCGCGGCGGGCAGTGGTGCTGGGGAAGGTAAGCAAGTAAAGCCGTTAGGGCAGACCTAGGTACGCGCGGGCGGCGCGGGCGATGCCCTCAAGGATGCGCAGACCGTCGGCCATGGAGCCGGTGTTGAACTGGTCGCCTTGGTGGTCGATGGCATTGCTGACCATGGCCACGGAGACTACGTTGGCGTTTCGGGCCGAGGCGAATGCATAGAGCGACGCAGTTTGCATCTCGACGGCAAGCGCGCCTCCGGCGGCCCATTTGTCGATCTCGGATTGGGTTTCCCGATAGGGCGCGTCGGTGGTCCAGACCTTACCACGGCGGACATTCCAGCCTGTGAGCGTGAGCTCGCGTTCGAGTTGCGCGGCGATGGCCGTGGGGCAGGAGACCTCCGGCGTCGGCGGGAGGTAGTGGTAAGACGTACCTTCATCGCGGATAGCCGAAGTGGCGACGACGAGGCAGGGGATGGGCAGATCTGGCGCGAGGCGTCCGGAGGAGGTGAGTCCGACGATGAGCCGGGAGCCGGCGGCGTGAAGCTGTTCGGCAATGAGGACAGCGTAAGGACCGCCGATGGTCCGGGCGATGATTCCGCATTGCACGCCTTCGAGGGTCATCGAAAACATGGTTGTGTGGAAGCAGGCCCAGGCGGGAAAGGGCTCCGCGCGGCGCGAACGGACGAGCCAATCGGTGAGGTCGCCGTCGAATTCGAGTATGCAGACGGGCGGGACGGAATCGGCGGGAACGCCTCGGGCGCGGCGGAACTCCTCCATCAGCCCTCCGGCGGTGAAGGCGGAGGGCTGATCTATCGGGTGGTGGAGGATGGGCGGAATCTGGGCGTCGGACATTGGTGAGGAGTCGCGGCAATTGGCGGCGCTCCTTTCAATGATAGTCAGGGCGCGAGCAGAAATCGTGTCACCGAATGGGCGTACATTCCGGGCGCGGTGGTCATCCCTTCGTGTGCCTGGCCGGTGAGCGGCTCGAGGTAGGCGTCCGGGAGAACGGCGGCAAGGGCGTCCGTCGCGTAGAGGTGGCGCGGACTCTCCGTGCCGTACTGAAGCATGACGGGCATTGGGAGTGACGCAAAACGCCGAGGTTCGAAGCGGTAATGGCTTAAAGCCCTGAAGTCGCCGAGCGAGGCCGGGGCATCGGCGACAATCGGTGGCCAAAGTTCACTGGCACGCACGGCTTCGAGCTCGGAGATGGAGACAAAGAGCACATCGCGGAAGAAGCTGAAGGCAAAGGCGTCCCAGGACCCGGCGGCGGCGAGGTGTTCGAGGGGGAGGAGGGCCTCCGGCGAGAGGAGTCTGGGCAGCGGCGGTTCGTACAGGACCAGTTTCCGAACGCTGGCTGGGTCGAGCGCGGCGGCAGCGAGGCTGCACTGGGCGCCGTAGGAGTGGCCGAGCAGGAAGACGGGTTCGCCGATCGCCAGGATGACGGCGGCGACGTCGCGGGCTTCATCTTCCAAAGAATGGCCGGTGGTGGCGCTGGTCCGGCCCCGCCCTCGGCGGGCGACAGCGTAGAGCGTGAAACGGTCGCGCAGGATGGGCTCGACGAATTCCCAGTTGGTGACGTGGTCGCTAAATCCGCCGTGGACAAGCACGAGCGGCGGGCCGGAACCATTCTTGCGGTAAGAGACGGTGGCGCCGCCGGGGCCTGGGACGGTGTGTGTAACCGCCGGGACATAGGTCAGGCTGGGGACTTCCATGGGGAACTGCTTCTGAAGGGGACGCGGGACGAAAAGGCCCTAGGGGTCCAGACTTGATGGTTTGTGATGGCGGTAACGCCGTCGCACGAGGGAACACATCCCGTCCCGCCTTCGTATCCCATTGCAGAGACTCACTGAAGGAGGCCAGTATGTTCTGCACGGCATGCGGGAATGAGCTGCGGGAAGGGGATAGGTTCTGCGCGCAGTGCGGCAAAGGGCAGGAGCCGGGAGCGCCGCCATCAGCGGCCGAGGAAACTGGCCCGCGCCCGAAGCTGATGCGGGCGATGGGGGAAAAGAAGATCGCCGGGGTCTGCGCCGGGATCGCGCGTTACTTCGGCTGGGATACGACGCTGGTGCGCATCGCTTTCCTTGCGCTGATCGTCGCGAACGGGATTGGGCTCTGGGGCTACCTCATCGCGTGGATCGCCATGCCGCGGGACGACCAGCAGGTGCCTGCGATGGCGCGGTAACCGCCTAGGATTTTTGCCAGGGCTTGGGAGCGGGACCGTTGTCGCGGGCTGCGACACGGTCGTACAGGTGCTTCTCGTTGGTGGTACCCAAGGACTCGTTATAGAGGCTGGTCAGGCCCAGCGCTTCTCGCAAGTCTTCGACGAAGTTGTGGAGGCCACGGAGATGATCCGCCAGGGCGGGCGTCATGCGGCCAGAGGGCGTGCGGAAGATCTTCTGGTAGCCCAGATCGGTCAACAAGGCCACTTCGTTGTTCAGCGCGAGGCCGGAGTCCACGAGGACAGGGCGGCCCGAGTTCTCTCGAAGGATGGCTCCAAATCCACCTTTCCGGACCATGGTTCCGGCCGCGGCGGAATCCACCGTGTAGCCGGCGGATCGGAGTTGATCCATCTGCTCGGAAAACGTGAGCACTTTAGGGGTTTCGCGCTTGAAGAACATGGCCTCTGACGGGTGAACGTCTTCTATTGTAAGGCATTTACGCATGCATCCGGTGAGCCCGGCGAGCGGTATACACTGGGTGTGAACCACGACGCCCGCGAAGGGCCCAGGGAAGGCACGGGTCCGGCGAGCGAGTGGGCTTCACCGAGGAGAATCATGAGCCTATCACTTGCGGGCCTCACGGTTGAGCCGAAGGTCATTCCCCCGCTCGACCCTTCATTCCTGC
The DNA here is from genome assembly GCA_050789245.1 of Bryobacteraceae bacterium. GTDB lineage: Bacteria > Acidobacteriota > Terriglobia > Bryobacterales > Bryobacteraceae > PNKE01. The sequence goes on along the minus strand of JBOZRR010000019.1, from coordinate 70,360 downwards.
CCGCCGTCCTATTCAACAAGAAGTATCGAGAAGCCGCCGGGGAGCGCGCCGTTCCGTTGAGGATCGGCGTCGAGCGTGCCGACGGGTCGATTTCTACGTTCGAGACTGTGGTGCTGCCGCCGGAGTTCGGGCTGCGCGACGCGACGATGATCTACGTCGAACGGATCGTGAAATTCCTGCTGTGGCAGCGAGGCGGATGGAAGGTGTATTCGGGCGGTCCCGCGGAGGTGGGGGAGCACCTGAAGAGGGTCTACGCCAAAGGCGGAGCGCGGCAGTTCGACTCCGACTTCATGGGCGGCGTGTACGAGCATCCCTTCGAAGTGGTCATCACCACGGCTGACGCCGTGCCGGACAGCCGTGAATCGTCTATTCCGCTCGGGCGGCATCTCGACGGCTGCCGCGTCGGCTTCGACCTGGGGGCGAGCGACCGCAAGGCGAGCGCCGTGAAGGACGGCGAGGTGGTTTTCAGCGAAGAGGTTGTGTGGGACCCGCGCAACCAGACCGATCCGCAGTACCACTACGACGGGATCATGGATTCGATCCGCCGGGCGGCGGCGCACTTGCCGAAGCTCGACGCCGTCGGCGGCAGCGCGGCGGGCGTCTACATCAACAACCGGCCGCGCGTGGCATCGCTCTACCGAGGCGTGCCGAAGGACCAGTTCGACGCGAAGATCGCTCCGATGTTCGAGAACATGGGCAAGGAGCTGGGCATCCCGTTCGAAGTGGTGAACGACGGCGAGGTGACGGCACTGGCAGGGTCGATGTCGCTGGGCGAAAACCCGGTGCTGGGGCTGGCATTCGGCTCAAGCCTGGCGGCCGGTTACGCCGACCATGACGGGCACATCACCGGTTGGCTGAACGAACTGGCGTTCGCGCCGGTGGATTACCGCGAAGGCGCGCCGCTAGACGAATGGTCGTGCGACGGCGGCTGCGGAGTGCAGTTCTTCTCGCAGCAGGGGTCGAACCGGATTGCGACGTCGGCGGGGATCACGTTCAAGGCCGCTGGCCTGCCGGAGCGCCTGGTGGAGTTACAGGAGCTGATGAAGGCCGGCGACGAGACGGCCGCGAAGGTGTACGAGACCATCGGCGCTTGCCTGGGCTATGCCATCGCGCATTACGCGGACTTCTACGAGCTGAAGCACCTGCTGATCCTGGGCCGGGTGACGACGGGCCAGGGCGGAGACATCCTTCTGGAGACGGCGAAGAAGGTGTTGAGTGAAGAGTTCCCGGAACTGGCGGCGCGAGTGTCCGTGGCGCTGCCGGACGAGAAGAGCCGCCGCGTTGGACAGTCGATTGCGGCCGCGAGTCTGCCGGCCATCCAAGGAGCGAAGTGAGATGACATTCACGGAGAAGAAAGCAGAAATCTGGGTTCCGGACGGAGCCACGGTGGAGAAGGCGCTGTCGAGGACTACGCATTTGTCGATCGCCGCTCACCAGGACGACGTCGAGATCATGGCGCTCGAAGGGGTTCTGGCCGGGTTCGGCAGCGAATCAAAGTGGTTCACGGCCGCTATTGTGACGAACGGCGCCGGCTCGGCGAGAGACGGCATTTACGTGAACTACACCGATGAGCAGATGCAGGAGGTCCGGCGCCTCGAGCAGAAGAAGGCCGGCTACGTCGGAGAATACTCGGCCGTCGTCTTCCTGGACCATTCCAGCAAGGCCGTGAAGGACGGGAAGAATCCGAATCCGACGGCGGACATCAAGGCGCTGCTCGAGGCGACTCAGCCGGAGGTGCTCTATACGCACAACCTGGCCGACAAGCACGATACGCACGTCGGCGTGGTGATGCACACGCTGCGGGCGATCCGGCAGATGCCGAAAGAGAAAAGGCCAAAGAAAGTGCTGGGCTGTGAAGTCTGGCGCGACCTGGACTGGATGGCCGACAAGGACAAAGTGGCGATGAAGCTCGACGAGCGAGAGAACATCGCAGCGTCGCTGGTCGGCGTCTTCGATTCGCAGATCACGGGCGGCAAACGCTACGATCTGGCGACGATGGGCCGCCGCCGTGCGCATGCGACGTACTTCGAGAGCCACGCGGTGGACGCCGCGCAGCTCGTGAACTTCGCCATGGACCTGACGCCGCTCGTGGAGAACGACTCGCTCGATCCGCTGGAGTATGTTCAGGCGCACATCCAGCGGTTCGCCGATGAAGTGAAAGCTCGCGTCTCAAAGCTGGCGTAAGTCCCGTTCAGGGCTTGCGGCCGCCAAATACGGCGAGTTCGAAGATCTTCAGGTAGCAGTCGACGTCGGTGAAGCCGATGCCGCGCAGCCACTGGCACTGTGCTTCCACGGGCGCAAGGATGTTGGCGGACTTATCCGGACGGTGATAGTAGGTGTCCGCCACATCCTGGCGTGTCTTGTCAGAGTGGAACCGGTGTAGGTGGTCGATGAAGAGATCGTCGTGAACCTTCTCCACCCACGGCGAGGCAGAGGCGACGTGCTCGACGTTCACGAAGGTGCTGCCAGGGTTCAGCAGTCGGAAGATTTCGCCGTACACTTCGCGCTTGCGCTCGTCTGTCTGATGGTGGATGGAGAACCCTGAGACGACGGCGTCGAACGGGCCTTCGACTTTTGTAGTCCACGACGGTTCCCCGTAATCCACGTTGAGATAGACGGGCGGTGGGTCACGATGCTCAAACCGCTTGCGCGCCGCTTCGAGCATCGGTTCGGAAAAATCGATCAGAACGGCCTGCGCACCCGGGTGGCGATCGAGCACCGCGGCGGAGAGCACGCCATCGCCGCAACCGAGATCGAGAAACTTGCGCACCGGCTGGTTCGACGCGCCGATCAGGCGCAGCATAACGTCGATCTGCTCTTCGGCGAGAGGGATCGCGCCTCGAACGCCTTCAAGAAACGCTCCAACCACGGCCGACTGTTGCCAGACGCGGTCATTCTGCTGGGACATTTCCCATTTGTAGCATCTGCCTCCGCAATTAGTAGGTTCACATTATTGCCGCCTAGCGCCGCATGTGCGTCAATCGACCTAATGAAGGCTTGGGGATGCTACCTCGCGTTGGCGGGGTGTCTGGCCACGGGGCTTGTCTTTGTCTCCAGTGGTGACACGAGTGTTGCTGTCGAAGAGCGCCTGGTCCGGATCAGGACACTGGGCAAGGCTTTCTACGAAAATCCGACAACGCAGGCGGAGGCTGTAGAGCAACTTCGGCAGGCGTGGCAGTTGAATCCGAAGTCGGCGGCGGACCGGCTGAACTACGGATTGGCGTTGCTCCGCGCGGGGAAAACGAAAGAGGGCATCGCCGAGTTGGAGGCGGTCCAGAAGCAGGACCCGTCCATCCCGCATTCCTGGTTCAACCTGGGCATCGAGTACAAGAAGTTGGCCGAGACCGAGAAGGCGGTCGCTCAGCTCGAGCAGATGGCCAGGCTGGAACCGGCAGAGCCGATCACGCAATACAACCTGGGTGTGTTGTACAAGTTGCAGGGCAAGCAACAGGAGGCCGTGGCGAAGTTCGAACTGGCGGCGAAGCTTGACCCTTATTTCGCGGCTCCCCACTTTCAGCTCTTCAACCATCTGAGAACATCCGGCCGCGCGGAGGACGCGAAGCGGGAATTGGCGCGATTCCAGGAGTTGCGTAAACGCCAGGAGGAGGCTGGAGCGGGGAACGAGGATGTGGAATGGAGCGCATTCTCGGAGGTGTTGGAAGTGATCTATCCGGCGTGGTCGGAGGATCCAACGCCGGCGGCAGCGCTGAAATTCGCTGCTTCAGCGCTGCCTGGGAAGGTGGAGTGGGCCTCTGCAAGTTTGCAGGTGGTGAGTCTCTTGGGCGATGGCGGGACTGATGTGTTGGTGGCATCCGCCGGTGGAGTGTTGGTCTATAAGCAAGGGTTGACGCCTGTGCCGCAGCCGGCTCTGGCGAATTTGAAGGGCGTGTTGAATGTCGCGGTGGGGGACTTCGACAACGACGGGCTGCCTGATTTGTGCGTCTTGACGACGAGTGGAGCGCGGTTGTTTCGCAATGTGAAGGGCACATTCCAGCCGCATGCTGCCAAACTGCCGGTGCGGCGATTCGAGGCGGCGCTTTGGGTGGACTACGACCATGACTACGATCTGGACCTGCTGCTGATTGGCTCGAACAGCACGTTGTATCGCAATCAGGGCCAGGCCGGGTTTGTCGAGAGGCCGACTGACCTGCCCTTCGTCGAGGGCATGGCGAACGGCGCGACTGTCCTGCGAGTGGTGCCCGACACCAAGTCGCACGACATCGTCGTGACCTATTCGAACCGTCCCGCCGTCTTGTATCGCGACAGGCTGGGCGCACAGTACGAAGCACAGACTCTCAACGCCATTCCGGCCGGGGCGAGCCATCCGCGGGCTGCGGACATCAATAACGACAGCGCGCCAGACTTGGTCTGGGCCGGGAATCCCGCGGGGGCGGCACTGAACAAGGACGGACGCTTCGATAAGTCCGCTTGGCCGGTAACGTCGGCAGGGGTTTTGGCTGACCTGGAGAACCGGGCGCTGGCGGATGTCGTGACGGCGACCGGCGTGGCCAGGGCTTTGGGCGCAGGACGTTGGGCGCCGCCGAAGAAGATCGCCGGACTCCCCGATGGTCTGGCTTGGGCGGCTGGCGATTTCGACAACGACGGGCGCGTGGATCTGGCGGCGGTGACCGCGGATGGCCGTATCCACCGAATCCTGAATCAGACGCCGCTGAAGTCGAACTGGCTGCGAGTGCGGCTGCAAGGCATCAAGAACCTGAAGATCGCGGCCGGCGCGGAGGTCGAGGTCAAGGCTGGACTCGTCTATCAGAAGCAGGTCTATACGGGGGCGCCGCTGGTGTTCGGTCTGCGGGGGCAACGCGAGGCGGACACGGTGCGTATCACCTGGCCGAACGGGTTGATCCAGAACGAGATGCGGCAAAAGGCCGGGCTGACCGGCAACTACAAGGAAGCGCAGAGGCTGTCGGGCTCGTGCCCGTTGATCTGGACATGGAACGGGCGCGAGTTCGAGTACATCACCGACGTCCTCGGCGTGGCCCCACTCGGCGCCGCGGCCGGCGACGGGTCGTATTTTCCCGTGGACAGCGACGAATCCATCTGGATCGACGGTGACCAGTTGCGTCCCAAAGACGGTGCGTACCAGGTGAGGGTCACCGAAGAACTGAGCGAGGTCAGCTACCTCGACGAGATCAAACTGATCGCTGTGGACCATCCGGCGGACCTGGAGATCTTCTCGAATGACAAGTGGAAGAGTCCGCCGTTCCCTGAGTTCCGCCTGTTCGGCGCATCAAAGCGCGTGTATCCGCTGCGGGCGCAGGACGGCAGGAATGATGCGCGGGAGCGTTTGCTGAAGCGGGACCGCCGGTATGCCGACGGCTTCCGGCACGACATGCAAGGTGTGGCGGAGATGCACGCTTTGGAGCTCGATTTCGGCAGCGCGGCTAAGGACAACCGTGCCGTACTCATCCTGAATGGCTGGGTGGACTGGGCCGACGGAAGCACCTTCCTGTCGCAGGCCCAGGCGACGAAGACGGGGCTGGTGACCCCCTATCTGCAAGTCCGTGATGAGAAGGGCGAGTGGGTGACGGTGATCGAGGACATGGGCATGCCGGCGGGCAAGCCCAAGACCATCGCGGTGGACCTGACCGGCAAGTTCATCGGCTCACGGCGCGAAGTGAGAATCGTCACCAACCTGTGCGTCTTCTGGGACGAGATCTTCCTGAGTGAAAGTTCATCGAAGCCGGAGGTGCGGTTGACAGAGCTCGCCGCGGACAAGAGCGATCTGCGTTTTCGCGGCTTCGCGCGGACTCTGATTCATCCACAGCGGAAGCAACCGGAGCAGTTCTTCTACGCGCAGCCCGCATCGACATCGATGTGGAACCCGACCCCGGGCATGTACACGCGCTACGGCGACGTGAAAGAACTGCTGGAACGGCCCGACAGCCGCATGGTGATTATGGGCTCGGGCGACGAGATGCGCTTGCGGTTCGACGCCGCGCGGCTACCGGTGCTTCCGGCGGGCTGGAAGCGCGATTTTCTGCTGAAGGTTGGAGGTTGGGCCAAAGATCGGGATGCGAATACGGCATTTTCGCAGAGCGTTGAACCTCTGCCGTTCCAAGGGATGTCGAGCTATCCGTATCCGGCGAATGAGCGCTATCCGGATACGCCGGAGCACCGTGACTACCTGAAGAGCTACAACACGCGGCCAGCACTGCGGCTGCTGCGCCCGTTGCAGGCTCCGTCTGTGGAGCTCACGGTTGGGGAGGGGACACGATGAATGCGAAGTACTTGAAGTGGACCGCGATCGTCTTTCTTGTACTACTGGTGAACAGCGCCTATCTGGCGGCGTTCGCCTCGCCGACCATTTTCTACATGACGAACGTCCTGGCGCATTTGGCGCTGGGCCTGCTGGCGTTGGCCGGATTTGTGTGGGGCTTGATGAGTTCGGCTGAGTTACGGGCGAGGGTGAAGTGGGCCGCGGGGCCGCTGCTTGTGTCGGCGGCCCTGGGTGCGGTGCTGGTCTACACGGGAGCGTTGTTCGAATACCGATGGGTGTTGTGGTCGCACATCGCGCTGGCGTTCTTCGGGGTGCTGTTGTTGATCCCCACCGCCAAGTGGCGTGCTCTGAATTTCACGTTCAGCGCCTCGGTGCTGTTCGTGATCGTGGTGGCCAGCATCGGTGCCGTCTTCCCGAGCTCTTCAGCCAAGATCAAGAACCCGATGCACGTGCCGGCGAGCATGAATGATGAGGGAGGAGGACCGAGATCCCCCTTCTGGCCGTCCTCGTCGAAGACCAACGTGGGCGGCACGATCCCGGCGGACTTCTTCATGGACTCGAAGCTGTGCGGCGAGTGCCACAAGGACATCTACCAGCAGTGGGAATCGTCCATGCACCACTTCGCATCATTCAACAACCAGTTCTACCGGAAGTCGATTGAATACATGCAGGACGTGTCCGGGACGCAGAGCAGCAAGTGGTGCGCGGGTTGCCACGACCACGCCATGCTCTTCAGCGGGAAGTGGGAAACACCCGTCCGCGAGCAGCTCGAAACACCGGAGGCGCAGAATGGCCTGGGCTGCATGTCGTGCCACTCCATCGTGCACATCGACAGCTCGATGGGCAACGGCGGTTTCACAATCGAGTATCCGCCGCTGCATGAGCTGGCCTCGAGCCGAAATCCGATCATCCGCAAGCTCGACAGATTCTTGACCTTCACCGACCCCGAACCGCACCGGCGCACCTTCCTGAAGCCGTTCATGCGTGGGGAGTCGGCCGAGTACTGCTCCACGTGCCACAAGGTCCACCTCGATCAGCCGGTGAACAACTACCGCTGGATTCGCGGTTTCAATGACTACGACAACTGGCAGGCCAGCGGCGTTTCGGGTCAGGGCGCGCGGTCGTTCTACTATCCGGAGAAGTCGTCGACGTGCGCGGACTGCCACATGCCGAAGGTGCCGTCGAAGGACCCTGGCAACCGGGACGGATTCGTCCATAGCCACCGGTTCGCGGCGGCGAATACCGCGGTGCCGCACGTCAACGGCGATGAAACGCAATTGAAGGCCGTCGAAGGCTTCCTGAAATCGGGCTTCATTTCCGTCGACATCTTCTCGGCATCGCCGGCGGAAGAGATGCCTGGCCTCGAAATGGTCAGGCGGTCGGGAGATGCGGCGCAGCAGTCCATGACAACATTCGCCGTGGGGGAGGAGGCGGAAGGCGGCACGCAGGCCTTCATCCGCGAAGTGGGCAAACTCGCGGCGCCGATCGATCAATCCGGGGTCAAGTTCAAGCCAGGCTCGACGGCGAAAGTCGATGTTGTCGTGAGAACCCGCAAGATCGGCCACTTCTTCCCCGGTGGCACGGTGGATGCGTTCGACATCTGGCTCGAGTTGCAGGGCTGCGATGCGACCGGCAAGGTGATCTACTGGAGCGGCCGCGTGGAGGACGACGGCAAGGGGCCGGTCGAGAAGGGCGCTCACGTGTACAAATCCTACCTGCTGGACGGCGACGGCAACCCTATCGACAAGCGCAACGCCTGGCAGGCGCGGAGCGTGCTCTACGTCCGGATGATTCCGCCGGGAGCCGCTGATGTGGCCCACTACCGCGTCAAGATCCCTGAAGATGCCAAGGGGCCCATCACGCTGACCGCAAAGCTGAACTACCGCAAGTTCTCCTGGCAGTACACGCGCTTTGCGTATGCCGGAAAGCCGCTGCCGAACCAGGACCCGAAGCTGGCGAGCATCCACTATGACAGCCGTGCGTGGGACTATTCACCGTCGAACATCCCCGTAAATGTGCCGGGCAGGATCAAGGACCGCATCCCGAATCTTCCGATCGTCACGCTCGCCACGGCCGAGACGAAGCTCGAAGTCGGAGACCGCAAGACCGAGCCCGAATGGCGGCCCCTGGTACGCAAGCAGGACCGCGAACGTTGGAACGACTGGGGGATCGGCCTTCTGCTCCAAGGTGATCTGAAAGGGGCGGAGTACGCATTCCTGCGCGTCACGGAAGCTGACCCGGAATATGCCGATGGCTGGCTGAACGTCGCCCGCGCGCTGATTCAGGAGGGTGAAACCGATGCAGCGAAGCCGTATATCGAAAAGGCCCTCAAGATCAATTCCAAGCTCGGCCGCATCCACTTCTTCAAGGCCATGGTCGAGAAGGCCGATGGCGATTACGACGCCGCGCTGGCGTCGTTGAACACCGTGGCGCAGCAATACGCGCGGGACCGTGTCGTGCAGAACCAGATCGGCCGAATCCTCTTCCTGAAGCGCGACTACCGGGCGGCGGTCGAAGCATTCAAGCGTGTGTTGGCCGTCGATCCGGAGGACGTGCAGGCGCATTACAGCCTGATGCTGGCCTACCGCGGCCTGGGAGACCTGGAGGCATCGCGGCGCGAGGAGCAGTTGTTCCGGCGGTTTAAGGCCGACGAGGCTTCACAAATGATCACCGCCAAACGCCGAATGATCAGTCCCGAGGACAACAACGAACGGCAGGCAATTCACGAACACGAGAGCGTGCCCCTACGATGAGAGCCACTCTACTGCTGCTGTTGGCAGCCCTGACGCTCGCGGCCCAGACGCCGCGCCTCACTGATGTCACCACGGCGGCAGGTATCCGCTTCAAGCACAACGCCGGGAAAGCAGGGAAGAAGTGGCTTCCGGAGACGATGGGCTCCGGCTGCGCCTTCATCGACGTGGATGGGGACGGCTGGCTGGACATCCTGCTCGTCAATAGCCGCGACTGGACACCGAAGGGTCGCAAATCCACGCACGCGCTCTATCGCAACAACCGTAACGGCACGTTCACGGACGTCACGCAAGGAAGCGGCTTGGATGTCCAGGTTTACGGCATGGGCGTGGCCGTTGGCGACTACGACAACGACGGCCGTCCTGACGTGTACATCACGGCGCTGGAGGGCGACCGTCTGTATCACAACGAAGGCGGCTTCAAGTTCAAGGACGTGACCAAGGTGGCTGGCATCTCGAATGCCAACTTCGGGACTAGCGCGGCCTGGGTGGACTTCGACCGCGACGGCAAGCTGGACCTGTTTGTGGCGAACTACGTCCAGTGGAGCCAGAAGGGCGACCTTTGGTGCTCGCTCGACGGCGCGAAGAAGTCCTACTGCACGCCGGAGTCGTACAAGGGCACGTCGTCGGTGCTGTATCGAAACCTGGGCGATGGCCGGTTTGAAGATGTGAGCCGGAAGGCGGGCGTCGGCGATCCCACCAGCAAGTCGCTCGGCGTGGCGGTGCTCGACTATAACAACGACGGCTGGCCCGACCTGTTCGTCGCCAACGATACCCAGCCGAACAAGCTCTACATGAACCAGAAGAACGGCACCTTCCGCGAGGAGGGCGTCGCGGCGGGCGTGGCGTTCGGCGAGGACGGCGTGGCCCGTGGCGCCATGGGCGTCGACGCGGGGGACTACGACCGCTCCGGCCGTGCGCACCTGTTGGTCGGAAACTTCTCCAACCAGATGCTGGGCCTGTACCGAAACGAGGGCAACGGACTGTTCGTCGACGAAGCGCCGCGCTCCACCGTCGGCCGTGCGTCTCTGCTGACGCTCGCCTTCGGCGTCTTCTTCTTCGACTACGACTTGGACGGCTGGCTCGATATTTACTCGGCCAACGGGCACATCGATGAAGAGATTGAGCGTGTGCAGCCGAAGGTGAGCTACGCGCAGCCGCCGCACCTGTTCCGCAACACGGGCAAGGGCCGCTTCGAGGAAGTCACCTCGAAAATGGGCACCGAGTTCGCGAAACCAAAAGTGACACGGGGTGCGGTCTACGGCGATTTCGACAATGACGGCGACCTGGACGTTCTGTTGTCGAACAACAACGGGCCGGCCCAGCTCTTCCGCAACGACGCGAACACGGCGAAGAACCATTGGGTGTCCGTGAAGTTGCAGGGGACAAAGTCGAACCGGGATGGCATCGGCGCCGTGGTGCGGATCGAAAGCCCGTCGGGCAGGCAATGGCGCACGGTGCACAGCGGCTCGACGTATTGCTCGCAGAGCGAACTGGCGCTGACGTACGGCCTGGGCGCTCGCGCAAAGATCGCAGCCATTGAAGTCGAGTGGCCGAGCGGCTCGAAACAGCGCGTGGCGAATCCGCCGATCGACCGCAAGCTGTTGATCGTGGAGGGGAAAGGTCTAGATCTTTCGGCTACACTGGTCAAATAAGACTCATGCAGCCGAAACTTGAACTCGCCGCGATTACTGACGAATTCACGCCCGATCTGGAGAAGGCGCTGGATGCCATGGCCACCATCGGCATGACCGGTGCGGAATTCCGCGTCCTTTGGGGCAAGAACATCATGGACCTCACCGACGAGGAGGTGAAACGCGCCACGGAAATGGCGAAGGCGCGCGGCATCCGCGTCCTGTCCATCGCTTCTCCGCTCCTGAAGTGTGTTCTGCCAGGCGATCACCAGATTGATACCCGCTTTCAGCAGGACATCTTCGCCTCGAAGCACACCTTCGACGATCAGCCGCGACTCATGGAGCGGGCCCTCCAACTCTCGGAGATGACCGGCGCGAAGATCATTCGTGTCTTCTCGTACTGGCGCACGATGCAGCCCGAACTTTGCCATGACGCGATCTGTGAGGCGGTGACGAAACTCGCCGATCAGGCGAAGCCGCACGGTGTCATCATCGGGCTCGAAAATGAACATGCCTGCAACATCGGTACGGCCTCCGAAGCGAAGCGCGTCCTCGACGCCGTTCAGCACCCGAATCTGAAGCTGGTGTGGGATCCGGCCAACATGCTGGTCGGTGGGGAGGAGCCGTTCCCCATGGGGTACGAAATCCTACCCAAGGACCGGATTGTCCACGTTCATGCGAAAGATTGCCACATGGAGGGACACAAGCCGGTCTGGGGCCCCGTAGGCACGCGCCAGGTGGACTGGAAGGGACAGATTGCCGCACTGCTGCGGGACGGCTACACTGGCGCCGTCAGCCTGGAAACCCACTGGCCCGGCCCGAATGGAAACAAGTTCGAGGGAAGCGTGATTTGCGGTTGGAATCTGCGCGGACTCCTGGCGGCTTGACCCTCGGGACCATCGCGCATCGACTAGGAGGGCACGCCGCGCTGGCGTGCCCTTTCGTTTTCTTTGGCTCAATTGCATAACGCCGGGCGAACTCCGTGCGTCTTAGAACCAAGTCACGTCATCGGAAGGAGATGGGACTCGGGAAGGCCGGTCTGACCAATTGGACCGCTATGCTATTCTTGAGCCACCGAGGGGAAGGCACATGCGCCTGCGTCGACCAGTAGCAGCGATACTTGGCTCTATTCTCCTTGCGTGCGCGGCCTACGGATTCCAGCGGGGCCGCCAGCGCGCCTGGGAGATCTTCGCGGATTCCGACAGCGAAATTGTGCTCCCGTCGGACGCCAAGGAAAAAGCGGAATTTAACTGGGCGCGGCTCCGGTATCCCTCCCTGCGGGCCAGCGGCATGTGGGCGATGCGTGGCCACTGGACCGTGGACTACCCCAAGGCGGATCGCCAGTTCCTGCAAGGCTTGCGGCGGCTTTCCCGCATCCACTCCAAGTCCGTTGAGCACGTGGTGGACCTGGTTTCCGACGACATCTTCAACTACCCCTTCGTTTACGTCGTAGAGCCGGGCCATTGGGACCTGCCCGATGAACAGGCGAAGAAACTACGGGAGTTCATGGACCGCGGCGGCTTCGTGATGACCGATGACTTCCACGGAACCTTCGAGTGGGGCGTCTTCATGACAAGCCTGAATCGTGCCATTCCGGACCGCACCGTTGTCGATATACCCAATGACGACCCTATCTTTCACGTCCTCTACAACCTTGATGAACGCTTCCAGGTGCCGGGTATCGTGAACTACCCGTTCGACAAGACCTATGAGTACGACGGGTTTGAGGCCAGGTGGCGCGCCGTTCGCGACGAAAAAGGGCGGATTGTCATGAGCATTTGCCACAACATGGACCTCGGCGACGCCTGGGAGTGGGCAGACCACCCCAGATATCCGGAGAAATACGCGTCGCTGGCCTACCGCGTGGGGATCAACATGATCGTCTACGCGATGACGCACTGATTTTGGGGGAGAGGACCATCCACCGAGCCCATGTTTGAGTTCCTATTCAAATACCCTTCGGCGATGTACCGGAAGGGAAGCCTCGTGCTTCTCAGCGGGTGGTCTGTGTGGGTTTTGGCGGCAGTACTGGTGGTCCTGCTCGGGGCTCTGTTGTGGATCTTCTGGCGGAAGCGAGAGCAATGGCAGGGGGCCGGACGGGCCTTCACCCTCGGCGCGCTGCAATGGGGAGTGCTGGCGCTGCTTGTCGTCATGCTGTGGCAGCCTGCGCTCAGCGTCGCGAGCCTGCGGCAGCAACAGAACGTCGTGGCCGTCCTGATCGACTCTTCCCGGAGCATGGCGCAGGTCGAAGACGGACGCAGCCGCATCGACCAGGCCCGGTCGCTTCTCGACGGCAGCCTGATGAACCAGTTGAAGTCGAAGTACGCCGTCAGGCTGTACAGCGTCGGCGGTGAGCTCCGGCGTATCGAATCGGCTAAGGATCTGGTGGCGGATTCCGGGGTCACGCACCTCGGTACCGCCTTGAAACAGGCTGTCGGTGAAGCGGCAACGCTGCCCGTCGGGGCCGTGGTGCTCCTCAGCGACGGCGCAGACAATTCGGGCGGCCTCGATCAGGAGACTACGGCTGCGCTGCGAGCGGCGCGAATTCCCGTGCACGCCGTCGGGCTTGGGCGCGCGACGCCCGAGAATGACATCGAGATTTCCGCCGTGCAGATGCCCGCCCGCGCTCTCGCCGGATCGAAACTAAACGCTTTTGTGACGCTTCGCCAGTTCGGTCACAGCGGCCAAGCGGCACGACTGACGGTGCGGGAAGGCGACAAGGTTCTGGCCTCGCGCGAAATCCGTCTGCCCGAGGATGGCAAGCAGGCGATTGAACCGCTGGCCTTCCAGGCGGGCGACGCCGCGGCTCGCGTCTACCGCGTTGGCATCGAGCCGCTCGACGGGGAGCGCTCGAGGGACAACAACGTGTTGACGCAGCTCGTCAACGTCGAGGATCGCAAGCCGCGCATCCTTTACATGGAAGGCGAGCCGCGCTGGGAGATGAAGTTTATCCGGCGCGCCGTCGAGGAAGACAAGAACCTCGAACTGGTCAGCATTCTGCGTACGACGCAGAACAAGATCTACCGGCAAGGCGTCAAGAGCGCCTCGGAACTGGAGAACGGCTTCCCGGACACCGTGGAGGACCTCTTCTCCTACGACGCGTTGGTGATCGGCGCCGTTGAGGCGGGCTATTTCAGCGGTCCGCAGCAAGCGTTGATTCGCGAATTTGCCGATCGCCGCGGCGGCGGCGTGCTCTTCCTGGGCGGCCGCAACGCCTTAAGCGAAGGCGGATGGCAAAAGACCCAGGTGGCCGAGATGCTCCCAGTCGAACTGCCCGACCGCAAGAACACCTTCTTCCGCGATCCAGCCGGCGTGCAACTCACCGCGCGTGGGCAGGACAGCCTTGTGACTCGTGTCGAGGAAGATCCGGTCAAGAACGCAGCTCGCTGGCGCGCGTTTCCGAAACTCGCCGACTACCAGGAGACCGGCACGCCGAAGCCCGGCGCCACCGTCTTGGCCGAGTTCGTTTCGCCCGCTGGGCGCACTTATCCGTTGCTCGCGATGCAGAACTACGGCCGCGGCCGTGTGGCTCTGCTCGCCACAGGCGGCACCTGGAAATGGCAGATGCTGCAAGACTCAAAGGACCAAACGCACGAGGTCTTCTGGCAGCAGCTCATGAGATGGCTGGTGACTGGCTCGTCCGGACGCGTCGCCGTATCTTCGACGGAGAGCGTGCTGCGCGACTCCGCCGACATCACCCTCCGCGCCGACGTTCGCGACACGAACTTCCTGCCGTTGCCGGAAGCTGCCGTCGAGGCGCGCGTCATCGGGCCCGAAGGTTTGGCCGATGTGGTGACGCTTCAGCCCGATCCGCAGAGCCCCGGCCAGTACAGCGCAAAGTGGAAGGCCGACAAGCCAGGATCGTACCTCGCCGAGGTCGTTGCGCGCCGGGGAGAGCAGGAGGTCGCCCGCGACGTGCTCACCTTCCGCCGCGAGGACGGGGTCGCCGAAAACTTCCGCACGGAACAGAACCGGCTTCTTCTCGAGCGCCTGGCCGAGCAGACAGGCGGCCGGTACTACACACCAGATGACGTGGACGGGTTGGCGAAGGAGATCGACTTCTCCGAGGCGGGCATCTCCGTTCGTGAGACGCACGACCTATGGGATATGCCGCTGGCATTCCTCCTGCTGGCTGGTCTGAAGGGGGCCGAATGGCTCTTGCGGCGCAGGTGGGGGGCGGTATGAGATTCGCGGCGCTGCTGTTCTTTGTGTCGCTGGGCGCGAACGCATCGACGTGGCACGTTATCGCCGGCGGGTTGGGAGGGCAGCCCGAGTACGAGCAGCGATTCACGAGCCTGACGAAGGACCTCTCCAAGTACGTCAGCGGCGTGGAGGTCACGGTCACTGACCTGAACGGCGCCGCGGCGACGAAGACCGCGCTGAAAGCCGCCATCGACAAGGCTGCCGCTTCGCTTACGGCAAAAGACACTCTCGCGCTCACGTTGATCGGACATGGCACCTTCGATGGCGCCGACTACAAGTTCAATGTGCCGGGCCCTGACGTCTCCGCGCGCGAGCTTGCCGCCTGGCTCGAACCCGTGAAGGCCCAACAGGTGATCGTTCTCGCGACCAGTTCGAGCGGCGGAGCGATTGATGCCCTGAAGCGTCCCGGACGTGTCGTCATCACGGCAACCCGTTCCGGCATGGAACGCAATGCGGTCGTCTTCTCGCGGTATTGGGTCGAGGCGTTTCGTGACGCGAACGCGGATACGGATAAGAACCAGACGGTCAGCGCGCTTGAAGCCTACCGTTACGCGGACAAGAAGACGACAGAGTTCTACGAAACGCAGAAACGCCTGGCCACGGAGCATTCGATGCTCGAAGACACTGGCGCCGCGGAGGCCGTTCGTGCGCCTTCGCCTGAGAACAAGCAGGGTCTGCTGGCGCAGCAGATCGCCGTCGTCCGCTTCGGCTCCGTGCAGGAGGCTCTTCGAGATCCGGCCAAGCAGAAGCTGCTCGCTCGAAAGGAAGAAATCGAGCAATCGATCGACAAGCTGAAGTACGAGAAAGCGGCTATGCCGACGGCTGATTACCGCAAGGAGCTTTCCGCGCTGCTGCTGGAGCTTGCGCGCGTTCAAGAGGAATTGGAGAAATGAGGCTCGCGGTTCTCATCCTGACCAGCCTCCCGCTCGTCGGAGCGGATTGCGGCTTGCTGGAGAGGTTGAGCCGTCTGGACGAAGCGCGCGCGTGCTACACGGCGCTCGCCAAGTCGAATGACCTGGCCGACCGCGCGGAGGGGCTATGGGGGTTGGGCGAATTCAAAGGCGCGAATGACGCATTCCGTCTCGCCGCGAAATCGCAAGAGAAGAACGCAGGCCTGCGAGTGCGATGGGGGCGCCTGTTGCTGGAGCGCTTCAACGTCTCCGAGTCGCAGGAGCTATTCAATGAGGCGCTGAAGCTCGAGCCAGACAACGCCTCCGCGATGCTCGGTCTGGCAATCTCACTCACCGATGGCTTCGACCGCAAGGCTGTGGAACTGGCGCGGGCTGCCGTCGAGAAGGACCCGAAGCTCCTCGAAGCCCAGGAGTTGGTGGCTGGGTTGGTCCTCGAGGACGGTGACTTCAAGAAGGCCGCGGAAGAGGCCGGGAAGGCTCTGGCCATCTCTCCGAACGCGCTCGACGCCATGGCCACGCTCGCCGCGATCGATCTTCTAAACGACAAGGGTCCGTCCGAGTGGACCACCAAGATGCTGGCAGCCAGCCCGCGTTACGGCCGTGGTTACGCAAAGATCGCGCGATGGTTTGTGCTGAACCGGCGATATGAAGAAGCCATCCAGCTCTACCGCAAGTCTCTCGAGCTCCGGCCCGACCTCTGGGCGGCCCGTTCCGAGCTGGGCATCAACCTGATGCGCCTGGGCCAGGACAAGGAGGCGAGGGAACAGCTCGAGCAGTGTTATGAGAACGGCTACCGCGACAAGCCGACGGTGAACTCCCTCACACTGCTCGACAGCTTCAAGAACTTCGAGACGTTTCGCACGCCGCGTGCCGTGCTCCGGCTCCACAAGAAGGAGGCGGCACTGTTGCGGCCGTATGTCGAGCGCGAAGTGGAGCGCGCCATCGGCACATTCGAAAAGAAGTACGACCGGAAGCTGCCCGGTCCCGTGCAGGTCGAACTCTATCCCGATCACCAGGACTTCGCTGTGCGCACCATGGGTATGCCCGGACTGGGCGCGTTGGGTGTCACATTTGTACTCTCAATCGCGATGGACAGCCCGTCGGGCCGCCCCCCCGGCACCTACCACTGGGCCAGTACGCTGTGGCACGAACTCAGCCACGTATTCACTCTGAACATCACCAATCATCGAGTGCCGCGCTGGTTCACCGAAGGTCTGGCCGTTCACGAAGAGACGGCCGTCAACAAGGAGTGGGGCGAGCGCGTTACGCCAGATGTCCTGGTCGCGATGAGAGACAAAAAGCTCCTGCCCATCGCCGAATTGGACAGGGGCTTCGTGCGGCCCAGCCACCCGGGACAGATCGTCATCAGCTATTTCCAGGCCGGCCGGATCTGCGACTACATTGAACAGCGGTGGGGCTGGCCGAAACTGCTGGCCATGCTCGGCGAGTTCTCGAAAGTGGATACGACCGCCGCCGTCGTCGAGCGGACGTTCGGGATGAAACCGGAGCAATTCGACCGCGAATTCGCCGAATGGCTCGAGAAAGAGCACGCCGCCACGCTCGCGGGATTCGGTGAGTTCCGCAAGGGCATTAAACCCTTCAACGAGGCGGTGAAGGCCAAAGAGTGGGACATGGTTCTGGAGCAGGGAAAGAAGCTGAAACCGCTGTTCAAGGAATTCGTCCAGCCTGGGAGCGTGTACGAAGGGCTTGCCGAAGCTTATACGGAAAAGGGTGACAAGGAAGCCGCCTCGCGAGAGCTCTTTGAGTACGCCAAACAGGGCGGACGCGAACCGGAGACTCTGAAGCGCCTCGCCGCGATCGAAGCCGAATTGGGAAGGAAGAAGAGCGCCGAAGACGTCCTCGCACGGCTCCTCTGGATTTATCCTGTGGCGGACCAGCAGCTCCATCAGCGGCTCGGAGAATTGCGCGCCGAGGCAGGAGAGTGGTCCGGCGCAGCCGAGGAGTTCGGAGCCGTGGTCGCGCTGAAGCCCGCCGATCCGGCCGTCGCACACTACAACCTGGCGCGTGCATTTAACGCGATGCAGCGTTGGGACGCGGCCGAGGAACAGGTCTTGATGGCCTTGGAGCAGGCCCCGGGCTACCGGCCCGCGCAGAAGTTGTTGCTGGAGTTAAGCGAAAACAAGAGCAGGAAGAAATGACCAGCGAAAT
This sequence comes from Bryobacteraceae bacterium, assembly GCA_050789245.1. Lineage (GTDB taxonomy): Bacteria > Acidobacteriota > Terriglobia > Bryobacterales > Bryobacteraceae > PNKE01. The sequence continues at coordinate 52,458 of JBOZRR010000019.1, read as the reverse complement.
CGATCTCACTACACTGAAACAGCGCGTCGAACGCTTTCAAGCCGTTCAGGAGGCCATGGTCCGGGAAGTCCGGAAGGTGATCGTCGGCCAGGACGAAGTGCTGGAGCAGCTCATGATCGCGCTCTTCGTCGGCGGACACTGCCTGATCACCGGCCTCCCCGGCACGGCCAAGACGCTGCTTGTGCGCACCATGGCCCAGACATTGGGCCTGATCTTCAAGCGCATCCAGTTCACGCCGGATCTGATGCCTTCGGACATCACCGGTACGGACATCCTGGAAGAGGAACCCGGTACAGGCCGCCGCATCTGGACATTCGTCCAGGGCCCCATTTTCGGCAACATCCTGCTTGCGGACGAGATCAACCGCACGCCGCCGAAGACGCAGGCTGCGTTGCTCGAAGCGATGCAGGAGCAGAGTTGCACTGTGCGCGGCAATCATTACCGGCTCCCGGCGCCGTTCTTCGTGCTCGCCACGCAGAACCCCATCGAGCTCGAAGGCACGTATCCGCTGCCCGAAGCCCAGCTCGACCGCTTCATCTTCAACACGCTGCTCGACTACCTCGGACCCGAAGACGAATTAAAGGTCATCGACTTGACCACCACCACCGAGAAGGCCTCGCCGGTGGCTGTCACCTCGGCCGAGGAGATTCTCGAGTTCCAGCAGCTTGTCCGCATGGTGCCCATCTCCGAAGATGTCGCGCGCTACATTGTTGCCTTGGTTCGCGCCACGCGCAGCAGCGATGATTCGGCGCCGGATTTCGTGAAGAAATACGTCAACTTCGGCGCCAGCGTCCGAGGCGCGCAGAATCTAGTGCTTTCCGCCAAGGCCCGGGCCTTGATGCACGGACGCCATCACGTCACTTACCAGGACGTCGTCTCGCTGGCCCGCCCCGTTCTTCGCCACCGCATCCTGCTTAACTTCCAGGCTGAGAGCGATCGCCTCACGCCTGACGACATCCTCAAGCGCCTGCTCGATGCCAAGCCTGTCCCGACGACATGACCCCTACGACGCAGCAGCGGTTCCTTGACCCGAAGATCCTCGCCGGGATCGCGAATCTCGAGCTCACGGCGAAGACCGTCGTTGAAGGCTTCATCTCGGGACTGCATCGTTCGCCGGACTTCGGCTTCAGTCAGGAGTTCGCCGAATACCGCCCATACGTGCCGGGCGATGACCTCCGCTACGTCGACTGGAACGTCTACGCCCGCGCCGACCGCCTCTACCTGAAGCGTTACCGCGGCGAAACGAACACCCGAGTCACCATCCTGCTTGACCGCAGCGGCTCCATGGCCTTTCAAGGCGAAGGTATCTGCAAGATCGACTACGCTCGTTTCCTCGCCGCTTCGCTCGCGTATCTTGCCCACCACCAGCGCGACGCCGTCGGCCTGATCAGCTTCGACGACGAAGTCCGCGACTATGTCCAGCCGTCCTCCCGCCAGGGCCAATGGATGAAGGTGCTCTACGGCATCGATCACGCCGAGCCCGGCAATCGCACGGACTTCGCCAAACCCTTCCTCACCTTCCAGGAGATGCTTCGGCGGCGCGGCATGGTGATTGTCATTTCAGACTTCTATGCCGATCCCAAGGAGATCGTCAACACGGTGGCGCCGCTGCGTTACAAGGGCAGCGACGTGCTTCTCTTCCATGTCCTCGACCCTCAGGAAGTGCGTCCAAGGCTCGACGGTCCGCGCATCCTGATCGACATGGAGACCGGCCGCGAGATCGAAGTCTCGCCCGAATACGCCGCCAACAAGTACCGCGAGAGGATTGACGCGCACCTCGAAGCGCTGCGCTCCCAGGCCGAGGGCGCCGGACTCAGCTATCACCTTCTCGAAACCGACAAGCCGCTGGATGAAGCGCTCCGCGGCTATCTCAGCATCAGGCAGGGGAGGCTCTGATGGGCTTGCTCTCACCCTGGTTCCTCGCCGGCTTGGGACTGCTCGCGCTGCCCGTCTATCTCCACCTGCTGAAGCGGCACAAGAGCACTCCGCAGCACTTCAGCTCGCTCATGTTCTTCGAGCGATCGACGACAGCTTCGGTCCGCCAGCGTAAGCTCGACTACCTGCTGCTGCTCGCTCTGCGCCTCGCGCTGCTCGCTTTCATCGCCTTCGCGTTCTCGCGCCCCTTCGTCGAGCGCACTGTCGCCGCCGGCTCTGGCGCGAAACTGCTGGTCATCGCCATCGACGACTCGGCCTCCATGTCCTTTGGCACTCGCCTGCAAATCGCGAAATCTCAGGCTTTGGAAGTCCTCCGCGGCCGCGCGGCGCGAGACCGCGCCCAGGTCGTCGCCTTCTCATCGCATCTTCGTCTCCTCAACGAGCCCACGCAGGACCCAGGCGCGCTGAACGCCGCCGTCGAGTCCATCCGCCCCGGCACCGGCCGCAGTTCCTATGGCGAGCTCGCTACTTCGTTGCGCAACATCGCACGTTCCTCGCCGCTACCCCTCGAAGTCCACTTATTCACCGACTTGCAGAGAACGTCCATGCCGCCGGGCTTCTCCGAGCTTCGACTCGATCCGCGCACCAAACTCGTCATCCACCGCCTCGCCGAGAAGGACGAGCCGAACTGGACCGTTGAATCCGTTGTCGCTCCGCGCCGCCTTCTCGATCCAAAACAGGCGCGCATCGAAGCTACCGTCGCGGGCTTTCACACGTCAGAAGCCACTAAACAGGTGGCGCTCATCGTGAACGGCAGGACTATCACGTCCAAGTCCGTGAGCGTGCCGGCCTCCGGCCGGGCGCGCGTGGAGTTCTCCGGCCTTGAAGCGCCTTACGGCTTCAGCCGCTGCGAAGTTGCCCTCACCGAGCCTGACGGTCTGCCCGCCGACAACCGCGCTTTGTTCGCCGTCGAACGCGCCGATCCCGACAAGGTCCTGCTGCTCTTCGGGCCGCGCTCGCAGCGTTCCGCCCTCTACTTCCGCAGCGCGTTGGAAACTGCCGAGCCGGGCCTTTTCTCGGTGGATGCTTTGCCCGTCGCCGCAGCCGGTTCGCGAGGCCTCGAATCGTACAAAGCCATCGTCCTCTCGGATCCCGGCGCCATTCCCGAATCGCTCGCCAAGTCTTTGAAAGATGCGGCTGCAAACGGCAAGGGCGTGTGGATCGCCGTCGGCGCCGCCACCGCCGCCGCCGGCAAGGTGCCGCTGCTCGACCTCCCTATCTCCGGTTCTCGTTACGAGGCACGGATGGGCGACCGCTTCGCCACTCTCGGCGAGGCCGATCTCGCGCACCCTTCCATCCGTGAAACCGAGCGTTGGGACGGGGTCCGTTTCTATCAGTCCTTCGACCTCCAGGCCGGCTCGGCGCGCACCGTCGCCCGTCTTACGTCCGGAGCGCCCATTCTGCTGGAAGGCCGCGTGGGCGATGGCCGCGTTCTGGTCTTCGCTTCCACTCTCGACAACGACGCCAACGACTTCCCCGTCCGCCCCGCTTTCGTGCCGTTCGTCGCGCGCACCATCCGCTGGCTCGCCTCTGTTGATGAAAGCGCGGGAGCGCTCACCGTGGATTCCGCGCTCGACCTCCGCCACGGCAATACGCGTGCGGCGTCCGTCGAAGTGCTCGATCCGGATGGCAACCGTGCGTTGTCGCTCTCAGAGGCTGCGAAGGCGTCCACCGTCACCCTGGATCGCGCCGGCTTCTGGGAGGTCCGCCGCGCCGGCGATCGCCGTGAGCTGGTGGCGGTCAACATCGACCGCCGCGAATCGGATCTCACGCTGATGCCCACTGACTCGGCCGAACTCTGGCAGGCCGCACCCATCACGACGGCGGGCGGTCCCGGAGCGCCCATCTCCGGTAACGATCCGGCAAAGAAGAATCTCTGGCCTTATGTACTTGCGGTCGCCCTCGTCGCAGGGTTCGCCGAAGCAATCATCGCGAGCAGACACTTCAGCAGGGAGGTCGCATGAGCCCACTTGATCGCTTCCAAGCCTATCTGGACTCGCTGGAACAACGCCTGCGCTGGAAAGCCTGGGCTGCCGGAGCCGCTATCATCGCCTTCGCCGCGTTTCTCAGCACACTTGGCGGCGCCTGGATGGCGGACCGCTATGCCTTCTCCGACTTGAGCCTGCTTTGGGCCCGTGTCGCCATCTTCCTGTGCGTGGCCTTCGCGCTTGCCTTCGGCTTGATTGTGCCAGCCCTTCGCATCAATAGCCGCCGTGCGGCCGGCGAGGCCGAACGCAAGCATCCCGGCTTCGAGCAGCGCGTCAGCACGCTCGTGCAGAGCGAGGAAGGGAACCCGTTCCGTACGCTGCTTGCCGAGGAGGCGCTGGAACGCGCCGAACAGTTTCCGCCGTCGCGCCTTGTGGCTCCGCGGACTTTGCTTGGTCTCTCCGTCGCCGGCGCTGCCGGCGTCGGAGCCCTGCTCTGGCTCACCCTCGCCGGTCCCGGCCCTCTGGGCCATGGCGCGGCACTGCTTTGGGCCGGTGCGACCCGGCCTGGGGCTGAGCCTTACTACCGCATCCTGGTCCAGCCCGGCGACCGCCGCGTCCGTCGTGGCGCCGATCAGATCGTCGAAGCCCAACTCGTCGGATTCGACACGCCCGAAGTCCGCCTGCTTGCCCGCACCGCGGGCGCCACCAAGTGGGAAGAGGTCCAGATGGAGCCCAAGGAGGGTGTGGCCGGAAGCTACGGATTCCTCCTCGCCGGTCTAGCTGATACCACCGAATATCGCGTCGAGGCGGGCCGCGTCCGTTCCGCGCAACACACCTTCACCGTTGTTGACCTTCCCGGCGTGAAGTCGATCCGCGTCACCTACAATTTCCCCGGCTGGATGGGCCTTCGTCCCGTCGTTGAAGAACAAGGCGGCGACCTGCGCGCCGTCGAAGGCACCGAAGCCGCTCTGGTCGTTACCACCGACAGGCCCATGAAGCAAGGGCTGATCGTCCTGGACGATGAAACGCGAATCCCGCTGCAATCGCTGACCGACACCACATCCAAGGCCACCGTGCCCATCCGCAAGGATGGCCTGTATCACATCGCCGTCATCGACGAGGGCGAGACGGTCCGCATCAGCGAGGACTACTTCATCGAAGCTCGCGTCGAGACGCCGCCCGTCGTGAAGATCGTCCGGCCCGGACGCGACGCGCGCGTCAGTCCCATCGAGGAAGTCGGTGTCACCGTCGAGGCCGCCGACGACTACGGCTTGCAGGCCGTCACTCTTCACTACTCCGTCAACGGCGGGGAAGAGAAGACCGTTAACGTCTCCACCAGTCGCGGGAAGGAAGCCAGCGGCTCCACGATGATCTCGCTCGAAGACTTCAAGCTCGAGCCCGGCGATCTGGTCTCTCTCTACGCCACCGCGCGGGATGCCCGGACCACCTCCCGCACTGACATGATGTTCGTCGAGGCCCAGCCCTTCGAGAAGGAGTTCAGCCAGGGCCAGACCATGGGCGGCGGCGGCGGAGGAGGACCCAGCGAACAGCAGCAGAGAATCTCCGACCGCCAGAAGGAGATCATCTCCGCCACCTGGAACCAGATCCGTTCGAAGAAGTCGGCGAGTGCCTTTCAGGAGGACGCCACTTTCCTCTCCGGAGTCCAGCAGAAGCTCAGCGAGCAGGCGCTTTCCCTCGCGCGCCGCATGCGCAGCCGCGAACTCTCCGGCACGAACGAGGAATTCAAGACCTTCTCCCAGGAGATGGAACAGGCCTCCAAGGACATGAACGAGGCCGTGAGCAAGATCAAGGCCATGCAGTGGCGTGATGCGCTGTCGCCGGAGCAGAAGGCCCTTCAGCATCTGCTGCGGGCGGAAGCTACGTTCCGCCAGATTCAGGTCGCCTTCGGCCAGCGCGGCGGTGGTGGCGGCGGCGGGGGCGGTGGCGAAAGCCGCGACCTCGAAAGCCTCTTCGACCTTGAACTCGACACCGAGAAGAACCAGTACGAGACCGCTGACCGGGGCTCCGCTGGTGGCGGCGGCAATCAGCGTGAACAGGAGATCGACGAAGCTACCAAGCGCCTTCAGGAACTCGCCCGCCGGCAACAGCAGCTCGCCGAGCAGCAGCGCCAGCGCCAGCAGCAGAGCTTCCAGCAGAAGTGGGCGCAGGAGATGCTGCGCCGCGAAGCCGAAGAGCTTCGCCGCCGCATGGAAGAACTCAGCCGTGGTCAGCAGCAGTCAGGTCAGCAACAGTCGGGCCAGCAGCAATCCGGGCAGCAGGGTCAGCAGCAAGGTCAGCAACAGGGCCAGCAGGGGCAGGGCTCCTCATCGGGTTCGTCATCCTCGCAGGGCTCCCAGCAGGGCCAGCGATCCATGCGCCAAATGGCCTCCGGTCAAGGTCAAGGCCAAACCGATCCGCGCCTGGAGCGGGCGCTCCAGCAGCTTGAGCGCGCCTTGGACGACATGCGCCGCGCCCAACGTAATGGCAGCGGACAGCCGAACCCGAACAGCGCCGAAGAAGCTCGCCGCGCGGCGGACCGGCTCAACGAAGCCCAAGGCCTGCTCGGCGGCATGCGCCGCGAGCAGACCGGCAGCCAGATGGACCGCGTCGCCGAACAGGCCCGTGCTTTGGCCGAACGCCAACGCGATTTTGAGCGGCGTTTGAAACAGGCATACGGCAACACGCCCCAGGGCGCGCGCCCGCAGCCCGGTCAGCCGCAGTCGCCGTCCTCGCCGCAGGCTGAGCAGTTCGCCAACGAAAAGCAGCAGATGCTGCGCGACTACCAACGCCTGGAGCGCGAGATGAACGAGGCCACGCGGGCCATGGCGACATCCGAGCGTGACGCCGCTTCACGGCTGCGTGATGCTCTCGGCGAAGCTCAACAGAACGAACTCGGCCTACGAATGAAATACAGTGCGGACTGGATCCGTCGCGGCATGGGCAGTTACATGGCGCCGAGGGAGCGCGTGGTGACCGAGGCGCTCGATAAGCTCCAGCAGCAGGTCGACCAGGCCCAGCAGGCTATGGGACGCCGCGGCAACGAAGGACAGCAGCAGGCCGAACGCGCCCTCGACCAGTTGGAGCGCGCCCGCGGCGCACTTGCCCGCCAGTTTGGACAGCAGGGCGGGCAACAGGGCCAGGCGGGCCGCCAGGGTCAACGGGGTCAGCAAGGCCAGGAAGGCCAGCAGGGTCAGCAAGGCCAGGGCCAACAGGGTCAAGGTCAGGGCCAGCAGGGCAGGAATGGCCAGCAGCAAGGCCAGGGCGGTGATCGCGGCCAGCAGCAGAATCAGGGCGGTAGCCAACAGGGCGTCGGCGGCGAGCGGCCTCGCTCGGACTACGGCGCTCTCAACGACGGCTCGCTTCAGGGTCCCAACAGTGGTAACCCGCTGGATGGGCGAGGCGCCCAGCCCGACCCGCGCGCCGTCGAGCGAGCCTACGGCGACGCCCTTCGCCAGCTTGAACAGCTCCGCTCGAGCGGTGCCGCTGGCGACGAGACGCAGAAGGAACTCGATGGGCTCCTGGAGCGCATGCGCCGCCTTGATCCGAAGCGCTTCCCCGGCAATCCGCAACTGCTGGACGCGCTACGCAGGGGCATCCTGCCGGAGCTGGAACACATTGAAACGGGGCTGCGCCGCCAGCTCGGAACCGGCGGCCAGAACGCCCGCACCGCGGGCCCGCCGCGTGTCCCGCCCGGTTATGAAAAGGCGGTGGCCGAGTACTTCAAACGGCTGAGCAAAGGGAACTGAGGCTAATCCTTGACGGGAACCGTGAAGGGCTGGGAGGTCCGGCCCGCGTAGCGGATGCTGACGCCGATCGGCTCGCCGTGCGGCGTGTCGGGCGACAGCGCCATCACGACTGACTTCACGCGCGGATTCTCGGTCTCCATCACGATCAGCACGCGGTGTGTCAGGCTGCCGCTGAACACTTGGACGTCTTCGACTTGCATTGCTGAGGCGCTCAAATTCGCCACCTTGATCTGGAAGAACTCCTCCGGCAGCGGCGCATTCGCCTCGCTCAACGTCACCCCGGCGATGGTGCTCGCCGAAAGAATCACTGGAGGCGGCTCGTACAGGTCGATCACCGCCGGCCAGCTCTGCACGCCCCGCACCGACATCCGTACCACAGCCGTTCCAGGCTGCATGTCGCGGGGGATCTGGATCGTCACTAGACCGTCCTTCGCCTCGCTCACTGGAACGATCACGTCGTTCAGCGCCACGGTGAAGTCGCCGGTTGTGTAATCCGCCGGCAGGTTCGCCACTGGGAGCTTGATCTCCGATCCGAGATAGAAGCGCTCCGCGTTCGACAGCAAGGAGACAACCACGTACGGCTCGAAGGCTGCGCTTTCGGTCACCTGGAAGGACGCTGCTTTCCGCACCGTCAACAGCCCGGAGGTCATCGCCGCGTTGCTGACGCCCGGCCGGGCGCCCACGCCCACCGCGACATTCGCCAGCACCTTTGTCGGGCTGATCACCCAACTCTTCAGAACGACCGCTTCACTCGTGCCGGGCAGTGCGAGGCTCTGGCCGTCGGCGAAGTTCATCCCCGCGCCCGTGATCTCGACCATCGTCTGGACGCCTCGGGGCAGCACCGCAGGCGACATCGACCAGTCGGGTGCGGACGCAAGCGCCGGATACGCATAAACCGGAGAGGCCGAACCCTGGCGCATCAACGAGCTCTGGCCCTCGCCGTCGAAGGCGGATACCACTGCTGAATGCTCCGATGGCGCCGCAGGCGGCTGCACCGTGAGGCGATTCTCTTCCAACCGGACGTTGCGCGCCCGGACGCCATCGAACCGGACCACGGTGTCTGCGGCGAGATTCTCGCCCACAAGCGTGAGCGTGCCGTCTTCATTTCGGACCGTCGAGGTGATGGCCGGGGGCAACTTAGAGGCCACGCGGAACGCCGATGGCGCGACGTGCCGTTCGCCTCCCGCCGTGAACATCAGGTGCCGCGCGCCGAGCGCGATGTCTCCCGGCAGACCGAAGCGGAGATCGGCGTACACCGGCGAAGGCGCATACGCCCCGAGGCCCGTCAGCGTCTCATTCGAGCCAACCACTGAGACGCCCAGGCCCGGAAGCGGCCCGTTCGCGTTCGTCAGACCGAACCCGAACAGCACCACCTGGCCCTCCTGCTGGCCGCGCCACATGAACGACGGCTTCAGAGTCTGCTGGCCGAGGAAGCTGTACGTCTGGACGGAGTGGATGTTGACCTGCGCACGCTGCTGCACGTCGAAGCTGACATCGGGCGTATCCTTCCCGGCCTCGATGCCGACAGATGCCGCGCTCGAACCGTCCGTCGAGAAGAACTTGGTGTCGAATGCAGGACCGGGCGCGATCGGCCCGTCGAGTCCCACGGGCAGTTCGAGGTTCGCAGGCTGCGGCTCGCCGTCGAGCGACGGCGGCAGAGGTTGGACATACACCGTGTAGCTGCCCGGCATCAGGCCCGTCAGCTTATAAGTGCCATCGGGCGCCGACATGGCGCCCACGGCCCATCCCGTCGGCGTCAGCGCCGTCACAGAGGCAAGATGAACCCCGGCGCCTCCGAGAGTCACGCGGCCGCTGATCGAGCCCGTCTGTGCCGCGAATTCCGCAGTCGGATACAGCGCCGAGAGACCGGCCACATCGTCGGCGCTCAACGGAGCCGCCTTCGCCGTGGCCCTCGTGATCTCCGTCGACATCACGCCCGACGCCCAACTGTGCTGTAGCCCGATCGTATGGCCGAACTCATGAACCATCGTCAGGAACAGCCGCTCGGTCCACGATGGCCGCGCCGGTTCCGAAAGATTCTTCGGAAGAACCAGCAGCGATTTCTCGATCGGGACGTACGCGCCTGTCTCGGTAACCACCGGTTCACCGCGCGTCACCGGACCGCCCATGGCCACCAGGCCCGGAGGCACTTCGTCGAAGATCACTTCGACGCGCGGCGTGTTCATCACGGCATCCTTCGAGAACGTTCCGCCGTACTGGAGCTTCAGCCGAGACGTATTCACCGTGTTCCATGTCGAGGCCGCCAGGCGAATCTGGCTCAGCAGGGCAGGGAGGCTGTCGCCCGCCGCAAGCGCCTCAGGACCCGCTTCGGAAATGACATAGGGCACGATGCCGCCTGGCATCTGGTCGAGATTGAAGCGGACCGGCGCTGCGAAGGTCTTGCCGTCGCTGCTGATGTAGCGCAGGAAATGGGTATAGCCGGAGGCGGGTCCGATTCCGATGAGGACCACTGAAGCCAGTGTGAGAAGTGCCCGTCTCACTTGGCTGTCCCTCCGGCTGCCCGGACTCGCTGCTCGAGTTCGCCAAACGTCAATTGCAGCGGCCCACTGGGAACTTCGCGGCCCGATCCGTCCACCATCCGGGCTTCCGCCGGCCCCCGGCGCAGGATCGTCTCGCCCTTCGAGTTCAGAACGACGTCGAACAGCCCCTGCGACAGGCCGATGATGTGGTTGATCCCCTTGCTGCTGGTCCAGACGAAGATGACGTACTCATGCCCGGTATCCAGGTGGGGCGTGCCCGCGAACGACTGCCTGACGCCACGCAGCGCGCCGCCTGGGATCGATACTTCAAGGCCGCTAACAGCTTTACCTTTCAACGTTCCAGCGACCTCGATGCGGTACGAGGTGTAGATCATCCCGCCGCGCTCGACCGCTGACTCGCCGGCAACCTTTCCTCGGACGATCGACGTCGATTTCCCGATCATTTCGTCGAGTGATAGCCGTTCCAGCGTCGTGGCGCACAACGGAATCGTGAGCAGGGCGGCGATCAAGATGGGCCGTGTGCGCATGGGTCGTCAGCTAGTGACAATGCAAGCGCCGTGCCATTTTCGCCGTCTCTAACTCTTTGATTTATTAGCTGTTAGAAATTGAGGTGTCCCCAGATTGGGTCTGCCTGACACACCCCTAGTCCGCCGTCGTCCCAGTGTGGCCGCGTTCGCGCACGATGAGGACCGGCACTTCGACACCATGACGTACTTCATTAATGGTTGCCCCGTAAATGATGTCCTTAAAGCCTTTATGCCCATGTGCACCCATCACGACCAGATCTGCCTGAAGCTCCTTGGCCGCGGCGATGATGACGTCTTTCGGGCTCCGTCCGGGCCGGACTAGGAGTTCCGCCTCGACGCCCCGCTCCCTGGCTCTCTCGATCAGGCTGGCGAAGTAGTGCAGGCCCTCCTCTACCTCTGCCGTCGAGGCCAGCTCTCCGTAGAACTGGCTGGTCACATCTTCTTCGACGTGAAGCAGATAGAGCTTGGCGTTGTACGCCTCCGCCAGCGGGATGGCGTGTGCGACGGCCTCGGCGTCGAGGCGGCTATGGTCGAGCGTCACGAGAAGGTTGCGATACGCCGGCGCCGGGGCTACGGTCGCTTCCGCCGGGACCAGCCGCTCGACGGCACGGGCGCGGCGTCGAACCCACGGCACGGCCAGGACGTAGGCGAGCAGCCCCATGACGGCCGCGAAGACCGGCCACACGAGCCAGCCGACCCACGGATGCTCCTTGCTCCAGTCGCCTGCCTCCTGGACCACCAGCCAGACGTTTAGGGACAGGATGAGCGCCGCCGCGCCCCATGCGAGGACCTTGACCCAACCCCGGTTGGCAAATGTCCCCATCCGCTCCTTGTCGCTGGTGAACTGAATCAACGGTATCACCGCGAAGGGCAACTGAAGGCTCAACACCACCTGGCTGAGAATCAGCAGGCGGTAGACGGCGTTCTCGCCGGCATAGATGATGGTCAGCACGGCGGGAACCACGGCCACCATTCGAGTGATCAGCCTGCGTAGCCAGGGGCGCATTCGGAAGTTCAGGAAGCCTTCCATGACGATCTGGCCGGCCATGGTGCCGGTGATCGTCGACGATTGTCCCGAGAAGAGCAGCGCTACGGCGAATGCCGCGCTGGCAAGCGTCGTGCCGAGCAGCGGCGTCAGCATCTGGTGGGCCTGCTGGATCTCGGTAACCAGGATGCCGTTCTTGAAGAACGTCGCTCCGGCCACCACCAGAATCGCCGCATTCACCAGCAGCGCGCCGTTCAGGGCGATAACGGAATCGACGAGGTTGAAGCGGCAGGCGTCGCGCTTCTGCTCGACGCCGGCGCCGATGCGGCGCGTCTGCACCAGCGACGAGTGCAAGTAGAGGTTGTGGGGCATCACCGTCGCGCCGAGGATGCCGATGGCCACGTACAGGCTCTCCGGATTGATCCTGGGGACCAGCCCGGTGGCCACTTCCATCATGTCCGGCTTGGCGAGAAAGATCTGGATGAAGAAGCACGCGCCGATGATCGAGATGAAGACCAGAATGATCGACTCCAGCATCCGGATGCCGAAGCGGTTGAGCCAGAGGATCAGCAGCGTGTCGAGGGCGGTGACGACAACGCCGACCACAAGAGGGATGCCGAAGAGCAGGTTGAGGCCGATGGCCGCGCCGAGGACCTCGGCCAGGTCGCAGGCCGCGATGGCGATCTCGCAGAGGACCCACAGGGCTTGCGCAACGGGTTTCGGGTAGGATTCGCGGCAGGCCTGGGCCAGATCTCGCCCGCTGACGATGCCGAGCCGGGCACTGAGCGTCTGGAGCAGGATTGCCATCGCGTTCGACAACACCAGAACCCAGAGCAACTTGTAGCCGAATCGTGCGCCGCCTTCGATATCCGTAGCCCAGTTGCCCGGGTCCATGTACCCGACGCTGACCAGGTAGGCCGGGCCGGCGAAGGCGAACATGCGGCGCCAGAGCGACGGATGGGCCGTCGCGACCGAGGCGTGGACCTCCGGGAGGGAGGGGTTCGTTTGCGCATTTTGCATATCGGCGCGAACGTTAACTATAGTTTACTCGACACCATGGGTCAAGAAAAATCGGGGAGCCGAGGCCCCCCGATTCTCTTTTTTGCTTTAGGCTCTTACAGTTAGAAGCGGAGCCGGAAACCGATCTGGATGTTGCGCGGGAAGTTGAGCTGCTGCACCGGCAGGATGCCGAAGTTGGCGTCCGAGGGGTTGCCCAGCGGCGGATCTCCACGCAGCGGAGTGTTGAAGGCGTTGAAAGCTTCGCCCCGGAACTCGAGCTGGAGACGCTCGGTGAGGCTGATCTTCTTGGCGATGGCCAGGTCGACCTGCGCTTTGGTGTGGCTCCGGATCTGGTGGAACCGGGGCATGAGCTGTGTTTGCTCGAAGGGCTGAAGCTGCCGGTAGCAGCTCCGGGTCCGGTCCACCCACTGGGATTCGCTCTGCTGGATGCTGGTGGGATCTCCGCAGAGGTACTCCCATCCAGTCCACGCGCCGAGGGGGAAGCCGCTGGTGTAACCGATGGTCCAGTTCACGTTCCAGCCACCGGCCAGGAGCTCGGCTGCCTTCGGCATCTGGTTGGCATAGGCGCGGCCCTTGCCGATGGGAAGGTCCCAAATACCGGCGAACTGGAAGTTGTGCGTGCGGTCGTTGGCAGTGACGACGCTGTCCATCCAGTTGTCGAACCACTCGAAGTTGAAGGTCTGGCGATTGGTGGACTCCATCTGCTTCGACCACGTATAAGAGGCGACCCAGGTGAGCGCGCCGCCGCGGGAGCGGTCGCCGAACATGCGCTTCTCAAACCGTGTTTGGAGGCCGTGGTACCAGATCTGGCCCCACGGGTTGATGAAACTCTCGACGTTGTTGAACTGCGGCGTCCGGCGGAGCAGGTCGCGCCGCGCAATGGTCTCGGCCGCGCCGAGGGCACGGTTGCGCGGGATGATGCCGAACCAGGGGTTCGCCACCTGCGCCTGATAGAACGAAGGGTTGCGGAAGGCCGCTTCGTAGTCGGACTGGAGCATCTCGGAGAGCTGAATGGTGCGCGGCTCGCCGTACGTTCGTGAGCCGACGTAGGAGAGTTCCAGAACCGTGTTCCAGCCCATCTCGCGCTCGAGCGTGAACGAGTATTGGTAGGTGCGTGGGATGACGCGGTTGCGGCCGTCGAAGCTGACGCCGGCGCCGATGTTTGTGTTGATGCCAAGGCTGGAGCCGAGCGGCTTGACGACGCCATCCGGGAACGGATTCTCCATCGAGTAGGGCCCGGTGAGGCCGGCGCGGTGGTTGAGTCCGCCGTTGGTGGAGTTCACGTAGTCGGTGTTCAGACTGTAGCCGGTGGTGAGCGAGTTCTGAGTCGCGGTGCGGTGGAAGATGCCCACGCCGCCCCGCATCACGGTCTTGTTCATGAAGTTCCAGGCGAAGCCGATGCGGGGCTGGATGTTCGAGAAGTCCGTGTCGTAGACGGTGCGCGGCTGGCCATTGACGCCCGCGAACTGGAGGCCGCCGCGGATATCGCCGGGCGCCTTCGGATAGTTCGGGTCGGCGGCGGCGCTGGCCTTCCATTTCGGAAGCGCCGTGTTGGTCAGGTCGGTGTTGATCTCATCGTAGGCCCAACCGGCGACGACGCGGTTGTGGGCCTCGATGAAGGGGAACTGGACGTCGTAGCGCAGGCCGAGATTCAGCGTGAAGTTGGTGGTCACCTTCCAGTCGTCCTGAATGTAGAGGCCGATGTAGGGCTCCCTGCGGAAGAAGGTGTCGTTGTAAGCAATGAAGGCCGATTCTGGCAGGCCGAGAAGCGTATCGGCGACGCCGTTGCCATCGAGAATGCCCGAGTTGCGGGCGCCCCAGTACTGACGGCTCCAGCGGTTGTCAAAGCTGAATTCGCCGGAAGAGCGGCCGCTCGAGCGGTTGTGGCGCATCAACATGGCGTACTCGAAGCCGTACTTCAGTGAGTGGCGGCTGCGGGTCTCGGCAAGGTAGATCTGGAAGTTCGCCTGCTGGCGGCTGCTCTCGTTGATGTACTGATTGCCAAACATGTTGTTGTACCCGCTGACGTTCACGCGGGGAGCACGATTGTTCGGGAAAGTATCGACGGTCGGCATGGTCTGGATGCCGAGGTCGGTGTACTTGAAGTCCTGGTCGGAGACATCGGGGAAGTCCTCCTGGAAGCGGTTGTAGCTGGCTTGCCAGTGGAGAATCCGGGAGGGCGTGAGCGTCCAGTCGTAGCTGAAGATGTAGTTCTGGTCGCGGCGCACTGTGCCGGGCATGTTGCCGTTCTGCGCGGGGGCATCGAAGCCGTTCGAGTTGCGGAACTCCGAGCCGTCCTGAAACGTGAAGGTGAAGTTGAATCGCTGGTTGTCGTTCAGGATGTGGTCCCACTTGCCGATGGGCTGCTCATAGCGGTACTTGCCCAGGTTGTCGCCGCGGACGAAGTTCTGCGACAGCGCTTGGGGATTGAAGTTCGGCGCGGGGTAGTAGCTGAGGATCTTGCGGCCGATGGGGCTCTGGCGGGAGCGGGGGATGGTGTTGTCGGGGAAGGGCTGGCGGACATAAACCCTTCCGGAGGGGCAACTGACCGAACCGCCGCAGGCCACGGAGGTGTTGGGGTCGTACACGCGAATGGGGCTGGTCTGGCCCGTGGGCACGAAGTTGAAGTTGCCTTGCCGGATCTCCATGGGCGGGACGGTGGCCACCGAGGGGAAGGGAACTCGCTCCTGCCAGCCTTCGAAGCTGAACATGACGAAATCCTTGTCCTTGCGGATGGCTCCGCCGATCTGGCCGCCGTACTGGTGCTGGTTGCGGAAGCCGCGCTTCTGCCCGGAGGCATTGTTCTGGCGGGTGTTGGCGTCGAGCACGCGGTTGCGCCAGAAGTCGAAGACCGAGCCGTGCCATTCGTTCGTGCCGGACTTCAACTGCGTGGAGACGTGACCGCCGCCGGAACGGGCGAACTGCGCGTCGTAGGTGTTCACCATCACCTTGAACTCCTGTATGGCCTCGACGTTCGGCGCAACGTTGAAGGTGCCGTTGGTGGAGATCGGCGCGCCGTTCAAAAGGAACTGGTTCGTTCCCTCGCGTCCGCCGTTCATGGTGAAACTGCCGTTGACGTCCCACCCGCGCGTGCCTGAAAAGCCGGAAGAGCCGAACTGGCGCTGGTTGAATGTGACCCCAGGCGTGAAGCGCATCAGCATGTAGCTTTGGCGCCCGTTCAGCGGCAACTCCTGAACTTTGATGGGATCGAAGACGAGGCCGCGGGAGGCCGAGGCCGTTTGGACGAGCTCCTGCTCGCCGACGACGGTGACTTCCTGCGTCACCGCGCCGACTTCCATCCTGATGGGCAGGTTTAGTTTCTCGGCGACTTGCAGCACGATGCCTTCGCGCCGCACGGACTGAAAACCGTTGGCGGTGGCTGTGACGACATACGTGCCGGGATCGAGACCGATCAGGACAAACAAGCCCTGTGAAGTAGTTACCGTCTCCTTGGTAACATTCGTGTCGGTCTTTGTCGCCTTAACAATTGCGTTTGGGATCAGGGCGCCGCTTGCGTCGGTAACCTGGCCCAGAATCTGAGCTCTGAAATCTTGCGCATGCAGGAAGACAGAGCACACGCATAGCAACAGGGCTAGCCGTTTCGACATACGTAAAGGACCCCCAAGTCAGCTTTACAAGTGATACAGACAGCTAGCCCATGCTATTCGCACGATAGCCCCTCAACAACCTATCGAACGGCTATATTCAGGGTTAAATGTGTGTGAGGAGCCCCGTGCCGCCTTCGTGCGAGTTAGCGTTTCAGAAAAACGGCGCCGAGCGCGAATGCAAGGGAAATTAGGCTGATAAACACGCCGGCATACACGCTCATTGGCCTGAATTTGAACTCGATTTCGTGCCGCCCGGCATCGACGGCGACGCCCCGAATCTGTCCATAGACGGGCACGATGGCGGTGTCGCGGCCGTCGACTGTGGCGCGCCAGCCGGGGAAGTCCGTGTCGGCCAGAACTACAAGGCCGCGGCAGGCCATGCGGGCCTCGATAACGACGCGGGATGGGTCGTAATGCCGGATTTCGGCCGTATCCTGCCCGCCGCACTTTTCCAGGTTCGGCGTGGGGGCCGTGACAACCGCCTGCGACGCCAGTTCCTCCGGCTTCATTGAGTTCAGAACCGGCATCAGTTCGACGCCGGAGGAGATGCGGCGAACCTCGTGGACGGTCCGCACCCTGGGGAAAGCATCCGGCCGCTGGTAGACATTCAGGCCCGAACGGCCTGTAAATACGAGCTGATTAAACTGGCCGTAAGGTACTTTTCGCACGGCGTATTTCACGCCCAATATTTGGAATCCAGGATCGGAAAACGCCTCAAAGTGGCGGTAGTTGGATGTGAGGCTCGCCAGGTACCCGGCGTGCTGGTGGACGCCGAACCAATCGCCGAAGTTGTGCGGGATCTCCTTGTCGTCCACCCAGACCCTGGGCAGGCCCGGCTGCTGGCGCAGGAACTCGGCGATGTCTCCGTTCATCGCCATGTCGGTGAGGATCTTGAGCCGGGGTTTCTCCTCCAGCGAGGGCAGGTAGATCATGTTCGTGCTGGTGATCTCCATCATGAACAGCCCCGAAGCGCAGAGCCACAGCGTCGTGGCGGTGACCGCTTGGCGGCGGTAGCCGGTGACCAGGGCCGCCAGCAGCAGCGCCGAGAGGCCGGTGACCATCCAACGATGCTCGATCCGGAACTGCTGCCACGCCTCAAACCAGCCCCAGGAGGCGAACAGGAATAGAACACAGCCGAGGATCAGGAGTGCCCTGGCGCTTTGGCGGACCCACGGGTGCTCCCGGCGGGCAAACAGTTCGTCGAGGCCCACGGCGGCGAGCGCTGCTATGCAGAGCCCGAAGACGAAGACGGCGAATGATGAGCTGCGAGCCTTTTCCACCATCGGGACCAGGCTGTAGAGGATGCCGTGCAAGGCGTTCAGATGGCCCAGGGAATACGTGAGAGCGCCGGCGGCGGCGGCCGTCAGCAGCCGGACCTCCAGACGGCGCCAGCCCAAAGCGATGCCGAGCAGGGCGAGGGTGAGGACGGTGACGCCGACGTGGGGATCGGCATGCGTGCCCATGCCCGGGAAGAGAATGCCCGTCAGGCTGGACGGGGGCATGGAGTATCTCTTGTGGACTTCGTAAGGCACTTTGGTGTCCCAGCCCACGGGTTCCTCGGCTCCAACCCAGCGGACGGACAGCTTCCCGTACTCGAGCGACGGCAGAATCTGTGCCGCGCCCGCAAGCCCGGCCATCACGAAAAACACGGCGGCAAGCGCGATTTTGCGGCGGTCCTTCGAAATGGCGTACAGCCAGATGCCGGCCGAGGCCAGCGCAACGAAGATGGGGATCTGGTGGTGGCCGCTGAGCCAACTGAAGCCCAGGAAGAAGCCTCCCAGCAGCGAGGACTGCCAGACACGCTCACCGCGGATCGCCCTGAGCAGGAACAAAAAGACAAGCGGCGCCCAGACCGCGCCGTTCAGCATCTGCGGCCAGTCGTTCGTGCCCATCCATCCGGCCAGTGCGAAGACCAGGCCGGCGAGGACGGAGGCGCGGCGCGTCTGCTTCAGGTCGCGCGCGAGCCGGTACGCGAACCAGGCGCCCATCAAGTGAATAATGACGTAGTACCAGTGCAGGTACACCGGCCGCAGCCAGCCATTCCGCAGCGGCAGCGAATAGAGAATCCAGTTCAGCGGGTACATCACGCCCGGCTGAGCCTGCGCATGCAAAGGCTGGCCGGCCCACTGGAACGGATCCCAAAGCGGCAGCCGCCCCGCGTGCCATTCTCCTGCCTGAAACTGGAGCCAGGGCAGCACCTGATAGGCCAGATCGTTCTGAGCCAGCCAGGTGAACTGGTGGGTGAGGACCAGCTTCCAGTAAAACCCGATGACGCCGAGGGTCAGGAGAGTCCAAGCGGCGAGACGGCTGAGGTCACGCCCAGGCGCCGTCTGCTGTGTCGCTTCCTGTTCGTCCATAAACCACATTGATTGTAGCCGGATAGGGTGGTGCGGGGCAGCATTGGTGGTGCTTCCCGTGCAAAGTGGTGGATTTCGGCCATCGGGCCGGGCGGGACTGGACCGAGAATGGCTCGCGAAATCAAGTAGATACGGTTCGGTTTCAAAATTGCATACAGGGGGTTGGACGAAGGAGCCAAATCACCATGAAGCGCATACTGCTTTCCTCTCTCGCCGCGATGCTGCTGACGGGATTCGGCCTGCCTGTAAGAGCTCAGGACGAGGCACAGGACGAGGACGGCCCCGGCCGCGGCGTTGCACGTCTCAGTCTGCTGAACGGAGAGGTTTCCGTTCGCCGTGGAGATTCCGGAGACTGGGTGGCTGGCGCGGTGAACGCGCCGCTGCTGATCGACGACCGGATCGCCACCGGCCCGAACTCCCGAGCGGAAGTCCAATTCGATTTCTACCACCGCATCAGGCTTGCCCCCGATTCCGAGATCCGGCTCTCCGACCTGGAACAGAAGCGGTACCAGGTCCAGGTGGCCAAGGGCACGGTGACGTTCGCGGCCCTGCCGGGCGGCGACGCGCAGGTGGAGGTTTCCACGCCCGGCGCATCCATCCGGCCCGTGGATCACGGCAATTATCGAGTCTCGGTCCAGCCCGACGGCACGTCGCTGATCACGGTCCGGAGCGGGGAAGCCGAGATCTTCACCCCTTCCGGCTCCGAGAAGCTCTCGAGCGGCCGGGCCATGCTGGTGCGAACCGGCACCGATAGCCAGAGCCAGTATCAGATGGTTGCCGCGCCCGCCAAGGACGAATGGGATCGCTTCAATGAGCAGCGCGACAAGGAACTGGGTCGCGGATCTGATGTGTACAAGAGCTACGTTTCCCGTGACGTCTACGGCGCGGAGGATCTGAACGGATACGGCACCTGGGTGAATGTCCCGCCGTACGGCATGGTGTGGCGTCCTTACGTCACCGACGACTGGGCGCCGTACCGCTACGGCCGCTGGACGTGGCTCGACTGGTACGGGTGGAGCTGGGTGTCCTACGATCCGTGGGGCTGGGCTCCCTATCACTACGGCCGCTGGCTGCACCACGCCGGCTACTGGCACTGGTACCCCGGCGCCTATTACGGAGTCCACCACTATTGGCGTCCGGCCCTGGTAGCCTGGTTCGGCTGGGGCGGCGGAGGCTTTAACGTGGGCGTGGGCTTCGGCGGCGGATGGGGAAGCTGGGGCTGGGTGCCTCTGGCTCCTTACGAGCGGTGCTACCCCTGGTGGGGCAACCGCTGGTACCACGGCTACCGCAATCCAGGCTACTACCAGAAGAACGTCAACGTCGTGAACAACGTGAACATCACGAACGTGTACCGCAACTCCCGCGTGAATAACGGCGTCACCGTGGTCAACGGCGGCGACTTCTCGCGCGGCAACGCCGGCCGGGCGTTCCGCGGCGGCGAAAACGAACTGGGCCGCGCCAGCGTCGTGAGAGGCGCGGTGCCGGTGGCCCCAACCAGAGACAGCCTGCGTTACAGCGACCGCCAGAGCCGGATTGCGGGCGATACCGCACGGCCGTCCGGCAATGAGCGGTTCTATGGAAGGATGCAGACGTCGCGGGTGGAGCGCGTCCCGTTCGATCAGCAGCGGCAGACGCTTGAACAGGTTGCACGCAGGGAATCGTACGGAGGCCGTGGTGAGAACGGCGCCGTACGCGGCGAGCCATCGCGTTCGACCGGCAACGTGGCGGCCAGCGAGCAGCGCGGTTCGGGCGGGTGGCGGTCGTTTGGCGATCCACGGACGACGTCCGGGCGTGAGGCTTCCGTGAACTCGGGGAACGAGCCCCGGTCCGCGAGCGGCTGGCGCAGCGTCGAAACGTCGCCACGGTCCGCTGAGCGCGGCAGCACCGGCGGACGCTCGACGGGAGCGTCGACTCTGACAACGACAGAGCCTCGCAGCACCGGCGGCTGGCGATCGTTCGGCGATCCGGCGCGCAGCGCGCGCACCGGCGGCGCTGACCGAAGCGGGGAAGTGACAGTGTCGCCCCGCGGAGCCGAATCGAGCCGTGGCTGGTCCACGGGCAGCCGGGACGCCGGCGGTACGGATACCCCCCGCAGCGGCGGCGGTGGCTGGTCCACGGGCGGCCGCGAGTCGAGGATCGAGACGCCCCGCAGTGGCGGCGGTGGTTGGTCCACCGGCAGCCGTGAGTCGAGGGTCGAGACGCCTCGCAGTGGTGGCGGTGGCTGGTCCACGGGTAGCCGCGACGCCGGCGGCATGGACACCCCCCGCAGCGGTAGCGGGACCTGGTCCACAGGCGGCCGGGAGTCGAGGATCGAGACGCCTCGCAGCGGTGGCGGTGGCTGGTCCACGGGCGGCCGCGAATCGCGGATCGAAACGCCGCGATCGATGCCTCGCGTAGAGAGCACCCCGCGCAGCGGCGGCAACTTCGGCGGCGGCATGTCGTCGGGCGGCGGATTCGGTTCGGGCCGGTCGAGCGCACCGTCGATGGATCGTGGCGGCAGCTTCGGCGGTTCCCGAGGCGGTAGCTTCGGCGGATCCTCCGGCGGCGGCAGCTCGATGCGCAGCGCTCCGTCCATGGGCGGTGGTGGCGGAGGAGGCGGAATGCGATCAGGCGGCGGCGGAGCGTCTTCGGCACCCCGGAGTTCGGGCGGCGGTGGCGGGGGAGGTGGACGTTCAGGCGGTGGCGGTGGGGGCCGCGGAGGCCGTCAGTGATTGTTCTGGCCGAGTGTTGACTTAGCGACTTTCCCTCAAAGCCCGCCGGGCGAGCAGTTAGTCCGGCGGGCTTCTTTTGGGGTCCGTCAGTAAGTTGACATAATATAGATTATCGGAAGTTGATTACGCCAGGCCATTCTCACGCATCAGCCTGGGAAGATCGGCCGCATGGGCCACCCTCACAACCTGGCAACCGGCCGCGGTCGCACTCTGGATGCCCGCTTCCGAATCCTCAAAGACAAGCGCGTCCGAGACGCCGAGCCGCTCCTTCGCAATGCGATACGGAGCTGGATCGGGTTTGAGCGCCGGGACGTCGTCGCCGTAGACACAGGTTTCCATTTCGGCTAAGAGATTGTATCTCTGCAGGATCGGCTCAATCTCTGTTCTTCCGCTTGAAGTTACTACGGCCATTGGTGTGCCGTTCAAAGACTTAATCGCTACAAGCAGTTCGTCCGAGATGATCGGTTCGCGTAGTCCAGCCTCACGGAAGGCCTTCTTTTTCAGTGGATAAAGAGCTAATAGCTCATCCACTGTGGAGCCGGGCTTGGCGGAGAGCTTTAGCAGTGCCTCCATCATTGCCCGTTCGGACAGTCCGATGCAGTTCTCGGCGTACCAGTCCCATTCGAGCCGAATGCCCAGGGGCGCCAAAATGTCCCGCCAGCATTTCCAATGGACGGGTTCCGTATCCGCAAGGACGCCGTCGAAGTCGAAGAGTACGGCTTCAGGCCGCCTCATCAACGGTTGATCCTGATCGACTGCGCCACGCGCTGATAGATTGGCTCAAGCCGTTTGTAATCAATCTCTGGAGAGACAAAGATAAAGTAATACAGCGCGTTTTGGCGGTCAACTGTAATCACGACAACGTTTTCTTTCTGTCCGCGGAATGGTGATGTGCCCTGCACCTGCGTCACCAACGCGGGTGAACTGCTGATGCTCACCTGCGAAGGATTGCTGGCGACCTTCGAACCAGGATTGGACTGGACGAGGTTCTGCAGGAAGGCCTGGGTGTCCTTGTTCAGGTCCACCTTGCCGCTGGGCGGCTGGGCGGCTCCGGCGACGATGGCATAGCCGAACGCCGTCTGGCCATCCTGGCCCTGGACAATGCCCTCCTTCGGCGCGATGGTCACGCTGTTCTGCTCGGAGCTGACCTGCTGCCAGCCCTCCGGGTACTCGAACTGTAAGGCGTTGTTCTGGTAGGTCTGCGTCCTGCCGGAGAGTTGGATGGACGGCATCTTATCCGTCGTCGGCGCAGGACCCTGCTGCTGGGTGCCGGGTTTCGGGGCGGCCGGCAGCTTGCCGACGACCTGCTGCATTTGCTGGAGATTGCCTTCATGCGCGTTGTACTGCTTGCTTGGCAGGTAGCGCATCTGGTCCTCGACATTCTTGACGCGGTTGCCAGGGTTCGGGTGCGAGGAGAAGAACTCCTGCATCTTGCTGGATTTGCCCGATTCCGCCTCGAGTTTCTCGAAGAATCTAGCCATCTCGATAGGGTTGTAACCCGACCGCGCCATGATGTGCATGCCCATCAGGTCGGCGTCGGATTCGGCGCCGCGCGAGAACTTCATCAGCACGGAGTTGGCGCCCAGTCCGATGCCGAGATTGGCGAGCGAACCCAACATCCCGCCGCCGGCGAGCTGTCCTCCCAGCATGGCGATGATCTGGAGCCCGTTGGCCTTGGAAGCCTGGTTGGTGCCGTGCCGCAGGTAGACGTGCGACAGTTCGTGGGCCAGCACGCCAGCGAGCTGGGCCTCGTTCTCGGCGGCCTTGATCAGACCGGTGTGGACGTACATCGGGCCTCCCGGCAGGGCGAAGGCGTTGATGGAGTCGTCGTTGACGACCTTGAAGGTGTAAGGGAACCCTTCAATACCGCCTTGCTTCACCAGGCGGTTGCCGATCCGATTGATGTAGGCGGTCAGCTCCGCGTTGGAGACGACCTGATACTGCTTCTCGATCTGCTGCGCGGCTTCCTGCCCCAACTGGACGTCCTGTTCCTTGCTGAACAGGTTCCAGCCCGGCTTGGGGAGTTTCTTGGCGCCAGCCGCGGCGGCCACCATGGCCACCAGTAAAATTCCGCTTACCAGTCGCTTACGCATTTCATACCCTCCACCTGGTTGCTGGCATAATGGGCATTATGACGCCCACAGAAAAAATATGGCACAACGGCCAGTTCATTGCATGGAACGACGCGACCATCCACGTGCTCGCGCACGTCGTCAGCTACGGCAGTTCCGTCTTTGAAGGAGTTCGATGCTACGAAACCGTAAATGGTCCCGCCATTTTCCGACTTCGCGAGCACACCCGGCGTCTGCTTGATTCGGCAAAGATCTATCGCATGCCCGTGGGCTATACGGTTGAGGAGCTGATGGAAGCTCAGGTGGAGCTGGTCCGCGTCAACCGGCTCCGGTCCTGCTACATCCGCCCCATCGCGCTACGCGGCTACGGTGGGGTCGGCGTCCTGCCCGCGAACAATCCCACGGAGGTCTTCCTGGCCTGCTGGGAGTGGGGCAAGTATCTCGGCCCCGAGGCTCTAGCCCAAGGAGTTGACGTCTGCATATCGTCTTGGACGCGAATCGCTCCGAACACGTTGCCGGCGCTGGCCAAGGCAGGCGCCAACTATATGAATTCACAGTTGATCCGCATGGAGGCCCAGGCGAACGGATACGCGGAAGGCATCGCGCTGGACGCCTCGGGATGCGTGTCGGAAGGGTCTGGCGAGAACCTGTTCGTCATCCGCGACGGCAAGATCCACACGCCGCCGCTCAGTTCCTCAGTGCTGCCGGGCATCACCCGCGACACGGTGGTGACGCTGGCCCGCGATCTGGGCATCCCGATCGTCGAGACCGTGATCCCGCGCGAGATGCTCTATATCGCCGACGAGGTCTTCTTCACGGGCACCGCCGCCGAAGTGACGCCCATTCGCTCAGTGGATCGCGTTCAGATCGGCGAGGGCCATCGCGGCCCCATCACGGAGAAGTTGCAGCAGGCCTTCTTTGCGCTCGTTGAGGGAAAGTCTGAAGACAAGCACGGCTGGCTGACGCCGATCCCTGAGGCGGTCCCGGCAGCGTAAGCCTTAGCCCAAAAACAACCCGGGCCGCCGACACGCTCCCAATTTGTTCACCTCCCCCGAGATTCACAATCTGGAGCGCGCCGGCGGCCCGGTCTGCAACCAACATACCCTCTTCCCCGCCCCTTCTCCAAGCACGCTTCCGCGCTCGCAGCCCCCTTTTCAACAGAATTATCCCTTTGTGTTTTGAAGCAGTTCCGGCCTTGCGCCTGTGAGGAAGTTGTGGATAAAACTAAAGAGCCATGATTTGTTTCGGTCGGAACGCGTTTACGGGCGCGCACATCCGCATCCAGTCGGAAGGCGGAGCGCTCCAGTCGGTGGAAGAGCTGATCAATCCTGGACCGTCGGATATGCTGCTGGCGCCGGGCTTCATCGACCTCCAGGTGAACGGGTACGCCGGCGTGGACTACTGCGCGCCGGGCGCGTCGCTCGAGGAGATCGACCGCTCGATCCGCGTGCAGTTCTCGACGGGCGTCACGCGCATCTTCCCCACCGTCATCACCGGCGGCCCGGACACGATGTTGGGCGCGATCAAGACGCTGGCCGCGGCGCGTCGTGAATTGCGCTACGGCCGAGCGCTGGAGGGCTTCCACATCGAGGGGCCGCACATCCATCCGGCCGACGGTCCGCGCGGCGCACATCCGCTCTCCGCGGTGCGGCCTCCGGACATCGAGGAGTTCAAGCGCTGGCAGGATGCGGCAGAAGGCAACATCCGCATTGTCACTTTGTCGCCGCACTGGCCCGAGGCGCCGGCGTATATCGAATTCATCACCGGTCAAGGTGTGGTGGCGTCCATCGGCCATCTCGACGCAACGAAGGAGCAGATCGAGGCGGCGATCTCGGCGGGCGCCACCATGTCCACGCACCTGGGCAACGGCGCGCACTTCTCGATGCAGCGGCATCCGAACTACATCTGGCACCAGCTTGCGGAGGACCGTCTGAACGCCAGCTTCATTGGCGACGGCATTCATCTCGACGGCAGCTTCCTGAAGGTCGCGCTGCGGGCCAAGGGCATCGAGCGTTCCGTGCTGATCACCGATGCCGTGATGCCCGCCGGCTGCGCGCCTGGCGACTACATGCTCGGCGAAGTACCGGTGACGCTGCATCCTCAAGGCAAGGTCACGCTGCGCACGGCGGACCGCCTGGCCGGCTCCGCGCTACGCATGGACCACGGCATCGAAGTGTTGATGAGGCTCTGCGGCGTGTCGCTTGCCGAAGCGTTGACAATGGCGACACGCAACCCCGCGCGGGCCGGGCGTGTCAGCGGACGGCAACGCGGCCTGGAGCCGGGCGAGCGCGCCGACGTCGTCGCATTTGACTTCGACGCCGCAACGAAATCAATCCATGTGCGGCAGGTGTGGCTCGACGGCGAGGAAGTCTTCAGCGCGAACTGATCCGTACTACCGGCCGCGCCATAGGCCCGGCAGGAACTTCGCCCACAGCAGGTGACGCCACGTGCCCCAGTCGTGGCCGCCTTCGCCGCCGACGTAATACTCGTGCCGGATATTGTGCTTGAGGAGCGCGTCGCGAAGGCCCTCGCTGCGAGCCTTCATCTGGCCCGATTCATGCGTGCCGAGCCCGACGAAGAGGTAGTCGATCTTGTCGTTCGCCTTCGGGTCGTTCAGCAACGCGGCGCTGGTCTTCTCCGTGTCCACGTCACCGGCGCTCAACACGCCGAAGGAAGCGAAGAGATCCAGGCAGCGGAAGCCGGTGATCTGCGTATGGCGTCCTCCCATCGAGAGGCCGGCAAGAGCCCTGCTCCGGCGGTCAGGGCGAGCGCCGTAGTTCTGCTCGACGACCGGAATGATGTGCTTGCGCAGTTCTTGTTCGAAGAGGTCGAACGTCAGCTCGACGTGCTTCGGGTGCGAGCGGTGGATCATCTGGTTGTTGGGCATCGCGATCAGCATCGGAATCGCTTTGCGGTCGGCCAGCAGGTTGTCCATGATGAAGTTCGCGCGGCCTTCCAGCGCCCAGTTCGACGCCAGTTCGCCGCTGCCTCCGATCAGATACAGCACGGGGTACTTCTTGCGGCGGTCATAGCCGGGCGGCGTGTAGACGTAGAGTTCGCGCTCGCCATTCGTCACCGTCGAGCGGTAGACGTGCCGTGTGACGGCGCCGTGCGGCACGTTCTGCGCGTCGTAGTACGACGGCCCCGCGCCGGGCACCACCAGCAGACTGTACGGCGGCTGATCGGCAACGCCCGCCACCGTGTTGTTCGGGTCGGCCACCGTCACGCCGTCGATGATGAGTTTGTAGACGTAAATATTCGGCGCAACCGGCCCGGCGGTGAGCGTCCACGTGCCATCGTCTCCCTTCGTGAACGGCACCGGAGTGTTGCCCGCGCCGAGAGCCAGCAGCATCGGCGCGCCCGTCAATGCGACCTCGCGAGCCTGCGGCGCCTTCAGCCGGAACGTGACGGTCCGGTCCGGGTGAACCTCCGGCGAAATCACATTCGCGCCGAAAGGGGTCAGTTTTTCCGTGTTCCCTTGCGGATTGTGATCGAGGTTGACGTGGGCCTGCTGCATCAGCGCGGCCATGAGAATCAACGCGATGGGTGCCATTGCGATTGAGTTTACAGTTTCGATTGCATCTGCGCGACGGCCCGGTCACGTCCGAATAGACATGAAAATGTTCCAGTCTTTCCTACTTTTACTGGGTTTCAGTTCGCTGGCTGCAGCACAGGTTGTCGGCGCGGGGGTCAAGGTCGGTGCCACTCCAACAAAGTGGCTCGAGACGACAGGAGTGCGCGAGACGGTCGGCGATGAATCGGGGCACTTCACGGTTGGACCGTATCTAGAACTACGGCTGCCCAAGGGTTTCGCCATCGAAGGAAACGCACTGTACCGCAATTTCGGCGCGCTGACATTGGACAATGTCGGCGGCCTGGTGACAAGCGCGAGATTCGACGCGCGTTCGTGGGAGTTTCCAATCATGGGCAAGTACCGCTTCGGCTCAGGAGGGATCCGTCCATTCCTCGTAGCGGGGCCTACTTTCCGTTGGCTGGGAGAGCAGACGATCAAGACCTCATGCACGGGCGATCTCTGTACGCCAAACCTCGATAGCACAATCAAGCAGGACGGATTTGTGAACGCAGGCATGACTGCCGGCGGCGGACTGGAATTCCGGTTGGGCTGGGCCAAGCTCGCAGCCGAAGGCCGCTGGGTCTGGTACAACGCGGAGGCCATCACCAACGCGCTGGCCCCCAAGAAGCATCAGGCGCAGATTCTGTTGAGCCTTGGTTTCTGATCAGCGAGTGCGGCGAGGCCGAGGCCTCGCCGCGTTTCTATTGGCTTTTCCCGCGAGCCGTCACCGGAAAATCGGCTTCCACTTTCTCGCCGCGCACCGCGTAGATCCGGTCGTAGAGGTTCACCGTCGGATCGCAGTGCGGCACGACGAACTCCAGCCTGTCCCCTACCTTCGCACTGAATCCGTTCAGCGTCAGAGTGCCGTGCTCATCACCGCCGAAGGCGTACTTCACGCTGGGTTGGCCGCGCAGTTCGGGACCATAGCCGCGGTCCGTCGCGAACGCCTTGATGCCCCCGTCCACCACGGCCATCTCCGGTTTCGCCTGGCTGATGACTGTCGCAATCACGAACAGCGATTGCTTGAAGTCCTCGAACTCGCCGCCGCTCTGGCCGCCGATGCGCCGGTAGTCGATGTCCATGAACAGGAAGCTGCCGGGCTGATGCTCCGTGATGCCGTCGATCTCGGGATCGATGTTCCAGGTCCCCGTCGATCCTCCGCTCAGCCAGTTGCACTGGATGCCGTCACGCTCAATCATGCGGCGTGTTTCGACGGCCGCGCCCATCGCCTCACGCGACGAATTCACGCGGCTTTCGAAGCCTTTGGTGTGCGATGAATGCCCCGCATACGCTTGCAGCCCCTGCAATCGCGCGTTCTTCTGCTTCGCGATGTGCCTTGCAAGTTCCAGCGCCGGTTCTCCCGGAAGAATGCCCGTGCGGCGTCCCACCCACAGATCGATTGCCAGGTTCAGCTTCACTCCCGCCGCGCTCGCCGCGGCGTCGAGGTCGGAAACATTCTGTGCCTGATCGACGCAGAAGATGGTCTCTGGCCGCTTCTTCGCCAGCGCCACGGCCTGGCGGATCTTCGGCGCGCCGATCACGGCGGATGTAACCAACAGTCCGGTGACGCCGCTGTCGATCAGCGCCTCCGCTTCGCTGATCTTCGCCGCGCATGCGCCCAACGCTCCGTACTTCATGCAGAGCTTCGCGATGTCGGCGGACTTGTGCGTCTTGCCGTGCGGCCGGAACGCTCGACCCTTGGACTTCAGGTGACGCGACATCTTCTCGAGATTCGACTCGAGCGCGTCCAATTCCACGATCAGCGCCGGCGTGGGCAGGTCGTGCCGGGTGAGGCCTTTCACGTTCGCCTTCGCCGCTGGAACTGCCAGCGCGGCGGGAGCAGATAAGAACGCTCGTCGTGTGGGCATTTTCATGTCAGAATACCAGCGAGGCAATCAGACACACATGTCCGGAACTTCCAAGGCCATCGTGGACGAATTCCTCGCCTGCCGCCGCATCGCGTTTGTCGGCGTCTCGCGCAACAAAGATGACTTCAGCCGTGCGCTCTTTCGAGAGTTTCGGAAGCATGGCTACGACATGATCCCCGTTCACCCCGCTACGAATGAGATCGAAGGGATCCCGGCCGCCGCTACCGTTGAGCAGATCTCGCCGGCGCCAGAGGGCGTCCTCGTCATGACGCCGGGCAAGGAGAGCCGTGAGATCGTCGAGCAGTGCCACCGCGCGGGCGTCAAGCACGTGTGGCTCTATAAGGCGGTCACCGCAGGCGCTGTCACACCGGAAGCGGTGGAGGCCTGCGACCAGTACGGCATTCGCGTCGTCGCGGGCGAGTGCCCGTTCATGTTCCTGAAAGGATCAGGACTGGTGCACACGCTGCACAGAGGTTTCCGCCAGCTTACGGGCGCTTACCCGCGCTAGCCTTTTCGACGGCTTCCATAAAGCGCAGGAAGTTGCCTCCGTAGATCTTGCGGATCTCGGCTGCGCCGTATCCTTCCTCAAGCAGCTTGCGTGTCAGGTTGGGGAACTGCGCGACGTCCTCCAAACCCTCGGGCGCGCAGTCGATGCCATCGAAGTCCGAGCCCAAGCCGATCGCGTCAATCCCCGCCACATCGCGCACGTGATTGATGTGCGCCACCACGTCGCCAATCGTCGCCCTTCCCTGCTCCTTGGGCTTCAGGAAGTAGCAGTAGAAGTTGATCATCACCACGCCGCCCTTCTTCGCGACGGCCTTCAGCATGTCGTCGGTCATGTTGCGTGGCTCGGGATTCAACGCGCGGCACGACGAGTGCGATGCGAAGACCGGCGCGCGGCTTGCCGCCATCACGTCTTCGAAGGTCTTGTCGGAGACATGCGAAATGTCGATCAGCATCCCGAGCCTGTTCATCTCCGACACCACTTCGCGGCCGAGATCGTTCAGCCCGCGGTTCTCCTTGCTGCCGGACGAACCCGCCCAACTGAGATCCGCCGTGTGGGTCAGCGTCATGTACCGCACGCCGAGGTTGTAGAACTGCCGCAACAGCCGCGGATCGTCTTCAATCGCGTGGCCGCCCTCAATGCCGATCAGTGCGGCGATGCGCTTGCGCTTCCGCGCGTCTCGAATGCCTTTCGACGTCGTCACGAAGTCGAAGGCATCAGGCGACCGGTCCACGATGTCGTGCCGGATGGTGTCGATCATCTGCAGCGCGCGGTGGGCGCTCTGGTTGTCCTTCATGAACTGCGCCGACACATAAGCCGCGAAGAATTGCGCCCCCACGCCGCCCCGCTTCAGCCGTTCGATGTCGGTGTGCGTCCCCTTGCCCGGTTGCCGGAGATCCAGGCCCTTCACGGTCTCCGACGTGACATCGTTGTGCCCGTCGATCAGTAGCGCGGAACGGTGGACCTTCATCACCTCGGCATCGCTCACGGTGCGTTTGCGGCGGATCGAGATGATCTCAACAGGCGGCGCCAGGCTCTGGCCTTTCGCCGGGGCCGACTGGATGCGACGGACGACGTCCATTCCCTGCGTTACCCTGCCGAAGACGGCGAAGCCCTGGCCGTCGGGATTGCGCTTGCCGCCGAAGTCGAGTTCCGGCTGATCGCCCGCGCAGATGAAGAAATCGCTGGTGGCCGAATCCGGGCCGGACCGTGCCAAGGAAAGCGCGCCGTCAATGTGTTTCAGCCCGGTCTTCGACGTCCGCTCCAGAGCAATTGGCGCAAAGTCCTTCGACGAAACGGCCGGGTTCACGCTGGCCTGGATGACGTCGATCTTCACAGCGTTTTGCGGCTGATTGTCGGGCTTCGTCGTGACAGTGCGGTGAAACCGGCCGCCACTGTAACGGCCGGAGTCCACGTACTTCAGGAAGTTCGCGACGGTCGCCGGGGCTCGCTGGTCATCCAATTCCGCTTCAATCCGCCCCATGCCGGTCTCGATGACGATAGGGACGGCCAGCAGCAACAGCGCGAGAATGATGGGCATTCGCCGTCTATTCCAGCGTCCAGCTCAACGTGATCTCGGTGTTGAACAGCTTGGACACCGGGCAGCCCGCTTTCGCCCCCATCGCCGCTTTCTCGAACTCCTCGCGCGAGATTCCGGGCACCTTCGCGGTCAGCGTCAGAGCGCTTTTCGTGATGGCGAAGCCGTCGTCCCGCTTGTCCAGGCTGATGACGCACTTCGTGTCCAGCGCGGCGGCGGGAAAGCCCGCGGTGGCCAGTTGGAGCGAAAGGGCCATGGTGAAGCAGCCGGCGTGCGCAGCCGCCAGCAACTCTTCTGGATTCGTCCCGGAGCCGTTCTCGAACCGCGAAGAGAAGGAATAGGGTGTCTCGCGCAGAACCCCGGTCTGGGTGGACACATGCCCGCCGCCGGACTTCAAGTCGCCTTTCCAATGGGCCGATGCCGTTCTCAGCATGGATGGCCTCCTCAATCTGAAAATGGGATTGGATTAGTATACGGCACACCCCGCCCCGTGCACGTTTCAGAAAATGTGTTAATCTGAGAGTGTCTTTGCCCGCAATCGTCCTACCTACGAGCGCCTTCTGGCAGCAAGGTTCCGCATCCAACTCAGGTACCGGCTTCCCCGTGCAGTCCGACAGAGACAATTTCCCATTTGAAAGGACCTACCGATGACGAACATCTTTGTCGGCAACCTTAGCTTCCAGACCACGCAGGACGACCTGCAGGCTGCATTTTCCAACTACGGCTCAGTGGAGCGCGTCAGCATCGTGACCGACCGTGACACTGGCATGTCCCGCGGCTTTGGCTTCGTCGAAATGACGAACAAGTCCGAGGCCGAAACGGCCATCAACCAGCTGAACGGCGCCGAACTCAACGGCCGCGCCATGAACGTCAATGAAGCCCGCCCGCGCCCCGAGCGCACCGGCGGCGGCTTCGGCGGCAACCGTGGCGGCGGCGGCGGGTACGGCAACCGTGGTGGCGGCGGCGGTGGCCGCAGCCGCGGCCCGCGCTGGTAGTCGTCTACTACTTTTTCCGGGCGCCGGGCTTCCCCCGGCGCCTCCCGATCTTCGACAATTGGAAAGGAGGACCTGGTCATGGCCGGACGAGGTGCAACCAGTTTCCAGAAGCGGCAAAAAGAAAACGCCCGCAAGGAAAAACAACAGGAAAAGCTGGAGCGGAAGCAACAGCGTAAACTCGAGAAGTCCGAGGGCGGCCCTCCCATCGAAGCAATCGATCCGAGGGACCTCGGTCTAGATCCCGAGGAAGGCTGGGGCACGACCTCCCATTAAGGGAGATCGTGCTTTTCGCTTTTTAGGCAATCCTACATAGGACTGAGGATGCCCATCCGCGCTGCCACGCGTTTGAGGATCTCCACCGCACGGTCGAGATGCTCGCGCGTGTGCGCGGAGGTCACAATCGTCCTGATGCGTGCCCTGCCCTTCGGGACCGTCGGGAATCCGATGCCCGTCGCCCACAACCCCTCCTCAAAGAGCGCCGCCGAAAACTCCATCGCCGTCTTCGCTTCCCCGACGATCACCGGCACAATCGGCGTCTCGCTCATTCCCGTGTCGAAGCCCGCATCCCGCAAAGCCGCTTTGTAGTAGTCCGTGTTATCCCACAACAACTGAACACGCTCCGGCTCCGCCTCCAGTAAATCGAAGGCCGCCAGGCACGCCGCCGTCACGGCCGGTGGATGCGACGTCGAGAACAGGAACGGCCGCGCACGGTGGTACAGGTACTCGATCAGATCATGCGAGCCGCAGACATAACCGCCCAACGCGCCGATCGCCTTCGAGAGCGTGCCCACCTGGATGTGTACCCGGCCGTGCAATCCGAAGTGATCGACGGTGCCGCGCCCGTTGCGCCCCAGGACGCCTGAGGCGTGGGCGTCGTCCACCATCACAATCGCGCCATACTTCTCGCCGAGCTCCGCCAGCTTGTCCAGCGGACCGATGTCGCCGTCCATTGAGAAGACTCCGTCGGTAATCAGCAGCTTGCGCGCGCTGACGTCCTTCAACGCCGCGAGCCTCTCCTCGGCGTGCGCCACGTCCTTGTGGCGGAAGACGTGAATCTTCGCGCGGGACAGCCGGCAGCCGTCGATGATCGACGCATGGTTCAATTCGTCGGAGATGATGTGGTCGTCCGGCGTCAGTACGCTGCTGACGGTCCCTGCATTCGCCGTGAAGCCGCTCTGGAAGACGACGCACGCCTCAGTGTGCTTGAACTTCGCGATCTTGCGCTCCAGCTCCATGTGCATCGCCATGGTGCCGGTGATGGTGCGCACCGCGCCGGAGCCCGTGCCGAACTTCCGCACCGCCTCCAGCGCCGCCTCTTTCAACTTCGGATGATTCGCCAGCCCCAGGTAGTTGTTCGACGCCAGGTTGATCACCTCGCGCCCATCCACCTTGCTGACCGGCTCGCACGCGCTCTCCAGTTCGCGCAGCTTGAAATACGAGCCCGCGGCCTTCAGCTCGTTCAGTGATTCGGTCAAATACGACAGCGGATTCGGCATCGCCCTACTCCCAGCTCATCACGATCTTCACGGCCTGGCCCTTTTCGAGCAGGTCGAAGGCCTCCAGGTAGTCCTTGTAGCCCACCTGATGGGTGATGAGCGGACGCAGGTCCAGCTTGTGGTCCAGCAGGAAGCGCTCGCACTGGTACCACGTCTGGAACATCAGGCGCCCGTTGATGCCGCGCACCGTGACGGCCTTGAAGATGATCTCCTCGGCGAGGTTGATGCCCACTTCCGTCGGCGGGATGCCCAGCAGCGCCACGTCGCCGCCCGGCCGCACCATCTTAAATGCCGTGTGGATGCCCGCGGCCGAGCCCGACATTTCCAGCACCACGTCTGCGCCGATGCCGTCCGGCGTGCGCTCCAGGAAGCTCTTCTGCCAGCCCTCGGAGCGTGGATCGTAGGTGAACTTCACGCCGCACTTTTCGGCCAGCGCGCGCTTGGGCTCCTGCGGCTCCACCACCAACACCTGCAGCGCGCCTGCGGCCTGCGCGATGTTGCATGCCATCAGCCCGATGGCGCCCGCGCCGATCACCGCCACCGTGCGCCCGTTCACCGGCTGCGCCATCACCGTATGCATCGCGTTGCCGTAGGGATCGAAGATCGCCGCCACTTCGTGCGGAATGCCCGGCTTCAGCCGCCAGACGTTCACTTGAGGCATCGAGATGTACCGCGCGAAGCAGCCGTCGCGATCCACGCCGATGATCTTCATCGTGCGGCAGATATGCCCCTGCCCCGTGCGGCAGAAGAAGCATTGTCCGCAGCCGATGTGCCCTTCTCCCGAGACCAGATCGCCCGGCTTGAACTCGTCAACCGCCTCGCCCACGCGCTCCACCATGCCCATGAACTCGTGCCCGACAACCAGCGGAGGGTGCACCCGGCGGCTAGCCCATTCGTCCCATTGGAAGATATGCACATCCGTCCCGCAAATCCCGGTCTTCAAAACCCGAATCAGTACATCGTTCTTTCCGATCTGCGGGACCGGGACATCTTTCAGGATCATGCCGCGCGACGCCGTGTCTTTCACAAGGGCCGGCATGGTGGATGAGGGCAAACTGGTAGTCATGCGCTTCCAGTATAGCGAGCGCCCTTGACTGCCCTGATATCATGGCAAACGCCTATCGCTATGAAAAGATTCGCTTCACTTCTGCTCTTCGCCGGCGCCCTCTGCTTCACCGGCCATCCGCTGGCGGCCCAGGGCGAGCAACCCACCGCGCTCGACCGCTATGTGCACGCGCCCGATCCCGCCTTCCAGTGGAAACTCGTCTCCACCATCCCCGGCGACGGCTTTACCGCTTACGTCCTCGACATGACCTCCCAGCGCTATCTCACCGAGGCGGAAGTCGATCGCCCTGAATGGCGCCACCACGTCGTCATCGTGAAGCCCACTGAGGTGAAGCACTCCACCGCGCTGCTGATGATCGGCGGCGGCAGCAACAACAACAAAGTCCCCGACAAGGTGGACCCGTTCACCGCCGGCATCGCCGTGAAGACGAAATCTGTCACCGTCGAACTGCGCCAGATCCCCAATCAGCCGCTCTCGTTCTTCGGCGAGTCGCGTAAGCGCACGGAGGACGCCATCATCGCGTTCGGTTGGAAGAAGTACCTCGAAGGCGGGGAGGACAAGTGGCTT
The DNA here is from genome assembly GCA_050789245.1 of Bryobacteraceae bacterium. Lineage (GTDB taxonomy): Bacteria > Acidobacteriota > Terriglobia > Bryobacterales > Bryobacteraceae > PNKE01. The sequence goes on along the minus strand of JBOZRR010000019.1, from coordinate 17,460 downwards.
GCGCGCTTCCCCATGACCAAGGCCGCGGTCCGCGCCATGGATGCCGTCACCGCCTTCATGGCCTCCGAGCAGGGCGGCGGCGTTAAGGTGACGAACTATGTCGTCACTGGCGGCTCCAAGCGCGGCTGGACCACCTGGACCACCGGCATCGTCGACAAGCGCGTTATCGCCATCATGCCTGTCGTCATCGACCTTCTGAACATGGAGGCGTCCTTCACGCACCACTGGCGCGCCTACGGCTTCTGGGCGCCCGCCGTCGGCGACTACGTCGAGCACGGCATCATGGAGTGGCAGGGCAGCGTCCAGTACAGGAAGCTCATGGAACTGGTGGAGCCCTACTCGTATCGGGGCCGCCTCACACTGCCCAAGTACATCGTCAACTCCTCCGGCGATCAGTTCTTCCTGCCCGATTCCTCGCAGTTCTACTTCAAGGAACTGAAGGGCGAAAAATACCTGCGCTACGTGCCGAACACCGATCACGGCGTCACGCGCCGCTCCGACGCCGGCGAGAGCCTGGCCGTCTACTACCAGTCGATTCTCGAGAACTGGAAGCGTCCGGAGTTCGACTGGACCATCGCAAAGGACGGCGCCATTACCGTCAATACGAAGTCCAAGCCCTCCGCCGTGAAGCTCTGGCAGGCCAATAACCCCGAGGCGCGCGATTTCCGCCTGGAGAAGATCGGCCCCGCCTACACGAGCACCGATCTCGCCGAAACAAAACCCGGAGTCTATGTCGCGAAAGCTCCGGCCACGGAGAAGGGCTACACCGCGTACTTCGTCGAGCTCACATTTCCCACCCCCGGCGGCTCGAACTGGAAGTTCACCACCGACGTGAAGGTGACGCCCGACACGTATCCCTTCCCCGCCCCGAAGATCAAGCTCCCCCCGGGCGCGACACCGCTTCAATAACTGCGTTCACGCGCCCGGCAACCCCGGGCGCGCTACACTGCCGCGACTTCGCTAGCCTCCACCCGACCCGAGGCAACCACCTTTCCGTTGATCTTGACCGACATCCCGGACTTCAGCGTTTCAAAGGTGATCCCGCCGCTGAAACGCGTGCTGTCGGTGACGACGATCACCTCGGTCACGCCTTCGAGCTTGATCGTCTTGGTCTGGACATTGACAGACTCTACCTTTCCGCTCAGTTCCGTTGTCTTGCCCTCTCCCGCCTGCGATTCCTGCTGCGCCGCGACGGCTGGCGTGTTCATGATGTGACTGGCCATCCCGAGGGAAGCGGCCAGAACTAAGGTCATCGTCACTGCTCTCATGGTTGTGCTCCATACCGTGAAGTTGCCGGCATACCCGGCGCCCGGCACGGAAAACACCGCACCAGGCGCCGCCGGCGGTGCATACGCCGGCCATGTCGGTTTTGTGCCAATACCTGCACGGACCGTGCCATTCCTCGCCACAACGAGAGATCAGCGACTTGCGGCGTGATCCACGTAAACAAAAGAAGTTGTTTCCGGAGTTCAGCGCCCTATTCGGCAAGATATTCCGCGTGCATTACCACCCATTTTTCCCCGCTCCGGCTCCTGCTAGAGTGTAGGCGATGCCCGATGCGAACTCCATCGCGGCCGTCAGCGAGGGCCTCCGCCGCCTGCTGGAACAGGCTCTCCAAGGCCCTGAAGTCATGGTCCTCCGCGGCGAGGAGTTCGCCTCCTGGATGCCCGGAACCACCTCCGGCGTGGCACTGGTGCTCTACGCTCTCCAGCCCTCCGTCGACCGCCAGGTCGCCGTCCGCAAGGAAGTGGACAATACCGGCATCCACCTCGAAGCGCGTTACGCCGTCTTCGCCCGCGCCAGTTCCGCCCTGGAAGAACAGCAACTCCTCGGCGCGGCCTTCTCCACCTTCCAGTCACACCCGCAGATCGCTGGCCGCGACCTCGGCGGCTACGGCGATTGGCACGACGAGGACATGGTCCGCATCGTCCCCGAGATGGTCAGCACGGAGCACGCCGCCCGCATGGCCGTCCTGCTCGGCGTCCGCGCCCGGCCCGCCCTCTTCTTCATCGTCCGTTGGTGACTTTCCGGATTTGACCGCCGAAACCGGATAGCGCGCCCTGCCCCAACGGCCTTATCCTGTCTCTGCATGATGCCCGCTGAGTTCACACGCGCCATCGAACGCCGCGACGCCGCCTTCGACGGCCGCTTCGTCTTCGCCGTCAAAACCACCGGCATCTACTGCCGCCCCTCGTGCCCCTCCCGCCGGCCCAAGCCCGAAAACGTCGTGCTCTTCTCCACGCCCGTCGAAGCCGAGGCCGCCGGCTTTCGCCCCTGCCTTCGCTGCAAGCCCACCACGCCGCCGCGCATCGCGCCCTCCCGCGATTCTCGAACCGCCGCGCGCCGCCAGCAGTTCCGTCAATCGCTCCGCAAGGGAGCCGACGTCACCACCGCCCTCTACGACGCCGGCTACAGTTCGCCCAGCCGCGTGTATGAGAACGCCTCCGAATGGCTCGGCATGACGCCCGCCCAGTACGGCAAAGGCGGCGCCGGACTCGCCATCCGCTACGCCGCCGTCCACTGCTCGCTCGGACGCCTTCTCGTCGCCGCCACCGATCGCGGCATCTGTTCCGTCACCCTCGGCGCATCCGACCGCGAACTCATCGCGGCCCTCCACGAGGAATTCCACGCGGCCGATCTCACCCGCGACCAGGACTCGCTCGGCGCCTGGGCCGAAGACATCGCCCAATCTCTCGGCTCCAGCCCCAAGTCCCGCGCTCTCCCTCTCGACATCCGGGCCACCGAATTCCAGATGAAAGTCTGGCGTGCCCTCCGCGCCATCCCCCGAGGCGAAACCCGCAGCTATTCCCAGCTCGCCCGCGAGATCGGCTCGCCCGCCGCCGCCCGCGCCGTCGCCCGAGCCTGCGCCTCCAACAAAGCCGCGCTCCTCATCCCCTGCCACCGCGTCATCCGCGAAGACGGCGCCCTCAGCGGCTACCGCTGGGGCGTGGAACGCAAACGCAAAGTTCTCGCGGCGGAGCAGGACGCTCAGCCGGCTTTCCCCCGCCCCTGAACAATCCGCCAACCGAACTTCTTCGCCATCCTGAGGACATACCGCTTCTGCTCCGCCTCCCGTTTTGCGGCATCCTCCCGCACCCTCTCGCGCGGACGCGTCACGCGCGTCGCCTCCACCACCCGCACCACGACCTCATCCCCAACGCGCAGGCCCTTCTCCCCCCACTTCAGCGTCTCGCCGGTCGCACTCGCCAATCCTCCGACGGAAACCTCCAGCGCATCGCGCCCCCGCCCCATCACGCTGTCCACCAGCACCGTCAAAACGCCGTCGTCCCCGGCGATCCCCGCCACACACATCCGCTTCCCATTCACGCTGACTTCAAACGCGCGCATATCCGCCAGCATACCCACCCCGGCCCTACAATGGGTTCTAGCTGCCAGTGCGACCGGCAGCCTCAGAGGACAGACAGGAATGCACATGAACCCACAGGAAGCCAAACTCATCGCCGGTTATACGCTGGCTGACTTCGACCGCGAACGCGTGACCACCCGCAACGTCATCGCCGCCATCCCCGAAGGCCACGAAAGCTACACCCCTGACGCTCGCAGCATGACCGCCATCGACCTCGCCTGGCACATCGCCGGCGCCGAAGCCTTCTTCCTCAACGGCGTCATCCACGGCGAGTTCAAAGCCGGCGAAAGCAACCGCCCCGAATCCATCAAGACCGCCAAAGACGTTCTCGCCTGGTACGACTCCACGGTCCCTCCGATCCTCGAATCCGCCAAGGCACTCGACGCCGAATCGCTCTCGAAAACCGTCGACTTCTACGGCATGATGCAGCTCCCGGCCTTCGTCTACCTCACCCTCATGGTGAAGCACGAGGTCCATCACCGCGGCCAGCTCTCCGCCTACCTCCGCCCCATGGGCGCCAAGGTCCCCGGCATCTACGGCCCCAGCGCCGACGCGCCCGTCGACAAGAAGTAATCCCGCCCGCTACTCCTTTTGCGCCACCAACCGCACCGTGCGGTTGGTGCGCGAAGGTGCCCAATCGTCCATGATCGCCCCCGCCTCCAGCACTTCCAGCTTCACTACCTTGAACTGCTTCCAGTTCTCGCTCACGCCCTCCAACTTCACATCCGGACCGACCGACGTCTGAAACACCAACAGCCCTCCCTTGCGCAGCGCACGACGGAAGACGCCGGGCCACTGCGGCTCCAGCGGTCCCATGTAGTTGTACGAGCAGACCACCAGATCCCACTGGTTCTCGCCGAACTCGAACGACTCGTGCTTGGCTTCGACCGTCGTCAACTTCACACCGGCCGCCTTCGCGCTCTCCTGTGCCGCCCGCAGCGCCTCCGTCGACATGTCGTACCCCGTCACGTCCCAGCCGGTCGACGCCAGGTAGATCGCATTCCGCCCGCGCCCCATCGCCGAGTCCAGCGCCTTGCCCGGCTTCACGCCCGCAATCGACTCCTGCAACAGCCGCAGCGGGCTCGACGGTCCTCCGCCCAGCTTGAACGATCCATCCCAGTACGTCCGCTCCCGCTCCACCGACCCGCGCCGGTACGCGAGGATTCGCTCAAACCGCCGCACCGCCTCGTCCTTCGCAACGCCCTGTTGCTCCAGCGACTCGATGTACTTCAGCCGCATCAGGACACTCTCGCCGGGCGGCAAAGGCTTCAGCGCCGCCACCCATTGTTCGAACCCGCGCCAGATCTCCTCGTCCGCCATCGGCGCGGTCTGCGCCACCAGCAGACCCGCCAGCAGCACTGCCGGCAATGCACACAATTTGAATCGCATCCGCACCTCGAAAAATGAGATAGACGCAATTATCCTACGGATGGTCATGTGTGGGGCAGGATGGCATCCTGCCGCCGGTTGGCAACCGGCGCGCGCTATTCATCAGGCCCGCGTCTGATACCGAAGCCAGACCATCCCATTCGAGAAACGGCGCTCGTCCAGGAGCTCCAGCTTCACGCATACGTCGCCCGGCAGGACCCGAGTGCCGCCGCCCAGCAGAACAGGCGCAACCAGCAGTTGATACTCATCGACGAGCCCCGCCCGGATCGCCTGCGCGGCAAGGTTCGGACCATCCACCGAAACGTCGTAGGGCAATTGAGCCTTCAGGTCGCGAACCGCCTGCGGGTCGAACTCCCGCTCGAGACGCGTCCTCCGCGCGGCCACAGTCTCCAGCGTTCTGGAATAGACGATCTTGTCCGCCGCCTGCCAGATCGGCGCGAAATCCAGCATGGCCGGCGTCGCCCCAGGAATGACCTCTGGCGTCTCCCAGACCGCCATCGTCTGGTACATCTTGCGCCCATAGAGGTACAGGCCGATAGGGCGCATCAGGTCGTTGATGAAACCAAAGACCTCCTCGTCCGGCACCGACCAATCGAGGTTGCCAGTGTCATCCGCGATGTAGCCATCCAGCGACGCCGGCGTAAAGTAGATCAGTTTGGACATTGTGCGGACTCCGTCCCATTCTCCAATGGTTGTTATGCCCTCTTGGTCACATTGACGACTTCGGCTCTGGCTCAAGAAACAGCTCAGTCTGCAATCCGGGCAGCTTGCGGTCGTCTCAGCAAGGCCCAAGAAAGTGCCCCCTCTGTACAGGACCGACGATGGCCAAGCACGCGGGCTTGCGCTGTCGCCTTCTATTCGCCTACCATGAACTGCATGGCATCGGGTTCGGTCTTTCTGGCTTTCGGTTATTCCGTCTTGACGGAAAGCTGGAGGCGGTCGTACGCTGGCTAAGGAGCCAGAACAAATCGGCTCGATTTTGTTGTGGAAGGAGCGGCACGGCAAATGGCCCAAACGGTCGCGAAGCCCCCTAGTGATAGTAAGGAAAAACGAGATACCCCCCTGGTAACACTCAACTTCAAGATCACGCCTGCGTTCAGAAAGGAGTTCAAGGGCTACGCCGTGAACCACGGCCTGACGATGGTCGAACTTCTCAAAGAGGGATTCGAGCTCAGCAAGACCCGGAGAAAGCCGCAGTAGACCGCGGGGAATGGCCTATATGCCTGCGTCGACTACCAAGGCTCACAAACCATCACCGCTGTTACGCAGCAATGGCTGGAAAGGGACCGTTGGTGCGCGCCTGCTTCGGGCGTCGTCGGCCTGGGACGAGGCTCCGGAGTCTCGCGGCCACGGACATTCGTTGCGTCGGCTCTTCGTCGATCTGAAAATTGACGCCGTGCTTTGCGTAGAGGGCCGACCCTCCGTTTGCATCAAGGACGCCAGAGCGTTGTCCCGCGTCGAGGTCGAAGCAGTGCGGCGGCAGTTGTGGAATTTGGGGGCGACGACGCTGTTTGTCGTCGAGGGGCGGAACGACATCAAAGTGTTTTCTACGATGGTTAAGCCCATCAACGACAATTCCAGCGGAAGCAATGCTCAGCTTCCGAACGAGTCCATCGAGAATCTGCAAACCGCCGAACTCGCTTTACGTTTGAGACGTTTGGTCAACCGCATCGAAACCGGAGCAATCTACCTGGAGCATAAGTCGCACTTCGAGGCGCAGTCCGCCGTAGACCGGGCACTACTCGAGAACCTCAGGGAGGTTCGGAATCTAATCTGCCCGGAGCGATCAAGAAGAGGTTATCAGGAGGCCCATGCCCTAATCGGTCGCTTCCTGTTTTCCTGTTATCTCCTAGATCGCCATATCATCGGCCCGGCGTACCTGAAGACGGCTGGCTTGCCAGAAGCGGAAGACGTGCTCGGACTGCTTCGGAACGCTGTCGATGCACCAACGACGCTCGCGCAACTTTTCAAATCACTCCAGAAGGATTTCAACGGCTCGCTCTTCGGTGACTTGCTCAATGATCGTCAGATCGGCGATTCGGAGGTACGCTATCTTCAACGTTTTCTATCCGGAGAAGATCTTCGAACGGGGCAACTTTCCCTGTTCAAGCTGTACGATTTTGGCTTCATACCCGTAGAGTTCATAAGCTCGATTTACGAGGATTTTCTTGGAGCCGAGGCGGAGGCCGAAGCAGCCGAAAAGGCCGCTGCTTCATCCAGAGCCCTGGCTACTCATGCGCAGCGTAACCAAGGTGCTTATTACACGCCGCCGCGACTGGCAGAGCTCGCGGTGGACATCGCGACGGAAGGCTGGAGCACATTACTTGACAAGCGCTGCCTCGACCCGGCATGCGGTTCTGGGGTATTCCTCGTCATTCTGTTTATCCGCATGGCTGAGGAATGGCGAAGGCGGAATCCTAGGGCGGATACTCGCCTCCGGTACGAGGCCCTGATGGGACTGCTTTCGGAGAATCTTCGCGGGATCGACATTCACCCGACGGCGTGCCTGGTGACATGCTTTAGCCTGTATCTGGCATTCCTCGACCAGATGGAGCCGAAGGAAATTAGTGAGCTGCGCGAGTTTTTGGCGCGGGACAAGCGAGCCAAGTTGCTTCCGAGGCTTCTTTGGGAACATGAGAAGCCTCGTCCCAGACCGCCGCATTTGATCACCGTGCGCGAGCTGGATTTCTTTGCTCTGCCGACGGAACAAGAGTTCGATTTGGTTGTTGGCAATCCGCCCTGGGTCAGCCGAAGGGATGCTCCGACGGCTGAACAGTGGTTATTTTCCCCAGACAGCAATCCGTACGTCATGAACCGAGCGCGGGTGGAGCGTTCCACCTATTTCCCCGCGCGTGAATTGGCATGCGCGTTCATGTGGAAGGCTGGCTTGCATCTTGTCTCGAGCGGACGCGTGTGCCAGGTACTTCCTTCCCGCGTCTTCCTCAGCAACAACACAGATCACTTTCAGTCAACGTGGTTGCAGCACCACCGGCTCGAAACTGTTTGGCTTTTGGCGGACTGGAGGTTTATACTTTTCCCTACAGCCGATTGCCCCTGTTTCATCAGCAGGTATCATCCTCGCGGCCACGGCGAAGCGCCAGGGAATTTCGAGTTCGTCACGCCCAAAGTTGAATTGCTCGATCCCCGGCAGGCACTGATTTCGGTTTTGCCTGAAGATCAGAAGCAGCTTGCCGAACCCGACATCATCTCCGCTGCTAAACGCAAAGATGCTGCGGCTGCCTGGAAGAAACATCATTGGGGGACACCCCGCGACGTTCGCTTCATAGATCGTTTGGCTGGCATGCCCAGGTTGAAGCGGCTGGCGAAACGCCCTCCCAACGCCCCGGACTCCGTCCCTGCAAACCGCAGGCGGCAGTGGTTCAAGGGGCAAGGATTTCAGCGAGCAACGGGGAGTACGACCGATCCAAAAGGAGTGTTCTGGAACGCAACGGATCTGTTTCTCGCGGCGGACACGGACGTGCTAGAATTTGTGCTTTTAGAAACGAACTGCGCACCAATCGGTGATCTGTTCCGGGAGGAGGGGCTTCATCGGGATCGGAGCCCGCTGCTCTATAAGCATCCTTTACTCCTGATAAATAAAGGCTGCACGAAGTTTCTGTTTTCAAATTTCGATGTATTGTTTCGAGACGACTTTCAATCCATCTGTGCTCCTGTGGACGAAGCGGACGAATTGCTGTTTCTTACCGCAGTCTTATCAAGTCACTTTGCTCAGTATTTGCTGTTTCATACTACCTCCAATCAAGGTATTGAGCGCTACATAGCACGCCTGGAGGAGATCCTCGAATTTCCTTTTCCCTTGCCCGAGGACACAGCAGATCCGAAGCGGAGCGAAGAGATTATCCGCACATGCGCGCAACGCTTGCGGAAGCTGCATAGTGAGTTGCAGGCGCCAGAGCACCTGTTGAACAGCGAAGCCCTTATTACGGAAGCTCGCTCGGATCTCTACGAGTCCGTGTGTGACTACTACGAGATCTGCGATTGGGAGCGCCAACTAATCGCCGACACGGTCGAAATATTCCGGCCGAGCTCGACGCCGGCATCATTGGACTCGGAAACGCTCCTCACCGTCCGTCCTTCCACCCGAACCCATCGAAGCGCCTACGCTGAAACGCTTGTCAAGACGTTTCGCAATTGGAGCAGGACAAAGCGTCATTTATGGCCCTCCGCCAGCATAGCCGAAAAGCTTGGCTTGGTGATTATGACGTTTGGAATCTCTGATAAGCCACGACAATATGAAGAATCTGCTTCCGCCGACTGGTTGAATCCTACGCTTGCGAGTATCCGGAGGTCCTCCGCGACAAACGGCTCGTTGTTTAGCCGTCTTCGTGGATTTGTCATGTATGAGTCGGACCGAGTTCACATTCTCAAGCCGATAAACCGACGTCATTGGACACGCACGGCTGCACTCAACGATGCCGACGACATCCTGACTCGAATGATGGAGGAGGACGGGTGGCGCGCTTAAGCTCGTCGGGTTCGCCAAGCCTGCTGCGTCGGGAACTGTTTCCAATCGGGTTTTCCGGAGAAGTAATGCTGCATATTGTGGAAACCTGGCAGGCTTTCTCGATGAACCATGAAGTGCGCCATGAGACTAAAATCACTGCGCTATTCCGTGACGCGCTTAAGCGGGCTTACGTAGCAGCGGGCCGGACATGGTTCATTACAGTGGAGGAGCCCATCACTGATGCTGATTGTGGTACCGAACTGGGCAGAAACGACCTCCGGTTCTACCCTCCGGTTCACCATGGGCAAACTGTCTTCTTTACAGTCGAATGCAAACGCTTGAGAGTCCCGACTAAAACGGGCATCAGTCACCTCGCCGACAAATATGTCGAGGACGGGATGCAACGGTTTGTGGACGGCCGCTACGCTGCCGAAATGCCGTGTGGCGGCATGGTCGGATACGTCATGGACAACAAGGTATCGGATGCATTCGAGTCGGTGGAGTCGGCTATCAAGGCGAGGCGCAAGAAATTGAAGATCCCAGTAAAGGGCATGTGTAAACCCTCTGCCACCTTGCCCCAGTACGAGTGGAGTGCTGACACAGATCACAAACGGGAGGGTGGGAGCGTGAGGTTGCATCATGCGCTATTAGGCGTTGTAAAATAGCGCTGGTTCAAACAGGGACAAGCCGTCTCCATCCGAATCCTCATCAAATGGTCCGCCATTCGACAGTAGGCCAGCCACTCGGTGAAGCTCACCAACGTCACGTTCAGGTTTGCGCGTGTTCGTGAGAGTTCCGCGCCCCACCTGAAATTCGCCGTTATTTCCTCGCCGCTGCCTCCAGCGTGGCAATATCGAACTTCACCATCTGCATCATGGCCGCCATCGCATTGGGATTCTTGAGCAACTCACCAATCTTCTCCGGCACAATCTGCCAGCACAAGCCGAACTTGTCTGTCAGCCAGCCGCACGCCATGGGCTTGCCACCCTCCAGCAATTTGTTCCAATATCGGTCGATCTCGGCCTGATCCTTGCACGAAACGGAGTATGAGAAAGCCGGCGTCAGCGTCTGCGCGGGGCCGCCGTTGAGGAACGTCATTTGCTGCCCCATCAGCTCGATGGTAATCGTCGCGATCTTTCCAGCGGGCCAGGGCCCCACGCCGCTCGACCGCAGTTCGGCCACTTTCTTCGCTTCAGGAAACACCGAGAGATAAAACTCAGCGGCTTCTTCGGCGTTGTCGTTGAACCACAGAAACGGTGTGATCTTGTTCATGCTCTGGCCTCCCTATCAGGCGCCGCGCTCCAACTCCGCCAGGAACGCCTCTGGATCGAAGTTCGACAGTCCCTGCGGCAGCCCATGTCTCGCCATCGTCTCCAGCACGACATCTTGCAGCCCTTGCGCGTCCCGCCATCGCTCCAGCATCTTGCCCTGCACCAGACCGACCAGCAGCGATGCTCGCCAGAAGACCGCCATCGCATCCACTCCCGGCGGGCACTGCTCCGCAATCACCGACGCGTCGAATCCAATCCCTCCCGGATGTGCAGACACCGTCGAAGCCTCGCGGATGAATCCGTACATCCGCCGCAGATCCGCCACATCCACCGCCGCCAGCGGTTGCGTCATCACCGCTTCCATTTGAGCCGACGAGTCCTGATCGTCCTTGTTCGCCATCGCCTGGCGCCCTCCTCAGCGCGCCGTCGCGATCCGGTAGTCCGGCACCTTGGGCATGCGCACGATCCGGCACATCTCGAACAGCCGCGATCGCGCCCGCATCCCGATCCGGTCCGTCAGCGTCGTCGCCTGCGCCGCGCCGGCCGAGCCCATCTCCGGGTCCGGCAGGTTCGTCGTCGCAATCAGCGGCTTCCGGTGGTTGCAGCGGTAGGTGATGATCGACGTCACCGTATCCTCCACCCACTCCGTCACGCGGTGCGCCCCCAGGTCGTCCAGCAGCAGGATCTCCACCTCCAGCGCCTCCTGGTACGCCTCCCGGTCGCTCGCGCCGGAGGCCGGGTCGTACGACGCGCGGATGCGGTCCAGCAGGTTCTGATAATCCCAGAAGACCCCGTCGTGGCCGCGCTCGATCAGCCGCCGCAGCGCCGCCACCGCCAGGTGCGTCTTCCCCGTCCCCGGATCGCCCACCAGCAGCAGCCCCGGCTTCTGCACCGCCGGAAATTCGCGCGCATAGCCCATCACGTCGAGATAGGCCTTGCCCATCGTCTCGTTCGCGATCGGGTTCTCCGTCTTCGGCGGCACGCGGAAGTTCTCGAACGCTGACCGCTCATAGTTCGGCGGCACGCCCGCGTGCACCCACGCATTCTCGGCCCGCGTCGAATAGAAACACACGCACCGCTCGGCGGCGGAAAGTCCATCGCGCTCGATGATCTTCCAACCGCTGCCGCCGCAGATAGTGCAGGTTTCAGCCATCGATACCGATTATCGCGTGAAGCGATAGACGGTGGTGGAACGATATTCGGCGCCCGGCTGCAAAACCGTCGACGGGAACGACTTCTGGTTCGGCGAATCCGGGAAGTGCTGCGTCTCCAGGCAGAAGCCCGCGCGCCGCTGGTAGACCTTGCCGCCCTTGCCCTTCAGCGTCCCGTCCAGGAAGTTGCCCGTGTAGAACTGCACGCCCGGCTCTGTGGTCAGCACTTCCATCACGCGCCCGCTCGTCTCCTCGGTGACGCGCGCCGCCAGGCGCAACTCGCCCGCCGTGCCGTCCAGCGCGAAGTTGTGGTCGTAGCCGCCGCCGAACGCGATCTGCTCGTCCTTCGCTTCGATCCGCTCGCCGATCTTGTGCGGCGATGTGAAGTCGAACGGCGTGCCCGCCACCGCCTTCAGCTCGCCAGTGGGAATCAGGGTTTTATTCACCGGCGTGAAGCGCGGCGCGTTGATCTGAATCGAGTGGTTCAGGATGTCGCCGCTGCCCTGCCCCGCCAGGTTGAAGTAGCTGTGGTTGGTCAGGTTCACCACGGTGGGCTTCGTCGTCGTGGCCTTGTAGTCGATGCGCAACTCGTTCTGGTCGGTCAGGGTGTACGTCACCTCCGCCGTCAGCTCACCGGGATACCCTTCGTCGCCATCGGGACTCACGAGCTTCAGCGTCAGTTTCTGCGACCCGTCCGCCGCCGGCGTCGCCGCCCAGACGGCCTTGTCGAAGCCCTTCAGCCCGCCGTGCAGCGCATTCGGCCCGTTGTTCTGCGCCAGCTTGTACTCCTTGCCGTCCAGCGTGAATTTGCCGTTTGCGATCCGGTTCCCGTACCGGCCGACCAGCGCGCCGAAGTACGGATGCGTGCCCGTGTAGCTGTCGAGCGAATCGAAGCCCAGGACGATGTCGCCCATGGCGCCGCTGCGGTCCGGCACCATGAGCGACACCACGATCCCGCCGTAGTCCGTGAAGTCCGCCGTCACGCCATTCGCGTTCTTCAGCGTGTAGAGATGGGCCATCTGCCCGTCTGGAGTTCTGCCGTAATCGCGGACCTGCACTGTTTTCTTGACCTCTTCCTTTTTCGCGGGTGCGCATGCCACGGTCGCCGCCGCGCACGCGATGCCGATGATGGCAAGTAAGCGCATGACGCTATACAGCTTATTCCGTCACCCGCTTGACCGACAACACCGACTTCAGCTTCGAGAGCTCTTCGAGCTTCTCCGCCCGGATCGTCCCGCGCCGGATCTTGGCGACCCTTGCGGGTACCGTCTCCTTGAAGCCCAATGCTTTCAGCCGTTCGAGCGTCTCCGGCGTGGCGTCCGACAGCCAGATCTCGACCAGCACCAGCACCGAGGGAAGCGCCTTCGGGACAAACGATTCGTTCACGGCAACGGCCTGCTTGAACCGCATCGGCATCGCGGCGGTGGCGGCCATGTCGCGCGACCCGAACACGCCCTCATGCGAAACGCCGTCCGGTATCTCCACCGGCACTTCGATGGTCTGCGCTTCGCCGCCCGCCGTGGTGCGGCTGTTGTCGATGGCCACGAAGCTCGTGAACTGCGTCACCAGGCGATGGTCCAGGCCGACGCGGGTGATCTGCTCGCGGATCTCCGGCCTGACGTTGTTCTGCTGGAAGCCCTGCCAGTCCTGCGCCATCAGGTGCTCGATCTTCTCGCGCGCCCACACCGAGGAGATCGCGTAATTCTCCGTGTCGCGCGACGGCAGATTCACGCGGATCTTTCGCGCGAACGGCCGGCCCGCCATGTTGCCGCGCAGCGTGATTTCGCCCGACGCTGGCTGCACGTACCGCCCGTGCACCACCACGGGCTTCGCCGCGAACAGGTCCGGCATCTTCGTGGGATACACGTCCATCACAGGCAATCCGTTCCATTCGATCGAGACGTCCGTCAGCAGCGGCGTGCGGATTCTCTCGTGAAAACGCCGCGCCGCCGCCGAGCCGTCGTCGCTGAGATTCACGAATTCGGCTTCGCCGCGGCCTTCGCGCGCCATGCGGTCCAGCAGGAAGCGGTTCACGGAGCTGCCGATGCCGAACGTGAAGACGCGCGCGTTCGGATTGCGCTTGATTTCGCCGATAATCTCGAAGTCGTTGCCGACGTAGCCGTCGGTCATGAAGCACACGATGCGGATGTTGTCGCGGTCGCCCGAGGGCGCCAACGCCGCGCGGATCGCTTTCATCATCTCGGTCCCGCCGCCGCCGCGGCGCCCCGAGAGAAACGCCTGCGCCGTCGCGAGATTCTCACGCGTCGCCGGCACCGGCTGCGGGAACAGCACGTGCGTATCGCCGGCGAACGTGATCAGGTTGAACGTATCGCGAGGGTACAGCCCGTCGATCGCGTACTTCATCGCTTCCTTGGCCTTTTCGATCGGGAAACCGCTCATCGAGCCCGACGTGTCGAGCACGAACACGAGCTCTTTCGGCGTCACATCCTCGACGGGCACCGTCGAGGGGGGCTGCAAGACGAACGTGAAATAGCCGTGCTGCGCCGAGCGGTGCGTCAGGAACGCGTCGGCGACGCGCTCGCCCGCCACCGTGTATTTCAGCGTGAAGTCCTTGTTCGGCAGGACGGCTTTTTGACGCAAACGCAAGGAAGCTCTCGACGGCTCGGGGCGCTGCGTGTCGATCTCGTGCGTCGTTGAGCGCAGATCGCGGATTTGAAGCCCCGCGTCGAGCGAAACCTCGAGGGAAATATCGTGTCCCGCGCGAGTGGCCGGCGGCGCGTATTTCGGATTCAGCTCGACGGCTTCGGGCGTGTGTTTCGGGACGTATCTCGGCCCGACGACCGTTGGAAACGACCATTCGTACGTGCCCGCTTCGTACGGCAGCACCTCGACGTACGTCAGCGCGATCTGGACTTTCGCGCCCGGCTCGATGTTCGCGACGGATTGCCGGAAGACGTTTGGACGGTGCTGGTCGAGCAGCGCGGCCGTGTTGCCGCGGTTGCGGGCCTCGTCGTAGAGGCGCCGTGCGTCTTCGCGCGTGCGGATCTCGGCTTTGATGGTGCGGTCGCCGATGGTCATGGTCATGCTGTCGACGGCGGCGCGGTCGGGCAGCGGGAACGTGTAGACGGCTTCGATCTTGTTGCCGGTGGTGTTCTCGAAGTGCTGCGTGACGAGCACGCGCGCGACGTAGCCGGAGATTTCGGCGCGGACGGCGGTGTGTTTGAGCGGGCAGCGCTCGCCGGTCGAGCGCGAGTAGGGGTCGTTGACGATCAGTTCCCCGCCCGGCATGGGGTCGGCCTGCGGAGGGCGCGCGGCGAAGGCGGCCGCGGCGAGTGCGAATGCGATGAGTGTGCGCGTCATGGGAACTCCTGCGAGGGAAATGCCCTATGTCGGAGGTTCCTTTCGCACAGAGCGCGACCTGCCGACACGGTTGCTTACATCCATCTGAAAACACGGCAAATTCGACACACCCACCCGCACTAACGACCGCTGTCCACGCCCACCGAGGGACCAGCCAAGTCATCTCGACTACGTTCTCGGCCACACGTCAGATCATTGCTGCCAGATTACACGTTCAATCAACCAGTACCACGGAATACTGCTTAATCGAATTAATGCTAGTCCTAATATTAGGATATTGACATCCTAAATCATCCGTGTTAAATACAGGGTGTCATGCGGGAGCATCGTTCCCCCGTGAACCAAAGGCCCGCACAAACACAGGAATCCGCGCACTGGCTCGCGGCGATCTCGCCTCGGCCGGCTACGCGAACAGAAAGGCAAATCACAAATGCGGCCAGTCGCACAGATCGCATACGGGACCTGCGTCCTGATTTTCTGGGTAACCTGCACACCAGCGGGTGCCCAGCCCCTACAGTCTCCCGGCGACGCGTTGCGCGTAGCCGTACAACCGGCCCCTGATGCAACCACGCCTTTCGAATTGGCTATCACTAACACGAGTGCGAAAGCAGTCACGGCCTATCGTATCCAACTGAACGTACCGGCCGACAAATACAACTCCGGTGACTTCATTGAAGATTTAGTTCCTAGCATTCCCAGCGTCGGCCGCTCTGCTCCGGGCCGTTATGTGCATAATGGACCATTACTTCCTGGTCACACACGCTTATTTCCTTATACTCCACCAAAAGGAAGCAGCACGGGTTTTCTGGTTGTTTATCCCACGCTCATCTGTGTTGTATTTGCCGATAACACCGCCATCGGAGATCGGGACTTCATTGAAGCGATCTTCGACGAGAGGCGCGGCATTCACGATGGCCTGCAGAGTGCGCTTGCTATACTCAAACAGACACAGCCAACATATAAGGCTCTGCTCTCCACGCGCGCGAACCTACTAGACAAAGCGCGGCTGCAACAATCCGCTACGCGCTTCGACCAGAGCGTCTCGGTGGGAATTATAATGGCGTCGAGATGTGTGCGCGAGGTACTGGAGCGGCATGACGCAGAGCAACAGGACTTTGGACCGGCGCTTTCGCACTGCATCGCAACGATAACCTCGCAACTAAACGCATACACTGAAAATTTGCAGAAGAAGGAGCCGTCCAAATGAAGAGGGATATTGTTCTCATGGGTATTGTGGCTCTGGCACCGTGGGTCTCGGTTGCGCAGCAGACGAACTGCAGTCATATAGCAGGCCAATGTCCTCTTGATCCAGGCGCGTCTTCCGTTTGTGGAAGCAATACCGTCAGTGGAACACAGGTGACCTACCACTATAACTGCTATGCCGCGTGCGAGGACACGTCGTGCCCGACGCCGACAGGATACCCGGCGCAACCGTCCAGTTTGGTCAAGCAGGCGACTGGGCAATGCGGAAAGGTTGCGTCGGGGAGCTTAGAAGAAGTGCCGGATCGCGTTAACTGTCCCCCTCTCTCATTTCCACCAACGGTAGCGAACGCGCCGAATCATCCGGGCCGAAATGAATTTAAAGTCATATTTCAAAATATGACTCAAAATACTCCAAGTTACAACAGTTGCAACGGTGGGAGTTATGTCGCATTCATTTCGTATTGCGATACTCGCCCTTGCACTACAACATGCCCGACAAACCTTTCGTGCAATTTTGATCCGAGCAGTTACTGTCCTCAAGATCCGTGTGTTTATACCGAGTATCCGCACTGTCCCGTGGGTTGGATATTGGATGCGTATTCACCCATGGGAGAATGTTGCCTTAACCCTGGGTCCCCTTTAATCATTGACACGGAAGGCGACGGGATCGCGCTGACAGATACGCGCAATGGTGTTCGGTTTGATATTTTGGCAACTGGCACAGAACGGAATGTGGCGTGGACTACCGTCGGGGCAGATGACGCTTGGCTTGTATTAGACCGTAATACGAATGGAAAGATTGATGACGGATCGGAGCTGTTCGGAAATAAATATCCACAACCAATCAGTTCCGATCCCAATGGATTCGTGGCTCTAGCTGAATATGATCGTCTTGACTATAATGGAAATGAGGATGGAGTTATTTCACAACCCGATGCCGTATGGACGTTATTGCGGTTATGGAAAGATGTAAACCACAATGGAGTGTCAGAACCAGATGAGTTAGAGAAACTCGAGACTGTCGGGATTCGTGGTTTCGAGTTAAAGGTTCAAGAAAAGCGATGGAAGGACGACGCTGGCAATCACTTCAGGTATAGAGCACAAGTGTTGAGGAGTAGGTCAAGCACCACGTCAAAATGGATATACGACGTCTATCTTCTCAGCACAAAGTGAAGGTCGCATCAGGAGCACGCGTGCGTGTCGTTAGCACGTGAGTTGTCCGGTGTAATTAGCACGTGAGTTGTCCGGTCCAGGCCGGGAGGGGATGCTGGCGAGGTGGAACCGAGCCAGGTG
>JBOZRR010000018.1:0-167699 GCA_050789245.1 Bryobacteraceae bacterium | reverse complement strand
TTTGCTCGGATTGAGGATGTGTTCCTGCAAGAACTTCCTCCATCCTAGCCGGAGCTTCACCTACCCCCAGCCGCCGCTAATTTGGACACGAGTGAGTTCAACCAGATCCTTCTGGCTGGCGCGCTGGCGGAAGTAGGCCGGTACGAGGGGTGGAGTGTGGTTGAACGAGGCATAGTCGACGATAATCAGGGCATGCAGGAAATTGCTCTCCTCCAAATCGGCGCCTTCAGCGGCATGAAGGACGCAAACGGCCAGCCGGTCGATCTCGTTAAAGTACTAGAAAAGCTGCAGCCACTTGCTCCCGAAGCGCGGAGGAACGCAATCTCCCAGAAGATTCGCCAAATCACCGCGGAGCGGCAAAAGCACGCCCAATAACCTGGTTATTGCGCCAGATCGGCGTGGGCGGCCGATATCTACCCCAGAAGCACTCCCATCTCGGACTGTTTGTGCGTGGAAGCAGCCTCCCTCCGTCCAAAAGATCCCGAAAGCCTGCCGCGACCCCTGCGGGTCAGACTCCCCTGTCCCCCACCCACACTACCCAGGCCCCTCGAAACTTCAACGTGGACAGGGCTGTCTGACCCCGCTCTCCGTACAATTGAGGTAATGTCTGTTTCCGCCATCATCCTCGCCGCCGGTCTCGGCACGCGCATGAAGTCGCGCCAGGCCAAGGTGCTCCACCGCGCCGGAGGCCAGTGCCTGATCGAGCACGTCCTTGACGCCGCCATGGCCGTCGTCCCGCCGGACCGTATCACCGCCGTCGTCGGCCATCAGTCGGACCGCGTCCGCCAGGCCGTCCAGCACTACGGCATTAACTTCCAGCAACAGACACAGCAACTCGGCACCGGCCACGCCGTCCTCGCCTGCAAGGACCTTCCGCAGCACCGCGACGGCCGCGTCATCGTCCTCTATGGCGACAGCCCCATGCTGCGCGGCGAGACCATCCAGGGCCTCTACGATCAGCACCTCGCCGAGGGCTGCCGCATGACCCTGATCACCACCTTCCTCCCCGATCCCTTCGGCTACGGGCGCATCATCCGCAACGCCCCCAAACGCGTCGCCCGCATCATCGAGGAGAAGGCCTGCACGCCTGAACAGAAGCTGATGAAAGAGGTGAACCCCGGCATCTACTGCTTCGACGCCGAGCCCCTCTGGCGCCACCTTTCCACCCTCCAGCCCAACCCCGCCGCCAACGAGTACTACCTCACCGACATCGTCGAACTCTTCCAGGCCGCCGGCCTCGACGCCGCCTCCTATCACGTCGAAGACTACACCGAGATCCTCGGCATCAACACCCGCGTCGAGCTCGCCCGCGTCGACCGCATCCTCCGCGAGCGTAAAACCACCGAGCTGATGCTCGCCGGCGTCACCATCGAGAAGCCCGAGACCGTCGCCATCGACAAGCACGTCCAGGCCGGCCAGGACACCGTCGTCGGCCCTTACACTCGGATCCTCGGCCGCACCGTCATCGGCGACGACTGCACCATCGGCGCCGGAGCCATCCTCAGCAACGCGCGCATTGGCGACGGGGCCGTCGTTCACCCCTACACGCTAATCGACGATTCCACCCTCGCCCCCGGCGCCCACGCCGGCCCCTTCGCCCGCCTCCGCATGAACGCCGAAGTCTGCGAAGACGCCCACGTCGGCAACTTCGTCGAGCTGAAGAAGACCCGCCTCGGCAAGGGCTCGAAGTCCATGCACTTGGCCTACCTGGGCGACTCCACGATCGGCGAAGGCGTCAACGTAGGTGCCGGCACCATCACCTGCAACTACGACGGCAAGAAGAAGCACTCGACACAAATTGGCGACGGCGCCTTCGTGGGCTCCAACTCCACCCTCGTCGCCCCCGTGGAAGTCGGCCCCGGCGCCTACGTCGCCGCCGGCAGCGTCATCACCAAGCCCGTCCCCGAAGACGCCCTCGGCATCGGCCGCAGCCACCAAACCGTCAAAGAGGGCTGGGCCAAGAGGCGCCGGGAGTCCTAGGTCCCTCGCCGGGCAGCAAGACGACGTCCGCCGCCGCAGCCGGAATAATACAAAAAAGAATCACTCCCCCGACGGTCGCATCTTGGTTTGGAACGAGGGCGGACTTGCCGGAGCAAGGTACCCATTCCCCAAGCGGCATTTACCTGTCTTCCAGCCAAGAAGGAGTGTGAAACACATGAGGAGAGTCAACATTCTTGCGGCAATGTTCATCTGCCTTGCCGCGTCAGGACTTCTTTCCGCGGACGTGTGGAACAAGAAGACCAAGGTCACGTTCAGCGCCCCGGTGCAGGTCCCGGCTGCTCATAGCAAGGAAGGGGCCATTACGCTGGCCGCTGGAACGTACATCTTCCGCCTCGACGATTCCCAGGTCAGCCGTCACACCGTCCAGGTGACGAACGAGCGTGGGAACAAGGTCTTCACGACCATCCTGGCCATCCCGGATTATCGCCTGAACGCAACCAGCAAAACGGTGATGTACTTCAGCGAGCGCATGGCGGGCACGCCGCCGGCCATCAAGAGCTGGTTCTACCCGGGCGACAACTTCGGCCACCGCTTCGTGTATCCGAAGGCCAAGGCCGTCCAGATCGCCGCGGTGACCAATCAGCCGGTTCCGTCGCACAACATCGAAGTCGTCGAACCGCAGAAAGCCGAGCCGGCTGAGGTCAAGATCCAGACCCCGGCCAAGCAGGAAACTGCGTACAACGCCCAGCAGTTCGACAAGGTCGATGCGGCTGACACGGCTGGCGTGGAAGGTGAACCGGTGAAAGCGGCCCCCGCGCCCGCTGCTGCCGCCCCGCAGCAATTGCCCAAGACCGCTTCCCCGATCTACCTGATCGGCCTTCTGGGTCTGGCCCTCGTAACCGTGTCGTTGCTCGTCCGCCGCCTGGCAGCACAATTGCGTTAGTTTGGGACGAGAAACGCGGAGGCGCCATTCGCGCGCCTCCGCGTCTCGTTTGCCGTATGAGAGTCAGGATCTCCAGCAGCGCCTCCCGCGTCCTTTCGCGGGCGCTCCGCGCGGCACAGCACCTGTTGCTGCTCGCAGGACTGTGCCTGCTGGCGTGGCCGGTCTTCGTCTCCGCCGAATCCCTCTGGGCTCAGTACTCTGGCAGTCATGAGTTGGCCCGGGCGCAGTCCGATCGTCGCGAGACCATCGTTCCTCAAAAGCCCGGCTCCTCCTCCCGCAAGACGCTTCGCCCAGGCAGCGTTCTCGGAAGACTTGAAGTGCCCCGCCTGGATCTCGGCTACGTCCTCCTCGAGGGCACCGACAACCGCACTCTCGACAAAAGCATCGGTCACGTAGCCGGTACCGGACTGCCTGGCGAACCGGGCAACATCGGCATCGCGGGCCACCGGAACACCCACTTTCGGAAGCTCGAATGGATTCGCCGCGGGGATGAGATCGTCCTCACTTCGCCACGCGGCAAGTCCCGCTACGTCGTGGAATGGGTACGCCTTTTCCAACCGGATGATATCGGAGTGCTCGATCCTGCCCACGCGCCTGCGCTCACCATCATCACCTGCTTCCCCTTCGAGTACGTCGGCTCGGCGCCCCTGCGGTATGTCGTCCGCGCGCTGCCGGATGAGGAGACACGCTTGCAGTTGTCCGGAGGTTCCAGCAAACTCGATTCGCAGGCCGGCCAATGAGGAAACGGTCGATTGGAGTCCCGCTGATCTTCGCCTCGGCCCTGCCACTTCTGGCTCAGGCCCCGGATAATTCGCTGATCTCCGTGGAAGTCCGGCGCGTGGTCCTTCACGCCACCGTCCGCGAAGGAAAGGCTCGCTTCGTGGGCGACCTCATCAAAGAGAACTTCGAGGTCCGCGAAAACAATCAGCGCCAGGAAATCCTCTCCTTCAGCCGGGAGGACCTCCCTGTCGCCACAGCCATCGTCGTGGACAACAGCCTCAGCATGCTGAATAAGCGCAACGAGGTGGTGGCCGCCGCGAAGGCGTTTGTCCGCGCCAGCAATCCCAAGGACGATATCTTCGTCCTCCACTTCAATGAGCGCCTCTCCTACGGACTCCCGCCGGACATCCCCTTCACCTCGGACCACAATTTGCTCGACGCAGCCCTGAACCGGATGTATCTTGACGGCAGAACGGCGCTCTACGATGCCATCTATGAGGCTCTTGAGCACCTGAAGCAATCCAAGCTCACCAAGAAAGCCCTCATGGTCATCAGCGATGGCGGCGACAACATGAGCCGCCGCAAGGACTCCGACGTCATCCGGGAAGCAGACCTCTCCGGCGCCCTCTTTTACGCAATTGGCATCTACGATCCCCTCGATGGCGACGCCGACCCGGGCATCCTCAGGAAACTCGCGCAGAACACCGGCGGCGAGGCCTATTTCCCCAAAGGCCTCGATGAAGTGCCCGGCCTGTGCGAGAAAATTGCCCGCGACCTGCGCAGCCAGTACATGATCTCGTACTCGCCGCCGGAGCAGTCCACACGCGCCGGGGAGTACCGCAAGATCCAGGTTCGCGTGAAGGATCCGCAGGGACGCAAACTGACAGTTCGGACGCGCACCGGATACTTTACAGGCGCTCCCGGCGCTGTGCAGGAGGCAAAACCATGATTCGCTCACGGCGGAGCTGTCTTGGCGTCCTCGGCGGCGCCCTCGCGGGCGGCCTCCTCCCCGCCGCCCAGACCGCGCCGGACTTCAAATCCTACGGCGACGCCGATATGGAAAAGTTCCTGAAGCTCGCCCGCGTGCTCTCGGTCGAACAGATCGGCCACGGCGTCACAAAACCGTTGCAGGTTCAGATGGTACTCAACGGAGCGCAGCACCGGGCCCAGATTCAGGTGGTCGACAAGGATCTGCCGGACTTCTTCCCGCAGAGCGGGCCGCCCGTCCCAATGAAAGACTCCTGGCGCTTTAACGTCGCCGCGTATAAGGTCGACCGCCTCCTGGACTTGAAGATGGCGGCCGTCGCCGTCAGCCGGGCCTTCCGCAGCAAGCCGGCAGCCTTCATGTGGTGGGTGGATGATGTCCAGTTCGAGGAGGCAGAGCGCATCCAGAAGGACTTACAGCCTCCGGACCGGGAGAGGTTCGCCCGGCAGCGCGCGCTGGCCAATGTCTTCGACGAACTGATCATGAACATCGACCGCAACCTCGCCAATCTCCTGATCACGAAGTCTTGGGACATCGCGCTCATCGATCACACGCGAACGTTCACCGCCTATCACGGCATCCGCAACGAGGCCAAACTCACCCGCTGCAGCCTCGGTCTGATGGCAAAGATGCGGGCCCTGTCTGCCGGCCGCGTCACCGCCGCCGTCGGCCCCCTCCTTACCACCGCCGAAGTCGCCGCAATCATCGCGCGGCGCGATCGGATTGTGACCTTCTTCGAGCAGGAGGCGAAGAAAAAGGGTGCGGACAATGTCTTCTTCTCCTGAGAACCGGTCCTGCTGGAACCGGCGGGAGTGGATTCGGATCGCCGCGGCTCTGGCAGCCGCCAACCTTCACGCCGAAGAAGTTCGTTCCCTCGCGCCGCCGGACCCTCAGCAGCTTGATCCCGCCCTCGCGGCCCTGCTCTTGCGCCTCAAGGAACTCGTCGCGAAGCGGAACCACGTGGGTTTGGAAGCGCTCATGCTCCCGACGTTCCGCGTTGAGTTCGACGTCGGCAAAGGGCCTGCCGCGTTCCGGCGCTACTGGCATCCGGAGTCCCCTGACAGCGCCGTCTGGGGCATCCTCGAACGGCTGCTCGCGCTGCCGGGACATTCCTATTCCCCAACCCTCTTTGCGGTTCCGTACCTCTTTGCCCGTTTCCCGTTCGACCTCGACCTGCTCGGGCATGTCGTCGGCGTCAATGGCTCCGCCAGTCTGCTGGCCGAGCCTCGGCCGGACGCCCCCCGGCTCGGTTCAGTCGATCACGCGATCCTCACATTGGCCAAGCCAATGGAGCCCCCGGTGGTCATCCCCCCCGGTGAGTTCGTCGAGCTGCGGCATCCGGAGTTCGGGCGCTGCTTTGCCGCCTCCTCGGACATCTACCATCCGGCCGCCCATCGGGCCTTCTTCGAGAAGCGGCAGGGACGCTGGCGTTGGATCAGCCTCGCGGCTGCCACCACAAAGGACCCGCCCGAACTCCGCCTGCACGGGGCGAGCGCCGGATGAAGATCCGCCGACGCACATTCCTGGCTGGCGGCCTTGCCCTTGCCGCGCAGTCCTCGGAGACCCGGGACGACTGGCAGATTGTTGATCGCGTCGTCGCTGTGGGCGATGTCCACGGCGACAAAGACGCCCTCGCCGCCGTTCTGCAAATGGCCGGCATCGTCGACGCCCAGGAGCGCTGGTCCGGGGGCACCGCCCACCTGGTCCAGATCGGCGATGTGCCAGGACGGGGTCCGCAGACGCGCGAGGCGTTTGATTTCATCATGCGGCTCCAACTGGAAGCCGCCGCCGCCGGCGGCAAGGTGCACCCCATCATCGGCAACCACGACGCGGGTGTCATCTACGGCGACCTCCGGAATACCGCGCCCGAAGAGTACGGCTCTTTCCGGACGCCCGAGTCTGAAGCCCGGCTCGTCAAGGCGTTCGACCAGGAGCTCGAACAGAGGCGCAAGACCGGCCGCCTTCCGTCGGACCCCGGCGACATTGAAGTGTTAAGGAAGATGTGGCTGGCGGAGCATCCTCCCGGCTTCGTCGAACACCGCGAGGCCTTCGGCCCTTCCGGCCACTACGGCTCGTGGATACGCCAGAACAATTGCGTCATCCGCATCAACGACACCCTCTTCGTCCATGCAGGGATCTCTCCGAAGTACGTCTCCAGCACTCGATCCCTGCTCAATCAAGCCATCCGCCGCGAGCTGGCCGACCCTGAGAACCTCATCCCCGGCATGGTCACCGACCCCCAAGGCCCTCTGCGCTACCGGGGCTTGGTGGAGGAAGCGGGTCCCGCCCTGGAACTTCATCTCCAACGCGTCCTGCGCTTGTGGGGTGTGCGCCGCATGGTCGTTGGCCACACAGTGACTCAGACCGCCATCCTGCCCTTCTTCGGCGGCCGCGTCGTGGATATCGACATCGGACTGTCGCGCTTCTACGGCCGCCCGCCGGCCTGCCTGGTCCTCGAGAAAGGGGCGGCCTTCACCCTCCACCGAGGCGTGCGGATTCGTCTGCCCTCCACACGGCCCGGCGCGCAACTTGAGTACCTTCGGGCCGTCGAAGCCGCCGACGACAAGCCATCGCCCGTCACCAAGCTGATCGAGAAACTTCAGTCCAGAAAATAGCCGCGGATTCGTCGGATTCCGGCCGCGCGCTACCGCTATTTCCCCTTGCGGTTCGACGGCGCCGGCTGCGGCGTAGTCGTCGGCCCGTCAACCGTCAACCTGCCGTCCTTCCCGATCCGCATCCGGTCCATGAACAGCACCCGGTGGTTCCCGGTGGCCGCCGTGCGCCCTGCATACACGCACAGCATCTCCGTCCCATCGGGAGACCACGTGATGCAGTTGTGCCCAGGCCCGCTCACCTTCCCGCCACGATCCGTGTTCTTCACGAGCACAGGGTTATGGTCCGCCTTCACATACGGCCCTAGCGGATTCTTCGCCGTCGCATATCCCACCGCGTAGCTCTCGCCCGCAAAGTGATTCGCGGAATACATCAGATAGTAGCGGCCGCCGTGACGGAAGGCGCACGGCCCCTCGGTCCACCGGCGATTCACCTCGCGCGTCGTCACGGAGAGGTTCTCCCAATGGGTCCGCTTGTCTTTCAAAGTGAGCGGCGGGCGCAGCATCACTGCTGGCTCGCCGACAATCCCGCTCAAATCCGGCTTCAGCTCGACGCCGTAGATCCAGCTCTCCTCGATCTCCTTGTACAGCCCCTGCTTGCGAGCCCATTCCGCAAGCTCGCTCTCCACCGGATGCTTGTAGCAGCAGCGCGAATAGAACATGTACATGCGGCCATCGGGCGCAAACAGAATGTCTCCGTCAATCGCCGGGTAGCCGGGGTCGAACAACGGCGCGTTGCGGACGTCGCGAAATGGTCCCGTGGGCTTGTCAGACACCGCCAGCCCGATACGGAAGTTCTCCTTCTCGTTGTTCGGATTGTCGCGCCACTGGGCACTGTAGATCATGTAATAGCGGTCTTTGACGCGGTACACCGCCGGCGCCCAGAAGAAGTCCGTGCACCATGCCGTGGCAGGGTCGCGCCGGTAGGTCTCGCCAATCGAAGTCCAATGAACCAGGTCCTTCGAGGTAAAGCCCGGAAAAGCACTCCCGCCCCGCCCGCCGGTCCCATACATGAAATACGTCCCGTCCGCCTCACGCATGATGTACGGGTCCGCGATGGTCACATCCAGCGGATTCGTGTACGTCTCGCCCGGCTTCTGGGCAAAGGAATCCAGGGTGGCGAGCACAGTCCCGGCACAGCCGACACCGGCGCGGCGCATGAAATCGTGACGGGTAAACCGCTGGGAGTGGAAAGTCACGCCCCCATTATATTCGCCCGGCCAGCTCGCAATCAGGTTGGGGCCAAAACGTCAGTCACATCAATTTTGTCTTCTGGAATCAACACATTACGGTAGTTTGTTTGTTCCGCCCTGCTATACTCTCAGCCGTGGAAGGAGGACTATGCTGAACAACCCGGTGAACCGCGCAATCCCTCTCCGCCACAAGTGTCCGAAGTGACGACTACAGCAGTCTCACGCAGTCCTTTGACACCAGCCCCTGCAAACGTCCGGCTGAGGCCGGCAAGCCAGGTCCTGTGACCGCATCCCCTGATTGTTCTCCCGCGGCGCATTTCTGGTTCAGCGCCAAGAGAAACGCGAGCGGATTCGCTCCATCCGCCATCCCGTAACACTGGCGAACTGCGCTGTCCAACGATTCGGTCGCAGCACGTAAGGGATTCTGCCCCGGCTGATCAAGCGACCTGTAGAGCTTGCGAAGTGTCCACCCGTTGGTACGCATAACCTCCCGCCGGATTCTACGTAGCTCGACCGCGGCCTCAGCCACCGCTTTCACGTCCTCCGCTGCCGGCGATTGTGGCCAGGGGAAGGAATCAAAGACAGTATTCGACGTGTAGCGAAACCGTTCCTCAAGTGTTGAGCATCGTGCCTTGAACCATTCCCAATGCATCCCCGACTGGAGAATCCCGAACGAATAGTCATCCTCGAGCGCAAACACCATAAGCGCGTCATTGGGCCTGATCTCTGTTGCCACCATTTCGAAAATCGGCCGTTTGGTAACTCGAACGCAGGCGACAAATCTCCTCAGGCCACCTAGGGCCTCTTTCATCTCCCCCCTCGGATAGCTGAGCGTCCACCACTTCTCCAGAAAATTGTGGTGATGCAGATTCACCCTTGCGGCCGGATTCCTCTCTCTGGTTGTCTGGTTCCGGCTCGCCTCTTCGGCCGCGGCCTGCTCTCGATCGGGAAGGACCAACTTCTTGACCCGGCTGAACGCTGGCTCGTATGCAGCCGACTGAAGGACGTCCTGGGGATGGAAATCGATCACGTATCTGCTCGGTTGGGCATCCAGGTTGCCAAGCAGATCGTTCCCTATCAAATACGGGAAAAGAACGTCTCGAAGCTCCGGTTTCCTCGAAAGCCATCGTTCCCCCTCACTCCGATCCACCAGAAATCCGTCGTGCCCGTGGGTTTGGCCTTGAAAGCAGATCCCTGCGCCGGCATTGGTTTCTAACACTTGTGCCTTGCTGACGTCGACCACAAAGGAGAGCGACGAGTTGATGAACGGTGGATGCTCCGTCCTTTCAGGGCTGTCGATCTTGTCGCCGAGTTGTGCGTGCAGCGTGAATGGCCCGTCGTGTCTCCCCTTAGTCCAGTTCACGATGGACACGTGGACCGCCGCATCACCTGACCATACCTGCGTAGAAACCGCCTCGGTGATCGTTCCACCGTTCTCTACGATGTAATCCAATCCCCCAATTCTCGAGTAATTCTGCCGGATCGTGTTCGTCCCAACCAGACCAGCGCGACAACCCGAGCGGAGATGGTCGTGCGCCCGCCGGAACCAGTACACACAATAGTCGGCTCGCCCTGGAACGTCCGGATACCGTCGTCGCAGTGCGCCCAGATAGTCCGCACCGAGTTCCTTCTGGGCCTTGTTCTTCGACTGGAACGGCGGATTGCCGATGATCACATCTGCTTCCGGCCATGCACTGAAGAGCGCATCTCGGGCAACGATGTTGTTATCGAGGTTCTCGAAGGGGAGAGCGGCTTCCTCCGACCCTGGCAAATCCCCCTCCAATGCCTCGATGTGGTTCTGCAACTCCTTGATGGCTAACTCGCGCGCCAGCGTGAGCGTCACTTTCGCCAGTTCAACCGCAAATGGATGCTTGTCAATTCCATAGAACTGCTCCGTGCTCAACACCGTCCGAGTGAGGACTCGGCCAATCGCTTTCAGCCGGTGTTCTGCGAAGATCCGGTCGAGTAGGGCCAATTCGAATCGGCGCAGTTCCCGGTACGCAACATAGAGGAAGTTGCCGCTCCCGCAAGCGGGGTCCAACACTCGAACCTCGGATATGCGTTTCCGCAGCGCGGTCAATTCCGTGAATGTGCTTGCCTGATCAAGATCTCTGTTCAACGGGTCAATCAGGCTCGGTCGCACCACCTTCAGAATGTCCTTCTCGCTCGTGTAATGAGCCCCGAAGGCATGGCGTTACTTCTTTTCGATACTCTCTTGGAACAGCGAGCCGAAGATGGAGGGCTGCACGCTGTACCAGTCTTCATCCGCGGCCTGGGTCAACTGCCGGATGTCCCCCCGATTGAGGTCAACGGGATCAATCACGGCGAACAGGCCGCCATTGAAGTATGGGACTTCCTTGAACCTGCCGCCCTTCGCGCGCTCGGTTGAATTCATCTGCCGGAATAGCCCGCCGATGATGTCGTATGCGCTGCCCCCGCGTTCGCATTCGTCCAGCAGTTCGCGAAACAGGCCACTGGGCAGCAGTCCTGCATCCTCCGAGAACATGGCCACCAGACACTGGAGAATGAACCGTTGCGCTCTGTCCCGCTCCACCCGTCGCCGGACGAGTGCGTTGAACACTTGCGCCAGCTTGTCAGCCGCACTCTTGGTCACCTCAACCTTGTTGTTCCCAAACAGCGACCGCTTTTCCTCTGGCAGGAGGAAGTTGAAGGCGTCCCGGCGCTTGAGGAGGTCTTTCAACGCGATCTTGTCCAGGGGCTCGTCGGTCTGCTCATTGAAGTCGTAGATCCAGAACTCCCTGAAGTTGCACAGGACCGCGAACTTGGGGCGGTTCGGAACAAGCTGCCACCAGTAGTCGGCAAGCTGCCTGTGGTGCTTCTCCAGATTCTCCCCGCCCCGCTTCATCTCGATCACCACGCGAGGTTTCCACACGAGGTCCGCGAAGCCTACACCCGCGCCCTTCCCTCTCACCCGGTGCTCCAACTCTGCACCGCAGGACTGTAAGTCCCTATGCCCAAAGGCCTGGAAGAGGTGTTCGCAGAAGAGTTGGGCCTCCCCCTTCTCGTAGCCCTTGAGCCGTGAGGCGTATTCGACAAACGTCTGCAAATCCTTGATCGCGTCGCGCATGGTCAAAGACAGGACTTTATCAGACTGTGTGGCAGAATAGGCTTATCGCAGGGTTCGGTACCGCTGCGATTCTCCCCATGACCTCGGCTCCGCATCACATAGTCCCCCAGGCGGAATTGACCGTGAAGAGAGTCGATTTCGCCGAGGCGCTCCATCGAGTGGAACGAGCCTCCCGGTTCGACACGAATGTGGATCTGGAACTCACCTGGAGCGAGGGCTTCCTGCACCTCAACCTTCCACGCGACAGCCAGGCTGTTCCCGCTAACGGTTCGTGGCCCCTGCCTGTTCGCCTTTCTGCTTCAATCCTCACAAGGCTGAGGAAATCGCTCCCTTCCGACGATCCTTTGATCTTGCGTGTTCGCGGAGATCGATTCTCCGTTGGTTCATTGACACTCCCGTGTCGCCAGACGGGGTCTATGGCTCCCGTAAGCGATCTCAGGCGTGAACTGAATGTCATTTCCGGTGACCCCTTCGCATTCTTGCGTGCCTGCTCCCGGTATTCTCGGGAAGAACTCGAAGCCGCTGGGGCCGTGGATCTGGTCGAGTCCGTTGAGAGGCGGCTTCACGACCTCTGCGCCGAAGCCGTCGACCCCATTCGCCGGTTTGGCGTGACCACGGAAGATCTCAAGGAACTTTGCATGGAACACATCCGCAGCGGCGAGCGGGATTTCTCGGTCATTGAGCGAGGCCTGGTAAATCAAGTCGCCAAAGTCTGGAAGAACCTGGCAGTCTTCGGGGTGGAACCCAAAGAGATTGGCCGTGTGATCGAGGATAGGGTCCGAAACGCCTGGAAGTGACCGGTTCTTCGACGTGAAGCCCGGAGAAGCCGTCTCCCCCAACCGAGCTGCGGCCCGAATCCCGGTCACATCAATTTTGTCTTCTGGAATCAACACATTACGGTAGTTTGTTTGTTCCGCCCTGCTATACTCTCAGCCGTGGAAGGAGGACTATGCCGAACAACCCGGTGAACCGCGCAATCCCTCCCCACCACAAGTGTCCGAAAATGGGACTAGGTTCGTTTCGTAAGGCGGCGCTCCGCTGCCCATCCGCACCGCAAGCCCACTATAATCAGAGTGTTTCCAAAGGCCGACCCTATGCCTCATACCACCGATGAATACGTCCGCTCCAACCAGGAGCGTTTCCTCGTGGAGCTGAAGACCTTCCTGCGGATCCCCAGCATCTCCACTGCGCCGGAGCATAAGGACGACGTCGCTCGTGCCGCAAAGTTCGTCGCCGACGAACTCACCCGCATCGGCCTCGAGCACGTCGAGATCATCCCCACCGAAGGCCATCCGCTCATCTACGCCGACTGGCTCCACGCCGCCGGCGCCCCCACCGTGCTCTGCTACGGCCATTACGACGTCCAGCCGCCCGATCCGCTCGAGGAGTGGAAGACCCCGCCCTTCGAGCCTACCCTCCGCGACGGCAACATCTACGCCCGCGGATCGGCCGACGACAAGGGCCAGATGTATATGCACGTCAAGGCCGTTGAAGCCCTGATGGCCGTGCACGGCGGAAAGCTCCCGGTCAATCTCAAGTTCCTCGTCGAGGGCGAGGAGGAGATCGGCGGCAAGTCCATCTCGAAGTTCGTTCCCGCCAATAAGGAGAAACTGAAGGCCGACGTCGCCCTCGTCTCCGACACCGCGCTCTACGCCGAAGGCATCCCGACGCTCTGCATCGGCCTGCGCGGATTGGTGTACATGGAAGTCGAATGCAAGGGCCCCGGCCGCGACCTCCACTCCGGTCTCTACGGCGGCGCGGCGCCGAACGCCGTCTATGCCCTCATCGAGCTTCTGGGCAAGGCCAAGGACGCCAACGGCCGCATTCAGATCCCCGGCTACTACGACGACGTCGCCGAGCCCGCTGCGGCCGAGATCGACAGTTGGAAGTCGCTGCCCTTCTCCGAGAAAGAATTCCTCGACAAGGAAGTCGGCGCGAAGTCTCTCACCGGCGAACCGGACCGCATGGTGCTGGAGCGCGTCTGGTCCCGCCCGACGCTCGAAGTCCACGGCATCGCCGGCGGCTTCACCGCTGCCGGTGCCAAGACCGTCATCCCCGCCACGGCCACGGCAAAGGTCAGCCTGCGCCTCGTCCCGGACCAGGACCCGCAGAAGGCCTTGGCAATGTTCACCAAATGGGTAACGGACAATGCCCCCAAGGGCGTCACTATGTCGGTGAAGATGCTGAGCGGCGCGCCCGCCACTGTGGTCAACCCGGACCATCCCGCCATCGCCCTCGCGGCTGAAGCCTTCGAGGAAGTCATGAAGGCCAAGACCGTCTTCACACGCTCCGGCGGCTCCATCCCCATCGTCGGTGAGTTCGGCCGCCACCTCGGCATTCCATCGGTGCTCATGGGCTTCGGTCTGCCCGACGACGGCCTGCATTCGCCCAACGAGAAGTACAAGCTCGAGAACTACTACCTTGGCATCATGACCGTCGCTCACTTCTTCGAGAAGTACGGCGCAAGCCGGAGCTGAGGCGGCCATCCAGAAATCTGTGCCCACGCCCGCGTCGCAGTCTGAAAAGGTCTTCCGCCACGCGGGCGTTGCCAGCTTTGCGGTCCTGATGAGCCGCATCAGCGGACTCGTCCGTGAAGGCGCCATGTCGCGCCTCTTCGGCGCCGGCTCGTCCTATGACGCCTTCGTCATCGGCTTCAGGATTCCGAACCTGACCCGCGACCTCTTCGCCGAGGGCGCCCTCTCCTCCGCCTTTGTCCCGACCTTCGTTGACTACCTCAACAAGAAGGGCAAGGAGGAGGCGGCGCACCTCGCCAACCTGGTCGCGACGGCCATCATCCTTCTCGTCGGCGCGCTATGCCTCATCGGCATCCTCGCCAGCCCCTGGCTAGTCGGCCTGGTCACCAGCAACTGGGCCTCCACCGCGCCTTCGAAATACCGGGAAGCGGTTCTGCTCACGCAGATCATGTTCCCCTTCCTGCTGCTGGTCGCCCTGGCCGCGCAGGCGATGGGTATATTGAACTCTCTGAACCAGTTCGCCGTGCCGTCGTTCTCCTCGACGTGGTTCAACGTCGGCAGCGTGCTAAGCGGCGTGGTGCTCGGCTTCTGGCTCGGCCCGAGGATCGGCCTCAGCGCCATCCAGGGCATGGCCATCGGCGTCGTCATCGGCGGCGCCATGCAGTTGCTCTGGCAGGTCCCGAGCCTCTATCGGGAGGGCTTCCGCTTCAAGTTCGCCTTCGACTTCGACCACCCGGGCCTGCGCCACATCTTCCAGTTGATGGGCCCGGCCATCATCGGCAGCGCCTCAGTGCAGGTGAACGTGCTGGTGAACACCTTCTTCGCCACCAGCATCCACGACCCTGTCACCGGCGTCGACGGCCCCACCGCCTGGCTGAGCTACGCTTTCCGGTTCATGCAGTTGCCGCTGGGCCTCTTCGGGGTCGCCATCGCCACCGCCACCCTGCCGGCCATCGGCAGGAGCGCCAGCTCCGGCGACATGGAGGAGTTCCGCGAGACCCTTGCCCGCTCGCTCGGCCTGGTCTTCCTGCTGACCGTTCCTTCGTCCGTCGGACTGATGCTGCTCGGCCCGTCAATCGTCGGCGCAATTTACGAGGGCGCCAAGTTCACGCCGTACGATACGCACCAGACGTCGCTCGCCCTCTCGTTCTACGCTCTCGGCCTCGCCGGTTATTCGGCCGTCAAGGTGTTGACGCCCGGCTTCTACGCCATCAAGGATTCGCGCACCCCGATGTACGTCAGCCTGGCCTCCATCGCCATCAACGCTGTGGTCGGCTACTCGATGGTCTGGGTCTTCGGCATGGGCCACTCCGGGCTGGCGCTCTCCACCTCCTGCGTCGCGCTCTTCAGCTTCCTGGTGCTGTTCTGGGTGATGAAGGTCAAGATCGGCGGAATCCACGGGCGCCGTATCCGCTCCGTCATCGTCAAGGTCACCGCCGCCTCCGTCGCCATGGGCGCCGTCGTCTGGGCCTCCAGCAGCCTGATCCGGTTTGAGTTGGGCGCCGGCACCATCGCCCGTCTCGTCGACCTCGCCGTCACCATTCCACTCGGCATCGCCGTGCTCTACTTCGTCTCCCGCGCGCTCCAGATCGAGGAGCTCGAGATGGCGACAAGGGCCCTCGGCGGCCCCATCGCCCGAAGGCTGTCGAGCCTGAATGCTAAACTCGTGAATTGATGCATCCCGATCTTGCCACCGCGCTTCGTCTGCAGGAAATCGACCTGAGAATCCTTGAATTGCGGCGCGAGATCGCTCTTCTCCCCCGCCAGATCGCCGAAATCGAGAAACAGCTCGAAGGCCATCTGAAGCAGCTTGAGCTCGACAAGGCGAACCTGGCCGCCAACCAGCGCGAGCGCAAACAGAAGGACCTCGACATCCAGTCCCAGCAGCAGCGGATCTCAAAGCTGAAGGACCAGATGATGGGTGCCAAGACCAACGAGCAGTACCGCACGTTCCAGAACGAGATCGATTACTGCGAGAAGGAGATTCGCAAGCTCGAGGACCGCATTCTCGAACTGATGCTCCAGTCCGAACCGCTCGAAGCGAATGTGCGCGCCGCCGAAGGCGCCCTGGCCGAGGAGAAGAAGGTCGTCGACGGTCGCAAGTCCGAAGCCAAGGCCCGCACTTCCGCCGATAAGGCCGAGCTCGATAAGCTGTCAGCCGAACGCAAGACCGCCACGAAGACCATCCCCGCGCAGTTGCTGAAGGTCTACGAGCACCTGCACACCAAGAACCGGGACGGGGTGGCCGTCGCCCAGGTCGCCGCTGGGCGCTGCCTGGCCTGCCACATGGTGCTCCGCCCCCAGTTGATCCAGGACCTGAACTCCGGCGAACTGGTGGCCTGCGAGAATTGCCGCCGCCTGCTCTACATCGTCCCGCCGCCTGTCGATGTAGCCGCCGAGATGCAGCCGTAGATGCCCGGCGCAAACACCCCCTTTTATCAACATACACCGGACATTCACCTCCTGTTTGAATGTGTCATTTGTGATACGATTTGGCACGAACGGACGCCTCGGTCAGAGCTTTGCCGGCGCCCACTTTCAACCAGGGAGTGAATCCAAGTGAAGGTATACGAAAGCACCAATGTCAGAAACGTGGCCCTCGTCGGCCACGGTCATTGCGGTAAGACCTCGCTCGCGGCAGGAATGCTCTTCGCCGCCGGGGTCACCAACCGGCTGACTCGCGCCGATGAGGGCAACACCATCACGGATTATGACGACGAGGAGATCAGCCGCAAGCTGACCATCTCCACCGCCGTAGCGGCTTTGGAATGGCAGAAGACGAAGCTCAATCTACTAGACACTCCCGGCTTCAATCTCTTCATGTACGAGGCCAAGGCCGCCATGGCCGCCGCCGACGCCGCTCTGGTCATGGTCGACGGTGTCGCCGGAGTCGAAGTCCAAACCGAAAAAGTCTGGGAATACGCCGATCACTTTAATCTTCCCCGAGCGCTCTTCATCAACAAGCTCGACCGCGAGAACAGCGACTACCAGCGGAGCCTCGACAGCATTCATGAATTCTTCGGACGCCACTGCGTCCCCGTCCAGATCCCCATCGGCAAGGAACGCGACTTCACCGGCATCGTCGACATCATCCACATGAAGGCCTTCGCCTACACGCCGGACGGCAACGGCGAAGGCAAGGAGATCCCCATCCCCGCTGACCTGGCCGGCAAGGCAGGCGAGTTGCACGCCCAACTCATCGAGATGGTGGCCGAAGGAAACGACAAACTGCTCGAAGAGTTCTTCGAGACTGGCACCCTGCCGGCCGAACACATCTACTCCGGCCTGCACGAGGCCGTGAAGGAGGACAGGATCTTCCCCGTCCTCTGCGGTTCCGCGCTGCGCAACATCGGCACAGACCTGGCGATGAACTTCATGCTCGAGTTCGCGCCCAACCCCACCGAGCACCCGGCCCTGAAAGCGATGATCGGCGACCAGGAAGTGGAGCGCCCCATCACCGACAAGGAACACGTCACCGCCTACGTCTTCAAGACCATCGCCGATCCGTTCGCCGGCCGCCTCTCGTTCTTCAAGGTCTGCTCGGGCGTGCTCAAGAACGACGCCAACCTGGTCTCTATCCGCTCCGCCAGCCAGGAGCGCCTGTCCCACCTGAGTGTTCCGCAGGGCAAAACCCTGATTCCCGTGAACGAACTCCACGCCGGCGATATCGGCGTGGTGGCGAAGCTCAAGGATGTCCTGACGGGCGACACGCTCTGCGAGAAGGGGGACTCCATCGCCCTCCCGAAGGTCGAGATCCCAGAGCCCTCCATCGCCTACGCCATCTCCGCCAAGTCCCGCAACGACGAAGACCGCATGGGCAACTCCGTGGCGAAGATCCTCGAAGAGGATCAGGGCCTGCGCTTCTACCGCGATCAGCAGACCAAAGAATTCCTGCTTGCCGGTTCCGGCGGCCAGCACGTCGAGATCATCGTCTCCCGGCTGAAGAAGCGCTACAACGTCGAAGTCGAACTAAAAGCACCGAAGATCCCCTACCGCGAAACCATCCGAGGCAAGGCCGACGTTCACGGCCGCCACAAGAAGCAGACCGGCGGCCACGGCCAGTTCGGCGACATCAAGGTGAAGGTGGAGCCGCTGGACCGCGGGCAGAAGTTCGAGTTCGTCAATGAGACCTTCGGCGGCTCGGTCCCGCGCCAGTTCATCCCCGCCGTCGAGAAGGGCTTCGTCGAAGCGGCCGAGAAGGGTTACCTGGCCGGGTATCCGATGGTCGACTTCAAGGTGATCCTCTACGACGGCCAATACCACGACGTCGACTCGTCGGAAATGTCGTTCAAGATGGCCGCCCGCAAGGCCTTCAAGCTGGCCATGGAGGCCGCCAAGCCTACGCTGTTGGAACCCATCATGCAAGTGGAAGTGGTCGCACCGGTGGAATACGCCGGCGACCTGATGGGCGACATGAACACCCGCCGCGGCCGCATCCAGGGCATGGACACCAAGGGCCCCATCCAGATCATCAAGGCCCAGGTCCCCATGGCCGAGATGCTCACCTACCAGAACGACCTCACCTCCATCACACAGGGCCGCGCGTCCTTCTCGATGGAGTTCTCGCACTACGACTACGTGCCGCAGTTACAGGCCGACAAGATCATCGCCGCCGCCCGTGCCGCGATGACCGGTGTCGAGGAAGAAGAAGAGTAGATCAAATCCTAGTCCGGAAAAGGAGCCTCGCCACCGCAGGGTTGGCGAGGCTCTTTTCTTGACCGGCCGCCTCGCCCGCACCTCTGCCCGATTCTCTCTTTCGGTCAGTTCAGCACTCTCCGCGGGGCCGAATCTCAAAGTCAACCAGTGAGAAAGGCGACTCCCCTCCCCTCAACAGGCTAGTGTTGGCTCCGGCTTCTCCCGGCATCCTAGCGGTGTGGCGAAGCGCTTTGCGCGCTCAGCCCGCCTGAATGCTGAAACGAGCTCTCATCCTGACAACACTCCTCTCCGCCGGCGTCATGGCGCAGGAGCGCCCCGTGCCCGGCCAGCCAGCGGCCTCGACGGCCAATCTCACCATCGATCAGGCCGTCTCGGAGGCCTTGGAGCACAACCTCGATCTCACCGCGGAGAAATTGAACATCACCGTCGCCGAAGCACGCCAGATTACTGCACGGCTCCGCCCGAATCCGGTGCTGACTCTCAGCGGCCAGTTGTTGGATCTGCTGGGCACAAACTTCAATCCGTCCAGTCCCGCGGGCCCCAACCAGTTCAACGCGCACACTGATTTCGTTCTGGAGCGCGCCCACAAGCGGCAGGAACGCATGGCCGTCGCCTCGGCGGAGCGCACCCTGGCGGAGCTCGGAGTCCGGGAGATGATGCGGCAAGTGATATACACCACCCAGAGCGCCTTCGTCGACGTCCAGCAAGCCAAGGAGAGTCTGGCGCTCGCCGACTCCAACCAGAAGAGCCTCGACGCCATCGTCGCCATCAACGAGGTAAAGGTGAAGAGCGGCGAACTGGCTCAGGTGGAGCTGGATCGCTCCAAAGTCGCTGCGCTTCAATACCAGACCGCCGTCGACGGGGCGCGCCTCGCACTGGAGCAAGCGAAGCTCCGGCTCCAGCTCCTACTGGGGCGCAAGGACAGGTCCCTCGACTTCGACGTCGCCGGGCCCATGCGCCGCGACATCATCACCGGAACCGAGGCCAGCCTGAAGACGAACGCGCTGGCCAGCCGTCCCGACCTGCTCGTCTCTCGTCAGTCCCAGGCCCGCTCGCAGGCCGACCTCCGGCTGCAACTCGCGAACGGCAAGATCGACTACACTGTCGGCACAGAGTACTCGCGCCAGTGGGCCTACGGTATCGGCGGCAACTCGCTCGGCTTCAGCTTCAGCGCGCCTCTGCCGGTCTTCAGTCGCAACCAGGGTGAGATTGCGCGCGCCCAGCGGGAAGGGATTCAGGCCGCCGCCCGGATTCAGGCGCTGGAGGCGTCCGTGGGGACCGACGTTGAACTGGCCTACCGGCAGTACGCCATCTCGAAGAGTCTCCTGGAAAACATCGAAACGAACCTCCTGGCGCGCGCCAAGTCCGTGCGCGAAACAACGGAATACTCTTACCGGCGTGGCGAGGCCAGCCTGGTGGAGTACCTCGACGCTCAGCGCGCATACAACGACGCGGTTCAGAGCCACATCGACGCCAGGGCGAACTACGCCCGATCCCTCTATCGCATTGAGTCTGTCTCCGGCGCTTCCGTAGACGGCAAAGAAGGAAGGTCCAACGATTGAAACCCGCGGCCAGATCCACCACGCTCCTCCTGATCACGCTGACGGTCGCAGCCGCCTCCCTGGCCTGCCGTGGCGCTGACGAACCGCGCGCGGCGCAGAAGCAGGCGCCCACACCGGCCGCCGCCAACCCGGACAACATCAGCATCCCGGCCGATTCTCCGAAGCTCTCGCGCATTCGCGTCGAACCGGTCCAGATCGCCCAGGTTCCGATCGACGAAGTGGTTTCACCGGGCAAGGTTGAGGCGAATCCTAACCGGCTCTCACACGTCACTCTGCCCGTGTCGGGCCGCGTGGCCAGCGTACCGGTCCGAATGGGCGATTTCGTCCGCCAGGGATCGACGCTGATCACGGTCGAAGGCCCCGACATCGACGCGGCCATCTCCGCTTATCAGCAGGCGCAGGCCGGCATGGTTCAGGCCCGCGCCGCTGAGTTGAAGACGCAGGCCGACCTTGACCGGTCCCGCGACCTGTTCGAGCACGATGCCATCGCAAAGAAGGAAGTCCTGAATGCCGACGCAGTCCACACCCAGGCGAAGGCCGCCGTGGAGCAGGCCCAGGCTTCAGTGCAGCAGGCGAAACGCCGTCTGGAGATCTACGGGGTGCAGCCGGGGCAGTTCGGCCAGCGCGTCGCCGTTCGAGCGCCCATCAGCGGAAAGATCCTCGAGATGAGCGTCGTCCCAGGCGAGTTCCGCAACGACAGCAACTCCGCCGTGATGACCATCGCCGACCTGAGCACGGTCTGGGTGACGTCGGACGTGCCCGAGACCTCCATTCGCCTCATCAATCCTGGCGAGCACGTCACCATCGAGTTCGCCGCCTATCCCGATGAGCAATTCCAGGGACGTGTGACTCAGATTTCCGATGTCGTCGATCCACAGACTCGCACGGTGAAGGTCCGCTGCGAATTGGAGAACAAGCAGGGCCGGTTCCGGCCAGAGATGTTTGGCCGCATCCGCCACACGGAGAAGGTCGAGTCGCTGCCCGTCGTGCCCGCCTCCGCCGTGATTCAGGAGAGCGGCCGCACCGCGGTGTGGCTTCGGACGGGACCCGGCGAGTTCCAGCGGGCACGCGTCGAATTGGGGACTCGCATGGACGGCAAGGTGGCCATCAATCAGGGCGTGAAAGCCGGCGACCAGGTGGTGGTGGACGGCGTCATGCTTCTCAAGGCGAACTGAGGCCACATGATCGCAAAACTCCTCCGCTTCGCCCTGCGGCAGAGATTCCTGACGCTTCTCGTCGGCCTGACGCTGATCGGCGCTGGAATCTGGGCCTTCCAGCAGCTCAAGATCGAGGCCTATCCTGACATCTCCGACACGCAGGTGGTCGTCATCAGCCTGTTCCCCGGTCGCGCCTCGGAAGAGGTCGAGCAGCAGGTGACCGTACCCATCGAGCGCGCCCTCAACAGCGTGCCCAACGTCATCGCGCGCCGTTCTAGAACCATCTTCGGCCTGTCCGTCGTTGAACTGACCTTCGCCTTTGGGACGGACGATTACTTCGCGCGCCAGGTGGTGCTCGAGAAACTCCGGGACGCCGACCTGCCTGAATCCGTAGATCCGGTTCTCGGCCCCATGTCGACGCCTATCGGCGAACTCTACCGCTACACGCTTCAGGGTGGCGGGTTGGATTCGATGAAGCTGCGCGAGTTGCAGGACTGGGTGGTGACGCCGCGCTTCCTGCAAGTCCCCGGCATCGCCGATGTCACGCCATTCGGCGGGCTCACCAAGCAGTATCAAATCCGCATCGATCCGCTGGCTCTCTCCAAGTACGGACTCTCAATCGGCGAGATCGCCAGCGCCGTCACGGCCAACAACAGCAACGCCGGAGGCGCCCTGCTCGACAACGGCCAGCAGGCCATGGTCATCCGCGGCGTCGGCCGGATTCAAAACAAGCAGGACATCGAAAACGTCGTCGTCTCCGAGTCGAAGGGCGTGCCGATCTTCGTGCGCGACGTCGGCCGCGTCGAGATCGGAGCCGCGCCGCAAACCGGCATTTTCGGCGTCGAGGACAAGTCCGGCGGCGTCGAAGGCATTGTCCTGATGCGAAGAGGCGAAAACCCCTCGGAGGTGCTCGACGGCATCAAAGCGGCCATCGACGAACTCAATACCACCAGGCTGCCCTCAGGCGTGAAGATCACGCCGATCTACGACCGCACTGACCTGGTCGACAACACGCTGCACACAGTCGTCCACACACTGGTTGAAGGCCTGGTGATCGTCGTCCTCGTGCTGTTTCTCTTCCTCGGCAGCGCGCGAGCCGCGCTGCTGACGGCCATCACTATCCCGCTGTCGCTGCTCTTCGCCTTCATCTGCATGTACTTCTCGGGCATCCCGGCCAACCTGCTCAGCCTGGGCGCGCTCGACTTCGGGATCATCGTCGACGCCACCCTCGTCATGGTCGAGCACATTCTCCACACAATCCACGAGAGGGAACATCAACCCGGCTTTCACGGCTCGCATGGCGTGCTGGCCGCGGTCAGGGATGCGGCGCTTGAGGTGGAGCGTCCCATCTTCTTCTCGCTGATGATCATCATCTCGGCCTACATCCCTCTTTTCACGTTGCAGCGCGTTGAGCGAAAGCTCTTCACGCCGATGGCCTTCACCGTCTCTTACGCGCTTCTCGGCTCCATGCTGCTCGCGCTGACGCTGATTCCCGTGCTCGCCACCTATCTCTTCCGGCACGGCGCAAAGAGCTGGGAAAATCCCGTGCTGCCCTGGCTCGGCCGCAAGTACGAGAATATCCTCGCGAGAACAATGGACCGGCCCGGGGCCGTGGTCGGTATCGCGGGACTCGTCGTCCTGGGATCGTTCCTGCTTGCCGGTGGACTCGGCGTCGAGTTCCTTCCGAACCTCGATGAAGGCGTCCTCTGGATCAGGGCCACCCTGCCCGCCGGCATCTCGCTCGACAAGTCCACACAGGTCGCCTCGCAGATCCGTTCCATTGTTACGAGCTACCCCGAGGCGAAGCTCGTCTCCTCGCAGACAGGCCGCAACGACAGCGGCACGGACCCTTACGGTCCGAACCGCAACGAGGTTTTCGTCGCGCTTCAGCCCTACGACACGTGGCCCGGTGGAATGAACAAGC
Source organism: Bryobacteraceae bacterium (assembly GCA_050789245.1). GTDB lineage: Bacteria > Acidobacteriota > Terriglobia > Bryobacterales > Bryobacteraceae > PNKE01. Next base: position 144,444 of record JBOZRR010000018.1, on the reverse strand, counting down.
AGGACCTGATCGAGACGCTCAGCAAGCGGCTCAACAACGAGATTCCCGGCGCATCATTTAGCTTCACCCAACCCATCATCGACAACGTGACTGAATCCGTCACGGGTTCCTCCGCCGACCTCGCCATCATTCTGCGTGGTCCCGATCTCCCAACCCTGCGATCGCTGGCGGACCGCAGCCTCGCCGTGGTCCGCACTGTCCCCGGCGCGGCGGACTCCGCGATCGAACAGGAAGCAGACCAGGCTCAGTTGCGGATCCTCATCGATCGCGAGAACGTCGCGCGATACGGCATCAACGTCCGCGACGTCCAGGACGTGATCGAAATGGCCATCGGCGGCCGTGCGGCCGGCGCCGTCTTTGAAGGTGAGCGCCGCTTCGACATCACCGTGCGCTACATCCCCGAAGCCCGAACCGACATGACCGCCATCGGCAACATTCTCGTCCCGACCCGCGAAGGTGGCCGTGTGCCGCTTTCGCAACTCGCCGAGATCAAGGTCGTCAACGGCGCCAGCATCATCGCGCGCCGCGAGAATCAGCGCCAGATCACCGTCCGCACCAACATCCGCGGACGCGATCAGGGCAGCTTTGTCAGCGAGGCGCAGCGCCGGTTCAAGGCCGAGATCAAGCCCCCAGCCGGATACACGGTCGATTGGGGCGGGCAGTTCGAGAATCTGCAGCGCGCCCAGAAACGCCTGACGCTGATTTTGCCCATCACCATCGGCATCATCTTTGTCCTGCTCTTCTTCATGTTCGGCTCCACGGCCTATGCGGGACTGGTGCTGATGAACGTACCGTTCTCGCTCGTCGGCGGCATCGTGTTCCTCTACTTGAGGAACATCAACATGAGCGTCTCTGCCGCGGTCGGTTTCATCAGCCTCTTCGGTGTGGCCGTCATGAGCGGCGTACTGATCATCGCGAACATCAACCGCATCCGGCGCTCCGAGCCCGAATTGCCGGTGCGGGAGGCCATCGTCCGGGGCTCGCTCGGACAATTGCGCCCGGTCCTGCTGATGGTGATGGTCGCGCTGCTGGGCATGGTGCCGGCAGCGATGGCCAAAGGCATCGGCTCAGACGTTCAACGGCCGCTGGCCACCGTGCTGGTCGGCGGCCTGCTGTCCACCCTCCTGCTGACACTGCTGGCGCTGCCCGGCATGTACGCGCTGATCACTCGTGCCCCCAAGGAGAGCGAGGAGACCCAATGAACACCGAGTATCTTCAGCTCAGCATCTTCGTCGATGAGACCGATATGCGCGGCGAACTGCCACTTTATGAAGTCATCGTGCGCAGGCTTCTGCATCTGAACGTCAACGGCGCCACGGTCTTCTCCGGCTCAATGGGTTACGGCAGCCACGGGCGCGTTCACCGGCAGAGACTCTTCGGCGTCTCCGACGACCGGCCCGTCGCCATCATCGCCGTCGACAAAGCGGAGCGCATCCGCGCCGTCGTTCCTGAGATCCGTCAACTGGTCCAGGAAGGTCTCATCACGGTGACTGCCGTCGAAGTCATCTCGTGATCGGCGCGTCGCGCCTCTATTGGCGCGCATCCACGGGGATTGAAGTGAACGCCTCACCACCGAATCGCAGTCCCATCACAGAGAACTTTCCGGCCGGAATCCGCACTTCCAGTGACCCTCGCTTCCCTGCCACGCTCGCCAGGCCAGGAACGTCGATCAGCCTGGACGCCTGTTTGTTCCTCGGCTGTAGTGTGAGCTGCGCCGCCCCGAGCTGAACCCCAGCCAGGTCGCGCGCCACAAGCTGCACATTGATCGCCGTGTCGCCCGGATTCGCCACGGCGAAGGAAGTCGTCAGACCGGACGTATCATCGAACGTCAGGTTGTACGCGATCTTCGAATCGTCGCTCAGCGGGACCACCGCCTCCTGCGGGAAACGGCCCGGCACCACTTGGCGGAATACGCCATAACCGACGACGCCCGGCGGGAGAGTGATCTCCGCCCAACCCGAACTGAAGGCACCGGTCGCCGGGGAATCGATTACGGCCGTGCCGTTCGCCGGAACATTGAGCATCGGTGTGGCGCCGAAACCTGGGACATTCACATCCATCCCCTCATCCGTCCTGAAGCGCACTGGGACGCTCACACTCGCGTTAGTCGTATTGGTCACGTAGATCCCGGTGTAAAAACTCACCGTCGCCGACGGACTCCCATACGTGAACAGCGGCAACACCTTCGTCGTCGTATTCCCTCCGCTGCCATTCGACGCCGCAATGGTCGCCGTCGTCGTGTAGATGTTGTCCCCGGTGCTGTTGCCATTCGCATTGGCCGCGTTCGCGGCGGCATAGAACGTGACATTGCCCACATCCGTCAGCGGCGCCGTCCACTGAAATTCCCACGTTGCCGAATTCGCCTGGTTGTTCCGCGTCCCCAGGATCGTGTGCCGGATATATTGAAACCCGCCGGACTCATCTACGACTACCTCCATCGCGTTTTCCGTCGCCAGGTTCCCCGCTCGCTGATTCCCTGCTGTCGTCCGCGCGGTCAACTGAAAACCCCAGCGGCGCGCCACGGGATCGGTCAGCGTTACCCTGATCCGGTGCGTCTGACCTGGCGTGTAGCTGGACGCGTTCAACAACTGAACCTGCAGCCCTCCGCCCCCGCCGTTCAGCGGCTTGTCCGAATGGCACGCAATGCAAGTCGCCTCCCCCGGCGCGCCGGACAACCCCGGCAGCGGCCCACTCGCACTCCCCCGAGCGTCAACTGCGCAGATGCCGATCAGGGCAACCGCGCATGCAAATAGATGTAGTGTTCTCTTCTTCATTTTTCACCCGATTCCGCGAACTCACTTCCCTTAAACAGAATATCCGGGAAACGAGACAATGAGAGTCGATGTCCGTCTATCGCGGCAGATTCGCGCCCTCACCCACAGGCCCCCTCCATTTCGGCAGCCTCGTCGCCGCTTCCGCGAGTTGGCTCGACGCGCGTGCCGCCCGCGGCGAGTGGCTTGTCCGCGTCGAGGATCTCGATACGCCGCGCTGCGTCCCCGGCGCCGTTGACGACATCCTCCGCACTCTCGAAGATTGCGGCCTGACCTGGGACGGTCCCGTCGAGTACCAGTCCCGTCGCATCCCACTCTACGAGGCCGCCCTCGATCGTCTCAAATCCTCCGGCCGCGCCTACCCCTGCGGATGCTCGCGCCGCGAAGTCGAGGACCGTTACCCCGGCACCTGCCGCAACGGCCTTCCCGAAGGCCGGACGAGCCGCTCCTGGCGCTTCCTCGTCGAGCGGGGCCTTGTCGAATTCGTCGACCGCCTCCAGGGCCCGCAACGTCAGAACGTCGAAACAGAAGTGGGTGATTTTGTTCTTCTGCGCGCCGATGGCATCTTTGCCTACCAGCTCGCCGTCGTCGTGGACGATGCCGATCAGCGCATCACCGACATCGTTCGCGGCGCCGATCTTCTCGACTCCACCGCCCGCCAGATCCTTCTCCAACAGGCCCTCGGCGCGCCCCGTCCCACGTATCTCCACGTCCCTGTCGCCGCGAATATCGAGGGCGAAAAACTCAGCAAGCAGACCCTCGCCGCTCCCGCCGGACGCGAAGCCCTGCCGGACGTGCTCCGATTCCTCGGCCTCGCGCCCCCTTTAGATCTCCACCCTCAAGACTTGCTGAATTGGGCCATCCCTCACTGGTCCGTCACTTCCCTGCCCGCGCGGCAAGCCATTCCACTGCCTGACGGACCGTGGACATCGGGAACCGGTGAAAGTCCTCGGGCGAAATCAGCGTGACATTCTTCGCCCCCGCTACCGCCTTCCGAACATTTTCGATCGGCGCGTAACGGTCATACACGGGCGCGATCAGCAGCGCGGGCCTCGGCGCGGACATCGCCAGAATCTCATCGAAGTCGATCGGCACTTGCGCCGGCGCCGCGGCATATTCACCCAGCCGCGGCAGCAGTCCGTGCAGATGCGAGTACATCTCCACGCCCTCAGTCCCTTGCTCCGGCCCCGCCAGCCGTAGCGGAGTGAAACCGCCCATCATCGCGATCGCGCTCACCCGCGAATCCAGCGCCGCCGTCACCAACGCCACCGTCGATCCCAACGACTGCCCCGCCAGCATGATCTTCGACGCGTCCACATTCTCCAGCGCCGCCATCGCCGAAATCGCTGCCCGAGTATCCGCCGCCATCTTCCCCATCAACGACCACTTTGGATACCGCCCGTAGAACCCGCGCATCGAATGGATCCGCGTTCCATACCCGATCTGGTCGAACGCGAACACCGCCATTCCACGCTTCACGAACTCCTCGAACACCGGCCTCGCGTACCGCGAATACCCCGTCGCGTGCGTGTACCCGTGCAGCCAAATCACCACCGGCACTTTCTGTTCCGGCGCGGCCTCCGGCCGATACAGGTCGCCCTTCAGATCGTCCCCGAACGACACCGGGAAATACCTCGCTCCCGCCACTTTCAACGGCCGGTTATACAGCAACTCCAGCGGACCCGCCGACGTCCGCACCGCATTCGACGCCTTCTCCGCCGCCGGATACGTCACTCCCGCCGGCTCCTCGCCTAACACCCATCGCAGCCTTTCGCCGACCGCCGCGCTTCGCGTCACCGCCGGAGCCCTCGTCCTCTCATCCTTCCGCCACCCGTCGTACGTGTACCCCAGAACGAAATCCTCGGGCGGCTTCGGCCCCCCTCTGCCGAACACATGATCGAAGAAATCCACGTACCGCTCGATGTCCTCCGCCGTCGTCGGATGCTCCCCCTCCCGCAGCGACAGCCCGATCGCCCCCTCCGCCTGCATCCACTGATACACGCCGCGCACGCTACGGTACGACTGCTCGAATCCGAACGGCGCGCCCTGCGCCTCCGCATACGCCGACGCCAGCAGCAGCCCCCGCGGCGCCACCAGCGACATCAGCAGATTCTGATCCACCGGCAACAGATGCTCCCGCCCGGTGAAGTACCGGAAGCGCGGATGAAACCAGTGCGGGAAGTTCGTCGTGATCTGCTCAATCGACTCATTCGCGAACGCGTCCGTCGTGTATCGCCACAGGTTCCCCTCGCCCGTGTTCCCCGACGACAGCGACAGCGCCCCGATCCGGTCATCGAACGCCGCCGCAATCAGCGCCTGCTTGCCATTCCTTGAGTGGCCCGTGATCGCAATCTGCTCCTTCCGGACCACTGGCAACGTCACCAGGTGATCCACCGCTCGCGACGCCGCCCACGCCCACCGCGCCAGCGTCGAGAAGTCGTAATCCGGATACGCCTCCAGGAACGTCTCCGAATCGTCCGTCAGCCCGTAAATCGGATCGGCCGCGAAGTAGATGCACCCGATGTAGCCCCGCCGCACCGCCGTCGCGACCCACGGCCGCGTCCGCTGATGATTCGTCAGAAACACCGGAAACGGACCCGCTCCCGGTGGAATCAGCAACTGCAATCGCAGCCGCGCCCGGTAATTCGGACCGAACTCCAGCAGCACATCGCGGACCGTCACCTCCCCGTCCTTCGTCTCCTTCACCACCGTCGCCCGCACCTCTTTCGGCGACGGAGGCATCCGCCCGATCACCCACTTCTGGTACAGCTCCTTGATCCTCTGCCGCTGCTTCTCCCACTCCGCCTTGCTCGTGATCCGTCCGCCCGTCTCCAGATCCACCAGCGGCTCCGGAGGAAACGGCTGAGGCTTGAACTGTCCCCACTCCGGCGGCAGCTCTCCCGTCCGCTTCTGCCACTCCTCCCAACTCTTGTCCATCAAATTGATCCGCCCCGTGATCTTCGTATTCGAAGCCGGCAGATTCTTCAGGATCAGTTCCAGATCCCGCTCCGGCTGAGCCATCAGCATCGCGGGCAGCAGTACAAACGCCAGTCGCATCATCGCCCATATCCTATCGCCATGCGACAATCCAATCACCATGCAGACCGCCGTCTGGAGCGACCCCCGTGCCCTTCAGCCCATCGAAGACACCCCCAACCTCCCTCGCGTCCTCCTCATCGGTGACTCCATCTCCATCGGCTGCACCCTCTTCGTCCGCGAGCTCCTCACCGGCAAAGCCAACCTCCACCGCATCCCCGAAAACGGCGGCCCCACCATCAACGGCATCGAGAAGATCGACCAGTGGCTCGGCTCATCCAAGTGGCACGTCATCCACTTCAACTTCGGGCTCCACGACATCCGCCGCCTCGAACCCGGCCAGTGGCAGGTCCCCCTCCACCGCTATGAGCAGAACCTCTCGACGCTCGTCCGCCGCATGAAACAAACCGGAGCCAAATTGATTTTCGCCACCACCACACCCGTCCCTCAGGGCAAGTTGAATCCCCCGCGCATCCCCGGCGACGAGGTCACCTTCAACACGGCCGCGGTCGCCCTCATGCGCCGCGAAGGCGTCGCCATCAACGATCTCTGGACTTACGCGAAACCCCACCTCGCCGAATGGCAGCTCCCCGCCAACGTCCACTTCCCCGAGCCCGGTTCCCGCAAGCTCGCCCAACAGGTCGCCGCCGCCATCACCGCCGCTCTCGCCGAATAGCTCGGCCCTACGCGTACGCCGGAACGGCGCTCACCGCCGCCCGCGCCCAATCCAGAATCTCGTGGGCCCCATCCAGCGCCCGGTCGTACTCCTCTTCCGTCACCACCGCCGCGTCGTTCGGGTACTCGAAGCCCGGCCCGAATCGCGCCAGAACCTCTACATGCGATGCGGGTGAAGAAACGTCAATACCGAAACTTCGTAGCCCGTCCAAAAGATCGCCCAATGACCGCGTCGCCGGCGCAGGCTGCTCTTGCAGCACGTACACCGCCTTGATCGACTTCTCCGCGCACCCGTACATCTCGACGCACAGATCCTCCAGATACAAGCGCGGCGCCTTCTGCTTCGCAAGCAGGAAATTGCAGGCCGCGCGATTCAGCCACTCGCGCGGGTCCTGGGGTGAGTATCGGATAGCCATGGCAAGCTCAAAATAGTTCAGTTGGGCTATGGATGCAAGCCTTCCCGGTGTGCGATAAGAGTCGGAATGTGGAGCAATGTTGAAGATCAGCTCGCCATCCTGCTCAGCACGGAGGTCTTCCAGACCCTGATGCAGGACGAAGCCTACGTCCAGCTCTTTCGCAAAGCCGGCCTTCCCGGCCGCATCCCTTCCGACATCGGCCTGCTCCCGCCCAAGCAGAAGGAACAGCTCCGCGAGGCCGCCCGCATGACCGCCCAGCTCGTCACCATGCACGTCGAAGGCGGCAGCTCTCTCCGCGAGCGGCGCGCCAAAGCCGTGGTATTGGAAGGCCCCATGAAAATGTTCCGCCTCTGGAACAGCGATCGCCCCTTCAGCAAGAACGGCTCCTGGTGGTTCACCAAGGGCCTCCTCGACATGGCCATGGACGCCGGACGCGGCAACCGCAAGACCACCCTCGACTTCCTCCGCAACGCCCTCGCCGTCCCCCTCGACTGGAGCAAATGCGACCGCATCGCCCAGCTCACCCTCTCCCCCACCAACACCGTCCCCGCCGTCGAAGCCCAGGGCCTCCCCATGCCCGTCTACTCCAAGGACGCCCTCCGCAACGACCCCTCTGTCCCCCTCATGGACTACTTCGCCAAACGCCGCGAACAACTCGAAGGCATGAAAACCCAGTACTTTCTCCCCTTCGTCCCCCCCACCCGCATCGCCGACCTCTGGTGAGTGGGGTGGGCGTCCACGCCCGCGCGGGACCTCCAGGTCCCGCCTGCAAAACAAGAGTGTGAAGCCTCTGCCGCGAACTCACCCCTCGCTTGCACCCTCGGGGACTGTCCCCTTTTTGCGCCGTTCAAAAAGGGGACTGTCCCCAGACCGATACACCCCCGCGCAGCCTGTCCCCCATTGGGGACTTGCGCCAAATTGCCAGCGCAGGTACAGTTGCCCCCATGGGCATTAGCCCATAGAGGGGGAAAAATGAGCGGAGAAATTACCTTCGAATTCGGAACGTTAATCCACGGCCGTCAGAACCAAATGGGCACATTTGATGCCGACCTCGATCCTGACGTCCGCAACCGCACCACCAACGCTGACCTGACGCTCTACTTGCGCATCAACTTCGTCCAGATCAACCCGACAGCCACCTCCCGCACCTACAACGACTGGGACGGCACCGCCGTGCCCATCCGCGCCTGGCGCGCCTCCGAGTGGACCCGCTGGAAGGCCCGCTTCCTCTCCGACTGCCAGCGCCGCTGGCACGGCAAGTTCTGGCTCGTGACGCCCGCCACCTACAACGGCCTGAACTGGCCCGCCACGAACCCCACCCACCGCTGCAATCTCTATTGCCGCTTCGAAATCACCGAACAATCCTCGAGCGCCGGAGCCCACGCCGTCATCCCCGTCGTCCACGTCGACGGCCGCCAGAACTTCCGCTCCCACATGCTGCTCTATTCCAACAACGACCTCCAGGCCGAGCGCCTCACCCGAGGCTCCAACTTCTTCACCCACGTCCACGAAATCGGCCACCTCATCGGCCTCGAACACCCCGGCACCGGCCGCCCCGGCTGCAACTCCGGAGGCGAAACCGTCTGTTACCGCAGCGCCGACGGCGACGAACGTGGCGTCATGGGCATGGGCAGCCAAATCCGAGCCGAACACGCCCGCCCCTGGACCCGCGCCGCCTCCATCTTCACCGGCATCGCCCAAAACCAGTGGACCGTGTCACTGACACGCCGCTTCCCAACCCCAATCCGATAAGCCTGACCGTGGCGCAACCTTCAGGTTGCAAAGGGCCTTCAGGCCCGCCGGCTGGACATCCTGAGATGTGGGGCAGGTTGATAACCTGCGCGGGATTGTCAATCTCGGCGACTCGACCACCTCGTACAGTCTCAGCATTCGTTCGACTTCCGCAGCTGCGAACCGTGCCTGTATACTCTGTAAGAGACTTAGTCCACAGTTGGATCGTCTCACGATCCATTTACCTGAAGATCCAGAGAAGATATGCAATCCCGCCTCCCGAAGCTACCGCAATAAGAAGAACTGCCCTTCGTGCCGCTTTGGTGTCGGTTAGTGCCGCCCGAGCTTCTGCCCTCATCATTTCTATGTCACTATCGCTAGGTTTATTCTTCACATTTAATGCCCGCAAGCTCTCGATTGCACGGTCTACTTCCGGCTTCTTGATGCTAGAGAATTTATTGAGCCAGCCTATATATTGAGTCGGGTGCCAAAAATTGGGTATGGGTATTATCTCTTTTTCGACAAGTAATCCGAGCCCCACTTCACGACCAAACATATAAAGTCCATACAACAATCCAAACACTGATAGGCAAGTGGTGGCCATCAGAAGTTTGTCGCTCCAGCTGCTCCGGCGACCACGCCCCCCAGGCGACTCCGGTGATATTGAAAACAACAAGTTACTTAGCCCCACAATTCTAGCGGACACGGAAATATTTGGCTGCTCTGATTCAGATAGTAGAGTGAGTCTGATTGCATCGCCAGGATTGAGCAACTGGAAATTCACAGTAACTCTATCCTGCACACTCGACAGTTCATGTGAGGCGATGAGGTTTGACGGGCTTACCTTGCTTACTCTTGCGTCGAGAATTCTGGCGTCAGCAACATGAATCACGACAGGCGTCACGACATCCGACTGACGAATCGGTGTCCGGCCTGTATTTACGAGCTCCAGTTCAACTGTTGACAGCCGACGAATGGATTGCCCGGCATAGGTAAACTGCAACTTATCGAGCTCTTGAGATCGACTAATCACGACAGAGCTAGATAATTGGCGAAGCTCCATGGCGGTTCTTGACTTGTACTGCTCCCAAAGTATTGGCACGATGATACCGCCGGCGCTGAGGACAAGTCCCACTACGGTCATAAATGCAGCTGATCGGAGTTTCATTGCGTGCCTCCCATGATCTATCTTACTGCGTAGCATCTCGCATGCGGAGTCGGCATCTGCGTCTCAAACTTCACAGAGTGGAGGGTCGAACTAGTATTCTATACCGCAGGAACGATCGCCGGTGACAGCCTTACAGACCGTGCCTGGGTCATCGCGCTCCCTGGTATCATGTCGTTCTGGAAACTCAAGTCGGGCTCTGGCCTGATTCTGCCCTGGAGTTTCGAGTGCCGATCCAGAACACCTTCCAATACATGACGAAGGTCCCCATGGCGCCAAGTCAAGAACCAGACTAGGCCCTGCGAGAGCTAACTCTCCCCAATCCACGATCAACTGCTCGGTCCATCACTTCCACCCATCGCCCCTTCGCAAGCATGCTGCCTCGCAGGATCCCCTCTAAGCCCCCCCGACAGCCGCTCAGCATTCGCGTAGTGCTCTTTTTGATGCATCCCACCTGGCGACCGCAATCCATGAACCCGCTACCGTCCATGAGGCGGCGATGCGGGCGAGTAGCCGAAGTACTCGTTCTCCATCTCGATGTGAGAGTCGTGAATCCGATGCATCTCGTCCGTGACGGATTTCTGTGACGTATGGTACCCGTTCGACACCGCCCCTGTCCTCAAGTGCATCCGTTCCCGATAAAGATCGAAGTACTTCCCCGCCGTCCGCGGCTGCAATCCGAGATCCCCGATCCGCGCCTTAATCTCCACAGGTGTACCTCGCCGCCGGCAGCGTCAACTGCGCTCATGCATCCTCGGCAACGGTTATGGTCACTGGCGAGTCGGTGGGTAGCACGTCCTCGAAGACCAACTTGAGCTTGTTGCTTTCCGGGTCGCCTAGCTCCAATAATAGCGGCCTCTAGCCGTTGCGTATCGCTTTGGTGGAAACATACATTTACTGAACGGATTACCCGGGGCGCGGGGGGGAAGTCCAACCTCCCTCACACCCCCAACACCCTCCCGGCATTCCCGTAATACACCTTCCGCAAAATCTCATCCGGCAACCCTAACCCATAAATCCGCCACCGCCCCTGAGGCGGCACCGGCGCGGGGGCATAGTCGAAATACTCGTCCTCCGTCTCCAGGAAACGGTAGTAAATCCGGTACAACTCGTCCCCAAACACCTGTTGCGGAGTCTGGTGCCCGTTCGGCACCGCGTCCGTCCCGAAGTGGATCCGGTCCTGATACTTGTCGAAGAACTTCCGCGCCGTCCTGGGCTGCCGCCCCAGTTCCCCGATCCGCGCCCCAATCTCCACCGTCGTGTTCGGAAACCGGTCCAGCATCCCGCCCACGTGCCCCAGGTCCTCGGCGTAATTCCCCACGTGCAGCACCACGAACTGCGTCTTCGGGTGCCGCGTAAAAACCCGGTCCCGTGCCGCCAGCAGCTCCGCGTTCGACGGAAAATCCTTCCCGTGGAACGACCAGTCCGGATGGTTCGCCAGCTCCTCCCATCGCTCGTTGTACCGGTCGATCGGCTCGAAAAACGCCGCCGGGTCGGAGATGTGGATCGCCACCGGCAGCTTCAGTTGCGCGCACGCGTCCCACATCGGGTCGAACCGCGCATCGTCAATCGTGATCAGCTTGCCCGCGCTGTCGCGCACCGTCAGCCCCAGGTTCTTCAGTACCTTCAGTCCGCGCGCGCCGTCCCGCTTCGCCTGCTCCAGCCACTGCGGTTGCAGCTTCGCGTAATCCGGCTGATTCACGCGCGAATACCACGGCTCAGTAAACGTGATGAACCGCCCCGGATGCGCCTTGTCCAGCTTCTCCACCGCCTCCTTCAGACCCTTGCCGCGCCCGCCCGTCAGGTTCACCATCGACCGGATGTTGCGCCGGTCCATCACCTCCAGCAGCTTCGCCGGCTCCATCGAGTAGCGGTTCGCTTCTTCCCGCGAAAACGACACGTGCGTGTGCATGTCGATCACCGGATACTTCGCCCGCTCCACCTTCGTCTCCGCCACGCGCAACTGGCTGCGCGGCACGTAGTCCATGATGTCCAGCTTGGCCTTCTCACGCAAGGCTTGCGCCGCCAGCGGCATCGCGCCCAGGGCGCTGAAAAAGTGGCGTCTCTTCATCTCTAAACCTGCTCCGGAACGATGTACGGCGCGCGATAGTTCCGCGTCAGCATCGAGTTGGCTTCGTCGTCGCCCAGGAACCGCCCCGTCGACTGGTCCACCCGCAGCGTCCGCCCCAGCCTCTGCGCGATGTTGCCCAGATGGCAGAACGCCGCCGAGCGCGCGCCGATTTCGACCTCGGCGTTCAGCTTCGTGTAGTCGCGCGACCGCACCGCCTGGAAGAAGTTCTGCATGTGCGGCTCGGTGTCCCCCGGCGTCGGCTTCTCTTCCAGCACCAGCTCGTACTTCTCGCGGTTGCCCGCGCCCGCGCCGCGCGCGGCCTCGCCGCTGATCCGCCCCGCCGTGCTCTTGAACACGCGGAACCCACTGTAGTCCTGCGCCAGAAAGCCCAGGTCGCCCATGAAGATATTGCCCACGTAGCTCGGACCGCGCAGCCCGGCCAGCCCCTCGGGCGGCGTCGGCAGATTGCGCGTGTCGAACGAGATCACCGCGTCGCCGAAGTCGAACGTCGTCAACTGCGTGTTCGGCGTCTCCTGGTCGTCCTGCCACACGTACTTGCCGCCCAGCGACGTCACTTTCGCCGGCCACCCCGTGCGCCCCAGACCCCACAGCGCGATGTCCATCTCGTGCACGCCCTGGTTGCCGATGTCGCCGTTGCCCGTGTCCCAGAACCAGTGCCAGTTGTACGCGAACTTGTTCTTGCTGTAAGGCTTCCACTGCGCCGGTCCCAGGAAGCCCGACCAGTCCAGCCCGGCCGGCACCGCCTCGTCCGGCGTGTGCCCGATCGAAAACCGCCGCCGGTAGCACAGCCCGCGCACGTGATACACCTGCCCGATCGCCCCGTCACGAATCATCTGGATCGCCTTGATCTTGTGCGCCAGCGAGCGGCTCTGCGACCCCACCTGCACCATCCGCTTGTACTTCCGCGCCGCCGCCACCATCTGGTGGCCCTCGTACACGTTGTGCGACGCCGGCTTTTCGACGTACACGTCCTTGCCCGCCTGGCACGCCCAGATCGCCGCCAGCGCGTGCCAGTGGTTCGGTGTCGTGATCGACACGGCGTCGATCTCCTTCGACTCGAACATCGCCCGCATATCGGCGAATTCGGCCGGTTTGTGGCCCTTTTCCTTGAGAATCCGCGCCGTGGCGCGCTCGCGCGCGGCCTGGTTCACGTCGCACACGGCCGCCATGCGGCATTCGCCGTCGAGCTTCCCGTAAAACTCGATGTGATCGTTGCCGCGGCCGCCCAGGCCGACAATGCCCACCTGCACACGGTCGTTCGCGCCGAGAATCGGGCGCGCCGCCGTCGCAATCGCCGCCGCGCCGAGCGTGCGGCCGAATGTTCGCCGATCGATGGAAGTCATGGAGGATACCTCGTAAGTGCCGGTATTGTATCGCGATGCGAAGCGAAACTGTCGGCTACAATGGAGGATTCCCATGGCGAGCGCGGCATCAGGTCTCGAAGGCATCATCGCGGCGGAAAGCTCCATCTGCTGGATCGACGGGCAGGCGGGCATTCTCGCGTACCGCGGCTACGACATCCACACTCTCGCCGAACACGCTGTTTTCGAAGAGGTTATCTACCTTCTGTGGCACGGCCGGCTGCCGAACGCCGCCGAGCTCGCGGAACTGAAGAAATCTCTCGCGTGGCATCGAGGATTGCCTCGAGAAATCGTCGATTTTCTTCGGTCCGTGCCGAACGGCCGCCCGATGGACGTGCTGAGAACCGCCGTGTCGATGCTCGGCGTGCTCGACCCGCTCGGGAAAGACGTTTCCGTCGACGCGAGCGCCGAGAAAGCCGTGCGTTTGATGGCGCAAACGTCGACGATCGTCACGACGTTCGATCGAGTCCGCAAGGACCTTCACGTCGTGGAAGGCGACCCGAAACTCGGCTTCGCCGCGAATTTCCTGTACTGCCTGACGGGGCGGCGCCCCGACTCCGTCAGCGAGCGCGCGTTCGACGTCGCGCTGACGCTGCACGCCGATCACGAGTTCAACGCGTCGACGTTCGCGGGCCGCGTGACGGCGGCGACGCTGAGCGACATCTACTCGTCGGTGACGTCGGCGATCGGCGCGCTGAAAGGGCCGCTGCACGGCGGCGCGAACGAGGACGTGATCCGTCTGCTGCTGGACGTGCGCACGCCGGAGCGCGGCGCGGAGACGGCGGCGGCGATGCTGAACGCGAAGAAGAAAGTGGCGGGCTTCGGCCATCGCGTGTACCGCACGGAAGACCCGCGCGCGACGCACCTGCGCTCGATGAGCGAAGAGTTGGGCCGGCGCACGGGCCACGAGGAGCTGTACCGGACATCGAAGGCGATCGAGGAGACGGTGAAGCGCGTGAAGCCGGGGCTGAATCCGAACGTGGATTTCTACTCGGCGTCGACGTACTATTCGCTGGGCATTCCCGTGGACCTGTTCACGCCGGTGTTTGCGGTGAGCCGCATGTCGGGCTGGACGGCGCACATCCTGGAACAGTACAAGAACAACCGCCTGATCCGGCCAAGGGCCGACTACAAGGGCGCGGCTCCCGGCGTGCAGTGGAAGCCGCTGAACGAACGCTAAGAAAAAACAAAAACAGCCATGCATGATTTGAGTACGTTTCGCGCGAATCTGGACGCGGTTGCCGCCCGTTTGGGCGATCGGGGATTTCAGCTCGACGTGGAGTCGTTCCGCGAGCAGGACGCGCGGCGGCGCGCCGCGCTGACGGAGACGGAGCAACTGAAGGCGCAGCGCAACGCCGAGAGTGTCGAGATCGGCAAGAAGAAGAAGGCCGGGGAGGACACGGCCGAGTTGCAGACGCACGTGCGCGCGATGGGCGACCGGATTGCGGCGCTGGACGAGCAGGTGAAGGTGATCGACGAGCAGTTTCGCGAGATGCTGGCGTCGATTCCAAACCTTCCGCACGAGAGCGTGCCGGCTGGCCGCAGCGCCGACGACAACTTCGAGGCGAAGCGCTGGGGCACTCCGAGCGAGATGGCGTTTGCGCCGAAGGCGCACTGGGATCTGGGTCCGGAGCTGGGGATTCTGGATTTCGAGCGCGCGGCGAAGATCACGGGCGCGCGGTTCGCGGTGTACTTCGGGCTGGGCGCGAAGCTGGAGCGGGCGCTGATCAATTTCATGCTCGACCTGCACACGCGCGAGCACGGCTATACGGAAGTGCTGCCGCCGTTCATGGTGAATTCGGCGAGCCTGTTCGGCACGGGGCAGTTGCCGAAGTTCGCCGACGATCTGTTCAAGATCGAGAGATTCGATTTCTGGATGATTCCGACGGCCGAGGTGCCGGTGACGAACCTGTATCGCGACGAGGTGCTGGACGGCGACGCGCTGCCGGTGCGGCTGTGCGCGTACACGCCGTGTTTCCGCAGCGAAGCGGGCAGCTACGGGCGCGACGTGCGCGGCATCATCCGCCAGCACCAGTTCCAAAAAGTCGAACTCGTAAACTTCACGCGCGCGGAGCAGAGCCACGCGGAGCTAGAGAACCTGACGCGGAGCGCGGAGCAGGTGCTGGAGAAGCTGGGACTGCCGTACCGCAGGATGCTGCTGTGCACGGGCGACATGGGGTTTGCGTCGGCAAAGACGTACGACCTGGAGGTCTGGCTACCGGGGCAGCAGGAGTTCAAGGAGATCTCCTCGTGCTCGAATTTCGAGGCGTTCCAGGCTCGGCGGGCGGGCATCCGGTATCGCGCGGGCAAGAAGAACGAGTACGCGCACACGTTGAACGGGAGCGGCCTGGCGGTGGGCAGGACGTGGGTGGCGATTGTCGAAAACTATCAGCAGGCGGACGGGACGGTGGTGGTGCCGGAGGCGCTTCGGCCGTATCTGAACGCGGAGCGGATCGACAAGCAGGCCAAGCTGGGATAGGGCGTTCACAGATTTTTTCGAACTCTATTCATCCTGTTTTCAGTGAGATGCGGAAAACGGGGCGCGGGGTTGCTTGTTTGCGCGGGTGAGGATATCGGGCGTGGGAGGGAATCCGGTCCTGCCTGAGACCCCACCTAAGAATCCGCACTGGCGGGGCGATCCTGCCTGGCCCCGACGACTCCGGCGGATACCGGAGACTGTTTGATGAAGCCGGATTCCCTTCCCGCGATGAAATGGAAGGAGGGTTTGCTAGAATGGATGACGTAGTTGGGCGCCCGTAGCTCAGTTGGATAGAGCGTTTGCCTCCGGAGCAAAAGGTCGCACGTTCGAATCGTGCCGGGCGTACCACCCCCCCTTGATGGCGCTCGCCGGTGGACTCGCTTAGAGGCGAGAGAGCGCTTTAACGAACAGATTTGGATGGCTGGTGGTGCTGTTGCGCTGAGAGTGCCCGATCTGCTGGACGACTCACGGGGATGACGCCCACGCCCTAGTGGAGGCTTGGCCGGCGGATGTGGGGCGTGGTGGCAGATGTGGGTGGTGCTGGGTGTACCTTGAATCGAACGCGCCTTCGGGCGCGTCTTAGGGTTGTCTGTTCCTCTGGCGAGCTTCACACCTAAGAACGGCTACTGCCTTCAACAGGGATGCATAGCTTCGATGCGGCACTAGCGCCTGCCCCGCTAGGTTGTACCACTTGGTTAGCAACCTCGCGCCGGGTCATGCAGGAACGCGCTAAAGGAAAACGCATCTCCGGATTCAGGGCTACTTGGAAGATTGGGCTTCCGACCCAGCGGCATCTCGCACTTATCCACCTATCGACCATGACATTTCTTGTATTTGCGGCCGCTGCCACAGGGGCAAGGATCGTTCCGCCGAACTTGCGGCCACCTCGCACTCGCCGAAGCATCCCGTCCGAAACTGACGGATTGGGCCGAGTCCCGGGTTAAGCTATCACGCTCTCCATCCGGCCCTCATTCATAATCCAACTTGTACCAAAACCTGAGAGATTGATCGTTTGGATGAATGCAAACGCCAAACCAGGTTTTCGCTCTCTCACTATCTTTACGAAAAGCACAGTGACGTAGCAGTCGCTCCGCTGCAATCGGCTCCGGGTCCGAGCTGCAATGCACGGTAAACCCACTTCTTCCCAGATCAAACCCCAAGGATATGTCATGTGTCTTCCCATCATCGCGCGCCAATTCAGTGACCTGATCGATGCCGACACTAGCGTCCATTGCCGCCTTTTCACTCATGGACAGTAATAGCAGGCCGAAATCGATGATCACGGGATCGGGACACGCGTCAATCGCCGATATGATCCGCCCCACTGTCGTTGCACTCAGGCGAGTGAGCACTCCATCAGGCGTTGGCTCGCCATCAACTCCGTCCCGCCGAACCGCCATGGCAACGTCCAGGTCTACGGAAATGTCGTCCTCCAACATGAGCATGTCAACCTCATCCCGTAGCCACAGGTTCTTCTTCAAGTGATGGGCAAGGATGACAGTTTCGTGCGTTGCCATCAGCCGCTCCAAGTAACCGACGCGACGATTAATGTAGCTAATAAAACGCAGCGGCGATGCAAGCATCTCCGTAATGACATCAAGCGCAAATACATCCACAATCATCGGTGGCTTAATGCCATTCAATTCCTCATACTTAAGGAACTGATCAACCTGAAATGATAGTGCGGGATAGTGATCAGAGACGACACACAAAATATATATCTCGGATACTCTGCCTGGTATCCTTATATTCTGACCTTCGGACCCAACACATTTGATCTTCGAGTCAGTAATATTGCGAGCGCAAGCGAGCGCCTGATCATATGAGTCCTGAACACTCTTTTTGAAATCATCTCGAATTTTTCCATCATTGCCTTTTCGCGATTCCAGTGTTAGGCGCTTAGATTTAGCCTGAACAATCACGACACGGTCGCCAAATAGCACAAGGACATCTATTTCACCGACCTTCTTTCCTTTAGCTCCCACAATATCTACATTTCTGTGGACCCGCGCATTGCCAAAAACTCTTATCAACCGATCACAACACAATGCTTCCGTAAAGTTCCCTCGATTTTGCATCGCCGTCGACACATACAGTTTGTCAGATGCCATCCAGTAGAATGGCGATTCGTAGAGTGCTTCAACGAGACTGTAGGATTGGAACAGAGCGAAATCGTTATTGTATCTAAGCAGGGGGGTTGCATTGGCCACGTTGAAATCGCCAACTGCTCGAAACAGTTCGTTCTTCTCGCCTGGTCTCAATGCGAAAGCGTTCAGAACGGCCTCGACTGTTGGCCCAGCCAGTCCGGATGCTGCGGCAACTTCTTCCACGGAGAACGTGAAGCCGGGAAGGATGCTCCACCGCTCTGGCGGGATCGTCGCCATTCGTTCCACAGTTTCTCGAAGTTTCCGTTCCTGCAGCCGCGTGATTGATTGTGCCGCAGTCCTGGCATCAAGGATCGAGAATCCCTTATTTGCTTTCAACCACGGGTCATCATCTAAGTATTTTTGCAGCGACAAATCGCGATATTGAAAGCTATAGGCCGACTCTCCACTGTAAAAGATCGCCTCTCGTAGAAACTCACCTCGGCCGAGTAGTCCGACGTCCTTTACAGGCGCCCGGGCCTGTTCAGCTATTACGTCGGATAGAGAGGGCAGAAAGGTTTTATGCAACTCCTTGAGCAAGGAGTCCGTGCGGTCCATCAGTTCTTGCACGACCTGCGGAGACGGCATCGTCCAGTCTAGCTCGCCCTGGATCATCAGACCTATAAGTGTCGAAATCTCAGTGCGAATGAGACGGTCGGGTGAAAACATAGGCAGCATGTCTTCGGCCGTCAGTTGCCCTGAATGGCGAACGATGTTATCGCGGAAACTTAGGTTTGCTAGAGCATGGACGTACCCAGTCGACCGGCACAGGGCAGCCAGATCGGCGAATACCTCTGCTTCGTTCTTCATCGCTCATACATGGTCGCGCAATTCACTAACCGAAGCAACACTAAGGATACTTATGCTCACATCGGACTTCCTGCGAGGGGTAGATGTGCGGTCCGAAAGGTGGTCATTCACGTGAATCGGTGAGTCTAGACCGTGAGTGCTTGCCAGTCCACCTGCTGGCCAGCCCGTCTTACGGTGCATGCGGAGCCGTTTGTTCTCAGTCAGCTGCCATGGAGAAGACGCTTGTGCGCAAGGATGCAAGTCGAGGGTCCACACGGTCCGCGCGCGCTTTACCCTTGCGAATGTGCCTTCCGGCAGATGAACGTCTCGGTCGCTGGCGAGAGCGAGGCCGGGAGGGTGCCGTCGTCGACGGCGATCATGACGTGGAGGTAGGTGGGGATGTTTTCGTGGAGCTCGACTTCGACCTGGTAGGGCTTTGATTCGAGTTGCACTTCGTAGGCCTGAGTGTCCGCGAGTTCGGCGATGAGCTGGTCGCAGGGCTTGGCGGACCAGCGGCGGAGTTCGGCTTCGAGGACTTCGCGCCACTGGTCGCGCCGGCTCATTTCAGCAGGGTAGCGCGGGTGGGGCCGTGCTAAATGCTGCAGCGCGGAACTGTGCCGAGTTGGCTTCCAGATAGCGCGTGATCCAGGAGCGATCTTCGCTGAAACGCACATGATAGCCAGTTTCCGAGTTCGCCAGTGCCCTCGGCTTCTTGTTGAGATGCTGCCGGTGATGCAACAGGGCGCGGGTTCGGAAGGGGAACCTGGGCCTAAGATGGGTCGCGCGGTGCTACGGTGTCCAGAGAGGCAAAGCGGCTCAACAGAATGTGCTCAGTGGCTCATCGACGGCTGGCAACGCTCCTCGGGTTGGCGTTCAGCGTTGCTGCGATGGCGCAGGACGGTCCGTTCCGCGATCCGTCAAAACACAAGATTCAATTCGTGACCGTGCAGGCGGGCGTGCGGTTGGAGGTGCTTGACTGGGGTGGTTCGGGACGACCCGTTGTCTTGCTCGCCGGCCTTGGGAATTCCGCGCACGTGTTCGATGATTTTGCGGAACATTTGGCCGAATTCTGCCACGTCTATGGCATCACCCGGCGAGGGTACGGAGCGTCGGACCAGCCGGATTCCGGATACGACGAACAGCGCCTGGCCGACGACGTGCTGGCAGTCCTCGAATCACTCCAGCTTACGGCTCCCGTGCTGATGGGCCATTCGATTGGTGGGGACGAACTGACAGCGATCGGGGCACAGCGCTCGGACCGCATCGCGGGACTCGTCTATTTGGATGCGACGGCCGATCCTCGGGACGACTATACAGAACTCAATTCACGCATTCAGCAGTTGCCGGCGGCGATCCGGAGCTTACCGGAATGGAACGGCGGATTGCGGGCCGGCGCGGTTGCCGACCGCAGTTCGTTCGCGGCGTACCGCCGGTGGCTGCAGGAGAGGAATGGCGTCGAATGGCCGGAAGCCGAATTGCGGAACCTCTATGAGGCGAATGAAGACGGCTCCGTCGGCCGGTACAAGACGCCGAAGGCCACGGGGGACGCGATCCTGGCCGGTGGACGAATTCGGGACTATTCGCACATCCGCGTGCCCATCCTGGCGTTCTCCTGGTTTCCTCCTTCGGTGGCGGAACGAATGAAGAAGTATCCGCCCACTGACGCGGAGGGAGTCGCGAAGGTCGCGGCGGTGCGGGAGGCGGAAGTGAAGCTATCCAGGCGGCGAATTCGGGGACTGTTGAGCGCGGATGGACCGGTGCACGTGATCGATATGCCGGGCGGCAACCATTTCGTCTTCATCAGTGATGAGGCGCTTGTCCTAAGCGAGGTGCGCGCGTTTCTGGAACGCTTGCCTTGAGAGCGAGGGTTGCGGCGTCTGAGAGCGCTTCTGTCAGCTATGCGATCCCGGGCTTCCGGCAGATGAAGGTCCCGGTCACGGGCAAGAGCGAGGCCGGGAGCGTGCCGTCGTCGACGGCGATCATGACGTGGAGGTAGGTGGGGGTATTTTCGAGGAGTTCGACTTCGACCTGGCAGGTGACTGAGTCGAGTTCCACTTCGTAGGCCTGGGTGTCGGTGAGTTCGGCGATGAGTTGGTCGCAGGGCTTGGCGGACCAGCGGCGCATTTCGGCGTCGAGGACTTTGCGCCATTGGTCGCGCCGGGTCATTTGAGTAGGGTAGCGCAGCTTGGGGGCGGCGAAATGGCCTGAATATGCAAACTTCACGTTAAACTGTACGGTTGAGATGTGGTTACGCCGGGCGGATATCGTCTCTGCAATTTGGTAATATGCTTTCGGAGATCCTATGGCACACCGGCGACTGTTCACTCTGATCGGCGCGTTGCTTCTGGTTTGCGCCGTTGTTCGATCGGAAACTATTTACACGAGCTTTGTTGTTCCAGGACCTGACGGATCGGGTGGCGGTTTCCTTCTGGGCCCGAAGGGACATCCTCCGATGCCCGGGTTTTTCAGCGTTGCGGTGCCTTTCGTGCCGAATGGGGACTACACGCTGGACTCGATTCGCATCCCAATTACCGCTTACATCCCCGCTCCGCTGGACCAATTCACAATAGAGCTACGCGAGGGTGATGTGGAGCCCGGGGCGGTGGTGGAGCGTTATTCGGTCAACCTCTCCGGTTTCTCGGTCGTGAATCTGAGATCGGCCCGGCACCCGCTTCTCGAGACCGGCAAGCAATACTGGGTTGTCGTTTCGACGGCGGGCGGCGGGGAGTGGGGCTGGGGCGGTGTGATCCATCCGAGGGGAAAGGTATTCTATCAAGGCACTACATATCGTCCGTGGAAGGAAGTCACGGATTATCCCTATATTCCAGGCCTGCAAGTATCCGGAACGCCGGCGCCAATCACATCGTCGCCGATTCAGTTCGGAAACGGCGGCTCGATTCCCCACATCGTCGCGGGGGGCGGCTGGCAGACAACTCTCATCCTGGTGAACACGGCAAGGAGGCCGCTGGAGGCACAACTCAGTTTTTGGGACGGCACTGGGGGGCCGCTCCTACTGCCTCTTGTCGACGAGAAATCGGGCCTTTCGAGGACCGCTGCTTCGGTAGTAGAGACCATTCCACCCGGCGGCACAGTCACCGTGACAGCTTCAGATTCAGGCGCTTTGAAGCAGGGCTCGGCCATCCTGAGCACGTCCGAAGGCGTCGGGGCGCTGGCAGTCATCCGGTACAATCCTTCCGGTCAGGAGACCGGGCTGACGATTGAGAATCGAAACGCCAATTCGTACGTGCTGTCATTCGATGACACCGGCGGCAATCGAATGGGCATCGCGGTTGCGAATCTGTCGGCGATTCCGGTCAATGTCCCGGTCGTGATCCGAGATGAGAACGGAGCTGTGCTGGAGCGCGCGACGGTGAGTCTGTTCGCGCGCGGACACACGGCTTTCGACCTTGCCGACAAATATGCACAGACCAAAGACAGGCGCGGGAGCATCGAGCTCGCTACGCCTGAATTTGCGCGAATCAGCGTGATTGGCTTGCGGTTCGCGCCCACAGGTTCAGGCAATTCTTCACTGACCGCCATACCGGTGCTGGCAAAGTGACGCGCTAGATACCCTGGCGGGCGAGCGCGGGCATTGTGCGCGATTGGCGTTCCTGGATGCGGTTGCGAAGCTCGGTGCGGGCGCGGACGAGTCGGGCTTTGGCGGCGGCGAGGGAGATGCCGAGGCGGCAGGCGACTTCGCTGGTGGGGACCTGGCGGAGGTCGCGGAGGACGAGCACGTCGCGGAGGATCGGGGGGAGTTTGGCGACCTCCTGCTGGAGGAGTTCGGCTGTCTGGCGATGGGCGAGGCCGGACTCGGGTGTGGGGTTGGGGTCGGGGAGCTGGAGCTGGGCGATTTCGCCGTCCGCGGCTCCGTCGTCGATGTGGATGAACTCGGCGCGGCGGGTCTTGCGGAGGCGCATCAGGCACTGGTTGGTGACGATGCGGGAGATCCAGGTGGAGAGCTTCGATTCGCGCTGGAAGCCGCCGATGGCGCGCCAGACGTTGAAGAAGGACTCCTGGACGGCGTCTTCGGCTTCCTGGCGGTCCTTCAGAATCGAGAGTGCCAGCTTCATGGAGGAGGAGGAGTTGCGGCGCATCAGCTCCTCGAAGGCATTTTGGTCGCCGGATTGAACCAGCGTCAACAGCTCGTCGTCAGGGAGGTGCTTCATGGCGAGGATGGGGTTCACGGTGGTCATCTGAGAGTGTGATGCAGGGGCGGGGCCGAGAGGAACAGCCTGGACGAAAGTGACTTCAGTGGTACAGAATATTGGGCTCAGATGTTCAGTCCTGCTAAACTGACTTTCAAATGAAGCAGGAAACGAGCGCGGAGACCCTGCGGCGGGTGCTTTCGAAGTACGAGCTGGGGCGGAAGCTGAGGCAGCTCCGGTTGAAGAAGAAGATCTCGCTGGCGGATCTGGGGAAGCACACGGGATTGTCGCAGTCGATGCTGTCGCAGTTGGAGAACGACCGGATGTTCCCGACGCTGCCGACACTGGCTCGGATAGCGATGGTGTTCGACGTGTCGCTGGATTACTTCTTCGGCGACCAACGGCAGACCAAGGCTTTCGCGGTAGTGCGGGCGAAAGAGCGGATGAAGTTCCCGGAGCGGGCGGATGCGCCGAGGCCTTCTTACTTCTTCGAGTGCCTGTCGTTCGCGGCGCAGGGCAAGGGCATGCAGGCGTATCTGGCGGAGTTTTCACCGCAGCCGAAGCCGGGCGAAGGGCACCTGCATGACGGCACGGAATTCCTGTTCGTGCTGGAGGGGGCCGTGGCGGTGCGGTACCAGGGAGTCCGGCACGAGTTGGAAGCCGGGGATAGCGCCATGTTCGATGCGGCGGAGGAGCACAGCTACCAGGGTGTGGGTCGAAAGGCGGCTCGGGCGATTGTGGTGACGCTACCGCCGTCGAGTCAATAAAAAAGGGGGCGCGGATTGCGGCGCGCCCCGAGGTGTTGGCACGGTGGAGGCTACTTCGGCAGGACGACGGTGTCGATGACGTGGATGACGCCGTTGGAGGTGGCGATATCGGTCTTGACGACCTTGGCGTTGTCGATCATGACGCCGCCGCCGGAGGTCTTGACGGTGAGCGAGGCGCCGTTGGCGGTCTTGGCCTGCTTGAGCTTGACTACGTCGGCGGCCATCACCTTTCCGGGCACGACGTGGTAGGTGAGGATGGCCTTCAGCTTGTCGCGATTTTCGGGCTTGAGCAGGTTGTCGACGGTGCCGGCGGGCAGCTTGGCGAAGGCTTCGTCGGTGGGCGCGAAGACGGTGAAGGGGCCACTGCCCTTGAGGGTGTCGACGAGGCCGGCGGCTTTCACGGCGGCGACCAACGTATTGAAGGACCCGGCGGACACAGCGGTGTCGACGATGTCTTTACCAGGCGTGGCGGCGAAGGCGGTGGCGGCCATGAGGGCGAGCGCACCGAGGACGGTCGAACGAAGGAAGTTCTTCATGTTTGTGATCTCCTGTCGGCGGCTCAGTTTCAGGTTGTGAGCGCCGTCAGTTGGTGGATGTGGTTTTCGCGAACGGGGAGATAAAAAATGCGGCGCTAACCGCCGAAGACGGGGCGGACGCGCGCGAGGAAACGGGCGACTTTCTCGCGGGGATCTCCGGGGCCGAGGGTCTCGATGGGAAGGTAGCCGTTGTAGCCGGCGGCGTCGATCATCGCCTTCACTTTGGGGATGTCGATGGGGGTTTCCTTTTCGCCGTACCAGACGGTCTCCTTGAACTGCCAGGAGACGGCATAGGGGAGGAGCTTGCGGATCTCTTCGTAGGGATCGGACTGGCGCAGGCTGCCGACGTCGAGGATGACGCGGAACCAGGGCGAGTTGACGGCGTCGACGACACGGATGGTTTCGGCGGCGGTTTTGACGAAGTCGTGGTGGTTCTGGAGGCCGATGATGACGCCGTTGCGCTGACCGGCGAGGGCGCATTGCTGGAAGAGGGGCACCATCCATTCCAGGACCTGGTCGAAGGTGTGGGCTTCGGGCACGCGGAGTCCGGTGAAGACGCGGATGACGGAGGCGCCGAGGCGGGCGGCGATGTCGGTCCAATCCCTGACAAGATCGAGATCTCGGCGGCGGGCGGCGGCGTCGGCGATAGCGAAGTCGTTGCGAACGCCTGTCCCGCTGATGGTGATGCCCTTCAGGAAGGCGTGGCGTTTGAGGCCGTTGATGTAGGCGGTGGTCGGGACGTTGGGGTAGCCGGGGAAGTAGTAGCCAGTAGCGTCGAGCGCGGAGATGCCATGCTGGGCGCAATAATCGACAACGCCGGGGAGGGTGAAGGAGCCGTTGCGGAGAGGTGTATTGAAGGAGTAAGCGTTGAGGGCGAGGCGGACGGGCATGGTGGGGCCAGTATACCGGAGGCGCGCGGATGCGGTGGATTGTGTGATAAGTTCGTCGAAAACAGGCCTGGAGGGTGCAATGTCTCACTTCAACCGCCGGAATTTCTTGAAGACCGCCGCGGGCGCGGCGTTGGCCGTGAATCTGCCGGCCGAGACGACGAAGCGGTCGGCCACGGATTGGGTGACGCTCGGACGAACAAACGTGAAGGTGACGCGCCTGGCCTTCGGGACGGGCACGTTTGGCGGGAAGATCCAGCGGGAGTTGGGTCAGGCGGAGTTCACGAAGCTGGTGCGCCATGCGTATGACCGGGGCATCCGGTTCTTCGAATCGGCGGATGCGTACGGCGAGATGCATGAGATGCTGGCGGCGGCGCTGAAGGGAGTGCCGAGGGACTCCTACCGGCTGATGACGAAGTTCCGGTGGCGGGACACGGACAACCCGATGGGGACGATCGACCGGTTCCGCAAGGAGTTGAATTCGGAGTACTTCGACATTCTGCTGCTGCATTGCGTGCGCACACCGAACTGGCCGAACGAGCTGGCAAAGCTGCGTGATGCCTTCTCCGAGGCGAAAGAGAAGAAGATCATCATGGCGCACGGCGCATCGTGCCACGGGCTATGGCCGCTGCGGGCGTTTCCGGGGAACAAGTGGCTGGACGTGGCGCTGCTGAGGATCAACCACGACGGCACGCGGATGGACACGATCGAGACGGAATCGCCCAACAAGGGCGATGTGAACGAGGTTGTGTCGCACATCAAGACGATTCACGCGCAGGGCACGGGCGTGCTGGGCATGAAGCTGGTCGGCGAGGGCCGGTTCACGACGCCGGAGCAGCGCGATGCGTCGATCCGAGCGGTGATGAAGATGGGTACGGTGGATGCGGTCACGATCGGGTACAAATCGACGGCGGAGATCGACGAAGCGATTGAGCGGATCAACACGCATCTGAACAGCTAGTCCCATTTCGGGGAGCGGGAATCCCGGATATACTCGTGTCGCTATGCGAATTCGAGTGATTTCCCTGATTCTGGCGGCAGCCTGTGCGCCGGTGATGATGGCGCAGAGGCCGGCCGATGAGAAAGTGTGGGTCCAGCTCTTCAACGGGAAGGACCTGGACGGCTGGTCCCCGAAGATCACCGGGTACGCGCTGAACGACAACTTCGCGAACACCTTCCGCGTGGCGGATGGGAAGCTGACCGTCAATTACGACGGCTACACGAAGTTCGACAGCAAGTTCGGGCACATCTTCTATCGCGACAAGTTCTCTCACTACATCATTGCCGTGGAGTACCGGTTCGTGGGGCAGCAGGCACCGGAAGGGCCCGGCTGGGCGCTGAGGAACAGCGGCATCATGATCCATTGCCAGCCGCCGCAGACGATGACCAAGGACCAGGATTTCCCGATCTCCATCGAAGTGCAGTTGCTGGGCGGCGACGGGAAGAATCCGCGCACGACGTCGAACCTGTGCACGCCGGGCACGAATGTCGTGATGAACAACAAGCTCGAGACTCGGCACTGCATCAATTCGACGTCTCAGACGTACCACGGTGAGCAGTGGGTGCGCGCGGAGGTGGAGGTCCACGGGGACAGCGTGGTGCGGCACATCGTGAACGGCGAGACGGTTCTGACGTACGAAATGCCACAAGTGGGCGGCGGGAACGTCAGCAAGCACGACCCAGCGGCGAAGAAGGATGGGCTGCTGCTGACCGAAGGTTACATTTCGTTGCAGAGCGAGAGCCATCCGATCGAATTCCGCAAGGTGGAACTGGTGAATCTGAAGGGCTGCACGGATCCGAAGGCGAAGAACTACAAGTCGTACTTCATCGCATCGGACCCGGCGGCATGCTCGTACTAATCGAATCGTCAGGGAGGTGTTGACGATGTCCGGCTACTCCAGGAGAAGGTACTTGCAGGGCTCGCTGGCGGCGCTGGGTGCGGCGTCGGCCTCCAGGAACTCGCTTGCAGCGCGTCCCGAAACGAAGGGCGACGCGCACATCCGCTTCGCGCTGATCCTGAGTCCGGGGCAGACGTCGAATTTCCGGCTGGCGAAGCAGATGGGAGTGAACCATGCCATCGCCGGCGTGACGGGCGTGTTGCGTCGGGTGCATCGCTCGAAGTACGTCGAAGCGCTAACCGCGGTTAGGCAGGAGTTCGCCGACGCGGGGCTGACGATTTCGGCCGTCGAGAGCCACCCCGTGCCGGCCGAGAAGATCAAGCTTGGTTCCGGAGGGCGCGATGAAGAGATAGAGAACTACATCGCGGCGATCGATGCGCTCGGCAAGGTTGGGATCCCGGTGGTCTGCTACAACTTCATGGCCGGTTTGGGCTGGTACCGCACGAAGACGGACGTTCCGGAGCGCGGAGGCGCCCTGACGAGTGAGTTCGACAACGCCGCCGCCAAGGCACAGGGCCTGACAGAGTGGGGCGAGATTTCGGAAGAAAAGATGTGGTCGAACATCGAGTACTTCCTAAAGGCCGTGATCCCAGCCGCGGAGAAGGCGAACATCATGATGGCCCTGCATCCGGACGATCCGCCATTGTCACCATTGCGGGGGATCGGGAGGATCGTCACCAGCGCGAGGAATTACGAGCGCATCATGAAGATCGTCCCCAGCCCGGTGAACGGCGTGACTTTCTGCCAAGCGAATTTTGTGGCGATGGGCGAAGACATCTACAAGTTGGCGGAGGACTGGGGGCGCCGCAAGAAGATCTTCTTCGTGCATTTCCGCGACATCGAGGGCAAGGGCGAACGCTTCCGCGAGACCTTCCACGACAATGGCCCGACGGACATGGCGCGAATGCTGAAGATTTACCACCAGATCGGTATGACCATGCCGATGCGCCCAGACCACGCGCCGACCATGGAAGGCGAGCGCAACGACCGCCCCGGCTATGCGCTCACCGGAAAGGTCTTCGCCATCGGCTACATGAAGGGCCTGATGGACGGGATGCGGCTGCCGTACGCCTGAGGGTGTGATATGAGATAAGGTGCTATGTCAATTGGATCTTCACTCTCACGCCGGTCATTCATGGCCATCGCCGCCGCCACGCCGGTGGCACTCCACGCACAGAAGAAGCCGCTTGTCGGCCTGGAGCTGTTCTCGGTCCGAAACGAACTGAAAGAGGACCTGAAGGGAACGGTCACGGCCGTTGCGAAGCTCGGCTACCAGGGGGTGGAGTTCTTCTCGCCTTACTACTCATGGACGCCGGAATTCGCGAAGGAGATGCGCAAGCTGCTGGACGATCTCGGCATCGTCTGCTTCTCCACGCATAACGGCAGCAATGCCTTCGACGAGGCCAATCTGCAGAAGTCGATCGAGCTGAACAAGATCCTTGGCAGCAAGTTCATCGTCATGGCCAGTGCGGGCCGCGTGGAAGGCGCCGACGGCTGGAAGAAGGTGGCTGAGAAGCTGACTGCCGCAAACGAGCCGTTTAAGAAGGCGGGCCTGGCGCCGGGCTTCCACAATCATCAGGTGGAGTTCCGGCAGATTGGCGAAGGCGGACCGCGGCCGATCGAGATTCTGGCGGAGAATACGCCGAAGGATGTGGTGCTGCAGCTCGATATCGGCACGTGCGTCGAAGTCGGCTACAGTCCGGTGGAGTGGATCAACAAGAACAAGGGGCGCATCAAGTCGATGCACCTCAAGGAGTGGTCGGCGGAACCCGGCGTGGGATACAAGGCGATTTTCGGAGAAGGCAAGGCGCCGTGGAAAGAGATCTTCAAGGCTGCTGAGAGCGCGGGCGGCGTGCAGCACTACCTGATCGAGCAGGAAGGCAGCCGGCTGACCCCGCTGGAAACGGCGAAGGCCTGCCTCGAGAACTTCAAGAAGATGCGCGGATAAGGCGCACGCAAGGGAAGCCAGCGGCGGCGGCGTGTTGGGCCATACAATCATGGCATGACATGCCGCCGCCTTTTTGTCTTAGGACTGCTTGCCTTCCCCGCCCTGGCCGCCGATGCCGACTTGATCCTACACAACGGGCGGATCGTCACCGTGGATCAGAAGTTCTCGATCTCCGATGCGGTGGCGGTGAAAGGCGGCCGGTTTGTCGCGGTCGGTTCCAGTAAGGACGTCCTGGCGAAGGAGCGCGGTGCGAGCACGCGCGTGATCGACCTGGGCGGCAAGATGGTTCTGCCGGGGCTGATCGACGCGCATGTTCACGTGATGGGCGGCGCGCTCAGCGAGTTCCACAAGGCGCTGCCGCCGCTGAACAGCATCGTCGAAATCCAGGCCTTCATCCGGGAGAAGGCGCGCACGACCCCGAAGGGCGAATGGATCGTCGTTCCTCGCACGCTGCCTCCTCGCCTGAAGGAGATGCGGATGCCGACGAAGCAGGACCTGGATGTCACGACGGATCATCCGGTGGCCTTCGACGGCAGCTACGTCTGGTCGGCAAACACCATGGCGCTGAAGGTCAGCGGCATCACGAAGGACACGCCGAACCCCCAGGGCGGCGAAGTGGTGAAAGGTCCGGATGGCGAGCCGAACGGCATTCTGCGCAACGCCTCTGGACTGCTCAAGGGCGTGCCGCGTTCGGAGACTTTCACCGACGACGAGAAGCTCCAGGCAATGGAGAAGATGCTGAAGATCTACGCTGCCGCAGGACTGACCGCCGTGGGCGATCGCGCCTCCACGCCGGAGGACATTGAGCTGTTCCGCAAACTCCGCGCGGCGAAGGGTCTGCCGGTGCGGGTTGTGATGACCTGGCGCATCAACTCGTCGCGGCCCATCGATCAGGTAATCGCCGAAATCAACAGCCGCGACTGGAAGACGGGCCAGGGCGATGAATGGTTGAAATTCGGAGCATTCAAGGTGACGCTGGATGGCGGGCAGTCCGTCGGCACCGCGTATCAGCGCATGCCCTACGGGCCGTTTGGCCGGCAGCTCTACGGACAGACAAACCCTGACGCGCGGGGCACGCTGTTCGTCCCGCTCGAGAAGCTGACATCGATCTTCGCGGCGGCGCGCGAGAAGGGCTGGCAGCTCACGGCGCACGTGCAGGGCGGCGCCGCGATCGACACGCTGCTCGATTCGTTCGAGGCGCTGGACAAAGTCAAGCCGATCGCTCCCACACGCAGCCATGTGATGCACGGCAGCTTCATGAGCGCGGAGTCGATTGAGCGCATGAAGCGGATGGGCATCCTCTATGACGCGCAGCCGCATTGGATGCACCTGGACGTGCCCGCGCTCAGCCGCGTCTTCGGCGTACAGAACATGCGCTACTTCAACCCCGCGCGCACAATCTATGAGAAGGGTATCGTCATCGCCGGCGGCAGCGATCACATGATTGGCTACGACAAGGACAAGGCCGTCAACCCATTCAATCCGTTCTACGCCATGTGGATGTCCATCACCCGACGCACGAAGGAAGGCAAAGTGCTCTACCCCGAGGAGAGCCTCACGCGCGAGCAGGCTCTGCGTACCTTCACGAATGGCAGCGCCTACATCCACTTCAGCGAGAAAACACAGGGTTCCATTGAGCCGGGTAAGCTGGCGGACGTGGTGGTGATCGACCGCGACTACCTGACGTGCCCCGAAGACGAGATCCGGCAGATCCAGCCGCTGATGACCATCATCGAGGGCAAGGTGGCGTACGACGCGCAGAAAGCGCAGTAGACACGCTTACGCGGTCAGCGTACGCGCGGCCAGATTCGCGGTATCGACGATGACAAACGTGGAGTCCACGTCGCTCCACGACCCGTCCGCGCCAATGGCCGCGCCCATGATTGGGCCGGGGTTCACGAGCAAAACCTTGCCCTGCATTTCGATGTGGAAGCGGTGGTTGTGGCCGTAGCAGACCAGCTCGTGCTCGCAGGAATGGGCCAAGCTGTTGGCGATGGCCGGATAGTGGTTCATCGCCACGCGGCGCCCGTCGAAGGCACCCTGGAATAGCTCGCCGTGAAGCTGAATGTGCGAGTACGCGCGGGCATTCGCAGTGATGCGATACAAATCGCCGTCGTTGTTGCCGAAGACAATGTGTATCGGCCCGGAAAAGCCCCGGCCCAACTGGTGGACCACGAAGGGTGAGCAGAGGTCGCCGCAACAGAGCAGCACATCCGCCTCCGCCGCCAGCGTCTTCAGCGCCGACTGCAGTTTCCAGACGTTGTCGTGAATGTCAGAGATGACGCCGATTTGCATGCTGCCGCTCCCGTCTGGCATTGTCGCATTGATCACTGACAAGCGGTCCGCGATCAGCAGTAGGCTGACAGCCGGGCCGCCCTCTAGAATGGTCCCTTGCCCTCATGCGAATCGTCAGTTGGAACTGTTACCGGGGAGATTGCAGAAGCCGGGCCTCGCTGCTCAGCGGCTTGAACCCGAACATCATCATCTTGCAGGAATGCGCCAAGCCCGCATCGACGGATGCTCAATGTCTATGGTTCGGCACGCGGCCCATTCAGGGAGTCGGGGTGATCGCCAATGGCCCCTGGCGGATCAAGGCCGGTCCACTCGCTTCCCAGGTCCCGGATTCCGCTTATCCGATCGAGGTATCGGGACCCGCCTCGTTTCACATCCTCGCGGTCTGGGCCCTGCCGAAGCCGACTTACGTCCGCGCCCTTCTGAATGCGCTCGAACACTATCGCGATTTCCTGCACGCGGCCCCAGCCATCGTTGTTGGAGACTTCAACAGCCGTCCACGTTGGGATGCAAAAGATCCGCGCGCGAACCACTCCGTGCTGGATGCCCGGCTTCGCGATGAGTTCAGCCTAAGGAGCGCGTTCCACAGTCACGCTGCAAGGTCCGGCAACGCTGAAGAGCCGCCCACGCTGTATTGGCGGTGGAACAAGGCGAACGGGTATCACCTCGACTACTGCTACATCCCGGAGGCTTGGACTCCAAGGGTCCGATCCGTGGAAATCGGCGGCTATGACGAATGGGCCGAGCACAGTGACCACAGGCCCCTCACCGTCGAAATCGAAGATTAGGCACGGGCCCCCTCATGCACACTCCGGGCCACGTCCCTTGTCGTGATGGAGTCCGGTTGCGTAGTCTGGAAGTTTCGGGCAATACCATGCTGCTTGCTATTGATGCGGGAAACACGAATGTCACGATCGGCGTGTTCGACGGCGAACGCGTTGTCACGACGTGGCGTCTGAGAACAGTCCACGACCAGACCGCGGACGAGTGGGGCATGAAGATTCGCGAGCTGTTCAAGCTGGGCGGCGTCGACCACAAGGCGATCGACGGCGTGATTGTCGCCAGTGTGGTGCCGCCTCTCGAATCCACCCTGACGGCCGCCGCCGAGCGCTACTTGGGCTGCAAGCCGGTCTTCGTGACGGGCCATACGGAAACGGGCCTGAGCATCCTCTACGACAACCCGCGCGAAGTGGGCTCGGACCGTATCGTCAACGCTGTGGGCGCGCTGGCGAAGTACGGCGGGCCGTGCATCGTGGTCGACCTGGGCACTGCCATCACCTTTGACGCGGTCTCGGGCGAAGCCGAGTATCTGGGCGGCATCATCTGTCCCGGCATCGGCATCGCCATCTCCGGTCTGTTCACAAAGACCGCGCGGCTGCCCATGGTGGACTTCCGCGAACCGGAAAAGCTGATTGGCACGAACACCATCGGCTCCATCCAGGCGGGCCTCTATTACGGCACCATCGGGATGATCGACGGCATCCTCGAGCGCCTTCTGGAAGCCATGGGGCCTGGGACGAAGACCGTGGCCACAGGCGGCCAGGCGGCGTTGATCACGCGCGGCTCGCGCTTCGTGAAGATCGCCGACGAGGATCTGACACTTGTCGGCCTGCGCCTGATCTGGGAGCGCAACCGCCCGCAATGAATCCGACACAGCCGGAAGACTGGCGACTGAACTACTTCAACTACTTCACCGAAGTGGAGGAGCACTTTCAGCGGGCACGCGGCTCTGGGCTGTTCCTGCTCTCCCCGCTCGACTGGGCGCTGATCGAAAGCTGGAAAGGCGCCGGAGTGCCTTTGGAGGCCGTGCTGCGCGGCATCGACGCGTCCTTCGAGAAGTGGCGCGCCAAGAAGACGAAGCAGCAGTTGGTGAACTCGCTGGCGTACTGTACGCAGGCCGTCATGCAGGAGGCACAGCGCCTGGCGGACAACGCGCCGGCCTTTGCCGGCACCGCCCCCGCGCCGGAGGCCCCTTTCCCGCTTGAGAGCGTCCGCGCACATCTCGAGAAGGCCGCCGCTGCGTTGAAGACGCTGGAAGGCTACGGCGATGTGGCGGCCTCGCTGGAGCAGATGCTCGCTTCGCTCGAATCGCACTTCGCGAATCTCGAGGAACTCGACCAGCGTCTGACGGCGCTCGAAGACCGCATGGCCGCCATCGCGCGCACGCGTCTCAGCGACGAAGATCTCTTCCGGATGCGCCGGGACCTCGATCTCCAACTCCGCCCCTATCGCACCAAGATGAGCACGGAGCAGATCAGCCGCCTGGAGAAGAGCTTCCTGGACCGCGCCGTCTACGACCGCTTTTCCCTCCCCCGGCTGAGCCTGTTCTTCATTACATAGCCGAGCGCCCGCGCTGCCCGCGGCAAATCCGATAGACTCACCAAAGCCTATGCGTGACCTGTATACGCTCGACCCCGCGGAGATCGAGGCACCTCCAACACGATTCAGCGCCATTCTTCGCCGCATCGGACCGGGCATGATCCTGGCCGCGTCGATCGTCGGCTCGGGAGAACTCATTGCCACCACCACGCTCGGCGCCGAGTGGGGCTACGCCGCCCTGTGGATCGTCGTCTTCTCCTGCTTCATCAAGCCGGCGATGCAGGCCGAGATCGGCCGCTACTCCATCGTCACTGGCGAGACCGGCCTGGAAGGCTTCAACCGCCTGCCCGGTCCCCGCTGGCGCGTGAATTGGGTGGTGTGGATGTGGGCCGCCATGGTCCTGATGACGCTTTTCCAAGTCGGCGCGATGTTCGGAGGCGTGGCGCAGGTACTGAACACCCTGATCCCCGCCGTGGCCGTGAACGTCTGGGTCTTGCTTCTACTGGGGCTCACGCTCTGGATCCTGCTCGGCGGCGGCTACGATCGCATCGAGAAACTGGCCACGATTAAGGTTTGTCTATTCACGCTTCTGACATTTCTTTGCGCGCTCCTGCTGATGCGGCGCCCGGAGCTTTTCAACGCGGGTGATGTCGTTCGCAAAGGCTTTGCGTTCGGCTTGCCGGAAGGCGCCAGCCTGTTTACGGCCATCGCCGTTTTCG
Source organism: Bryobacteraceae bacterium (assembly GCA_050789245.1). Lineage (GTDB taxonomy): Bacteria > Acidobacteriota > Terriglobia > Bryobacterales > Bryobacteraceae > PNKE01. Next base: position 110,271 of record JBOZRR010000018.1, on the reverse strand, counting down.
GAATCACCGGCGTCGGCGCGTCGGAACTCTTCATGTATCCGTACTGGTGCGTCGAGAAAGGGTACGCACGGTTCACCGGGAAAAGGGACCACACGCCCGCCTGGCTCGATCGCGCCCACGGCTGGATTCGCGTCATGCACATCGACATTCTGGCTTCGATGTGCATTTACACCGTGGCGACCGTCGCGTTCTATCTGCTTGGCGCCGGAATCTTGCATCCCCAGGGTCTGGTGCCGGGCGCGAACGACATGATCGCCGTGCTGTCGAGAATCTATACCGAAACGCTTGGACCGTGGGCGGTGGCGCTGTTTTACGCCGGCGCTGTGGTCACGCTGTACGGAACCATTTTCGCCTCGACTGCGGCGCATTCCAGACTGTACGCGGACATGGCGAGACTACTGGGTTCGTTTGAGCGCGACGACTACGAATCGCGGCTGGTCTGGCGCCGGCGGTTTGTCTGGATGCTGACGGTCGTGCCGGTCGTCCTTTTCTTGGGCTTCCAGTCTCCAGTGAAGATGGTGAAGGCCGGGGGCGCGGCACAGGCCGTCATGCTGCCCGTCATCGCCGTCGCGGCACTCTATTTGCGGCACCGGGCATCGCCGACGGAGAGCCGTCCGGGCATAGTCCTCACATTGGGACTGTGGATCGCCGCGCTGCTGACGATTTTCATTATGCTTTTCTCCGCGATCGTCGGTGTAAATCGGTAGGGAGGCTGTGATATGCTGTCCCTCAACGTCGTACAATACCAGTACGATCAGCCAGCATTCCTCCGATACCAGCTGGCTTGAGCCGGTGGGGATCCTCCTCCGAGTCCCCATCGGCATTTTTGTTTCAGTGCTTTACGGAACAAACAGAGAATATTGAAACGGAAGTACCCACCCAGAACTCCTGGTACTTCGGTCCCATCACGCGCTTAGCGGTGGAAATAGAGGACATCCGCCCTGACGTGTCCTTCTTCGGTGACATTGCAGGGGCCGCACTCTATCCGGACATCGGGCCAGGCGGCGCGAATAGCCTTCGGGACTTCTACCGGATCGGTCGGGATGTGGTACGTCGAGATGGAAAGGCGCGGTTTGAATTTCGCGATCGTGTCCTTCGCGCCACGCAGGGCGTTGGTCTCGGCGCCCTCGATGTCCATCTTGATGTAGTCGACCTTGGGCAGGCCGAGTTCGGCGACCAGCTTGTCAATTGTGGTCAGCGGTACCTTCACGACGGGCTTGGCGGATTTGCGCTCGATGACGAAGGAATCGGCTGCACGGTTGTCCGGATCGACGAGCAGTTCCAAGATGTCATCCTTGTCCCAGACGCCCTTCGGGTAGATCACCAGGCGGCCCTCGGCCATCTCCTTCTCGAAGTTGCGGCGCAAGCACTCGAGATTGTCGGGCGAGGGCTCAATCGCGATGACTTTGGCCGCGCCGGCTTTCAAAGCTTTTCTGGCGAAGACGCCGACATTTGCACCGCAGTCCAGGACGATGTCGCCCTTTTGAACTGCCTGGGAGCCGGTACCGTAGATGGCGACCTCCTCCTCGGCCAGATTGAACGGCAGAATGAAGCGGCTGCCCTTGGTGGTCCAGAACGGGCCGTATGGAGTGTCGTAGTGCTCGTATCCGGCCGGGTCGGTCTCGATCAGCTTGCTGGCGGCGAGAATCCTGTCCTTAGAGTCGGTCAGTTCCTTCTTGTGGCGCTCGATTTGGAGCGCCTTGGCGACGGTGCATCCGTTGCCGTGTCCCGTCAGCGCCTTGGCAGCGGACGGATAGGCATAGAACAGGGCCGCGGCGGCTGCGGCCAAGGCGACAAAACCGATGACGAACTTCTTCACAACGCTAGGTTACCAGCAGGAACGCCGCGGTATTCTAGTGACCATGGATTTTGTGAACGGCCACATCGGGTGGATCGAGGTCATCTGTGGTCCGATGTTCAGCGGCAAGAGCGAGGAGCTGATTCGTCGCCTGCGCCGGGCAATGATCGCCAGGAAACGCGTGCAGGTCTTCAAGCCAACCATCGACACCCGCTATTCGCAGAACGAGATTGTCAGCCACTCCGATGCGCGGATGCGGTCGGAGGTGGTGGCGACGCCGGCCGAGATTCTCGCGCGCCTGGACTGGCGGACCGAGGTGATCGGCATCGACGAGGCCAACTTCTTTGGGCCGGAGCTCGCAGACGTGGCGCAGCAGCTTGCCGACTCGGGCAAGCAGGTGATCATCGCCGGCCTCGACACCGACTATATGGGCAGGCCGTTCGCGCCGATTCCGGAGTTGCTGGCGCTGGCCGAGTCCATCACCAAGACGCTGGCCATCTGCCTGCGTTGCGGCAATCCAGCCAAGCATACCCAGCGGCTGGTAGAGTCAGATGCGCTCATCGTGGTCGGGGCCACGGGGATGTACGAGGCGCGCTGCCGTCGCTGCTTCGAACCTGGCATCCCGCGCCAGGAGAGCTTCGAGTTCCTCCGTCCGGCGAAGGAGAGTGAAACCGCCACGGCGCAGGCGTCATCTAGTTGAATGTTAAGCTTACAACTGTTCCACATTCCTTAAGGAGGGTGAACACCTTGAACGAGAATCAAGCTCCTGATCAGCAACCGGTCTACCACTTGCCGGCCGAATCCGGCAACGCCGGAACGAAGATTGCGATCCTGTTCGGCGCGGTCATCGCGCTGGTCGCAGCGAATATCTACCTGTTTCTTCAGATCGATGGCCTGAAGAAGCAACTGGCCAAGAACCAGGAGTCGCTCATCCAGGAACTCGGCAGCGTCAAGCAGACCAGCTCGGTCACTCAGGCGGCTGCCCAGCGGAACCTCGACACACTGAAAGACGAGCTTGAAGGCGCACGGCGCCAGGCGCAGATGGCTGTCGGACAAGCGAAGGTCGACGCGACCAAGCATGCCGAAGAGCTGGCCCGGAAGCTCGAGCAGCAGCAGAAGCTCGCCGACGAGGCTGTCCGCACCGAGATTGCGAAGGTCGAATCGACCGCGACGACCAAAATCGGCGAAGTCTCCACCGAGGTAGGCGCGGTCAAGACCGAGGTCTCAAATACGAAGAGCGAACTCGACAAGACGATCGCCAGCTTGAAGAGCGTCTCGGGCGATCTCGGCGTGCAGAGCGGGCTGATCGCGACGAATTCCCGTGAACTGTCCGCGCTGAAGGCGCTCGGTGAGCGCAATTATTTCGAGTTCAACCTCGGCAAGACGAAGGTTCCGCAGCGCGTCGGCGACATCCTGGTGCAACTGAAGAAGGCCGACACCAAGCGCAACCGCTACACGGTCGAGATCACCGCGGACGACAAGCGCGTCGAGAAGAAGGACAAGAGCATCAACGAGCCGGTGCAGTTCTACACGTCCAAGGCACGCCAGCCGTACGAATTCGTCGTTAACGAAGTGAAGAAGGACGTGATCGTCGGCTATCTGGCTACACCGAAAGTGACGATCGCCCGCTAAGTTTACACAAGGGGGTAGGTGCGCCTATCCCCTCCCCTCCTCAATAAGTTACATCGTTCGCTGAGCCCCCCTCCAAGTCCAAATCCGCGTTCCAGGATGAGGTCTATCTCGTTCATGACATTTACCGCAAAAAGCCTTGTCCGCAGCGGCATCGCCTTTGGGCTTCTCGCCTCTACCTTTCCTGCCGAGGCAGCGTCTTCCTTCCCGATAAAGGAGCAGAACCAGTGGGTGTACCGCCAGAAGGGGGGCAGCGACACGCTGACCATCCGCGTGGGCACGCCGCTCTCAGCCAGCAACGGCAATATCTACTACTCGCTCAACGGCTACGCCACCCAGCGGCTGTGGGTGCGCGAAGTCGAGAACGGCAACCTCTACTACTTCGACGAAGAGACTGGCGGCGAGGCTTTGCTCACTTCGTTTGAGATCGTCGATCGAGCCAGGTTCAACGCACCGTTCCGTCCTTGCGAGCAGGAGGGTCAGCCGCAGGCCAGCCGCACGCCGACCAGGCGATTCGGCAATGCCGACGGCTCCGCGCTTTCGATTCTCTACCGCAGCTACAGTTGTGCCGACGCCGGGGTGGAATCCGAGCAGTACATCGAGAACATCGGCATGACGCAGCGCGTGGTGAACACAATCGCCGGGCCGAGGGTGTATGAACTCGTCAGCGCCAGGCTGGGCGACCTCAACGTGACCCCGCCGCAGTCCACCCGGTTCAACATCGAACTCGAGAAGACCCCAAACGCGGAAGCCGCGCTGAACGTCACCCTGCGGCTGCTCAACAATCCGATGGAGCCCATAACGCTCCAATTTCCGACGTCGCAGGACTTCGAGATCGTCGTCCGCGACGAGAAGAACGCCGAGGTCTACCGCTGGTCGGAAGGGCAGGCGTTCCTGCAGGTAGTCCGGGAACGCATTCTCTCCGGTGAACTGCGCTACACCGCGGACGTGCCGGCGGCGAAACTCCCGCCGGGCCGCTACACCCTGGAGGCGTGGATTACGGCGGGCGAGTCCGGACGCGTCTACTCTGGGATGACCGCGTTCACCATCCAGGAGAAAGAGGCCGACTCCAAGGAGATGTAAGCCTTACCGAGCACCTCGGGGCCAGACGAACTCAATCCCGCCGACGAGCGTGCGGTACGGCATGAGGACGCCGATCACCTCCTGATAGCGCGTGTCAGTCAGGTTGGAGGCCTGGAAAAAGGGCCTCCAACTCCCGAAGGCGCGCGACGCGGAGAGATCCCAGACGCCGTAAGCGCCGCGCCGATAACGGTCGAGGGCGCCGACGCGAGTGCGCGCGGCGACACCGCCCGGCAGCATGCCCGTCCAGGAAAAGACGCCGAAATGGACGGGATAATTGAAGGCGTATTTCGACTGAATTGCGGGCAACGGCTCCGAGCTGCCCTTCATTCCCGTATAGCTCCAACCGAACACGTGTCCACGCTTCCGCCAGGAAGCGGACGTCTCCACACCAGTAAAACGAAGCCGCTGCACGTTGATCGCGCGCCAGATGTCGGTGGGCGAGGTGCGAACGTAATCGATTCCGTCGGTGTCACGGCGGTGGAAGACTGTGGTCTGAACGCGCCAGGCAGAGGCGGGGCGCCAATCCGCGCCGCCCTCGTAGCTCCATGCGATTTCGGGGCGGAGGTTCGGATTTCCGCGGTTGGCGGGGTCCTGGTAGTAAAGGTCGGTAAACGTGGGCAGGCGGAAGGCGCGGCTGACGCCGCCGCGCAGTTTGAGTTTGTCCGACACCCAATACCCGACGGCGGCGCTGGGGCTGATCTGGCCCGGCATGCCCTTGACGACCTCGTCGCGCACACCCGTCGAGAACGAAAAACGCCGCAGGACGCGGACATCAAGCGTGGTGTAAACGGCGGCGCGAGCGCGGTCGTGGACGCCGAGGTTGCTGGAGTCGATGGTGTCGCCGAAGCCTTCCCCGCCGTAGTGCAGCGTGGCGTTCTGGCCGAGGGGCTCACGGCGGCGCAGTGATCCATGCCAGGTCTCGGAGGCATGGCGGTTGGTGAAGGCCTGGGGGCGGTCGCGCCAGAGCACGAACAGGTCAGTATGGCGGCGATAGGTGACGGCAGCCTCGGTCTTCGAACCGAGTTCCTGACGAATGGAAGCGAGCCAGGTCTTGGTGCGCTCCCAGGAGTTGAAGTTGCCGTAGAACTGTTCGGCGCCGAAGGGCTTGTCGCTGTGTCCCAGGTCGAGGGAGGTGGCGCCGAGGGCGGAGCGCCAGTGAGTCACCGAGCCAACCGTCAGATTGCGATAGTCGCGGTTCGGGATGAAACCAGTTGAGAAGTCGCGGGAGAAGGAGAACTGCTGGCTGAGGGTGCCTCGAACGGCGGTGATTGCGGCGCGCTGGAAGTTGGTGCCCCAGCTTCCGCCACCGGCCTGGAGTCGGATCTCGGCGGACTCCGGGGGGGCGGTGATCAGGTTGACGACTCCGCCGACGGCATCCGAACCGTAGAGCGTGCTGCCCGCACCTCGAAGCACTTCGATGCGCTCAAGGCTATCGAGGGGAGTGGTGAGGTCCAGGTTGTGGTGACCGGACTGCGCGTCGTTGACACGGCGGCCGTTGAGGAGGATCAGGGTTTGGCCAAAGGTGGCGCCGCGGATGGAGAGGTCGGCCTGAACTCCGTTGGGCGCGCGCTGGCGGATGTCGAGCGAGGGGTCGAGTTTGAGGACGTCGATGAAGGACGGAAGCAGGAGGGTCTGGCCGCGGACAGGGTTGGTGGTGACGGCTCGGTCGGCTTCCTCGAGCGGGAGGGGGTCGGGCGTGCCAGTGACGACGATGGAGTCCTTTCGGACGGGTGGCTGGGTGGATTCGGCCGGTTCGGGCTGCTGGGCGTGGACGCAAAGGCCCGCCAGACAGAGGCTTAGCCGAAAAAACCCGTACCTGCGAAACGAACCTAGTCCCATTTTCGGACACTTTGCCGGACCCCGTTCCGGCGCTCCCTTCCCAAAGTGAAAGGCCGGAGGCGCACACGCTTCCGGCCTTTATATCCATTATAGTTCGGGGCTCCAAACGATACCCGGCAAGTGATTGATTCTAGAATAGAAAAATGGCGAACTGGCCTCAGCATGCAAGGTAGGCACTACGGTGGTCTTTGTGATAATTTGGGGTCTGAATCTACTCTGCGGAATTTTGATGTGACAGGAGCCTAATTGAATGCCAGATCCGTTCACAATACGCATCTTTGTTCCGAACGGAGACCCGGAAGGGGTTCGACTGATCGACCGGATGAACTGGACAGGCCTCGGGATCGTCTTCCCTCGTTCGGCATGGACTCAAGTCCGAAAGCGGTCTGAATTCGCGCGAGCTGGCGTCTACATACTGGTCGGCTACCAAGAGGAAGACCTTCCAACGATTTACATTGGCCAAGCTGATGGTATCGGCAACCGCATTGACTCCCACTATCAGAAGAAGGACTTCTGGGACTGGGGAATAACCTTCGTGTCAACCAGTGGCGGTCTGAATCGAGCTCATGTGACGTGGCTGGAGTACGCGTTGGTGAAACGAGCGACAGAGGCCAATCGTTGCCATCTCGAAAACGGCAACGCCCCACAGGAGCCTGTACTAACCGAGGCAGAAAGGGCGGACACGGAAGGCTTCCTGAAGGAAATATTACAGATTCTGCCTCTTGTGGGGCTCCGAGCCTTCGAGATCCCCAAGGCTGTTGCCGTTCCCGGCGCGTCGTCGGGAGACCACCAGCATGAACCCTCAGGCCACGGACCGGACACCATCGTCGTTCCGGCACAGAAGGAGGGCTTCGAGGCAGTGTTCCTGGGCGAGGATTGCTGGTACGCGATCCGCATCGCGGGAGGGAAACTGGACAAGATCAAGTACATTGCCGCCTACCAGACGATGCCCGTCTCTGCAGTGACACACTACGCACCAGTCGACCGGATTGAACCTTACGGAGATGGCAAGAAGTACAAAGTCATTTTCTCGGAAAAGGCGAAAGCAATAACCCCAATTCCGCTCGGAGACGCGCCTGCAGGCTCGATGCAGGGACCTCGGTACACGACCTTCGAGAAATTGATGAAGGCGAACAAGGTGACAGATCTAACGAGTAAACCCTGAGTCGCATTATTGATGCAAATGAGTGATTGCATAAGACGATCGTCTTGACCGAAGATCCGTTTACGGCCTCGGTCCGGAGATCGAGGGTTGAGGGAGAGCCACAGGCCGGACCCTACGTGCCACCAGGTTGTGGCAAGATGCCTTCCCTGCGCAGCCGGGCTTCTTGCTCCAGGTCAGAGCGGACGCGGAGGATGCAGGTGCCGAGTTCGTATGCGGGCGCTGGGCCGGCGAATTCGAGAAGCGGCTACCAGCCGGACCGGAGGGTGCAACCGTCGCCTGGCAAAGGGTGCCTCACGGAGGACTCGATCAGTTGAGGCTCGCCACGGCCGCATCGAGGGAGTCTCCCGGAATTGATACGAGACGAGACCCGGGTGACGACGCGGCCTACGACGCCGGAGGCTCGTTCACGGGCCGGTTGTCGATCCAGTCGCCGAGGAGCGTATAGGAGACGGCGAGGACGACGGGGCCGATGAAGATGCCCATGAAGCCGAAGCTGATCATTCCTCCGATGACGCCGGCGATGATGAGGAGGAGAGGAAGGTCTGCGCCGCGGCGGATGAGAATGGGGCGCATGATGTTGTCCATCGTACCGCTGATGAGGGCGAAGACCAGCACGAGGCCGGCCTTGAATGTGTCGCCGGTGGAGAAGGCCCAGATGACGACTGGCAGCATGATGAGGAGCGGCCCGAGTTGGGCCAGGCACAGGACGAGAATGAGCGAGATGAGGACGGCAGTGCCCGGCACGGAGGCGATGGCGAGTCCGATGCCGGCGACCAGCGTTTGCGCGAAGGCGGTGACCACGACCCCAAGGGCGACGCCGCGGATGGCCCCGGCGGCCAGGAGCACGGCATTCTCACAGCGCTCTCCCGCCAAGCGGTAGGCGAAGCGGCGCACACCGCGCGCGGCGGTCTCTCCGTTCATGTACAAGATGGCGGCGATAGCGACGGTAAGAAGGAATTGCAGAATAATCCCGCCCAGGCTTCCAAGCTGGCCGATGATCCACTCCAGCAACCCTCGAACGTAGGGCTGAATGCGGGCAAAGAGCCCCTCCGGTCCCGCGGTGGCGGCAGTCTGCCAGGCTTCGGTGAGTTTGGGACCGAGAAGGGGAAGGCTCGAGACCCAGGCAGGGATCGGGGGCATCGAGAAATCGCGAAGTGATCTGGTCCAGCTCACGATGGTGTCCATATGGCTGACCAAGGCGCCCGCCGCGATGCCCATCGGGATGAGCAGCAGCAGGAGCAGCGCGATGGTGAGGACGGCCGCGGCCAGGCTCCGCCTGCCCCAGAGGTGGGATTGGAGTTTTTCCAGGAGGGGCCAGGTGGTGATCACCACCATCGTCGCCCACAGGATGGCGGAGACGAACGGCAGCATAATCCAGATGGCGGTGCCGAGCAGGGCGAGCACGGAGAGAACGCCGAGGGTGACGCGGGCGAGGTCGTTCTGCGTCCTGCGGGAATCCATAGCTGATTGTGATGCTGCCGGGGCTGACATGGGTGAACGATTCAGGACTTACTTCTTCTTTCTTCCGAAGATGCCCTTCGTGAGGCCGCCGATGCCGGAGTCGGCGCCGCCGGTCTTGGAGGAGATGACCTGTTGCAGCGCATTTCCGGCCATGCCCGCGACGTCGGGCACAAACTTGGGATTGGACGTGGTGCCCTGGATACCGAAAGGCACGCCGCCGCCAGATCCGCCGATGCCCGCTCTCTGGATGACGCCTCCGCCGGCGCCGCCGCTGAGCGCGACACTCATCTTGAAGTTCAGCGCGCCCGCGGGACTGATGGCGCCGTTGCCGGTGAGGACGCCGATCGCAGGCATATTGCCGTTGATGGCGTTGACCTGCGTGCCGTCCGGAGCCTGGCGGATGTTGGCGCTGAACTCTTGAATGGTGGTGTCGTTCCCGCCAAGCTGCTTGCCTGTGAGCGCGGGCAGGACGGCGAGCTTGGGGCCGAGATCGAAGCCGGCGAGCTTCGCGTTCGAAAGGCGGACAGGACCGGCGATGATGAGTCCGCCAGTGGCGCTAGAGACGCCGAGGTCGGCCGAGAGGGTGCCGCCCTGGAGCTTGGAGCCGGAGGGCAAGACGACGCCGACGGCGGGCAAGGCGGCTTGTAGCTCATCCACCGGCATGCCAGGAGCGTTGAGCCTCATGTTAAGGCCGGTTGCGGCGCCCTGCTTCTGGTACGTGCCGGTGAGATTGGCGACGGCTTTTCCGATGCGGATTTCGCCCTGCGAAAGCGAGCCGGAGTCCGCGACAAGGTTGTGATCGACGGCGAAGCGCAGAGAGAGAGGCTGTTTGGAGGGCGAGCCTTTGGCGGCGAGTTTCCAGTTGTCGACTTCGACGGTTCCGTTGGCCTTGGCCTGGCGGCCGTCGGAACGGAGCTGAGCTTCGAAGTCGGCGAGGCCCTCAATGCCGGAGGAGGGATCGGTGAACCCGGATTGGGCGAGATTCAACTTCCGGACGTTGAGTGCGGCGTCGAATGGCATGGAGCCGGAGGCGCCGGTCGTCATGGGACCACACCGGCCCTTCAGGCTAAGATCGCCTCCGCCGGGCAAGGCCGCTGTGAGCGCGAACGGAAATTGCGAAGAGGGCGAGAAGCCGGTGACCTCGAGATTGACGTTCTCGTAGACCTTGGGTTTGGTGGAGGAATTGGCGGTCCCGACAAGCATGCGTCCCTTTTCGATGTTGATCTTGTCCACGGAGAGCGCCCCGGGCGACGTGCCGGTTTCCGCCTGGGGCGTCTTCGGCTTGGAGGAGGCTCCGAGGCTCGACATGTTCCACTTTCCATTCGAGCCCCGAAGGAGTGTGATCTGGGGTTCCTGGAGGGTGATCTCGGTAATATGGAGCGTCTTGGAGAAGATGAGGGGCTTGAGATGAACGCCGGCCTTGAAGGCCTTTGCAGTGAGAAAGGGCTGATCGCTGAATGCGGGGTCGTCGGCGATGGAGATGTTGTCGGCCGAGACGGAGCCGGCGAAGATGGAGAGGCTCAGTTCGCCGACTTTCACCTGGCGGCCGAGCGCATCAGAGAGTTCGGCCTCGAGTTTGGGCCGGAAGGCATTGACGTTCACGAAAAGCGGCAGGATCAGCGCCAAGACAAGAAGAGCGCCGGCCGCGATGAGGACGGCCCGAAGCTTGCGATTCATCGTTCCTCCAACTATCTGGTTTCCGCCAAGAGAATCATGACACTCCAGGCGAGGAGCGTCCAAGTGTCCAGCACCCTGTCACGGGGTCCGGGGACCACCCGCGCCGGGCGGCTTGGTGATGCACCGGGGCGGCGGGGCGATTTGTTTTATTGGTTGGGTTTGGAGGTCAGGTGGGAGGGGAAGGAAGGGGCGGAGGTGGCTCCCCGGCATGGATGTGTCTCGAACTCTCTCGTGCCAAACACGAGCACACGCACGTACGGAGTTGGGGCACATGTGCCTGATCGGGGCTTCAGCGTCCTTCATCCCCGCCATAGCCTGGAACTATGACGCCACAACGGATGTTCTGGCATCATGCAGGTCCCGCGCTTGGGTCCGGGCTGGCAGATGTCGTAACATAGCAGCTCGTAATTTATCTGGACCCATCCGCCCTGCGAAGCCTGCCAGAAAGCTCCCCACGACGCACGGCCCAATGCTCGAGATCGAAGAACGACTTGTTGTAGCCGGATCGCTAATATCGCCTAATGTTGCTGTACTTGAAGAAGTTGTGGCGCTGTTCACGGACTTCGTCCGACGAAGATCGGTCAGGTGCGACAGGACTGGAGTTCATCCTCTCTAACTGCTGGCGAAGGCTTTCGTTCTCTCTCTCAAGGTGTGCGACTCGTTTCTGTAACGCAGCGACGCTGGCACCATCCCCTGCTTCGACCGGCAGATCCCCAGTCTGCTGAACCGACTTCGTTGGCTTCCTGCGCTTTGCCGGGATAGCGGGTCTTCCCCGCGCATCCGCGTCCCTCTGCGCAACCATGCGGGCCTTCATCTCCGCACAGCGACGATCCAGTTCCTCTTTACGCATGGATAGATTGTAGATCAGTTCGGGGTGCACTCTGAACCAATCTCAGGATGCGATTTGCGAAGTCTGGCACGTGGCGCCGCTGCGCGATGAGGTCAAGCGAGGCTGTAAACGATTGATTCTAAACGGTGTGGCTCCCCGGCATGGATTCGAACCACGATTCACGGCTCCAAAGGCCGCTGTCCTACCATTAGACGACCGGGGAGTACATATTCCATCTTACTTGATTTGGCGCGGGATAATGGGCTTGCCATGCTGATTGTCCATGTCCATGTTCACGTGCAGGCGGAGTCGATCGAGGCGTTCAAGGCGGCGTCGATCGAGAACGCGGCGGCGAGCGTTCTGGAGCCCGGGATCGCACGGTTTGACGTTGTGCAGCAGACCGATGACCCCTCGCGATTCGTGTTGGTCGAGGTCTATCGCACCGCCGATGCCCCGGCCTCGCACAAGGCGACGGCCCACTACGCGAAGTGGCGCGACACCGTGGCCGGTATGATGGCCTCGCCTCGGACCAGCGTTAAGTACGACAACGTCTTCCCTGGCGACGGAGGCTGGTGATGCGCTTCGAGTTCGCAACCGCGGGCCGGATCGTTTTCGGGCCCGGCGCCGCGAAGGACGCTGGCGCAGCCGCGGCGACGTTCGGACGGCGGCCCTTGATCGTCACCGGCCGCTCCTCCGATCGCGCGGATGCGCTGAAGCTCAACGGTCCGCGATGGCCCGTCGCCCACGAGCCCTCCGTCCAGATGATTCGGGATGCGGCGGCGTTTGCCCGCGTGGAAGGGTGTGATGTCGTTGTCGCAATCGGCGGAGGGAGCGCTCTGGACGCAGGGAAGGCGATCGCGGCGCTCGCCGCCAACGAGGGGGATGTGCTGCGCTACCTCGAAGTGGTTGGTGAGGGGAAGCCGCTGGACCGGCCCGCACTTCCGATGATTGCGATCCCGACGACGGCCGGGACGGGCTCCGAGGTGACGCGGAATGCCGTGCTGGCGTCGACGGAGCATCGCGTCAAAGCAAGCCTGCGGCATGTCTCGATGCTGCCGCGGCTCGCCATCGTCGATCCTGAATTGACGCTGAGCCTGCCGAAATCAGTGACGGCCGCAACGGGTCTCGACGCATTCACGCAGTTGCTCGAGCCGTTCGTCAGCATCCGCTCGACGCCGATGACGGATGCGCTGTGCCTGGACGGCCTTCGCCGCGCCGCGAAAGCGTTGCCACAAGCCTGGCGCGATGGACGAGACCTGGCAGCGCGGAGCGAGATGAGCCTCGCCAGCCTGTACGGGGGCATCGCTCTGGCGAACGCGGGGCTCGGCGCGGTCCACGGATTCGCGGCGCCGGTCGGAGGGATGTTCGACGCTCCGCATGGCGCGGTTTGCGCCGCGCTGCTGCCTTCGGTGATACGAGTGAATCGCGGCGCCTTGCGGAGGCGCGCGCCGGAGAGTCCGACGCTCGAGAAGTATGCCGTGCTGGACGCGCTGTGCGGAGAGGCTGTCGAAGGCTTTGCCGCCAGGTTGTGCCAGGAAATGGAGGTGCCGCCGTTGCGCGCCTATGGCATTACGGCGTCAGACGTTGCAGCGCTCTGCGAAAAGGCGGCGCAGGCATCAAGCATGAAGGCCAACCCCATCGCCCTGACGAGCGAGGAGTTGGCCGACATACTCACAGCCGCGCTGTAGCACCGCTACTTGGTCTTGACCGGATCCGGCGGGCGCGAGGGCAGCTTCTTCGGATTCGCGTTGATGCGCTTCATCACCTCTTCGATGCCGCGCTCGAGCTGAGGATCGCGTCCTTCGATGACCGACTTCGGCTCGTTTTCGACGACGATGTCCGGCGTGACGCCCTCGCCTTCGATGATCCACTTGCCATCGGGCGAGGCGAAGCCGAACTCCGGCACGTTAACACTGCCGCCGTCGATCAGGTTGCCGCGATTGGTGATGCCGACGACACCGCCCCAGGACCGTTTCCCGATCAGCGGACCCAGGCCGGCCTGCCGGAACATGGCCGGGAAGATATCGCCGTCGCTGGCCGAGTTCTCGTTCAGCAGACAGACGAAAGAGCCAACGATCATCGAATCCGGGTACGTGGTGGCTTCGTCGGAGGTGCGGGCGAAGCCGGTGGCGAGAAGTTGGCGCCGGAAGCGCTCGATCAGCATCCGGGAGACGTTGCCGCCGCCGTTGCCGCGCATGTCGACGACCATGCCTTCCTTGCGGGTCTGGGTGTAGAACCACTTGACGAACTCGTTGATGCCGTCCGCGCCCATATCCGGAACGTGGATGTAGCCGACGCGCCCGTTGGTGGCCTTTTCGACGCGCTCGCGCCGCGCGAGCACGGTCTCGAGGTAGATCAGCTTGGTTTCCGCCGCGATGGGCTGGAATGTCACTTCGCGTGCACCGTTGGTGTCGGGCTTGGAGTTGATCGTCAGAGTGACAGGCCGCGATGCCTTGCCGCGAAGCAAGCGGTATGGGTCGATGTTCGCCGTCAGCGGCTCACCGTCGATCGCGAGGACGTAGTCTCCGACTTTCACGTTCAATCCGACTTCGGTGAGGGGCGAGCGGTAGGCGGGCTCCTCGTTGTGGCCGCGGAAGAGCTTGGCGATCTTGTAGCGACCGGCGGCCTCGTCCAGTTCGAAGCGCGCGCCGGGCAGCGCCACTTGAGGGCGCGGGGGAATCTCGAAGTCGCCGCCATCGATGTAGGCATGGCCGACGTTCAGTTCGGCGATCATCTCACCGATGATGTAGTTCAGATCGCTGCGGTGGCCGACGTATTCGAGCAGCGGCGAATACTGGCGGCGGAGCGCTTCCCAGTCGTAGCCGTGCATGTTCTTCACGTAGAAGAAGTCGCGGTAACGGCGCCAGACCTCATTGAAGATCTGCTGCCACTCCTGCATCGGGACGCGATCCACGGTCAGGCCGGCCGTAGGCACATTCTTCTTGCCCTGAACACCCAGAGGGTTGGCATTCACGAGTTGGAAGCCGGCCTGCGAGCGAACGAGCAGCTTGGTTCCGTCGGCGGAGAATGCGAAGCCCTGCAGCGAGTCGGCGAGCACCGTCTCCTTACGGTCCTTGATCGAGAAGATGACGAGCGCCGGCTGCTGTCCGGAGCCGCGGCCGTAGAAGAAATCGCCGCCGCGGACGTAGAGCAGGTTGCCCTTGTTCGCGAACAACGAGTTGAAGTTATTCGGCTCGATAGGAGCTCGAGTCACGCGCTGTTCGATGCCGTCAAAATCGATATTCACCGGCTTTGCCCCATTGGCGGGCTTTGCGGCATCAGGCTTCGGAGCCTCGGGCTTCGGGGCGTCCGGCTTGGGCGCTTCTGCCTTCTTCTCGTCGGATTTGGGCTCAGGTGCGATGGTGACTTCGTCGTTTTCAGGCGGGAAGGGGTTCTTCACGTCCTTCCGCAGCGCGAGGGCGTAAATCATGGTGCCGCGGGTGTGCGCGAAGTTGAATTCCACCTGGGAGATCAGCGGATGGAACTCGCGCTGGGAGAGGAAGTAGATGTAGTTGCCATCGGGGTCCCACGCGGGGCTGCCGCAACTGAAGAGCGGATCGGTGACGCGCCGTACCTGGCCGTCCTTCTCGCTCCAGATGTAGATGGCGCGAGTGCCGCTGTCCTGCGTCAGGGTGAATGCGAGATGTCCCGAATCCGGCGCCCAGACGTAATCCATGATCATTCCGCGCTTCTCGTCGGCGATCTGGACTTTGGCCTTGGTTGCGACGGTCAGCACAAAGAGCCGGCCTTCCTTATCGCTGAACGCAAGCTTTTTCGAATCGGGCGACCAGCGCGGAGAGTAGCGCATCTCCTTGCCATCGTTCGTAAGCTGCTGCGCTGGGCCAGAGCCGTCCTGCGGAGTAATGTAGATCTCCTCCTCGCCTGTGGCGTCGGAGATGTAAGAGATCCAACGTCCGTCGGGCGACCATTCGGCCGCCTTGTCGTGCGCACCGGAGGAGCGTGTCAGGTTCCGGGGCGAGCCCTTCTCGATGGGCGCGGTGAAGATGTCGCCGCGCGCCTGGAAGATGACACGTTCACCCTTCGGCGAGAGGTCGAATCCATCGATCTGATTTGAAACGCTGATCTGCGAGGGACGGGAGGCGAGGCCGTCGGAGGGAACGCTGATCGAGATCTTCTCCGATTTGGCCGAGCGGACGTCGAGGATGTTCAGCTCGCCATCGAGTTCGTAGACGATGCGGTTGCGGTCTCCACGAGCCGGCCAGCGCACATCCCAGTTCGTCGAGTTGGTGAGCTGGCGCGTCTTCTTCGAAGCGGGGTCGTACTCGAAGATGTTCAGGGTGCCCGTCCGGTCGGATGTGAAGTACACCTTATCGCCGATCCACATCGGGTCGCGCTCAGTGCGCTTTGTGTTGTCGATGGGCGTCAGCGCGTAGCTCTTCAGGTCGAAGATAAACAGGTCCTGCGCCCATCCGCCTTCGTATCGTTTCCAGGTCCGGAAGTCGCGGAAGAGCGGCGAGTACAGGACGCGCTGGCCGTCGGGGGAGAGATCACCGGCGCCGGAAGTCGGCATGGGAAGGG
Source organism: Bryobacteraceae bacterium (assembly GCA_050789245.1). Lineage (GTDB taxonomy): Bacteria > Acidobacteriota > Terriglobia > Bryobacterales > Bryobacteraceae > PNKE01. The sequence goes on along the minus strand of JBOZRR010000018.1, from coordinate 94,251 downwards.
CCTTGGGAAGGCCGCCAGCGACGGCGACTGTGAAGAGCTTGGATTCTGCGACGGAATGCCCGTCGCGCAACGAGCGGAAAAGGATGGCCGAACCGTCCGGCGTCCAACCATAGACCTGGTTGTCATACCCCCACCGCGCCGGCAGCGGCCCCCGAGCGGGGTAGTAAGTCAACTGGCGCGGCGAGCCGCCGGCGGCGGGGATGACATAGACCTGCTCGTCGCCGTCGTACTGCCCGGTGAAGGCGATCCATTTGCCGTCCGGCGAGAAGCGGGGGAAAAGCTCCTGGCCGGGGTGAGCCGTCAGCCGCGTGGCCGTTCCGCCTTTGGCGGAGGCGGTCCACAGATCGCCGGCGTATGTGAAGACGACGATGTCTCCGTGGATGTCGGGGAATCGCAGCAGCCGGGTTTGGGCGGCGGCGGTCAAGGCGCCGCCCAGGGTCAGTGCGGCAAGTAGTGTCAGTTTCCAGGTAAAGCGCATGAGTTCGTTTGCCTCAAATGGGCATCGTAACATTCGCCGGAAGCCGGGCTGTGTAACGGCTGCCTCGGGGCAAAGGGTATGGACGCTCGTGAACAAATTTCGGGAGGAAACGATCTCTGATTCGTCATACTGAGAATCATGCAGTCTCGCTTCCCTGCCCTGCTGACGATCAGTGTGCTCTTGATTCAGGCCGCCGCCGGGGCTCCGGCGTGGACACGGTTCCGCGGACCGAACGGAACCGGTGTTGCCCGGACCGGTGCCCTCCCCGTCGAGTTCGGAAAGGACAAAAACCTGCTCTGGCGAACCGAACTGGCGCCGGGCTTCTCGTCTCCGGTCCTGGGCGAGAATTGCGTCTTCGTCACCTCTTACGACGGCCCCAAGGAGGCCTTGCAGGGATGGACCCACTGCCTGGACCGCAAGACCGGCGCGGAGCGCTGGAAGCGCCAGGCCTTCACGTTGGAAAAGAAGTTCCTCTCGGTGAATACCCCCGTCTCGGCTACGGCGGCGACCGACGGACGGAACGTCTACGTCTTCTTCGAGGCCGCCGGGCTGATCTCATACGACGAGCAGGGCAACCAGCGCTGGAAGCGCGAACTCGGCAAGTTCAACAACCCCTATGCCATGGCGAATTCGCCCGTGCTGGTGGGCGATGCCCTGATCCTCCAGGCCGATCAGGACACGGACAGCTACCTGGTCGCCTTGAGTGCCAAGACCGGCGACGTGCTGTGGAAGCGCGAGCGGCCGGAAGCGCAGCACGGGTATTCGACGCCCGTGGTCTACCGCCCGAAGAACGGGCCGGAGCAGTTGATCGTCTCCGGTTCGTACCAGGTTGCGGGCTACTCCGTGAAGACGGGCGAGAAGCTGTGGTGGGTGGACGGCATGGCATGGCAGGCGAAGTCCGTGCCGGTCCTGGAAGGCGACATGCTCTATGTCCACTCCTGGATGGCCGAACTGAACGAGATCGCTGGCAAGCTGCCGAAGGACAAGCCCTGGGAAGAGTTCGTCGCGGAGAACGACAAGAACGGCGACGGGAAGATCGCCCGTGAAGAGGCGCCCGATCCTGAGATGCCGAAGCTGTGGTTCCTGTTCGACCTGGACCGCTCAGGAACGATCGAGAAGCGTGACTACGACATCATCCGCGCGCGGACAACGGCCAAGAGCGGCCTGTTTGCGATCCAACTCGGCGGCAAGGGCGACATTACCAAGACCGCCCTTAAGTGGAAGGCCGAGAAGAGCCTGCCGAACATCCCGTCGCCACTCCTCTACCAGGACGTGCTCTACATCCTGAAGGAGGGCGGCATTCTCACAGCCTACGACCCCAAGACGGGCGCCATCTTGAAGCAGGGCCGCGTCGAGGGAGCCATCGACGCCTACTTCGCTTCGCCCGTCGCCGGGGACGGTAAGATCATTACCGCCGCGAAGGACGGGAAGATCGCCGTGCTCAAGGCCGCGCGCGAATGGGAGATCTTGAAGGTGAACGACCTCGGTGAGGAGGTCTGGTCCACTCCGGCGATCGAAGACGGGAGGCTGTACATCCGCACGCAGAACGCTATGTATTGCTTCGGGCTAAAAGCGAACTAACTCCGGCGGAAACGAGCCTTCTGTTCCTTCGTCATCTTCTCCGTCGCGTACTGGAAGATGAGGCGAGGCGCGGTCTGCTTCCATTCGAGCAGAAACGCCTCCACCGGCTCCGGCCAGCGTTTCCATAGCTCGCGCAGCAGCCAGCCCGTCCCCTGGTGCACCACCTTTTCAGGGTCGCTCATGAAGGGCGTGACGAACTTCAGCATCTGGCGCGGGTCCTTCGCCGACTTCACCGTGCTGGTCAACGCGACGGCAGCGGCACGACGCTGATACTTATGCGGCGACGCACGCCATGGCTCAAGGTCCTTCAGCTTGATCCGCCCATCGACCAGGCCCGGCCCCAGAATCTCCCCGCAGAGCACATCGGTGTGCGCCCAATTACGGACGCCGCCGTCAAACCAACGCGCGAGCGCGGGCAGCCAGTCAGCCTTCAGATCATCGCGGTACGGCTTCAGGAGTTGGATGGCCATGGCGCCTTCCTCGTACTTGCCGCTCTGAAAGAGGGATTCGCCCGCCAAGAAGAAGACGCCAGGCGCCATGGCAGCGTACGCCTCCGCCCACGTATCACGCTGCGAGTGCCAGAACGGATTCTCCTTGTCGAGCAGCCCCCAGGCATCGTAGCCCTCGGCGAAATAGCGCTCGTACTTGTTCGCCAGCGCCGGATCGGCGTGAGCCTCGCAGTAGGCCCGAATCTCCGACACCAGAGCCTGCGCGGCGCTTTTCAGACTCGCCTGTCCTTTTCCTGCCATGCGCCTATGATGGCACGGCGGGACTACGATTGGAGGCGTTTGAGCAACTGAATCTGCCCGGCGTGATAGAGGTCGTGCGCCGCGATGCCGCGAATCAGCCGCAGCGCTTGGGCTGACGGCTTCGTGCGGCTCGAGAGAATCCCGGAGACGACTTCCCGAAGCAGCCGGTGTTCAGTCTCAAGCAGCGCGATATCCGCCTTCCAGGCCTTTGCTGATCCGTCGACGGGGCGCTGAAAGAAGTTAGACCCTTTCAATGCGAAAGAACCGCGTTTGGCCCCGGTCAGCCTGCGCCGCGCGACGTATTTCCAGTACGCGGCGTGCACGGTGAGTTCCCAGATATTGTGCCTGCCGGGAGCCGGACGCCACGCCGCCGTGTCTGCGTCCACGCCGCGCAGCGACCCTCTCAGGTTTGGCCCATGCCAGGACGCTTTGTCGAACGCCTCATCGAACTGCTCGAAATCCACGGCCACACCTCCTCCCGCCGAGTCTACTCCGGCAAGGAGCCGCTTCCGGACTCGGCCAGCATCAAGTGCATCTCCTCGCGGAACTCTGGCCGGCCAGCGTAAAAGTTCTCCCGGAGATTCGCCATCACCTGCCCTGCCTCGCCGGCGCGGCAGAGCACAACGACGCAGCCACCGAAGCCCGCACCGGTCAGTCGCGCCCCCAAGGCGCCGGCCTCCCGAGCCGCCGCCACAAGCTGGTCGAGCGCATCACAGCTTACCCGCAGCTTGTCGCGCAAGCTCTTGTGCGACTCGTTCAAAAGTTCGCCAAATCGATCAATCTCTGTGTTTCGAAGCGCCTCATGCGCGGCCTGCACTCGGCGGGCTTCGCCAACCACGTGCAGATACGCGTCGCGCTCGTCATCCGTCAGCAGCCGCGTATCCGCCTCGACACCTGCGCCCGAGGCCTCGGCAAAACTCGCAAAGCCGAGCTTCGTGATCGCCGCCTGCCCCGCCACGCGGCGCGAATTGTACTTCTCCTTCATCGCGCCCGATTTCTCGGCGCGGACAAGGCAGTGGGCGATGACGAAGCCCCAATCGCCCGGCACCGGCACTCGCTGGACTGAGAGCGGCGCGAATCCGATCAACGATGCGCACCCTTGCCGTGAAGCCAGCACGGCGGCGTGATCCATGCCGCCGCCGCGAGTTCCGACGAAGTACTCGCCTTCCGGCAGCACCTGCATCAGTTCCTCGAACGTGGCGTTGATGCCGTTGGCGCGGAGCAGTCCCAATGTGAACGCAACAAGTAGCGCGGACGAAGAAGACAGACCCGCGGCAGCAGGCAGGTCGCTGACCACGGCCGCGTCCACGCCGGTCCCTCGACCCCATTTGCCCGCAACCGCCTGGGCGGCGGCCATCAGGTAGTTCACCCAATCGCCGGGCGCGGCCGGCGTCAGCGGATCGACCCACTCGAACTCACGGTGCGGATATCCGTCGCCGCTCACCGCGCGAATCAGATTGTCCTCGCGCCGCCGGAACGCGATGTGGATGCCTCGCTTCAGCGCCATGGGCATCACCGGCAGCAGGTGATAGTCGATGTGCTCTCCGATCAGGTTCACGCGGCCGGGAGTGCGCACCTCCCAGACGTCACCGCCGGGGCCAAAGTGGCCGTGCAGCAGTTCGGACGGATCGGGCAGAATTCTTACCGCCACAGTCGACGAACCACCCAAATCAGCGTACCGCCACTCACCACAAAGACAGCCGACAGAATCAGGCCCGTGCCGGTGCGGCCATACAGGAAATTCCCCACCGTGAACAGTGAGGACCAGATCATCATGGTGCCCATCACCCAGCCGAGCATCGCCAAGGTAAAGTGCTCACCTTGAGATTCCTCGGCCGCTTCAGCATCCGTAATACCGGCCGCCTGCCGGATAGGCGCCCAACCTGGGCCGAACGGCCTCACCTTGCGATAGAACGCGATGAGCGTTTCACGGTCCGTTTGCGGTCCCAGGTAAGCCGTCGCCACCCAGCAGATCGTCGTGAAGATCACGGTCATCAGCAGTTCTTTGTGGGTGCCGAAATTGACTCCCGTCTTGTGCATCAAAACGAATCCGACCGAGATCATGAACGAGCTGACCATCGCAACAATCTCGCACCACGCGGTGACGCGCCACCAGTACCAGCGGATGAGGTAGAGCAAGCCCGTGCCGGCGCCGACCTGCAAAATCAGATTGAAACTGTCCTGCGCCGTTTCCAGCACGAAGACCATCGCCGACGAGCCGATAAACAGAACAATCGTCGCCATCCGGCCCATGAAGACATAGTGCTTCTCGTCGGCATCGGGCCTCACGAAGCGCCGCCAGAAGTCATGCACCAGGTAGGAGGCGCCCCAGTTCAGGTGCGTCAGGATCGTTGACGAATTCGCGGCGATCAAGCCGCCCACCATCAGTCCAATCCAGCCCGCGGGCAGAAAGCGCAGCATGGCGGGGTAGGCGATGTCGTGGCCGATCAGCTTCGGATCCAGATGGGGGAAGGCCTTCTGGATGTCGCTCAGTTCGGGGTAGACGATCAGCGACGCCAGGCCGACCAGGATCCACGGCCACGGGCGCAACACGTAATGCGCGACATTGAAGAACAGCGTGCCGCCAAGCGAGTCCTTTTCCGACTTCGATGCCAGCATGCGTTGCGCGATGTAGCTGCCGCCGCCGGGTTCGGCGCCGGGATACCAGACGCTCCACCATTGGACCGTGATCGGCATGATGAACACCGCCACGGCCAGTTCCCAGTTGCTGGTGAAGTCCGGCAGCATGTTCAGGTAGTTCAGCCCGCCCGGCCCCTGTTTCGCGGAGAGCTTTTCCACCAGGCCCGACATGCCGCCCACTTCAGGCAGCGAAATCGCGAAGTATGCTGCCGCGATCACAGCCGACATCTTGATGAAGAACTGGATCATGTCAATGACCAGCACGCCCCACAGGCCGGAGTGCGCCGCGAAGACGACGTTCAACAGGCCGACAGCCAGCAGCGTCTGCCACCGGTCGAGGCCAAAGAGCACGCCGGCGATCTTGCATGCCGCAAGATTGACCGTCGCCATGATGATGCAGTTGAAGAACAGGCCGAGATAGATCGACCGGAAGCCCCGCACCGCACTGGCCGCCTTGCCGGAATAGCGCATCTCGTAAAACTCGAGATCCGTCAGCACCCCGGACCGGCGCCACAGCCGCGCATAGAAGAAGACGGTGGAAACTCCCGTCAGCGTAAACGCCCACCACTGCCAGTTGCCGGCGACGCCCTGTGTGCGCACGAAGTTCGCGACAAGATTCGGCGTGTCGCTCGAAAATGTCGTCGCCACCATCGAGAGCCCGGCCAGCCACCAGGGGACGCTCCGCCCGGAGGCAAAGAACTCAGCCGTGTTCTTGCCTGACCTTTTTCCGAAGAAGAGTGCCGGAACGAAGCAGATGAGGATCGACGCGGCAACGATGACCCAATCGAGCGTGGTGAGTTGCATACGGCCTGAATGTCTGAGGATATCTCAGACGCCCGCCGTGCGGCTTCACGCTTACTTCGAAGCGCGCTCGGGAATCACCCAGAGGTACACGGTGCGCCCTTCGAGTTCGACGGTCTCCTTGGGCGGCCAATCCGGCATCGTGAAGTTGTGTGAAACGACACGAGTCCCGGGCTTCAATTCCTGGAGCAGCCTCGGCTTCAGCTTCGCGTTCACCGAGGGCAGCAGGTACAGCGTCACCACCGTCGCCTCGCTGATGTCCGCGTCGAAGAGATTCTTCTCGATGAACTTCACGCGGGACTCCACGCCCGCGTGCTTGGCGTTTTCGTTCGCTTCGGCGATCCGCTGAGGGTTCAGGTCGTAGCCGATGCCTCGAGCGCCGAACTCCTTAGCGGCTGTCACCACAACACGGCCGTCACCGCAGCCGAGGTCGATGACGACATCGTTCTTCGTTACCTTGGCGGTCTTCAGCATCGACATCACGACGGAGTTGGGCGTGGGCACATAGGGAACGTCGAGATTGTCCCCGTACTCGTAGCCCTCTTGCGCGAACGCCACGCGCGGCGCCGAAAAGGCAATCAAGAAAAGCAGCAGAAAAAAGCAAACTCGTTTCATTCAGCCCTCCCACTCGAACAGGCGTATCGTACCACTGCCGCACCATTCTGGCGAGAGGTTCTGCGTCCGGCGAATAGTCCCTTGATTGATTCGCCTCGTATTCGCCTCACCGGTGCGAAACTCTGTCGGCCGCGTTCCCTCACCGTGAGACTTTTGGTCTACCGCAACCCCTCAAAATGAGAAAAAATGAGAGAAATTCAAAATCGATATTGATTCGGAATGCAATTCGGATTAATGTACGAATTGGATATCCGCTAAAGGGTATCTGCCCTTTCCGGCCCCGGCCCTTGAGCTCACGAGACCTTCGAATCCTCTCACTGCTCGAGCGTCTGGGGCCTATTTTCTAACGCACGCCTTCAGCATTCAGTTGATCGCCTCCTCCAGCTCAAATTCCGCCCAGGGTACTTTAGTTCCATTACATTTGCACTATGCTTCATTAACTTATTCGGACGCGTTTAGTCGGATTCAATGAGTCCGATTAGCACCCCAAAAGGCGCTCAACCCGGACGTCATCCTGCCTCTCGAAACCCATCCATCCCTTCGCGTCTGATTCAGGATTTTCCGCTCTTTTTTCCCGGTGCTGTGCCGCGGTATTTCGCCCGCCAATCGCAGTTTTCGAGCTGAAATGCTCCGGGAATTTCTCGCGTGCGCCGGGCCTCGCGGGAGGATCCAGCCTAAGATGGTTCCCCGCCCCCGGGCGAACCAAAGGCGCGCACGGAGGCCCCAATCCCGGCCGGGAGCCCCCGGGTGACTCCTGCTATCCTCGACTTATGCTTTTCACAGGTCTGGAGCATACCGCGATTGCCGCGCGGTCTCCCAAATCCCTCGCACAGTGGTACGTGGAGACTTTGGGCTTCGTGATCAACTTCGAGTACGACGGCAACTTCTTCGTCAAGGCGCCGAACGGCGCCATGCTGGAGATCATCCCGGCCGAAGGCGCCGCGCCCGAAACGGCCATGCGGACGCCGGGTCTGCGGCACTTGGCCGTGATGGTCGCGGACTTCGACGCCGCCTACGCGGAACTCCAGTCGAAGAACGTGCATTTCCTCGGACAGCCATTCGCGAACCAGGGCAACCGGCTGGTCTTCTTCGCGGACGGCGAAGGCAACATCCTCCACCTGATCCAGAGAGAGAAAGCCCTCCCCTAACCAGGCATCCTCTTGATTAGCCGGATCTTCACCGCATTTCGGTCGCGCGACTTCCGGCTGATGTGGGCGGGTGCATGCACCTCCAGCATCGGCACATGGATGCAAAAGCTGGCGCAGAGCTGGCTGGTCTTCCAACTCTCCGGCTCGGCCTTCATGCTTGGGCTGGACAGCTTTCTCGGCGAGATCCCGATCTTCATCCTCGCCCTCTATGCAGGCGTCGTCGCCGACCGCATGGACCGCCGTCGGCTCCTTGTCGCGTCACAGGTCCTGCAAATGGCCTGCGCGTTCACGCTTGCCGCGCTGTTCGCACTAGGCGTTGCGCAGGTCTGGCACATCCTGACGCTCTCCTTCATCGTCGGCATCGCACAGGCCTTCGGCGCGCCGGCCTATCAGAGCCTGCTGCCTTCGCTCGTGCCGAAGGAGCACCTGCCGAACGCCATCGCGATGAACTCCATCCAGTTCAACGTGGCGCGCTTGGTGGGACCAGCGCTCGGCGGCCTGACACTCAGCGCTCTCGGCGCAGCATGGTGTTTCGGGCTGAACGGACTTAGCTACCTGGCCGTCATCGCCACCCTGCTGATGATCCGTCCGTTGTTCACGCCTGCCGCAACCAGCGAGACCGTTCTGGAAAGCATGAAGCAGGGCCTTCGCTTCATCGAACGGCAGCGCGGCATGAAGACCCTGATCGCTGTCGCCTTCGCCTGCACGTTCCTGGGCATCCCGATTGTCGTCTTCCTGCCCGTCTTCGCGAAGGAAGTCTTCCACGGCAGCGAAGGCCTGTACACGCTGCTGCTGACCGTCGAGGCAGCCGGCGCCATCACGGGCGCCCTGTTCGTCGCGGCACGCGGCAAACGGGCCCACCTGGGCCGGGACACGGTCCTGTCGCTCGGGGGGCTCGGCCTCTGCATGACGCTCTTCTCTCTTGCGCCGAATCTGCCGCTGGCGCTCGTCTTCCTCTTTTTCGGCGGCATGACCCTGATCTCGTGTTTCTCCATGCTCAGCTCGCTGGTCCAGTTCATCGCGACCGACGAGATGCGCGGCCGCGTGATTAGCATCTACAACATCGCCTTTCGCGGCGGTATGCCCATCGGCAGCCTGATCATCGGCAAGTTCGTGGCGCAGTACACGGCGCCCACGGTCGTTGCCGTCAATGGACTCCTGCTGGTCGCGCTAGGACTTTACCTGTTCTTCCGCCATCGCGAGATCCGCGACCTCTAGGCGGCGCGGTTCAGGATTCGTGCTCCTCCCTTAGCTGTTTAGCAAGCCCGGTGCCAAACGTGCAATATGTAGTTATTGCCCTCCAACGGGAGCTTCCCGCGCGGGCGCGCAGCATCGGCCACCGGCCATTCAATGATATGCACGATCTCAGCGTCCTCATTACATTTGCCGGCGGCTTGGCTGGCGCATTGGTCTTCGGGTTTCTTGCGCACCGGCTGAAGGTCTCGCCCATCGTTGGCTACCTGCTGGCCGGCGTCGTCGTCGGGCCCTTCACGCCTGGTTTCGTCGCGAACCGTGAGATCGCGGAACAGTTCGCCGAGATTGGCGTCATCCTGCTTCTCTTCGGAATCGGACTTCGCTTTCACCTGGCCGAAATGATCGCAATGTGGCGCATCGTGGTGCCGGGGGCGTTGATTCAGAGCACGGCTTCCACTGCCGCGCTAGCGGTGCTCCTGCACCTCCTGGGCTGGACCTGGACCTCGGGCCTCATCCTGGGAATGGCGATCTCCGTGGCCAGCACGGTCGTAATGGCCTTGGTGCTCGCCGAGCGGCGCGATCTTCACGCCCAAATCGGTTATATCGCCGTCGGGTGGACCGTGGTGGAGGACATTCTCACAATCGCCCTGCTGCTGCTGCTGCCGATACTCTTCGCTCCCGGCGCGGACGCCGGCCAGAGCGTGGGGGCCGCTTTGGGAGTGGCCGGGCTGAAAGTCGTGGGCCTGGTCGTAACCGTGGTTGTGCTCGGCCGCTGGGTGATCCCTGGAGCCCTGGAAAGGATCGAGAAGACCAGGTCGCGCGAACTGTTCACCCTCGCGGTGCTGGTTCTCGCCGTCGGGATCGCCGTCGGTTCCGCCAAACTCTTCGGCGTATCTATGGCGCTTGGCGCGTTTCTCGCGGGCCTGGCCGTCGGGCGCTCCGAGTTTGCCGCTCGCGCCGCCAGCGACGCAGTGCCAATGCGGGACGCCTTTGCGGTCCTCTTCTTCGTCTCAGTGGGCATGTTGTTCGATCCTCGAAGCATCGTGCAATCTCCGCTGCCGATTGCGATTGTGCTGGCGGTGGTCCTGATCGTCAAGCCGCTTTCGGCCTTGGGGACCGTCCGGCTTCTCGGCGTGCCCCTGACGACAGCCATCCCCGTTGGAGCGGCATTCGCTCAAGTTGGCGAGTTCAGCTTCATCCTCGGCACGGTCGCGCGAGATCTGGGACTGATCAACGACGTCGGCTGGAATGCCATGGTGGCGGCCTCGATCCTCTCGATCGCGCTGAATCCATCCATCTATAGTTGGGCCCGCGGATTATCGTTCGCCGGTCCCAACCACCCCCCGGTCGCCCCGGACCAGCATCCGGCGATCGATCCGACGCGTTGTATCCTCGTCGGTTACGGCCCGGTCGGCAAGATCGTCCATCGGCTCCTCGAAGAGCGCGGAGCCGCGGTCACGGTGATTGATCTGAACTTAGAAACCGTGCGCCAGATTCGCGCAAAAGGAATTACGGCGATCTACGGCGACGTCCTGCGGCCGGGAACACTCGACGAGGCAGGCATCGCTACGGCCGGCAGTCTCATCCTCAGCGCGGATGTTGAGGATGCCGCCGAAATTATCAGGCAGGCGCGCCTTCATAACCCGGCGTTGCGCATTCTGGCGCGCTGCGCCCATCTACGCGATGCCGGCGCTCTGCGCAGGGCAGGCGCCACGGTCGTCGCCGCCGGCGAAGCAGAGGTCGGCGTTGCCCTCGCTGAAGCCGTAACGGCTGACGATCTCATGGACTTTCGTACAGCCGCCGAACAGCGTGACGTCACTCGAAGCCGCCTGTATGGCACGCCGAACTCGGCATCATAACCCTTGCGGCGAATCGCGCCAATCGGCCGAAGCTCGCCACCGGACACAGCGCTTTGCACAGGATGTCGTATGCCTTGATCCACCGTTGTGGCCGCATGCAGGCCGGCTTAGTAACCGCCCTAGCGCCAGGGCGCGCGGTTCTTTGATGTGACCAGGGACTCAGTCCTGCGCGCCCCCGACGGGGAACCCGAATAACGAAAAAGTGGGGGAGAGCGGACAGCGCTGGCAGGGCCCGGTCGATTGTCAGAGACGCTGTGCCAAGACGAGCGGCGTTGTTCTCTTTAGAATTGAAATCAGATGATGATCACCGGACTGCTAGCTGCCCTCCTCCTGTTCGCCGGGCCGATCCCGTCGGACTGGCAAAAAGCCCGCGATTCCCAGGATCGTGCCTCGCTCGACCGCATCGCCGCCGCGGCCACCTCGCAAGCTGAGTCCGCCGCCGGAGACGCCCAGGCGCAATATCGCGCCGCGCTTGCCGAAAGCCTGAAGAGCGAAGTGGCGATGGAGCAGCGCGACAAGGGCGCCGCCGGAGCCGCCGCCGAATCCGGTATTCGAGCCGCGCAGCGCGCGGTCAAACTCAAGCCGGATTCCGCCGAATACCATCGCATCCTCGGCACGCTCTGCGGTCAGGTGATCCCGGCGAACGTCCTCTCGGGACTGCGCTACGGGCGTTGCGCCCTGGATGAAGTCTCTAAGGCGATTGAGCTCGACGGGAAATCCGCTCTGGCCTGGATGAGCCGCGGCGTCGGCAACTACTATCTGCCCGGCTCGTTCGGCGGCGGTTTCGACAAAGCCCTCGCCGATTTCGACAAGAGCCTCTCGCTCGATCCGAAAAATGCCGATGCGCACCTTTGGCGCGGCTTGGCCCTGCGCCAACTGAAGCGCAATGCCGAGGCACGCAAGGCCATCGAGACTTCGCTTAAACTGAATCCGGCACGCGTGTGGGCGAAACAACAACTGGACAAGACACCGGCGCAGTGAGCAAGACACAGCGTCTTCTTGTCCTGGCCACGCTCGCGGCGCTCACACTGATCGGCTTTTCCTGGTTCCCCGGCCACACCTGGCTCCAGTCCGACACCCAGATCTACCTCGCCATCTTCGAGCACCTCGACGATCCCACCGTGCTGGCCGGTGACATTGTCGCCGTTCGCCCCCACGTCACCTGGACGATCTACGACGAAACGGCGCGCGGGCTGCGCAGCCTCACCGGCTGGAGCTATCGCGACGTGCTCTTCGCCGAACAGATCCTGTTCCGCTTCTTCGGCCTGCTCGGCGTCTTTCTCATCGCCCACTCCTGCAGACTCCGCATCGCCGGAGCCCTCTTCGCCGCCGCGATGTTCGGGCTGGGCGCCGTCATCAACGGGCCCGCCGTCCTGACTTTCGAGTACGAGCCCGTTCCGCGCGGATTCGCCGTCATGCTGCTGATGGCGGCCATCGGTTTCGGCGCGAAGGAGCACTGGAACCTCGCGGAGATCTTCGCCGGCGTCGCCACGCTGTATCATGCGCCGACCACTGCCCCCTTCTGGGCCTGCGCCCTGCTCTGGTGGCTTGTGCGCCGCGATGCCTTCGAGCGCCTGCGCCTGCTCGCCTGGGCGCTGGGCGCCGCCGTCGTCCTGCTGATCTTCGCGATGCTCCAGGAGGGTCAGACCGAATCCCAGCCACTGTTCGGCTTCATCGACCCGGCGCTTGAATCACTCCAGCGTCTGCGTGGCGCTTATAACTGGATCGGCCTCTGGCCGCCGTCGTGGTTCTGGCAATATCCGCTGCTGTTCGGCGTGGTCGTGATGGCGTGGCGGCGCCTGAAGGACACTCTCCCGGCAAAGGTGAAGTGGTTCTCGCTCGCGCTGCCCTGCTTCGGGCTTCTGATGGTCGCGCTGCAATGGCTGCTGCTCGACAAATTGAAGTGGATTCTGATGCCGCAGATGCAGCCCGCGCGCGCCGTCCTCTTTGCCACGGCCTTCGCGATCATTCTCTGCTCCATCGCCGCGTGGCGGGCCGGCGCCGAGGGCAAGTGGAATGAGACCGCCGCCTGGCTCTTCCCGGTCCTGGCCATTCCCACGAACGGACGGGTTCTGGAGTTGTTCTACGGCATGGGTGACCCGTTGATCCTCAAGCGCCTGGCGCTTGTCGTCGCCATGGCCCTGGCGGCGGCTTGGCTCGTCCGCTGGTCCGAGATGCGCTCTCCCGCGTTCGTCACGGCCGCCATCGCCCTGCCGCTGCTGGTGATCCCCGGCCCCGCCGAGGTCCAGACCCACCCCGACCTGCACACGCCGGAACTCTATGAGTTGATCGGTTGGGCCAAAGAGCACACCGGGAAAGAAGACGTCTTTCTCTTCGCTGACGCCCACCGCGCGCTCGGTCCGGGGATCTTTCGCGTCGAATCGCAGCGAACCCTCTACGTGGACTGGAAAGGCGGAGGCCAGGTGAACCTGCTCAAACAGTTCGCCGTCGAATGGTGGACCCGCTGGCAAGCCGTGAACCAGGCCAAGGCGCCGCTGCGGCCTCTCGATGCGTATCGTGATCTCGGCATACAGTACCTCGTGGTCTCGCCCGCGAATCGCCCCGCCGGGACAACGCCCGTCTTCTCGAACCGGGTTTACGAGGTCATCGCACTGCGCTGAGCCAGGAACGCCTCGACTTCATCGCGAGATGGAGCCGAAACCTGCGCGCCAATTCGCGTGACGGAGATCGCCGCCGCCGCATTCGCGAACCGAAGCGCCTCGCGCAGCGTCATCCCTTCCGCCAGCGCCACCGCCAGGGCGCCGTTGAACGTGTCGCCGGCCGCCGTAGTATCGACGGCCTCCACGGAAAATGCGGGAACGAACTCAGCACCGTCGGCTGACTCTGCGTAGCAGCCTTGCTCCCCCAGCTTCAGAATGACCGTCCTGGGACCTTTCTTCCGAAGCGCGGCCGCGAGTTCGGGCGCATTCTCAGGACAAACGCGCTCGGCTTTACGCCCCAGCAGCAGGCAGGCCTCGCTCTCATTCGGCGTCACGATGTCGACCAGGGCCAGCAGGCCGTCCGGCAGTTCCCGAGCAGGAGCCGGGTCAAGCATCGTCGTCGCACCCGCCGCCTTCGCTTCACGTAAGGCATACTCCACGGTCTCCAGGGGGGATTCGAGCTGAAACAGTGCGCAATGCGCGTCCCGGTACGCCGGTACGGCGGAGTCGATGTGTGCGGGTTTCAACTCGCCGTTCGCGCCTGACGCCACGACAATCGAATTCTGCCCTGTGCGGCAGTCCACCCAGATCATGGCGATGCCCGTCGGCTGAAGATCCTCCGTGACGTGCGCGACATCAACGTGCGAGGCCGCCAGCGACGCCTTGAGCTGCTCCCCAAACGAGTCTCTCCCGACGAGCCCGACCATTCGAACATGCGCCGCCCGCGACAGACGCCCCGCGGCATTCGCCTGGTTCGCGCCCTTGCCGCCGGGAATGGGCTCGAAGTCCCGTCCGAGGATCGTCTCGCCGGGCACGGGCAGGCGGTCCACCTGGACAACGAAATCCATGTTCAGGGAACCGGTGACAGTAATCGCGTTTCGAATGGAAGAGTTTGGCGCGGACACGACGAGCAGTGTATCGCGCGCGGCGCGGAAGATGGGGTTACTGGCGGGCCAGATCGATGCCCAGAGCCTTCAGTTCGTCGGCGTAGTAGCGCTTGTGGAGCAGATCCCACTCTTCGGTGCCTTCCTGCACTTCGCGCTTCAGCGAGCGCACCTTGGTGCGCGCCGCCTTGTCCGCCTTGTCTTCGTTCTGAAGGATCTCCGCGATCAACCGGACGATCTCCAACCGCACGTCGTTGACGTCCCGGCGCAGGCGGCATTCGCGGGCCCGCTTCAGGGCCGTTACCAGCTTGTGGGAGATCTCGTTGATCTTGTCCCGGCTCAGCTTCATCGCGTCGCCTGTATCGCGTCCCGAGGCCCGGACGATCTTCCGCTGCTGGATCATCTGGTTCTTGATCTTGCGGAACATCTCCGAGTAGCTGATGGAGTTGTTCGTCATGTACACGCTGTACTCTTCGAGGATCTGACGAACCTCGTCGTTCAGCCGGTCTTCGACGGTCAACTCCTCGATAATGATGTTGTCGATCAGCTCGGCAACGGCGGCCGGATCAGCGATTTCGATGAGATTGGCCGGAAGCTTGGCGGCCAACTGGCGTGACAAATACGAAACAAATTCCTTGGGAATCAGCATTTTGGACTGAGCCTGACAGGCCAGGACATGTCAATTTCAGTTTAGGGTCCGGCGCGGAAGGGTGTCAAACCGGCGGTCCTAGTGGACGCCGCTTCCCCGGTGATTGTCGAGGAAATCCCGGTCGATCGGCTTGCGGCCCCGGAACCCTTCGTCCGTTCCGTGCCAGTGAGAAATCCCCGTTTCGCCGAGTCTGAAGCACAGCAGAACCTCTTTGCCCCGGTAGAGAGTCGGGAAATCGATCAGCCCGATCCCCAAATCCTTCACCTGCACGCCCATGTCATGGATCGCCTGGCAGACGTCGTTCACTTCGCGGACAGCCGCCTCCCGTGCGCTCTTCAACGCCACCGTGCGGACAGGGTCCAGCATGGTGCCGCCCAGCAGCACGACGCTGCGCTTCAGGTCGAGCCATTCCCGCTCGGCCTGCTCAGCCCGGCTGTGCCCGTCGACGGCCCGCCGCAGGAGTCCCTCGACTTCCGGCAGAACCCGCTGCGCCTCGTCCAGTGTGAAGTATCTCGTCATCCCATTTGCCCGCTGATTGCCCCTCCCGGACCGTTCATGCTTAATTCGGGCCCGTTCACAGATTGGAACTGCTCCAGTTAAGAATGCATTCTCGATACTGAATGCAGGAGAAGTCTGCCTCCTTCCATCCTACCCATGCTGCGTACCGTCTTCATATGTTGCGTGCTGATGACCTGTCTCGGATCGGCCGAGACGGTGGCCGACCAGCCCGGATCGGTCCGAGGAAAAGTGGTCCTGGCCGGACGAGGCACCCCGCTTCATCACGCCACCATCGTGCTGTCGCCCATCGGACTGACCGCCGAGACCAACGACGAGGGCATCTACGAAGTCAAAAACGTCCCGCCCGGCACATACGGCGTGCTGGTCCACATGCACTCGCTCTCCGACGTCAGCAAAGCGGTAACGGTGGTGCCGGGACAGACCGCCACGGCCGATTTTGAGCTCCGATTGCAGCCGATTCACGACTCGGTCACTGTCACGGCGTCGGGCCGGCAAGTGAGCGTCATGGAGTCGTTCCAGTCGGTCATTTCCAAGGAATCGTACGAACTGGCGCTGAAGAACGCCGCGCCCTCGCTCGGAGATGTGCTCGACAACGAACCAGGCATCGCCAAGCGGAGCAACGGACCCGGCACCGGGCGCCCCGTCATCCGAGGCTTCGACGGGGACCGCGTTCTTGTCCTTCAGGACGGCGTCCGCACAGGCACGCTTTCGTCGCAATCCGGCGATCACGGCGAGCCCGTCGACGTGAACGCCACGGAACGGATCGAAGTGGTTCGCGGCCCCGCCACCCTGCTCTATGGTTCGAACGCCATCGGCGGAGTGGTCAACATGGTCAGCGGCCACCACATCCTGCATCAGCACCCGCACGAGGGCTTGCGCGGCTCCTTCACCGGCCTCGGGGACACCAACAACCGGACCGGCGGCGGCACGGTGAACTTCGAGTACGGGAAAGGCGACTGGCTGCTGCACGGCGGCGGTGGAACGTCCTCCGGGGGGGACTACCGTTCCGCGCTGGGGCGCGTCGTGAACTCCGCCACAAGCATGGACCAGTTGAACTTCGGCGTCGGCCGCTTTGGCGAGAAGTTTTCGTTCAACTTCACCTACGGCCTGCAATTGGGCGCGTACGGCATTCCCGTCAAACCCGATGAGGACCCCGAAGCTCATGCCGACGAGGCCAATGCGCAGTTCGCGGAACGCCGTTTGGCAGGGCTGTCCCTGGTCAGCGGCTCGGACGGCAAGGACGAAGAGGACCATGGCCATGGCGCGGTCCGCATCGACTGGCGGCGCAACAACTACCGCTTTCAGAGCGCCGTGAAGAAGCTCGGCAGCTTCCTCGAGGAATTTCAGCTCACATTGAACTACTCGGACTGGAACCACAAGGAGATCGAGCTGGACACGAACACCATCGGCACGAACTTCTTCAACAAGCAGTTCATTTACCGAGGCGCCTTCAATCAGCGGAAGCTTGGCCGGTGGACCGGCTCTTTCGGCTTCTGGGGCATGCACCGCGACTTCAAGGCGGTGGGCGAAGAGGCCCTGGCCCCGCCAGCCAAGCAGGACGCCATCGCCGCCTTCGGCCTCGAGGAGCTCTCATTCGAACGCATCCGCTTCCAGTTCGGCGCGCGGCTCGAGAACAACCGCCTTTCCGCCATCGGGCTACCGGACCGCAGCTTCACCGGAGCTTCCGCGTCAACCGGTGTGTACGTGCCAACCTGGCGCGGCGGCGCGGTGGTCGCCAACTACATGCACGCTTACCGCGCCCCGTCCATCGAGGAGCTGTACAACTACGGCCCGCACTTCGGCAATGCCGTATTCGAGATCGGCGATCCGTACCTGAAGCGGGAATCCGGTGAGGGCGTTGAGCTCTCGCTGCGGCATCAGGCCCGGAGGATCCGCGTCGAGACGAACCTCTTCCGGTACCAGATGCGCGACTTCGTCTACTTCAATCCAACCGGCGCAGTCGACCAGGGGCTGCCCGTGGCCGAGTACAAGCAGGCCGATGCCCGCTTCCTCGGCGCCGACGCGCGTCTGGAAACCGGCGTGACCGACTGGCTCTGGCTCAACTTCGGATTCGATGCCGTCGACGCGCAGCTCACCGAAACGCGCCAGAATCTCCCGAGAATCCCGCCAGTCCGAGGCCGCGTGGGCTTCGATTGGCGATTTAAGGGGTTCAGCGTGCGGCCCGAGGCGGTGATCGCCAACAAGCAGTGGCAGCTCGCCCCGAACGAGACTCTGACCGCCGGCTACGCCGTCTTTAACCTGAACGCCAGCTACACATACGCTCAGCAGCACATGATGCACACCATCTCCGTGAACAGCTTCAACATGGGCGACCGCCTCTACCGCAACCACCTGAGCTTCATCAAGCAGTTCGCGCCGGAGATCGGCCGAGGTATCCGCATCGGCTACACGGTGCAGTGGTTCTAGCGAACTGGGTACTCCGGGCTCTCGGTCCGCGCTGACTTGAGATACTCCTCGATTTTCTGGACCAACGCTGAGTTCTGAGAAGCGATGTCGCGTTGCTCGCCGAGGTCGCTTCGCAGATCGTAGAGCTCCAGCGGCGCTCCCAGCTTCGGCCGGACCGCCTTCCAGTGCCCGTGCCGCACAGCCTGCTTGAATCCGCGTTCGTGCGCCTCCCAGTACAGGAACTCGTGCTCGCGCTGCTGCCGCCCATGAAGCGCGTTCGAGATCGAATGGCCATCGAGCCCTTCCGGCGCCGGCACACCGGCCATCTCCGCGAACGTCGGCAACAGGTCCCAAAAGGCCCATGTCACGTCGCTGGTCGAGCCCTGGGGCACGCGCCCCGGACACCATGCGATGGCCGGCACCCGGATGCCGCCGTCGTACAGATCCCGCTTGATCCCCCTCAGCGGCCCTGAACTGCGGAAGAAGTTCGGATCATGCCCGCCCTCCGCGTGCGGCCCGTTGTCCGAGGTGAAGATCACCAGCGTGTCGTTCTCCAGCTTCTTCGCGCGAACCAGGTCCAGAATCTTGCCGACATCTCCGTCCATCCGCGTGATCATCGCCGCGAAGTTCTTCTCGTTCTGCGGCCAGCTCTCTTTCGAGTAGGGCTCGTCGCTCGGCACCTCCATGCCTGCCTTGCCCTTCTCGTTGTTGGCATGAGGGATGGTGTAGGCGACGTGCAGGAAGAAGGGCCCCGCCGCGTCGTCGATGAACCGCAGCGCCCGCTCGGTGAACAGGTCGTGCGCATACTGGTCCGGCTGATTGCTCCAGTTACGCCGCAACTCCACATGCCGCCGCCCGTCCAGCAGCACTTGCGGATAGTACGTGTGCGCGTGGCTCTGCGAGAAGTAGCCGAAGAACTCGTCGATACCCTTCTCCAGCGCGTACCCGGTGGTGCCCATCGGCCCCAGAGACCACTTGCCGACGACGCCCGTCCGGTAGCCCGCCCTCTTGAGTACCTCGCCGATCGTCACGTCCTGCGGCCGCAGCCACGTCTGCGTGTTGCCCCGCATTCTGGCATGGCCCGTATGGAGGCCCGTGAACAGTGAGCACCTCGACGGCGCGCACACCGTGTGTCCGGCGTAGGCGTTCGTGAAGCGCGTGCCCTCCGCCGCCATACGGTCAATCCGCGGCGTCCGGATGCGCTCCTGCCCGTAACAGCCCAGATCCCCGTAGCCGAGATCATCGGCCACGATCAGCACGATGTTCCACTTCTTAGCCGCCGGCTGGGCCAGCAGCGGCAGCCCGGCGGCTGACGCGAGAAACCCTCTGCGATTCATCGACTCTTACGGTATCTCACTGCGTCGGCGCGGCCGTCTCCGGCTCCTTTGCCGTCTCGCCCCAGATGTACTTCAGGAACCAGCGCTCGTTCTCTTCCATCACATGCCGCAGTTGTTTCGGCTTGTTGATGCCATGTCCGAAGCCCTTGTAGACCACCAACCGCGCCTCGGTGCCCTGGTCGCGCAGCCCCCGGTACAGTTCGAACGCGTTCGGCAGCGGGACGCGCGCATCGTTCTGCCCGTGCTGGATCAGCGTCGGCGTTTTCGCGTTCTTGATGTAGTGAATCGGCGAAGTCTTGTCGTAAACCTGCGGATCGTCCCACGGATTCGCGTGCAGGTACATCGGCGTGAAGGGCGTGATGTCCGTATTGACGTAGTACGTCATCCAGTCGCTGATGCCCGCTCCGACGCTCGCTGCTTTGAACCGGGCGCTCTCCGCCGTCGTCAGAAACGCCGAGATGTAGCCACCCTGGCTCCAACCCATGGTGCCGACGCGCTGCGGATCGATCAGCCCCTTCGACGCGAGGAACTCCACGCCGCTCACGACATCCCACGCGTCGCCGACGCCCAGGTTTCTGACATTCAGCGCCCGGAACTTCTCACCGTAGCCCGCCGAGCCCCGGTAATTCGGTCTCAGGATGAGCGCGCCCTTCGCCGCAAAACGCTCGATCGGATAGTAACGGTCTGCCCGCTTGATCGGGCGGTCGATGCCCGTCGGCCCGCCGTGAATCACCACCAGTAACGGATACTTCTTCGATGGATCGTAGTCCGCGGGCTTGACGAGAACGCCCTCGATCTCGGCGCCGTCCTTCGACTTCCACCGCACCAACTCCTGCGACGCCAGCTTGTACTTCGCATACTGCGCGCGGAATTCCGTAATCGGCTTCGGCTCAAACCGCCCCATCGGCGTGATGTAGAGTTCGTTGAAGTCATCGGCCCGCGAGCCCAATACTACGGCCGTCTTGAAGTGCTTCGTCACCGACGCCGCACCCACCATGAACTGCTCAGTCCCCAGCACCCGCTTCCACTTGCCCGCATCGGGATCGGCGACGTACACGAAGCTCAGCGTCTTCTCGAAGCCCCAGAAGTAGATGCCCTCCGGGCCCCACTTCGCCGGCCGGGCGTTTTCGTCGAAGTCCGCCGCGATGATCTTCACCGGACCGCCGTCCGCGCTGACGACCCCGATCCGCGAGTTCGTGTAGTAGTAATGCTCCTCGCCGTTCGCGGTGCCGAACGCGATCCGCTTCCCGTCCGGCGACCACACCGCCCCCGAATCCGGCCCCGCCGTGCTGACAATCTTCTTCACCGCCTTGTCGGCCAGGGTCAAAACGTAAATGTCGGACGACTCTGCCGGATTCCCGTTCTTCGACGCATGGAAGGCGATCCGCGTCCCATCCGGCGCCCACGAGAATCCGCCGACCGTGAACTCCTTGCCCGACGTCAGCGCCGCCGCCTTGGCCGTCTTTCCCGCTTCCAGCGGCACATCGACGGTGTAGATGTGCGAGTAGCCGTAATCCTGCTCGTAGATGTCGAACTCCCCGAACTTCTCCTTGCGGTCCTTCTGCTCTTTCGTCTCCGGCCCGGTGGACGTGAAGGCAATCCGCCTCCCGTCGGGCGACCAGTCGAAGCCCTGCACGCCGCCCTCTTCCTCGGTCAGTTGCCACGCCTCGCCGCCTTTCGGGTCGATCAGCCAGATCTGCCGCTTCTTGTCCCGGCTGGTCGCGAACGCCAGCCAGCGGCTGTCCGGGGACCACCGGACGCTCCCCGCCGACTCCTTGCCCCGTGTCAGTTGCACCCGCTCGCCCGTCGCCACGCGGTACAGCCAAATCTGCGAAACGAACTCATTCTGCTTCCAGTCCGCGGCGGACTCCACGTAGGCCACCATCGACCCGTCCGGCGAGATCTCGTAATCATCGAGCCCCTTGAAGTTCAACGACTCCTCGATCGTCGGCACCTGCGCGGAGCAGATCGAGAGGAAAAGCAATAGAATGAGTGGCCGTCCCATGGGCTTTATTGTTAAGGACTTCCACGTATGACACAAGCGAACACTCATACCCGGCTTTCCCGGCGCGGCGCCATCGCCGCACTCTTCGCACCGCTGGGTGCCGAACCGCTCTCAGCGCAACAGAAACAGGACGCCCCCATCAAGCCGAAGGATCCGCTGAAGATCACCAAACTGGAGACCTTTCTGGTCAAGCCCCGCTGGCTCTTCCTCAAGGTCCACACCAACGCGGGCATCACCGGTCTGGGCGAGCCGATCACCGAGGGCCGCGCCAAGACCTGCGCCGAAGCCGTCGCCGAGATCGCGCCCTACCTGATCGGCAAGGACCCCCGCGCCGTCTCACACCACTGGCAGGCCATCTACCGCCACGCCTTCTACCGGGGCGGGCCCATCCTGACCTCCGCCCTCTCCGGCATCGACATGGCTCTTTGGGACATCAAGGGCAAGGCGCTCGGCGTCCCTGTGTATGAACTGCTCGGCGGCCCCACCCGCAACCGCGTGCGAGTCTATGCCCACGCCAACATGAGCAATCCCCAGCGGGTGAAGGACGCCCTGGCCCAGGGCTTCACCGCCTTCAAGACCGGACCGGCCAAACGCCGCCCGGCCCGCTACGTCGAAACGCCCGCCGAAGTGCAGTACGCCGCGGAAAAGTTCGCCGAATTCCGCAAACTGGTCGGCGACAGCGTCGACATCGGCGTCGACTTCCACGGCGCCATCAGCCCGGCGCACGCGAAGATGCTGATCAAAGCCCTGGAACCCTACAACCCCATGTTCATCGAGGAGCCCTGCCAGGCCCAGAACCACGACGTCATGGCCGAAATCGCGCGGGGCACGCACCTGCCCATCGCCACCGGCGAGCGTGTCTTCACTAAGTGGGGCTTCCGGGAAGTTCTTGAAAAGAAAGCGGCTACCATACTGCAACCCGACGTCTGCCACGCCGGAGGCATCACCGAGGTCCGCCTGATTGCCGGGATGGCGGAGGCTTGGTACGCCGCCATCGCTCCGCACAACCCGCTCGGACCGATTTCGCTCGCCGCCGGTGTCCAGATCGCCGCCTCCATCCCGAATTTCCTCATCCAGGAGCAGGTTTCGCTCGGTGAGGGCTATATCAAGCAGCCGTTCAAGGTCCGGGAAGGCTACCTCGAGTTGCCCACGGGCCCCGGCCTGGGCATCGAACTCGATGAAAATGCAATGGCCGACAAGCTGGGCCACGACTGGACGAACCCGCAGACTTACGACGCTGACGACGGCAGCGTCGTCGACTGGTAGGCGAAAGTCCCGATGTTACAATTAAGTGCTTAACTACCGTGATTGACCTTCACGCCGAACGGCGCCGCCGTCTGGCTGGCTCCCTGACCGGGGAAAAGCTGGATGCAATAGCGGTTTCGCACCCGCCGAATATCCGGTATCTGACAGGTTTCACTGGCAGCAACGCCTTGCTGCTGGTCAAGCCAAGCCGTTCCATTCTCTACACGGACCCCCGATATTCCTTTCAGGCCCACGAGCAGTGCAGTTGTCCCGTCAGGACGGTCAGCAACGGGTCGCTGTGGTCCGAGGCCGCCAAGGACGTTGCCCGCCGGGGCATCAACGCGCTAGGCGTGGACGACGAGCATACCTCCCAGGCGGAGTGGCAGCGCGTCGCGCAGGCGCTCGGCCGGGAAACGCGCCTGAAGCCCTTCTCCGGCCGCATCGAGACTCTCCGGACTCGCAAATCGCCGGAAGAGATCGAGCTGATTCGGAGGTCGGTCAGGCTCTGCTCGAAAGCCTTCGAGCGTGTCCTGAGGCGGATCCAACTGGGGATAACCGAAATCGACGTGGCCGCAGACCTGGACCACCAGATGCGCAAGCTCGGCGCCGATGGCCCGGCCTTCGAAACCATCGTCGCCTTCGCCGAACGCTCGGCGCTTCCTCACGCCAAACCGACCACGCGGAAGATCGACCACAATCAGCTACTATTAGTGGACATGGGCGCGAGCCTGAACGGCTACGCCAGCGACATGACGCGGGTCGTTCACATCGGTCCGCCCAGTGATCGAAGCCGCCGGCTCTACGATGCCGTGCTGGAAGCCCAGATTGCCGCGATTTCGGCCGTTCGCCCCGGCGCATTGGGGTGCGACGTCGACGCGGCTGCCCGAAAAGTTCTTAAGAAATACGGAATGGACCGAGCCTTCCTGCACTCCACGGGACACGGCCTCGGTCTTGAAATCCACGAAAACCCCCGCCTGGGGAAGAAGTCCGATGCCGTGCTGGAACCCGGCATGACCATCACCATCGAGCCCGGAGCGTATATCGAGGGCGTCGGCGGGGTCCGCATCGAAGATACGGTCCTTGTGACCGGTACGGGCGTGGAAGTTCTCACGCCGACAACCAAGGAATTAGTGGTAATCGAACCATGACCATTGAAGAGATTCGCGAACTGATCCAGACCGTCGTCTCCAGCGGAGTGGCCGAGCTCGAAGTCCAGCGAGGCGACAACCGGGTCCGGATCAAGCGGACCAGCGGTGTCGTCACCCAGGAGATCGTCGTCCCCGGGCAGACCATGGCGGCGGCCCCTGTCGCGCCGGCCGTCCAGCACATGCCCTCCGCGCAGCATCCGATTCCCGCCGCCGTCGCTCCCGCCGCGGAGACGGCCGCCGGACCCGACCTGACCGACCCGACCCTCGAGGCCGTGAAATCGCCCATCGTCGGGACCTTCTACGAATCACCGTCCCCGGGCTCCGACGCCTTCATCAAGGTCGGCGACGCCATCAAGCCCGGCAAGGTGCTCTGCATCATCGAGTCGATGAAGCTCATGAATGAGATCGAGGCCGAGATCTCGGGAACCATCGTTAAGCGGCTGGTGGAGAACGGCCAGCCCGTCGAATACGGCGAGGTGCTCTACCTCGTAAAGCCGAACTAGCGTAGGGCCTAAGTTCCTCCCGAGCCATGTTCAAGAAAATCCTGATCGCCAACCGTGGGGAAATCGCGCTCCGCGTCATCTGCGCCTGCAAGGACCTGGGCATTCGGACCGTAGCGGTCTACTCCGAGGCCGACCGCTACTCCCTCCACGTTCGCTTCGCCGACGAAGCCGTTTGTATCGGCCCGGCCAAGAGCGCTCTCAGTTACTTGTCGATCCCCTCGGTGATCTCCGCCGCCGAGATTACCAACGTCGACGCGATCCATCCCGGCTACGGCTTCCTCTCCGAGAACTCCGATTTCGCCGAGGTCTGCCACACGTCAGGCATCAGCTTTATCGGCCCCAGGCCCGACGTCACACGCATGATGGGCCTGAAGCAGATCGCCCGCGCCACGATGAAGGAACACGGCGTGCCGATCCTGCCCGGCTCGGACGGCATCCTCGAATCTGTCGAGGAAGCGCTCGAAGTCGCCGGCTCCATTGGCTATCCGGTCATCATCAAGGCCTCCGCCGGCGGCGGAGGGCGCGGCATGCGCATCGTCCGCTGCGCCGAGGAACTCCCCCACGCCTACGCCCAGGCCCGCGCCGAGGCCGAAGCGGCCTTCTCCTGCGCCGACGTCTACTGCGAGAAGTTCATCGAGCGCCCTCGCCACATCGAGTTCCAGGTTCTGGCCGACCACCACGGCAACGTCGAGATTCTGGGCGAACGCGAATGTTCCGTACAGCGCCGGCACCAGAAGCTGATCGAGGAAGCGCCGTCGCCGGTCCTCAAACCGGAAGTGCGGGAACGAACTACCGCCGCGCTGAAGAAGGCCTTTGCCGAGATCGGCTACACCAACGCCGGCACCGTCGAGTTCCTGATGGACACGGACGGCAGCCTCTACTTCATCGAGGTGAACGCCCGCATCCAGGTGGAGCACCCCGTCACGGAACTCATCACGGGCTTCGACCTCGTGAAAGCGCAGATCCGCATCGCCCAGGGCGAGAAACTGCCGGACATCCTCGGCGGCCCGGTGGTCCTGCGCGGCCACGCCATTGAGTGCCGCATCAACGCCGAGCACCCGGAGACCTTCGCTCCGTCACCCGGCCGCATCAAAGCGCTGAACCTGCCCGGAGGCATCGGCGTTCGCGTCGACACCGCCGCGTACAACGACGGCGTCATTCCGCCGTACTACGACTCGCTGATCGCCAAGCTGATCACTTACGGCCGCGACCGCAACGAAGCCATCGCCCGCATGCGCCGCGCGCTCGACCTCTTCGTCGTCGAGGGCATCCACACGTCGATCCCCCTGCACCAGCGCATCTTGGCCGACGAGGCCTTCGTCAACGCCGAGATCGACACGCATTACATCAACCGTTTTCTGGAGAAGTCCAAGAAGGCCGTTGTCGACGATTAGTCGCGTGTCAGGCAGCGGTCCATCTGCGGCGCAGAGCGCCAAGTCCGTCGCGCAGCATCCGCAGCAGCTTGTGCAGCAGCCAGAAGAATGCCACCAGCAACGAGCAAACCGTCACCAAAGTCACGGCCGGGTGCTCCACCGCCAGCCAGACCATCGCCGGCGCGGCCAGGTCGCCGAGCAGGCTGAGGCCCCAGTTCGAAAACGGTTCAGGACTCGTGTTCACGGCCAATCGCGTGGCGGCCTTCGTCGTATGGCTCCCCAGCGCCACGCCGCCGCACGCCAGCCCCAGCGATGTGCGGACCACCGGATCCATCGTGCCGAACGCCGTGAACGCCAATGCCGCAGCGCCCACCGGCCGGATGAACGTATGCACGGCGTCCCACGCGCTGTCCACCCACGGGATCTTGTCGCTGACGAACTCCATGACGTACATCACGCCCGCGGTGATCAGAATCGCCGGATGCTCCAGGACCTGGAGTGCGCGCATCTGTTCCGGCAGCGTCAGCCAGTCATACCGCATTGCCAGGCCGAGGGCGAGCACAGTGGCGTACAGCCGCATTCCCGCAGCCACGCCAAGGCCCAGCGTGGTCCCCAGGATTTGAATCGCATCCATCCCATACCGTCATACGACAAAATCAGGAGTTGAGTTCCGACCCATGTCCGCCACACCGCCTTTGATCGAACTGGAAAACGTCACCATCTTCCGGGGGGACCGCCCCGGACTGGAATCGGTCTCGCTCGCAATCAACCTCGGCGAGCACGCGGCCATTCTCGGCCCGAACGGCAGCGGCAAGTCGACGTTCATCAAGGCGGTGACGCGTGAACTCTACCCCCGCTACCCTGCGCCCGCCTGCCGTCTGCGCATCCTTGGCCGCGAGACCTGGAACGTCTTCGATCTGCGGCCCCTGCTCGGCATCGTCACCAACGATCTGGCCGAGCAGTGCACTCAGCCGTATTCCGTGGAAGAAACGGTCCTCTCGGGCTTCTTCTCCTCCATCGGGCTTTGGCCGAACCACCACGTCACCGAAGCTATGCGCGACAAGGCCCGCGAGCTGATGGACCTGCTCAAGCTCTCGCATCTCGCCGGCCGCCCGATGAATGAGCTTTCCTCGGGCGAAACCCGCCGTGCCGTCATCGCCCGCGCGCTTGTCCACGACCCCAAGGCCCTTCTCCTCGACGAGCCCTCGAACTCGCTCGACCTCCGCGCCCAAACCGAGCTCCGCGCCACCATGCGCAAACTCGCCGCCAGCGGCATCGGAATCCTCCTGGTCACGCACCACCTGCCGGACATCGTGCCGGAGATCGAACGCGTCGTCTGCCTGAAGGACGGCCGCATCTTCCAGGACGGCCCGAAGGAGCAGATCCTCACCGAGCCGATCCTGCGCGAACTCTTCGGCCTGCCGCTCGAAGTCGAGCGCCGTTACGGCTACTATCAGGCCTGGTAACGGCCGCTCACACGAACCGGCGATCCAGTTCGAGCGCGCCTCCGAGCCGCCCGAGATACTCGTCGCCCGGAATCTCGATCACCCCCAGCGACGCGAGGTGCGGCGTCCAATACTGCACGTCGAGCAGCGCATACCCGCGCTCGTGCAGCCGGAACACCAGGTGCGCCAGCGCCACTTTCGACATGTCGCGCACTCGATGGAACTTCGACTCCGCGAAGAAGGCCCCGCCCAGCGACACACCGTAGACGCCCCCGGCCAGTTGCCCCTCCACCCACACTTCCACAGAGTGCGCCTTCCCCATCCGGTGCAACTCCTTGTAGATATGAAGAATCCGGTAGTCGATCCACGTCTCTTCGCGGTCCGCGCACGCGCGCATCACGCCCTCGAAGTCCCGGTTCACCGTCACCTCGAACCGCGCCTGCTTCAGCGTCCGTTCGAGCGACCGCGACACATGGAACCCATCAACCGGCAGAATCGCCCGCACCGGCGGCCTGTGCCAAGTGATCCACCCCTGTCCGCCCATCGGGAACATCCCGGCGCGGTAGCCCCGCTCTACCAGCTCCACGGTCAGGTTTCTCGAGACGCTGACGATATCCACGATTTCGGGCTACTTCCGCTGCCCGGCGAACCACACCCGCAGCGCGTTGGCGTTCATCACGGCCTCCGCGTCGCGCTTCGGCACGCCCAGCCTGCCTTCGCTCAGCAGGCGAATCTCCTCGACGTACACCTCGACGCTCTCCATCACGGGGAAATTGCTCGCGTAGAGCAGCCGGTCCGCACCGAACGCCTCGTGCAGCTTCGAGATCCACGGTTTCAGCTCCTCGTACGGCAGCTTGCCGAACTGATGCATCCCGGAGATCTGCACATGCACGTTCTTCCGCGAGCTCAGCTCCAGAAACCGTTCATGCCCGCCGCGCGGCTGCGCCATGTGCGTAAAGACCAGCGCGCTCCTCGGATGGTCTTCCGCGAACTGCCCCAGCGGCTCCACCATCGCCGCCACGTCGCCGTCCACCACGAAGTGCAGACCCAGCGTCGCCGCCCAATCCCACAGCGCCCGTCCCGTCGCAAGGGTCTCCGCCGCCATCCTGATTCCCCGAAAATATCCGCGCCCGGCCCAATGCGTGATCTCGTCCATCGCGCCAGGCGAAGTCATGTCCACCAGAAACATGCCGCGGAATATGGTCGGGTACCGCCGGACCAGGTCCTCGATGTAGCGGTGGTCGAACTCGCCCCGATGCTGCGCAAGCACCGCGCGGCTCACGCCGCCCTTCGCCATCGCCGCGCGCAAGTCTTCTACCGGCTTGTACTTGCGCAGACCGCAGTGAGCGTATGCGTCGGTGATCTCCACCCCCGAGAGTCTAACAAACGCCCTCAGGAGTTCGGCGGCCTACTCCGCCACCGCCGGCAACCCCGCCATCGCTGATGCCAGTTCGGCTTCGTCGTAGTCCAGGTCCTGCAAGCTCCCGGCTTTGAAGTCGATGTAGGCCTGCATGTCGAAGTGGCCGTGTCCGCTCAAGTTGAAGAGAATCGCCTGAGAGACGCCCTCTTCCTTGCAGCGCAACGCTTCGTCGATCGCCGCCCGCACCGCGTGATTCGACTCAGGCGCCGGCAGAATCCCTTCCGACTGTGCGAACATCAGCCCGGCCTCGAAGCAGGGATTCTGGTGGTACGCGCGGGCCTCGATCAGCCCCAGTTCCTTCACATGGCTCACCAGCGGCGCCATCCCGTGGTATCGCAGCCCGCCCGCATGAAAGCCGGGTGGCGTGAAGGTGGAGCCCAGCGTGTGCATCTTCGTCAGCGGCGTCAAATGCGCCGTGTCGCCGAAGTCATACGCATACTTTCCGCGGGTCAGCGTCGGACACGCCGCCGGCTCCACCGCGATAGCCCGCACGTTTCTGCCGTGCTTGATCTGCGCGCCGACGAATGGAAACGCGATGCCCGCAAAGTTCGACCCGCCTCCGGCGCACCCAATCACCACGTCGGGGTAATCGTTGGCCATGTCGAACTGTTCAATCGCTTCCAGGCCGATCACCGTCTGGTGCAGCAGCACGTGGTTCAGCACGGAACCCAGCGCGTACTTCGTATCATCCCTTTGCGCCGCCAGTTCGACGGCCTCGGAGATCGCGATCCCCAGAGATCCCGGATGATCCGCGCGCTTCGCCAGAACCGCCCGGCCCGCGTTGGTTTCATTCGACGGCGACGCCACGCACCGCGCGCCCCACGTCTCCATCAGCCCCCGGCGATACGGCTTCTGGTTGTAAGAGACGCGCACCATGTACACTTCGATCTCGATCCCGAACAGCGCTCCGGCGAATGCCAGCGACGATCCCCACTGCCCCGCCCCGGTCTCCGTCGTGATGTGCCTCACGCCGGCCTCTTTGTTGTAGAACGCCTGCGCCACCGCCGTATTCGGCTTGTGCGACCCGGCCGGCGACACGCCCTCGTACTTGTAGTAGATTCGGGCCGGCGTATCCAGCGCCTTTTCCAGCCGCCGCGCTCGGAAAAGAGGCGTGCAGCGCCACTGCCGGTAGACGTCGCGGACCGGCTCCGGAATCTCCACCTCGCGCTCCGCCGTCACTTCTTGCGCGATCAGGCTCATCGGGAACAGCGGAGCCAGGTCGTCCGGCCCCACGGGCTGCATCGTGCCGGGGTGCAGCACGGGGGGCGGCGGCGTGGGCAGGTCTGCCACGATGTTGTACCAGGCCTTCGGAATCCGGCTCTCGTCCAGGATGTACTTTATGGTGTCGCTCATCTCGGTAACTTTCTGAAACTGTCAGTGTATCGGACACGGCAGTCCGGAAGCTATTATGGACGTGGGAGTCCGATTCATGACGAAAACCTCCATCCTCGCTTCGCTCGCCATCGCGGCCTTCGCCCCAGCCCTTCTGGCCCAGGCGCCCGCCGCGCCGAAGAAGATCCAGACGCTCATCATTACCGGCCAGAACGGCCATGACTGGCGCGCCGTCACCCCCGAATTGCGCAAAGCCCTCGAAGACACCGGCCGCTTCGAGGTCCGCGTCATCGAGGAGTTCCGCGGCGCCGGCCCGGAAACCCTGGCGCCCTACGACCTGGTCGTCCTCAACTACTACGAGAAACGGGACAAGAACCTCTGGTGGGGCGACCGCGCCAGCAATGCGCTCCTCGACTACGTGAAGAGCGGTAAGGGCCTCGTCATGTACCACTTCTCCACCGCCGCCTTCGACGGGTGGACCGAGTACGAGAAGCTCTCCGGCGGCAACTGGCGGCCTAACAACGGCCACCACAGCGCCAGCCACGACTTCACGGTCAAGATCACGGATAAGGACCACCCCATCACCCGAGGCCTGAAGGCCGAGTTCGCTCAGCCCCACGACGAGCTCTACGCCAACCTCCGCTGGCAGCCCAAGGGCACCTACCAGGTCCTCGCCACCGCCTGGGACGACCATAAGCTTTACGGCGGCAAGGCCCGCCAGCCCAT
Source organism: Bryobacteraceae bacterium (assembly GCA_050789245.1). Taxonomy (GTDB): domain Bacteria; phylum Acidobacteriota; class Terriglobia; order Bryobacterales; family Bryobacteraceae; genus PNKE01. The sequence continues at coordinate 63,534 of JBOZRR010000018.1, read as the reverse complement.
CCCCGGCGACGGCCTCGATCACCCCATGCTCTGGACGCTGCAGTACGGCCAGGGCCGCGTCTTCGGCACCGCTCTCGGCCACGACGCCCCGGCCGTCCGCACGCCCGCCTTTGTCGTCACCTTCACCCGCGGCGCCGAATGGGCCGCCACCGGCGCGGTGACGCTCCCGATCCCCGCCGAAGCCGCCGCGAAGTAGTTCGTTCCTACTGTCCGACGATGCGGCGAATCACCGCCGCGTCGTCGGGCAGCAATCCCACCTTCGTCAGCCTCGGCGTCAAATCCCGCCAAAGCGGGTGCAGCCGGAACGCCTCCCTGAACAGCGGCAGCGCCTCCTCCACCCGTTTCATCTGCACGAGCGCCGCGGCGTGCCAGTAGATCATCTCCGCATTCCCCGGCGCCAGCTTCGACGCCGCCGAATACTCCCGCAATGCCGCCTCGTTGTCGCCCTTCTCCACGGCCACGTCGCCCGCATTCATGTGGTTGTATGCGCGTTGCAGCGTGAGCAACCGCCGCAACTCCTTGAGCGGATCCGGATGGTCCTCGACACGCAGGTCGAAGATTCGGTCGCTCCACGGGCGCCCGGTCGACTTCGCGGAGACCACGATCAGCGCGGCGGACTGCCTGCCGCGGATGTCGCCGCCTTCGCGCTCCGCCGCCTCCAGCGCGGCCATCATCCGTTCCGCCAGGTCGCCCTTCGCCGCCTCGAATGCCTTCGCCATCGCCGGCCAGACCGTGTCCTTCTCCATCAGATTTGCCTGGACAGAATAGCCATTCCCGGCGTGGTGCCCCGCCATGGGGATATTCTTCGCGCCCGTATGCGCCGCCACCTTTCCGGCGGCGTCGATCATGGCAACCTGCCGCACTTCTCTCCCCTCATCGGCTCCCAGCAGTCCCTTCAGCGCTTCCGGCGCGGACCGGCCCGCCCGCATCAAGTCCAACCCGAGCTTCCCGTAGCTGGGATCGACGAAACTCTGCGTCGCCACGGCGCCGACGCCCGCCTCGGCCCAGGGAACCGACGAACCGACGCTGAACCAGTGCGATTGCACAGCCACACCGATCTGACCTGAGGCCGGGTCACGCGCGACAATGGAGTAAGTGTGGACTGGCCGGCGCGCCATCGGCGCCTGCGCCCAGGCCTGGGCTGCCAGCAGAAGCAAAAGTGTACCCAAACGGGTGAGCATGGCAGTCAGTCTATGTTGAAATAGTGGATTCCGGAAGCGAGTTCTTCCTACTTCCAAATCACCTCCAAGGACAACGGTGAGCGAAGACCTGCACGCATCACGGCCCGAGTTTCGAATCGCGATCAGCGCGACGTTCACGGCCGAACCTATCCAAACACCCCTCCAATTCTGGGGTAAAACGATCCGGCGGCCCGTTGAGATCCGTTTTGCGCCGTACAACCAGCTCTGGCAGACCCTGCATGACCCGGGAAGCGAATTCGCCCGTAACCCTAAGGGGTTGAATCTCATGCTCTTGCGGCTCGAGGACCTGGGCCAGTTCACCCGAATCGACGCCGCCGCCCTCGAGCAGACGGCGGCGAACTTCGAGAAGCTCCTGGATGAACTGGCCGCCTCCGACGGTCACTTCCCCGCACCTGTCCTTGTGGTCGTCTGCCCTCCTTCCCCCGAGTTTCAGGAGGCCCCTGGTTGGGCCGGGTTCGCTGACCGCATGGAGCGTAAGCTCGACGAAGTCCTTTCCGGCAAGCACGCCACCATCGCGCTTCATTGGCGTGAAATCGAGCAGCGCTATCCTGCCGGCGACTGGCATAACGCCGAAGGCGAGCGCCTGGGACGGATTCCATACACCGACCTCTATTTCGCGGCACTGGCCACCGCCGTCGCTCGCTATGCCGATGCGCTCGCCCGCCCCCCGTACAAGGTCATCGCGATCGACTGCGACAACACCCTCTGGGCCGGGATCTGCGGCGAGGACGGCCCCGAAGGCGTCTCACTCGACCCCGCGCGACGCCGCCTGCACGAAGTCCTGCTGGAGCAGAGGAAGGCCGGCATGCTGCTCTGCATTTCGAGCAAGAACAACGAGCAGGATGTCCTGGACACCTTCGCGGCCCATCCCGAGTTCCCGCTACGTATCGAGCACTTCACCTCGTGGCGCATCAACTGGGCATCCAAGGGCGAGCACCTCGTCTCTCTGGCCGAAGAGCTCAGCCTCGGTTTGGACAGCTTCATCTTCCTCGACGACAATCCCAAGGAATGTGCCGAAGTGGAGGACGCGGCTCCCGAAGTGCTTAGCCTCACGCTGCCCCAGCGCATCGACGATCTCCCGCAGTGGCTCGACCGGCTTTGGGTCTTCGATCACCCCATCATCACGGAAGAGGACCGCAAGCGCGGCGCCAGTTACCAACAGGTGAAGGCCTTCAAGAGCGCCGCCCACGGCGCTGCCAGCCTGGAAGAGTTCATGGCCAGCCTCGGCCTCACGCTGCACATCGCGGAGATGACAGCCGATCAGCAGCCCCGCGCCGCTCAATTGACGCAGCGCACCAACCAGTTCAATACCACCACCATCCGCCGCACCGAGGCTGAGGTCGCGGCGCTGCCTGACAACGGCCGCCAGGTCTGGACCGCCACCGTCGCCGACCGCTTCGGCGAGTATGGCCTCACGGGCCTCCTAGTCACGGAACCGCGTCAGGGCGCGCTGTGGGTGGACACGTTTCTGCTGAGCTGCCGCGTGCTCGGCCGGGGCGTCGAGCACCGCATGCTCGCCTTCGCCGGCCAAACCGCCTTTGACCTCGGCCTCGAGCGCGTTTCCGTTCCCGTCACGCCCTCCAAGCGCAATCAGCCGGCCCGGCAGTTCGTCGAATCGCTGCCCGCCGCAGATGTCCGCCATGACGGCGAGACCGCCATTTACACTTTCAGCGCCGTTGAACTCGGCAAGCTGAAGTGGAAGCCGACGCCTACCGAATGGGTGCCCGTCGGCGAAGCCGCACCGGCCACGGCAGCCGCCTCCTCCCGCCAGTTCAAGGAGTACGGCCGCATCGCGCGCTCGCTCTCGACGCCGGAACGAGTGCTCGAAGCCGTCCGCACCGAGAGTCTCGAACAATACCGCGCCGGGGAATCCGCCGGGATCCCGTTCACCGAGACAGAGCGTAGCCTGGCCCGCATCTGGGCCGAGCTTCTCAAGCGGCCCACCGTGCTGCCGGGCGATAACTTTTTCGACCTTGGCGGCCACTCACTGCTCGCCGTCCTGCTGCTCATGCGCATCAAGGAAGAGCTCAGCGTGGAACTCTCCGTCGACGACGTCTATTCCGGCACGTTGACTCTCGCGGAACTCGCGCGCACCGTCGACGCGAAACAGTTGGGCGACATCTCCGCCGAAGAGTACGAAGCACTGCTCAAGGAAATCGAAGGCCTGTCGGAGGAGGAAGTGAGAGCGCTGCTCGCCGGTCAGGACGGCGAAGGCGCAACCGGCTGATGCGGGTTCTGTTAACGTCGAACGCAAGCTACGATCCCCCCAAGGGTGGCTCCACCAGGGGCAACCTCGCCTGGCTCCGCGCCATGACCGCATTGGGCCATGAAGCGATCGTCGTCTGCCCGACAGACGGCGGCGCCGCCGACCGAGAGACCGTTGTCGACGGCATCCGCATCCTCGGCGTCCGCGACCTCAGCTTCCACCACCGCCGCCTCGGCAACGAGATCCGCCGACTCCAACCCGACTGGGTGCTGGTCTCCAGCGAGGACATTAGCCACGTGCTGCTTCGCGAGGCCTCGCAGGCTGCGCCCGGACGAATCGTCTTCCTCGCCCACACGCCCCAGTTCTTCCCCTTCGGCCCTGAAAGCTGGAACCCTGACGCAGCCGCAACGGACCTGGTTCGCCGCGCCCGCGCCGTCGTCGTCATCGGCGATCACATGGCCGGCTACGTCAAGACGCACGCCGGCTGCGACGCGCACGTGATCCATCCGCCCATCTACGGCCGGCCGCCCTACCGAGAAATGGGCCGCTTCGGCGACGGCTTCGTGTTGATGATCAACCCCTGTACCGTGAAGGGGCTCGGCATCTTCCTCGACCTCGCCGGCCGTTTCCCGGATGTCGAGTTTGCAGCGCTCAATGGCTGGGGCACGACGGATGCCGACCGCGATGAGCTCCAGTCGCGCCCGAACACGCGCCTGCTGCGCAACGTCCCCGACATCGAAGAAGTGCTCGAACAGGCGCGCCTGCTCCTCATGCCGTCCGTCTGGTATGAAGGCTTCGGCCTCATCGCCATGGAAGCCATGCTGCGCGGCCTGCCCGTCCTCTCCAGCGACTCCGGGGGCCTGATGGAAGCCAAGCGCGGCACCGGCTTCATTGTCCCGGTGCGTCCAGTCGCCCGATACGAGCACGAGTTCGACGAGACACACATGCCCCGAGCGGTCGTCCCCCCGCAGGACATCGCTCCGTGGGAACAGGCCCTACGGCAACTCCTGACCGACGAGGCAGCCTATTGGAATGAAGCCCGGGCCTCCCGGGCCGCGGGGCTCGAGTTCGTTTCGAAACTCGACGCGGCCGACTTTGAGCGCATGCTCACCGCCCTCGGCGAGCCGCCGGCTTGGATCGATGCGGGAACAGGCGATGACGAGGCCGCGCGCAAGCGCAAACTCGACGCCGCCAAGCGCGCGCTCCTGCTCCGCAAACTGGGGCAGCAGAAGAAGGCGTGATGCGGATTCTGCTCGCCCACAACTCGACCTACTTCCCCTCCCTCGGCGGCGGCGACAAGTCCAACCGCCTGCTGATGGAAGCTCTGGCTGATCGCGGCCACCAGGTTCGCGTTTTCACGCGCACCGACCGTCTGGACGAGTCCAGCCACGAGCATTTCGTCGAGGAGCTCGCCAAACGCAGCCAGCCGTACGACCCACTGCCCAACGGCGAAGTGCGCATGAACCTCGGCGGCGTCGACGTCCGAACGCTCACCCGCAGCCCGAACCTGCGCGCGTCGTTTCAGGCCCACATCGACGAGTTCCGGCCCGACATCATCGTTACCTCCACAGACGATCCCGGCCAGCTGCTCTTCGACCTTGCCGTGAAGGCACCGCACGCGCGGGTCGTCTATCTCGTGCGAGCGACCATCGCCGTGCCTTTCGGCCCTGACAGCTCCGCCGTCAGCGAGAAGAAGACCGAGACGCTACGCCGGGCCGATGGCGTCGTCGGCGTCAGCCACTACGTCGCGGGCTACGTGCGCCAGTGGGCGGGCATCGACGCCGTTCACGTGCCCATCTCGCTGCTGGAGCCCGTCGCCGAATATCCCGACCTCGGCCACTTCGACAACCGCTTCATCGCCATGGTGAACCCTTGCGCCGTGAAAGGGATCTCGATCTTCACTGCACTCGCCGAGCGGATGCCGCACCTCGAATTCGCCGCGATCCCGAGCTGGGGCACGCTGCCCGAAGAGATCGACGCGATGCGCCGCCTGCCGAACATCACGCTGATGGCGCACATGGACAACATAGACGGGCTGCTGAAGCACACGCGGGTCATGCTGGTGCCCAGCGTCTGGGCCGAGGCGCGCTCCCGTATCGTGCTCGAAGCCATGTCGCGCGGCATCCCCGTGCTCGCCAGCGACGTCGGCGGACTGCACGAGGCCAAGCTGGGCGTGCCGTACCTGCTGCCGGTCAATCCGATACGCCACTACAAGCAGACCGTCGACGCCGGCATGGTGCCCATCGCCGAAGTGCCTCCGCAGGATGTCCGTCCGTGGGCCGAAGTACTGGAGCGCCTGACGTCGGATCGCGGCCACTGGGAAGAGATCGCCGGCCAGTCCCGCAGGGCGGCGCTCGACTACGCCCATGACCTGAACGTACTGCCCTTCGAACGTGTCCTGCTGCACTTGCTCGAGCAGCCGAAGAAGGGCCCCGCACCAGCCGCCGCACCCGCGCTCTCCGGCGACAAGCGCCGCTTGCTCGCGCTGAAACTGAAGCAGAAGGCCGCAGAGAAGGCCGCGCACAAGAGCAATTCCTGGCTCCCCGGCATCGAGGAGACCACCAACGACAAACTGCGCCTGTTTTGTTTTCCGCCGGCCGGCGCCGGGGCGCTGATCTACGCTCCGTGGAAGGAGCCGCTCTCGGATTTCGCGCACGTTTGCCCCGTACGGCTGCCGGGCAGAGAGTCGAGAGTCGCCGAGAAAGCTCTCGAGAGAATCGACGAAATCGTCGACGCGCTCTCGAGAGAAATGCGCGCTTTTCTCGACGGCCCGTACGCGTTTTTCGGCCACAGCATGGGCGCCGGCATCGCGTTCGAGCTCGTGCGAGCGCTGCGCAGGCTGGGTGCGCCGGCGCCGCTGGCGTTGTTCGTTTCCGGCGCGCGCTCGCCGGTGTTCCGGCTGAATCATGTGCCGTCGCCCGATCCGACGCGCGAAGAGTTCCTCAATGAAATCAAACGCTTGGAGGGATTCCCACCGGATGTTCTGGCCGACGCGGATCTGCTCGACGTGGTGCTGCCCGTGATGGAGGCCGATGCGCGCATGTACCGCCGCTATACCTATGTGCCGGAAGAACTTATCTCGACTCCCGTGCACGCTTTCGCGGGTGCTGACGATCCCAACGCGCAGGGCGACGCGCTCGACCGCTGGCGCGAGATCACGACGGGCGAGTTCACCGTCGAGCGCTTCCCCGGCGGGCATTTCTACCTGAATTCTCAACGGGATGCGCTGATCGCATCGATCCGCGCGAAGCTCACGAAGGCGTAACGGGCTCGGCGACTTCGATGTCGCTCGCCGTGTCGTCGCGCGACGGCTCGACGAGCTTCCCGGAGGCCTCGGCCCACAACCAGTAGACGGCCGTGGTGGTGCTCAACAGCCCGGCGATAACTCCAATGGTTCGAATGGGATAGATGGCACTCGCCCAGCTTGCGACGCCGAGCGAGAGCATCATCGTGGCGTGCATCATCGTCTCGACGGTGGTGAAGACGCGCCCGCGAAACGCGTCGGGCACGTGCGTGAGCAGCATCGTGCGGTTCAGCACGTTGTTCAGCCCCATCGAGACGCGCGACAGCGTGATGAAGATCAGCGACAGCCAGATGGTCGGCATCAGCGCAAACAGCACATAAGAAAGACCATGCACGGTGAAGGAGAGGGTCAGCAGACGCTTGTAGCCGCTGAAGCCGAGCCTGCCGCCGGCCCTGTGACCGATGAGACCGCCGATGACGAGACCGATGCCGGCGAAGCCCCAGATAAGGCCGACGCCGGCGGGCCCTCGCTTGTAGACGATCTCTCCGAAGAGGGTGAACAGCACCTGCGCGGCCCCGCCGCCGGAGGCCCAGCCGACGGTCGTCAGCGCGATGGCGAGGATCAGCGGGCGCGAGGACATGTATCGGACCGAGTCGCGGAACTCATGCCAACCGGCGAACGGACGGGCGACGGCGGCGCGCGCGCGAACGGCGCGGAAATGGCCGTCGGGGGCGCGGAGCTTCCAGATGGCGATGGCGCTAATGAGGAACGACGCGGCGTTGGCGACGAAGGCCCATTCGTAGCCGAACTGCGCAGTGGAGACTCCGCCCATCATGGTGCCGATGGTGAGCGTGAGCCAGGCCGTGGTCTGTGTGAGCGCGTTGGCGGTGTGCAGCTCTTCGGGGCTGGTGATGCGCGGAAGGATGGCCGAGCGGCCGGCGGTGAAGAACGGCGACGCGAACATCAGCAACGCGCTGAGGCTGTACAGCAGCGGGCGGCTCGGGTAGGTGAGCAGCAGGATGTGCGCGAGCGCGATGAGTCCGCGGAAGACGTCGCTGGCGATCATCACCTTGCGGCGGTCGGCGCGGTCGAGGATGACGCCGGCGACGGGTCCGGCGAGGATGGCGGGGATGATGCGCGAGAGCATCACCATGCCGACGGTGAAGCCCGAGCCGCCGATATGGAGCGCGAGGCTCAGGACGGCGATGGTGTTGAAGTGGTCACCGACCTCGCTGACGGTCTGGCCGAACCATGTGTAGCGGTAGTTGCGATTTGTGCGGAGAAGGGACCAGAAGCTGTGCAAGTCGTTCTTTTCCAGCGTAGCGTAGTGGTATGAAACTCGTGCTCGGTTTGATTCTGTTCGCCGGTGCGCAGGCGCAGACGGCACAGGTGCCGGTGATCTCGAGTGCCTTGTCCTGGTACTCGGTCTGGCAGCATGATTCGGGCACATCACCCATTCAGACATGCCAGGGCGAAAGGCGCGGCAAGTCGCTGCATATCGCTTGTACGCCGCTCTACGTCGGGGTGATGGCCTTCCTGGAAAGAGGCGGCGAGTGTTCAATTTCGGCTATGCTAGCCGTGGAATCGGAGATCTCGTTCTTATCGTCAAATGCCCTTCCGAAAGGGGATGACGATGACCAGCCATTCCAATGTGGCGAAATGTCCGGCGTGAACGGGAAGATGTCAGGCGTCGTGCGCCTGCCGGAGCGGCGGCCGGATGAGGCGTTGACCAGGCAGGCTCGCGACTTAGGCGTGACGTATTTTCGGCGGGGAGCGATGCCGAAATGCACGTACTACTTTCCATTCGTCGCGAAGGGCGATCCGTTCTTTCACGTCTATCAGGTCTGCAATGGAATCTTGGACTCGATCTGGGAGTTTCCAATCCGGCAGGGAAGACCGGAGAACTATGCTCATTGGACCTACACAATGCCACGAGACGGCGTACCCGCAGCTTATTTGAAAAGGATCGCCAACAAGAAGCTTTGGGTATCTGTCCTTGAATTGCCCGATCCTGGGATCTGAGCGGAGCCGTGCAAGCCGTTCCTAGCCGGCGTACCTTAGCAGTATGAAATTGGCGCTCGGTCTGTTGTTGATTGTGGCGGCGCAGGGGCAGACGCTGCGGCTGCATCCGGCGAATCCGCATTACTTCGAGTACAAAGGGAAGCCGCTGGCACTGATCACTTCGGCGGAGCATTACGGGGCTGTGATCAATCAGGGTTTTGATTACCGCAAGTACCTGGCGGCGCTGGAGCGCGATGGGATGAACTACACGCGGGTCTTCACGGGCTCGTATTCGGAGATTCCGGGTTCGTTCGGGATTAAGCGGAATACGCTGGCGCCGAAGCCGGAGGAGCGGCTGCTGCCGTGGAAACAGACGGGCGGGAAGTGGGATCTGGAGCAGTGGGAGCCGCGGTACTTCGAGCGGCTGCACGCGTTCGTCGAAGAGGCGGCGCGGCGGGGTGTGATTGTCGAGGTCACGCTGTTCTCGTCGTACTACACGGAGGCGCACTGGAAGAACAGTCCGTTTCATCCGTCGAACAACGCGAACGGCACGCCGGAGATCGACTGGAAGAAGCTCCACACGGCGGACAACGGCGGGCTGGTGCGGTATCAGGAGGCGCTGGTGCGCAAGCTGGCGGCGGAGCTGAACCGGCACGACAACGTCTTCTTCGAGATCCAGAACGAGCCGTGGTCGGATCAGACGGTGGTGGCCGGCAACATCAACGCGATGCTGCCGGAGCCGGCGCGGAGCCGGTATCCGAATTCGGTGGACCTGGCATCGGAGGCGTCGTTGGAGTGGCAGGCGCGGGTGGCGGAGTGGATTCGCAGTACGGAGGCCGGGCTGCCGAAGAAACACCTGATTGCGCAAAACGCGTGCAATTTCAGGTATCCGTTGCGCGGAGTGGCGCCCGGCGTGTCGATCGTGAACTTCCACTACGCCTACCCGGAGGCGGCGTTGTGGAACCAGGGGTTGAACCTTGCAGTGGGCGATGACGAGACGGGGTTCAAAGGCCGTGATGACCGGCCGTACCGGCTGGAAGCGTGGCGATTCCTGCTGGCGGGCGGCGGACTGTTCAACCACCTGGACTATTCGTTCAGCGCGGGCAAGGAAGACGGGACCGACAGCGAGCCGAACGGGCCAGGCGGCGGAAGCACAGCGCTGCGACGGCAGATCGCGGTGTTGAGCCGGTTCTTCCATTCGCTGCCGTTCGTCGAGATGCGGCCGGACCCGAGCGTCGTTCTGCACGCGCCGGGACTGGAGACGCAGGCCTTCTCGAAGCCGGGTGAGGTGTATGCGATCCACCTGACCGGAAGCGCGCCGGCGGAGGTCAGGCTGGCGCTGCCGAAGGGACGGCTCGCGGCGGAGTGGATCGACACGAAGACGGGGGCGACGCTGAAGCGGGAGGAGGTGCCCGAAAAAGGGAACGGGCCGAGGACGCTCCATGGGCCGCCCTTTGAGGAGGACATCGCGCTGAAGGTCAGCACGGTGCGTTAACGGAGCTTCAGATCGAGCGACTTGCGCTCACCGGCCTCGAGCTTCAGGTCGACGCCGTTGGCGAGGAATCGTTGAGCGATGGTGGGATCGCGGCGTTGCGAGTCGGGCAGGTCGGGGACGGCGACAATGCGGTAATCGCCGGGCGCAACGGCGGAGTCGAATGTATACGTGCCGGACTGGTCGGATTGAGCGATACGGATGGCGGTACCATCCTTCGCGGTGAGGAAGACGGTCACCTCAGAGACTGGACGGGGTTCGTTTCCTGCGGTGAGGACCTTTCCGGTGAGGATAGGACCGTCGGAGGCGAGTTCGATCTGAAGCGGGCCGGCGCCGGGCCGCACGCCCTCAATCGCGGTGTCGCGGCCGTTCTGGGTGGATTTCACGACATAGTGGCCCTTCGGCAGATTCTCGAAGGAGAGACCGTAGGTGTCCTGGTAGACCTTGGCGAGGTTGATGGTCCCGTCTGGGGCGACCTTCCCGGCAAATGTGTCGGAAGGCAGGAGCGAGCGATTGCGGAAGGGCAGGATCAGACGGATGCCCTCGGGGACTGGATCGCCGGGTTTTGCCCCGCGAATGGCGACAGCGCCCGTGAGGCTCTGGAAATCCAGCAGGTCCAGTGAACCGATGTCGGCATGGCGTTTGGAGACGATCACCGTGGTTTGAACGTAGCCGAGGCCCTTGGAGGGCGACTTCGTAAACCCAAGAAGACCCAACCGGTATTCGCCTTCGGGCAAGCCGCAGATTTGCGACTCCTGGCCGTGCGAAATACTGCCGCCGCCGAGGTATGGCCCTCGTGTGTCCAGCCATTCATTGAGGATGGCTTCCATCTGCATTCCGGAATCGGCCTGGGGAAGAGCTGAGCCGGGCTTGAAGTAGATGCAGTAGACGGGCTCCTTCTCGAGAGTGATGTCGACGCCGCGCCGCTCTTCACCGCCCTGCACTTCGACGACGGCGGCGGTGGAGTGGCTTCTGCCACTTGGCGCGAAAGTGATTGGGGGGTATGCCGGCGGGAGCGGCGCGGCCGGTTCAGGCCCGCGCTTCGCAGTCCGAAGGGGCTTGCGGACGACGGCGACAGCGGCGACCAGGTAGGCCGCGTCCGGTAGGTGGGCAATTCGGTATTCGCCACGGTCATCGGTGAGCGCTCCGCCTTTCTCGAAAAGGCGCACGTGGCCGAGCTCGTGCGAGCGTACGTAGGCGAAGACGACGAGACCGGAAATGAGGCGGCCGGAGCGGTCGAGCACCTTACCGGAGATAGAAGCGCCTTTGAGGATGAGGAGATCCACGCCTGTGAGCTTGTCGCCGGGGGCGAGGGTGAGTGTGCGCGAACGCGGCTCGCTGGCATCCTCCGGCTTTTCGACGCGAATGGTGTAAGTACCGGGGAGCGAACCTTTGAAGGTGTAGCGGCCCTGCGAGTCGGTCTTTGTGGGCCGTGCCTGCTCCTCCGGGCCGCGCATGGAGATCCACCAGTCCTTGAGGGGGCCGGACTCAGTCTTCACGACGCCGCTGACTTCCCAACCGGGTTCGGCGGCGAGCAAGAGCGCGAAGATCCAGACAGGCATCGGCTATTTCTCCTCTTCGAGTTCGATGTTCAACGTGATCAGTCCCTCCGCATCGATGGCGGCTTGCCAGCGACGCTGCGGCTTTGATGCCAGAGTGATCTGGTAATGGCCTCGGGGAAGCTGAGTGAACTGAAAGGCGCCGCTTTCGTCCGTCGTCGTCTGTGCCGAGATGTGGCGCGGGCCGTCGGACCACAGGAGGATTGCAGCGGCCTTCACCGGAGCCCCTTTGGAGCGAAGACTACCGGAGATCCCGCCCGCGGACCGGACGATGAGGGCCTTTGAATCTCTTACGCCAACGAAAGTACAGGCGGGGTCGAGATGAGGCATCTCGAAACGGTAGGGACCGGATGGGAGATTCTCCCAAACGGCGGCGTTGGTGAGATTTCGGCGCGGGTAGATCCAATGCTCAGGCCAGGCGGATTCAGGACGGACCGTGAGCGAATCCGCTCCATCGCAGGGCGCGCCTTCCCATGAGACTTGCAGGCGGGTTGCGGGGCTGAGGGAGAGGTTCAGTTCAATGGGGCTGCCGGTTTGAACGCTGATTGGGACGGAAGCGTAGCGCACCTCCGGGCCCTCCGGAGGGTTCTCAGCACCGGTGGGCGAGAGCGGACCCCAGGCAATTGCATGGTAGTCGCCCGGCGGAAGGCCGTCGAGGCGGAAGACGCCTTCTTCCGTGGTGGTGGTGTATGCGATGGGCAGTTGGAGGCCGCTTTGGGGGGTGATGGCGACGGCAGCGCGGCGGACGGGCCATTGAGTGGGGATGGCAGAGATAGTGCCGGAGAGCGTTGCGGGCTGGTGGGGCGGGGCGCGTAGGTGAATGGAGGTGACATTCGCGCCAGGCCCAACTTCGATGGTCGTGGCGTTGTAGATGGTTCCGTGGCCATTGCCGGTGGCTGCGATGGTGTAGACACCTGGCCGCAGGGAGTGGAGGCGGTAGCGGCCCTCGTCGTCGGTCACGGCAGGCAGGTCGATGCGGACGGGACGGCCATCGGCGAGTGCGAAGACGGCCATGCCGCTGAGGGGCCGGCCAGAGGAGTCGGTGAGTTGGCCGGAGACCGCGGCGGAGCGGACGAGTGGGATGACATGCGGTGTTCGTTCAGTGCCCGTGACTCGGAGAGTGCGAGATAGGGCAGGGTCGATGAAGCCGGGGCAGTCGATGTGGAGGAGATACCGGCCGGGAGTGACACCGGTGAGTTGGACAAATCCGTTGGCGTTGGTTTCGAACTCTGAGCCGGAGTCGAAGGTGATGATGGCGGCTTCAATAGGGGTGCCGGTGTCTCGGTTAATCAGCAGTAGTGCTGGGCCGGCAAGCGTGCTGAGCAGGAGCAGGGGAAAGAGCACGGCACTCTGCATGATACAGAAGTTCGAAAGAAGGGCGGCCCATGGACCCTCGCGGGGCCGCCCTTTGAGGAGGAAATCGCGCTGAAGGTCAGCGCGATTCGCTGAAGATCAGTCCCAGTTTCCGCGGCCGCGATAGGCTTTGCGGCCCTGTTTGTAGTAGTGCTTATTGGGCCGGTAATAGTTCTTGTAGTGACCGACGGCGCGGCCCCTGGGAACTGGCTGGTAGTAATATCCGCCGTAGCCGTAAGGTTGGACAACGACCACCGGAGGCGGAGGCTGGACCACCATGACCGGCGGTGGCGGCGGCGGATAGTAATAGGGGTCCACGTAGCCGTAAACGGGACGGCCGATCTGGACCCCTATACTGACCTGCGCCGAAGCGGCGGTGGCTCCGATCAGTGTGAAGGCGGTTGCGGCGAGGAGCTTGGGAATCATGTTCACCCTCCAGGATTTGTTCTCCTGGCTCCTGTGACGTACCTCAATTCGCCTTTAGGTACATGAAATATTTACCGGATTGGTGTCAATTCGCTAGACTTTCTCCGGAACGATGAAGGGTTTGCGGTAATTGCGGGTGAGCATGGTGTCTGCTTCCTTGTCGCCGATGAACTTCTCGCGGATCGGGTCGAAGGTGAGGACGCGATCGAGGCGGAAGGCGATGTTGCCGAGATGGGCGAGCGCGGAGGAGAGATGGGCGGTCTCGACGGGGCCGTGCTGGTCCTCGACGTTGCGGGAGCGGATGGCCTTGATCCAGTTGGCGTAGTGGTCGCCGCCGGCCTTGCGGGCGGGGCCCTTTTCGCGCTTCTGGCCGAGGAAGACTTCGTATGAGTCGTAGCCTTTGACGACCATGTAGCCCTTGGTGCCGTAGAAGATGTTGCCGACGCCGGCGCCGTCTTCGAGGTTGGTGCACCAGTGGCGGACTTCGAACTGGATCATCTTCTTCTGGTCGGGGTAGTGGTACAGGGAAGTCTGAACTTCGGGGGTCTGCTTATCGTCGTCGAAGGTGAACTTGCCGCCCATGGAGGTGATCTTGTTGGGCAGGGTGTTCACGCCGAGGCCCCACATGCAGAGGTCGGTTTCGTGAATGCCCTGGTTGCCGACGTCGCCGTTGCCATAGTTCCAGGTCCAGTGCCAGTTGTAGTGGACGAAGCGGCGGGAGAAGGGCTCCTGCTGGGCGGGACCGGTCCAGAGGTTGTAGTCGAGTCCGTCGGGGACAGGTTCGACACCCTTCTTGCCGATGGAGGGGCGCCAGCGATAGACGAGGCCGCGCGCCATGTAGACGTCGCCGATGACGCCGTCGCGGAGGAGCTTGACGCCTTCGCGGATGGCTTCAGAACTGCGGAGTTGGACGCCATGCTGGACGACGCGCTTGTACTTGTGGGCGGCCTCGACCATCTTGCGGCCTTCGAAGATGTTGTGGGAGCCGGGCTTTTCGACGTAGACGTCCTTGCCGGCCTGGCAGGCCCAAATGGCGGCGAGCGAGTGCCAGTGGTTGGGCATGGCGATGGTGACGGCGTCGATGTCTTTGTTGTCGAAGACGCGACGGAGATCCTGGACGACGGCGGGTTTCTTGCCGTAGGCCTTCTCGAACTCGGCGGCGCGCTTTTCGGCGATGGGGAGGTCGGCGTCGCAGAGGCAGACCACCTCGGCGTCGGGCTGGCTCATGATGCCCTTGATGTGATCGCGGCCGCGGCCGTTGTTGCCGATGACGGCGACGCGCAGCTTGTCGTTGGCGGCGAGGGCGGAACGGGAGGCGGCGTGCGAAACGAAGGCGCCACCTGCACCGAAGATGAATGTTCTGCGGCTGTTCATGCGTGAAGCTCCTGGTTCATATCCGAAACGTGAGGATGTTGAATGGATATCACCGTTTGGGCGTGTGCGTCCACCGGGAGGTTACGGTGGTGGAGGGGGCGGATCGCCGGTATCGCGACCCCACCCGGGGGTGGGGCCTTTCGCTACATTGGTTTGCGGACCAATTGGGCTTTCAGTTGGGCGGCCCAGGTTTGCTGGCCTGCCGTAAGCCTGGGCGAATGCTGGCTGAGGAGCCCCGTGGCCTGAGTGTTCCCCTGTTCCGCGGCGAGTTGGAGCCAGGCGACGGCTTGCACGATGTTGCGTTCCGGGATCGAGGGATCGTCGAGCAACGACTTCGCCAAGCGGTACTGGCAGACAGGTTGCCGGGCAGCGGCACAGAGGCGAAAGCTTCGGCGGGCGCGTTCGATGTCCTTCTCGACGACTTCGCCGGCCTCGTAGATTACGCCCAGGTAGAACTGCGCGTGGGTGCTCCCGAGGATTGAGGCGTCCTGGATGAGACGCAGCCCTTTTGATGCGTCCTTCGGCATGCCGCGCCCTTCCATATGGCGGATGCCAATTTCGTACATTGCCGGGCCATAGTTCTTTTCGGCGGACTTGCCGATCAGCAGTAAGGCCTGTTTTTCATCTCTGGGAAAATGGACTCCATCCTGGAGCCATAAGCCCATGAGAAACATGGCGGGCGGGAAGCTTGCGGCGGAGAGCTCCTCGATCGCTTTCACCGCTTGTTGAATCCGCTTCTGATCGTTCTGTTGGAGACTGCGAAGCGCGAGATTGAAGCGGGTGCGGCGCGATTCGGCTTTCTGGTCGTACCAGGTGTCCAGGAAGCGGAAGTTCACTTCGATGACTCCGCGCGTCTTGACGGGCTTGCCGGACTTCATTGCGGGCGTGAAACGCCATTTTGCGATGGCGTCCCGAGCCTGTTCGTCGAGACCGAAGCCGAGGGGACTGAGGACCGTGGTGTTGGTTGGGGTGCCGGATTCGTCGATCACAACCTCAAATACTGCTGTGCCCTGAACCAGAGCATCGCGAGCCTGCGTGGAATATTCCGGCTCAACTTTCTTCATGAGCTTTGGAGGAGTGATACCCGGGCCAATGCGGTATATGCCGTCCGCGGGTTCCGTCCCAGGCTGCTGCGCATATCCGAATCCGATCCACAATGTGAGGAACGCCAAGCAGATCCGCATGTGTGCAAGATATCATTGTCAGGCGGACTTCATTTGATATGGCAGCGTCAAGGCGAAACTTGGGGATATGGGCAGTCAACCTGCTCCTGGCGGCAACGGCGTTTGCGCAGGAGGCCCCGACGTTCCGGACGGGGGCGCGGCTGGTTGAGGTGCAAGCTGTGGTGACGGGGAAAGGCGGGCAGCCGGCCCGGGGCTTGACGGAGGCGGATTTTGAGGTTCTGGAGAACGGGAAGCCACAGAAGATCGCGTTCTTCGCGCAGCCGCCGGAGCGGTTGGTCGAGAGGCCGCAGCAGTTGCCGACGGGGTTGTTCACGAACCGGCCAGAGTACTCAGCGGGGTCGCCTCGCGGCGTGACGGCGATTGTGCTGGACGTGCTAAACACGTCAACGGCGGACCAACCCTTTGCCAGGGCGCACATCGCACGGTTTCTGAAGAACCTACGGGGCAACGAATTGGTGGCGATCTACATCCTGGGCGCGCGGCTGAGAGTGATCCACGATTTTTCGGACGATCCGGCGTCGCTTGCGAAGCTAGCCGCGACGCTACGCAACGAGTGGCCGCAGGGAGGCGCGGATACGGAAGAACTGCTTCGCAGTGAGGCAGCAGTGTTTGCCCAGGCGGTGGCGGACAAGGACATTGAGGGCGTGAAGAATGGACTCGACGGAGCGCTGGAGTTGAACCAGCAGCAGCGTATCCGGATGACGCTCGGGAACCTGGAGACCCTCGCCAACCATTTGGCGGGCATATCCGGGCGCAAGTCGCTGGTTTGGGTAAGTGCGGGAGTGTCGATGTTGAGGATGGCCACGGCGGGGAGCATGGCGGGGCCTCGGGGAACGAGCGCGCCCGTGTACCAGTCGTACGCAAAAGAGTTCGGCCGGGCGGCGATTCGATTGGCGGACTCGAACGTGGCCGTCTATCCCATCGATGCGCGCGGACTGCGAATTCAGAGTGACGTTCCGATACAGTCGCCGTTGCTGGGGCAACGCGGACCGGCATTTGACGCGATGTGGATGCGCGTGCCGGCAACGGAATCGTTTTCTTCGATGAGGTACTTCGCCGATGCGACTGGCGGCCGGGCAGTGTACAACTCAAACGACATCGAAGGCGGACTGCGACGCGCGTCCGCGGACCTGGAAGCGAGCTACACGCTGGCGTACCACACCACGTTGGCAGACGACTCAGAGAAGCGTGAACTGCAAGTGCGGGTGAAGCGGCGGGACGTCACTGTCCTGGCGAGGAAGCGAGTTCCGGCAACGCCGAAGGAGAGTCTGCTGAGTGTACGGGATCTCCTGGACAGTCCGGTGAGCGCAACACAGGTACTCCTGAACGGGCAAGTGACCCGGAGTGGGAATCAGATCCTGGTGCGGCTGCAAATTGAGCCGGGGAACCTGATGTTCACGAGGAGGGGGAATCTCACCGAAGGCGAAGTGGAGGTGTACCTGGCGCAGATCCGGCCGACACGGGAGCGAAAGGTCACGGATACGAAGCTGACGCTGCGGCTGACCGAGGAGCAGGTCGAGAAGGTGATGGCGGAGGGGCTGATGTTCGAGAAGACTCTGGAGGCGGATCCGGCGGCGGAACGGCTTCGGGTTGTCGTGCGGGATCCGAGAACGGGCGGCGCCGGGAGTTTCGATGCGGCAATCCGAGCGGTGCCAGAGAAATAACGAGCGCACGCCGCTGCGGCATTTCTCTTGACTGGAAGGACGGCGGCGGGCATGATTGGTCCGTTGACATCCGCGCCCCTGGGACCGCAAGGCCGGGTGTCTCGCCCCACAGAGGAGGCGTATGCCAATCGGAAAAATCCAGCCGATTCAGCCCACAGGCAGGGTGATCGATCTTGCCGCCAAGTTTTCTCAGCCGATCTGGGATGAGGTGAGCAAGGTACGGAGCCCGTCGCCGGATAGTGAACGCGGGAGCTTCGGGTACTGGTTCAACTACTTCTGGGAAGAGGCGGTGACGGCGAAGGACATCGGCACGGCGGACAAGTCGAAGCTGTGCGAGACGCTGTTGTCAGTCTTCGAGCGCGACGGCAGCGGAAAGTGGAATTTCCGCAAGGACTTCGGGGGGAAGGATGACTACTTCAAGCTGAAGATGCTTCGGAATCTGCTGCACATCGGATTTGTGCGAGCGCCGTACGAAGTCGGGCCGAAGGGCACAAACCCGAACTCCGCCGTGGACGCGCGGACGCTGTTCGCGGAGCAAATGGCACTCGCGGAGACGCCTGGAGCAACTCAACTGCAGATCGGATGGCGCGGCGACGGTCGCGATTATGCGGCTCTGAAGGCGCAGGGAGGATTCAAGGCGCGGGCGCGGCAGGACAAGATCTGCACGGAGTACGGGCTGGATAAGCCGTGGCACCCCTATTCGCTGCCGGTCTATCGCGACGCGATCTTCCTCCGCAAAGGGCATAACGTGGACAATTGCCTGCACACGGCGGTGAGCGTCGGCACGGATTTCAAGATGCTGGTGCATTTCCCGATCGTCACTGACCTATCGCTCTACACACTGCCCGTTGGCCCGATTGAGAATTGGAAGGGCTCCGAGGCTGCGACGTTACTTGCGAGGTACAAGATCCGCGTTGGAAACGACCAGTACGGCAAATTCCTGGAGCACGACACGCAGATCTATGCGGTTCAGATCACCGAGCATGTGAAGGGATTCCACACGGAGAACTTCCAGACCCGCAACAGTTCCCCGACTTTTCCCGAGCGGAGCGTTCAAGAGATTCCGATCGAGAACATTCTGGCGCGCGTGGTGGTCTCACGGAGGTACTGGTGGGACATCCAGGAGCGGGATCCGCAGAAGCACGCGTGGCAACTGTACGACGTGGAACCCAAGCAGCTTGACATTGTGGGCGAGGAGCGGCTGAAGTCGCTGGGCGGACAGGCCGCTGTGACGGCGATGGAGACGCACGCTCGAAGGAAGATGGCAGAGGCGAAGAGCCGCGAAGATATCGCAGGCGATCGGGCCAAGCGCATCCGGATACTCTCACAGCCGCAGACTGGCGGGAAGGCGCAGGCGAAGAGCGCGGCGCAATGCCCGCACTGCAAGCAGGTCTTGCCCAACGCGCTCATGCTGAAGCAGCACATATTGCAGAAGCACGTCTAGCTATTGCGCCGGACTGACGGTGCGGGTACCGTGTGAGCCTTTGCGGTGTTCGGCTCCGAAGAGGGCGCGGCGGGCGGAGCGGAGGTCGGCGGGACTGCCTCCCGTAATGCCGCCCCAGGAGCCCCCTTTGAGAATCCGGAGGTGGTTGGCGGGGGGCGCATACGGGTTCAGGAGCGAGGCGCGGCGGTAGGCCTCGGGGTCGTAGCCATCGGCGACCCATTCAGCGACGTTGCCCGCCATGTCGTCGGCTCCGCACCAGCTTCGGCCGGCGGGATACAGGCCGACGGTCTGAGGGCGGCGGAGGTCGAGACGATCCATGTTGGCGAGGCCGTCGCGGTAGAGGTCGCCCCATGGGTAGCGGCGGGAGTCTGGCCCTCGGGCGGCCCATTCCCATTCGGCTTCAGTGGGCAGGCGTCCGCCGCGCCAGGCGGCGTAGGCTTCGGCTTCATACCAGGAGATCTTGGTGCGCGGCTGGCGCGGCTCGTCGAAGCCCTTTAGGCTGACGTAGGGGTTGGGGCGCTCCTCGTGGTTGAGCCAGCCCTCTTTGCTCCAGTAGCGGCGTTCGCGGTAGCCGCCTTCGCGACTGAACCGGTCGAAACTCTCGTTCGTGACTTCGTAGCGATCGATCCAGAACCCGGCCGTGATGCAGACAGTGTGGCGCGGCGTTTCCATGGCGGCAGCACGGATGTCGTCAGAGAGGCTCGAACCCATCTCGAAACAGCCCGGCGGGACCCAGACCTGCTCGACGCCCTTGGGGTCGAATCGGATTTTGAAGTCCCAGGACTTGCCTGCGTTGAGCGTGTGAGCGCGGGCAGGCATGGGCAGGCGGTAAGCGCGCATCCCCCAGGCAGTCAGGAGAACAAGCGCCGCGCCGCCGGCAAGCCATCGAGCCGGTCCGGAGAAGTGGAACATGGCCGAGCCTCCACCTGCTTGGAAACCGGATGTGCGTCGTGAGTTCCACGGACGGGCCGTCCGCTGATGAAAGACGGGTGGTATTTGATTCGGGAGAGTGCGTAGGTTGAGGGAGGCGGGCTTCAGAACGGGAGGCTGGGTATGGACGAAATCGAAGGGGTCCTACACCTCGAGTTCTTCTACGACGTAGGCAACGAGATCGACCTGAGCGCGCTGCAGAAGCTGCTTGGCAGTAATCCGAAAGGACCGTTGCCCGGCTTCAGGCAACCCGCCCCGGACTATGTCCGGTTCGAGCGCCCGCCAGTCGATGAGCCGTTGGCGGCGGTGGTGGTGGAGTCCGGCGAGGCGTTCTCCGCGCGGATGCGGTATTTCCAGTTCGGCGTGGTGCGGCTGGAGCTGGATCTTCCGTTCACCGGGAACTGGCAGCAGTTGATTGAGGTGTCGGCGAGGTGGGTCTGGTCGGACCGGCTCGACGCCGAAGCCGACCGCATTGCGGGTGAATGCTTCTCTCGAAGCTCGGCGGCGATCCAGCGGCCTGCGCGGAGCTCAATTAGAGAAGAGTACGCCGTGATCGAGTTGCGGCGCGTGTTGGATGAGCGAGGGGCGTTGATGGATGTGCCCGATTTGATCTCGCAACGCGGTGCGGAGATCGTGCAGATCGTGCGTGGGGAGACGAGTCCTCTGAGCGCGGCGGAGCAAGCAGACGTTCTGAACGCAAGCATGAGCTACTTTCCGGGAGACCTGCTGGTTGTTGGATATGCGGCGGCTCTTGTCTACGACCAGCAGCCGGACGGGGCGCGGCCGGTAGTGGAGCTATTGGAGTACGCGAATACCCAGTTGCTGGAATACCGGATGTATGACGAGTTGCTGGGTCCAGTGCTGAGCGACCTGTACCGGCACAGCGCGGTGAAGACCGGGGCGTGGAGTTCCAGGAGCGGGGGGCGCGACGCCGCGAAGTTGAATGCGCTGCGGCTGGAAGTGATGGAGCTGACGGAGCGCACTGACAGTGCGATCAAGTTTCTGAGCGACATGTACTACGCCCGGGCGTACCGGCTTGCGTCCACGCGGATCGGCGTGCCGGATTACCGAAGGCTGGTGGAGGCCAAGCTCAGCGTGGCCGGAGAGCTCTACCGGTTCATGATGGACCGCTACCACCAAGCGACCGCGTTTGTGCTCGAGCTGATCATCGTGATCATCCTGATCATCGACCTGGTGGTGCTGTTCGGCGGCAAGCCGGGGTCTTAGGCAGTGGCGCGAAGGATGGCCTCTGAGGTGGTAGTGGGGCACCAGTGCTTTTCAATGTGCTCAATGACGAGCTGAGTGCCCTGGTCGTGCGAGACGTAAGGCCGGTCGGCGGGGTTGTACATGGCGTCGGTGAGGTCGCGGACGAGGACACAGGTGACGCCCCAGCGGGTCATGCGCTTGATGGCGAATGTCCGATTGAGGATACACATGTTGGTGTGGACGCCCATGACGATCAGGCGCTCGACGCGCCGGGCGCGCAGGGCGGAGTAGATCTCTTCGCCGCGGTCGGAGATGTAGTCGGCGGGCATGATGGTAAGACCAGGGTGCTGGCGAGTCCAGGCCTTGTGGGTGGTGTCGCCAGGCGTGTCGCAGCCACCGCCGGAGTCGTCGATGGGCAGGGGCGGATCGGGAAGCGCTTTCAGCGGCGGGGGCTCGACGCGCGGGAGATCAAGGATGGCGCGGCGCTGGGGCGCATCCTTATAGAACTCCATGGTGTCGGAGGGCGCATGGATGATGAGGACGCCGCGGGAACGCAGGGCGACGAGGGTCTGGTTCATGCGGGGAACCATGGCATTGACGCGCCCGGTGGCACCCCGGCACCAGTGACGGTCCCACATATCGCAGACGACCACGGCGGTGCGGGCTGGATCGAGCGGGACTGTGGTCTCCGAGACGGTCCACTTGCCGGAGTTCGCCGGGGACTCCACGCGCGAGCGCAGCGGCAGCCGGAGGGGCGAGGCGGCTTGTGCGGCGAGAGGGGCGATGAGGATTGATCGGCGGGAGAGGGAACCCATGGAAGGAGATGGTATCGCGGCAGGGGGACCATTGCTGACGGAAAAGGTTTGAAAGAGAATGAGAGCGCTATGTCTCGAACTCTCATGCTGATTTTTGCGGCGACCGCCACGGTGCTGGCGCAGCCGGCCGGGGTCGAAAGCAGAGTAAATGCGCTGTTAAAGCAAATGACCTTGGAAGAGAAGGTCGGCCAGATGACAGAGGTGACGGTGGACCTGATCTCCGACGGAACGGCGACAGGAAGCCAGCACAAGATCGACCGGGCCAAGGTGGAAGAGGCGGTTCTGAAGTACAAGGTGGGGTCGATTCTGAACGTCAATGGCGCGGCGTTCACGGCGGCGCACTGGCACGAGGTGATGAACGCTATCCAGGATGCCGTGGAGAAGGGCCGGCTGAAGATTCCGGTGATCTACGGATTGGATTCGGTGCACGGCGCGCAATACACACAGGGCGCGGCGCTGTTTCCGCAATCGATCAACATGGGCATGACATGGAATCCGGCGCTAGCGGAGAAGGCGGGCGAGATCACGGCATATCAGATGAGGGCGTCGGGCGTTCCGTGGAACTACTCACCTGTGCTGGACATCGGCCGGAACCCGGTGTGGCCACGGTTCTGGGAGACGTATGGCGAGGATGTGCTGCTGGCTTCGAAGCTGGGCGAGGCGTACATCCGCGGGATGCAGGGGAAGGATTACTCCGCCAAGGACAAAGTAGTGGCGTGCCTGAAGCATTACGCCGGGTATGGCCTGCCGATGAATGGGAAGGACCGCACGCCCGCTTGGATTGATGAGCGCATGATGCGGCAGTATGTGCTGCCGGCGTTCGAGATGGGCGTGAAGGCCGGGGTGCCGACGGTGATGGTGAACTCCGGAGAGATCAACGGGATTCCTGGGCACGCGAACAAATGGCTGGTGACGGACGTGCTGAAGAAGGAGTGGGGGTTCCAGGGGTTTGTGGTGTCGGACTGGGAGGACATCAAGCGGCTGCACACGAGGGACCATGTGGCGGCAACGCCGAAGGATGCCGTGGCGCTGGCGGTGAACGCGGGCCTCGATATGAGCATGGTGCCGACGGACTACTCGTTCTACGACCTGCTGATCCAGGCAGTGAAGGATGGCAGCGTGCCGATGGCGCGCATCGACGATGCGGTGCGGCGGATTCTCCGGGTGAAGCTCCAGATGGGGTTGTTCGAGAATCCACGTCCGGATAAGGCGATGTTGGCAGCGTTCGACAAGCCGGAGTTCGCGAAGGCGAACCTGGAGGCGGCGAGGGAGTCGATTGTCCTGCTGAAGAATGAGGGCGGCGCGTTACCGCTGAAGAAGGGCGTGAAGGTGCTAGTGACCGGTCCGACGGCCGATCTGATGACATCGCTAAACAGCGGATGGACCATCACCTGGCAGGGCGATCAGGAGCAACTCTACCCGAAGAACAGCGTGACGATTCTGAAGGCGATTGAAGAGGTGTCCGGCAGGGCGAACGTGATGTATGTGCCGTCGGTGATGTTCGGAAAGGCAGGCGACATCCAGGCCGCGGTGAAGGCCGCGGCGGATGTCGATGTGATCGTCGCGGCTCTCGGCGAGAAGGCATACTGCGAGACGCCTGGCAACATCGATGACCTGACACTGGACCACGACCAGATCCTGCTGGTGAACGCTCTGGCGAAGACGGGAAAACCGGTGATCACCGTGCTGGCGCAGGGGCGGCCGCGGGTGCTGCGCACGATCGTGCCGCAATCGAAGGCAATCGTCCTGGCCATGCTCCCCGGCGAACAGGGCGGCCGGGCTGTGGCGGACATCCTGTTCGGCGATGCGAACCCGAGCGGGAAGCTGCCGTTCACGTATCCGAAATCGCCAAATGGGTTTACGGCATACGACCACAAGTGGATGGAGAACACGCACGACAATCCGATATGGCAGGAGTATCCGTTTGGGTATGGGATGAGCTATACGACATTCACGTACTCCGATCTCAAGCTGAGCACGGCGAAGATGGCGCGCACGGGGACGCTAACGGCGTCGGTGACAGTGAAGAACTCGGGCGGCCGCGAGGGCAAGGAGGTGGTGCAGTTGTATGTGAGCGACCTGTACCGCTCGGTGACGCCGCCGGTGAAAGAACTGAAGGGGTTCGAGAAGGTGAGCCTGAAGCCGGGCGAGTCGAAGGTGGTGGAGTTCAAGCTGACGGCGAAGGACTTGACGTTTGTCGGGCTGGACTACAAGTGGGTGACGGAGCCGGGCTCGTTCAAAGTGCGCGTGGCTAACCTGGAGCAGGAGATTGTGTTGGAGTAGGACTCTATGGCGTTCATTCACGACGATTTTCTGCTCCAGACCCGGACTGCGCGGAGGCTCTATCATCAGTTCGCCGAAGCGGAGCCGATTCTGGACTATCACTGCCACCTGCCCCCGAAGGATGTCGCGGGCAACCGGCGGTTCGAGAACCTGTCCGAAATCTGGCTGGAAGGCGACCATTACAAGTGGCGGGCGATGCGCGCCAACGGTGTGGATGAACGCTACTGCACCGGTGATGTCAAACCCTGGGAAAAATTCCAGGCCTGGGCGCGCACGGTGCCGTACACACTGCGCAACCCGCTCTACCACTGGACGCACCTCGAGTTGAAGCGGTACTTCGGGATCGAGGAACTACTGAATGAGGAGACAGCGGCGTCCGTCTGGCAGCGAGCAAATGAACAACTTGCGGGCGACGACCTGCGTGCACACGGCATTCTGAAGAAATTCAGTGTCACGGCGCTGTGCACGACCGACGATCCCGCCGACGATCTCCGCTGGCACAAGCAGATTGCCGCGTCAGGGCTGAAGACGCGCGTCTTCCCGACGTTCCGTCCGGACAAAGCATTCGGCGTGGGTCAGCCGGAGACCTTCAACGCGTGGGTGGGACGCCTGTCGGAGGCGGCGAACAAGGACGTCACCGATTTCCAGTCGTTCCTGGATGCGCTGAAGGCGCGGCATGACGTCTTTCACGCGCATGGATGCCGACTGAGCGATCACGGGATCAACGTCTGCTTTGCTGACCCATGCTCAGAGGAGGAAGCTTCGGGGATCTTCGAGAAGGCGCGGTCGTTCCAGGCGGCCGGGCCAGAGGATCAGGCGCGATTCGCGTCGTCCCTGATGCTGTTCTTCGGCAGGCTGGACGCGGAGAAGGGCTGGACGAAGCAGATCCACCTCGGCGCGCGACGGAACAACAACAGCCGCATGCTGGTGGAGTTGGGACCGGACACGGGCTTCGATTCGATCGGAAACTGGCCGCAGATCGACGCGTTGGGGAGCTACCTGGATGCGCTGGAGCGCGAGAAGTCACTGCCGAAGATGGTGCTGTACAACCTGAATCCGGCGGACAACTACGCATTCGCAACGATGGTCGGCAACTTCCAGGATGGCAGCGTGGCGGGGAAGATCCAGTTCGGCAGCGGCTGGTGGTTCCTGGATCAGAAAGAGGCGATGGAGTGGCAGATGAATGCTCTATCGAACTGCGGACTGCTATCGCGCTTCATCGGTATGCTGACGGATTCGCGATCGTTCATGTCGTATCCCCGGCACGAGTACTTCCGGAGAGTGCTGGCGAACCTGATCGGCGAGGATGTCGAAAAAGGGCTCCTGCCGGATTCCGATGAGCTGCTGGGGCCGCTGGTACGCAACACCTGCCATGAGAATGCGCGCGCTTTCCTGGGCTTGCCGCTATAGCTGATTGACTGGGCCGTGCCGGGTTTCCGAACAGAGGATGTCGGCGAATCCGGCACTGCTAGCTTGAACGATCCCTCCTTTTCAGACGTATCTGTCTGATTCCACAACTTCAGATGCAGACTGGCGGCATTGGGCATGCTCTTGCATGGTTCCAGGGTGGGACTCGTCCGCGAAGTGCGCGGAGGAGCCCAAGAAACACAGGAGGCCAAAAATGTTCGGAATCGACTGGAGCAATCCCGAGACGTTGTGGCTCAACATGACGAACCTCGGATTGGGGATTGTGACGCTGATCTGCGTGGTGGCGGTGATCTACAACATCGCCAATGAGTTTTGGATCAAGAAGCACGCAGATCTGCCCGAGGATGCTCACGCGATGCATGTGCCCGAGTTGGGCTGGACGATGGCGGATGGCGGCGAGCCTGTAAAAGGCGCGAAGCCGGCGCGGAAGAAGGCTCGCTAGGAGGATGCGGCGAGCGGGGAGACTGTCATGAACTGCCCGTTCCTAAAGGAAACGCGCGTCCGCAGTTGCACGGCCGCGCCAATGCGGAAGTTGATCGCCGAAGATCGGGATGCGACATCGCTGGAGTTGTGCGGCACGCCGGCCCACAAGGATTGTCCGGTTTTCCGGGAACGCGCGGTGGAGTGCGGAGATGCGCAGTGCCCGTTCCTTGACACCCAGCTTGTGCAGTTCTGCTCGGTGGCGCCGGTGAAGAAGTTCATTCCCTACAGCGAGTCTATGATCAGCCGCTGCGGGGGCCACAGTTATCGGTACTGCAGCCTCTACCTGGCACTGGCGCAGCCCGGGTACGCGCACACCGCCGCGGGCGACCACAGGGATCCGGTGGTGGAGGGGGTGGGCGTGCCGCAGCGCCTCCACTACGCGCCGAATCACATGTGGGTGAACGTCGAGGAAAACGGCGCGTGCCACATCGGCGTCGACGGATTCCTCGCACGGTTGTTGGGAGGCCTTCAGCGGATCAGCTTCCTGACGACGAAGGGCGTCCGCCGGCCGGGCGTGACGCTGACAGTAGAGGGGATGACGTGGCCGCTGATGTTCCCGAACGAGGTTCTATTGAGCGGCGCGAACCTCTACCTGCGCAGCGACCCGGCCCGGCTTTCGACGGATCCGTATGGATCGGGGTGGCTCTTTGAGGGCTGGGAGTCGCCGGGGCATTCGGTGCGGGAGGGCCTGGTGACGGGTCCGCAGGCTGTGGAGTGGATGTCGCAGGAGATGGAGCGGCTGGCGGAGTTCGCGCACGGCTGCTCGTCGCAAGTGTCTGATGGGCTGGGCGCGGTCCTGAACGACGGCGGCGCGGCGGATTCCGGATTACTGAAGCAGCTCGGCACGGACGACTTGATCCGGCTCATGAACGAGTTCTTCGGGCCGCAGGCGTCATGGAAACGCTGAGAAGCGGAGATCGGACGAGATGAGAAGACTCACATTCTTTCTGAGCGGAGCGATTCTGATGCTGGCGGCAGGCTGGGCCGGCCTGCCGAAGGCACTGTACAGGCAGAAGACGCAGCCGCTGGAGTTCAGCCACAAGGTCCATACGGTGAAGAGCGAAATGGACTGCGCGGGGTGCCACGATTTTCGCGAAGACGGATCTTTCGCGGGCATCCCGAAGATCGACAACTGCGCCACCTGCCACGCGGCGCCGTTGGGCGAGACCCCGGCGGAGAAGAAGCTGGTGGAGGCTTACGTGACGCCCGAGAAGAATGTTCCCTGGCTGGTCTATTCGCGACAGCCGATCAATGCGAGGTTTTCGCACGCGATTCACGTGAAGAAGGCAGAGCTGAAGTGCGAGCGCTGCCACGGTGAGCACGGCAAGACCGACAGGCTGCGGCCTTATGAATACAACGCGGTGAGCGGGTACAGCCGGGACATCTGGGGCAAGAGCATCTCGAGGCTGCGTCGCGTGAGCAATCAGGGGATGGAGTACAGCGGCATGAAGATGGACGATTGCATCTCGTGCCACGAGCAGGAAGGCGCCGAAGCTGGGTGCCTAGGATGCCATCGCTAGGAGACAGACAACCATGCTGAAACGCAGAGACATCCTGATGCTGGGCGGCGGGTCCGTGGCGGCCCTCCCGTTCACTCCCCTGCCCTGGAAGCTGCTGGACGACGTGTCGATTTGGACGCAGAACTGGCCGTGGATTCCGACGCCGGAGGCCGGCGCGATCTCGGTTAAGAACACGGTGTGCACACTGTGCCGTGGCGGATGCGCCGTGGGTGTGCGCTGCGTGGATACGAGGCCGATCGGCGTGGCGCCCCGGCGAGACGCGGAAGGCAAGGTGAGTCCAGCGTGCGCCCTGGCGATGGGCGCTCATCAGCTTCCTTGGCACCCATCGAGACTGCGGGCATCGAAGCTGAACGGTAAGACCGCAACGGCCCAAGAAGTGGCCGCCGCAGTGGCGAAGGCCTGCAAGTCAGCGAAGCCGGGCACGGTGGTCGCAGTGCTGGATGAGCGGCCAGGCCGGGCGATGTCGTCGATCTACCGGCGCTTCGCAGCGTCGATCGGTAATGGCGCCTATGTGACACCTGCGATCCAGGAAACGGCCACTTTGGATGCCGTGCGCGCGCTGGGCGCGGATGCGAAGGCGAATCCTCACTTCGACTGGGAGCAGACGAAGACCGTGTTGAGTGTCGGAGCCCCCCTGTTGGACGGATGGCCGGGTGCGGCGCCGCTTTTGCGGAGATGGGGCAAGGGCGAGGTGCGGGTGCTGCATGCGGGGTCGACGTACTCGCGGCAGGCACAACTTGCGGAGAGGTTCATTCCCCTGACGCCCGGCAGTGAAGGCGCGTTCGCGCTGGGGCTCGCGTCAGCGTTGATGGGCCGGGAGAGCACGGCGGAAGGGCTGAGGGAGTTCGAGTCGATGGCGGCGCGGTTCCCGCTGGAGCGCGCGGCGGCTTTGACGGGCCTGAAGCCGGAGACTTTCAAGGAACTCGCAGTGGCGCTGACGGACGGCGCGCCCGCGATCGTGGTTGGCGGAGGAGATCACGCGTCAGGGCCGCTCGATCCGGAAGCGGAGATGCTGATCGCCGCTGTGAATGTTCTGCTGGGCAGCGTCGGACGCGAGGGCGGCATAGTGAACCGCGCGGCGTCGCCGCCCGCGGTGGATGTGCGCACGTTAAACGACACGGCCGACAACAGCATTGCGGTACTGATTGCGGATCGCGCGGTTTCCGGTTGTGCGCTGCCTTGGAGCGCGATCGAGAGAAAGCTGGCGCAGGACGCGGTAGTGGTGGCGCTGACGGCCTGGGACACTGGCTTGGCGGCCCGAGCACAGGTAGCGGTTGCGACTCCGGCACCAATGGAGGATTGGTCGGAGAGCGCAAGTCCTGTGTCGTACGCCGTGGCACCGGCGGTACTGACACGTCCCGAGGGCACGTTGCGAGCCGACGAACTTCTGACGGCCGTGGCGGCGGCTCTCGACGTGCAATCGGCCGACGGATTCGCACTGGATAACGAGTTGAAACGCATGGCAGCGAAGCTGCATGCAACGAAGCGCGGATCGCTAACCGGGGCGGACGGCACGAGCAGGAAGGTGAGCGAAGTGGCCTCCGCGGAGGACTGTTGGAAGACGCTGTCGGCTGGCGGCTTGTGGACCGATGAATGCGGTTCGCAGAGCAAGTTGCCTGCGAGGCTCCCAGGGAGGTCCCCCGAGGAGATGGAGCAACTACTGGCGGCAGTGAACCGCCACGGACTCGCCTCCCGGCCGGCGGAGTATCCGCTGGCACTGATCGCGACCGGCTGGGCTGCGGCTGGCGGAGACGGAGCCTTGCCGCCGCTGACGAGCAAGGTGGATGTCGAGTCTCTGTTGCGGCGGCCGGGAGGTCGCGCGGCGATGCATCCGCTGACAGCGGGTGAACTCGGGCTGAAGAACGGCGATTCCGTGAAGGTCCAATCCGAGCATGGCGAGTGGCGGCCGACCCTGGTGGTGGACGACACCGTGCTGCCCAATGCCGTGGAGGTAGTGATCGAAGACCAGGCGTCGAGAGGTGCACTGGCGTTGTTTACGACGGATGAGAACGGAACATGGCGCCACGCTTGGGCGCGGGTTGGGAGGTCATGAGCATGGCAAGCGGCAAAGCAAGGGCGGCCAAGACACCGGAGCGCAAGTTTCGCTACGGAATGCTGATCGACCTGGACCGTTGCAGCGGCTGCGGCGCCTGTATGGTGGCCTGCGCGGCCGAGAACAATGTTGCGCCACCGTCCTCAGAGGTGACTGAGAGGACGAGCATCACGCTGCTGCGCGTGTTCCAGGCAACGAACGGCGCTCCAATGCCCGCACGGAGGACAGCATTTGTCCCGATGATGTGCATGCAGTGCGAAAACCCGCCGTGCCAATCGGTGTGCCCGCAGCAGGCGGTGGAGTTGGATGCGCGAACGGGCATCGTTGACCAGATGCCGCAGCGTTGCTTCGGTTGCCGGTATTGCATGGCGGCGTGCCCGTACCATGCGCGGTATTTCAACTGGAGAGATCCGGAGTGGCCCGTGGGCATGGAGCAGACACTGAATCCTGGCGTCGCGCCAAGAATGCGCGGCGTGGTGGAGAAGTGCGACCTGTGCCACGCACGGTTCCATGAGGCTCAAGACAAAGCGGTGATCGACGGTGAAGAGAGGATCCACTACACGCCGGCGTGCATGGGAGCGTGTCCGACACAAGCAATCCTGATCGGCGACCTCAACGACGCAGAGGACCCGATCAACGAACACATCCGCCACCCGGGGACATTCCAGATGCTCGCGAAGCTCGGGACGAAGCCGAAGGTGTACTACCGCTCCAGGAACGAGTGGGTACGAAAGCTGGCGGACCGCTCGAATAGGAAGGAGTCGTAGCATGGCGACGAGCACATTGAAACCAGCGATTTCGCTCGGAGCGGCACAGGCGGACCGCGGCTGGATCACACGCGGGCTGGACCGTTGCTCCCCTCTACAGTTCTCGGTGTGGCTGGCGCCCTGGTTTGTGATGCTGGGCATCGGCGTGTATGCGACGTACCTCTGCCTCCGTTACGGGTTGGGCGAAACGAACCTGGACAACCGCTTCGGGTTCGGGCTGTGGATCTTCCTGGACCTGGCGGTGATCGCGCTCGGCGCAGGCGCGTTCTTCTCAGGCTTCCTGCTCTACATCCTGAAGTGGAAAGAGCTGAAGGCGGTGATCAGCAGCGCCGTGGTGCTGGGATTCCTGTGCTACAGCGGCGCGATGGCGGTTCTGGCGGTGGATGTCGGCCAGCCGTTGCGCGCGTGGTTCACGTTCTGGCATCCGAACGTGCACTCGATGCTGACGGAGGTCACGTTCTGCATTTCGTGCTACTTGCTGGTGCTCTCGATCGAGTACGTGCCCATCCTGCTGAAGAACCGGAAGCTGAAGCAGGTGCCGTCGTTCCTGGTGTTCGAGTGGGAGTTACACAAGCTGATCCCGGTGCTCGCCGGAATCGGATGCTTCCTGTCGTTCTTCCACCAGGGATCTCTGGGCGGGCTGTTCGGCGTGATGCGCGGCAGGCCGTTCGCGTTCCGCGAAGGGTTCGCGATCTGGCCCACGACATTCTTTCTGTTCGTACTCTCGGCCGCGGCAGTGGGTCCAAGCTTCATCATCCTAACGACGAAGCTGGTGGAGAAGATCAGCAGCAAGCGGCTGGTGAAAGAACAGGTCTACGTGACTCTGGCCCGGACGACCGGCGTGCTGTTGACGGCCTATGTGGCGCTGAAGAGCGTGGACACGTTGATCTGGCTGAATTCGACATCGGTGAACATGGGCTTCGCACCGTGGGAGTACTACGAGTGGAAGCCGTTCGGCGGATGGATCCTGTTCTCGGAGATTGTGATCTTCGGCATGCTGCCTGCACTAATGCTCTTGTCGAGGCGCATTCGAATGAAGCGCGGCACAATCGTTGCGGGCGCGGTGCTGGCATGTACGGGCGTGGTTCTGAACCGGTTTGTGATGACGATCCAGACGCTGGCGCTACCCACGCTGTCGTTCGACGAGTTCATGACGTATATGCCGAACTGGGTTGAGTTCGCCGTGTTCGGCATGGTGATTGCTTATGCGGTGATCGTGTACTCCGTGTCGTACCGCTATCTAAACCTGTTCCCGCAAGAGAAAGAACTGGCGACCGCCGAGTTGGAGGTGAATGATGTTCCCGTTCGTTGACGGATTCCATTGGACGCTTGGCCACATTCTGTTTCTGACGGTGTTCGGCTCTGTGCTCGCCGTGATCGCCGTGACGCTTATGGTGTCGCTGCGCCGCTGGTCCACGGATCGGAAGAAGGGCGCCATCGACGGGATTGTCTGGGCGAGCGAGTTCCATGATTTGCCCGAGTGCGAGCGTCAGTGCCGGCATCAGCTTGCAGGTCGCGTCGATCACAGGCAGTGCGACAACACATTCGAATGCGGGCATTGCGCGATGAATCCGAAGCTCGCGAACGCCACGGCAACGGCATCGTTCGACCTCAGCACTTACGGACTGGACTACCCCGCGGACCGGCTCTACCATCGCGGCCAGACCTGGGTGAAGAAGGAATCCGACGGCACCGTGATCGTGGGCTTGACTGATCTGGCACGGCGGGTGATGGGTCGCGTGGATAAGGTGGATCTACCGAAGCCGGGCGAGAACGTGACGGCCAACGGTCGCGGTTGGACGATGAGCCGCGAAGGGGTTGCCGTGCGGGTTCTTGCGCCAGTCAGCGGTGAAGTGGTCGAAACCGGAGGGCCGGACAAAGGATACTACCTCCGGCTGAAGCCCGCGAATGGCACGCTGAATACCGCGCACTTGCTGAAGGGCGCGGAGATCAGCGGGTGGGTGCGGTCACAGTTGGACCGGCTGCAGATCCTCGTGACACCTGAGGGCTCGACGGCATCCCTGGCGGACGGCGGCGTGCTGGTGGAGGACCTGCCAAAGGCGCAACCAGAGGCCAATTGGGACAAGGTCTGTGGCGAAATGTTTCTGGAGCCTTGACGCAGCTTAGCGCTGGATGTTGTAGCGCTTGATCTTCTCGTATAGCGTCGAGCGGTCGATGCCAAGTGCACCGGCCGCCTCTTTTATATTGCCCTGCGAACGCTGCAGCGCTGCCTCCACCGCCATCTTCTCGATCTCCTGCAGGGAGGCGGCCGGCACGGCCCACTTACTGTTGGAACGGGCGGTCTGGTTCAGGAAGCTGAAATCGTCCGCGGTCAACACCCGGCTTCGAGTAGTGACGATTGCGCGTTCGACGGCGTTCTCGAGCTCGCGGATGTTGCCGGGCCAGTCGTAGTCGAGGAGTAGCTTCAAGGCGTCTTCACCGATCCCGCTCACTTCCTTGCCGATCTCTGAGGAGAGCCGTCCGACGAAGTGCCGTGCGAGGTAGGGAATATCGTCGCGGCGGTCGCAGAGCGGCGGAACGTGGATTTCGATGACATTGAGCCGGTAGTAGAGGTCGTCACGGAAGCGCCCGTCGCGGACCTCCTCGGCAAGATTCTTGTTGGTGGCGGCGATGACACGGGCATCCACCTGGATTTCGGCGTTGCCGCCCACGCGGTAGAAGCGGCGTTCCTGAAGGACGCGCAGCAGATCGGCTTGGAGCTTCGGCGAGATGTCGCCGATCTCGTCGAGGAAGATGGTACCGCCGTCGGCAATTTCGAACTTGCCCTTGGCCTGCGCGGACGCGCCGGTGAATGCGCCCTTCTCGTAACCGAAGAGCTCGCTTTCGAGCAGCGTCTCGGCCAGCGAAGCGCAGGAGACCGCGATGAATGGCTTGTCGGCACGGTCGCCCGAGTAGTGAATCGCCCGGGCGATCAATTCCTTGCCGGTGCCGCTGGCTCCCTGGATCAACACGGTGGAGCGCAAGCTGGCGACATCCCGGACAAGCTCGAGAATCGCGTGCATGCGCGAGTTCTTCGTGACGATGTCGCGGTACTCATACTGGCCCGTGAGACGCTTGCGCAGCATCTGGTTCTCGAGCTGCAAGTTCTTGATCTTGATGATGCGATCGACCAGCAGCGAGATCTCCTCGGGGTTGCAGGGCTTCACGATGTACTCCTGCGCGCCCTCCTTCATCGCTGTGATGGCGGTGTCGACGGTGGCGTAGGCGGTAATGATGACGACCGAAGCCTCAGGCTGAAGGCGGCGGATCTCCATCATGGTTTCGATGCCGTCCATGCCTCCGGGCATCTTGAGATCGATGAAGTAAATGGCGTATTCGTTCTCGCGGGCTTTGGTGACGGCTGCCCGGCCCGAGGCGGCCGTGTCCACGGTGTAGCCATCCTCGCGGAGCCAGGCCGCGAGCGATTCGGCCATCACCTCCTCATCGTCGGCGATCAGGATTTGCCATCGCGATTTCATATCGGTTCCTCATTCAGTGATTTCAAGCGCACGCCAGCCGCATGGGCGCAAGAGGGGCAGTAGCGGTCGAGTTTGGTATCCACTTGGTCGAGACTGGTGGAAAGTCTCATGGCGCAGTTCCGGTCGGGGCAGTGGATCAGCCCCAGGGTATGCCCTAATTCGTGGAGCGTTTCCTTGCGGACGCGCGCCTTGAGCAGATCAGAGTTCGGCGGCAAGCCGTAAAACTCCTGGCGCAGACGCGCCGTGGCGACCAGGGCCGCGGCGCCGTTGAGTTGTGCCTGGCCGAAGAGAAAGCTGAGCATTGGGATGAACAGGTCGCACGATGTCACGCCGAGAATGCGAATGGCGCCGCTTGGCCGAACTTTCAGCAGATCCTTCATGAATTCGACCGCGCCCCATTGGTTCCGATCAACATCGAAGGCCCTTGCCGGTGGAACGCAGTTCGCCAGGCGGCGAACTTGAAAGCTCAATTCCTGACGGAGCACGGACTCCATCTCCTGGAGAATCTCCTCATCCTGTTCGCCGAAGGACACGATGCATGCCAGCCTCACCTGCGGTTAGCCGTGGAGTGCCGGCTCCTCCGGTTGCGCCGCCGGGGCAAGCGGCAGTGTCACTGTGAACGTGGCCCCTTGGCCCGCATTGCTCTTCACATCCACTTCGCCATCGTGCGCCTTCACAATTCCGTAAAGCACTGCCAGCCCGAGTCCCACCCCCTTGCCTTCCGGCTTAGAGGTGAAGAAGGGATCGAAGATCTTACTGACGTTCTCCTTCGGGATGCCCTCTCCGTTGTCCTCCACTATCAACTCCACGGCATCCCGGCTCGCCGCGAGGCGGGTGGTCACGACAACCTTTCCCCCACCGGAAGGCTGGATGGCCTCCGCAGCGTTCAGCACAAGGTTGAGGACAACTTGTTGGATCTGGGAGGCATCGCAATGAATCTGTGGCAGGTCCGGCTGGAGATGGAAAACGATCCCCGCCTCGCAGAGCTTCAGCTTGTGTTCCACCAAAGACACGGTGGACTTGACGATGCGATTCATGTCGACAGTGGAGCGCATCGGCTTCGAGCGGCGCGAGAACGCAAGCAGGTCTGAGACGATACGGCCGACACGTGCCGTCTCCTTGCTGATCTGGCCAAGATAATTCCGCAGCTCCGGAACGCGTTCAGACGGCAGGTCGCCGTTCTTGAGGATTCGCTGGCACAGCATCGACAGGTTCAGTACCCCAGAAACGGGGTTGTTGATCTCGTGCGCCACGC
The DNA here is from genome assembly GCA_050789245.1 of Bryobacteraceae bacterium. GTDB lineage: Bacteria > Acidobacteriota > Terriglobia > Bryobacterales > Bryobacteraceae > PNKE01. The sequence goes on along the minus strand of JBOZRR010000018.1, from coordinate 28,166 downwards.
TGGCGGAAAGTTGCCCGAGTGAAGCCAAACGGTCAGAGTGCAACAGCTTCTGATGCGCCGCCTTCAACTGCTGAGTGCGCTCCTCAACCTTGTCCTCAAGGCTTTGCGTGAATTGATTGATTTCCCGCATCGCGTCACCCAGCCGGTCACGCATGACGTTGAAGCTCGTCACAAGCTCGTCCATCTCCTCGCTGCGGTGTTTGATTTCGATCGGATGGTCGAGATCCATGGCGCTGACAGCCTTGGTGCCCGCGATGAGCTCGTCGATAGGACGCGTAACGAAGAAGCGCGTGAAGAAGATGATGCAGAGCGCCACGAGTACGATCTGGACGAATGTGGAGAGGGCTGTCTGCCACTTGACGGAAGCTTCCTCATCGGCGAGCGGATCGGTCCGCAGGGCGACGTCGAGGACGCCGAGGACCTTCACGGAGGATGGGTGTGCGTGACAAGCGGCCTGGCTGCAGGCAGGCTCGTTATAAATCGGCGTCACCATGTTGAGCGTGCGGAAGCCTTCTGGAGAGGTGCTCATCCGGGCCCGGCTCTCGACGGTAAGCGTCTCTTTGATGGCGCCTTGACTGTGGCAGGTGTTGCAGGGCGGCTCCTGGAGGAATCGCTTCAGTCCTCGATCTTCCGTTCGCGTGGAGAACGTGAGCTCACCCGCTCCGTTGTAGATCCGGATACGATCGACGCCCTGCTTCTCCGCAATCTTGGACATGATGTCGTACGCCGTTTCGCGGTGGTCGTCGAGCATCGCCTGCCAGGTGGCGCTGGTGATGCTCTTCGAGAGCTGGTCCGCGCCGAGGATCATGGTTTCGACGAGATGACGTTGCTGGGTCTTGAGGTAGACGAATCCGAAAAGCGACTTGATGATGACCACAATCACCGTCAGCGAAAGGATGAGTTTGACGGAGAGTTTTTGGCGCATCTTGTTGCTCCGGCGCTAATCAGGAGTTTCACCTCCATTATTGCGTGTTAGGTGCCCGGATGCCATCGGAAAACCGGGAACCGTGATATGTTCACGGCAACGCACGATGACGGCACTTTGGCTAATATTGACGGCGCTTGCGGCGCAAGCGGCGGAGATCCCCCCATTCCCAGGGGCTGAAGGGTTTGGTGCAACGACACCGGGCGGGAGAGGCGGCCGGGTGCTGATCGTCTCCAATCTCAACGACGCCGGACCTGGGAGCCTGCGGGCAGCTTTGGAAGCGGAAGGACCAAGGATCGTCGTATTTCGCGTTTCGGGGCTGATCGACCTGGCGTCGCCGATTCGCGTGACAAAACCATTCCTGACTGTAGCCGGCCAATCGGCCCCCGGTGACGGTATCGCGCTGCGGCGATTCGGAATCGCCGTCGATACGCATGACGTTGTGCTTCGCTACCTGCGCGTACGGCCGGGAGACGTGTCGGGGCAGGAGGTGGATGGAATCGCGATCGGCGGGTCGAGCCGCAGCGTCGTGGTGGACCATTGTTCCGTGAGCTGGGGCGTGGATGAGAACCTCTCACCGAGCGGCGGGATCTCGGATGTGACCGTGCAGTGGTCGATCGTCGCGGAGGGGCTAAATCGCAGTGTCCATCAGAAGGGCGCGCACGGGTACGGCTCGCTGGTGCGGGCGGTGGGCGGGCTCACCCTCCATCACAACTTATGGGCGCACAATTCTGGACGGAACCCCAGACTGGGCGACAACTACGCCAGACCTCCCTTCCCCGTCTTCGATGTCCGCAACAATGTGGTGTACAACCCGGGCGGATCGTCGATTGCGGGCGACCGCTTCCAGGCGAATTACGTGGCGAACTATCACAAGCCCGGTGCGAACACGGCGAAGGACGCAGCACTGTTCCGGCCAACCGACAGAGCGGCGCTCGAGTTCTATTTGGAGGGCAATTGGCCGGCGGACCAGAAGCCGTTTGATCGCGGAGGCGCGGTGACAGTGGAGAAGCCCTTCCCGGCTCCAACCGTGAAGACCAGCTCCGCTGCGGAAGCCCTGCAAGCGGTTCTGGCGGGCGCGGGGGCAACTTTGCCGAGGCGCGATGCCGTCGATGCGCGCATCGTCCGGGACGTGCAGCAAGGTACGGGAGCGCATATCGATTCGCAATGGGAAGTGGGCGGATGGCCTGAGTATCGAAGCGCGCGGCCTCCGGTGGATACGGATCGCGACGGAATGCCGGATGAGTGGGAGGTTCGGATCGGGTTGAATCCGAGGGACGAGGCTGACGCGGCGGGTGATCGGGACGGGGACGGCTACACCAACATCGAGGAGTACTTGAACTCTCTCGTGGCGAGCCGTCCCAAAAACAGCGTGAAGCCTACGCGGACTTCATCATCTCTTCCCAGGTGACTTCGCGGTTCTGGTGAATCGCCATGCGGCCCATGATGGCTGTGAGCGTGCTCTCCGCCGACGACTTCCACATGTGATACGGTTTCTTCTCGATGATCGACTTGAAGAAGGCTTCGACGGCGTCGATGGTGATCTCACGCGGCGAATCGCGCTTCTCGATCAGGCTGCGGTCGCGCAGGTCGTCCGCGTTGGGGTAGCGCCAATCGCCTTCTGGCCCGTGCAGCTTGTAGTATTTGCGGGACGTCTCCAGCATGCCCTTCGAGCCATAGAGCTGTTCCTTCACGTCGCGGTATCCGGCCGTGTGCTTGATGGAGATCAGCCAGCCCTCCAGTCCGTTGGGGTACTTGAAGATGACGTTGTGGTAGTCGGTCTTCCAGTCGCCGCCGGAGAGCGGGTATCGGAGCCCGCCGGAGCCTGACGCCTTCAACGGGTGGACGTCCATCGCGAACCAGTTCAGGGTGTCGACGCCATGGCAGTCCTGCTCGACGATGGGACCGCCGGAAGTCTCTTCCCATCGTCCCCATTGGCGGATCTTCTCCTCTTCGGTCAGCTCGTTGAACTTCTTTAGCGCACCCGGAGGCGGGGTGGGCGGCACTCCACCCAGCACCCAGTAGCTCATCATCAGCTTCATCTCGCCGATGCGGCCGTTCTTCAGATAATCCATGGCCGTGAGGTATTCGGGGCTGAAGCGCTGCTGGTAGCCGAACTGGATGGTGCGGTCCTTCCTTGCCTTTTCACCGGCGCGCAGCATCAGCTTGCAGCCCGCGACGTTCGCGCCGGCGGGCTTCTCGCAGTAAATGTGTTTGCCGGACTTCACGGCCAGATCGAAGTGCTCGGGGTGCATGAAGACGGGCGTGGCGACCAGTACCGCGTCGATGTCGGGCTTGCCGAGCAGTTCGTTCAAATCGCGATAGGCGGGGACTTTGTCGCCGCCGGGGATCTGCGTCTTGCCGAGGTCAATGCGATCGGGGAACTTGTCGCAGATGGCTGCCAGCCGGGCGTTCTTGTCCTGCGCCATGAATGTGCCGACATAGCGGCCTCGGCCTCCCGTGCCGACGACGCCGAATGAGACGGCGGAGTTGGCCTGGGATCCGAATGCCGTGGCCGGCTTGACGATGGTGAGGCCCGCGGTGGCGCCGGTCAGCGCCTGTCTTCGTGTAACTTTGCTCATGGACTGATCTCCCTTCATAACTCAACTCCCGTCTCTTCCCACTTGCCGGAGCGCGCAGACTCAAGCACGGCATCGCAGACTCTCTGTGTCTGGAGGGCATTGCGGAAGTCGGGCTGGGTGCGCTCGCCGCGTTCAATCGCCATCACAAAATCGGCCAGCGCGTTGAGGAATGTGTGTTCGTATCCGATGCACGTTCCCGGAACCCAGTAACGGCCCATGTAGGGGTGCTCGGAATTTGTCGTGTGGATCTTGCGCCAGCCGGTGACGTGCGATTCCAACTTCTTGCCTGATTGGAGTTGCTTGTACTCGAAGAATTGGAGGTACTCGGGCTCCTCAAGGTCGAAGTAGAGGCTACCGTCCGCGCCGTTCATCTCGAATGTGTTGAAGTTCTTCCGCCCTCGCGCGTAACGCGTGGATTCGAACGTGCCCATGGAGCCGTTGGCGAACTCGGCCAGGAACATGCACGCATCGTCAATGCCGACTTTCTCGACCTTGCCGGACACGGCGTGAACGCGCTCGGTGACGAAAGTGCGAGTCTTGGCAGTCACTCGCGCGATGGCCCCGTTCAGCCACATGGCTGTGTCAATTGAATGCGCAAGCAAGTCCCCGGTGACGCCCGACCCGGCGACGTTTGCATCGAGGCGCCACAGCCCTGCGCCCCCCTGGGGAACGTCGGGCGAAATCGTCCAGTCTTGGAGGTATGTGGCTCGGTAGTGGAACGGCTGACCGACACGGCCCTCATCGACAAGTTGCTTGGCGAGCGCGATGGACGGCACGCGGCGGTAGTTGAACCAGACCATGTTCGGGACGCCGGCCGCTTCCACGGCGCGGGTCATTTCTTCCGCCTGCTTCACGTCCATCGCGAGCGGTTTTTCGCATAGCACCATCTTGCCGGCCTTTGCGGCGGCAAGCGCGATCTCGTAATGCGTGTCGTTCGGCGAGCCGATGTCGACAAGGTCGACGTCTGGTGCTTCGATGGCCTTTCGCCAGTCCGTCTCGACGCGCTCGTAGCCCCAGTTGTCGGCGAAGGCTTTGGCCTTGGCGGCATCGCGAGCACAAACGACCTTGAGGACGGGCCGGTGTTCACAGGGGAAGAAGTCGTTCAGCCGTTTGTAAGCGTTGGAGTGCGTACGGCCCATGAAGCCGTACCCGATCATCGCGATGCGGAGTTCTTTCGCCATGACTTGCTCCTTATCCGTAACGCTCGATCAGCACGTCGAGCGCCTTCTTGCACTGCGCCGTGGCATCCCAGGCGTTGGGGTAGAAGCAGAGATCCACGGTCCACCAGTCGTGGGGCAGACGAGATGCCTTGACCAGTTCCGGCACAATCTCGTCGAAGTTCAGCAAGCCGAGACCGAAAGGAGGATGCGCGGAAGTTTCGTCGTTCCCCTGGGCGTCTTTGTGGCAAGTGTTGTCGGAATCGATGAGATGGAGATGGTTGATGCGGCCGCTGAGGAGGCGGATAAACTCCACCTGAGTACCAAACGTCTCCTTCTCGCCCTCCTGCCGAGAGCCCTGGACCGCGACCATTTGGCCGTGGCAAGTGTCGTAGAGGATGCCAAAGTTTGGCTTACCGACGGCATCGTGGACGCGAACGATATCACTGGGCTTGTTGAAGGCGAAGCCCGGCTCGAACTCCCATGTGACATTCAGGCCGTGGTCGGCGGCGATGTCGCAGCAGGTCTTCCAGGTGGAAGCAGCGCGCTGAAGCGCCGTCGTGTAGTCGACTTCGCGAAGGATGGTGGGCGGCTGAACGCTGTCCACGCGCAGGCCGCCGATGCCCAGATCTCTGGCAAACTCGCAGTTCTTCTTGAACTCGGCGATGTACTTCGACTGATCGTCAGTGTTGATCAGCTTTTCGCCCCACAGATTCGCGGCCATCCCGCTGAAGCCGAGACCGAATCCAGCCATGCGAGCCTTCAACTCCTCACGCTGGCTCTTCTCCGTAAGCGCTCCGGGCCATGCGTCGTTGGAGCCATTCGGATTTCCTGGATTGGGATGAGGCGGGAAAGCTCCAAGCTCGAGACCGTCAAAACCCAGGCTTTTCAGCGTGGTACAGACGGTATCGAAATCCACGGGGTGGTCCGCGTAGGGACCGATCGTGTAAGCCCACGATCCGATAGAACTGCGCTTGCTCATTGATTTCTCCATCGAGATGAAACGAAGCGCCCGTGCCCCACTCGCCGGCCGGGCTTCCCGCAAACAATATCAAGATCCGAGGCTTGTTGCCACACGCCGGGCAGGCCTTAAGAGCGCATGGCCCGCGTGCTAAACTGCATCCTGCATGAGTGTGGACGTAACGCGGCTGTTGGCAGACTGGAGCAAGGGCGACGATCAGGCGCTGGAGCAGCTCGCGCCGTTGGTGTATGACGAGCTACGACGGTTGGCGGGACGCTACCTGCGCCGTGAGCGCGTAAACCATACGCTCCAGAGCACGGCACTGGTTCACGAGGCCTATCTCCGCCTGATCGACCAGAACCGCGTGCAGTGGCAGAACCGGGCGCACTTCTTCGGCGTGGCGGCCCAGATGATCCGCCGGATCCTGGTGGACCACGCACGCAGCCATCAGGCGGCGAAACGCGGATCCGGCGTCGCCAGGCTTTCGCTCGATGAGGCCCTGGATGCATCGGCCCCGCGTGACCTGGATCTCGTCGCGCTCGATGACGCCCTGGAGACACTGACTCGGATGGATCCGCAGCAGTCGCGGATTATTGAACTGCGCTACTTCGCGGGGCTGTCGATCGAGGAGACGGCGGAGGTATTGGGAGTTTCTCCGGCAACGGTGAAGCGCGAATGGGCCTCGGCGCGGGCCTGGCTGTTCCGCGAACTCAGCCGGACGGCAGCGCCACGCGCGCAGGCATGACCCCGGAGCGCTGGCAGCAGATCAAAGACATTCTCAACGCGGCCATGGAAAGGCCTGCCTGCGAGCGCACAGCATACCTTGAAGCGGCGTGCGCAGGCGACCCTGAGCTTCGCAACGAAGTGGATTCGCTCCTCTCCGCCTCTGATTCAGCGGGCGACTTCCTCGACGAGCCGATCATGGAAAAGGACCCGATTGCCGGGTCGAAGGTAGGTCAATACCGGCTGCTGGAGCCCATCGGTCGCGGCGGGATGGGTGCCGTATACCGCGCCGTTCGCGACGACGATCAATTCCAGCAGGAAGTGGCGATCAAAGTTGTCAAGCGCGGCATGGACACCGACGCCGTGCTGGCGCGATTTCGCTATGAACGCCAAATTCTGGCCTTCCTGACGCATCCGAACATCGCGCATTTGTTCGACGGCGGCGCTACCTCCGATGGACGACCGTACCTGGTGATGGAGTTCATCGAGGGGCTGCCGATCACTGAGTACTGCAGGCAGCACGAAATCTCGATCGAGGAACGGCTGAGCCTGTTCCTGAAGGCGTGTTCAGCGGTTGAGTACGCCCATCGGAACATGATCGTCCACCGCGATCTGAAGCCCGGTAACATCCTGATCAACACGGCGGGCGAGCCGAAACTGCTGGACTTCGGCATCGCGAAGATCCTGCTGCCGGCAGCGGCTGAGATCGAGGGCAACCAGACCCTCGCCGTCATGCTGCTCACGCCGGAGTACGCCAGCCCGGAGCAGGCACGCGGTGGGCAGGTGAACACGCTGACGGACATCTACTCGATGGGAATCATCCTTTACGAGATCCTCACCGAAAGGAAGGCCGTCACGCTGGATGTCACTTCTCACGCCGAGGTGCAGCGAATCGTCTGCGAACAATGGCCGCCGAAGCCGAGCGAAGCTGTGCCGGAGCGGGCCCGAGAACTGCGCGGCGACCTGGACAACATCGTCTTCAAGGCGATCCATAAGGACACGGCGCGGCGCTATCAATCGGTGGAACAGTTCAGCGAGGACATCCGGCGCTACCTCACCGGATTGCCGGTCTCCGCACGCGAGGACACGGTCGCCTATCGCGCGAAGAAGTTCATTCAGCGGCACACCTTCGGATTCGCGGCATCGATTCTGCTGGTAGTCGTGCTGGCCGCAGGCGTCGTCTCCACGGCCTACAAGGCGCGGGAAGCCCGGCAGGAGCGGGACCGAGCCACTCGGCTGTTCAACCTGGTTCGCCAGTTGGCGAACGCGTTCCTGATTGAACACGACACACTGGCCTCCATCCCGAACAGCACCGGCCTTCGCCAGAAGCTGATCGCCGAAGCGCTGCGGTATCTGGATTCGCTGGCCGCCGAGTCCGGAGACGATCCCGCATTGCAGCGCGAACTGGCCGCCGCCTACGAAAAGATGGGCGACGTGCAGGGACGGCCGGACGGTCCAAACCTCGGGGACTCCGCGGAAGCGTTGGTGTCGTACCGGAAGGCGGTGCACATCCGCGAACGTCTGGCGGCAGCGACCTCCGACGAAGACTCGTCGAATCTCGCAACCGTCTACGCGCGCCTGAGCAGTGTCCTGAAGGTGACTGGAGAACTCCAGGCGGGTCTCGACTACGACCGCAAGGCGTTGGATATCCGGCGCAAACTCTTCGAGAAGAACCCGCACAACCTCGATCTGAAGCGTGAACTGGCCGCATCGCACACCACACTGGGCGGCAGCCTGTTCCAGGTCGCGGATTGGGAAGGTGTGCTGGAGCACCGCGAAGCCGCGCTGGCTCTGACTCGCGAGATCGTGAAGTCTGCGAGCCCGACGGCGGCCGACTACCGCGCCCACTCGCTCGCTGCGCTACGCATGGGCGCGATGCTCGTGCGGAAAGGCGATCGGACTCAGGGCCTTCAACACTATGAAGAGGCACTCCAAGCGACTACGAACGGCATCACCCGTTTCCCCAAGTACCCTCAGTTGCGCATGACGCGGGCCACCACGCTGAATGCGAGGGGCCGGGTACGCCTGGACCAGGGCCTCGTCGAAGGGGCGCTCACGGATTACCGCGAGGCGATCGCGATCTACAGCGAGCGGCATGCCTCCGATCCAAAGGACGTGCGGGCCGCATCCATGCTCGCCGGCTCCCACCATCGCATCGCGCAGGCGCTCTCGCGCGCCAACCAACCGGCCGCGGCGCTTCGAGAGATCCGGACCGCGCTCGCAATGCGTGAAGAACTCGCCACCCGCGATCCCGCAAACATGGGGGCGCGCGGCGAAGTTGCCGAGTCGAAGGCCATGCTCGGTGACATCCTGCTCGCGCAAGGCAACCGGCGGGCGGCGATTCGCGAATATCGCGAGGCGGAAACCATCCTGACTGAACTCGAGGGAAAACGTCAGGCAAATCCCGAGATCCTGTCCGAATTGGAACGTATCAGAAAGGTGCTGCGCGGCCTGGGCGTGAAGAGCTAGGGGTTCAGCAGCAGTCTTCTTTGGGATTGTGGGAAGGTTGATCGGCCTCGACGTCCTCGGCGGATGCGTTGGGATCCGTATCGAGATCATCGAGAAGCCGGAGTGCGCGGACCCGCTGGATGCGCGCAAACTCGAGGACATCCTGAAAACCTGAGTCCGTGCTGGCCGCAACCACCTGCATGCTTCTGCGATCCCCTTTCAACTTCACGGGAGCCTCTCGAAATACCGCGGCGGAGCCTCCTCCCGCTCCGCCGCGGCCTGTTGCGACGACGGGAAGCGGTTGGACCGTTTCACGCCCTGAGCAACTTCTCTGTGCGTCTCAGAGTGATACGCGCCGAATCTACCCCGAGCGGCTCAGCCTGATTCGATAAAATGAAATGGTGACCCGACGTGAGCTCCTTGCCGCCCTGGGAACGGCGGCGGCTCTTCGTGCCGCTACCGCCCCAACCGCCCCTGTGGCCATCGCCCGGTGCCAGTCGTACAGCGAAGATCTGGCCGCCGTCATGCGTGGGATGTTCGACCAACTCGGCGGCCTCGCCCCGCTTGTCCGAAACAAGACCGTCACCGTCAAATTGAACCTGACCGGCAGCCCGGCGCTCCGCATGCAGGGCAGACCGCTCGGCGTAACGCACTACACGCACCCGCGCACGGCCATGGCCATGGCCCACCTGCTGCGCGAAGCCGGCGCGCGCCGCATTCGGTTCGTCGAGAGTTGCTGGGCCACCGCCGGACCGCTCGATGAGTATCTCCTCGAATCCGGCTGGAACGTTCGTGGACTGAAGGGCATTGCGCCCGACATCGAGCTGGTCAACACCAATGCGCTGGGTAGGGCGAAGCAGTACTCGCGATTCAAAGTGCCGGGCAGGGGCCTGATCTATCCCGCCTACGACCTGCATCCCGCGTACGAAGAAACCGACGTGCTCGTGTCGATGGCGAAGCTCAAGAACCACGACACCTGCGGCATCACGCTGGCGATGAAGAACATCTTTGGCATCACGCCGGCGTCAATCTACGGCAACGATGCCGGCATTGACGAGCCGAACGAGAATCCCACAAAAGGGCGCGATGAGACATGCCATGTGGGCAAGCGCCAACCGTCCAAGTCCGCGCCTGGCGAGATCGACCCCACATCGAGCCGCGACCAGGGTTACCGAATGCCGCGCATCACGGCCGAACTGAATGCCGCGCGGCCGATCGGCATCTCCTTCATCGACGGCATCGAAACCATCGCCGGCGGCGAAGGGCCGTGGATTCGCGGGCTGCGCCATATGCAGCCTGGGCTGCTGATACTGGGGACGAACGCCGTCACGACGGACACCGTCGGCACGGCGCTGATGGGCTACGATCCGCGCGCTCCGAAGGGCACGCATCCCTTCGACAAGGGCGACAACACCCTGCTACTCGCCGAGTCGCTCGGTCTGGGCACGGCCGATCTCGACAAGATCGACGTCCGCGGCGTGCCGATTAAGGACGCCCGCGTGCGCTTCAGCTAAACAGGGAGACTACTCGACAATCACGATACCGACGTCGACGATCTTGTTGATGTCCACTCCGGTACCTTCCTCGATCGGGTAAACGTCGGCGGTACGCTCGCCTTGCGGTGTCAACAGCCGGGCCCGCGTGAATTTGCCGTCAAGGTGAAGACTGATGGCTTCGACAGGGTAATCAGAGTAGTTCACCAGGTGGATCGCCAGGCGTTTGCCGTCAGGCGACGCCTTCAGATTCGACAGCATGCTCGGTGCGCCGAAGACTCGCACGCCAAAATTGCGTCTGCCGACCAGCCCGTTGATCTCCTTCCATGCTTCGTCGAGCTGCTTCACCTGTTCCTTCGTGAATGTGATCGATTCGCCTTCCGCCAACGAGAGCTTCCAACCCGGCGGGCCATTCACGACCATCGCTCCGCCGCGCGCCACGGACCGAACCTTTTCCTTTTGCGCATCGCTCAGCGACGATGGATCGATGTTCAGCAGCAGCCGGACACCCTCCGCATCGCGCTCCATCAGCTTTCCGGTCGGAACAATCGACGCAGGAATGTGGCGCGCGCCCATCATGTCGAGGAACCCGCCGCTGTACAGCGCGCCGGAGTTCGAATCTTGCAGCAACGCCAGAGAACTATGGTCGGGCCACTGCCAGTACTCCTTGTTCTTTTCGTAGAAATCCAGCGCGGCCGTGATCTGCTTCCAGTCATTGAGCGCCTTCCCGTTGCCTTGAATCAGCGTGTCGCGCAACGCGGGGTCGAGAGCCACCACCCAACGCGCGCCGGTCATCGCGGCATCACCAATGGCCTGCACATAACGACGGCCGCTGAGCACTTCTCCGTTCGGCGGCCGATTTGCCATCCACACCGCCGTCTCCTTCGGGACGCTGGAGCGAAGAAAACGCAGAAATCCAGCGTTGGTGTCAATCCAGGGCGCACCTGTCGGCGCGGCGACGACGGCACCATCCTTCTCGACATGGATGCCGGGCCAAAGCCCTTGTGATGTCCCGGCGATTTCGCCCGGCGCCGCCAGGTTCATGCGCACACGCACCGGCAGCCGTAATACGGGCTTCTTTGCGGAAGTCAGACTCAGGTCGTTCTCGACAACCAGGGCATCCACCGGGAGCGCCTCAGCCCTCGCGGCCTCCTCGGCTGAGTGGACCACGGCCAGCAGCCGTAGATTCGCTCCCTTCGCCGCCTCGAGAAACCCGGCATCCCACTGCCCCTTCTCGATCAGCAGGCAGTTGATCGGTGTGCCGTGAAGCAACTCCAACGACTTCGGCTCGGCGGAATCCCATCGCGCCGGAACGCAGCCTGAGAACCCGCCGGAAGCCATGGCGAACAGGAAGAGAGTCTGGAAAATCACTCTGCTTCCAGGATAGTTCGCGGAGCCCACCCTCGCTCCGGCTGGTAAACTCGAAATCGAAGCCATGAGCCTGTATTTTGGAGCCGGATCACCGGAAACCGACCTGACTTCCGGCGAGTTGCGCCAGCAATTGTTCAGCGCCCTCGACAAGCTGGGACCCCGCCAGAAAGTCCTCGCGCTGCCGCCTGACATCACCCGCTTCCATTCGCGAGCCGGCGAGATCACTCGGCTGATTTACGAATACTATGGTCCGCGCCTTCACGCTGTGCTGCCCGCCATCGGCACGCACACGCCCATGTCTGAGCATGAGATTCAGGAGATGTTCGGCGACATGCCGCGCTCGCTGTTTCACGTGCACGACTGGCGAAATGGCATCGTCACGCTGGGCGAGGTGCCGGCCGAGTTCATCCGGCAGGTCTCCGAAGGAGCGCTCGACTTCACCTGGCCCGCCCAGGTGGACAAACTCATCGCCGAGGGCGGCTTCGATCTGATCCTTTCCATCGGCCAGGTTGTGCCGCACGAAGTCATCGGCATGGCCAACTACAACAAGAACGTGTTCGTCGGCACCGGCGGCTCGGAAGGTATCAACAAGAGTCACTATCTCGGAGCCGTGTACGGCATGGAACGCATGATGGGCCGCGCCGATACTCCCGTACGGCGAGTGCTGAACTACGCCTCCGAACACTTCGCCGCGCATCTGCCAATCGCCTACATCCACACCGTCATCTCGAAGAATGGCGACGGCCGGCTGGCGACGCGCGGCCTCTACATCGGCGACGACATGGAGTGCTTCACGAAGGCCGCCGACCTCAGTCTTAAGGTCAACTTCCAGATGCTGGAGACACAGATTCGCAAGGCCGTCGTCTTCCTCGACCCCAGCGAATTCCGCTCCACGTGGCTCGGCAATAAGAGCGTCTATCGCACCCGAATGGCCTTGGCTGACGATGCGGAACTCATCGTGCTCGCCCCCGGAGTCAAAGAGTTTGGCGAAGACAAAACGATTGACCGCATGATCCGCAAGTACGGCTATGTCGGCGCGCCGCGCGTTCTCGAAGACGTGCGCAACAACGCCGACCTCGCGGGGAGCCTCGGCGCGGCGGCCCACCTCATTCACGGATCTTCGGAAGGCCGCTTCAAGATCACATACTGCCCGGGCCACCTGACTCGCGAAGAAGTCGAGAGCGTGAACTTTGCCTACGCGCCTCTCGGCGATATGCTGCGCAAGTACGATCCGGCAAAGCTTGTTGACGGACCAAACACTGTCGATGGCGAGGAGGTTTTCTACATCTCCAACCCCGCGCTCGGACTCTGGGCGTGGCGCGGCCGCTTCGAGTCCTGACCGGCCACGCTCTCATCCAAACGTCAGGCGTTGTGCCCGCCGTCCACGGTCAGCGTCGTGCCGGTGATGTAGGAGGCCTCGGGACTCGCCAGAAACGCGACGGCTGCCGCCACCTCCTCCGGGCGCCCGTAGCGGCCAAGCGCTGTATTCACCTTCAATACCGCGGCAAGCTCCGTGTTGTCCGGATTCATTTCGGTGTCGATTGGGCCGGGCTGAACGGTGTTGACGGTGATCCCGCGTTTGCCCAGGTCTCGTGCCCAGCCCTGGCTGTACACGGCCACGGCAGCCTTTGTGGCCGAATAGTCCGCATAGCCCGCATACGGGACACGCTCGCCCAGAGACGATCCGATGGTGATGATCCGCCCGCCTTCGGGAAGCAGTTTCGCGGCGGTCCGGACGGCCTCGACCACACCGGCGACGTTGATAGCATATTGCCGTCCGAGCTGTTCGGCGTCCAAATCCGCCGCATCCACCGCGCCGCCAACCGCCACGCCCGCGTTATTCACGAGAATGTCCAGGCGCCCGAACTGCGCCGCGGTCTGCTTCACCAGTCCGGACACCTGCGCGGCATCCGCCTGGTCGGCCTGAATCGCAATCGCCCTCACTCCCTTCGCTGTAAGCTCCTTCGCCAGGCCCTCCGCCTTGCCCGAAGATGCGTTGTAGCTGATCGCCACATCGGCGCCCTCGTCCGCCAGCCGCCGGGCGATCGCCGCCCCGATTCCACGCGAGCCGCCCGTGACCAGCGCGGCCTTTCCCTGTAGTCTCTTCGACATTTTGATTGCTCCTTGCCTGAGTTTTGTACTCGTCGGTATAGATATCGCGCGCCGCCAAACGGATGCAGGTATTTTTACCGGTCGGTACATAATTGTTACAATCGGAGTGGAGGTAGGCCATGAAGCCGACCAAACCCAGGGGCCGCCCCTGTTCCTTTGACCGGGAGCAGGCGCTCGATGCCGCCATGAAGGTCTTTTGGCGCCACGGCTATGAGGGCGCATCCCTGTCTGACCTGACCGAGGCGATGGGCATCAACAAGCCTAGCCTCTACGCCGCGTTCGGCGACAAGGAATCTCTCTTCCGCCAGGCCCTTGACCGCTACGAGAAAGTCGCGGGCGCCCCCGCTCGCGCCGCCCTCGCCGCCCCCACCGCCCGCGAGATGGCGGAAAAGCTTCTGCAAAGTGCCGTGGAGAACACGACCAGCCCGCACAATCCACACGGATGCCTGATGGTCACCGGGGCGCTCGCAGGCGCCAAGGAGTCAGAAGGTATCCAGCATGAACTCGCCACTCGCCGGAACGACAGCGAACAGGCCATCCGCCGCCGTCTGAAGCGTGCGCAGGCCGAGGGCGACCTGTCTCCGGAGACCAGTCCCGCCGATCTCGCCCGCTACCTGGTTACCGTGATCCGAGGCCTCGGAGTGCAGGCCGCGGGAGGCGCAACCCGCGCGGAGTTGCGCCGCGTGGCGCGACTGGCGATGCGCGCCTGGCCGTCCTAGACGGTCTTCGGATCCGGGTGCACCCAGGGCTTGCGGTAGGGACGCGCCAGCAGCTTGTTGGCGGTGGGGTCGTTGGCGATTATACCCTTAGCCTCGTCCCAGACCAGCGTGCGGCCGCCGAGCTGCATCGAGAGATTCGCCAGAATGCAGCTTGCAGTTGAAATGTATCCCTGCTCGATGTCCGCCACGGGTTTGCCGCGCGTCACCGTGCAAGCCAGCAGATCTTTCATGTGTCCGCGGATCGCCGGTGCCACGTGCCGCTCCAAGTCCTTTTCCGTGCGGTCTTCGGGGTACTGCTCGTATTCGTACGTGACGTCCTTGTGGACCGGCTGCTCACCCTTCGCCATCGGGATGTAGTCGTAGCCGAAGACGCCGGCCTTCAGCGTACCCTTGTCGCCGTAGATCGTTGCTCCCCACGGGTACTTCTCGTCGGCGGGAGCGCCGTAGGTGCGGTGGTTCCAGATCACCTTGATGTCGCCGAAGTCGAACGTGGCCGTCTGCGTGTCGCTGATGTTCGCCCGGCTGTTCTTCTGCACCAGAATTCCGCCGGTCGAGTAGACGCTCTTCGGCCAGCCGAGATCCAGCATCCACCGCACCATGTCGAGCATGTGGATGCACATGTCGCCAACGATGCCGTTGCCGTACTCCATGTAAGCGCGCCAACGCCGAGGGTGTACCAGCTCGTTGTACGGACGCATCGGCGCCGGGCCGGTCCACATTTCGTAGTCGAGGTAGTCGGGCGGCGTCGCATCCGGGGGATTCGAGTTGGCGCGCATGTGGTAGTAGCAGTAGACCTCCACAACGCCGACCTTGCCCAGCTTCCCTTCCCGGATGACCTGGTCGCGGGCTTCAATCAGGTGCGGCGTGCTGCGCCGCTGCGTCCCCACCTGCACCACGCGCTTGTATTTCCGTGCCGCAGCCAGAATCGCCTGGCCCTCCGTGATATCCACGCTGATCGGCTTCTGCAGATAGAGATCCGCGCCCGCCTTCATCGCCTCGATCGCCGCCAATGCGTGCCAGTGGTCCGGCGTCGCCACCAGCACCATGTCGAGATCACGCTCCTTCAGCATCTCGCGGTAATCGCCGTAGGTCCGTGGCTTCTTCCCGGACTTCTGCCGCCCTGCGACGATGTCCGCCGCTTCGGCCACCATCCGCTTGTCCACGTCGCAGAGGGAAACCACCTCAACCGGCGACACCTGGATCAGCCGGAGCAGGTCGGCCTTGCCGTACCAGCCGCTCCCGATCAGGCCAACCCGCTTGGGCTTCTCCTGGGCAAAGGCCAACGAATCGGCCATCAACGCGCTCATCGCGCTTGTAGACAGAAACTGACGTCGGTTCATGGTTCCTCTCTTCGTGGACCCTGGCACAGGGGCAAGTGAGATGATCTCGTAAGAGTATATTCGTTAGACACGATCCTCGGAGGGGCTTCCGATGCGACTGCTTCTTACTTGCCTGGTCTTCTGCACGGCGCTCGCCGCCGAGTGGCCGTCGTTTCGCGGCAGAGATGCCGCGGGAGTCGCCACCGGCCCCGCTCTCCCTGAAACATGGGACATCGCCAAGGGCACGAACATCCGCTGGAAGACGCCGATTCCCGGACTGGCCCATTCCAGCCCCATCGTCACGGGCGACCGTATCTTCCTGACCACCGCTCTATCGCAGGACCCGAAGGCCACCTTCAAGCCCGGCCTCTACGGCGCTGGCACGGCGTCCGAAGACAAGTCGGTCCACAAGTTCGTCCTGCTGTGCCTGGACCGCCGCACGGGCAAAGTCCTTTGGCAAAGGACCGCCTTCGAAGGCACGCCGAAGGAGAAGCGGCACATCAAATCGACCTACGCGAATGCGACGCCCGCGACCGATGGCAAGGTGGTGGTCGCGTACTTCGGGTCGAACGGGATCCATGCCTTCACCGTGAACGGCGAGCCCCTCTGGTCCCGCGACCTGGGCCGGCTGGATGTCGGCGCCTACGACGCTCCTGAGTACGAATGGGGCTCCGCCAGCTCTCCGACCCTCTACGACGGCAAGGTGATCGTTCAGTGCGATCAGCAGAAGGGCTCGTTCCTCATCGCGCTCGATCTCGCCAGTGGGAAGACCCTCTGGCAAACAGAAAGGGATGAACTCCCCTCGTGGGGCACGCCCACCGTCGCCGGAAAAAGCGGAAACGAACTCATTGTCACCAACGGATCGAACGCGATCCGCGGTTACTCGCTGAAGGACGGCAAGCAACTGTGGGCCGTCACCGGCTCATCGAAGATCACCGCTCCGACGCCCGTGTTTTCCGGGAACACGATCGTCGTCTGTTCCGGACGCCGCCCCGAGGCCCCCATCTTCGCGCTCGATTCGAGCGGCAAGGTGCTGTGGACCAAGACGCAGCGCGGCTCGTATATGCCGACGCCTCTGATCCTCAACGGAATCCTCTACGTCCTGGGCAACGCCGGCATCTTCGACGCCTATCGACTCACCGACGGCACCGAAATTTACCGCGAGCGCATCCCGCACGCCGGGTCCGGCTTCAGCGCCTCTCCCGTGAGTTCCAACGGGCTGATCTACCTGCCCAGCGAAGACGGCGACGTCTTCGTCATCAAGGCCGGCGAGACGTTCTCCATCGCCGCCCGAAATGCGATGAACGAGCCGATCATGGCCACGCCCGCCATCAGCGACGGCACTCTCTTCATCCGCACGCAGCACCACCTCTGGGCCGTCGGGGCGAAGTAGCGGCTACTTCTTCTCGTACACCTCAGTCCAACTCTTCGTACCCTCGGGCGAACGGAGTTCCAGCCTCCGCGTCATCGTCCGGCCGTCCTGGGACAGGCTGGTCTTCGCCGTCTCCACGTACTGTCCGTCGTCGCTTTTCATGACGGATTCGAACGTCCACAGGTCGAGGCGCTTCAGCACGATCTTTCCGCTGCCGAACGAACGGGACATCTCGTACGGCTTGCCGTCGAACGCGCCGTCGAAGGCGAACTCTCGCGAATCTTCGTTCGCGTAGGTCACCTCGCCGTGGTAGTGCAGTTGAGGGTCCTTGTGCTCGATGTGCAGCGTCACGCTGTGCGGCTTCCGCATCTGGCCCCATTTCGACTTTTCGACGTTCAGGTGCCAGTCGCCGGTCAGGTTGCCGGGCTGGACGCTCAGGCCCAGTGCGGCCCAAAGGAGCACCGGAGAGATTCGGAGCAAGGTCTTCAGCATGGCTTTCGTCCTCCCATGCCTTGAATTCGACCAAAGCATACGCCTGCAAAATCCGCGTGAAAAGCCCTTTCGATCTCAATCGCACTTGCCCGGCCCGCGCTCCTGCGATATTCCTTATACCGGACCTGTAAGTCCTTAACCCGATGCCCATCGACAACAGCGAGATCTACGCCCAGCGCCTGCACCGCTACGTCACGGCCATGCGCGGCGGCAAACCGGACCGCGTCCCCCTGCGCCCCTTCGCCGCGGAGTTCACCGCCGCCTACGCCGGCTACACCTGCCAGCAGGTGACCCACGACTACCAGACCGCTTTCGACGCGGTGCTGAGAACCTGCGAGGGCTTCGACTGGGATGCCGCCGTCCCCAACATGGTCTACGTCTGGACGGGCCTCAGCCAGGCGGCCGGGCTGCGCTACTACGCCATCCCCGGCATCGACGTCGGCCCCGATGTCGCCTTCCAGTACCGTGAGCCCGAGCACGACCGCGCCTGGATGCAGCGCGAAGAATACGACGAGCTGATCGACGACCCCGTCCGCTTCCTCTACGACGTCTGGCTGCCTCGCGTCGCGTCGGAACTCTCTCCCCAGGGCGCTCCCGCGAGCTACCGCCACAACCTGGCCCTGGTCCGAAGCACGTGGGCGATGGCGAACTACTTCCAGGCGTTCGGTCCTCAGATCGAGGCCATGCGGACCCGCACCGCCACCGTCTCCGCCATCTGCGGCATGCTGAAAGCGCCGCTCGACATCCTCGCCGACAAGTTCCGAGGCTACCTGGGCCTGGCCTTCGACCTGATGGAGTGTCCCGACAAGGTGCTTGCCGCGTGCCGGGCGTTGATGCCGCATCTCGGCCACGTCGCCCTGACCTCCGCCGACCCCGCCAGCCTCATCCCCATTCCCATCTGGATGCACCGGGGCTGCGTGCCCTTCATCTCCTACGACCACTTCCGCGACATCTACTGGGCCACCCTCCGGCCTATCGTCGACGCCCTCTGGGCCCAGGGCAACCAGGTCCTGTTCTACGCCGAGGGCAAATGGGACGCCCATCTCGACGACTTCGCGCAACTCCCGGCCGGCAGCATCGTCTTCCACATCGACCGCAGCACCCCGGCGCTGGTCGCCGAAAAGCTCGGCGGGCGCTTCTGCCTCTCCGGCGGCGTGCCCAATGCGCTCCTCTCGCTCGGCACGCCGGACCAGGTTCGCGCCAAGTGCAGAGAGTTGATCGACGCCCTAGGCCCCAATGGCGGCTACATCATGGACGCCAGCGCCATCATGCAGAACGACGCCCGCATCGAGAACGTCCGCGCCATGACGGACTTCACCCGCGAGTACGGCGTTTACTCCGGCACGCCATGCGCCGATCCGCCTCCGCCGCCGCCCGGTTCGCGTCCCGCCGCGCCGCCGCTGCCCCAGGGCCGCGTCCCCGCCGGTGTCTGCTACCCCTGGGAGCAGCGCCTGAAGGAGATTCGCTCGATCCCCGGCGATCCCGATCTCTGCCGCCGTGTCTGGCAAGATCTGGATGCCCTCGCCTACACTTACATTTGGCATCTCGTTTTGAGCTTCTGAACATGCGACTCGCTTCCCTCCTTCTCACCGCTGGCCTCACCGCGGGATTGACCTGCGCCTTCGGGCAGGAACCCATCCAGCCGACTAAACCGGTCCAGCTTTTCAACGGCAAGGACCTGACGAACTTCTACACATTCCTCCAGACCAACATGTACCAGGACCCCCTGGGCGTCTTCACCGTGAAGGACGGCATGTTGCGCATCTCCGGCGAGGAATGGGGCGGCGTCACCACCCGCGACGCCTTCAAGAACTACCACCTCCGCGTGGAATGGAAATGGGGCGGCAAGGCCTACGGCAACCGCGCGACCAAGACCCGCGACAGCGGCATCCTGCTGCACGGCACCGGCCCCGACTCCGGCGGCAAGCGCGGCTTCTGGCTCCAGTCCATCGAGTATCAGATCATCGAGGGCGGCACCGGCGACGTCATCTTCGTCGAAGGCGAAGGCCGCACCTCCGGCAGCGCCGAAGTCCGCGAGGAGCCCAACGGCCAGGTTTACTGGCAGAAGGGCGGCAAGAAGATCACCACCGACCGCAAGCGCATCAACTGGTACGGCCGCGACCCCGACTGGCAGGACACGCTCGGCTTCCGCGGCAAGCAGGACGTCGAAAGCCCCATGGGTCAGTGGAACGTCTCCGAAGCCATCTGCGACGGCGACACCCTGACGAACATCGTCAACGGCAAGGTCGTGAACGTGATCACCGGCCTCTCGCAGAGCGCGGGCAAAATCCTGATCCAGAGCGAGGGCGCCGAGATCCTGTTCCGCAAGATCGAAGTCGGCCCCATCACGGACGAGCTCCGCAAGAAGTACCGCCAGTAGGCGAACCGCGCCCACGGCGAAGTGCCGCCTTACGAAACGAACCTAGTCCCATTTTCGGACACCTGGGGGAGACCGATTTCGCGGCGCTCCCCGCAGGGCCGGGTCAAGGGAATGAGTATACGACGAGGGCGCAAGGGGTTTTGGGTTAAGTTATTGATTTTGCGGTGGAAGATTGGTGTGAACGGCATGAGGGGGGAAGGGCTGCCGGTTCACTTTTCTTGGGCGGGCAAGTGATGTGCGCTGGCGTTAACCAGGTGGTGGACCCGGAGTTCCCGGGCGGGGTGACACTGAGCGTGCGGCCTCGGGCGTCATACCCGTAAGTCTGCGCCACTCCCACGTGGCCGATCGTCTGGCTCACCATGCTCCCATTGTTGGTCGCGCATACCGTCCCTTGCGACGGGCAGTAATAGTAGGTCAGCGACAGCGCCGAGCCACGAGCAATCGAGGCCGGCTGCAAGCGGTAGTTCCAGGTCCACGTCTCGGTCTGGCCGTTGCCGAAGCTCAGCGACGACGGCGCGCCGTGCGGCGCATAGCTGGCCGACGACAGATACGTCCTCGCCTGCCCGCCCTTCACCCCGGACACCCCCGTCACCCGTCCCACCGCGTCCCGGCCATAGGTGATCACACGCCCGCTATGATAGGTCTCCGTCCACAAACCCGCCGGCTTGTACGTGGCCGTGTGCTGATAGCTCACCGTCTGCGTCCGTGATCTGGCGCGATCCAGCAGGTCGTAGCCTACGTACCGATGGGGTGCACATTGGACACCTAACGCACCCACGGTCACACCGGCATCTCCTCCACGTCAGTGTTCACTGGTAGAGACCAGAGAACCTGTATCCCGCACCGTTCCAGTACACTATCGCTGCCTCATCCCTCCAGATGAGCAAGACACCCTCTCCACGAATCCCACTCAAGACTGGTGGCAAACGCAGATTCTCTTTGCGCTCTGCCAGCGCGGCGGACCGGCTCAAGACTTGCCAGTCTGCCGGAAAGACATTTTCTGAGAATCCTGGACTAGAACGGGCTTTGTGCAGCCTGGCCTGCCCAATAGTATGAATGCTGCCATCTGCGTTACAGAACAGTATGCCGCTGTCTCGCCCAGTCTGCCCCCTTATGCCGATTGCAAGATCTACTCGCCGGTCTCCGTCGAAATCCCCGCGCAAATAGAACGGATTTAGATTAATTAAAATTCGGCTATCATCGCCTCCGGATTGTCGGAGACAATCTGAGACCTCCTTTGGAATCCATACAGCCGCTTCGTCAGCTGCAAATACTGCAGTGCTTACTGAGGTTAGAGCCGCAAGGCAACAGCGAAGCACTAACATCGCGGATATCCGTAAACACTCTTCTAGATCCAAGCAATGCCAGAAGTCATTATTCATTAGCGCCTCACTCTCGGTCGAGGTGGGTATGTTCTCTGGAAGTGCATGTGGTTTCGGTGACGCTGACTTGTAACTTGAGAAAGGGGGCCATACCCAAATCTTTCAGGAGTGCCGGTGAGAACCGCAGCCAAGCCGGCATTTTGCCTCGCGAATGCGTTCGCGATAAATTGTGTTCGGCCAACGTCAGCACTTCCTGATGCTGCTGCACCCTGGAGAGATGCACCATTTGCATCCATGTATCTCATATCTATATTTAATCCATTTCTGTGGGACTGCCGCGGCTGAATGGCCGACTCGCCAGCAGCAGTGGACCCTCCTGTAAATACCAGTAGGTTGTCACTCGAATACTGCTTAGAGTATGCCTCTGCCACATTAAAGAGAGCGGCTGCCTGTGCCGGCGCTAAGTAGTTCTCCTCTTGCCCGCGTGTTTGAATACTTTCGAACTCGGCATCTCCATGTCGTGAGACATGATTGACATTTATTAGGCCATTTACCGAATAGAATGTTTGGATGTCCTGTGCGTCCAACGATCCATATATCGCTAGATTCCCATTCACTACAGCAGCAACTGTGTCGTAACACTGCTGTCCGTCTTCACACCTATCTACCCACGAATATGGACTTCGTATGTTTCCGGTCGAGACCCACAACTCACCTGTTGGATCTATGAACGTCAATGGTCGGTTGAGGACGTAGCTATATCGGTTCCAGGATTGCGGGATAGCCGGATCGGCGCTCGCCATCAATGGATCGACCGTCGTAAACCTCCCCATCGCCCCGCTGTAGTACCGCGCAAGGAAGTAGTCGAGGCCCGTCTCGGCATCCCGTTCTTTGCCCGTAAACTTCTGCCGCGGCTCATTGGCGTTCGCCCAGCACGCGCCGCTCCGGCCATTCATCCCCTGCGGGATCTGCTCCCCGAACGGCACATAGTCCAGGCACGCCGTCGCCGTCCCGCTCTGGTTAAACACCATCCGTGTGCTCCCCAGGTGATCGGCTGCAAGGTACCGCACGTCCGTCTCGGTCGCCGGCGCCGTGTCGTACTCCTCCACCAGTTGCCCCGACACCCCATACACCATCGTCGTCGTCCGCGTTCCCGTCTGCTTCTTCACCCGGTTGCCCTCGCCATCGTAGGACATCGTCGTCACGATGCTGTTCAGTGTGCTCTTCTTGATCTTCCCCTCACCATCGTATTCCCAGTCCAGGCCTCCGATCTTCGTCATCTGCCCCGCATTGTCATGCTGGATCGGCAACGACGCGTTCGTCAGCCGGTTGTTGGCCGTGTCGATCCAACTCTGCGACTGCGGCGTGAAGCTCGACGGTGTCAATCCAGGTGACGCGCTCACCCACTGGTTGCCGTACCGGTCATAGCCGTAACTCCGGCTCCAGCCCGCGCCTTCGTAGCTCGGCGTGCAGGCAGTGGCTTCGCTATCGCAAAGCGTAACAAGCCCCGCCCGCAGCGGCTAGCCCCCTCCGCCTCCCAATCCTCCGTCTCTCGTAAAGAAAGCGGATCAAACTCCGATATTCAGGTCTAGAATACGGGTAGCAGTGGTTTGAGGAACGCTCATGTTCACCGACAAACACCCTGAAGTCCTCATCTCCGGCGCCGGCCCGGTTGGCCTTTTCGCCGCGCTTTCCCTGACGAAACGCGAGGTGCCCGTCAGAATCATAGACACCGGCGTCTGGCCCTGCCAGCACAGTTACGCCCTGGGTTTGCACCCCGCTTCGCTCGATCTGCTGGCCGAATTCGGGCTCCGGGACTCCATCCTCGCCGGCTCCTACCCCGTGCGGACGCTGGCCCTGGGCGACGCCACCGGCACCAAGGCGGAGATCAGCCTGGGCACAGGACCGTCGGATTGCGTGGCCGTGCTCCGCCAGGACGTCCTGGAGGAGACCCTCAACGAGGCGCTTCGCCGCCTTGGCGTCCAGGTCGAGTGGCGGCATGAGCTCTCGCAGCTCTCCCAGGACAAAGTCGCCGCCGACGCCACCATCGTTCAGTTCGAGCGCGAATCCCGGGGCTACATCATCGCGCACACGGAGTGGGTCGTCTCGAAGACCCACGACCTGAGCGTCCCCTACGTCATCGGCGCGGACGGCTACAACTCCCGCGTGCGCCGCTCCGCCGGCCTGGACTTCCCGGAGGCCGGCCCCGCCGCCTATTACGCCGTCTTCGAGTTCGCCACGGACGCCGATCTCGCCAACACAATGCACATCGTCCTGGGCCAGGAGACCTCCGACGTTCTCTGGCCGCTGCCCGGCGGGAACTGCCGCTGGAGCTTCCAACTGCCTCACTACACCGCGCCACCAGCGGACCGCGACAAGGACCGCGTCATGCTCTCCGAGGGCGGCCACGATCCGCTCCTCACCGAGGAGAACCTCAAGATCTTCATCCGCGAACGCGCCCCGTGGTTCAAGGGCTCCATCGACCGCATCGACTGGCGCATCATCGTCCGCTTCGAGCGCCGCCTGGCGTCGTCCTTCGGCAAAGGCCGCCTGTGGCTCGCGGGCGACGCCGCCCACACCACCGGACCCGCCGGCATCCAGAGCATGAACCTCGGTCTGGCCGAGGCGCACGACCTGACCGCCGCGATCCACGGCATCCTCCGGCGCGGGGACTCCGACCAGGCGCTCGCGCAGTACAACCAGCGATGGCACGGCATCTGGCGCCAGATGCTGGGCCTCGAGGGCGGCCTGCGCGCGGGGGACTCCTCCCTGCCCTGGGCCGGCAAGAACGCTGGGCGCCTCACCGCCTGCCTGCCCGCCTACGGCGACCGCCTGGCCGCGCTGGCATCCCAGGCCGGGCTCGAGTTGTAGAACACGCGGCGGGCGGGCGCGGGTCATAATGGCAGCACATGCCCGCAAGAGCCCTATCCGCCGCCGCCCTTCTACTGACCTTCGCCGCCTGCCTCGCGGCCGAAACGCGCGTGCTGGTCTACACGCGCAACTACACGCCCGACGGCAAGGGCTACGTCCACGACAACATCCAGTCGAGCGTCGACGCCATCCGCAAGATGGGCGCGGAGAACGGCTTCATCGTCGACCACTCCGATGATCCGCAAGTCTTCACCGCCGCCAATCTGAAGCGCTACGCCGCTATCGTCTTCTCGAACAGCAACAACGAAGCCTTCTCCACGCAGGAACAGCGCGACAATTTCCAGGCCTACATCCGCGGCGGCGGCGGATTCGTTGGCATCCACAGCGCCACGGGCTCCGAGCGCACCTGGCCCTGGTACTGGTCGATGATCGGCGGCAAGTTCCTGCGCCATCCCAAGCTCCAGAAGTTCACCGTTCGCGTGAAGGACCGCGCGCACCCTTCCACGAAGCACCTGCCCGCCACCTTCGAGTGGGAAGACGAGTGCTACTACCACACGGAAATGAATCCGGCGCTGAAACCGCTGCTGGTCACCGATCCCGCGCGGCTCGACGACCCCAAGAAGGCCGAATACCCCGGCGACCGTTTCGGCGACAGCCTGCCGCTCTCCTGGTATAACCTGTTCGAAGGCGGACGGACGTTCCACACCGCCCTGGGCCATCGGAAAGAGCACTACTCGGATCCGATCCTGTACAATCACATCCTCGGTGGAATCCTCTGGGCGCTGGGCCGCGATTCCGCCGCGCAATAACCGGCCAACCGCAGGAGTAGAGCCATGACATCCGCTCACGCCCATCCTTCCCGCCGGCGATTCCTGGGCGCTGCCGGCGCCTTCGCCTTCCCCGCCATCGTCCCGGCCACGGCCTTCGGCCAGTCCGCGCCCAGCAACCACATTCGCGTCGCCCAGATCGGCTGCGGACGCATCGCCCGCGCCTTCGACTTCCCCGGAGTGCTGCGGCACCACGACACTGCCCGCATCGTCGCCGTCTGCGACCTGGACTCCCTCCGCCTGGCCGACGGCAAGGAGTTCGTCGAGCAGGCTTATACGCGCTCCCTCGGCGCCGGCAAGTTCGAGCCCGTCAAAACCTACGCCGACTACCGCGACCTGCTCGCCGACCGCTCCATCGACGCCGTCGTCATCTCCACGCCCGACCACTGGCACGCCCAGCCCGCCATGGAAGCCGCACTCGCCGGCAAGGACATCTACCTTCAGAAGCCCACGTCGCTCACCATCCGCGAAGGCCGCCAGATGGCCGACACCATTAAGGCCACCGGCCGCATCCTTCAACTCGGCTCCCAGCAGCGCTCCGATAACCACTTCCGCCTGGCTTGCGAGGTGGTCCGCAGCGGCCGTATCGGCAAGGTCAAGGAGATCTTCATCGGCCTGCCCACCGATCCCGCCGGCGACGAAGAAGCCGAGATGCCCGTGCCGAAGAATCTCGACTACGACCGCTGGCTCGGCTCCACGCCGCTCGCCTACTACACCGAGAAGCGCGTCCATCCCCAGTCGCCCGACCTCAAGGTCCGCTACGACCGTCCTGGCTGGCTGCGCTGCGAACAGTTCGGCGCGGGCATGATCACCGGCTGGGGCACGCACCACTTCGACATCGCCCACTGGGGCATGGACACCGAGCTCACCGGTCCCGTCACCATCGAAGCCGACGCCACTTTCCCAAAGAAGGGCCTGTGGGATGTCCACGGCACCTATCACATCAAGGCCACCTACGCGAACGGCGTGGATCTCTACGTCAGCGACAAGTACCCCAACGGCATCAAGTTCCTCGGCGAGGAAGGCTGGCTTTGGGTGACGCGCGGCCGATACAACGCCGCCGAAGTCGCCGCGGGCAAGCGCAGCCAAGCCCTCGACGCGAGCGACCTCCGCATCCTCACCACGCCGCTGAAGGACTCCGACGTCCACCTGCATTCCAGCCCCAAGAACCAGCACCACTACGACTGGTTCATGAGCATCCGCTCCCGCAAGGCTCCCGTCGCGCCCGCCGAGGTCGGTCATCGCTCCTGCTCCGCCTGTCTTGTCTCGCACGCAGCCATGAAGCTCGGCCGCAAGCTCAACTGGGACCCCGAGAAGGAGCAGTTCGTCAACGACGCCGAAGCCACAGCCATGGTCGCGCGCAAGCAGCGCTCGCCCTATGGAACGGACTACGTTCCCGGCGTGCGCTCCTCCGCCGGTTCCGGCGAATGAGGTAGGATCGGGCTCGATGGCCGTCATCGATCGCCGCTCGTTCCTCGCCGCCGCCTCGGGCGCCGCCCTCTATGCCCAGACCGCCCGCGAGCCCTTCAAATGGCCCGAAGGAAAGAAGTGCGCCGTCAGCCTGACCTTCGACGACGCCCGCCCCAGCCAGATCGAGAACGGACTCGCCCTCTTCAAGCGAACCGGCGCGAAGGCCACCTTCTACCTCTCGCCCGGACGCATGGAGCAGCACGTCGAAGGCTGGAAGCAGGCTGTGAAGGACGGGCACGAGATGGGCAACCACTCCGACACGCACCCCTGCACGGCGAACTACCGTCTCTCCGGTCCGCACTACCTGGAGGACCTGACGCTCGACGCCATGGGCAAGGATCTCGACGCCTGCACGAAGCGCATTCAGGCGGCGCTCGGCGTCACGCCCGTCAGCTTCGCTTATCCCTGCGGCCAGAAGTTCGTCGGCCGGGGCGCGCAGGCCCGCAGCTACGTCCCCCTGGTCGCCGAGCGCTTCCTCACCGGCCGCGGCTACCTCGACGAGCGCGCCAACGACCCCGCCGTCTGCGACCTGACCGCCCTGATGGGCACCGGCTTCGACGACATCCCCTACGAAGCCATGCTCGCGGAGATCGAGAAGGCTAAAAAGGAAAGCCGCTGGATCGTCTTCGTCGGCCACGACATCGGCCCCCGCAAATTCCAGTGCACGGACGCCGAAGCCCTGGAACGCCTCTGCCGGTACGCCCTGGACACCGCGAACGGAGTATGGCTCGACACGGTCGCCGCGATCGCGCGCTATGTGAAGAAGTAAGGGCAGGCTGTTCGTCAGGCGCCTTCAGCGAATCACTTCCACGCGCAGCGGCCTGCCGCGGAGCTTCGTGTTGCTCACCTGTGCCCATGCGCGGTCTGTCGTGAGCGCGACGGCGCCAGACCTCGCCGCCGTCGCAAGGCACACACAGTCGCCGAGCGAGAGGCCAAGATCACGCCGGGCGCCGAGCAATTCGCCACAGGCGGCAGCATCGGCAGATGTCTGTTCCGTTTCAAGCTGCAATTGTTCAACGGCGTCTTCGGCGGCCCTGGGCGGGACACCGCTGCGTATCAGGCGTGCGATGACCTCGGCCACGTTGACGCTATGGATAAAGGAGCGATCAAGAACCTCAAGGACCCGCTCCTGCCCCGGCTCGCCCAACAGGACGGCCAGGAGCGCCGAGGCGTCCAAGAGGTACTCGCGGGTCATCGCTTGCGGCGCTCGCGAGCAGTTTCGGCGCGACGGTCGGCAATGAGCGCTTCCGACGCCAGCGTGCCTTCGGGAATGTACTTCCGGAGCTTGCTCTGCACGCGGGCCACCGCCTGCGCACGGGACTCGACATCCAGGCCGCCCTTTTCATTCACCTTCACGATGACCTGTGAGCCGTAGCTCAAACCGAGTTTGCGGCGCACCGGCGCCGGAATGAGGATGCGCCCCGACTTTTCCAATTGTGCCGTAAACGTCCGCATGCCCCCAGTATGCCGCACATCGGGCAGATTTTCCATTTCTGCCAGACCGGTTCTGCGCGGAAAAGGGCGGAAAAGGGGACATCCATGCTAGGGGTAAGTCAAGGGGGAGACGGAGATCCCCTTGCCCCAGGCGGTGGAGGGTCCTGAGGTGTGACGAAGCGGGACGG
>JBOZRR010000017.1:0-8564 GCA_050789245.1 Bryobacteraceae bacterium | reverse complement strand
GCGTGTCCACCCGCTGCTGCTGCGCTCCCAGACGCTGCGCCAGAATGTGCGCACGCGCAGAGAGCATCACGGCCCGCCGCAGTTCCCGCAACTCCTCTTTCACGCCCTCCATGTCCTGGGCCCCAACCGGCCCGGCCAGCCCAAACACCAGCACGGCAGCCGCGATCATGAATCTCATGCCTGCTGTTCTACCACCAAGTGTTACTTCATGCATGAGCCATCGCGCGGGGCCCGCCCGCGTGCACCAACAGACTCATGTTCAAGGACTCATTCGAACCCGCCGGTCCCCGCGCCGCGCTCACCCAGAAACAGCAGACTCCCGCCGAACTGGCCTTCTGGCGCATCGTCCGCTCCAACGCCGATCTCAGCCGCGCCGCGGCCGAGCTCATGACCAAGGGCGCATTCAGCGCGGACTTGGCAAGCTCCGTCGTCTACACATTCGCGTTCAAGGGACAGAAGCGAACCTTCAGCGCCCAGATCACCGGCGCCACCAACCCTGTGCAGCTCCGCAACTTCCTTCAGACCTGCCTCAATGGCGTGAACGGTAAGTTCGAGCAGCCCGACATCCGCGCTTACATGCCCCGCGTCCGCCGGCCCTTCTAGTCCGGCGCCCGGTACGCGGCCGCGTAGCTGCCATGCAGCAGCCGAACACGAGCAAAGTCAGGAAGCGCGGAGCCATCCTCGCCGCCGAAGTACGCGCGGGCGGCATCCTGATTCGCCCCGCCATGGCTGTGCCGGTCGAAGTGTATCGCCCTGAGCGCAAGGCGGAGTTTCTGCTGAAGAAAAAGGGCCGGAGGCATTCTGGTGATGCCTCCGGCCCTCTATTTGCAGTCTCGAGAGACTCGTTGAGCTACGCCAGCACGCCGCGGGTGTCCAGCGTTGATTCGCGCTTGGCTTCGTATGCGGCAATGTCGGCTTCGTGCTTCTGGATGAAGCCGAGCTCGTCGATGCCTTCGAGCAGGCACATCTTCGAGAAGGCGTCGATGGGGAATTCGACGGCCGTGCCGTCGCCCGTCGTGATCTTTTGCGACGCGAGATCGACCTTCACCGTGCCGCCGCCCGAGGCGATCAGCTTCGCGTGCACGTCCTTCGGCACCACGATGGGCAGCAGCCCGTTCTTCAGCGAGTTGTTCTTGAAGATGTCGGCGAAAGACGTGCTCACCACGGCCTTGAAGCCGTACTGCGTCAGCGCCCACGGCGCGTGTTCGCGCGAGCTGCCGCAGCCGAAGTTGTCGCCGGCCACGAGGACTCCGCACTGCTTGGCGGCGTCCGAGTTCAGGACAAAATCGGCCTTCGGCGTGCCGTCGGCCTCGTAGCGCCAGTCGAAGAAGAGCTGGTCGCCCAGGCCGTCCTTCGAGATCGTCTTCAGGAAGCGCGCGGGGATGATCTGGTCGGTGTCGATGTTGTCCACCGGCAGCACGGCGTAGCTGCTTTCGAATGCTGTGATCTTTTCTGCCATCGTCGTTCTCCCCTTATCCGACCAGCGTGCGCGCGTCGGTCACCACGCCCGTCACCGCGCTGGCGGCGGCGGTCAGCGGGCTGGCAAGGAATGTGCGCCCACCCTTGCCCTGGCGACCTTCGAAGTTGCGGTTCGACGTCGAAACGCTGTACTCGCCCGGCTGCAACTGGTCGCCGTTCATCGCGATGCACATCGAGCAGCCGGCCTCGCGCCACTCGGCGCCGGCGGCCTTGAAGACTTCGTGCAGCCCCTCGGCTTCCGCCTGGCGCTTGATCTGCTGCGAGCCCGGCACCACCATTACGCGGACGTTCGGACTCACGTGACGTCCCTTCAACACAGACGCTGCCGCGCGCAGGTCGCTCATGCGCGAGTTCGTGCAGCTTCCGATGAACACGACGTTGATCGGCCGGCCCAGCAGCGGCTTGCCCGGCTCCAGCGCCATGTAGTCGAGCGCCTTGCGCAGCGTTTCGCGCTCGACGGAATCGGCCACGCCGGACGGGTCCGGGACGGCCTGCGAGATCGAGATGCCGTGGCCGGGGTTCGTGCCGAACGTAATCATCGGCTCGAGCGCCGCGGCGTCGATGAAGATCTCCTTGTCGTAGACGGCGCCTTCATCGGTGGGGAGCTGCTTCCAGCGCGCCAGCGCCTTGTCCCAGTCCGCGCCCTTCGGGGCCAGTTTCTTGCCGGCGAGGAACTCGTAGGTGACGTCGTCGGGAGCCACCAGGCCCGCGCGCGCGCCGCCCTCGATCGACATGTTGCAGACGGTCATGCGCTCTTCCATCGACAGCGCGCGGATGGTGGAGCCGGTGTACTCGAAGACGCAGCCCGTGCCGCCGCCGACGCCGATGCGCGAGATCAACGCGAGGATGATGTCCTTCGCCGTCACGCCAGGCTTCAGCGCGCCTTCCACCTTCACCGCGAAGCTCTTCGAGCGACGCTGCGGCAGGCACTGAGTGGCCAGCACCATTTCGACTTCACTGGTGCCGATGCCGAACGCGAGCGCGCCGAACGCGCCGTGCGTCGCCGTATGCGAGTCTCCGCAGACGACGGTCATGCCCGGCTGCGTGACGCCGTTCTCCGGCCCGATGACGTGGACAATGCCCTGCTTGTCGCTCTGAAAGCCGAAGTGCGGGATGCCGAACTCGGTGCAGTTCTTCTCGAACTGCTCGACCTGCGCCCTGGCGATGGGATCGATGATCGGCAGCGAGCGCGGCGTCGTCGGCGTCGAATGGTCGCATGTGCCCAGCGTCAGATCGGGGCGGCGCACCTTCAGGCCGCGCGCTCGAAGCCCGGAAAAGGCCTGCGGCGACGTCACTTCATGCACCAAATGCAGGTCGATGAACAACAGCGCCGGAGCGCCCTCGGGCTCCGCCACGACGTGCGAATCCCACAGTTTCTCGATGATTGTTCTTGGCTTACTCATCCGATTGCCTCACACACTGCCTGGCCGACCTGTTCCGTGGTCAGGGGGGCGGATTTGGGCTTGAGGTCGGCGGTGACTTTGCCGGCGTCGAGCACGGACTCGATCGCGTTGTTCACGGCCTTGGCTTCTTCAAGCAGGCCGAAGCTGTATTCAAGCATCGCGGCGACGCTGCCGATGGCGCCGAGCGGGTTGGCTTTGTTCTGGCCGGCGATGTCGGGGGCGGAGCCGTGGACCGGCTCGTAGAGGCCCACCCACGCGCCGCTCGGCGTCTTGTCCCCGATGGACGCAGACGGCAGCATCCCGATGGACCCAGCCAGCACAGCACCCTCGTCACTCAGAATATCGCCGAACATGTTCTCGGTGACGACCACGTCGAAGCGCTTCGGATTCAGCACAAGCTGCATGGCGCAGTTGTCGACCAGAATGTGTTCCAGCTCGACGTCGGGGAACTCGGCAGAAACCTCGGTGATCACCTTACGCCACAACTGCGAAGTTTCGAGCACGTTCGACTTGTCGACGCTCGACACCTTCTTGCGGCGGTTGCGCGCCAGGTGGAAGGCCATGCGCGAGATGCGCTCGATCTCGGCGCGCGAGTAGGCCATGGTGTTCACGGCGTGCTCGTTCGGCGCATCGCCCGTGATGCCGCGCGGCGTGCCGTAGTAGATGCCGCCCGTCAGCTCACGAACGATGATCATGTCCGTGCCCTCGACCAGGTGGTTCTTGAGCGGCGACGAATCGATCAATGCGCGGTACGTCCGCACCGGGCGCAAGTTTGCGTAGACGCCGAGCGCCTTGCGGATGCCCAGCAGTCCGCGCTCCGGGCGCTGCGCCGGAGGCACGTTGTCGAACTCGGGCAGGCCCACGGCCCCGAGCAGCGTGGCGTCGGCGTTGGCGGCCAGCTTGGCCGTCTCGTCAGGGAACGGCGTACCGGTCTTGTGGATGGCAATGCCGCCGAGCAGCCCTTCGGAGAGCTTCAGCGTGTGGTTGAAGCGGGAGGCCACGCGATTCAGGACACGCACGGCTTCACGGGTGACTTCGGTGCCGATGCCGTCACCGGGCAGAACGAGAATGTTGAGTTGCATTGAAATCTGTCAGTCGCTAATCAGTCGCCGGCCACGGCGGAATCGTGCTGGGCGGTGGTTTCGCCCGCTTTCATGGCCTTGATGAGTCCGAGGATCTCCTGGTCGGTCACGCCCTTCTTGCGGTCGGCGATGGAGATGAAGCCGGTGTAGACGGCGTCCAATTCGTCCTTCGTCAGCGTGTGGCCCAGGTGCTCGCACTTCGATTTCAGGGCATGGCGGCCGGAGTGCTTGCCAAGAACCAGGCGGCCTTCGGGCACGCCGACGCTCTTGGGGTCGATGATCTCGTAGGTGCTCTTCTCCTTCAGGTAGCCGTCCTGGTGGATGCCGGCTTCGTGGGCGAAGGCGTTGGCGCCGACCAGGGCTTTGTTGGGCTGGGGTCCGAAGGTGATCAGGCTGCTGAGGAGCTGCGAGCAGGGGAAGAGGTGTTCGGTGACAATCTCGGTGTAGTACGGGATCTGGTCGTGGCGTACCTTCATCGCCATGACTACCTCTTCCAGCGAGCAGTTGCCGGCCCGCTCGCCGATGCCGTTGATGGTGCACTCCACCTGGCGCGCGCCGGCCATGATGGCGGCGATGGAGTTGGCTGTAGCCAACCCTAAGTCGTCGTGGCAGTGGACGCTGATGATGGCGCGGTCGCCGACGGCGCGAGCCATGCGGCCGATCAGTTCGGCGTATTCGTGAGGCACGCTGTAGCCGACGGTGTCGGGCAGGTTCACGGTGGTGGCGCCTGCGTCGACGACGGCGAGGGTGACGTCCTCGAGATACTCGGGCTCAGTGCGGGTGGCGTCTTCGGCCGAGAACTCGACGTCGTCGGCGAACTGGCGGGCCAGTGCGACGGCGGCCGCGGCCTCCTCCAGCACCTGCTGGCGGCTCTTCTTCAGCTTGTACTTCAGGTGGATATCGCTGGTCGCGATAAAGGTGTGGATGCGCGGACGCCTGCATGGCTCCAACGCACTGGCGGCTCTTTCGACATCCAGCCGGGTGGCTCGGGCCAGTGCGGCCACGCGCTCTCCGGGCATTTCCTTGCTGATGGCTTGAACAGCCTCCCAGTCGCCTTCGCTGGCGATGGGGAAGCCGGCCTCGAGGAGATCCACCCCGAGATCCACCAGTTTGCGGGCCATCCGGATTTTTTCCGGGACCGTCATGCTGCATCCGGGCGACTGCTCGCCATCCCGGAGCGTGGTGTCAAAGATGAATACGCGCTGTTTCTCGTTGAGCTCCGCCATTTGAGCGTCCGCTTCTCCGTTTCCCGGGAGAGCTCCCGGCAGGGACGGCCAGTTTCTCCGCCCTGCGGGGCTGATCCCGCTCATCCACAATCACATCACGGCTCCCCTGATTTGGCAAATTTATAATTCGCTTGTCTGGAATAAGGGAACCCTATATAATAAATTCTCTAAATACGAGGTCAAAGGTTCATTGACATGGAACTCTACCCGCTGAAGGTCTTCCTGACGGTTGCGAGCGAGGGGAGCTTCTCCCGCGCGGGGGAGAAGCTGCTGAGGACGCAGCCCGCTATCTCATTGGCAGTGCAGAGGTTAGAGGCTGAGCTGGGGGAGAAGCTACTGGACCGGACGGGCCGCGAACTGGTGTTGACTGACGCGGGCCGGATCGTGCTGGAGTACTGCCGGCGGTTCGAGAACCTGGAGCGCGAGATGGAGAACGCGCTGGCCGAACTGCGGGACATGGCGGCAGGGCGGCTGGTGATTGGGGCGAACGAGTCGACGACGCTGTACCTGATCCAGCACATCGTGAACTACCGGCGTCTGTACCCGAAGGTGAAGGTTCAGGTGCGGCGGACGTTTTCGAGCAAGATTCCGTCGCAGCTCATCGATGGAGACCTGGAACTGGGGGTGATCTCCTGGGACCCGGAAGACGACCGTCTGGAATCACGGCCGATCTACAGCGACCATCTGTGCTTCGTGGTGTCGCCGCAGCACCGGTTCGCGGGGCGGCCGCAGATCTCGATTAAGGACCTGGGCATGGAGACGTTCATCGCGCACAACGTCATGTCGCCATACAGGGACAGCGTCCTGAAAGCCTTCCAGAAGGCGAAGGTGAACCTGAACATGGACGTCGAGATGCCGACGGTGGAGGCGATCCGCAAGATGGTCCACCGGAACGAGGGCGTGGCGTTCCTGCCGAAGATGTGCCTGGAGCAGGACATCGAATCCGGCGCATTAGTGGAAGTGGACGTCAAAGAGTTGAAAATGGAGCGCCGCATCCGGCTGCTGTACCCGGCGAAACGGGCGTTGTCCCATGCGGCGAAGGCGTTCCTGGAGGTTGTGGGGACTGGGGGGTAGGCGGGGCGACGATCACTTGGGTAGACCATCATTGTTATGCAGCAGTTCCGCGTGATCGAGGTGGGGCGCTGTTGGACCTGGCCCTAAAGCTCCCCATTTCGGGCGACGACCCTAAGCCTGTCTCCAAAGTTGTGCGTTTGCAGTGTCCAGTCAGGCGTGGTCGCTAGTGGTTTATAGGCCAGGCCGCTGAAACATGTTCACCCGCTCCTGTTGTATGCGTGTCAAGGAAGTAGGATGATGCTCTTCATGGAAGAGATCTTCAGCGACTACGCCAGCGAGGTGAGTCGCCTCGCAGTGTCAGCCTCCACCACAGAACTGACGTACTACCCGGCCATCAAGTCTCTTCTGACCAAGATGCTCGCCACGGAGCAGCTGCCGTTCGAGGTTCGTGCCTCGACAAGCGAGGCGAGACTTGGGGGTGGGCGCGACCAACCGGATCTTGCCTTGTACGACGGGGAAGGTGACTTCCTTGTCGTCTGCGGCGAGGTGAAGCTCCCTGCGCAGGAGATCAAAGACCTCGCCTTCTCAGAGGAGCGCAACGATCAAATCGGACGCTACCTTGCCCAGACAGGGGTTGTGCTGCTGTCGAACATCCGAGGTTTCGGATTGCTGACTATTCGTCGTGGCGGCCTCCGAGGAGTCACAATCCCGCCAGCCGACCGTCAACTCGAACACGTGGTAGAGATCTGGCCGTCCACTTCGGCGATGGCCCAGGGGAGGCGAATTCCTGAGAGCACCATCGAAGAACTCTATCTGCTGCTCGAGACCGCAGTCACGCGCTACGCACCTATCGCAGAACCCGAGTCGCTCGCAAAGATCCTCGCTCGGCAGGCGAAGCGGGCGAAGGCGCAATTACCTCAGGAATTTACGCAGGCGGTTCGCGGCCTCGCAGATGACTTCGGAAAGGCGCTTGGTGTCACATTCGAGGGAGAGGAAGGGGAGGAGTTCTTTCGTTCATCTCTAATCCAGACCGTCTTCTATGGCTTGTTTGCTGGATGGACGTTGTGGCTGCGATCAGGGTCGAAGGAACCGTTCCGCTGGGAGAACCTCTCTGATCACCTGAAGATCCCGTTTCTCGCCGAACTGTATTACGAGTTCCAGCATCCGAGGCGTATTCATGAGCTTGGGCTGAGACCTCATCTTGATCTGGCCACTGAGACTCTTCGCAGAGTGGATGCCGACGCGTTCTTTCGTCGTTTTCGCCTACCGAGCGTGAAACTCCATGAACCTCACGAACCGGGCACTGAGGCGACGGCCGCAATCCTCTACTTCTATGAACCCTTCCTTGAAGCCTTCGATCCAGATCTAAGGAAAGCTCTAGGCGTTTGGTACACGCCGCGGGAAGTCGTCTACTATCAGGTCCGGACAGTCGATCGGCTACTGCGAGAAGAACTCGGATGTGAACGAGGTTTTGCAGACGAGAAAGTCGTAGCCCTAGACCCGTGCTGTGGCACGGGGGCATACCTCATCGAGATAATGCGGTGCATTGCTGAGCAGCTCGAATCAGAAGGGATCGAAGCCCTAACGGGTCAGGCGCTGCTCGATGCGGCGACTCGGCGACTTGTCGGATTCGAGATCCTTACTGCCCCGTTTGTGATCGCGCAGCTTCAGATGTTCCTCATCTTGTCTGAGTTAGGAGCGCGGCCGACAGCAGAGCATCGTCCAGCCGTGTTTCTCACTAATGCCCTAACAGGCTGGGATGGTTCCGAACAGTTGAAACTCCACTTCCCCGAACTCCAGGCTGAGTACGACGCGGCTTTGGCGGTCAAACGGGGTGGCGAGATCATTGTCGTCATGGGAAACCCTCCGTACAACCGCTTTGCTGGAGTTCCACTTGCGGAGGAAGCCGATCTCGTCGATCACTACAAGGGCATCCGCCGCGATGCTGAGGGGAGGCAAGATGGCCCCAGCGACCTCTACACTCGCTATGGAATCAGAAAGCAGCTCCTTGACGATCTCTATATCCGGTTCTTCAGATTGGCAGAGCGTTGCATTGGTGAGCGAGCAGAGCATGGCATAGTCAGTTTCATCTCGAACTATGGCTTCTACTCTGGTCGCTCACACCCGATAATGCGGGAGTCGTTGCTAAGGGCTTTTGATTCGATCACCATCGACTGCCTCAATGGTGACAAGTATAAGACCGGGAAAGTGATCCCGAAGGGCCTGCCCGGCGAAGGGAGCGCCGATCAGAGTATCTTTACGACCACTCCTGTCCAAATTAGCTGACCTCCGTCAACACGCTTGTTGATTCCGCTGGTTTTGCAGACTCCGTTTCGTCGATTTCAGAACCAGGTTGGGGG
>JBOZRR010000016.1:0-101046 GCA_050789245.1 Bryobacteraceae bacterium | reverse complement strand
CCTAAAACGATTTCAGAATCGGTCAAAATCAAATCTCCCAAGATTGTTTTACCAACCTGGGATTAGGGCCTGCCCCCGGAATTGATCAAGAGCCCGCATTGGGCACGCCGTTCACCTGCCACAGCCGGAATCAGTCCATCCCTCACGACCAGAGCACGAATAGATCAGTCTCCCTGGGATGAAGCCGGACTTCTCTCGCCGGTTGGAGGAGACCCAAATTCATTCTTCCGCGGATTCGGTCTCACGCTTGCCGCTGCATTTTACGTGCTATTGCCCCACCAGCAGCGCCATCTCTGGCGGGTGTCCACGATTCGCGAGGCACTTGCACGATCCGGCCTCTGATTTCGGACGCAGAGGCAACCGTTCTTGCGGCTGAGTCGTCCCATAGGAAGGGCCGCCAACGCAGCCGCTTCAGCGGCTGAAGTCCGAATGATACCCTGAGGTTAGTGATGTTGTTCTCCTATCGACTGCTCCCGGCAGCGATCTTCCTCACCGCACCGCTCTGGTCGCAGGATGCTGGTGCGTTGTTTTCCAAGGCGCCTGCGGGCGTGGAAGAGAACTTGCGAGGCCGGGTTGAGGCCTTCTACGACCTGCAGATGGCGGGCAAGTTCCGCAACGCCGAGACATATGTCTGCGAGGACAGCAAGGATCGCTATTACAGCAGCAGCAAGAAACGCTGGCTGAGCCACGAGATCCAGGTGGTCAAGTTTGAGGAGGGGTTTAAGAGCGCTCGTGTCTCCACGCTCGTCGCGAGGGAACAGCCGAGCCAGTCTGGGCCGATGCGGCTGACCATGCCCCACTCGTCCATCTGGAAGATTGAGAATGGCGAGTGGTGCTTTCATATTCCCGAGCCCGACGGGAACGGCATCCCAACCCCATTCGGCATGATGAAAGCGAATCCTGGAGGCGGAACGCTCACCTCTCCCGGCGGACAGCCCGTTGCGGTCGCCGATGTGTTGAGCGGAGTGCAATTCGACCGGTCAGAGGTGGTGCTGAAGGCTGGCGGACCGTCGACGGCTGAAGTGGTGGTCAAGAACGGACTTCCCGGCAGCGTCGAACTCGAACTCAGCCCCGTGACTGTGAAGGGCGTCACCGTCGCACTCTCGAGCCAGATCCTGAAGAGGTCTGAGACCGCCAAGGTGACCATCACGTTTGATGGAAAGTCGAAACCGGCCGTGGCCGAGTTTGAGGCGGTGCTGTTGGTCCAGCCGTTAAGCAAGCGGATGCCCATCAAAGTCCGTTTCCAGTAGTCGCGGCATTCGGCTTGCATACTGGGATTCACGCGAGAGTTCCTTTATGCAAGTTCCTTCTGTATTCGCACAGGCTGCCTCTGCGTCCACTCAAGCGGATACCGCAAGCAAAGCCCAGACTTCTCAACAAGATGCTCGCCCGTTGAGCTTCTTCGAGCAGATTCAGTACGCCTTTGAGGCGCTGCGCGCAAGGAGGCCGGCCCAACCAGCGCCGGAGCCGGAGCCGGCGAAGGCATCCCCACTTGAAACAAAGGCTGCCAAAACGGAACAGCCGCAACCCGTCTCGGTCACCAGCATTGAAAACATCCGGCGTGAACTCGAGGCCAATGGCATCTCCGCTTCGGACGTCACGTTGAAGTACGACGAGATTAACGTCTGGTCGCCTTTCGGCAATTGGGTCAATCGCGGAGTGACGGTAGAGTGCGCCAATGGACGGACTCTCCGGTTCGATGCGGACGCCGCCGCTAGCAATGCCTGGGCCATCGGACAAGTTACTGCCAGCATGCTTGACGGCCGTAGCAGCATTGGGCTTCCGCCCGAGGAGATCGTCTCCTAATGCGAAAGGGCGCCGTCCCGGATCGGAACGGCGCCCTTCGGCTTTTGAGTCTGGCGAGTACCTTTACTGCGCGATCGCGATGACCGTGCCCTTCAGATCGAAGACGGCCTCCGCCGGTGTCGGCCGAATAAAGAAGGTGAAGCGCACGTTCTCGCCCACCTCCGCATCCGCGGGCATCTCGAACTCGATCGCGTAGATGCCGATCAGATTCGGAGCCAGATAGACAGCGGTTGGCGTCACTGGGGCGTTTCCAATCCCGATCACCACCTGCTTTGTCACGTTCTGGCCCGCAACTCCGATCGCGTTTGTCACCGCTGCCTTAGGCTCGGTCTGGCCGAGGCCCGTAGCGTAAGCAACTAGCTTTTCGCCGCGCTTTGCGGGATT
Organism: Bryobacteraceae bacterium; assembly: GCA_050789245.1. Lineage (GTDB taxonomy): Bacteria > Acidobacteriota > Terriglobia > Bryobacterales > Bryobacteraceae > PNKE01. Next base: position 98,856 of record JBOZRR010000016.1, on the reverse strand, counting down.
CTGCGGTGTGACAGCCCGGCCATCGGGCCGAATCACCACGGCCTGTTCCCGGGTTCCAATCCAATCCCGGACGAAGCCAGGAATCACGGGTTTGATGGTCACATTTTCGACGGTCGTCGAAGCGCCGGCAGCATGGACAATGACCGTGGCCTTGTCACCGCCGATTTCGAACGGCACCTGAATCAGGACCGCCTCCTGACCGCCGGAGTTGGAGGCGGCGTAGATGGGCGCCCATGCGTTGCCGCCCGGCGAGCGGAACTCAACTGATACGCCAGCGAGTGTCAGCGGCAGTCTGCCGGTAAACATCGGAGCATTGACCTGGCCATTCAGGGTAGGCACAAGGCCCTGTCCCGAAATGAAGGTCAGGCCGCCGGGCGTGATGCCCGGCTCGCCCGTTGATGCGCCAAAGAAGCTCGCGGGAGTCAGGACCGGACCGGGTTTCCTGCTAGTCAGGCTGAAGGAAACGGCCGGTTGCCCGGCGGCCGTCGCGGTCACGATGATCTCGCCCGTCGCGATGGTTCCCGCCTTCACGGTCACCTGCGCCCGGCCATTGCTATCCGTGGCGACATTCGTGCTGCTCAGAGTCGCATCGCCGGTCACAACGAATGCGACCGGAAGGCCCGCGATTGGCTTATTCGCCTCGTCCAGCGTTTCGACCACCAGAGGCTGCGGGAAATCCGCGCCCTGAATTGCCGTCTGCCCGTCGCCAGAAACCTTCCGGACGGTCCGCAGACTGGACTCCACCTTGACCGTGAAATCCACGCTCTTGTTATTGGCGGTGAGGCGGATAATGAACGATCCCGCGATGCTGCCGAGCCGGACGCTTGTGGTCACTCTCCCCTGGGCATCGGACACGTTGGTGGTGTTCTCGAGTGTCGCGCTGCCCTGGGTGATCACTTGCCAGCTCACCTGCGTCCCTGGAATCGGATTCCCGTAGCTGTCGCTGATCACCCCGACAAGCTGCCCCGGCAGCAGCGCACCGAACTTGCCCGTCTGGTTGTTGCCGGAAACGATACTCGGCTCAGGGTCCCCAGGCGCCACATTGATCATGTAGCCGGTGTTGACCTTTGCTTTCCCTCCCACATACAGGCTGAAGCGCGATGCGCCTGCTCTTCCCGTCGCCAGGATTTGGCAGTTAACGTAGCCGTCGTCCCCGCTCAAAGGCAGTTCTTCGCCGGCGCAGGCGATCACCGGACCCTTCGACGGATCGGTATTGTCACCGACGGCTCGAACGGAGACATTCCGGACAACCTCGGAACCCAGAATGCCGCCGATCACCCGCACGCTGACGCGCACGGCCCCGGCCACAGGCACACCGAGCTTTGCCTGCAACGTCGTCCCGAGAACCGGCTTCTCGATGTTGATCTCTGGAAGCGTCAGATTCTGGTCAGGCAGCCTGTAGGCGACTCCTTTGAAGTTCGATGTCCCATATTCGGACGTCGCCGTGAAGGAGTAGTAGATGATCGAACTCCCGCCCTGGGGAAGCCCGCTCGCGTTCCACTGCAGACGCGCCATCCCGTTGCTATCGGTGACAGTCGTTTTGTTGGAGATGATCGTCGGGACGCCCGGCCCTGCGGAAGCCCAGGTCACAGTCTTACCCGACAGCGGCAGGCCCGTTCCGTCGACGATCCGGACAACCAGATCATCGGGGAAGCCGAGTCCGAGGGTGACGAGCTGTCCGTCGCCCGAGAACTTATAGATGCGCGGTGTCGTGGGCGGCGGGTTTTCTCCACCACCGGGGTTGCCTCCGCCTGGCGTGCCTCCACCGGCTCCGGCGGCGACCGTGCCCGTGAAGATCACCGTCGGGGCGCCCGACGCAATAGCGTTCACCGTGAATGCGCCTTCTGTCGAGGGAGCGACTGCTACCTGAGTGAGAGCCACGCCTTCCAGATTTGTTAGTGCATTCGTGACGGACAACTGAATCCCGGCCGCGCTCGTTTCAAAATCTACCCGGCGGCCAAACAGCGGAGTTCCGTCCTCAGCAGTCAACCGGACTGCGTACGGCTCCATCGAACCGCCCGGCGATACCCGCTGCAAGTCGCCATATCCATAGGAATTCTTGACCGGAATTCCAGTGGGGGCTGCCGTCGGCAGGTAGTTGATGGTTCCGCCGGCGGGAATCTGAGCGGTGGCGTTATCGAGATTGTTCTTTCTGTCGAAGCGCCGAAGGGTAGTCCCATTCAGCAGATAGACAGAGATCGGATCGGGGTACTCGTCGGTGCCGGCGAACGCGGCCAGCGTCCCATCATTACCGAGACCATTGAACACACTGACAGGATCCGCCGCCGTGACCGGGTACGAGACCTGATACAGCTTCTTCGAGGCCTGCACATAGGCAAGGAGCTTGCCGCTGCCATGTGCGGTAATTGCGTCCACTCTTGCGCTGATAAAAGGACTGGAGGGATCGGCGAGGGAGAGCTTGCTCAGTAAGGCAATCGAGGGCTGCTGGCCCGAAGGTGCTGTGCCTTTCGCTTGCAGGTCGAAGACAGCCAGTGCGGCGAACCCGGATTCGTCGTTCGCAAAGGCGTACCGGTCGCCCCCGAGGAACTGAAGCCTACCCGGCTCGCTGTTGCTGAGGATCGTCTGGCCCATCATCAGGCCGCTTCCCCCCGCCGAATACTCGTAAAGGGCGCTGCTTCCCGTGACAAAGACCCGGCCGCCAGGAGAGACACTGATGTACTTGGATTGGTTTGAGATCAGTCCCGTCGACAGGGTGGTTCCTGATGTAATGTCGACGACGCTGAATCGGCCAAGCTCAGTCAGAAGATACAGTCGCGCCGAATCGGGGCTGACCGCGATGTCACGGATCCGCCCGCCGCTCAATCCTTGAATGGCAGTGACCTGTTGAGTATCAAGGTTGACGACGAACACCCGTGCGTTGTCGGAGTTCGCGGCCACCAGCAGACGGCGTCCGTCAGGTGTCATCTGAGAAACAGATGCCCCCAGGCTCTCCAGACTCAGCGTCGTATTGGAGCCGCTGAGCTGCCCCCCACTGACTCCCAGAATCGTGACAGCCACGGACGTATTTGACGAGGTGACCACCAGTCTGTCGCCTTGCGGGCGGGCAAACGCCTTCAATGCGCCCGGAATCTGCACCTGGCCTACGGGCACGAGGTCGGCGGAATAGACAGAAACGGTATCCTGCCCCGCGGGAGGGAGAACAACAACGTAGCCGCCGAACGCGGAGAGCGTCAGGACAGCCAGCGCAATCAATAAACGGATCGCCAACGATGGACGCATAATCACCTCAGTGGGGGATAACGAAGGGCAGGAGAGCGGCAGGGAACACCTAGAGTATAGCACTCGTCATCTGACTCCCCAACATGACATAGTGGTTTCCGCCCGAAATCGTCTCACAAAAAGAGAAAGCGGGGAGGACTGAGCCCTCCCCGCTTCTTTCGATCAGGTCGCTGCCTGACGAGAACTAGTTGTTCAGGTTCTCGCTGTTCTTGGCAACGCCGCCATTGCGACGGTCCGGCATCGACTTGTGGTAGTCGAGGATCAGCGCCAGGTAGCCCTGTGCGAACTGGTCCGCGCCGACGTCACTGATGAAGGCGTAGCCGTGCGCGTACTGGAAGTGGCAACGGGCGATCATGTAGCCCATGAAGCCCGGAGCACCCGCCAGACCCACGGCCGGAGCGCCGGTGGACAGGGAGAAAGCAACCTGCTTGCCAGCGTTGATGGCCGAGTTGGTGGTCTGCGGATTCGTGGCCGGCTCGCCAGTACCGTAGTACCAGAATGTGCAAGTTCCGCTCTGGTTCGGGGTGCCGTAAGGATCCTTCGAGGTGTTGGACACCGCGATGCCCGTGTCGAAGTTGCCAATGCTCGCCACGAACGGGAAGAGCAGGTTGGTCTGGCACGGGGTGATCTCGAACGGAGAACCGCCGTCCTGCGGAGCGAACTGGAAGCGCGGAACCGGAGCGGTCGAGGAGGCAGTGCTCACGTCAATTGCCGGAGCATAGTTGCCTTCCACGGCGCCGGCGCCGAGCGACGGCAGCGGGGTGTCGTCGTAGGTCGCTTCAACCCGGAACGTGAAGTCCTGCAGAACGCCAGGCATGGACTCGAGAACTTCCCACACGGCCACGCCGCTGCGGTTGGTCGCCGAATCCGTGATGAGGGTCGTCATGCCGGCAGTGGTGGTATACGTGCCGCCGTCACCAGCCGAGCTGGTCAGGTTGGTCACAAGACCAGCGCGCAGGCCAGGGCCGTAACCGGTGTTCAGGTTCGACACACTGATCTTTACGCCAGCGGGGATGTTGTTGAAACGAGCCCAGAGGCGCGTGCCCTGCGTAGCAAAGCCGGCAGTTTCGCTGATGGCCGTATCCGACACCATACCTTCACTGTTATAGATGGCACCCAGATCCGACTGCTCGGTCAGGTACGCACCGGTTTCTTCGTCCACCCGAACGAACTCGATGATCGGGCGGAACGCCTGACCAATCAGCTCGGTGAAGGTTACATCAAAGGGGTAAGTGCCGGGCTCACACTGGTTGAAGGTGTCGTCGTTGTCCGACGTGAACTTCATCGACTGGGCAGTGTAGGCAACCGTCTGAACCGGGTTGGTCACCGACGGAGCGTTGGTGCCCGAAATCGTGATCACCATGCTGATCGAGTTCGGGATGAAGCCGCCGCCGAGGCCCACGCGAACCGCGTTCGCGCGAACGTTCACGATGCGGATCTTGCGCTCGCCAGCCGTCCCCGGAGGATTGAACGGAACGCCAAACCAGGTGATGGAGCTGGTGGAAGTCAGCACGCCCTGGAAGACGTTGGAGGTAGTGTCGGCGCAGTTGCCGGGTGCCGGGCAGTAAATGCGAGCACCGTTGGCCGGATCGTCGAGCATCAGCCAGGATTCCAGACCATTGGCGCTGGAGTTGACGATGCGGCTCGTCACTTCCGTGCCGAGGAAGACCTGAACGTTGATGCGCGGAATGGGCTGACCCACGGGGGTGGGCTGGCCGCCGGTGCAGCGGAGCTCCACCTGACCGACTTCCTCTGCGTAGCCTTCAACGCGGGCCACGGTGGGCCGGGCGGTGTTGGCAACGCAAGAAACAGAGCTTACAGACTGCGCGCTGGCGATGGCGGCCAAGCTGGCCAACAACGCCACGAGCAGAAGGCTCTTGCGAAAATTAAACATTTCCTTCTCCTTGTGAAGATGCGATTTCGAATTGATGAAGGGTCTCTTCAACCTGAGCCTCAGTGGAAGATCGAAACTGAGTCGCCGAGCCGGCGGGGCAGGAACGGAAGAATGTGGCAAGCGGGGTTGTCTCCGTCTCTCTCCATCCTCTGCATACCGGTCTTCCTTGGCGGATTCTCACGTAAATCCTTAATAATGTTCTTCTCTGTGCCCGCGGGATTCACACCTGCAAGAATGCGGCTTCCGCCTGGACGCAGTCAGCACATTCATAGCACTTCCGGGAAGGCCCCGTCAAGCCGGTTTGCCTGGAGCGGACCCCTACCTGAAGCTGGTCACAAATCCCTACGTGGGCCATTTAACCATGCAACGTCCTTTTTAGTCAAGGATTTCCATCTTCTGATACGGACGCGCTTGCCTGAATTCCGCCGCTTGTCAGGCATCTCCCCTAGTATTCGGTCTTCCGCATCAGTTTGTGCAGTCGACGCAGCCCGCCCGTCAGTTCATCCGACGCTTCCACCACGTCGTTCGTGTCGTAAATCACCCGGGGGGTCAGGAACACCACCAACTCCGTCCGCGACCGGTTCGACGCCTTGCTGCCGAACGCCGCCCCCAGGTACGGGATCTTGTGGAACAGCGGCACGCCGACCGAGGAGTCGCCATTCGTTTCGTTAATGATGCCGCCGATCGCAACGAGATCCCCATCCTGAACAGTCACCTGCGTCGAGATCGTCCGCTGGCTGAAAGAAGGGGACTGGATCGAAGACCCTGCCTCCGGAGCCTGCGGGCTCGAGATCTCCTGATTGATCTCCATGGTCACCACGCCGCTCGGGTTGACGCGCGCGGTGATTGAGAGATTCACGCCAGTCTTCCTGTTGCTGATCGTATTGGCGAAGAGCGAATCCCCGCCCTGCTGCACGCCCGTCACCGCTTGAGACTGGAGTGTCGGCACTTCGAGTCCAACATTGATGGACGCGGGAATGCTGTCCGTCGCGATGATCGATGGGGCCGAGATGATCCTCGTCCGCGTGCGTGTTTCACTCGACTCAAGGAAGCCCAGCAATTCGCGGCTCTGCCCGATCAACATGCCGGCTGAAAGGCTGATGGCCCCGCTCGCGATCGAGCCCTGGAGCATCCGGTCGAAATCGGCCGCGGGTCCGCCCTCGGTCGAAGTGCCGCGCCTTCGCAAGTAAGCGGCAACACCGTTCGAGAATGCGCCGCCCAGCGTCACCTCGTAAATCTTCGCCTCGATCAACACCTGACGAGGCGGAATGTCTAATTCCCGCAACAGCTTCAGTATGCTTTCGTACTCCTCTCCTGTCGCGAGGATCAGCAGGCTGTTGTCCATCATGTTCGGCACCACTCGAGGACCGGCGGGCATGCCGTATCCGCCCATCATGCCCGCGCCGAGGAACTGGCCCGTCATGTTGCCGAACCCGCCTCCGGCGCCCATCGTTCCGGCCACACCAGTGCCCTGTGTGGCAACTCCGGCCTGCGTTCGGGCGCCTTGCGCGACAGCACCGCCTTGGGCGGCGCCCCCCGCCATCGGCGTGCCGAGCGCGCCGTACGGGCTTCCATACCCCATGCCTCCATACATGCCACCCATCCCGCCCATGCCGCCGTACATGCCGCCCATGCCACCATACATTCCGCCGAAACCACCCATGCCGCCCATCCCGCCATACATGCCGCCCATGCCGAAGCCTGGATACATCGAGTAGTACAGCATCATGATCGACTGCGACAGAAACTGCGCCTGTCCGAACTTCACCCGGTAGACATACGTGTCCGTTCTGCCCGCCGCGCTCGCAACCTTCACGTCGAGCTTCTTCAGCCACGTCTCCACTTCGCCGAAAACACCCGGATTCGGAGCGACTGCAATCAGCAGGTTGATGCGGTCCACCGGAACGAATCGGATCGACTGGAGATCCTTGCCCATCGAGATCGACTGCATCAGGTTCTCAAGCTCTTTCGCCAAATCGGTCGGCCGGCCGAACTTGGTCTCGAACAGCCTCACCCTCTGCCGCGCAAGTGAATCGCTGTCAAAGAGCGTGACCAGCTCCATCGTCCTTCGCATGCTCCTGCGGCTGTCCAGCACCAGCAGCAGGTTCGCGGGCGGATAGCTCCAGACCTTCGCGTCCTTGCCGACGAACTCGCCCAGCAGCTTCGCCAGTTCCTCGGCGTTGGCGTACTTCAGGAAAATCAGATTGAGCATCGCCCGGTCGTCTTCCGGGATGTTCTTCATGTCCTGCTGCGGCGTCAGCGGCATCGACGCCAGTTCCGCCAGCGGAACCACGCGGTAAATGCCACCCGTCTGCACCAAGGCGGCGCCGTTGATCCGGAGAATCGTATCCAGCAACTCTCGCCGGTCAAGATCCCTGACGGGCCCGTAGGTGTTCAGCGTCACGCTGCCCTGCACACGCGGGTCGAGGATGTAATTGATCTTGAGTTCTCGCGCCAGGAAGTCCAGCACTTCGACCAGACTAACGTTCTGCAGATTTAGCCCGCCGATCGCACTCTCCGCGGGCTTGGGAGCCTCTGCCTGGGGAGCCGCCGGAGCCTGGACTTCAGGCTTCGCGCCTTCGGGCTTAACCGCTTCAGGCTTGGCCGCTTCAGGCTTGGCCGCTTCAGGCTTGGCCGCTTCAGGCTTGGAGGGCTCCGGCTTTGGGGCGGGCGGAGCTTGGTTCTGGATCATCGTTGCCGGCAGCCGCGGAGCGTTGGACGGCCGCGGCAGCGGCGCGGGCGGCGCCTGCTGAGGTTGCTGCGCGGCCAGCACCATGGCCGCGGCCACCCCAATCAGCACGAACCGGACAATTGCCCTTTGCAGCTTCATCAATCACGCTCCCCTGTCTGCTTCTCGCCTACTTCTCGGACTTCTTCTCGTGGGCCGCCAGTGCGGCCGTCTCGCTCTCGTTCAAGTCAGCCTTCGCCTTCGACCAGCGCCGCGTGCCAAACGGAGTGAAGGATTCGAATGTCACCTTGTCCCCGTCCACAGCCACCACGTTGAACGCCGGCGCGCGCTTTTGGGCTTCCGCTTCGTTGTTCGCGGCCTCGGGCTGGCGCGAGTACCCGAATGGCGTTCTCCTCAGCAGCCACGCCTTGCCATCCTTATCGACGTGACGCCATACTCCGGGCCGGATCTCCTGCGCACCGGCGGGCAGCGGATCTGCCGCCTTGGCCGTCTCCTTCGCCGCCGTGCCCTTCTTCGCCCCAGCGGCGGCCGCGCCCTCTGGCGGAGCCGCAAACAATCCCGTGCAGACCAACATGCTCACCAATGCCAATCGAATCATCGTCAGTCCTCTCCTCTTGTTCTCGAATTCTGAGGCCGTGCTCACTGCACCCTCACCCAGCGGCAACTCGTTCCGAATGGAGTCGACGCCATGATTTTCCTGTAGCCATCCACAATCGCCCCGGCGGGATGCGGGTCCCCCGGCTGGCATGCCTTGTACCCTTCGCCCACCTCCTGCCCCGGACCGGTGGCTTGTTTTCCGCCAACATTCGTCGCGGCCGACTTCGCAGCGACTGCCGTGGGCTGCGAGGTAGTCGTCGCCGCCGTCTTCGTGGGCTCCGCCGGCTTCGTCAGATCCTTCAGATCCTCCAGCTTCGCTGGCACCTTCTTGCCGTCCCATTCAAAGACGATCTCGGTCCGCGAAATCCCCGCCAGCACGAACTCGCCGATCTTCTCGCCCATCAGGTAGGTCTTCTGCTTCCCTCCGGGCGCATCCGCCAGCACCACTCGCGGTCCGCCCCCGAAGTTCATCTGGCCGTAATAGCGCGGCAACCCAGGCATCTTCTTCGGCTGCGGCGTCTCAATCACCACCGTCGGGTTGCGGTCCTTGCTGAACAGAAGCTGAGTCGCAATCGGCGCGTACACCGCCGGGCTGGTCGGCGGAGGCGGCGTCGGTAGCAGCACCACAGGCGCCGGAGCCGCTTCGAACTTCCTGCCAAGAAACTGCTCTTGCGCGGCCGCCTTCTTCTGCCAGCGGGTCTGCAGTTGCCATCCCGCCGCCGCGATCAACGCCAGAAGAGCCAGGTTCAGGGCCAACAGCTTTCTGCTCAAAACGCCGGGCCCTCCTTCTTCTCAGGGACCAGCTTAGGATCAATAATCGCCGCCACCGTCAGTCGCACCGGCACGAGCTTCTCTTTGTTGTTCGCATTTCCGAACTGAACTTCACGCGTACTGATCAACTCGGGTTGGTTCGCCAGGTCCGCCAGCAGATTCACCACCTGCTCAATCCCGCACTCCATCGACACCGAAACCGAAACCTCGCCGTAGTGATCCGACAGCCGTACTGGCTTGCCCATCTCCGACGCCTTCGCCTGGATCGGCGGCTGCTGCGCCTTCAATACTCTCCGGACAATGTTCAGCGCTTCGGCCTGCGCCTGGGCCGCTGTCTGAGCGCGAATCACACCCTTCTCGCGCTCCTGCAACACCGCCGCGACCTTCTTCTGCGTCTCCGCGCGGCCCGCCAGTCCCGCCGCGGCCCTTCTCATCCGATTCAGCCGCTGCTCCGCCTGGGGCAGGCTCATGGTCGGCTGCACTGCTTCCACTTCGGCCTCACGGCCCGACCAGATGTACACCGCCACCAGCACCGGTACTGCTACGCCGAGCAGGATCAACGCACGACGGTCGCGTTCAGTGATCGTCATTCCCCGCCCTCGCGTCTTGCCTTCAGCCGGAACAGTTCCCCGCCCGGCCCGCGGGTGATCGGGGTGATGAACTGCGTATCGGCGAACAGTTTCGAGTCATCGAACTTCTTCAACAACTCCGATGCGCCTTCGGTCTCGCCCGACACCATCACTTCAGCCGGCGTCAGCGTCAATTGCTGCGCCCACGCCGGCGGTGGCAGCAGCGTGTTGACCTCCTGCACCGTGTCAAGAACCAGCTTCGACTGCCTCCGGTACCGGTCCAGGAACCGGATGCGATCCGCCATGGCCGCCGTCTCCGTATCGGCCCGCTCCACTGCCCGCACCGCAGGCTCCAGCTTCTTCAACTCCACTTCGATCCGCTTCAAGTACACGCCATCCTGATAGCGCTCCTGCGCCAGCAGCGCGCTTCCCGCGACGGCCGCGACCACAGCCAGCACCACCGTCGGAATGTAGACCGCCCGTGAACTCGTCGTCCTCAACTCCACCGGAAGCAGGTTCGGAACTCCCACCAGGTGCGGGCACGCCGCCCCCGCCGCCGCGGCGTACACGACGCTCGCTTGTTCTGGCTCAAACCCCTCGGGCGCATTCCGCGGCAGGGGCAGAAGAGTCCGCAACTCCACAGGCTCCAACTCGGAGGGCAATCGAAGCTCTGAGGTGCTCAGCGCCTTCACCCGATCGAGCGGCCCATCCATCACCGCTGAGAAGAACGGCCGGGAAGGGCTCTCGCCGTAGACCTCTGTCTCGCCGTCGTTCAACTCGGGAAGGAACGCCACGAACCCCTCTGCGGGCGTCGATTCCGACAATCGGAGCGCGCCATGCAGGGCCCCCGCCGAGTACGTCATCCCCGACAACTGGATTCCGGCTTCGCTCATCAGCGCCGCATACTTATCCACAACGGTGCGCGCCGCGATCGAAACCAAAAAATGATCTGACTTGCCCAATCGCCGCCAGTCGTACTCAACCGCCTCGTCCCCATACGGATGAAGCGTGTCCAACTGAAACCGGATGGCGGCCTCCGCATCCTGATCGCTCACCCCCGGCAATTGCAGCGTGCGGACCACAACCTCGTTGCGCGGCAGCACGGCCAGCGCGGCCTTGTGCTTCAAAGAGTGCTTCCCCAGGAAAGCCGCATACTCCGCGCCCCACTCCGACGCCGGCCGCTCGCGGTACCCTTCAATCCGCAGCGTATCGAGAACATCCAGCCCCGCCGGCCGCGCGCGCAGCAACAGCACGTCAAGCGCCGTCTCCCCGAGCACAACGCCAGGCCCCGTGCCGATGCTCAGCAGCTTTCGCAGCCAGGGTGTCGTTACTGGGGCCATACGTCGAAATACGTGGGCCAAGCCGCGGCGTTGTCGTAGCGCCGCAGAACCCGCGTTCCATCGGGAGAGAACTTGCTGTCCAACTGAATCGTCATTGCCGCCGATCGCTGCGTCTGGGACGGTCGCCCGTCCGCCTCGCGCAGGCGAGCCCTTGCCCTCAGCGTATAGATCCTGTCCCCGCCCATCCTGAATCGCCCCGCCGCTGGGCCGAGCATTTCCACGATCACCGGCCACTTCAGGGGCGTGATCGGCTCCATCCGCCGCATCGCCGCGATCTGCATCGCCACGCTCGGAGCGACGCCCGCTGACACCATCACCTCGGGCTCCACCGTGTTGATGTCGAACGGGCTCTGAAGGCCGTAGATGGACAGGCAATCCCGCAACCCGGCACGCCGGATCACCACGCCTTCCGGCGTCCGTTCGTAGCGTCCGTAAAACAGGTCTTGGGTTACTCCGGCCACTGAAAGCAGATCCTCTATCTGATCCAACGACGCATGCGGCGCCCGAAAAGACGGAAGCTGCGATAAATAAATGGGATCAAAGGGGCTGGGCCCCGGCGACGGCGCCCGCCAATCCACGATCGCCGCAGTGATCTGCTCCGCGGCCACCCCATGCAGCCCCATCGCCAGCAGCAGCTTTTGTAGCTCCTCCGGCGTCGCCAGATTCACGTTGATCCGCGAAGTCTCCGGGATGATCTCCACCGCCGTGTCACCCTCGGGAAACCGCATTAGCAGCAGCGGCATCCCCGGCTGCCAGAACCTCGGTTGGCCCAACGGGTTCACCGGCCCGGGCCCGTACTGCATGTAGTTGAATGCCCGATCCAGCGCGCCTCGTGCCAGGAACTCCGCCTTCAGGCCCTCCAACGAGCTCTCCGCCCGCCCCACCTCGCCGCGTACCGATACCGCCACCGCGAACGCGATCGCCGCCAGCGCCGCCGACAGCCACAGCACCGCGAGCAGTGCTCCGCCTCGCCTTCCCTTACTGCGCCTAGTAGACATACAGCTCGTCCGGCGGCTTGTCCACACGAAGCCGCATCGTCAGCGGCATCGGCTGCACCCGCGTCTCGTCCCGCTCCAGCGCCACCATCTCGATGCGCACCGCGCTCGGCCAGAGATCCATCCGCCTCCAGGCCGGAAGCCAGATCGGCGGCGCCCCCGGCAGCGCCATCTCGTAGGAGAACCGGACACCTTCCAGCCGGTCCGCCAACACAAACGTCCCCGGCCCGATCGCCGGTTGGCTGTACGCGGGCAGCGGCGGCCCGCCCTCGGGCCCCGGCATCGGCGGCATGCAGAAGAACCCCGCGCCCGCCGGCCCGTGATACGGATACTGGTTCATCAGCAGCCGCACACCGCCCAGGTCGCTCGGCATCGCCACCAGTTCCGTGATTGTCGGCATGCCCCGCCACGAATCCTGCATCGAATACGCCGAAACGAACCGCATGATCCCCGGCTCGCCCTGAAAAAACATCGTCAGCGGCCGCGGACCCTCCGAGGGCTGACCGCACATCGCCCTCGCCGGCATGAATCCGCCGAACTTCTGCTCCAGAATTCTCTGTGCCCCCAGCGTCCTCCGGTTCTGCTCGATCCGACGGTTCGTACTGCCCATCGCGTTCAGCCCCACCCGCATCGCGAACAGCATCCCGGTCGCCAGCAGACTCACCAGCGTGATCGCGATCAGCAGTTCGATCAGCGTGACGCCCCGCTCCCGCCGCTTCATTGCGCCATCTCCGCCGCGACGCCCGGATAGACCTGCGCATCCTCGGCGAGAGCCAGCGCCTGCCGGTACGCCGTCAGCCCCATCGTCCGCCGCCGCTGCCCGCTCATCCACCACACTTCAAGCTGGATGCGCTCCAGAATCTTCGACCCCGGCCCCGGTGCCATGCCCGGCATCGTCGACGTCTCCCACGGCGTTACCCGAGCCCGCCAGCCCGCCTGCACCCCGCCCGTCACCTGTGGCGGAAATATCCCCTCAAACGGCGCGCCCATCGGCAGCACCCGCATCGCCAGCAGTTCTTCCATTTGCCGCCGCGCCAGGACCGCCGCCCTGTCGTAGTCGCTCAATCGCGCCGCCGTGCCCAGCGAGGTCCGCAGGTTCGCCAGCAGGCCCACCACGGCAATCGCCATCAGCGTGGTGGCCACCAGCACCTCGAGCAGCGTGAATCCCCGTTGACGCATTGTCTTTGGGCGCCGTCTACCGCGGCTCCTCGACCTTCGCCATCCCCGTGATCGGGTCTAGTTGAACCACCCTGCGTTGGCCGCGCCGGTTCTCCAGCACCACACCAATCTGTGGAACCGACGCGCCAGGAAAGATCAGAATCGTCCGCACTCCGCTGAAGTCCGCATCCGTCGCGGGAAGCACGCCGCGCAGCAGCACCCCGTCCGGAAGCGCGAACTCGCGGTGGTATCTGCCTCGCAGCCCTCGAGCCGCCAGCAGGTTCTCGTTCCTCGAAAGCACCAGCTCCAAAGGCTCCTCGCGCCGCTCCACCTGGTTCGCCGCCGCCGTCAGAAACGCAGCCACCGAGTCCGCGGCCGACCGCATCCGGATCGAGTCCAGCCCCGTGGTCACCGATGGGAAACTCAACCCCGCCACAAGCGAAATGATCAGCACCACCATCATCATTTCGATGAGGGTGACGCCCGCCCGACTGTCGCCGCGCACTCGCACTCTCTTACTGTGCCTTCCAGCTCACGATGTCGGCATTGATGGTCTCGCCGCCCGGTTGCCCGTCCGCGCCCAGCGAGATGATCTCTGGCTCATCGCCGTGCTCGCTCGGATACTTGTACTGATACGGCCGCCCCCACGGATCGTTCGGGATCTCCTGCGGTAGATACGGCCCCTGCCACTGCGTCAGCCCCTGGGGCCGCGTCCGGAGCGCCTGCAATCCCTGCTCCGTCGTCGGAAACAGGCCCGTGTCCAACTTGTACGCGCCTAGCGCCGTCATGAACGAATTGATCTGCGCCCTGGTAGCCGTCACGCGTGCCGCATCCGACCGGCTCAGCAGCCGTGGCGCCACCAGCGCCGCGAACAGCGCGATGATCGTCACAACCACCAGCATTTCGATCAGCGTCACACCGGCCTGCCGGCGATTCCGTCTCGTTTGATCTCGTCTCATGTCTCTCATTCTCCTCCCCGCCGCTCACCCATCACACCGCCACCTCGTTAATGCTCGTGATCGCCAGCAGCATGCTCAGGATCAGCGCGCCCACCACCACGCCCAGCACTAGAATGATCAGCGGCTCGAATAGCGACGTAAATCGCTTGATGGCCGTCTTCGTGTCCGCATCATAGATGTCTGCCGCCCGCAGGAACATCGCGTCCAGGCGTCCTGTCTCTTCGCCCACCGATAGCAGATGCGACGCCAGCACCGGAAACTGCCCCGTCTTCGATAACGGCCCCGACAGCCCTTCGCCGCGCTTCACTCCCTGCGCCACCGCCTCCAGCGACTGCGACATCGGCTGGTTCGTCATGATCGATCGCGCGATGTTCAAACTCTGCACCAGCGGCACCCCATTGCCTACCAGCGTCCCCATCGCCCGCGAAAACTGCGCCGTCTGCGCCTTCCTCAGCGCATCGCCCAGCACCGGAATCTTCAGCCGGAAGCCGTCCCACCAGTAGCGGCCTTCCTTCGACCTGATATACACGCGGAACCCGATCACCCCCGCCGCCAGAGCCAGCAGAATCCACGCGCCCCACTGCCGCACCCACGCGCTCACCGTCAACAGAATCAGCGTCGGCGTCGGAATCTTCATCTGGCCGTCCGAGAAGACCGCCGCGAACCTCGGCACCACGAAGTACAGCAGCACGAAGATCGACCCCGCGCCCACCAGCGTCAGCAGCGCCGGATACACCATCGAGCTCACGATGTACCCGCGCAGCTCATCCTTCTGTTTCTCGTAATCGCTGAGCCGTTCGAAGATCTGCGCCAGCGAGCCCGACGCCTCGCCCGCGCGCACCATGTTCACGTAGAAATCGGGAAAATACTCAGGCTTCGTCGCCAGCGAATCCGCGAGCGATTTGCCGCCCTTCAGCGTTCGCAGGATCTCCTGCACCACCGTCCGGAACTCTGCCTTCTCGCCTAGTTCGCTCGTGATCGACAGCGCCCGGTCCAGCGGCACGCCCGCATTCAGCAGCGTCGACAGCTCCTGCGTGAAGAACAGGATGTCCCGCCGCTTGCCGAACTGCATCTTCGGCAGCTCGATCGCCCCGCGGCCCTGCGCCTTCGAGCCGACATACACCGGGATCAGACCCTGCCGCCGCAGATCCTGAACCACGCGCTTCTCGTCGTCGCCGTGCAGGGTCCCGGTCCGGATGCGTCCATCCGCGCCCATCGCCCTGAAGTGCCACGTCGCCATCAGAACTCCTGCGTCACCCTGTGGACTTCATCGGCCGTCGTCACCCCCGCCGCCACCTTCATCCACCCGTCCTCACGTAGAGTCCGCATGCCCCCTTTGCGCGCCTCCACCGTCAGGTCCGCCGCGTCGGCGTTCGCCATCACCAGCTTGCGCACCCGGTCGTTCATCTCCATCAGCTCGAAGATCCCCAGCCGGCCCTTATACCCGGTCCCGAAACAGCGCTCGCACCCGTGTCCCTTGAATGACTGGATCGTCTCCCCGTCCGGCGTCAGCACCGGCCCGGCCGGCGCCTTGCAGAACGGGCAGATCACCCTCACCAACCGCTGCGCCAGCACCGCCACCACCGACGAGCAGATCAGATAATTCTCCACGCCCATGTCCGTCAGGCGCGTAATCGCGCTCGGCGCGTCGTTCGTGTGCAGCGTCGAATACACAAAGTGGCCCGTCAGCGAAGACCGGATCGCCACCTCCGCCGTCTCGTAGTCGCGAATCTCGCCCACCATGATCACGTCCGGGTCCTGGCGCACGATGTGCCGCAGCCCCGCCGCGAACGTCAGCCCGATCTGCGTATTCACGTGGATCTGGTTGATGCCGTCCATCTGGTATTCAACCGGGTCTTCAATTGTGATGATCTTCTTGTCGGACTGGTTGATCCGCTTCAGCGCCGAATAGAGCGTCGTCGATTTGCCCGAACCCGTCGGCCCCGTCACCAGGAAGATCCCGTGCGGCAGCGCCGTGAAGTGCTCCATCCGCGCCAGCATGTGGTCGTCGAAACCGAGGCTCTGCAAGTCGTAGAAGTCCGTCGCGCTGCGGTCCAGAAGACGCATCACCACGCTCTCGCCGTATAGCGTCGGCAACGTCGAAACGCGCAAGTCCACCTCGCGCCCGATCGTCTTGATCTTGATGCGCCCGTCCTGCGGCAGCCGCCGCTCGGCGATGTTCAATTTCGCCATCAGCTTCACGCGCGAGATGATCGCCGCCTTCAGTTCGCGCGGAGGCGTCTCCTGCTCCTGAAGCACCCCGTCCACCCTGAACCGCACTTTGAACTCGCGCTCGAACGGCTCGATGTGGATGTCGCTCGCCCGCTTCTCAACCGCCTGCGCGATCATCGCGTTCACCAGCCGGATCACCGGAGCCTCGCTCGCCATGTCGCGAAGGTGTTCCAGGTCCGCGGCGGACTCCTCATCGCGCCCCGTCTCGATCTCTTCCTTCTCGCCCTCGCCGTAATACTTGTCGAGCGCGTCCGCGATCTCCTGCTCCAGCCCCAACTCCGTCCGGATCTTCAGCCCCGTCACCGACCGCGCCGCCGAGATCGTCTCGAAGTCCATCGGATCGGCCATCGCCAGCACCAGAGTGGAATCCTCCACACAGACCGGAATCGCCTTCACCTGCCGCAGGAACCGTGGCGACAGCCGCTCTGTCTCTGGCGTCACCGGAGGCGGCCCCTCCAGCACAGCCACCCTCATCGACAACTGGTAGCTCAGCGCCTGCAGCACGTCCCGCTGCGCAACAAAGCCGAGATCCACCAGGATCCGGCCTAGCTTCTCGCCCCGCTCGCTTTGTATTTCGAGCGCCCTCTCCAACTCCTCGTGGCTCAGTTGCCCGCGCTCGATCAGAATCTCGCCAAGCCGCATCCTCGCCTACTCTTCCCTCACCCGCACATGCTGTCCCAACGACGCTCTCAGTTGCGGATTCGTCGCCGCCTGCAGCAGCTCCTGCCTCCGCGCCTGCATCATGATCGTCTGCGGCAATCCCGCCTTGTCTTCCCAGTTGTGATAGTAGAGAACCACGCCGAACACGATCTGCTCGTCCGCCGGCACACGGTCCAGCGTCGCCGCCGAATCCACCAGTAGGTTTTGCATCGTCTCTTTCAGAAGCGGCACTTGCTTCCGCTTTGCCGCCCGGATCCTCTCGATGTCGGCCTTCGTGTACTCCGGCCGGAACGGCGAGATTCCCGGCGTCAGTATCAGGCTCAGCTCCGCCGAGAACACCGCCCCGTAGCCCTCCAGGTACACGCCGCGAGGCAGACCCAGCAGGTCCATCGGCGTCTCCACGTTGGCCCGGCGCAGCTTCATCGTCATGATCTGCTCCACCGCCGCCAACTCGCTCCTCGACGGCAGTGACTTCTGCGCCGGCAGCGGCAGCAGTGTCAGCGCCAGCAATCCGATCAGTGCCCTCATTTAGTCGCCTCCGAACCGCGCCGCGCTCAGGTATCTCGCGCTCATCTGCTTTTCCATGTACTCGAACGCGCTGCGAACTTCCCGCAAATCCGCCTTGCCCTTCACTTCATGCCGGACCTTTGCCATCTCAGACTTCTGCGCCTCGTCCAGCTTCTTCGCGAGTTCCGCCATCGCCGGCCGCAACTGCTCGCTCACCCGCGCATCCACCGCCGCCGGCAGCCGCCTGGCCACTTCCTGCTCCACCTTCGCTTCCAGCACCTGCGAATCCCCTTGCGCCACCAGCGCCGGACCCGAGGGCCGCATCACGAACCCATGCACCACAATCGCCCCCGCCAGCATCGCCGCCGACACAAATCCCAGTCGCGGTCCCGACGCCCAAAACCGTTGCCACCAGTTCGGCTGCAACACCGGATCGGAGACAAACGCGATCCGCCGCGGCGGCGCCTGCTCCGGCAGCCGCGCCATCGCCGCCAGCGTCAGCGTGTACCCGCCCGCCTCCGCCCGGCAAGCCTCGCAGCCCGCCAGGTGCTGCTCCGCTCGCGCCTTCTCCTCCGCCGTCAGCTCGTTCAGCGCGTAGCCTTTCCAGTCATATCCTGCACAACTCATGGCTTCACCTCCCGCCGTCCCGCGCAACCACCGGCGACAGCATCTCCTTCAATAACTCCAGCCCCGTGTACACCCGCGACTTGATCGTCGACGCCGGACACTCCAGAATCTGCGCAATCTCGTCGAATTTGAACCCTTCGTACACCTTCAACACCACCGCTTCCCGCTGCTCCGGCGACAGCCGCCCCAGAGCCGCTTCCACTGCCAGCGTCACTTCCACCGGCGCCATCCTCGGCGACGCGCCCGGTGCGATCTCCGCCGCGTCCAGGTCCGTTTCCGGCCTCCGTCGCCTGATATGGCTGATCGCTTCGTTGTGGGCGATCCGGTATAACCACGGCCCGAATCGCCCCGCATCGTCCAGCTTCACAAGGTTCTGGTACGCCTTGAGGAATGCCTCTTGACTCAGATCCATCGAATCTTCCGCGGAGCCGGTTAAACGCAACAGATAGTTATAGATCCGCTGCTCCCACCGGGACACAAGGGTGTTGTATGCGTCCACCTTGCCACTGCGGGCGCGCTCCACCAAATCCCGGTCTTCCACTTCGCGAAAGATCAACTCCAGGTCTCCCTGGGCATTCTCACTCAGCCTCGCATCTGTCTCCAAGACGCATCATCCCGGAAAAAAGTCGAACCTCCCCTCTTAACCGGTCCGCTACGATAACATTTTGGACCCGAGTTACCCCGATTCAGTCCGCTTTCTCTACGCCCTCGGCAACGAGTACAAGACCATCAAGCTCGGTCTCGAACGCATCTCCACCCTCCTGGACGCCCTCGGAAACCCCCACCAGCGCTTCCGCTCCGTCCATGTCGCTGGGACCAACGGCAAAGGCTCCACCTGCGCCATGATCGAATCCGCCCTCCGCCTCGCCGGCCCCGGCCCCACCGGCCTCTTCATCTCTCCGCACCTCGTCGAACCCACTGAGCGCATCCAGATCGACGGCCGCCCGATCTCCCCGGACGCCTTCGCCGCCCTCTTCGACGAAGTCCACCGCACCGCCGAATCGCTCGCCGCCTCGGGCGCCATCGACATGCACCCCACCTACTTCGAGACCATCACCGCCATGGCCTTCCTCGCCTTCGCCCAGGCCGGGGTCTCGACCGCCGTCCTCGAAACCGGCATGGGCGGCCGCCTCGACTCCACCAACGTCGTCGATCCGCTCCTCTCCGTCATCACCCCCGTCGACTTCGACCACGAGAAGTTCCTCGGCGATACCATCGCCCGCATCGCCTTCGAAAAGGCCGGTATCCTCAAGCCCGGCCGCCCCGCCGTCATCGCCCTCCAGCGCCCCGAAGCCCTCGCCGTTATCGAGCAGCGCGCCCACGAAACCGCCTCCCCGCTCATTCACGCCTCCGCCTGGCGCGCCGAAGTGCTCCACCAGGACGCTTACGGCTCCCGCTTCATCGCCACCTACCGGGAGCACGCCATCCCCGTCGAATGCCCGCTCATCGGTGCCCACCAGGTCGACAACGCCCTCACCGCCATCGCCGCCCTCACCCAACTCGGCCTGCCCGCCCCCACGATTGCCGCCGGCATCGCCGCCACCGTCTGGCCCGGCCGCCTCGAATGTCTCCGCCGCTCGCCCGACATCTTCCTCGACGGCGCCCATAACCCCGCCGGCGCCGCCGCCCTCGCCCGCTACATCCGCGAGTTCCACTCCGGCCGCCGCGTCTGGATGATCTTCGGGGCAATGCAGGATAAGAACCTCGACATCATCGCTCCCCTGCTCTTCCCCCTCGCCACCGATCTCGTCTTCACCGCCCCCCATCAAGCCCGCGCCTACCCCGCCGCCCGTATTCGCGAGCTCACCGCCGAAACCCGCGCCACCGTCATCGACGCCCCGCCCGAGGCCCTCCGCCACGTCCTCGCCTCCGCCGCCCCCGGCGACGCCGTCTTCGTCACCGGCTCGCTCTACCTCATCGGCGAGATCCGCCCCCTCCTCGCCGCCGAGGATTCCCCGCGAAACTAGAGCGCCCCGCCCCGCAAGGGGACTGTCCCCGCCCCTGCACCCCTCCAGCACCCGAAACGCTAGCACACGATTTCCCGAAATCCGCCCCTACCCCTTCCCCAACTCCGCCCGTAACCCCATCAGTCCAAAAGCGATAAGAAAATTCTCGGTGTGGTGTGACCGGCTTCCACGCCCCGCCCTCATTCCATCCTCCGGCGTGGGATAATCGAGGGTTCCTCCAGCTCCATCGTGCTCAGTTACCTCACTGCCCTCCTCTACCGCGACCCCGCCATCATCCTCTCCACGGCCTTCTTCGGCTCCGTCAATCTGCTCATCGCCCTCTGGGACTCCAAGGGCGGCGCCCAGCTCAAGTGCGCTCGTGTCTGGGCACGCTCCCTTCTCGCCATCGCCGGAGCCCGTGTCACCGTCGTCGGCCTCGACAAGCTCGACCCCGCCCAGAGCTACGTCGTCTCCCCGAACCACGTCTCCTACATGGACACCCCCGTTCTGCTCACTCACCTGCCCTTGAACTTCCGATTCATGGCCAAGGAGGAGCTCTTCAAGATCCCCTTCATCGGCAGCCACCTCGAGAAAGCAGGCCACATCTCCGTCCCGCTCGAGGATCCGCGCGCCGCCCTCCGCGTCCTCAGCGCCGCGGGCAAGGCCATGAAGGAGCGCGGCCTCTCCGTCCTCGTCTTCCCCGAGGGCGGCCGCTCCGAGGACGGCACCCTCCAGCCCTTCAAGGACGGCGCTTCTTACCTCGCCATCAAGGGCGGAGTCCACATTGTCCCCGTCGCCATCATCGGCATTCGCGACATCCTGCCCATGCACTCCCACCACGTCCGTCCCGGCCGCGTCACCCTGCGCATCGGCGACCCCATCGACACCACCCTCCCCGCCAACTCCAACCGCGCCGAACTCACCGCCCGCCTCTACAATGAAATCCAGGCCCTGCAACAGCTCGGCCACGCCTGACCGTCATTCGCTGGGAGTCCCGATGAACCGTAGCCTCTTCGCTTTCGCGCTCGCCGTCACCGCCGCGTTCGCGCAAACCGCGCCGTCCACCGGCCCCTCCACGGGTATGGACATCCGCGAGTACTCGCCCAAGTCCTCCCTCGTCGTCCCTGAGCATCCCACCACCCGCGCGAAATACCCCTTCATCGACGTTCACAACCACCAGCGCTTTCCCATGGAGGACGCGCGCCTCTCCAAGCTCGTCTCCGACATGGACTCGCTCAACCTCCGCATCATGGTCAATCTCAGCGGCGGCTTCGGCGAGCGCCTCAAAAACGCCGTTGATTTCGCGCGCAAAGCCGCCCCCGGCCGCTTCGCCGTCTTCGCCAACCTCGACTTCTCCAACATCGACGACCCCGATTACGGCAAGCGCGCCGCCGCCCAACTCGAACTGGACGTGAAGAACGGCGCCGCCGGCCTCAAGTTCTTCAAGAACTTCGGCATGGACCTCAAGGACACCAAGGGCGAACGAATTCACATCGACGATCCCCGCTTCGACCCCGTCTTCGAAACCTGCGCCCGCCTCAAAATCCCCGTCCTCATCCACACCGCCGACCCCAAACAGTTCTGGCAGCCCGTGGACAAGTTCAACGAGCGCTGGCTTGAGCTCAACGAGATCCCCGGCCGCCGCCGCCCGCCCGAGCGCAACGCCCCCTGGGAAACCCTCATCGCCGAACAGCACAACCTCTTCCGCCGCCACAAGCGGACCATCTTCATCAACGCCCACCTCGGCTGGCTCGGAGGCGACCTCGCCCAACTCGGCCGCCTCATGGACGAGTGCCCCAACATGTACACCGAAATCGGCGCCGTCCTCGCCGAACTCGGACGCCAGCCCCGCTTCGCCCACGCCTGGTTCGTCAAATACCAGGACCGCGTCCTCTTCGGCAAGGACTCCTGGAACCCCACCGAGTACCACACCTACTTCCGGGTCCTCGAAACCGCCGACGAATACTTCGACTACTACCGCAAACGCCACGCCTTCTGGCAGATGTACGGCCTCGACCTAACGGACGACGTCCTCCGCAAGCTCTACTTCAAGAACGCCCTCCGCATCATCCCTGGACTCGACGCCTCAGCCTTCCCGAAGTAGGGCTACGCCTCTCACGCCCCGGGCCGGATGTTCTGGTTCACGTGGAACACGTTGCCCGGGTCGTACTTCTGCTTCACCGCCTTCAGCCGCGCGTAGTTGCCGCGATAGCTTGCGGCGATCCGGTCCTCGCCCTCGTCCATCAGGAAGTTCACATACGCCCCTCCGGCCGAGTAAGGATGGAGAGCGTCCCAGTAGCTCCGGACCCACTCCCGGTACTGCGGCATCGGTGCCGGGTCCGGGCTGACAGCGGCCAGAATGTGCGTGTACTTCACGTCGCGATAGGCAAACGCCGTCGCGTCCGCAGCCACGTCGTGCACCGCGCCGTCCATCGGATAAATGTGCATCGCGGAATTCACCGTCGGAATCGCCGGCCCGTATCGCTCGTGCTCGGCGATCACCGGACTGCTGAACTCGTTGAAGAAATCCGCTTTCCAGTAGTGCTGCAACCCGTGCGGCAGCAGCGCGTCGAACATGCTTTGCACGGCCGGATACGGCGCGGCGTGGCCCAGCGCGAACGCCGGCGGCCCGAACTCGCGAATCGGCCTCGTCAGCACCTCGCCCTTCGCCAGATCGCCCGAATAAACGTACACGATGCCGCACATCGTCTTCATGTGCAGCGGCTCCGGGAACGGCGGACCCGGCGGCACGATCAGGTACGCGAAGAATGCGCTCAGTTCGCGAGGCGCCTGCGCCATGAATGAATCGAAGAAGCGCATCACATCAGGCCCCTTCTCCAGCGGGTACAGCACCGGCCCCGCGTACACCATGCTCACCGGATACAGCCGGAACTTGAACGAGGTCACGACGCCGAAGTTCCCGCTTCCTCCGCGAATCGCCCAGTAGAGGTCCTGGTTCTGCTCGGCGCTCGCCGTCACCAGCTTCCCGTCCGCCGTGACGACATCGGCTGAGATCACGTTGTCGCAAGCCAGCCCGTACCGCCGTGTCAGGTAGCCGAAGCCGCCCCCCAGCGTCAGCCCGCCGACGCCCGTGGTCGAGATGATCCCGCCCGGCGCCGCCAGGCCGAAGATATGCGTTGCGTGGTCGAAATCGCCCCACGTACAGCCGCCGTCGACGCGGGCCACGCGCTTGACGGGGTCCACGCGCACGCTCTTCATGCGGCAAAGATCCAGCACGATGCCGTCGTCGCACGTGCCGAACCCCGGCACGCTGTGGCTGCCGCAGCGCACGGCCAGCGGCAATCCCTCCTCGCGCGCGACATTGACGCAGCGGATGACGTCGGCCACGTCGGCGCACTGCACGATCAGCCGCGGCCGGCGGTCGATCATCGCGTTGTAGACCCGGCGCGCGGCGTCGTACCCGTCATCGGCCGGACGGATCGCTTTCCCGCGCAAGGTTGGGGTCAATTCTCCGATAGCCCGTTCGGCGAAACCAGACGGACCGGGTGCTTTCCCAGGTTGTGCCATCTTCCCCTCCAACCAGACAGATGGCCGCAGTGTCGCGCCGCCCCGCATTGGAGTCAACGCTCAACGGATAGGACTATTCGTACCGCAGCGCCCGCGTCGGCTCGATTCGCGACGCACGCCACGCCGGAATAAACGCCGCGCCCAACGCCGCCGCTAGCAGCACGGCGGCGCTGATCGAGAAGACGATCGGGTCGCGAGCCTTTACTCCGAAGAGCTGCGTCTCCACATAGCTGCCGCACAGGTAACCGGCAGCCACGCCAGCGACGACGCCGGTCACAATCACCGCCAGCATTTCGCGCAGCACCAGCCGGATCACGCGGCCCTGTTCCGCGCCGAGCGCCATGCGAATGCCGATTTCCTTCGTGCGCCGCACCACGACAAACGCCAGCACGCCGTGCAGGCCGACAACCGCCAGCAGCGTAGCCAGCAGCGCGAATCCGACGGAGAGGAACGACACCAGCCGGTCGTTCGCCAGCCGCTGGTTGAGCTGCTCATCGAGCGTCCGCAGGTCGCTCACCACCAGGTTCGAATCCACGCGCCGCACCTGTTCGCGCAGCATCGGCAGCACTTGCCGCGCGTCGCCCTCGAACCGCGCGTAGACGTTCAGCGCGCCCACCCGTTTGATCCTCGCGTCCATGTTGACGAAGGTCTGGCGCGGCACCGTGCCGCGCACGTCGTGATACCGCGCGTCGGCGAAGACTCCGATGATCTCCGTGTCCGGCTCCGCGCGGGTTCCCTGCGCGAGAACTCTTCCGACGGGGTTCGAGTCCGGCAGGTAATCCTTCACAAAAGTCTCGTTGATCAGGCAGACCTTTCGCGTTCCGCCCCATTCCGCCCAGGTGATGTCCCTGCCCTGCTTGATGGGGATGCCCAGCGTCTCGAAGTATCCAGGCGTGATGGCGTTGAAGAAGCTCCACGGCTCGTTGCCGTCCTTCGCCTGAACGCCCGGTAGCGTGATGCTGGAATCCCAGCGTCCGCCCGTCAGCAGCCGCGTGGTGTTCGCGCCCGTCGAACGCACGCCGGGCACGGTTCTCAAGCTCTCCACTACGTTGCGGAACACTTGCAGTTTGCGTGCTTCGTCATAGACCGTCGCCGGGCGCACGCCGAACATCGCGATGCCCTCCGTCTGGAATCCGAGATCGACGTTCTGGAGGTTTCGCATCGTGCGTGCGAAGAGCCCCGCGCCGATCAGCAGCAGGCATGATAGGCCCACCTGCAATCCCACCAGGGTTTTGCGCAGACGTACGTGGCCGTGCCCGCCCGCGATGGATCCGGCCTCCTGCTTCAGCGTCATGCCCGGTTCGACTCGCGAGCCCTTCAGCGCCGGCACCAGGCCGAAGACGATGGCCGTCACCATCGTTACCGCCATCGTGAAACCCAGGATGCGCGGGTCCGGCGTCGCCGTCAGCGACATGTTCGCCGGATCAAAGGGCAGGAATCGCAGAAGGCCCCGCGCCGCCCACGCGCTCAACAGCAGTCCCGCCGCGCCGCCAAGCACGGCCAGCAATGCGCTTTCGACGAAAAGCTGCCGTGCCAGTTGGCCGCGGCTCGCGCCGAGCGCGCCCCGGATGGCCACCTCGCGCTCGCGCGCCGCCGAGCGCGCCAGCAGCAGGTTCGCCACGTTCGTGCATGCGATCAACAGCACGAACGCCACCAGCCACTGCAATACGATCAGCGGCTTCTCGAACCGGGAGCGGAGATTCGACTGCCCGCGCGCGGCCGGAATCAGCGTGAAGTTACCCTTCAGAAAACGCTCCTTGGTCTCCGGAAACTTCTGGAAGTAGGGCATCTTGAGCTCCTCTTCCTGCCGCTGCCGGTAGACGACGCGCATCGCCGCCTGGGCCTGCTCCATGGTGACGCCGGGCTTGAGCCGCCCGAAGAGGTAGAACCAGGCGTTTCGCTCGTTCTCGAGTTCGTCCCACGTCGGCGTGATCACCGGCTTCATCATCACCGGCACCCACATCTTCGTCGGCAGTCCGACGTCGGTGCCTTCGAAGCCCGGCGCGGCGATGCCCACCACTGTGAACGGGGAGCCGTTCAAGCGAATCGTCGAGCCCACCATCTCTGGCTTGCCGCCGAAGCGCGTGCGCCAGAAATCGTACTGCAGCACGACCACCGGACTGCCGTTCTTCGTCCGGTCATCGTCGGGCGAGATCATGCGCCCCCGGTACGGACGCACGCCGAGAACATCGAAGAAATTCCCGGCCACCAGGCCGACGCTCACCATCTCGCTCCGGTCCTCGCCAACGAGGCTGGCCTGTTCCAGGCGCTGGCCGGTCAGGCCGGTCAGCACGCTGTTGCGGTCGCGCAGCGCGAGAAACGTCGGATGCGAGAACGTGTGCACGCCGTCGCCGCTCTGTGAGCCTGTTCTGCCGCCCTCCAGCTTCAACTGCACAAGCTCGGCCGGCCGTTCCACGGGCAGCAGGCGCAGCAGAATCTGGTCCACCATCGTGAAAATGGCGGAGTTCGCGCCGATGCCCAGCGCAAGCGAAAGCACGGCCACGGCCGTAAATCCCGGGTTCAGCCGGAGTTGTCGCAGTCCAAACTTCAGGTCCTGGCGGATATCCATGCTCGAGTCCTCGCTTCGAACATATACGAAGACCGTCGTCGTTCGGACCCCGCATTTTGTGTAAACTTCGCTTCGTGGGCTCGAGTCCTCCAATCCGGCGTCCGAGGACTCGAAACCGGATGGGCTGGTCCTCGACGGAGTTGAGCCCGCTCTCGAGGCTTTTCGTCGAGTTCTGCCGGGAAAACGCCGGCGCGAAAGTGCTCGACATCGGGGCTGCTTACGGCATCGCGTCGATCGCGGCGCTCGACACGGGCGCGTTCGTCGTTGCCAACGACCTCGACGAGAGCCACCTCGAAGAACTTCCGAACCATTCGCGGCTCACCCTGAAACCCGGCAAGTTCCCGCGTTTCCTGCACTTCGAGGACTCGTCGTTCGACGCCGTTCATGCCTCGAACGTCTTCCACTTTCTGACAGGCAACCAGTTGGTTGCCGGTTTCCGCGCCATCGCGCGCTGGCTGCGCCCCGGTGGCAAAGTGTTCGTCCAGGCCGCGACACCATGGCAGGCGCCATTCGCCGGATTTCTGCCCGAATACGAACGCCGGATCAGCGAAGGCGTGAAGTGGCCGGGATACGTCGCGCGGCTTGGCGAGTTTGTCACGCACCGCCAGTTCGGGCAGATGCCCCGAGAGATTCACCTGCTCGAAGACCGCGTCCTGCGGCGCCTGGCCGAAGACGCGGGGCTCACTGTCGAGCGCGTCTGGCTCTACCGGAGGCCGGATCTGCCTGTGTCGATTCAGCTTGACGGGCGGGAGTCCGTCGCGTTGATCGCCTGTTCGAATTCGGACACCTCGATCTGAAAGCGAACAGCTTTGCCGCACGCCGGCGCAATAGAATGAACGAGTTGCGGCTGGATGCGGAGTTGCTCTCCGACAAACGAGGCACCCTATGCGGAACTTCTATCAGGACCTGCGATTCGGTCTGAGGCTCCTGCGGGGCAGCCCCGGCTTCACGGCCGTCGCGATCCTGACGCTGGCCATCGGGATCGCGGCTAGCACGACCGTGTTCAGTTGGATCGATGCCATTCTGCTGCGGCCGATTCCGGGCGCGGCGGCGCCGCACGCGCTGGCGGTGATCGAGACCACCACGGCGAACGGCGAGTACATCAAATCAAGCTACCCCGACTACCGCGACTATCGCGACAACATGCGCACCATCTCCGGGGTAGCGGCCGTGTTCGGCAGTGCGCTGCGGTTGGGCGAAGGGGAGGGCGGCCGCGAGACGTGGGGCGAGTTGGTGACGTGGAACTACTTCGACGTGCTCGGCGTGAAGCCTCACATGGGCCGGTTCTTCCGTCAGGAGGAGGCGGGCGACCCGCCGGCTGCGCGGCCGGTGGCGGTGGTGAGCCACGACTTGTGGAAGGGCCATTTCCAATCCGATCCCGGCATTCTGGGGCGGGTAATCTACGTGAACCGCCGGCCGCTGACGGTGATCGGTGTGGCGGCGCCGAACTTTCACGGCAGTATGGCGGGCGTCGCACACAGCCTGTGGGTGCCGCTGCCACTGATCCAGCATCTGAACCGCGCCAACGACATCTTCCTGACGAACCGCTGGACACGGGCCCTGGAGCTTGTGGCACGGCTGAAGCCCGGCGTGAGCTTCGAACAGGCGAACGCCGAAGCCCAGTCCTCGGCGCGGCAGATGGCGGCTGCGAATCCGCTGCCGAACCAGGGGATCGGCGTCGGCGTGTTCCCGATCACCGACACGCACCTGACCGGCGCGCAGCCGCTTCTTCGCCAGCCGCTGCAAATCTTGATGGCGATCTGCGCCGTGGTGCTGCTGATTGTCTGCGCGAATGTCGCCAACCTGCTGCTGGCGCGGGCGACCGCACGGCAGAAAGAGTTCGCTATCCGCCTGGCGCTGGGCGCGAGCCGCCTACGGCTGGCACGGCAGCTTTTGACCGAAACCTTCGTGGTAGCGGCAGTGGGCGCGGTGATCGGCATGCTGCTGACGCCGTGGCTGGGCGGCGCGTTGATCTTGTTGATGCCGCCCATCAGCATTCCCGTCTACGTCGAGAGCGGGATGAACCTCAGGGTGCTGGGCTTCACGACGTTGACCTGCGTGGCGGCGGTGCTCCTGTCGGGGCTCGCGCCGCTGGTGTGCTCGTTGAGGCCGGATGTGAACGAGACGCTGAAGGAAGGCGGCCGGGGAGAGCGCTCCGGCGCGCGGTCGCACCGGCTGCGCGGGCTGCTGGTGGTGACCGAGGTGGCGCTGGCCTCGATGGCGCTGATCGGCGCGGGCCTGTTCGCGAAGAGCTTCCGGGCGGCGCGGAACATCAATCCCGGCTTTTCGACGGAGAACGTGCTGGTGACCCGCTTCAGCCTGGCCGATACGGGCCTGACCGTCGAGCGCCAGCACGAATTTGCGCTCCGCCTGCGGCAGCGACTGGAGGGCGCGCCGGGCATCACGGAGGTGGCCTATGCCGACGTGGCGCCGCTCGGTTTCGACACCGGACCGTGGCAGGACATTCAGGTGGAAGGCTACACACCGGCGCAGGGCGAGAACATGAAGCTCTACCGGAGCCTGGTGGCGCCGGGATACTTCGATCTGCTGCGCATCGCGATGCTGGCGGGGCGCGACTTCACGGACGCGGACACGAAGGAGTCGGCGCGGGTGGCGATCGTCAACCAGGCGTTTGCATGGCGCTTCTTCGGCGACGCGAATCCGATTGGCCGCAAAGTCCGTTGCTGGGGACAGTGGGCGACGGTCGTCGGCGTGGTGCGCAACGCGCGTTACCACAACGTGGCGGGTCCGGCCGAGCCGTATTTCTACGTGCCGTACACGCAGGTCTTCACCACCGGTCTGCACACCTTGGTCTACGTGAGGACGAAGGGCGACCCGGCGGGAGCGACGAGCCTGGTGCGGCGCGAAGCCGCAATGCTGAATCCGGACGCGACAATGATGGAGTCCATGCCGTTGGGCGAGTACATCGAGGCGGCTGTGTATCCGCTGAAGGTGGCGGCGACGATGCTCTCCGTGCTGGGCGCTCTGGCGGTGCTGCTGGCCGCGCTGGGGCTGTACAGCGTGATGGCCTACGCGGTGAGCCAGCGGACGCGCGAGATGGGCATCCGCATGGCGATGGGCGCAAGTTCAGGCGACGTTCTGCGCATGGTGGTGCGGCAGGCGCTGGCGATGACGGGCGTGGGGCTGGTGGCCGGGCTGATCGCGGCCGTGGCCGGCGCGCGTCTGATCTCCAGCCTGCTGGTGAACGTCGGCGCGACCGATCCGGCGACCTTCGCCGGAGCAGCGGCGCTGCTGGCGGCGGTCTCCGTCCTCGCCAGCTACCTCCCGGCCCGGCGCGCGACGAAGGTGGACCCGATGACAGCTTTGCGGTGCGAGTAGCTGCCGCCGCTCAGCTCGCCAGCGCGTAATAGGTGATCTCGCGCCGGCCTTCGATGGTCGCCTGGGGGTGGCGGACGGTCTTGTGGGTCCAGTTGCCGTGGGCGTCGTACTCGTAGTCGATGTCGTACGTCTCGCCGCTATCGCTTTCGAAGTGCTTCAGGTCGCCGTGGTCGTTGTAGGTGGAGAGCGTGCGGGAGTTCAGAGTGCCGCCGATGCTGGTGGTCTGTTCCACAACGCGGTCCGCGTCGTCGTAGCGGAAGGTGACGCGGGTCTCCACCTCGGGGCCGATGACGCCGAGAAGCACGGGTGGCGCCGGGTCCGCCTGGCCCGCCTCCACGATGCGGCGCTTTGCGTCACAGGCGTAACGGATGATGGAGGCGGCTTCGTTGCGCGCGTTTCGTAGGACAGTTTGGACGGGTGCGCCCTGCGCATCGAACGTGGTCTCGGCAACGGCGGCTCCGCGGGTGTAGAAACTGACGCCGTTCAGGCCGTCCATCGACCACGCGTCGTACCCGAACACGCTCTTTCGTTCGAGTCGGCCTCCGTTGGCGGTCTTTTGGATCTCCACAATCGGCTTGGGAACGTCGAGCCGGTTTCCGGCCCGGTCAAACTCGAGCGCGCTCCGATTTTCGAACGGCGGCGCCCACTGCTCCTCGACTTTCCAGACGGGTCCTTTGAAACCCAACCCTGTGCTGTGCATGGGGACTCCTCCGGCGTTTGACGCCATTCAGGTTCGGCGGGTTCCAGCGAATCGAACTTGGCGCGTCAGCGGGAGAGGTAAGCCGCGAAGCGCTGCATCGCCGCTTCGAGGATGGGGCGCTCGACGGCGTAGCAGATGCGGACGCTGCCTTCGCCTCCGGCTCCGAAGGCGACTCCGGGGGCGAGGCCGACGCGCTCCTCGGCGAGGAGGCGCTTGCAGAAGTCGAAGGAATCCGTCAGGCCCTCGATGCGGGGGAAGAGATAGAAAGCGCCGTCGGCCTGGGGCACGTCGATGCCCTTCACGGAGCGCAGAACGGAGAGGCAGTAGTCGTGGTTGGACTTGTAGAGCGCGAGCATCTCGCGCAGGGCCTGTTCGCCCCAGAGCAGCGCTTCCTCCGACGCGCGCTGCGAAAATCCGGCGGCGCTGGAGACGACGAACTCGTTGAGATAGGTGGCGCGCTGGGCGAAGTCGCGGCGGGCGACGATCCAGCCGATGCGCCAGCCGGTCATGCAGTAGCTCTTAGAGACGGACTGCACGACAAAGACGGCGTCGTCTCGCGTGGCCAGGCGCAGGATGGACGGGGCGGGCGCGCCGAGCGGAGCGCCGTCGGGGTACCAGAGGCGCTCGTAGACTTCGTCGGCCAGCAGCCAGAGGTTGTTCTCGCGGCAGAAGTCGAGCAGGCCGCGCTGCTCGTCGACGGTGGCGGTCCAGCCGAGCGGATTCGACGGCGATGTGTAGATGAGCAAGCGGGAGCGCGGCGTGATGGCGCGGCGCAAGGCGTCGAAGTCCACTGAATAGCGCGAGCCGGCGCGGGCCAGGGGGACCTGGACGGGCACGGCGTTGTGCATCTGCGGGATGGAGATCTGGTTCTGCCAGGCGGGGGTCAGGATCAGCGCTTCGTCGCCAGGATCGAGCGCGCAGCGGATGCCGAGGTTCAGCGCCTGCACGCCGGAGGCGGTGACGACGATCTCCGACAGGGGATCGATCTCAACGCCGTGACTCTCCGAATAGAAGCGGGCGATGGCGCGGCGCAGCGACGGCAGGCCGGCGTTCTCCGTGTAGCGCGTGAAGCCGTCGGCCATGGCCTTCTGCGCGGCGCGCTGGATGAACGACGGCGTGGGCAGCGTGGATTCGCCGAAGTAGAGGCGGTAGACCTGCTCCGTGCTCTCGGAGGCCATGCGCATGGCGAGATCGGCGATGTCACGGATGCGAGAGTGCTCCACGGCGAGCGCGGAGGCGGCGACCTGGGGCATGGGTTAGCGGTTGGGGCGCGAGGCCATCAGCTCGTCGATATTGACGAGTTCGGTGGGGTACTTGCCGGTGTAGCAGGCGTAGCAGAACCGGCCGGTGTCGTGGACGGCCTTGGCGAGGTTTTCGAGCGACAGGTAGGCAAGGGTGTCGCAGCCGATGAACTGGCGGATCTCCTCGACGCTCTGGTTGGCTGCGATCAGCTCGCGCTTGGTGGGCGTATCGACGCCGTAGAAACACGGGGAGATGGTGGGCGGGCAGGAGATGCGGAGATGGACCTCCTTGGCGCCAGCGCCGCGAACCATGCGGACGATCTTCTGGGACGTGGTGCCGCGGACCAGCGAGTCGTCGACCAGGATGACACTTTTGCCCTGCAACAGCTCGCGGACGGGGTTGAGCTTCAGGCGGACGCCGAAGTCGCGGATGGCCTGGGAGGGCTCAATGAAGGTGCGGCCGACGTAGTGGTTGCGGATGAGGCCGTGGCGGAAGGGGATGCCGGAGGCGTGCGCGTAGCCGAGGGCGGCGGCGACGCCGGAGTCCGGGATGGGGACGACGACATCGGCATCGACGGGCCATTCCTGCGAAAGCAGGCGGCCCATCATCTCACGCGAGTGCTGGACGGACTTGCCGAAGACGATGGAATCGGGGCGCGAGAAGTAGACGTGCTCGAAGACGCACTGAGACGGCTTCGGCGCGGGCGGCGTGTAGAACTCGCGGGTGAGGCCGTTGGGGCCGGCGATGACCATTTCGCCGGGTTCGACGTCGCCGATGTAGTGCGCGTCGATCAGGTCGAAGGCGCAGGTCTCGGAGGCGAAGACGTAGGCCGGGCCAGAGCCCAGGTTCATGCGGCCGATGGCGAGGGGGCGGAAACCGTTGGGATCGCGGGCAACGATGACTCGGTCTTCGGCGAGGAAGACGAGCGAGAAGGCGCCCTCCAGCATCAGCAGCGCTTCGCGCAGGGCGGATTCGAGGGTCTTCTGACCGGAGCGGGCGACGAGGTGAAGAATCACCTCCGTGTCGCTGGAGGCCTGGAAGATGGAGCCGTGGTCCTCAAGGTCGCGGCGGAGCTCCATGGCGTTGGTGATGTTGCCGTTGTGCGCGACGGAGATCTTGCCCTTATTGCACTGCACGGCGAAGGGCTGGGCGTTGAGAATGGCGGTGTCGCCGGCGGTGGAATAGCGCGTATGGCCGATGGCCATGTGGCCGCCGAGCATGTTCAGCACGGAGGCGGTGAAGATGTCCGCCACGTGGCCCATGGCCTTGTGCGTGTAAATCTGCTTGCCGTCGCAGGACGAGATGCCGGCGCTTTCCTGGCCGCGGTGCTGGAGCGCGTGCAGGCCGAGGTGCGCAAGGTTGGCGGCCTCCGGGTGGCCGTAGACGGCGAAGACGCCGCATTCTTCCTTGAGCTTGTCGAAAGGCAGCTCGTCGAACGGCAAGGGTTCAGACATGGATCTCCGCCTCAAGCAGGGATTCGAGCGCCGTCGCCCAGCGTTCCTTCAACCGGGCCACATCGGTTTCGATCAGCACGGAACCGCGATTGCTGATCCGGAGCGTATTCGATTCGGTCTTGCCAATGTACAACGCGGGAACGCCGTGCGCAGCGGCGATTTTCTCGACGGCGGCGCGATCAGCCGTGGAAACGACAACGCGCGAAGGCCCTTCGTGGAAGAGCAGCAGTTCGGGGCGGAGATCGCTGTCGAGATCGGCCGCGACGCCGACACCGTGCTTGAACGAGGATTCGGCCAGCGACCAGGCGAGGCCGCCGTCGCTGACGTCGTGCGCGGATTCGACGGCGCCGGAGCGGACCAGTTCGCGGACTGCCGAATGGACGGACTTCTCGAAGGCCATGTCGATCTTCGGGGGCAGGCCCCAGATGTCTTTGATGACCTGCTTGGCGTATTGGGTGCCGCCCATGCGGACTTCGTCGGCTTCGCCGATGCCGCCGATTACGAACACGTCGCGTCCGGCTTCACGGAAAGCGATGCCGACGGGCGTCTCGGTCTTCATCAGGCCGACGATGCCGAGGACGGGCGAGGGGAAGATGGGGTCGCCGAGAGTTTCGTTGTACAGGCTGACGTTGCCGCCGGTGATGGGGGTCTCGAAGAAGGCGCAGGCTTCGGCCATGCCCTCGATGGCCTCGACGAGTTGGGCCATGATCTCCGGGCGCTCGGGGTTGCCGAAGTTGAGGTTGTTGGTGGCGCCGATGGGTTCCGCGCCGGCGCAGCTCAGGTTGCGGCAGCATTCGGCGACCAGGAGCTTGGAGGCTTCGCGCGGGTCGAGGAAGCTGTAGCGGCCGTTGCCGTCGAGCGACATGGCGATGGAGGTGCCGGTCTCCTTGACGCGGACGATGGCGGCGTCGCCTCCCGGCCCCTCAATGGTGTTGGTGCGCACCATGTAGTCGTACTGTTCCCAGATCCAGCGCTTGTCGCAGAGGTCGGGAGAGCCGGCGAGGGTGAAGAGATCGGCCGCCAGGTCCTTGGACGCGAACGCCGGGGCCTCCATGGGCACAGTGCGGAGAGGCGTAGTGAACGGCCGGTTGTAGATGGGCGCTTCGTCGGCGAGCTGGCGGTTCGGGATCTCCGCGACCACTTCGCCGTGGTTCTTCACGCGGAGGATGCCGTCGCCGGTGACTGTGCCGATGATGCGCGCGTCGAGGCCCCACTTCGAGAAGACGTCGAGGACCTCCTTCTCGCGGCCCTTGTAAGCGACCAGCAGCATGCGCTCCTGCGATTCAGAGAGCATGATCTCGTACGGCGTCATGCCGGTTTCGCGCTGCGGCACGTGCATGAGGTCGATCTCGATGCCGGTGTTGGCGCGGGAGCCCATCTCGCAGGTGGAGCAGGTGAGGCCGGCGGCGCCCATGTCCTGAATGCCGGCGATGGCGCCGGTCCGCATGGCTTCGAGGCAGGCTTCCAGAAGGAGTTTCTCCATGAAGGGGTCGCCCACCTGGACGTTGGGGCGCTTCTGCTTGGACTCCTCAGTGAACTCGGCGGAGGCCATGGAGGCACCGTGGATGCCGTCGCGGCCGGTCTTGGAGCCGACGTAGATGACGGGGTTGCCCTCGCCCTCTGCCTTTCCGTAGAAGATTTGGTCCTTACGGAAGACGCCGAGCGCGAAGACGTTCACGAGCGGGTTGCCGTTGTAGCTGGGCTCGAAGACGGTTTCGCCGCCGACGGTGGGCACGCCGAAGCAGTTGCCGTAGTGGGCGACGCCGCCGACGACGCCTTCAAGGATGCGGCGGTTGCGCGGGCCGTTGTCCTCGTCGTCGGGCGGCCCGAAGCGCAGGGCGTCCATGACGGCGATGGGCCGCGCGCCCATCGTGAAGATGTCGCGCAGGATGCCGCCGACTCCGGTGGTGGCGCCCTGAAACGGCTCAATAAAGCTGGGGTGGTTGTGGGACTCGATCTTGAAGGCGATACACCAAGGGTTGCCTTCGGCGTCCTTGCCGATCTCCATGATGCCGGCGTTCTCGCCAGGACCCTGGACGACGAGCTTGCCGCGGGTGGGCAGCTTCTTCAGGTGGACGCGGGAGCTTTTGTAGGAGCAGTGCTCGCTCCACATGACGCTGAAGATGCCGAGCTCGGTGAGGTTCGGCTCGCGGCCGAGGATGGAGATGACGTGCTGGTATTCGTCGGGCGTAAGCTGGTGCGCCGCGACGATCTCGGGGGTGATCTGGCTCATTGGGCTATTTGGCGGGTGCGGTCGCCGCCGCGTAGGCGGCAATGAGGGATTCGAAGACCAGGCGGCCGTCGGAGGAGCCCATCAGGGGCTCCGTGGCGCGCTCCGGATGGGGCATCAGCCCCAGGACATTGCGGCCTTCGTTCAGCACGCCGGCGATGTCGCGCAGCGAGCCGTTTGGGTTGTCGAGATAGCGGAAAGCGATACGATCGTCTGCTTCAAGCTCGTCGAGGGTGCGCTCGTCGGCGATGTAGCAGCCCTCGCCGTGGGCGATGGGGATGCGAAGCACCGTGCCTGCGGGGATGGCGGAGGTGAACGGGGAATTGGCCGTGCCTGCCGCGAGTGCGACTTCCTTGCAGATGAATTTCAGGCCGCGGTTCCGGACCAGCGCGCCGGGCAGGAGTCCGCATTCGGTGAGGATCTGGAAGCCGTTGCAGATGCCCATGACCAGCCCGCCTTCAGCGGCGAACTGCTTCACGGCGCCCATGATGGGCGAGAACTTGGAGATGGCCCCGCAGCGGAGATAGTCGCCGTAAGAGAAGCCGCCGGGGAGGATGACGCAGTCAGCTCCCTTCAGGCTGGTATCGCGATGCCAGAGGAATTCCGCCTGGTGGCCGAGGTTGGCAGAAACGGCATACCAGGCGTCGTGATCACAATTGCTGCCCGGGAAGACAACGACGCCGAATTTCATGGGTGGGAAACCACAAGTTTAACAGAACGACACGCTTGGCGCGCCGCGAAAAACACCGATGATGTTCGATCCGCTAACGCCGGTTATTCCGCGGCGGCGGGAGCGGGCGCAGCCTTCTTGCGCGTGGCCCGCGCGCGCTTTTCAGCCGGCGGCTGGCGGTCGATTTTCTTGATGTGAGGCAGGGCGATTTCCAGCATGAACTTCTTCTCGCCGTGCTCGTCGAATTTGATGGTCACCTGCTGGTCGGTGCAGTTCAGCACCGAGCCGGGGCCGTACTTCGGGTGTTCGACCTGAGCGCCGGTTGCGAATGGGGGTTTGCTCGCCATAGTGGTGGAAAGTGCCTCGACAATAGTAGAATAGCAGACTGCCTTTAGCAGTGTCGAGGGCGGTAACTCTCATGCTTTCCGCCCAACTCCCACCAGCACTTCGAGCAGCGCTTGAGAGTCGAGCGTCCGGCTTCCCGACGCGGGACCTGGCCCGGGCCGCGGCGCGGCTTTCGGACGGCTACCGGGGCTCAGCGCTGCCGAGGCTCGATACGGAAGCCGAGTGCATGGCGTACGCCGTGACGCGCATGCCTGCGACCTACGGCTCGGTGCGGACCGCGATGCGGGAACTGGGCGGCAACGTCGCGTCCGTCTTGGACTTAGGCGCCGGGACGGGGGCCTCGGCGTGGGCCGCGGCCGACGTCTGGGGCACGGCGGAGATCACGCTGGTTGAGCGCAACCCGGCGATGGCGGAGATGGGCAAGTCGCTCGGCGCGCCGGGGGGGTGGCGAGTGTCGGACCTGCGGAACTTGTCCGGCCTTGGGCGGCACGACGTTGTGGTGTTCAGCTATTCGCTGGGGGAACTGGGCGAACGCGAAGCGGAAGACGCGGTGGAGCGAGCATGGGCGTCCGCGGGTCAGGCAGTGGTGGTGGTGGAACCGGGGACGCCGGTGGGGTTCGCCCGGGTGCTGACCGCCAGACGAAGGCTGATCGAGTTGGGCGCGCGGATTGCCGCCCCGTGCCCGCACTGCGGCGAATGTCCGGCGAAGAAACCGGACTGGTGCCACTTCGCTGTGCGCGTGGAGCGCAGCCGCCTGCATAAGCAATTGAAAGGCGGGGACTTAGGTTACGAGGACGAGAAGTTCAGCTATGTGCTGGGCGTGCGGGAAAATTGCGAGAACGAACTCACTGAGGCGCGGGTGCTGCGGCACCCGGTGGTGGATAAGGGATTGATTCAGCTTGAGTTGTGTACGAAGCGCGGGCTGGAGCATGTCTCGGTCGGGCGACGGATCAAGGACGAGTTCCGCCAGGCGCGGAAGGCGTCATGGGGAAGCCGCTGGAGCCTGCACGTTGGGCGGGGGTCGAGCGTCTAAGTTCTTTGTGAGGGTATTGTGTGTCCTGTTGCTGGCGGCGATGGCGCTCCCAGGCCGCGACCTGGGGGATGTGCTGAAGTCCGTCGAGCAGCGGTATAACGGCGCGAGAACGCTGGAAATCCAATTTACCCAACGACATACGGCCCAGGGCCGGGTGCGGGTGGAGAGCGGCACGGTGTCGCTGCGAAAGCCGGGACGGATGCGCTGGGCTTACGCGAACCCGGCGGGCAAGCAGTTTGTCAGCGACGGCAAGTGGGTGTGGTTCTACTCGCCGGCGACGAACCGCGCCGAAAAGAGCAAGTTGAAAGAGAGCGAGGACTTCCGGGCGCCGCTGGCGTTCCTGCTGGGGCGGCTGAACTTCAAGCGCGACTTCCAGGACTTCGCGATGACGGAGACCGCCGAAGGCGCCGTCGTAAAGGCGCTGCCGAAGTCGGGGAATCTGCCGTACTCGAGCGTCGAATTCACGGTATCGCCGTCGAACGAGATCCGGCGATTGCTCGTCGCGGGCGCGGATGCGTCGGTAATGGAGTTCCGGTTCTCGGGCGAGAAGATGAACCCGGCGCTTTCCGACGCGCTGTTCCGGTTCACCGCGCCGCCCGGAGCGGAGATCGTGGAAGTGGAAGATATCGACGGGGGGCGGAACTGAGGCCATGCCGGAATACGCCTTGAAATACGCCGACGCGCGCGGAGAGATTCACCAGCAGGTGATGGAGGCGGGCACGGAGGGCGAACTCCGCGAACGGCTGACACAGCAGGGCTTTCTGGTCTACTCGATCCAACCGCGGAGCAAGCTGGGCGGATTCTCGGCGGGGCTCGCGGGGCGCAAGCGGGCCAAGCTGGACATGGAGAAGTTCCTGATCTTCAACCAGCAGTTCGTGACGCTGTTCCGTGCGGGGTTGCCGATTCTGAAGTCACTGGACTTGCTGGCGGAGAGGCTGACCGACGCGAAGCTCGGGCCGTACGTGAAGGAAATCCGCGACGACGTGCGGAAAGGCTCGCTGCTGTCGGACGCGTTCAAGCGGCAGGGCGTGTTCCCGCCGATTTACGTGACGTCGATCATGGCGGGCGAGAAGAGCGGATCACTCAGCGAGGTGCTGGAACGCTACGTCACCTACCAGAAACTGGCGCTGGGCGTGCGGAAGAAGATCCTGCTGTCGCTGCTCTACCCGGCGATTCTAATGATCCTGGTGGCACTGCTGGTGGTGTTCCTCGTGACATTCGTGGTGCCGCGGTTCGCGACGCTGTACGGAACGACGAACACGAGGTTGCCGCTGCCGACACAGATGCTGATCGCCGTGGGCACAACTGCGCAGAGCTACGTCGTCGTGGGCGCGGCGGCGCTGATCGGCGGCATCATCGGATTGCGCATCTACCTGAGGACGGAGCAGGGCAAGGTCTGGTCGGACCGGGTGAAGATGCGGCTTCCGGTAATCAAGGAGATCTGGACGAAATATCAGGTGGCGCAGTTGTCGCGGCTGATCTCGACGCTGCTGACGGGCGGCATTCCGTTGATGCAAGGCCTGGATACGGCGGCGCAGTCGATCGACAGCCCGCTGTTGAGGGGCGCGCTGGATCGCGCGCAGAAGATGGTGAAGGAGGGGCAGTCGCTGTCGTCGGCGCTGCTCTCGACGGGACTGTTTCCGCCGCTGGCGATCGACATGATCGAGGTAGGCGAATCGACGGGCGCGCTGCCGGCAATGCTGAACAGCGTGGCGGAGTTCTACGAGGACGACGTGAACACGCGCATGCAGGCGACGATGTCGCTGATCGAACCGGCCATCATGCTGTTCATGGGCGGCTTCGTGGCCTTCGTGCTGGTTTCGCTGTACCTGCCGATCTTCTCGCTGGCGGAGAGTTTCAACTAGGGGGACGCGCATGGCAGTGAACGTGACCCGATTGCACGACGCGGAACACGAGGCGGAGCAGGCGCAGGCGCTGGCCAAGCGCTACCACTGCGAATTTGTCGACCTGAAAGTAACGAAGATCGACCACGAGCTGTTCAAGTCGATTCCGGTCGACCTGATGTTCCGGTACAACTTCGTGCCATTGGAGGCCTGGGACGGGACTTTGGCGATTGCGCTGGCCGATCCGCGCCACCTGAATCTGATCGACGAGCTGTCGATCCAGTTGAGCAAGAAGCTGCGCGTAAAAGTCGCGACGCTTTCGCAGATCGCCGACCTGCTGAAGAAGACAGAGCAGTCGCAGCGCGTGCTGGACGAAGTGACCGAAGGCTTCACGCTGGACGTGGTGGGCGAGGAAGAGAACCCCGACGAGACGCTCTCCATCGACAGGCTGACGGCCGAGGACAGCGACATCGCACCGGTGATCAAACTGGTGGATACGACGATCTTCAACGCGCTGGAGCGGCGCGCGTCGGACATCCACATCGAGACGCGCGATACCGAGGTGGCCATCAAGTACCGCATCGACGGCGTGCTGCACTACGCCATGCCGCCGATCGCGAAGGACTGGCATTCGACGATCATCAGCCGCATCAAGGTGATGTCGGAGTTGGACATCGCCGAACGGCGCATCCCGCAGGACGGCCGTTTCCGGGTGCGCTACAAGAACCGGCTGATCGACTTCCGCGTGTCGATCATGCCGACGATTCACGGCGAGGACGCCGTGCTCCGCGTGCTGGACAAGGAGAGCATGAGCGAGAAGTTCGCCAAGCTCTCGCTGGAGGTGGTCGGTTTCCTGGATTCGGACCTGATGCGGTTCCGGCGCTACATCAAGGAGCCATACGGGATGGTGCTGGTGACAGGGCCGACCGGTTCGGGCAAAACCACAACGCTTTACGCGGCGCTGAGCGAGATCAAGAACGACGAGGACAAGATCATCACGATCGAAGACCCCGTCGAGTACCAGTTGAAGGGCATTACGCAGATCCCCGTGAACGACAAGAAGGGACTGACGTTCGCGCGCGGGCTGCGCTCGATTCTGCGCCACGATCCCGACAAGGTGATGGTGGGCGAAATCCGCGACCAGGAGACGGCGCAGATTGCGATAAACGCGGCGTTGACCGGACACCTGGTGTTCACGACGGTGCACGCGAACAACGTGCTGGACGTGATCGGCCGCTTCCTGAACATGGGCGTGGAGCCGTACAACTTCGTGTCGGCGCTGAACTGCATTCTGGCTCAGCGGCTGGTGAGAGTGATCTGCCCGCACTGCAGGAAGCAGGTGCACTACGACGACCAGTTCATTGCCGAGAGCGGGCTGGATGTGGAGACGTGGCGGAACATTCCATTCTACGAAGGCCAGGGCTGTTTCGAGTGTGGCGGCACTGGCTTCCGCGGCCGAACGGCGATTCACGAATTGCTGGATTTGAGCGAGCGGATCCGCCAGATGATTCTGGACCGCAGGCCGGCGGTGGAGATCAAGCGCGTGGCGCGCGAGGAAGGCATGACGTTCCTGCGTGAATCGGCCGTCGAGAAGGTGCAGATGGGCATCACGACGCTGCGCGAGATCAACAAGGTGACGTTCATCGAAGGGTAGAAGACGGTGTCGATACTGGCCAAGATCAAGCGCCTGGTGACGGACCCTCCGCCGGAGTTCGTTTTTGAAGTTTCCGAGGAGGGCATCGCCTGGGTGCGCACGGCATCGCCGGCGGCGATTGAATGGGCGCCTCTCGAGAAGGGCGTTCTGGAAGTGACGCCGCTGAAGGACAACGTGGCGCAGCCGGAGGCGTTCGCCGCGGTGGTGCGCGGACTGGCGCCGCAGAACGGATCGAAGAAATTGCGGCGCGCGGCGTTGATTCTGCCGGACTACTGCTCCCGCGTCGTCGTGATGGACTTCGATACGTTCCCGAACGATCCGCAAGAGCAGCTTGCGCTGGCGCGCTTCCGGCTGAAACGCGCCGTTCCGTTCGACATCGATTCGGCGGTGGTGGCCTGCCACGCCCAGCAGCGGGCCGGCGAGAAGAAGTGGGACGTGGCCGTGGCGGTGGTGAACATGGAAGTGGCGGCGCACTATGAAGCGCCGTTCCGCGCGGCGGGCTATCAATGCGGAGTTGTGACGCTGTCGGCATTGACGGCGCTGTCGCTGCACGGAGCCGAGGAGTACGAGAATGCGTCGCCGTCGGTGGTGGCGAAGGCGACGGGGCGCGTGCTGGCGTTGTCGCTGCTGGACGGCGCGACGCTGAGGATGTTCCGGTGCGTCGAGCTGCCGAGCGAAGCCGAGCAAGAGTTCTTCGATGTGCTGGCGCCGACATTCGCGCTGGCCGAGGATGAGTTAAAGGCGCGGCCTCGGGTGCTGCGGTTGTGCGGCTTCTCGAAGCTGGCGCCGGAGATCCGGCAGCATTGGAGCGAGGAGCTGGGTCTGCCGGTGTGCGACATCAAGTCTCGGCTGGGCGCGGTGACGCCGCGCAACGCGGGCCTGCTGGGGTATCTGGAAGGAGTGGATGTGCGATGAGCACGGCCCGGATCCGCATCAACCTGGCGAGCGAGCCGTTCCGCAGAGACCGGCCCATCCTTGCCGCGTCGGCCGTGACGGCCGTGTTGCTGCTTGTCGTGCTGGGCTTTCTGGTCTCGAACATCCTGAGCGAGCGGGAAGCCGCCAGCGAGAGCCGCGAGATGCTGGCAAGGCTGGAGCGGCAACTGGCCGGGTTGAACTCGCAGATCGCGCAGCAGGAAGCGGAGCTGAGAAAGCCTGAGAACGCCGCCGTGCTGGAGCGCAGCGTATTCATCAACGCGCTTCTCCAGCGCAAAGGGATTTCGTGGACGAAGATGTTCTCGGACCTGGAGAACGTCTTTCCGCACAATGTGCGGCTGGTGACGGTGCGGCCATCAGTGGCCGGCGACAACACGGTGCAGCTCGACATGATTGTCGGAGCTTCGGCGCCGGAGCCGGTGATCGATCTGCTGAAGAAGCTGGAAGGGTCGCCGCTGTTCAGCGGGACGGCCCTGATCAGCTCGCAGCCGCCGTCGCAGAATGAGCCGCTGTACCGGTATCGAGTGAGCGTGAGCTATGCCCAGAAGCTTTAACATCGACTGGCGATCGGTCGCGCGCGACCCGAAGGCCGCGGTTCGCGCCGCCCTGGGCGTGCTGCTGCTGGCGAACCTGGTGGCGGCGTGGTTTGTCTTCCAGACGCCGGGCGGGTCCCTGGAGCAGCTCGAGAGCGACGTGATCACGGCGCGGAAGAGCCTGGTGGCGCGCCAGCAGCGGTTGGAGCAGCTCAAGCGCAACGTGGCGATGGTGGAAAAGGCGCGCGACGCCGGCAATCACTTCATGTCGGGGTACTTCCTGGAGCGGCAG
This sequence comes from Bryobacteraceae bacterium, assembly GCA_050789245.1. Lineage (GTDB taxonomy): Bacteria > Acidobacteriota > Terriglobia > Bryobacterales > Bryobacteraceae > PNKE01. The sequence continues at coordinate 56,306 of JBOZRR010000016.1, read as the reverse complement.
AATGCCTATTCGTCGCTCGAGATCGAGCTGGGCGAGGCCGCGAAGTCGACTGGTGTGAAGCCCCGCGAGCGGACGTTCACCGAGGACCTGATCGAGGGCAGCGACCAGCTCGGCATGCTGACGCTGAACGCGAACTTCGAAGGCAATTACGCGGATCTGATTGAGTTCATCAACCTGCTGGACCGCTCGAAGCGGCTGCTGATCATTGATTCGATGACGGCGCAGCCGCAACAAGGCGGCGGCCTGCTGATCAACGTGAAGATGAACGCCTTCTACCGGCAGGAGGCGGCGCACTAATGGCGAAGAAGCTGGAACTCGGGCTGGAGCCGAAGCGCATGACGTTCTTGGCGCTGACGCTGGCGCTGGCCGGGTATCTGTTCTACACGAACGTGTTCAGCACGCCGGAAGCTCCAGAACGGCCGGCGCCTCCGAAGACGGCGACAAAGGCAAAGGCGGCATTAAACCAGGCGGTGAATTCGCTATCCTCCGCCGCGCCGGAAACAGGCCCTCGAAAAGCCTCCTCAAAGCGAGGCGGGCGCAGCGAGTTCAAACCATCCCTGAAGATGGACGCGGAAGGCATGGACCCGTCGAAGATCGATCCGACGCTGCGGCTGGATCTACTGACGAAACTGGCGGCGGTCCGCGTCGAGAAGGTCGATCGCAGCCTGTTCGATTTCGCGGCGGGCCCCCCGAAGCCGGAGGAGGCAGAGAAGCCCAAGCAGCCGGAACCGAAGATTGTGCCAACGATGATCACGCGGATGATCGGGCCGGAGCCGGAACCGCCGCCTCCTCCCCCTCCGGTGAAACCGCCGCCTCCTCCGATCAGTCTTAAGTTCTATGGGAGTTCCGTGCCCGTGAAGGGTGGCGCGAAGCGAGTGTTCCTAATGGACGGCGATCAGGTTTCGACACCGGCCGAGGGCGATGTCTTCAAGAACCGCTACAAGATCGTGAAGATCAACGCGGGCTCCGTGGTGGTGGAAGACCTGGAGTACAAGAACCAACAAACGCTGCCGATTGAAGAGATTCCGGCGAACGGGTGATCCGGAGAGCGAATGACACCGAGGCGCACAAGGCGGGGTAGCAACGGACGGACGGGCGAGCGCGGCTTCGCGCTGCTGTTCGTCTTCGCGATGGCCGCGGCCGTGGCGGTGATGCTCTACCTGGAGATGCCTCGCGTCGCCTTCGAACACCAGCGCAACAAGGAAATGCTGCTGGTGGAGCGCGGCGAGCAGTTCTCGCGCGGAATCCAGCTTTTCGTCAGAAAGAACAACCGGTTCCCCTCGACGATGGAGGAACTGGACAGCGCCCGCAACCCCCGTTTCCTGCGCCGGAAGTACGTCGATCCCATGACGGGCAAGGATGAGTGGCGTCTGATCCACGTGGACGCGGCGGGCCAGTACGTCGACTCGCTGGTTCACAAGCCCGAGCAGCAGGAGCAGCCGAAGTCGCGGCACCTGCTGGAAGCGAAGGTACAGGGCATCGGCGAAACGGCGGTCTCGGCCGATGACGAGGGGAAGGCGGACTCGCCATTCCTGCAGCGCCGTGCGAGCGACCGGATCGCGCCGGGCAGCCCTGGCGCGCCGCCGGGCATGGGCGCATCGCGAAGCGAGGAGGACGAGGACAACGCCGACACGGCGTCGTCGCGCAGCGGCCCGGAGTCCCCTGAGCCCGTGCCGGCTCCTGGGGAGACGCCGGAGGCTCAGGTGCCGGGATTGAGCGACATCCAACGCCGCCAGGGACAGGGCGTCTTTCAAGGCGTCAACCAGCCGGGCGGGGCGCAGGGACAACAGGGACAAATGCAGGCGGGCATTGGGCAACCGGGGCTGGTGCAACCGGGGCAGATCCAGCCTGGGACGGGTCAACAAGGGCAATTGCAATCCGGGTTCGGCCAGTCGGGAACGGGCCAACAGCGTCAGATGCAGTCCGGGTTCGGCCAATCCGGCTTTGGACAGCAGGGTCGCCAAGGTGGGCAGTCCGGGGGCCAGCAGTCCTCGGGCGGCGGATTTGGCTTCAGTTCGGGCGGCTTCGGCATGGGTTCGTCCTCGTCCGGCTCAACGGGGGGGATGGGCACCACCGGAATCACCCCGGGGGGAATCCAGGGCGGGATGCAGGGCGGAATGCAGGGTGGCTTCCAAGGCAGCGGGATGCAGCAGCCTGTTCAGGGGCAGCCGTCGCGGGGCGGCTTCGGGTCCACGGGCAGCGTCACTCCAAATCAGGCCGTGACAGCGATCCAGAACACACTGGCTCGTCAGAGCGGCGGCACATCCGGGGGCGGCTTCGGCATGAGTGGCAACATGGGAGGCAACCAGCAGCAGGGCGTCAGCGGCCAGCAACAGGGCCAGGGCGGAATTACGGCCGGCGGCCTGGCCGGCGTGGCGTCGATGCGAGACCTGGAAGGCATCCGGATCTACAACGAGAAGACCAACTACAAAGAGTGGGAGTTCCTCTACGACTACAAGAAGGAGATGCAAGCGCGTGCCGGCGCCGGAATGAATGCCGGCCAGCAGGGGATGCCGGGGCAGGGCGGCCAGCAGGGCCAGGGCGGATTCGGCGGAAGACCCACGGGCAATCAAGGCGGGTTCGGCAGCGGCAGCGGCAGCGGTGGTGGATTCGGCAGTGGCGGAGGATTCGGATCGAGACCTGGCGGCAGCCAGGGGGGATTTGGAAGCGGCGGCGGCTTTGGAAGCGGTGGAGGATTCGGCAGTGGTTCAGGCGGGTCGGGGCAGGGCGGATTTGGCCAGAGGCCGCAGAGCGGCAGCCCTTCGCCCCGGCGTTAGGAACGACAGTTGCGCGGAGGAGCGATGCGATCTGCAATTCTGGTGGTTTTTCTCCTTCTACCCATGACAAGCGCGGCGCAGGGCAGGTACAACGGGAGCGGCTACGGCTACTACGGCCTGGACGCTGTGCGGGGCGGAGACCTCAGCGAAGCCATGAGTGCCGGCGGCGGAATGGACTTGTTCATTTGGAAAGGACTAGCCGCTGGCTTTGACGTCGGCTACCTGTTCCCGAGACGCGATTCGGGGGATGGCATCGGGCTGCTGTCAGCAAACCCGAGCTGGCACTTCGTCAACCGGGACAATCCTGGCAAGGTGGTGCCGTTCGTGACGGCCGGCTACGGGCTGGCGTTTCGCAGCGGGACACTGAGCATGGTGAACTACGGCGGCGGGGCGACGTGGTGGATGTTGCGAAGGATGGGGCTGAGAGTGGAAGTACGCAACTACCAGCACGGGTCGGATCGCTTCAATACGGCCCTGCGCTTCGGCGTGGCCTTCCGCTGATCAGGAAGGCGAAGGGCCGCCCGTCGCTCTGGCGCGAGCGGCCCTCAGTGCAGTGGTCCCTTGCGTCAGAACGACACGCGCCCGGAGAGTTGCAGGCTCCGGTTGTCACCCACAAGCGAGGTAATCCGGCCCACGGTGGGAGAACCGATGCTGGCGTTCGGGAAGCCAAAGTAGGGGGTATTGAAGAGGTTGAAGGCCTCGAAGCGGAAGTTGAAGCTAACGCGCTCGGTAATACGGAATGTCTTCACCACGCTCATGTCGATGTTGAAGACACCCGGCGAGTAAAGCACGCCCCTCGACACGTTCCCGTATGAGGTATTCGGCGCGGGAGCGCGGAACGCAGTGGCGTCGAACCAGTACCACGGGTCCGGGGAATCGAGGCGCCCGTCGGCAACGCGATCCGGCCAACTGGGGGCTCCGTTGTTCACGCCATTCTGCAAGCTGACGTTGAAGGGCCGTCCAGTGGTCCCGGTGACGATCCCGCCAAGCTGCCAGCCGCCAATCACCGCGTCGGCAAAGCCGTTCTCGATGTTGAACCTGCGCCCTTTACCCCAGGGCAGGTCGTAGAGGCCGTTCACCACCAGGCGGTGCTTCACGTCGAAGCCGGACGGACCGCGAGCGCAGCGGACACAGGTGAATGTATTTGGACCACCGGTGCTGCCGCCTCCCGATGCGACCGAGCCGCCGAAATCAAGGCTCTTGCCGTAGGTGTACACGCCCAGGATCTGGAATCCGCTCGCGAAGTTGTGCTGGACCTTGCCGGTCAGCGCGTGATAGACGCTCATATTCATGGGCTCGAAGATGGTGATGTTGGGAATGTTGCGCAAGGCCTGATACGGACGCCGGTCCTCCACGCTCCCGGGTCCGATGCGGGGTTCGTTGTGGTTGAAGGTCAGAAGCAGATTGATCCCCCGGCTCCCGACGTATCCCGCCTCGGCCATCCAGCTCTGTGAGATCTGGCGCTGAACGGTGAGGCTCCACGTCTGCGCGTACTGAGTGGGGTTGTCGAAGGAGTAGCCGCGCACAGTGGGGCGGCGTGTATTGACTTCGGCGGTGGATTGCGGCTTAAGCGGAACCAGCGTGCCGAAGGGCTGGTCGATACGAGGGACGTTGCTGTAATCCAGCAGAAAATCGCCGAACGCGTAACTCTCGCTAAACAGATGCGGCGGTCCCTGCGTGAGCATGTTGGAGGCAGAGACAGGTTCGGGGAAGTAGCTGAGAGCGTAACCCCCGCGCAGGATTGTTTTGCCGTCACTTAGAGTGTCGTAGGCAAAGCCGACACGCGGCCCGAGGTTGTTGAGGTCGGTATTCCGCAAGGTCCGGCTGTAGCCGCCTTCGTTGGCGTAGGCGAACATCAGCGTAGTGACGTCGAAACTGGTCATCCGATCGTACTTTTCAGTTTCGGGAGAGTAGATCTCATAGCGGACGCCAAGGTTGAGAGTGAGCCTGGAGTTCACCTTCCAGTCGTCCTGGAAGAACCAGGCATTCTCCCAGGCGCGCAGGCCGGGCACTCCGAGCAGGAATCCGCGGGTGCCATTCTGAACAAGTCCCAGGAGCAGCGTGGCGAAGCCGGTGCCGCCGGTCCGGGTGACCGGGTCGGACGTGAATGCGCGGTTGAAGTTCAACTGGCCACGCGTATCCGCGTTCGTGAACGGCGAAACGTCGCGCCGGACGACGTGGTAGCCAAACTTCAGGTTGTGCCTGGCCTTCGTCCAGTAGAGGTTGTAGTCCACCTGGTAGTTCACCTGGCGGGGACGCGCCGGAAGGAATCCGGGGCCGCCACTGAGGCCGGTGAAGTCGTTGACGTTCATGGTGGGAATGCCAGTGGAGTTGTCGGTCAGGTTAATGTTCCGGATACCGAGCGAATCGGCGGCGGGGATGCCGTAATCTGAGTGAACAGTCGAGGGATTGGTGCGCGCCCAACCGGCTCGAAATTCGCCAACCAGCGTGGGAACCCACACGCGAGACCAGTTGAATGCGCCGCCGTGCGTGCGCAGCCGCGTGTATTGGATGCCGGCCACAAACGGTCCGAGTTGAAACTTCTGGGCGGCCTCGGGAGGCGTCGGCAGGCAGCAGTTGGCCTGGCCCTGCGGCGCATCAAGGTCGTACCACTGCTGCTGGAAGCGAAAGAACATGGTGTCCTTCGATGACGGCTGGTAGTCGACGCGCACAGTGTATTGGTTGTCGTCGATCACCCTGTTCGGGGCCGACTGGTAGTTGTTGAAGTTGCCGGCCAGGTTAGGCCTTGGATAGACGCTGGCCACGTTGCTGGCGACCTGCCCAATAGCCGACGAAGGAATGATGTTGTTTGGAAACTGCGTGCGGACGAATCCGCTCGGATTGCTGGGATTGACGCGCGTGGAGTAGGGATCCCAGACTTGAATCAGGCTGCCGTTTGAGTTTCGAAAATCGCTGAAATCGCCCGATCGCACCTTGTCGGTGGGGACGGTGTTGAGGTAATCCAGGCCGCGCACCTCGCGCTGGCCCGCGTAATCCCCGAAGAAGAACATCTTGTTCTTGATGATGGGTCCGCTGATCGCCGCACCCATCTGGTGGCGGCGGAACGGCAGTTTCTTCGGCAGGGCCTGAGGCGACTGGAAGTAGCCTCGCGCATCGAGGACGATGTTGCGGTGGAACCAGAAGGCGGTCCCGTGCAGGTCGTTCGCGCCGCCGCGAGTGGAGACGGTGACCACACCCGCGCCGCGGCCGAACTCCGCTGAGAACGAGCCCGTCAGAACCTTGAACTCGCGCACGGATTCGAGCGACGGCTGCACGATCACGGTGTTGAACGTGTACTCGTTGTTGTCGATTCCATCGAGCACCCACCCATTGGCATTGGCACGCTGCCCCAGGGGATTGTAGTTGGACGCCGCGCGGGGATTGAACGTGGATGCGCCGGAGAGGTTCTCGCCGGACTGCCCCGGCGTCACGCCAGGCGCGAGGTAAACCAGTTGCGCGAAATTGCGTCCGTTGAGCGGGAGTTCCTGGACGGCGCGCTGCTCAATCACCTGGCCGGTCTCGGCGCTGCTGGATTGGACCAGCGGTGCGGCGGCGGTGACTTCCACCGTCTCGGTGACATTGCCGACTTGAAGGGCGATATCCACGCGGGCGCGCTGGTCGACGGCCACCGTCACGTTGGCCTGCTCAGCTTTCTTGAATCCGGGCTGTTCGATGGTCACGCGATACGTGCCCGGGTTCAGGAAAGGAACGATGAACGACCCCGTCTCGTCTGTCTGGCGCGTGACGCTGATGCCGCGGTCGGTGTCCGTGATGGTCACGGTGGCTCCGGCGACGGCCGCGCCGGAGGGGTCAGTGACCGTGCCCAGGATTGTTCCGGTCGTCACCTGAGAGTGGGCTGGAAGGCCCGCCGCGAGAACACAGGCGAGCAGGCCTATGGCGTACTTGGGCAAACTCGGTTTTGGAGTCATTTCCCATTCCCCCCAAATAGTCAGATCGACTGAGATCCAGCCATCCGGCGGACTCGCCAAGTCCTTCACCCCAATCAAACCAAGGCCGGATATCAGATTGGATCTGGAGTAGCAGCTTTCCGTGTGGGCGTCAATGGGGATGCCGCCGCGCAACGCCCCAGAACGGGAACATGCGGCAGAGGTCTGGCGGAAGAACTTACAGTTGAGAAATGAGTCTTTGGGCTGCCTTCATGGCAGCAGTTCTCGCGGGACAAGTCCTTGGGCCGGGCGGCAGTGCGGTCTCAGGGGCGCGCGTGTCGGTGCGGACTGCCGCGCAAACCGACGTCGCGACGACGGAGACCGACGCGGAAGGGCGTTTCTCGCTGCCGAACCTTCCGGCCGGCACCTATCAGCTCCGCGTGGAAAGAAGCGGCTTCGCGGAGTGGCAGTCGGCGGTAGAGGTGGCCGGGGCCGGCGCCGTGGAGCGCCAGATCCGGTTGACGGTGAGCCCCGTTCGCTCTGAGGTCACGGTGACCGCGGAGCCGGGGTCGGTGGTGGAACTCGACTCGGTGCCACAACGGATGACGGTGATCGGCCGGGGCGTGCTGGCCGAGCGCGCGGCGACAACGCTGACCGAGGCGTTCAACGGCGAGAGCGGCGTGGCCGAGCAGCGCACCTCGCCAGGCATGGGCGGCTTCTTCGTTCGTGGAATGACCGGGAAGAATGTCGCCGTCTACCGCGACGGTGTCCGTTACTCGACCTCTGCCCAACGCGGAGGCGTGAGCACCTTCGCCAATCTCACCGACGCGACGCACCTGGAGTCCGTCGAGGTGCTGCGCGGTCCGGGCAGCGCGCAATTCGGATCGGACGCGATGGGCGGCGCGGTGAGCTTGATCTCGCGCGCGGCCACGTTCACCGAGCGGCGCAGCATCCGGGGCGAGATGTCAGCGAACTACCAGTCAGCGAACCACGCTGTGGGGTCGCAGGCGCAAGCCGCGGTCACCGGATCGCGCATGGCGGGGCTGTTCTCGCTGAGCGGCCGGCGCGCGAGCACGGTGCGGACGGGCCGGGGACTGGACAGCCACAACGCGGTGACGCGATTCCTGGGGCTGCCGTCCTCCATCCTCGGCGAGCGGTTGACGGACACGGCCTTCACTCAGTACGGCGGCTCCGCCCACGTGCAAACGCAGCTTTCTCCCGTGCGCCACCTGACCGCCCACTACGAGCGCGGACAGCAGGATGCCGGGAAGCGTTACGACCAACTGATCGGCGGAGACGGCAATCTGGTGGCGGACCTGCGCAACCTGATGCTCGATTTCGGATATCTGCGATACCAGCACTTCAATGCGGGGCCCGTGGACCAATGGTCGTTGACAGGTTCCTACAATGCGCAGCGCGAGGAGCGCGTGAACCAGGGCGGGCAGGGCAATCCGTTCGGGAGGATCACACACCAGTACGAGCGGCTGCGCGCCTGGGGCTTGCAGACACAGGCGGAGAAGCGGGCCGGCAGCCACGCCATCAGCTTCGGCGCCGATTCGTACTGGGAGAAGATGCGCTCACCGGCCTTCAACACAAATCCCGTCTCCGGCACTGCGACCCTGACGCGCCCGCGCGTTCCGGACGGCGCAAACTACGTGAACTATGGGTTGTACGTGCAGGACGCGTGGCGCACGCCGTTGGAGTGGCTCCGTGTCAACGGTGCGTTGCGCTTCGGCGGAGCGGCGTATGAGTCGCGAGCGAGCGACAGCCCCGTCGTCAACGGGCAGCCTCTCTGGCCGGACGACTCGCTGAGCGCATCTGCATTCAGCGGCCGCGTAGGCGCCGTGGCGCAGCCCGCGGAGTCGTTCCTGTTGAGCACTCAATACAGCCACGGCTTCCGCGCGCCCAGCATGACCGATCTGGGTACGCTCGGACTTCAGGGCAACGGCTTCTACGAAGCCTCCTACGCGGCGGTGAGCGGTTTGAATGGAACGGTCGGTGACAGCGCCTCGGAATCGGCCCGTCCGACAGGCGTGATGGTCGCACCGCTACGGCCGGAGAGCAGCGACAGCATTGAGGCGGCGGCCGTCCTTCGCAGCAGCCGGGTGCGCGCCGAAGTGACAGGCTTCCGCATGAAACTGCGCGACACGATTGTTTCGCAGACGCTGCTTCTGCCCCAGGGCGCCGTGGGGATCATGCTCGGAGACCAGGTGGTCACTCGCCAGCTTCCGAACGGCGCGGTTTTCGTGCCGGCCTCCCCGAACGCCGTTCTGGTGAGGGCAAACCTTGGAGGCGCGGTTGTGAACGGCGTGGAGCAGACCTTCCGCGTGAAGCTAAGCCCGTCGTTCAGTGCGACGCAGAACCTGACCTGGGTGGAGGCGTCGGACTCCCGAACGGGCCTCCCGCCGGACATCGAGCCCGGGATCCCCCCTCCGAACCTGAACTCGACACTGCTGTACGCACCGGCCGCGCGGCGCGTCTGGGTGGAGGCGTATGTCTCCGCGAGCGACCGGCAGTCGCGATTGTCGTCCCTCGCGCTGGAGGACCGCCGGATCGGAGCATCCCGAACGCCCGCTACCATCGCCGCGTTCTTCAACAACGGGGCTCGGGTTCGCGGACTGGTGCGTGATGGACGGCTGCTGGCGACGGGAGAGACGCTCGCGCAGGTCCAGAACAGGGTGCTGCCCGGCGGCACGGCCGCGCCCTTGTTTACGGCGATCCCGGGCTATGCGCTGTTCGGACTGCGTGGAGGATTTCCGTTGGGCTCACGCACCGAGGTGATGGTGGATCTGGCGAACCTGGCGGACCGGAACTATCGCGGCATCGGGTGGGGCGTGGACGGGCTCGGCCGCAGCCTGAATCTTCGGCTGAAGACTCAGTTCTGACCGGCCGGGCGCATCCGGTGGCGGACGAACTCCACGACGATGGGCAGCACAGACACGAGAATGATGCCGATGATCACCTTCTCAAAGTGCGCGCGAACAAAGGGCACGTTCCCCAGGTAGTAGCCCGCAGTGGTCAGCAGCAGAACCCAGCCAATGCCGCCGAAGATGTTGAAGGAGAGGAATCGTGGGTAGCTCATGCCTGCCACTCCGGCCACGAAGGGCGCGAATGTCCGAATGATGGGGATGAAGCGCGCGTAAATGATCGTCTTCCCGCCGTGCTTTTCATAGAACGCGTGTGTCTTCAGCAGGTGTTCGCGCTTGAAGAAACGGGAGTCGGGCCGGTCGAAGATGCGCATCCCGGTCTTCCGTCCGAGGGAGTAGCCGACGGCATCACCCACGACGGCCGCCACCATCAGTAGGATGTTGATGGCCACGATGTTCAGCTTGCCGGCGCCCGCGACGACGCCGACCGTGAACAGCAGGGAGTCTCCCGGCAGGAAGAACCCGATCAGGAGCCCCGTCTCCGAGAAGACGATGGCGAACAGTAGAGCGTAACCCCACCAACCGGTGAAGACCGTACTGAGGAGTGCGATCAGCTTCTCGGGCGTGGTGAGAGCTTTGAGGAAGTCGAGAACGGTGCTGATCATCAATCAGCCCGAGAACGCCGAAGACAGCAGCTTAATGTTTTCTTCGTAGACCTTGATCTTCTTGCCCTTGGTCAACTCGCTGACGATGCCGTCGACGAACAGATCGCGGCGGTCCTGAGCACGCCGTGCCTTCAGTTGCTGAGTGATGGCGCCGCGCTGCGCGGCAAGCTGCGTCAGGTCCGTGGGGAGCTTTTCGATCACCTTGACGAACGCCGTGCCGCCGGAGGCGGAGACTGGTCCGACGATGGCGCCGGGGTTCGCGGTGAACGCCTGTTCGAGCTGGACACCGGTGCCGAGGCCTTCGATATTGCTGGTTCGAGAGACGGCGTCGGGAGACTTCACGTCGAAGCCCATCTGGCGGGCCAGGGCGGCCAGATCGCCACCGGCGGTCTTCGCGCGTTCCGACGCCTCTTTCACCTTGTCGTCGAAGAGACGCTGCGCCTTGGTGCGGACCAGTTCGTTGCGAATCTGATTGGCGGCTTCAGCCAGCGGCATCTGCTGCGGGGGGACCACCTGGGTCACCTTGGCGATCGCCAGCTTGTTGTTGCCGATGGTCATCACCGGGGTGACGCCATTCACCGGCAGGCCGGAGACGGCAGCCTGGAACTCGGGATCGGCGCCAACGCCAGGGATCGGATCGCCCGCGTTGACCGAATCTACGCGCAGGGGCGTGATGCCGTTCTGCGCCGCGATCCGCTCCGCCCCGGCCGGGTTGGCAACCAGCGCCGCGTGGATCTGATCGGCGAGCGTCTGCATCTTCTCGTACACCTGGGCGCGAGCGGCTTCGGCGCGCAGCTCGTTCTTCACCTCGTCAAAGGGGCGCACGCGAGCCTCTTCTTTTGCCTCGATCTTGAGAATGTGGAAGCCGTACATCGTTGTGACGATGTCGCTGATCTGTCCCGGCTTCATCGAGAACGCGGCTTTCTCAAACTCGGGCACGGTCTGGCCGCGCACCACCCAATCGAGATCGCCGCCCTTGGCCGCGGAACCCGGATCTTCGGAATTCTTCTGAGCCAGGGCCGCGAAGTCGCCGCCGGACTTCACCTGCTTCAGCAGGTCTTCGGCGCGCTTACGGATCTTTTCGACCTCGTCCTTCGGCTTGTTGGTGGTCATCAGCAGGATGTGGCGCACGCGAACGCGCTCCGGTGTGCGGAAGCGGTCGATGTTGGCGCCGTAATACTGCTTCAGCCGGCCTTCATCCATCTGGATGGTGGCCGCAATGGCCTGCTCGTCGACCGGGAAGACAAGGTAACCGCGCTTTTCGCGGGTCTTCAAATTCGCCTTCTGGCTGTCGTAAGCGGCCTGAATCTCTTCCTGCGACACCGAAACCTGCGAGTTGAACCGGTCCGGCGTCATGACGAAGTAGGAGATTTTGACCTTATCGTTGGCCCGGCGAAACTCGGCTTCCACTTCGGCGGGCGAGACGATGATGCCTTCCAGGGCCAAACTCTCGAGCCGGGTGCTGGCAGCCTGCTTCCGAACGTTCGCTTCGAACTGCGGGATGGTCAGGTTCTGCTGCATCAGGAAGTTGGCATAGACGTCACGCCCGACGAACTTGCCGTCCTGGAAAAGCTGCGGCAGCAGGTTGGCGATAGCCTCCGCCAGTTCCTTCTCGTTCAGCGTGTAGCCCATCTTCTGCGCCTGGTACGCCACGGCGCGCTCGGCCACCATCGACTGGATCATCATCGGAACGAAGACCGACTCCATGCCGCGCGGAATCTGGTTGTCCCTCATCTGGCGCGTCAGAGTCTGGCGGACTTCGTCGGCCGTGAGCACGTCGTCCCCAATTTCCGCAATCACCCGCTGGTCCTTGGCGCCGCCGAACATGCCGCCGCTGTAGCCGGGAATCAGTGTGATCACCATCGAAAGGGCGACGAGGCCGAGAATAAAGCCCAGAAGATACCGGACGGTCTTCTCCCGGCTGCGGAACAGGTCAAACATGGGGAACTCAAAACTCCTACTTGAGACTGTAGACGCGCGAACGCGAAACTATCATTATACCCGCCCGGAGAGGCCGGATCAGCCCGCCACGATCCCCAGACCACATTCGGTATGGACGGCCCGTACCGCCTTATCCACGCCGGATTTACGGACGACAATCGCAATTGTCAGCTCGCTGGCCCCCTGGGCGATGGCGATGATATTCACCATCTCCCGCGAGATGGCCGTAAAGATCCGCCCTGCGAGTCCGGCCGAACCCTTCATCCCCTCGCCCACGATGGCTAGCAGCCCGACGTCCAGATCGACGTCGATCGGGTGCAGATACCCGTGCGCCAGCTCGAGCGAAAAGGCCTCCTCCATCTCCTCCAGCACGGCGGGCAACTCCGCCTGCCGCACCAGGAAGCAGAAGTTCTGACGGTAGCTCGAGCTTGATAGGGCCAGCAGTTCCGCGTTCGCGGCGGCCAGGGCGTCGATTGCCCGGCCCATCACCTTCGTCCCGTTCAACACGGCGCTGGCGGGCTCCAGGGAGACAAGCGCCACGTTTGTCATCGACGTGACCGCGCGCGGTCCTTTGCCAGAAAAGTGCGTGGACTGAACGATTCGCGTCCCCGGCACTTCCGGACGGAAGCTGTTCTTGCTCCACACGGGGACGCCGCGCTCCATCAGTGGGGCCAAAGTGCGCGGATGCAACACTTTTGCACCGTTGTAAGCCAGTTCGGCGGCCTCGCGGTAGGTGACTTCCTCCAACACGCGGGCATCGGGCACGATGCGCGGATCGGCCGACATGATGCCGTCGACGTCGGTCCAGATCCACAGCTCTTCGGCGTCCAATGCCGAAGCCAAAATCGAAGCCGAGAAGTCCGAACCGCCCCGGCCGAGCGTAGTCGGACGGCCGTCCATCGTGGCGCCATTGAAACCGGTCATCACCGGAAGCCGCCCGGCTTCCAGGGCCGGGCGCAGCAGCGCATCCACCTTCTCACGGGTCTGTTCCATCAACGGCGACGCATTGCCGAAGACCGCATCGGTCACGATTACTTCCCGCGCATTCACAGCGAACGAATCCGCGCCCTGCGAGCGCATATAGGCGGCGATCAGTTCGGAACTCAAGCGCTCACCGACGGCCACGGCCTCATCCACCGACTTCGGCGGACGCTCACCGAGCATCAGCACGCCGCGCGCGATTCTTGAGAACTCTCCCAGAATTCCGTCCAGCACGACCCAGGTTTCAGCACGCATCTCGGGGTCCAGCAGCGCCTCGCAAGCCTCCGAATGGCGTTGACGGAGCGCTTGCAGATTGGTCTCCAGCCCGTGCTCATCCCCGCCTTCTGCATGCCGAAGCGTATCCAAAAGCAGGTCGGTGACCTTCGACATCGCCGACACCACCACCGCCGTCGGCCGCTTGGCGGACTGTTCCATGCAAATAGCGGCCGCGCCCCGAATCCTCTCGGCGGATCCCATGCTGGTCCCGCCGAACTTCATGACTACCAGGTCTTTCAACTATGAACTTCCTTTCCGTTGCTGGTCCGCTCCCGGACGATGCGCAACAGCCCCTCCTCGACCTCGTCGAGCGACAGTCCCGTGGAATCGAAGTAGACCGCGTCCGGCGCTTGCCTCAGCGGAGAATCGGGACGCGTTCTGTCGCGTTCGTCGCGCTCGGCAATCTCCCGCAGGATGGCCTCCCCGTCGGCCGGCATGCCCTTCTCGCGAAGTTCCTTTACGCGGCGGTCGGCGCGCACGCGCGGCTCGGCGTCGAGAAAGATCTTCACCTCCGCATGGGGGAACACCACTGTGCCGATATCGCGGCCCTCCATTACCACGGAGGCGCCTTCGCCGATCTGCTGCTGCAGCCGCACCATCGCGCGTCGGACCGGCGTCACCGCCGAGACCTTCGAAGCGGCCTGCGCAATCTCCGGCGTGCGGATCGAACCGCTGATGTCCTCGCCGTTCAGAAAGACACGCGAGTCCTGCGTCAGGTCGATCTCGGCGCTCGACGCGAGCAGCTCCAGCCGTTGCGCATCATCCAGCGCAACGCCACGGCGAATCGCCCACAGCGCCACCGCCCGGTACATGGCTCCCGTATCAATGTAGAGGTAACCCAAACGCGCGGCCAGACGGCGCGCCAAAGTGCTTTTGCCCGCTCCCGCGGGCCCATCTATCGCGACAATCACTCTCTTCAGCAACGTTGAAATTCAGTGTATCGCGCTACAATCGTGATCATGCTGGGAAGATCGCTGATTCTGGTGCTTTGCGCCTCTCTCGCCCTGTTTGCCGCCAACCCGAAGGTGGCTGACGCCGCGGCGAAAGTGAAGGCCGGGAAGTTCGAGGAGGCCATCGCCGTCCTCGAGCCGCTGAACAAGGCCAACCCCAAGGACGCGGAGGTCTCCACCGCGCTCGCCAATGCGCACTTGAAGTACGGTGACAGCTTCTTCTACAACGAAAGCCTGCCACCCCGGCAGAAGTACCGCCCGGCGCTAAAGCAGTACCGGATGGTGCTCAACTACGACAAGCAGAACAAAGACGCCGCCACCAAGATCAAGCTGATCGAGGACATCTACAAGCAGATGGGCATGCCCATCCCGCAGTAGCTGTGGCTACTCTCCCTTCAGCGGGTCCGTCGCGAACAGATACTCTTCCACCACCTCGCCGCCGATCAGGTGCAGCTGAATGATTTGCTCAAGCACTTCCGGCGTCGCGTTGCGGTACCACGCGCCCTCCGGATAGACCACGGCGATGGGACCCTGCTCACAGATCCGCAAGCAATTGACCTTGGTCCGATAGACGGCGCCCGGCGGCTTCACCAGACCCAACTCCTTCAGCCTGGACTTGAGGAACTCCCAGGACTCCAGACCGGATTCCTTCGAGCAACACTTCGGTTCGGTCTGGTCCGCGCACAGCAGGATATGACGCCGCAGTGAGCCCACGCCCAGCCCTGCCGCCACTTTGCGCAGCCGCGCTGCTTCGGCATTCTCTTCGGGATTCATCGGTTCGCTGGCCATTCTTCTTACAATAGGGCAATCCCGTGAATCCTCGCGATTTCGACAAGCTGGTGGACGAATGCATGAGCATCGTGCCCGCGCGCTTTCGCCGGCGGCTGAAGAACGTCGTCTTCGTCGTCGAACAGGAGCCGCCGCGCCCCGGCTTGCTTGGCCTCTATGAGGGACGGCCCCTGCCCCACCGCAGCGTGAGCGAAGGGTTCCGCATGCCGGACCGCATCACCATCTTCCAGGGACCGCACGAGCGCCTGGCCCGCGATGAAGCGGACTTGCGCCGTTTAGTCGAGGAGACCATCTGGCACGAAGTGGCGCACTACTTCGGTATGGACGAAAACCAGGTGCGCACCGCGGAACGCAAACGAGCCAATCGCGCCGCACGGCGCCGCATTCTCTAGTCGCGTTACTTCGGATCGATCAGCGCCAAGGCTCGCGTCACCACGCGATCGTTTCGCACTTCCACCTCATCGCCCGCGTTGACGCTGATCGCCTGGTTGAGTATCTCCTGCGTCAGCCTGGCGACTAGCCCCGCGCGCTCCCGCGTCCACTCCGCCAGCCCCGGACGGATGTTGCGCTGCGACAGCCAGACTTGAAACTCATCAAGCGTGGCGGGCTGCAATTCCATCCCGCTCTTCACCTCCGCGCGGTGCGTCTTCAGCCACTCGGTCGCGAAGGTGGGGAATGCGCCGGACATCTCCAGCACGGCTCTCAGCCGCGACGGGGCCTCTGGATAGACGATCTCGTCCGGCTCGATGCCCCCGCCTCCGCGGACGATCCGCCCGTTCGCCGTCTTGTACATGGGCCGCTCCGCCACTGCCGTCGCTTTGCCCAGTTCGACGTCTTTCAACGGCTTCTGGATCGACCGGCCGCTGGGCGTGTAGTAGAAGGCCGTGGTCAGCGCCATGCCAGCGCCGTCGCTCAGCGGATAGACGCTTTGCACCAGGCCCTTGCCGAAGCTCGGCTCGCCCAGCACAAGGGCGCGATCATGATCCTGCAGCGCACCTGCGACAATTTCACTGGCGCTGGCGCTCTTGGCGTTGATCAGCACAGCCAGCTTGAACTTGTAAGGCTTTGCTTCGGCGGGCACGTCGACTACCTGCTCGGCCTTACCCCGGCCGCGGGCGCTCATGATTCGCGTGCCCGGATCGAGAAACAACGCCGCCGTCTCGAGCGCCGCCTGCATCACGCCGCCAGGGTTCTCGCGCAGGTCCAGTACCAGCCGAGTCAGCCTGTTGCCGCCGAGCTTCTCGATCGCCTCCTGAATGCGTCTGCCCGTATCTGCGTCAAAGCTGGTGGCGCGCACATAGCCGGTGCCTTCGGAGAGCAGGAACACGCGGTCTACGCTCGGGGCTAGCAGTTCGGCTGGCGTCATCGTCATGCTCAGCATGCCGGCCGTGCCCTGGCGGCGCACGCCGATCTGCGCCGGCTTCTGGCGCGTCATCGACAGCACCTGAATCAGTTGCTCCAGATCGAGCCGCGCCAGCGGGATGTTATTGATGATGACGATCTCATCGCCGGGCGCCAGTCCCGCCTTCGACGCTGGAGACCCGGCCTGCACCTGGAGCACGATCACGCGTCCCGGCAGGACACTGACGATCGAGCCGAAGCCCTTCGACATCGACCGCTCCATCTCCTGCAACTGTTCGAACTGCTCGCGGTTGAAGAAGACCGAGTGCGGATCCAGTTGGCGCAGCATGCCGGGAATCGCTCCGCCGTAGATCACCTGGTCCGGGACGGCGCGCTCGGAGGCCTGTGCTTCGACGATCGCGAAGACGTCGATCAGCCGCTTCAGCTCGCGCTCCAGTTGCTCGGTGTCGCGAGTTTCCAGCACCTGCGCCGTCAGTGGCGCGGCAACCAGCAGCAGACTGAGCCACAGACTGCGCATCAACGCTCGTAACGCAGGGACTGCCGCACGGCGTGACGCTCCAGGGCAAGCTCCAACAGCCGCTCGACCAGCTTGGGGAACGGAACTCCGGCGTGCTCCCACATCTTCGGATACATGCTGATGGACGTAAAGCCGGGGATAGTGTTGATCTCGTTGATGTAAATCCGCCCCGTGGCGCTCTCAACCAGGAAGTCCACGCGCCCCATTCCGGCGCACTCCACGGCCTTGTAGCACTCCACAGCCAGCCGCTGGATCTCGGCCATCGCTTCCGGCGGCACGCGCGCGGGGAGTTCGGTCTTCGCCTGGTCCAGCAGGTACTTGTCTTCGTAGTCGTAGAACTCGCGGGACGGCAGGATTTCGCAGGGCGTCGACGCCAGGGGCTTGTCGTTGCCGAGCACGGCGCATTCGATCTCCTGGCCGTGGATGGCACGCTCGACGATCACTTTGCTGTCGTAGCGCGACGCATCGGCCACGGCGGCCTTCAGCTCATCCTGATTGCGCGCCTTCGCGACGCCGACGGACGACCCCAGGTTGGCCGGTTTCACGAAGACTGGAAATCCGAAGCGCTGCTCTGCTTCCTTCGCGTCGAACTCGCCATTGTGCGCGATCAGGTATTCGACCACCGGCAGGCCGCAATCGGAGCACAGCCGCTTGAAGTGTTCCTTGTCCATCGACGCGGCCGACGCGAAGACGCCCGCGCCCACGTAGGGCAGCCCGGCCAGCTCAAGCAGCCCCTGGACGGTGCCGTCCTCGCCGAACGTGCCGTGAAGCACGGGGAAGACCACGTCAATCCCATCGTTCGCGCCGGGCTCCGGCAGAATCGGCTTCGGCTCCCACTTCCCTTCCTTGGTGATGAAGTACTTCACCACCTCAAACCGCTCCGGATCGAGCGAGTCCATCACTGCCTTCGCCGAGCGGATCGAGACCTCATGCTCGCCGCTGCGGCCGCCATAGATCACGGCAACACGAAGCTTCACAGAATCCTCTTCCCCATTGCTGACAACACGAGTTCCACGCCCAGCATCGCGGTGCGGTTGGCATCGTCCAGCACCGGATTCACTTCCACAACTTCCATCGAGCGCACCCGTTTCGAGTCGCTGATGATCTCCATCGCCAGGTGCGCCTCCCGGTAGCTGAAGCCGCCGCGCACGGGGGTGCCGACGCCCGGCGCCTCGCGCGGGTCCACGCCGTCCATATCCAGCGACAGATGGATGCCTGCCGTGCCGTCGGACGCCAGCGCGATGGCCTCATTCATCACCGTGCGCATGCCGCGCTCGTCGATATCGCGCATCGTGAAGACATTCACGCCGGAACGCTTCACTACGGGCCGCTCGGCCAGGTCTACGTCCCGAATCCCGACCAGCACCACGTTCTTCGGAGGCGTCTTCGGCGCATAACCGTTCAAATACGACAAATCGCGCGGGCCGTGGCCCACCAGACAGGCCAGCGGCATGCCGTGGACATTCCCGGATGGCGACGTCGAGGGCGTGTTCATGTCGGTATGCGCGTCCATCCAGATCACCCCGATAGTCTCTCCGCGCTTCCTGTACGACGCGGAGACGCCCGACACGGTTCCCACTGCCACGGAGTGGTCGCCGCCCAGGACCAGCGGCAGCCGGCCCTGGTCCACGACCTTTTCGACACGCGCCGCCAAGTCGCCGCACGTGGCCGCAATAGCCGCAAGGTAGCGCGCACTGCGCGGCCCCGGCCGCAGGCTCTCCTGCTGCTCCACCGCTACGTTACCGAGATCTTCGACCCGATAGCCGAGTTCAGCCAGTCGAGCGCCGATGCCTGCGACGCGCAGCGCCGACGGCCCCATGTCGACACCCCGGCGCCCCGCCCCCAGATCGAGAGGAACGCCGATGATCGAAATGCCGGGCTGCCGCGCGGTCTGCTTCATGGGCGCGTCCTGTAGAGCATTCTCGGGAAGGCAATCGTCTCCCGGATGTGCTCGATGCCGCAGATCCACGCAACAACGCGCTCCACGCCCATGCCGAACCCGGCATGCGGTACGCTGCCGTAGCGACGCAGGTCGAGGTACCACTCGAACGCCTCCGGCGGCAGGTTGTGCTCGCGCAGTCGCTGTTCGAGCAGCGCCAGGTCGTGGATTCGCTGGCCGCCTCCCACGATCTCGCCGTAGCCTTCGCTGGCCAGCACGTCGACGCCCAGGGCCAGCTCCGGACGCTGCGCGTCAGGCTGGAAGTAGAATGCCTTCACGGCTGCCGGGTAGCGGTCCACCATCACCGGCCGGTCGTATTCCTCGCTCAGCAGCGTCTCATCGGTGCCGCCGAAGTCCCCGCCCCACTCGATCTCGCTGCCCTTCTTCTTCAGGATCTCGACCGCTTCGTCGTAACTGAGCCTCGGGAACGGCGCTTTCACCGTCTGGAGCTTCGTCACGTCGCGCTCCAGCGCGGCCAGTTCGTTCCCGCGATTCTCGAGCACACGGGCGACGACAAAGCAGATCAGTTCCTCGGAAACGCGCTTCACGTCTTCGAGATCCGCGTAGGCCATTTCCGGCTCCACCATCCAGAACTCGGTCAGGTGGCGGCGCGTCTTCGACTTCTCGGCGCGGAACGTCGGTCCAAAACAGTAGGTCTTTCCGAAGGCCAGCGCGGTGGCCTCGTTGTACAACTGCCCGGACTGCGTCAGGTACACCTTCTCGTCTTCGAAGTAGTCCACTTCGAACAGCGTCGTGGTGCCTTCGCAGGCGGCCGGCGTGAAGATGGGGCAATCCACCAGCGTGAAGCCGTTCGAATCGAAGTAATCGCGGATCGCCTTGATGATCTCGTGCCGGACGCCCAGAATCGCGTGCTGGCGGCGGCTGCGAAGGTGCAAATGCCGGTGGTCGAACAGGAACTCCGTGCCGTGCTGCTTTGGCGTGATCGGGTACGGCCGGTCCTCCGGAACGCGCTGCACCACCTGGCAGTCCGTCACGTCCATCTCGTAACCGCCCGGAGCGCGGCTTTCCGCGCGCAGCGTGCCGCGAACCAGGACGGAGGACTCCTGAGTCAAGTTCTTCAGCTCCTCGAAGACGCGTTCTTCGACGTTCGCCTTCACACAGACGCACTGCATCATGCCGGAGCCGTCGCGGATGATCGGAAAGATGATCTTCCCCGACTTGCGCAGGTTATAGAGCCAGCCGGCCAGTTCAACTGCTTCGCCTACGTGGTTTCCGGCTTCGGCCACGCGAATGCGGCGGATCTCGGACATTGCTACAGATTCTCCAGTCTTTCGAATACTTCTTTGGCTGCCGCGATTGGGTTCGGGAACTCAGGCACTTCGCGCAGTTCCAGCAGCAGCGGATATTGATCCTGGCGCGAGCGGAGCAATTCCATCGTCTTCTTCCAGTCGATGGTGCCGCCCTGCGCCAGCAGTGGGAACAGGTGCACGTCGTCCACACCGTTGTTGTCGTGGATGTGCGTCGAGCGGATGCGCTCCGCCATGATGCTGTAAGCGGCGTCCACGCCCTCGTTCATGTTGGCGTGGCCGGTGTCTAAACAGAAATCCAGGTCGAGGTGCGTCACGCCCAGGAAGTACTTCAGGCGCTCGGCGCTGGCCAGTGAGTTCGGGATGTTCTCGAGCAGCACCTTCACGCCCCGGTGCGAGGCGAAAAGCGCGATTTCCTCCAGCGCGGAGAACGCCGCATCCAGCTTGAACTCGTCGTACTCCTCACCGCTGACGCCCAGGTGCTGCACCAGGTATTTACATGGAATCAGCTCGGCCACTTCCAGAGCGCGCTTGATCTCATCGACGCACTCCAGCCGCTTCGGCTTCGACAGCTCCGTCAGCGTGACCACGGCCGAAGGGCCGGTGCGGCCCCAGACGTCGTCGTTGTACATCGGCGAGTGCAGCGAATGCAGCTTCAGCTCCGAGTCGCGAAACCAATACGCCAGCTCGGCCACCTGGGCTTTGTTGCGATAGTCGAAATGCTGGCGCGCGCAGAAGATCTCCACCAGCGGAATGCCAGCCTCCCAGATGCGCTCCAGCCATACCGACGTCAACCGGTGGCCCACAATCAGGTGCGTCGACAGTGCGTGCTGCATACTCCTCCGATCTCAGTACCCCGCCGCCTTCCCCGCACTGCGTCCGTTTTGCGCCCCTTGCAGCCACACGCGCCCGTCGCGCGACGGGCCGGCCAGAATCGCTTCCACGCTGCCCACGCTGCCCGTCTCTCCCAGCTTGTGGCCGCGTTTCTCGAGGAGCGCCTTCGTGTCTGGTGAAAAGCCGGACTCCAATAGAAGTGTGTCCGGCAACCACTGATGATGCAGCCGCGGCTGGTCCACAGCCTCCTGCACCGTCATGCCGAAGTCGACCACGTTCAGCAGAACCTGCGTAACGCCCGTGATAATCTTCGAGCCGCCCGGCGCCCCCAGCACCATGAGCAGCTTGCCGTCGCGAGTCACAATCGTCGGCGTCATCGACGAGAGCGGCCGTTTGCCCGGCTTGATGGCGTTCACCTCGCCCTGCACCAGCCCGAACATGTTCGGCGTGCCCGGCTTGGCCGCAAAATCGTCCATCTCGTTGTTCAGCAGGAATCCCAGGCCCGGCACCGTCACGCCGTTGCCGTAGCTGCCGTTGATGGTATACGTCAGCGCCACGGCATTGCCCTGCTCGTCGACGACGTTCAGGTGCGTTGTTTCGGTCGGTTCGTACTCCTGCGGCCGGCCTGGACTGAGCTTCTCGCTCGGCGTGGCGTGCTCGGAATCGATGCTCTCGCGCAGCTTGCGGACATACGTCTTGTTCAGCAGCCCGCGCACGGGGATTTTCTCGAAATCCGGATCGCCCAAATACTGCGCGCGATCGGCATAGTAGCGGCGCATCACTTCGACCAGGAAATGAGACGTTGCGGCCGAACCCGCGCCCGCCTTCTCGTAACTCGTGCCTTCGAGCATCCCGAGCATCTGCAAAAGGCCGATACCGCCCGAGCTCGGCGGCGGCGCCGTCAGAATGTCGTAGCCCTTATAGGCGCCCTTCAGCGGCTCGCGCTCCACCGCCTGATAGGACTTCAAGTCCTCCAGCGTGATCAGCCCGCCGTTCTTTGCGCTCTCCCGCGTCAGCACCTGCGCCGTCTCGCCTTCGTAGAAGTCCTTGGCGCCGTCGCGCGCGATCCGCTTCAGAACCGCTGCCAATTCCGGCTGCACCAATCTCTCGCCCGGCTCGAAACACGCCCCACCCTTCAGAAATATCCGGTTCGATTCCGAAAACTGCCCCAGCAGCTTCTTCGACGCGCACATCGAGCGAGCTTCCGCCCATGACAGTTCGACACCCTGCTCAGCCAGCCGGATGGCCGGCGCCAGCACCTCGGCCCACGGCTTCCGCCCATATTTGCGGTGCGCCATCTCCAGACCGCGAACCGTTCCCGGCACTCCGGCTGCGCGCCACCCGACCACGCTATCCCGCGTGACATTCCCGTCCTTGTCGAGGTACATGTCCCGCGTCGACGCCTTCGGCGCCCGTTCGCGGAAATCGACGAACGTAGATTTCCCGGCCGACTGCCGTAGCAGCAGGAACCCGCCGCCGCCGATGTTGCCCGCCGATGGATGCGTCACGGCCAGCGCGAACGCGGTTGCCACCGCGGCGTCCACGGCATTTCCGCCGGACTTGAGGACGGCCACCCCGGCGTCCGTGGCAATTGGCTCCTGAGCCACCACCATCGCCTTGCGGGTACGCACCGGCTCGCGGGCCTCGAGGGCCGCCGCGCCCGTCAGAATCAGCGCAAAACAGACAACTGACCCCGTTTTTCGCATGAAAATCGATTGTACCGTGCGGAACCCCGCCCGAACTCAGGCCGGAAACCCGGCGCGCCGCCGCCACTCGAACAGCACCACGCCCGCCGCCACCGACACGTTCAGCGACGCGATCTGCCCCGCCATCGGAATCCGGATCAGGAAATCGCACTTCTCGCGCACCTGCGCGTGTAGCCCGTGACCCTCGCCGCCCAGCACGATAGCCGACTTCGGCGAAAAATCGGCCTCGACGTGCGTTTGTTTGCCGCGCTCGTCCAGGCCGAAGATCCAGAATCCGTGTTCCTTCAGCTCCTCGAGCGCACGATTGACGTTTGTCACGCGAATCACGGGTAACACAGCGCTGGCCCCGGCCGCGGCCTTCGCCACCGTTTCCGTCACGCCGGCCGCGCGGCGCTCCGGAATCACAACGGCGTGCGCTCCGGCGGCGTGCGCCGTGCGGATGATCGCGCCCAGGTTGTGCGGGTCCTCGACACCATCCAGCACGACCAGCATCCCGTCCCTGTCAAGAAAGTCACCCAAAGTCAAATACTTAGCGGCTGCGCCGAACGCAACCACGCCCTGGTGGGGGACGCCCTTCACCATGCGGTCCAACGTCTCGCGTGTCTCGAACCGGACCGGGACCTTCGACTTCCGGCAGGCGTCGATGATCTCCTGGAGCCTCGGCCCCTTGGCCTCTTTCGCGATGTGCACCCGCTCGAGTGGCTGCCCCGCGCGCAGCGCTTCACGGACTGGATGGATGCCTGCCAGGGGAATCATGGCGATTCCATGGTAACGAACCGGCCCGACCTCGCGTACACTGACGGTGGGGGCGCCGCCGCGGAAGAGTTCAAAACATTTCGAGGCGAAAATGGTTGACGGTAAAGACGCCATTGTTTACGATGGCGACAGGCGGAGAGGACCCATGGCCACCGCAGCGCAAGCACGTCCGCAGACAACAGTCGAAATTCCCAACAAGCTGTACTTCCGTATCGGCGACGTCAGTAAACTGACCGGCGTCAAGGCGTACGTACTGCGCTTCTGGGAGTCGGAATTCCCGATGCTGAGCCCCAAAAAATCGGGAACGAACCAGCGGCTGTACCGGCGCAAGGACGTGGAGATGGTGTTGGAAATCAAGCACTTGCTGTACGAAAAGCGCTACACCATTGAGGGCGCCAAAACCTTCCTCCAACACCGCGGCCGGATGCGGAATCAGTCGCCGCCCCGCCCGGCAGCCCAGCAGGCCGTCCTGTTCGCGCCGCCGCCCGTGGACTCCTCGAAGCTCTCCTCCGTGAAACAGGAACTGCGCGCACTGCTCGCCTTCCTCGAATCCGGCGAATAGCCTCAAGCCCGCCGTCCCCGCAACCGATAACGCGGTTAGCGGACGGCCATGATTCAGCTCACACGCCTCAATCAGGTGGAGTTTCTCCTGAACTCCGACCTGATCGAGCACATCGAAGCCACGCCCGACACGGTGATCACCCTCACCACGGGGAAGAAGTACGTCGTACTCGAGCCGTCCACTGAAGTTCTGCACAGAATCATCGAATTCCGCCGGGCGATCCTGAGCCTCGGCCTGCCGACGGACTCTGGCCATGCCTGAGGACCGCAAATCCGGCCGGGGCGGGCGCAGCCTGGACCTCGGCAGCGTTCTGGGGCTGCTGCTCGCGCTGGCGGGCATCCTCGGGGGCTTCCTGCTCGAGCACGGCCAGCCGCAACAGATGGTCGGCCTCTCGGCTGCGGTGATCGTCTTCGGCGGCTGTCTGGGCGCCACCCTGGTCGCCAGCCCGATGCCGCAGGTACGCGGCGCGGCGGGCCGTTGGCGCGACGTCTTCTTCACAAACCAAGGTGATTCCGGCGCGCTCATCGAGGACCTGGTCCGCTACGCGACGAAGGCCCGCAAGGACGGCCTGGTGTCGCTCGAACAGGATGCCAGCCAGAACCCCGACCCTTTTCTTCAGAAATCCTTAATGCTGGCCGTGGACGGCGCAGATCTCCAGGAAATCCGCTCGATGATGGACCTCGAAATCGACATCGCCGAGCGCCGCGCCGACACGGAGGCCCGCGTCTACGAAGCCGCCGGCGGCTATGCGCCGACAATCGGCATTATCGGCGCGGTGCTCGGGCTGATTGTCGTCATGGGCAACATCGAGGACATCAAGAAAGTCGGCGAGGGCATCGCCGCGGCGTTCGTCGCCACCATCTACGGGGTCGGCGCGGCAAACATCCTCTTCCTGCCCGCGGCGAACAAGATCAAGCTCAAGGCCCACGCCGCGCGGGACCGCCAGGAGATGATCCTGGAAGGCGTCGCCGCCATCGTCGAGGGCATGAACCCCAAGCTCATCCGCCTGAAACTGGAGACCTTCGTCCGCGCCAGCGCAGGACGCGGCTCCGGAAAGAAGTAGGCCATGCGCCGCCGGCGACAATCGAACCAACCGGAGAACCACGAGCGCTGGCTGGTGAGCTATGCCGATTTCATCACGCTGATGTTTGCCTTCTTCGTGATGATGTATGCCAACTCAAAGACAGACCAGGCGCGTGCGCAGCAGATCTCCGAGGCTTTTCGTGAAGCGCTCTCCAACGGGGCCATCACGCAGGCGCTCTCGCGGCTGGTTGGCGTCGAGAAGGCCGCGCCGAAGCAGGTTGCTTCGGCCGCCGCGGCTGCTTCAAAGACCCCGGAACTCGCACCTTCCCTGCTTCACCTGAACGAGTCGCTCAAAGCCGAGATCGCCGCCGGCCGGCTGGAGGTCCGCCTGGAACAGCGCGGCCTGGTCATCAGCCTGAAGGAAGCCGCCTTCTTCCCTTCCGGTAACGATTCGATCGATCCCGGCACTCTCCCGACAATCGGCAAGATCGCGACGGAGCTTCACAAGACGCCGAACCCGATCCGAATGGAGGGCCACACGGATTCGGTCCCCATCAGCAACGGCCGTTTTCGCAGCAACTGGGACCTTTCCGCCGCGCGCGCCATCGCGATGCTGAATCTCTTCGCCGAGCGATTCTCGATCCCCGCCGTGCGCATGGCCGTCGCCGGATTCGCCGAAACGGCGCCCGTCGCCTCGAACGAGACGCTCGAAGGCCGCGCCCGCAATCGCCGCGTCGATATCGTCGTGCTGAACGAGATGGCCGCACGCGGAGAGCCGCGTCAGAGCACCTCGCGAAGCCGCTGACCCTGCTGGTAGCTTAGGAGTAGTGTTCCGACGCCTCCTGCCCTGCCTCCTGGCCCCAATCCTCTTCGCGCAGACCGCCACAGACGGTGCTAAGCGCGATGCGGAGGAGAAGCCCGAGCCCGTCTACACCGCCGTCACCGTCACCGCGACGTTGGGCAAGGAAGAGGACGCCGCCACCGCTCCAAACCTCGCCGTCATCCGCAATAAGCATGACCTCACGTCGCGCCCCCTGACCACCATTGGCGAGGTCCTCGAAGGCGCACCGGGAGTGCTGGTGCAGAAGACATCCACGTCGCAGGTCTCTCCGTTCCTGCGCGGGCTTACGGGCTATCAGGTGCTGAACCTGATTGACGGCATCCGCTTCAACAATTCGACGTTTCGCTCCGGCCCGAACCAGTACCTCGCGCTCGTCGAACCCCTCCAGGCCAGCCGCCTGGAGGCCACGCTCGGCCCGGCCGGAGCACTCTACGGGAGCGACGCGATGGGCGGCTCCATTCAAGTCCTCACGGTCGAGCCGCAGTTCGCATCGTCCGCGTCTCGTGAATGGCACGGCGAGATGAGTCTCTTCGGCGGCACGGCCGATCTCTCCAGCGGCGCTCGCGCGCAGATCTCCACCGGCACGGCCCGCGTCGCGTGGCTCGCCGGTGCGAGTTTGCGGCGTCACAACGATCTGCGCTCCGGCGGAGCCGCCGATTCCCGCCACACATTCCGGCGGCTGTTCGGCCTGGATGCATCGGCCATCGAATCCACCACCGGTTCGCGCCTGCGCGACACCGCATTCACGCAATCCGGAGCGCACACCAAGCTCTCGCTTCGACCCGACGACCTCCAAAACTTCACGGCCTGGTACCAGTTCAGCGAGCAGGCCGGCGCGGACAATTACAAAGATCTGTGGGGCGGGCTCGGACGCATGCAGTCGAAGGTCGAGCCGCAGCGCATCCATTTCGCCTACGTCCGCTACGAGCGCCTGAACATCGCCGGCCTCGACCGCCTTTCCGGCACCGTCTCGGTCAACTCACAAACCGACGGAACCCTGCGCCAGGCGCTTCGCGCCGCCGACCCCGTCACCGAGGACCGGAGCCGCGTAGATGCCCTCGGCTACAGCGCCCAGGGCGCGAAAGAATGGAGCCGTGGCCCAGCCTTCGTCTTCGGAGGCGACCTCTATAACGAGCGCATCGGATCGCATCGCCTCCAGCAGAACGCCGTGGCGCGCCCTCTCTACCCCGACGATTCGCGCTACACCACCTCCGGCCTCTATGCGCAGGGCTCGCAGGAACTCTTCCGCAGCCGCATCCGCGCGCTCGGCGGAGTCCGCTTCACACGCGTCTCCTTCCTGACGAAGGAAGACCCGCGATTCAGCGTCCCAAGCAGCAGCCAGGCGTTCCACGACGTCACCATGAACGGCAGTCTCACCTGGCGCGCGGCGTCGTGGATTCAGGTCCACGCGCTCGGCGGACGAGGCTTTCGCGCCCCGAATCTGAACGACCTCGGCGCTGTGGGGCTGAACGATCTCGGCTATGAGATCCCCGCCTCGGAAGCACAGGCCGCATTGATGGGCACGAACTCCGGCGAAGCGGCGCTGCCCACCGGCAGACAGGTCCAAGGATTGCGCGCGGAGAGCCTCTGGAACGCCGAGTCCGGCATTACCCTGCACGTCCGCCGCGCCTACTTTCGCGTGAACGGGTTCTACGCGGATCTGATCGACCCTATCGTGCGGCGCACACTGCTTTATCCGATCAATGCTTTGCCCGCGAGCCTGGCTGGAATGGCCGTCACCGCCAATGCGCCGACGCCGCAACAAGCCGCGGCGGGCGTGACGACGGTTGCCACGTCGCTCGACCCCCGCGCCGTAAAGGCCTTCGTCAACGACGGCCAGGCGCGCTACAAAGGCATCGAATCCACCGCGCGCATCGAACTCAGCCGGGCGTGGCGCCTCGACAGCGGTTACGCGTACATTGACGGCCGCGATCTCTATCCCACGCGCAATATCCGGCGCTTGCCCCCGCAGCATGGCTTCGCCGCCGTTCGATGGACAGGCAGCGGACGACGGCCCTGGCTCGAGTTCCGCGCCGACGCCGCGGGCGCGCAGAACCGCCTGAGCGGCGGCGACCTCGACGACGAACGCATTGGCGCGGCACGCAGCCGCCGCGACATCGCGCAGTTCTTCAACGGCTCGCGCGTCGCCCCATATCTCACTGCCGATGGCCGTTTCGCGCCGACCGGAGAGACGTTGCAGCAGATTCAGGACCGCGTTGTGCCCCTTTCCGTCGCAGGCAGCGACACGGCGCGCGTACCGCTTTACACTTCAACGGCGGGTTGGGTGAGCCTCGGCCTGCGCGGCGGGGTGCCCCTGAGCGAACGGTGGTCGGTGGTGGTTGCGCTGGAGAACCTGGCGGACCGAAACTACCGCCTGCACGGCTCCGGCACGGACGCCGCCGGCATCAACGCCTGGGCTTCGCTGCGTTGGGTCTTCTGATCAGGCGGGGGATTCGGCGTGAGGCTGCTGGTCCGGCTCCAGTTGGGTGAGGACTTGCAGGAGTTGCTCCGCCGCGCGTTTGCCGGCGGACTTCTTCGAGGTGCCGTCGGCCTGGGATGAATACTCCTTGCCGACCCGCGCTTCCACGGTGAAGATTTTGGCGTGCTCGGGACCGTGCTCCCTCACCAGCAGGTATCGAGGCACGGGCAGCTTGCGCGCCTGGGCCAGTTCCTGGAGTGCACTTTTCGGATCGACTGGCAGCGGATCGCCGGCTAGCGCGTCCAGCCGCAGACTCCGGAAAAGGTGAGCTTCAACGAAGATCCGGCACGACTCCAGACCGCCGTCGAGGTACATAGCCGCAATGACAGCCTCCACGGCATTCGCCAGCAGAGCGCGTTTGGCGCGCCCGCCGTTCATCTCCTCGCCCTTGCCCAGCCGCAGGTAGGCGCCAAGATTCAGGCCCTTCGCCGCCACGTGGAGGTGCGCGGCACTCACCATGTGGCTCTTGAGCTTGGAGAGCTTGCCTTCGGGGAAGGAGGGGAACAGGCGGTAGAGGTAATCGCTGGCAAGGAATCCCAGCACAGAATCGCCGAGGAACTCGAACTGTTCGTTGTCGTCCTGCGGAGAGAAGGGTCCGGTGCCAGTGTCGGAGAGGAGAGATTTGTGGGTCAGCGCGCGGCGAAGGAGCTCGCGATCGGCGAAGGCATAACCCAGCCGGCTCTCGAGCTCCCCAAGGTCCGCGGTCATCATGAGTCTTCTGTTTACTGCGCGGCGGACTTCAGCTTGTTGATTTCCATCTTCTCTTGCGTCGCGGCCTGCTTCACCGACGGGTGCGCATTCGCGTCGCCAAGAGCCTTGTCGAGGGCGGCGAGCGCTTCGTCGTACTTCTTCTCGTGCTTCAGGCAGTTGGCCTGCCGCACCAGGATGGCCGGATCCAACTGCATGGAGTTCTGCGAAGCCAGGCTGAAGTTGGAGGAGCAAGCAGCGTAATCTTTGCGGACCAGCGCGGCCAGACCCAGCGCTTCGTAGGCCTGAGCCATGTAGTCCTTCTTACCCATCTCCCACTGTTCATCCGTGATACCAGGATTCGGCTTCGGCGCCTTCGGGATCAGCGCCATGGCCTCCTTGGCCAGCTTGTCGGCACGGGAGAGCTTCTCTTCCTTGTCCAGGTCGAACTCGCGCGTCCTCTGCGCCAAACCGCTGGCCAGCATCACCATCGCGCCGAAGTTCATCTTATCGGCTTCAATGGCCTTCTCGGCGTAAACCAGAGTGTTCTCCATGTCGCCGATCTCGCGCGCCGAATAGGCGGCCATGTAGAAGGCGGTGCTCTTGAAGTCGGTGTCGGCAAAGCCGGTGATCAGCGCCATGGCGGCCTTGATGCGCGCCTGCGCGTCCGGCGCCTGGAACATGGCCATGATGGCCTCTGCTTCCTTCTGGGACTTCGGCTGCGGCGGCTTCGGGTTCGCGGTTTGGGCGCAGAGCAGCCCAGCCGCGACCATCAGGCCAAGCAGGGTGGTAATAATTCGATGACGGTTCATGATGCTCCTTACAGATCAATTAGGGGCTTTGGCTCTAGCCAGTTCCTGCTGCGCGGCCTTGCGTGCCGCCTCGCTGGCGCCCTCGACGGCAAGCGCCGCCTGATAGTGTTTCTCGGCCGCTTCCGGATCCTGAGCGGCCATGGCAAGACGCGCGAGATAGACATGCGTCCAGCCCCGCTCGAACGGTTCGGGATCCAGTGACAGTGTCTTCTCGAAAAGCTGTTGTGCGGCTTCGGGATCGCGCTCCAGCGTCGCGATCCGCGCAAGTCCGAAGTAGGCTTTGGCGTGTGTCGCGGGCGAGGCGGGCATCTCCAGCGCCTTGCGGAAGCCTTCCCGCGAGGCCGGCAGTTCGCGCTGCGCGTACGAGTCCTCGGCCTTCTTCAGTTGCGCTTCCACCTCGCTGATTTGAGGAGGCGGCGGAGCGGCGGGTTTCACGGTCTTCACCGCGCGCTCCTTCGCGAACTCCACTCTACCGATGCGTTCGTCTTCCTTCTTCAGGTCGATGCGGTCGATCATCTCCGGCAGGTAGAGCCGGAGCGCCTGTTCCTGCTTCTCGTAAGCCTGAAGCGCTTCGGCGAAGTAGGCCGTCAGGACGAAGCCTTCGCGCATCGCCTGGTCCACGTGCGCCTGGCCCAGCTTCCGGTCCATTCGAGCCTCTACGGCCTTCACCAGCGACATTCCGGCCAGCAGCCCGAAGTCGTTCTTGTACGCCTCTCCGAGAATCGGCGACCCCTGCGCCAGATCGATCAGACCGCGCTTCTTCTCGAGGTTGCCCGAATAGCGGATCGACAGCGGATCCAGGACATAGTGCAGATATGCGTGCCGGATATCGTTCACGCGTGGCTCCGGGCTGGGCGTCACTACGACGAAGTAGTCGTCGCCGAAGCTCCGCACATGCACCTGGTTCGGCGCGCCCAGCAGGTCCACGTAGATCTGGAATCTCCGCCCGCGGATTCCGCTGGTCGGATTTCGCAGGTACATGTTCGCGTCCAGCAGCGCATTTGCCACCGGCGCGTGGTACTTCTGTATAACCTGCTCGATGGCCGGCTGCGCCTGCTGCCACAGCTCGTCGATCCCCGCCTCACGATGGAAGTCCGCCAGGATCGAACTGAACCCGTCCAGCGCGGCCGCGTCCGGCGGCATCTGGTTCGGATTGAATCTGGGCTTGAAGTCCGGCGGACCGTCGACGCTCAGCGCGAAGCTGATGTACTGGCTCAACTCTTCCGTCGCCGTCCACTTCTTCCTGGCTGTCACGTAGCTCTTCAACCGGGCGAGCGACGGAGGATTCTTCGCGGCAATCGCCTTGCGCACGGCCATCCGAAGCGGATGGTTCGTCGGGGAGTCTATGTCAGTGTCGAATCCGGCGGCATTCAGCGCGGCCAAAACGCTAAAGAGGCTGGGACTTGCGTCCAACTGGCCCTGCCCTTGGGGTTGCGCGGGCGCGGGTACGGCTCCGGGACCGCACAACAATCCCGTCAGCACCATCACTGCGATGAGGAATCTCACAACTTTCGCTACCCACAGTGTATCCGATCCGCCCCGCTTTCCCTTAAGTGATGAGCATTCAATGGATTGAAGTTCCTCGCGCTCCTCCGTTATTCTGAGTTCTGATTCTGACGGACGGCGCGGACCGTCCGCTGCGTAGCACTGCGCTTTGGGGGAGTTGGAGGAAAATCAATGAATTCACTTCGGGTCGGAGGCTGGTTCTTGCGGCGCGTGACGCCGTTCGCCGTGGCGATCGTGTTGTTGGTCGCGAGCGCCGCCGCCCAGACGGGCGGCTTTGGAGGCATGGGCGGCTTCGGCGCCTCCGGTGGCGCCGCGGCACAGGTTTCCGGCGAGAGTCCGGCCCCCGCACTGCGCCCCTGGGTCTCGGTCGGGGGGTCGTATTTCAAGGACATGACCCTGCTGGACCCCACCGAAACAAATAACAATACGGGTTCCTACTTCGGCGGCTCCTTCACCGGGGCAGTTGTCGGCTCGAAGCAGTTCCAACGCAGCAGCCTTCAGGGCAGCTACATGGCGGGCGGGAGCTATGGCGGGGACTCGGGCGTCAACGGCCTCAGCCACACGGGAAGCCTTCAGTTCGCCCACCAGTTCTCTGAGCGCGCCTGGATGTCCGTCCGCCAGATGGGTGGCTCCTCCTTCGGCGGCTATGGCTATGGCGCCGGCTTCGGCGGCGTCAACGGATTCTTTCCCTTCAACAATGGCTGGACCGGCTCACTCACCGGCTTCAATAGCACCGGCGGCCTCACCACCCAGGACCCGGCCGACAACGGCATTGTCGACGCCGAGCCCTTCGACAACCGTGCCACGTTCTACAGTGCCAACGCCACCTTCGGTTACATGCTCACTCGGCGCGTCTCCGTCTCCGGCAGTGGCGGCGGCGGTATCGTTCGCCGGTCCGGCGAGAGCCTGCTCGACCTCAACACCGCCGGAACCTCCGGTCAAATCACTTTCCAGGCCACCGAGCGTTTCGGTATCGGCGGCTTTTACGGGTATAGCCGCTACACCTACGCCGATCAGTACGGCTCCAATGAAATGCAGTCCGCCGCCACGTTCCTCAGCTACCTCGCCACCCCCCGGACATCCATCTTCGTCTCGCTCGGCGGCCAGCGTCTTTTCTCCGACCAGTTCGGCAGCGTGCCCGTCCCGCCCGAGCTCGCCGAGATCCTCGGCGTTACCTCTGTGGTCGAAGTCCAGCAGTTCACCCGCTACTCCCCGAACATCAGCGCGGGCGTTCGCTACCGCCCCCAGATCGGCAACTTCTCGCTGATTTACAACAAGGGCCTGATTCCCGGCAACGGCGTCCTGCGCTCTGCCAACCGCGACATGTTCACCGCTTCCTACGGTCGCGGCAGAGGCCGCTTCAGCTACGGCGCCAGCGCCTACTTCCAGAAGGCCAGCGGCGTCACCGAGTTCCACGGCGTTTCCGACATCTACCAGGGCTCCGGCGCTTTCTCCTTCCGGATCGCCGGCGGCCTGCACGTGATGACTTCCGCGGGTTACCGCACAATCGACGTCGGTGCCTCTCCCAACCGCAACCAGACCTTCGCCACGGTCAGCCTCGCCTGGTCCCCGGGCAGCTACCCTATCGGCTTCTGACCGGTTTGGGAGAATAGAGCTGCCGTGACTACTTCACCTGCAAACCTCCCTGCGCGCGCCCAGGAACTGAACCGCAAGATCCTCGACCACACCGCGCGCGTCGGCGTCGTCGGCCTTGGCTATGTCGGCCTGCCGCTCGCCGTCGAGTTCGCCAAAGAAGGCTTCCAGGTCACCGGCATCGAGGTCAGCGCCGCCAAAGCCGACGCCATCAACCGCGGCGAGAGCTACGTCCAGGACATCCCCACTTCCGAACTGAAACCGCTCGTCGAGAAGGGCCTGCTCCGCGCCACCACCGACTTCAGCGCCGTCCGCGAGCTCGACACTATCAACATCTGTGTCCCCACCCCCCTTCGCAAAACGAAGGACCCGGACATGAGCTACATCGACGCCGCGTGTCGCGCAATCGCCCAGCACCTGCGTCCCGGCACGCTCATCATCCTGGAATCCACCACCTACCCGGGCACCACCGACGAATTTGTCCAACCCGTCCTCGAGCAGTCCGGCCTCAAGGTCGGCGAGGACTTCTTCCTCTGCTTCTCGCCGGAGCGCGTCGATCCCGGCAACCCCCGCTACCAGACCCGCAATATCCCCAAAGTCGTCGGTGGCATCACGCCCGCCTGCACGGAAGTCGGCCGCACCTTTTACTGCCAGGCTCTCGAGACCGTCGTCCCCGTCAGTTCCACGCGCGTCGCGGAAATGGTGAAGCTTCTCGAGAACACCTTTCGCATGATCAACATCGGCCTCGTGAACGAAATGGCCCTGATGTGCGACCGCATCGGCATCGACGTATGGGAAGTCATCGACGCCGCCGCCACCAAGCCCTTCGGCTTCATGCCCTTCTATCCCGGACCCGGACTCGGCGGGCACTGCATCCCCATCGACCCCTTCTATCTCTCTTGGAAGACCAAGCAGGCCGGCATCGAGGCCCGCTTCATCGAGCTTGCCGGATACATCAACGGCCAGATGCCGCACCACGTCGTCGACAAGGTCCAGCAGGCCCTGAACGAACACACCAAGCCGCTGAAGGGTTCGCATATCCACATCCTCGGCGTCGCCTACAAGCGCGACATCGACGACGTTCGCGAATCCCCCGCCCTCGACATTATGCTCCTGCTCGAGAAGCGCGGCGCCCGCGTCACCTACAGCGATCCTTTCATCCCCACGCTGAACCTCGACGGGCGTGCCTGGCACTCGCAGCCCATCACCGAAACCTGCGCTGCTGCCGACTGCACCCTGATCGTCACGGACCACCGGGGCTTCGATTGCGACGCCATCATCGAGAGCTCGCGCCTCATCGTCGACACCCGGAATGCGTTGAAAGGCCGGACCTCCGCCAAAATCGTCAGGCTCTAGTGGGGCAGCTTGTCAAGCTGCGGCCGATTGGCAATCGGCCCCTCGTGCTCCCGAAAGGAGAATGCCCCCAAAATCAACGCCGCCTCAACGACAACGGCCTCTCCACCATCAAGTACAGCGGCACGGTCACCGCCATCGAAGCCAACAGCGCCAGCGGCGCCAACGCCCAGAATAACCACCCGCGCCCGTCCCCAGGCCCCATCATCAGGGCCAGCCCCTGTACCCCCAGCGCGTGCGCCAGGTAGAACGAATAGCTGCAATTCCCCAACCAGCGCAAGGGCGCAACACTCAGCAGTTCCGCCAACCACCCCCGCCGGTGATACGCCGCCAAGGTCACTAGTAACGATCCGACGCCCAGCATCGCGGCCCTCGTAAAGTCCGGCCAGGGCTGCTGCCATCGGGGGTCCGCCAACGGCACCGTCGCCGCCAACGCCACCCCCATCACCGCCGCCGCCCATCCCGGCTTCACTCGAGCTCCCCACCCCAGCCGCCCCAACTCCCAGGCCGCCATCCCCGAAACAAACAAGAGCAGCCTCGGATGCCTCCAAATCACGAGTGGAACTCCCTCGATCACGGCCGGAAACACCGCGAACGCCAGCACCGTGTACCCCACGCCCAGCGCCCCGATCCACGCCAGCCGCCGTCCCGGCGTCCAGGCCGCCATCTTCAACCCTCGCACCATCAGCGGCACCGTCAGGTAGAACAGCAGCTCGTAGCTCAGAGACCATGCCACCGTCACCGTCGGCTCCAGTTCGAACACGCCCGGAATCAGCAGAGCGTTCACCACCGCGTACCCCAAGCGCCCCGACTCCGGCCACTTCGCCCGCCCCGGCCAGATCGCGAACAACGCCAGGTACAACGCCAGCACCGCAAGAAACGCCGGATAGATGCGCCGCAGCCGCCTCCGCACAAACGGCCAAAGAGGTCCTTCATGCCGGAGCGCCAGCCCATAAATCAGGTATCCGCTCAGCCCGAAGAACAAGTCGACGCCCGCCTGCCCCACCACCTCAACCACGCTCGCGACGATTCGACCGTTCTCACCGGCCCACCCTTTGAAGTGGTTCGCGTAGTGCACACCAAATACCAGCAGACACGCCAGGCCACGCATGCCCTCCATGGGCAGAATCCGGCCCGGCCCCTCCATCTCAAACAGGCTGCGCCACCGGCCGTGCATCGCTTCTCGATCCATTCTTGCCCGATTCCGTTTCGGGGAATGCGCTACGATTCTAAAGGAACCTCTCCGGCCGCGCAGTGGTGAATATCCTCAGCATCGACGTCGAAGACTACTTCCACCCCTCGGAACTCGAGTCCGCCGCGCCCCGCAACACTTGGTCCCAACTCGCGCCCCGCGTCGCGCTCTCTACCCGCCGCATCCTCGACCTCCTCGACCGCCACGGCACACGCGCCACTTTCTTCGTCCTTGGCTGGGTGGCGGAGCACGAGCCCCAGCTCATTCGCGATATCGCCTCCGCCGGCCACGAAATTGCCTGCCACAGCTACTCGCACCGGCTGGTCTACAGCATGACCCCCGATGAGTTCCGCGCCGACACCCTGCGCGCCATCGACGTCATCGCTTCCGCCTGCGGCTCAGCGCCCACCGCTTACCGCGCCCCCAGTTACTCCATCACCCGCGACTCCACCTGGGCCTTCGAGGTCCTCGCCGAGTGCGGCTTTACGCACGATTCCTCCGTCTACCCCATTCGCCACGACCGCTACGGCATCCCCGGCTTTCCGCGCTTCGCGCACACTATCGAGACTGCCTCCGGGCCGCTTCGCGAGATCCCACCCGCCACCATCAGCCTCCACAATGGCCGCATCGTGCCCGTCGGCGGAGGCGGCTACCTGCGATTGCTGCCCTATCGCTTCACCGCCGCAGGTATCCGGCGGCTGAACGCAGATGAGGGCCAGCCGGCCTTCCTCTACCTGCACCCCTGGGAGTTCGATCCCGACCTGCCCAGGCTCGCGCGCGGCTCCATCGCCCGTCTGCGCACATACACCGGCATCGCGGGCATGGCGTCCAAGCTCGACCGGCTTCTGAGCGAGTTCCGCTTCGCACCGCTCCGCGATGCGGCCTTGACCCTCCCCACCTGAGGTCCCATCCCGCCTTGGAGATCCTCTACCTCTCGCACTGCGCGCCGGATGCCCCCTCCAAGGGCGAGAAGATTCGCGCCTATCACTTCCTCCACCATCTCGTCCGGCACTTCGACGTCCACCTTGTCTGCTTCGCCCGCGACGACGCGGAGGCCGAAGGCCTGCGCCCGCTCGAAACCCTCTGCGCCTCCGTCACCGTCGAGCGGCACCCCGGCTCGCGAGCACTGCTCTCTGCCGCGCCGCGCTTTCTCTTCGGCCAGTCCCTGACGGCTGCCTACTACGTCAGCGCATCGCTAAAGCGGCGCATCGCTTCCGCTCCGTGGCTCGCGAACGTGCGCGCGACTCTCGCTTACTCCGCCGTCATGGCGGATTACGCGCCCGCCTCGGCGCCCCTAGTCCTTGACCTGTGTGACCTGGACTCCGAGAAATGGGCCGACTACGCGCGCCTCCGCCACCCCGGCCCTCTCTACGCCATCGAGTCCCGCCGCCTTCGCCGCGTGGAGCAGCAAGCCGCCGCCCGCGCCATCCGGACTCTTGTCATGACGGAGAACGAGGCAACCCTTGCCGCCACGGCGCTCCAAGGCGCTCAGACCGAGATCGTCGCCAACGGCGTCGACTTCGATTACTGGCGCCCCCAAGAAACGGCGGCGCCAGAGACACTCTGTCTCGCCTTCGTCGGACAGCTCGACTACTACCCAAACGCCGACGCCGCCTCCTGGTTCGCCCGGGACATCCTGCCCGCGCTCCGCGCGGCCGATTCCCGGATCGAGTTCGTCATCGCCGGTCGAAGCCCTTCTGCATCCGTTCGCGCCCTTGCCGCGCTTCCAGGCGTGAGCGTCGTCGCCTCGCCCCATGACGTCCGCCCCATCCTCGCCGGCGCCGCCGCCGTGGTCACGCCGATCCGCCTTGCGCGTGGACTCCAGAACAAGGTGCTCGAAGCCCTCGCCATGGGCAAGCCCGTCTATGCCTCCGGGGAGGTCGGCAGGACCTTCGGCTCCGCGCTGCCCCAAGGCGTCACTGTCTGCCCAGACGCCAAGTCATTCATCTCCACATTGCTCGCCGCGCCCCTCCAGCCCGGCGCTTGTGACCCCGCCATCCGCGAATCGCTTCGCACCCGGTACTCCTGGGAGTCGTCTTGTCGGAAACTCTGCGGCATCTTGGAACAAGCCGCTATGTCGCGCTGAAGCCCCATGCCGCGCCGGTTGCTCATCATCAGCTACGTCTTCCCACCCTGCGGCGGCATCACCGTGCAGCGCGCGCTCAGCTTCGCCAAGTACCTACCCGAGAACGGCATCGAGGTTCACGTCCTCACCGCCTCCAACGCCGCGGCGCCCGTCCGTGACCCCGGCCTCCTGCGCCACGTCCCACCCCAGGTCACCGTCCACCACGCGCTCACCCTCGAGCCCCCGTTCTATCTCCGCAAGAGGCTCTGGGCTCTCGCCGACCGCCGCGCGAAGGCCGCCTCCGCCCAGCCCGCGGCGGGCGGCGCCAACCACTCCGGCGGAGGCCTGCGGAGCCTTGTCAAATCCGTCCTGATGCCGGACCCGCAAGTCCTCTGGAAGCCCATGGCTCTGCACGCGGCATCACGCATCATCCGACGGCACAACATCGACACGGTCCTGGTCACCGCGCCGCCGTTTTCCGTCTTCCTCATCGGCAACGAATTGAAGCGCCGCTACCCGCATATCCGCCTCATCAGCGACTTCCGCGACGAGTGGCTCCGCTTCTACCTCACCGACTTCGACTTCCTCGCCGACTCGAAGACCCGCGCCCGCGCCGAAGCCATCGAGCGCGAAACTATTGAGCGCTCGGACCTCGTCCTCGGCGTCACGCGCAGTTCTCTCGACGAGATCAGCAGCCGCTACTCAGGGCAGCCCGCCTCAAAGTTCGCCCTGCTCGCCAACGGTTACGACCCCGACGCCCTCCAACAGGTCGAACGCCGCTGGCACGGCAACGCCGGACGCATGGTGGTCACCCACGTGGGCACGGCCTACAAGACCGCCTCGCCCGCCTACTATCTCGATGCGGTCGATTCGCTCCCCGAGGAGATTCGCTCCCGCATCGAGACCCGCTTCATCGGCCGAATTGCGGAAACCGAGCAGCGGATCTTCGAGAACCGTAAGAGCCGCGTCGAGCTTCTCGGCTTCCTCCCGCAGGCTGAGGCCCTCCGCCGCACCAGCGAAACCGACTACCTGCTGCTGACGATGACCAACGACTTCAGCCTCCCCGGCAAGCTCTTCGAGTATCTGGCCACCGGCAAGCCCGTCCTGGCCCTCAGCCCGCGCAATGGCGAAGTCCACCGCCTCCTCGCCGAAACCCGGGGCGGCTTCTGCGTCCCCCACGACAACCCGGAGGCCATCCGAGAGCTTCTCCTCGACGCTTACCGGCGCGTCGCCGCCGGCCCCTTCGAGTTCGAACCGGACTGGGACGCCATCCAAGCCTACCAGCGCCCGCGCCTCGCTCAGGCCCTTGCCCGCCTCCTCGACGATCGCCTGCCCGCCTGAGTTGCCATGTCCGGATTCCTCCTCATCTCCGGCCCCATTCCTCAGCACGTCCCCGAGATCGCGCATGCCGTCACGATCGAGCCGCGGCCTGATCTCTGTCTCGCCGCCTCGACGGCGTACACCACCTCCGCCTCTCCCCCCGTCGATCTTACGGGCGGCCACGACTCACTCTGCATCCTCGCCGACCTCCAGCCGCTCTCCCGACCGAAAGAGCTCGCCTCAATCACGCAAATGCCGTACATCCACGGGCGGGTGCTCATGCTCGAGCTCCTGGCCCGCTTTGCTATGCTTTCTCGGTGTGCGGCATCGCGGGATTCCTGACGGCTGATGATCGTGCGCCGGACCGCGAATTGCTCACGGCCATGTGTGGCCGCCTGGCCCATCGCGGCCCCGACGGCGAAGGCTATTTCGTCGACGGATCCGTCGCGCTCGGCCATCGCCGCCTGAGCATCATCGACCTCGAAGGCGGCGCGCAACCCCTTGGAAACGAAGATGGTTCCGTCCAAATCGTCTTCAACGGCGAGATCTACAATTTCCCCGAGCTGATGGACGACCTGAAGCGCCGCGGCCACCACTTCCGCACGCGCTCCGACACGGAAGTCCTCGTCCATCTGTACGAGGAAGCCGGCGAGCGGCTGCCTGAGTACCTCAACGGCATGTTCGCGTTCGCCATCTGGGACGCGCGCGCACGGCGGCTGTTCCTCGCGCGCGACCGCTTCGGCGAGAAACCCCTTTATTTCACTGAAGATGCGCCGGGGTACCGGTTCGCGTTCGCGAGCGAACTGAAGTCGCTCGCGCTACTGCCGGGCCTCGACGCGGATGTCCGTCCGGAAGCCGTCGCGCAGTTCCTGTCGCTCTCCTATATCCCTGATCCTTCAACGATTTACAGGCAGGTCCATCGCCTCCAACCCGCCTCGTCGATCAGCGTGCCGCTCGACGGCTCGACCGCCCGGCGGCGCTACTGGACGCCGCGCTTCGACCCCGACGCCGCGACCGACCCGGCGCGGGCCGCCGCGCGGCTCGACGAGCTCGCCGCTAACGCCGTGAAAATACGGATGATCAGCGACGTCCCGCTCGGCGGATTCCTCAGCGGAGGTCTCGATTCGAGCGCCGTCGTCGCGTACATGGCCGAGGCGTCTGCCGAGCCTGTACGCACGTTCACCATCGGTTTTCGCGAGAAAGAGTACAGCGAGATCTCGTACGCACGAGCGGTTTCCACGAGAGTTCGCTCGATGCACTACGAGGAAATCGTCGACGCATCGCTCGAGAAGTCGCTCGAGATTCTCGACGGAATCCTCGACGAACCGTTCGGCGATTCGTCGATCATTCCGACGCTTTCGCTCGCGAGAATTACGAGGCAGCACGTGACAGTCGCGCTGTCGGGCGACGGCGCCGACGAGGTTTTCGGGGGCTACCGGCGGTATCGCTTTGCGCTGTACGAGGAGGCTTTACGGCAGCGGTTGCCGGGCTGGGTGCGGCGCGGCGTGGTCGGGCCGCTGGGGCGCGTGTATCCGAAGCTCGACTTTGCGCCGAGGTTTCTGCGGGCCCGGTCCACGCTACGGGGGATTTCGGCCGGGTTGGAAGGCGCGTACTTCCAAGCGATGTCGCGGTTCACGGATGAGGAGCTCGACGCCGTGCTGGCGCCGGAGCTGCGTGGATTTCGCGTATCTGACTGGTTTATCAACAAGTTCGAGCCGTACAAGGACCTCCCGGCGCTGACACAGTTGCAGGCGGTGGACTGGGAGACGTACCTGCCGGGCGACATTCTCGTGAAAGTGGACCGGGCAACGATGGCGTACTCGCTGGAGTCCCGGGCGCCTTGGCTTGACCACCGGCTGGCGGAATTCGCGGCGAGCCTGCCGCCGGAATTCCACATTTCGGCGACGGAGGGGAAAGTACTATTCCGGCGAGCGGTGGAGAATCGGCTGCCGCAAATTACAGTAAACAGGCCTAAAATGGGATTCGTCCTGCCGGTACGGGAGTGGCTGAGGAATGAACTCGTGCCGGTATTCGAGGGCCGGGTCTTCCGGCCGGAGATGGGCAGGTACTTGAACCTGCCGAAGGTCGAGGAGCTCTGGTGGGAACACCGGAGGGGATGGAGAGACCGCACAGCGGCGTTATGGAACATATTCGCGCTGGCCTGTTGGGACGCAGGCAGGCGAAAGTTCGGAGGATTCTAGCGATGGTCAAACCGATGGTGGTGGCGTGGGCTCTGCTCTTCGTGTTTGTGGTGTACGTGGCGCCGACTCACGCGCAGCGTCCTGGAAACGCAATTTTGATCGAAGATGTGGGACGCAATCCCGAGCAGCCGGAGAACCGGCCGTTCACGATCTCGCGGGTGTTTGACCGAGGCGAATTCCCTGAGTGCGTGCAGGCAGGGTCCGGCACGGATCTGTTCGAAACGCAGTGCGACGTGAAGGCGCGCTGGGCCGACGGCAGCGTGAAGCATGCGTTGCTCACCTTCTGGATGAAGCTGCCATACACGCAGCACAAGCAGGTGGACTTCTATCCGCAGAGCTGCCTGAAGGCAGACGGCTACCTGGGCAAGGAAGACTTGCTCAACTACATGCGGGGCGACTGGGGCGCGGTGATCTCGACTAAGGCAAATGTGCTGAAGGGCGAACAGGACACGCAGTCGGCGAGCGTCAGGGCGATTCTGGAGGCATGGGACGGGCGCGAGTCCGACACGGGCGTACGGTACTGGCTGAAAGGCCCGCAAGTGACGCAGGTGATTGTCGAAGACAAGGGTGCGGGGACGCCGTTCGATTTCGGCTGGCGGAGTGACCTGAAGCCGGTGACAGCGGATGCGGCGATCGGCGTGAAAGACATCAAGATCAAAGTCAGGGCGAACAGCGCAGGGAACCTAGAAGGCTGGACGTTCCCGATGATGGCCTACATTGGCACGGAGCGTATCAAGATCTGTTCCGCGACGAGCACGGAGATCTCGGTGTGCGGGCGCGAGCAGGACGGGACGAAAGCGAAGCCCCTGCTTTCGGGACTGCCAGTGGTTCCGGATGCGGCCTGGCGTAAGGCGGAGGAGGATCGATACAAGTCTCTGCACCCGGTCTTTGTGGTCACGGTGTACAAGAACTGGCCCGGCATCAAGGTGGAAGCAATTCTGGAGAACATGTGGTCCACGCGGCTGCAGGACCAGGCGTACCGTGCGCGCGTGCTGAGGGGGAAGTATGCGAATCAGCCGGTGTGGGAAGGCGACGTGGTCCACCTGGCGCAGACACGGTGGCGGAAGGTGTTCTGGACCGGCACTGCCCTGCCGGGGCTGCGGATCGACCACAACCTGCCATACATGATCTACACGGGTGCGGTGCCGAGTTACGATTTGGCGGCGCAACCTTCGGGCGCGTCGAAGAAGACGATGATCGAGTCGTGCGCAAAGTCGGACCAGGGTGAGGTGAACGGCTCGGGCAACTGGAACGTACGAATGCCGGAGGCGGGCGGAAGGCCGGACATTGGGATGATGCCGCGCTGGTCGCTACTGGCGCTGTACACGTCAGATCCTTCGCTTCAGCGCTGCATGTACTTCAATGCCGACGTCAGCGCGTATATTCCGATGCACTTGCGGGAGTCGCGGGTAACGGACAAACCGTTCGCGGATGGCACGCAAGCGACGAGCGTTGGGAGAGTGGCCTCGCTCGACGTGCGTCCGACAATGCTGTCGCAGAGGCATTACTTTGAGGCCAAAGACTCGACTGACGAGGACCGAATCGTGCCGGTGGGAACGGTGACTGGCGGACCCTGGCAAGTGGATCGTGCGCACGCGCCGAGCCCCGCATATGTGCCGTATCTGCTGTCGGGAGACTGGTACTACCTGGAGGAGGTCCAGATGTGGGCGGGGTACCTGCTGGCAATGAGCACGCCGGGCAACTGCGCGTGGTGCCGGGGGACCGACAACAAGGGATACATGTACGGCGGATCGGAACCGCGTTCGGAGGCGTGGGGCATGCGAAGCCTGGCCGAAGCGGCATTCATTTCGCCTACGGATTCGCCTGAGTCGAAGTATTTCACCAAGAAGCTG
This sequence comes from Bryobacteraceae bacterium, assembly GCA_050789245.1. GTDB lineage: Bacteria > Acidobacteriota > Terriglobia > Bryobacterales > Bryobacteraceae > PNKE01. The sequence goes on along the minus strand of JBOZRR010000016.1, from coordinate 13,304 downwards.
ATGAACAACATTGCGGTGCGCGAGGGGGTATTCGACATCCGCGACGGCAAGTTCTACGAACCGGAGCCGGACTGCGCGTCGCCTTGTGCGTTGACGATGTGGCGGTTTGGCCGGGACATTAGCGCGGGCGGGATGAACAACCCGCTGCGATTCCCGGAGAAGGGCGGCGACGGCCTGGTGGATCCGGGCGTGTTGGACACGGCGCTGGTGCAGGCGGCGGGATCGCCTTGGCAGCAGCATTTCGTCCACATGACACTGGGTTGGATGGAAGAGATGGGCTTTGAGGAAGTGAAGCCGCTGCAGCGCGCCCTGATGGCCAATTTCATCGAGCAGTTGCAGCACCCGGATTACAATCCGACGCTGGCCGCGGCATACCGTATGCCGATCAGGCGGAAGCCGGACGGCCAGTATTTTGATACTTGGGCGGAAGCTCGGAACGCGTTCAAGGAGCCGCTGAGGAGCGATACCCGCTTCGAGGCGAACCGGTTGACCTCGGCTTACGGCTACCCGTACATGATGACAGGCGCCTCGAGTTTCGCCTACGGGCAGAAGACAGCGTCGGGCTTCGACGGGGTACGCGCATATTTGTGGGCACGGAGCAGTGTGCGGCTGGAGATCTACAAAGAAGATCCGACCTGGGCACTGGTGCCGCATCCACGCAGGATGGCGGGCGACGAGCAGGCCGCTTCGATCCAGCGACAAATGCCGGCGTGGTACAAAGCGCCGAAGCGCCCGGCCAAGCTGATGCAGGTGGTGGCCCAGGGGGCGGAGAGAGTAGCAGCCTTCGAGTGAGTGGGCGGCTGTTTCTCCGAGCATCGAAGACGGTCCATCGCAACCCAACTACCGGCTGCCGGCAACATCCTTGCCGGCGGTTTCTATTGCGGAGAAGTCGTACCGCAGAACGCGCCTGACACCGGATTGGACGAGTATATTGCTGTATTCGCCGGAAATCCTCCCGGAAGGCCGAGATTATCGGTTAGCCGCGCTGGAGGCTCCGGAGTTGCGAGGCGTAGACGGAGCGGTGGAGGATCGAATTGATGTCATCGGGGCGGCTGAGATTGAGGACGACCCGAAGGGTACGGGCGAGCATGGCGGCGTCCTGGCCGGTGGGGCGGAGGACTCGGGCGAGGTAGGCGAGAAGGCTGAGGGCCTGAGTGCGATAGAAGCCGGGGGCGATGGGGGTCTTGTCTTTCCCAAAGTAGGGTATGTCTGCAAATTCAGGGTAAGCTCGGCGGATCGTTTCGGTGTGGAAGGTGTGGTCGAGCAGCATGCGAGCGGGCAGCGACGCGAGGAGGCGCCAGACGTCGAGGTCGAGGTATGGGGCGAGGACGGGTTCGCCGTTCGGCGCGAGGAGTCCGAAGGTGAAGGAGCCGATGACGACGCGGGTGCGATTCCAGAAGTAGAAAGAGCCGACGGGATTGGGAGCCTGGCGGTGGAGGGCGAGTTCGGCATGGACTTCGTGACGGGCGTCGTCGGGGTGAAAATGCCGGGAGTCCCAGAAGAGAGGGGCGAGCGGCCGCTCGTCCACAAGAGAGGCGGCGAGGAGATCAAGGCGGTCGGACTCGAAGAGACTGAGGTTACGCTCATCGAGAAAGTGGCCCGCGGAGAGGACGTCACCGGCGATGCCGTCCCACCATGGGGTGGCGTCGCGAGTTCTGCTGGCGCAGGCCATCCAGCCGTGATCAAAGGCCATGAAGCCAGTGGCGCGGTTCTTCCAGATCTCATCCTTGGCTGCGTCGCGGGGGTCCGGCGTGAGGATGGTGTGTTGGAGGCCAAGCCTTTGAGCGATCTGTTTTGCGATGCTGACTTCGGCCGGCCTGTCAGGCATGGCGACGGTGAGCAGTTGATCGGGCAGGCGGTGCTGGGCAGAGAGTTCGAGGAGAATGTGGCGGCTGTCGCGTCCGCCGCTGAGCGCCAGGATGGAGCGCTGGGGGACGCGGCGGCGGACGGCCTGCCGGAAGAGGTCGATGAAGGCGTCCATTGCAGCGTCGCGGGAGAGGCTCGACGGCGGGAGGATGACGGGGGCGGGGTGATAGCGGACTATCTCCCGGAAGGGTGTACGACCGTTCAGGAACATGCCGGCGCGGAAGAAGACGTTCAGCGCGGCGCAGTCGATGGTGAGGGAGGACGCGCGTTCCGCGGCGTCGGTCAGGCGGCGGAACTGCTCGCCTGTGCCGGTGAGGGTGAATTGAGGGATAAAGCCGAAATCGGATTCCGCGTGCACGATAGACTAGCAGGTTATCTCAGGACCAGCGTGCGCTGTTCGGCGCAGAGGCGGAGTTCATGATTGAACCATTGCTGACAGAAGCGGGATGCCGAGGGCGGCAGGCGTGGTTGCTGCGCGCGATGGAGCGGCGGGGCTGGGATTTGTTCCTGACGGGGAATCCGCGGACGGTGTACAGCCTGACGGCGGCGATGGTTCCAATTGAACAGCCGGCACTGTTCTTGTTGCGGGGGGACGGAAGCTCCCTGCTGGTTTCTCCGCCGGACGAAGGGGGTTTCGCGACGGAGCGACGAAAGGTGGCGGTGTATTCACCGGTGCATTCGATCGAGCAGCCGATGCAGGATGCGGCGAAGCTACTGGAGGATGCGGTGCGGGGAGAGCGGTTGGGCGTAGATCTGGGCTATACGCCGGCGGCAGCGCTCCACACGATTTCTTCCGGGCTTGCCGTGGAGGATGCGACGGATGAGATTCTTGCTTTACGGCGCAAGAAGGACGAGGACGAAGTGCAGGAGATCCGACGCAGCCTGCACTTGAATGCAATTGCCTATGATGCCGCGAAGAGGGCGCTGGAGCCCGGGATGACGGAGATCGATCTGCACGTGGCAATGAGCCTGGCGGTGGCGGAAGAACTGGGGACGGTGGTTCCGCTGGCCGGCGATTTCTCTTGCGGGCTGCGATCGATCAAGGAAAGCGGACCGCCGGTCTCGAGGAAGATCGAGCCGGGCGAACTGTGCGTGCTAGACCTGTTCATTGCGCCGGCCTATTACTACGGCGACACCTGCCGTACGTTTTGCGCAGGCGTGCCCGATACCCGCCAGTTGGAAGCCTGGGAGATGGTGCAGGAGGTGTTACGCACGGCGGAAAAGGCGGTCCGGCCGGGCGCGACGGGGCGCGAGGTGTACCAGATGGTTCGAAGCGCGCTGGACGCGAGCCCGCTGACGCAGGGCACGTTCTGGCACCATGCGGGACACGGGATCGGTTACCAGGGGCATGAAGCACCCAGGCTGATTCCGGAGAGCACGGACGTGATCGAAGAGGGCGACGTGATCGCAATCGAGCCCGGCCTCTACGTGGGGGCACTGAAGGGCGGGCTCCGGCTGGAGAACAGCTACCGTGTGTGCAAAGAGGGACTGGAGAACCTGTTCGATTACCCGATGGCGATGACCGCGTGAGCGGCGCTAGCTTCCGGCCTGCGCGCGGCGCGGATGGAGTTGCAGGCCGATATCCGCGACCGACTGTAACAGGCTGTTGACGACGGCCGAGTTGCCCTTGGGATTGAAGCGCGACGTGGGTCCGGAGATGCTGATGGCGGCGATGGCGTTGCCGTTGGAATCGAGAATGGGCGCCGCGACACACGTGGCCAGCGGCGAGATCTCGCCCCGGTCGAAGGCAAAGCCGCGTTCGCGGATGCGGCGGAGTTCGGTGAGGATGGCTTCGGGGTCGGTGACAGTATTGGGCGTAAAGTTAGGAAGTTCACGGCCACGCAGGATGCCTTCGGCAAAGTCGACGCTCGAGAAGGCGAGGATGACCTTGCCGAGTGCGCTAGCGTGGGCCGGGACGGTGGCGCCCGGCTGTTCGTGGAGGCGCAGGGCGAATTCGCTTGGGACAACCTCGTCGTAGCGGACTTTGTCGAGCTCGAGGTGGCCGAGATTCACGGTTTCACCGTAGGCGTCGCGCAGCCGGAGCATGTGCGGAAGCGCTGCACGGCCGAGCACGGCGAGCGACGATTCAGCGCCGACCAAGTCCGCGAGCGCGGGGCTGACTCCATACTCGCGCTGCTCATCGCGGACAACGTAGCCCAGCCTAGTGAGCGTGGTGAGGATGCGAAAGACGGTGGACTTGGAGACGCGAGTCCGCTGGGTGACCTCATTGAGACCGAGGGGCCCGGTGCGCGAGAGCTCCTCGAGGATCTTGAACGTACTGCGAACGACGGGCACCATGTAACGCTCGGTCGAGCTTGTCTTGCGGGCCTTGGACACGGCCTGTTTCTTTTCCGCCACGGGCAGTGATTCCTCCGATCATTTCAATACGAAAATGATACAGCAGTGAGAAGAAGTTCATGGCCGGGCGGAGTAACGGTGCTCGAGTAGAAGGCGGGTTGCGGCATCTACGAGCATCTCGCCGGTGCCTGGGGCGCAGCGGGCGCTGATGGCTTCGTAGGCGCCCTGGGCATGAGCCTTGAGGTCTGGGATGTAGCCAGGGCTGCCATTGGCGAGCTCAGCGACAACAGTGAAGGGGAAGGGTGAGGCGTTCTTGACGGCGAGGCCAAGCTCGGTGAAGATCTCGCCAGGAAAGGCGACGAAGGCGAGGTCGTTGCCGATGGAGAAGACCTGGACTTCGGCGTCGATTGGCTTGCCGTTGCGCTCGGCGACATCTACGATGCGCGCGGCTTTGACGAGTTCGTTGAAAGGCGCGGCTCCGGGCTTACCGAAGGTGGCGGCGACGGCGCGCGCCGGTGCGACCTCCTCTTCTTTCAACGGGGCGAGCGGCAACTGGACGGTGCGGGTGCTCGCCCGGATGGGGCCGTCAGAGATGGGCTTGAGATTCTTGGAGGTTCGAAGAACTTCGCCGGCGAGAACTGTGCCGATGCGCGCGGCCTCGCCGTGGCCCTTCTGCGGCGCCCTGGTGGAGACGTCGATGTGGTTCAGGTTGCCGGCGCAGCCGATGGTGAAGAGTGTGACGAGGCCGTCGCCGCGGGCCTGGGCAAGGAGTTTGGAGAGAGTGTAGGGGTAGTCGGCGGAGTATTCGTCGCCGCCGACGGTGTCGAGGTGGAGAGCGTAGTTGACGTAGCCGGCGATGGGTTTGCCGTCAGGCGTCTCGGCGTAGATGACGGGGACGGCAGGGTCAATCGGTCCGGCGGGACGGACGATATTGGGGTTGAGCTTGCCGGGATTCCAGGCGACAGTGCCGTCCTTCATGTGGAAGCGACGGTTGAAGGTAAGGGAGTCCTCGCGGCCGATGCCGGCAAAGAGGCGCGCGGGCTGGAGGCGGTCGTTGGCGAGCTTGACGGCCTCAGCGATCTTGGCGGGGAGCGAGCGGGCATAGGCCTCGCCGATTTGCCTCATTTCGCCTTCGACGTTGTAGCGACTGCTCTCGACGAGAAGCACGGGGCCGGTGTGCGTGTGCGTGGCGCTGATCATCACGTGCGCCGGCGGAATGCCGGTGGCGGCAGCGATGAGCGGGCGCGCGGCGTCGACAATGGGGCGCGGCATGCCGGAGAGGTCGCAGGCGACGATGGCGAGCTTTATGCCGGCGCGCTCGATGACCAGGGCCTTTGCGTGGAGGTCGTCGTGGACGCCAGCAGCGGAGCGGTTGTAGTAATAACCGGCCATGGGCGCGCCGGGCGGAGGCGTGATGACAACTTGCGCCGCGCCGACGCGAAGGTCCGCCGCAAAGAGGCTTGAGGTGGCGAGCAGGGCGAGGGCGAGTCGAAGCATGAGGCCTCCCTAAGTGAGAATTCGCCGCACGGCGTCGAGGGTGGACTGAATGAGATCGCCGTCGTGCGCGGTGGAGATGTACCAGCGGCCGTCGGGGAGCACGAGGACGCCCTCGTCGAGAAGCGCGACGGCGAGATCGCTGTAGAGCTTCGTGTCGGCGTTCAGAGTGTCGCGGTAGTTGCGCGGGGGCGCATCCGCGAAGGAGAGATGAACGACGGGGCCGACACCATTGGTGACGGCGGGGAAGCCGTGCTCGCGGAGGATGGATTCCAGGCTGGCGCGGAGGTGGTCACCGAGTTGCTGCAGACGCCTATAGACTGCGCCGTTGTCGCGGCTGAGCTCGTCGAGGGCCGCATTGGCGGCGGCGAGACTGATGGGGTTGCCGTTGAGACTGCCGGCGTGGACGACTTCACCCTTGGCGATGAGGCTCATGTACTGTTCACGGCCAGCGAGGATGCTAAGCGGAGTGCCAGCGCCGACGGCCTTGGCGTAGGTGGCGAGATCCGGGATGACTCCGTAGTACTCCTGAGCGCCGCCGAGCGCGAGGCGAAATCCTGTGATGACTTCGTCGAAGATGAGCAGAGCGCCGTGGCTGGAGGTGATGTCGCGCAGGAATTCGAGGAAGCCGGCGTCGGGCGGAAGGCAACTGCTGTTGCAGACGAGGGGCTCGCAGATGATGGCGGAGATCTCGCCGGGATGGGCGGCGAAGGCGCGCTCAACGGACTCGCGGTCGTTCCACTGAGCGATGACGGGCGTGTTGTGCGGAAGCTGCCCGGCGGCTACACCGATGGGGCGTCCGGCGGCGGCGGCCAACTGGTCTCGAGTGGGGTGGTAGCTTACGAGGACTTCATCGGCCCAGCCGTGGTAGTGGCCTTCGAACTTCACGTACTTCAGGCGGCCGGTGGCGGCGCGGGCGAGGCGGAGTGCAACCTGGACAACGTCGGTGCCGCTGTTGGCGAAGGTGACGGAGTCCGCGCAGGGGATGAAGTTGACGAGCTTTTCGGCGACGGCGATTTCGAACTCGTGCTGCGCTCCGAAGGTAAGGGCCTTTGTGGCCTGGGCCGCAATGGCACTGGCAACGCTGGGCGGAGCGTGCCCCAGGATGAGCGGGCCCCAGGCGAGGGTGTAGTCGATGTAGCGGTTGCCGTCGACGTCTGTGACATAGGCGCCTTCACCGTGGTCGAAGTAGAGGGGCCAAGGGCGGGCATTACGGCGAAGCCCGCTGGAGACGCCTCCTGCGAGGCTGCGGCAGGCACGGGCGTGGCGCGCGGCGGAACCTTGAGTCTTGGCTTTGACGCTCTCCTCACGTGGAGCGAGCCTGGGAACGAGGGGGGACTTCATTGTTTCTGTAATGAACCGCTTGCTTATCTATTGACTACAGATACCATGTGCCATAGTCTGGCAAATCGGCAAGACTGTCAAGGACAGCATAACGGCTCGGGGCCGGTCGGGGTTTGGTAGAAAGGGGAGATCATGCGAATCGGGGTAATTGGACTGGGCTTCATGGGAAGCACGCACGTGCAGGCGATCCGGAAGATTCCAGGCGCGCGGCTTGCGGCGGTGCTCGATAAGAATGAGCAGCGGCTGTCGGGGGACCTGTCGGGAGTGACGGGAAACCTGGGGATTGACGGCGTGAAGATGGACTTCTCGGACGTCGCCAAGTACAGCGAGCTGGACGCGTTTCTGTCGGACGAGAGCATGGAGGCGGTGGACATCTGCGTCCCGACTCATCTGCATGAGTCGTTTGTGACGGCGGCGCTGGCGCGTGGAAAGCATGTGCTGGTGGAAAAGCCGATGGCGCTGAATGCCGAATCCGCCGGGCGAATGCTGGAAGCGGCGCGGAGGTCGGGCAAGATCCTGATGGTGGCGCAGGTGCTGCGGTTCATGGAGGAATACAAGTTTCTGTGCGGACTGGTGCGGTCCGGGCGACTGGGGACGGTGCGGTCCGCGATGTTCCGGAGGCGGACGGCGGTACCGGAGTGGGGGCCGTGGGAGTTCGACAAGTCGAAGAGCGGCGGAGGCGTGTTCGATCTGCTGATTCATGATGTGGACATGGCTCTGCACCTGTTCGGCGAGCCGAGGCGAGTGACGGCGAGCGGCTATGAGAATCTTCAGGGCGGGCTGGATCTGATCTCGGCGAAGTTCACGTACGAGAAGGGGCCGGCCGTGACGGTGACGGGCGGGTGGCATCACAGGGGGCAGTATCCGTTCTCGATGGAGTACACGGTGGCGGGCGATCATGGCGTGGTGGAGTTCAGCTCGGCAGGCCGGCCGCCTGCGGTGTACTGGGCGGATGGGCGCAGCGAGGCAATGGAAGCGCAGGCGGCGGATCCGTATAAAGCAGAGATCGAGTACTTTCTGGAGTGCTGCGCGCAAGGGCGTCAGCCGGAGTTGTGTCCGCCGAAGGAATCCGCCGCGGCCGTGCGGGTGGCGTGCGATATGGTCCGAGCAAGAGAGGCAGGTGCGGCATGAAGCGAAGGACGTTTTTCGGATGGAGCGCCGCGGGCGTGGCGGCACCACAGGCTGTGCTGCGCGCGGAGCCGGGACAAGGCGGGCCGATGCGGGTAGGGTTCGCGGAGCGGGACATCACCCCGAGTGTGGGCATGGAACAGCCGGGAGGATACGGAAAGGCATTTCTTCGCGAGTTCCACGACGCATGCAAGGTGCGGGCTTGCGTGTTTGACGACGGGAAGAAGCGCGCGGCGCTGGTGGGGGTGGATGCGCTGATGGTGCCGCGGGAACTGGTCTTGGAGGCGCGAGAGGAGATCGCGGACCGGACGGGAATGGCGGGGGAGTCGATCATGATCGGCGCGTCGCATTCGCACTCGTCGGGACCGACGGGAATGGTGCAGCCAGGCGAGTATGACCACGCATCACCGTTCGTACAGAAGCTGGCCTACGAGATGTCGTCGATGGCGGATGCGGGGTACCTGGAGAAAGTGCGCAGCCAGATTGTCAATGCGGTGTGCGAGGCGGACAAGGACAGGGCAGCGACGCAGCTCAACTTCGGCATGGGAAAGGAACCTGAGGTGGGATTCAACCGGCGGTTCCGGATGAAGAACGGGCAGTCGTGGTCACACCCAGGACAGGGAAATCCGGACATCGTGGAGCCGGCGGGGCCGATCGATCCAGGTGTCGGGGTGATCGGAAGTTGGGACAAGGACGGGCGGCTGCTTGGGTGCGTCGTGAACTATGCGTGCCATGCGACGACAAACCCAACGGGGATTTCGGCGAATTGGATTTACTACCTGGAGCAGACGATTCGTGGCGTGTTCGGGCCGGACGTGGTGGTCGTGTTCCTGCAGGGCTTTTCGGGTGACGTGACGCAAGTGGACAACCGGAGCCCTTACCAGAATCCGAGCGGTGATGAATGGGCGAGGCTAGTGGGCGGACGTGTGGGTGCGGAAGCGGTGAAGGTGCTGCTGTCGAGCGCGCGAGGGACGTCGAGCCCAGTGGAGTTCAAATCGGACTTGCTGTGGCTCGAGCGTCGCGCGCCGAGCGCGGAACGACTGAAGAAGAGTCTGGATCTGGTGCGGCAGGATCCGAAACAAGTGGGCGCGACGGAGTGGACGTTCGCGAAAGAGATTGTGCTGCTGGACGCGCAGTTGCGAAAGAACCGTGAACTCGAGGCGGAGGTTCAGACTGTGCAAGTGGGGCCATGCGTGTTCGCGTCGGCGCCGGGCGAGATGTTCTGCCAGTTGGGATTGGACATCCGCGCGGGAAGCCAGTTCAAGCTGACGTTTCCCGTCTCGTTGGCGAACGGTTGCATCGGCTATGTGCCGACGGAGGAGGCGATGGGCAAGCGCGGCGGCGGGTATGAGACGCGGATGTCGAGCTATTCCAGTGTCGAGCCCGCGGGCGGGCGCAAGATGGTGGAGACAGCGGTCAAGCAGATTCGGCTGTTGACGCCGGGACGCATGCCGGCAAGGCCGCCGGCTCCTACATTCAATGCGGATCCTGCGAGCAAGGGAGCACGCCCGTGGTCGTACGGGAACGTGCCCCCAGAGCATTCGTGACGTCCGGGCAGGCGTGGATCAGACGGCGCCGGCCACTTCCTCCCATGTGACAATGCGACCCTCATAGATAGCCTTGGTGGCCATGATGGGCAGGATGGTGGAGACCATCGCAGACTCTGCGTTATTCAGCGGCTGCTTCTTCGCACGGACGTTTTCGGCGAAAGCGGCGATGGACATGTAAGTGGAGTCCTGACCGACGTTGGGCACGTCGAGCTTGATGGGATCGCGGCGTCCAACGCGCGGCTTCCATGTGGCGTTCACGAGATCGATGGAGCCATCGGAACCGAAGATGCGTTCCTGGATGCCGGTGAAGCCGGGCGGATCGAAGTAGTGGTGGCTGAAGTTCACGCGTATGCCTCCGGGGTACTCGATCACCAGACTGTAGTTATCCATGACGGTACGGCCGGGCGGATCGTTCACGAACAGGTTGGTACCGCCGGAGCCATAGACGCGCAGGGGACGCGATCCGATGGCCCAGGTAAAGAGATCGAGGATGTGGATGCCCTGGTCCACGACGATGTCTCCGCATTTGGTCTTGTCGAAGTACCAAGGGATGTCGCGTGGAAGATCGCCGCCATGACGCATTCCGTGGCACATGAGAACCTTCCCGATTCCGCCGCTGTGTATGAACTTCCCGGCGGCGTTGCGGTTGGGATCGTGCCGAAGCTGGAAGCCGACCTGGAAGATGCCCTTGGCCTGCTTGGCGGCCTGGACGACGGACTTACAGTCTTCGACGCTGAGAGCTAGAGGCTTTTCCGCATAGAGGTGCTTGCCCATCTCGAGGATGGTAATGTCGAAGTCCTTGTGAGTCCAATCGGGCGTGGCGAGGATGACGGCGTCGATGTCCTTGCGCTCGTCGAGCATCTTGCGGAAGTCCGCCCAGACGGTGGCCGTGCCGCCCGCGTCGGCGACTGCCTTTGCCGCATTCGCCGCACGAGATTCGACGATGTCGCAGACGGCGACAACTTCGACACCAGGAACTTTGAGTGCGTGCCGCAAAAGGAAAGAACCACGATTGCCGACGCCGACGACGGCGACGCGGATGCGTTCTCCGGACTGGCCGTGCAGGATGGCAGGCGCTGCGATAGTAGCGGCCTGCGCACCGAGGAATGCACGCCGCGAGACGGGTTGATCACTCATTTTCGACTCCTTGAGGCTGGGACTATTCGACTTCGAACTTGCGGCCGGCGAGAAGGCCTCCGTCGACGACTTGCACGCTGCCCGTGATGAACGCCGATTCGTCCGAGACGAGGAAAAGCGCGCATTGGGCGACCTCAGCGGGCGTCCCGATGCGCTTCAGCGGATACATGTCGACGAGTTTGCGGAAACCGGACGGGAAACGCTCCCAGTAATCGATGCAAACGTCGGTGGCGATTGTGCCGGGGCAGATGACATTGGATCGGATGTTCCATTCACCGTACTCGGCGGCGACGAGGCGCATCATGGAAATCAGGCCGCCCTTTGCGGCAGTGTAGGCGGTTTCGCCGACTCCGAAGAGGGCGTTGACGCTGGAGATGGTGACGATGCTGCCGCCGCCACGCTGCTTCATCAGCGGTAAGGCGAGCTTGGTACAGAGGAAGGGCCCCTTGAGGCAGACGTCGATGGTGCGGTCCCAATCCTCTTCGGCAAGATCGGCGAGGGTAACGTCGTTGATGTTGTGGAATGCGTTGTTGACGAGGATGTCGAGGCCGTGGAATCGCTGAATAATCGCCGCGAACATGGCGCCGACGGCCTTCGAGTCGCTGATGTCGGCAACGGCAGGCAGGGCCTGGATGCCTTCCTTCACGAGCTCCGCCGCGACCTGTTTCGCTTTGGACTCGACGACATCGTTGACGACAACCGCGGCACCCTCGCGACCGAAGAGGCGCGCCGTCTCGGCCCCGATTCCGCTTCCAGCGCCCGTGATGAGGGCGACCTTGTTCGCCAAGCGGGTTCCCATAGTATTGGAGTATAGATGCGGAAACCTGTAGGGGATTTGTTGCTGCGGGGCGGCGAGGTGATCGACGGCAGCGGTGCGCCCCGGCACAGAGCCGATGTGTTGCTGCGCGACGGCGCAATTGCGGCGGTCGGCCAGGTCGCTGCGCCTGCGGATTGCGAGGTATTGGACTGCGCGGGAGCAATTGTCGCGCCCGGCTTTATCGATTCGCACAGCCATTCAGATTTGCAGGTGCTGGAAGGGCGGCGGGACAAGCTCATTCAGGGCGTGACCTCGGAGGTGGTGGGCAACTGCGGCTTCTCGGCCTACCCCGCCCCGGCGGAGATGGCGATGCTGCGTCAGTTTGCGAATGGCATCTTCTGCGGCGATGACCGGTGGGGATGGAGTGAGTCGAGAGATTACCTGCGCGCGGTGGAGAAGTGCCCTTCAGCGCATGTCGGATCGCTTACCGGACATGGATCATTGCGGATTGCGGTAGCGGGACACACGCTGGGGCCTCTGAGCGAGCCGCAGGTCGCGCGCATGGAGGGATTGCTGGACGATGCCTTTTCGGCGGGAGCAATAGGGTTCTCGACGGGTTTGATGTACGCGCCGGGATCGAGTGCCCCGTTCGACGAGTTGCTGCGGCTGTGCAAGGTGGCAGCGCGACACGGCAAGATTTACACGAGCCACATCCGTTCGTATTTCGGCGGGCTGCTGGATGCGATCGAGGAACAGGTGGAGTTGGCGAGGGCTGCCGGGTGCAGGCTACAGATCTCCCACTTGCAGGCCGTTGGCGCGGAGAACTGGCCGCTGCACCGATTGGCGCTGGAAAAGATTGAGGCGGCGCGGAATGAGGGCGTCGATATCGCGTTCGACTGCTACCCGTATGTGGCGGGGAGCAGCGTACTGACGCAGTTGATGCCGGAGTGGTCACTCGAAGGCGGCGTGCCCGGGATGATGCAACGGCTGGCGGATGAGGATACCAGGGGGAAGATCGCGCGGGAGATCGAAGAGACGATCGCGTGGCGCTGGAGTGACGTCTACATCTCGGCGGTTGGGTCGGCGGGGAATGCGCAGTGCGTGGGGAAGAGTCTCCAAGAGCTCGCCGAGGCATGCGGGGCTGCACCGGTGGAAGTGATGCTGGACCTGCTTGAGGAAGAGGGCGGCGAGGTCAACATGCTGTCGTTCAACCAGAGCGAAGAGAATCTGCGTCTCAGCCTGACGCATCCGCTGGCGACAATCATCAGCGATGGGTTTTACGTGAAGGGGCGGCCGCACCCGCGACTGCACGGGACATTCCCGTTCCTCTTGGGTGAGATCTGCCGCGAGCGGCGTTGGATGACGCTGGAGGAGGCGGTCCACAAGGTGACGGGCGCCGCCGCGGAGCGATTCGGAATGAAGGGCCGGGGACTGGTGCGAGAGGGGATGACGCCGGATCTGACGGTCTTCGATTCGAAGACAGTGGGGAGTCCTGCGACCTATGAGGAGCCGGAGAAGGGGCCGGTGGGGATTCTGGCTGTAGTGCGGGACGGGCGGATCGAAGTGAATAATGCGTAAGGGCTGCGACGCTGGTGCGCCGCAGCCTGTGGCGGGTGGTGTTACCAGGAGCAGGCGGGGACAGATGAAATGAGACGGGCGGCTCTGTAGCGGACGATGAACGTTCCGCGGCGCAGTCACTCGTGCGAGGCTGCCAGAAAGGAGTCACCCAT
>JBOZRR010000015.1:0-59331 GCA_050789245.1 Bryobacteraceae bacterium | reverse complement strand
CTTTGCTCGGATTGAGGATGTGTTCCTGCAAGAACTTCCTCCATCCTAGCCGGAGCTTCACCTACCCCCAGCCGCCGCTAATTTGGACACGAGTGGGGAGTTAGGGACATACTACTTCTATTGTGCGAGTCTTTGAAAGTGTCTTTCCTCTTAATCGCAGACTGAATCCAAGCTGTAATGCACCAGCCGCTTCACCAGCTCCCGGACCATAAAAACGAGCTCTTCCAGTTACACTGAACGGCTCGATGTTACACGTATACGGATTCGCGACGTGAAGCTGGACGGTGTTTCCCTCAAAATGCGCAACGGAGCAGCTTGATTGTGACGATGTAAGAATACATTCACTTAAGCTTGGTCTTACATCTGCAGAGAATTGCCGTTCCTGAAGAACTGGATTTTGGCAATAACTAGAGTTAAATTGCCCAGGGACGATAGTAAAGTTGCAAACGGCTGCGCGCATCTGGTATTGAAGCTGCTGCCTCGTCCCAAACTGGTCAAGATAGCTACTTTCCAGATCTATGAAAGTCACACCCGGCTGACCTCCAAATACTGTTCCGGAGGAGCCACTCGTATCGGCGAAGGCGACCGAGTCATCGCTAGAGGTGGCCGTCCCACACGAGTGAGGGTAGTGAGAATTGTCTGAATAGACGAGGAAGCACTGGAAAGTCTCTGAATCATTGTCGCCGACCAGGTAGAACTGATCAGGGTCCACGAAGAGTTGTAGTACGTAAGGCGGCCCGCCATACATTGGCACCGCCGTTCCGGCCTCGATGTCGATTGTGGTTTGCTTGGTCAGCACGGCGCTCTGCGTCGAACGTCCACCGCTGACGCGGTAACCGCCGGTCAAGCCCGAGGTAGGCACCGAGACGCCAAGGCCGGCCAGCGCCGTTCGCAACGAAATCGTCCGACTTTCCAGCCGGCCGAGGGCGACCGACGGAATGGTGATCACACCGTCGTGATGAAAAAGTTGCACAGTTATTTGGTCTTCTCCCTCACCGAAGTTCACGAGGGAGAGCAACGTATCCACTGTCCGGCTGACGCGCCAGTGGATGCCGCCGTAAATTGGATGCGCCCGTGGTTCGAGAGCGGAGTAGTAACCAAAAGTCGGATCGCCGCCAACACCGTAAGTCCGCCCCACCACCGCCCCAGGCGGCCCCACATAGTTCAACCGGACAGCGGCAGTAGTGGCATCCCCGATGGCCCCCAGCAAACGCTCGAACGAGACCTCTACCGGTCCACCGGCGTCAATCGCATTGACGGGGAATGGCACGGTGACTGGTCCGGTCGCAGTCTCCAGTATGACCTCACCGGAGAGCGGAATCGTCGCCTGTGTTGTGTTTTGCAGTACAAGGTAGGAGCGAACCCGTGCGTTGCCACGCATGGGGTCGCGCAAGAAGATCTGTGCTCCGTAAAGGGACGTGGATTGCGCGGCTGTGGGATCCGCAAAGGTCATGGAGGTCGCAAACCCGGTCTTTTCATCTTCAAGCCAGCCGATGGCGTTGAGGGCGCCCACAGGACCGGCGTGTTCAAGCACGACCGTACCATGGGTGCGCTGCGACCACAATCCGCGCGATTGGGGTGGCAAGTCCTCAGGCATCTCGAACACGCTGGCACCCCAAGGCGGGATCACACGCTCTCCGAGCGCCAAACTCCCCTCCGACGTCATCAGCCTCGGCGTAACGACGAGTGGCGTGGAGGATACGTTCTGCAAGGCGATATAGAGTTCCGTGGCTGGGGTTGGAAGGCGGTACATGCCGTAGAGATGCCGCGTCGATTTGAGCGACTCTGTTGCACCTTCGTAATCGTACGATGGGACAGTATATGAGATCGTACTTTGCGGGTTCTCCACCACGATTTCGGCGAGAAGGACGCCACGGTTGGCGTGAGAATACGTAAAATGGGCGTTGCCGTGGCCCTGCGATTCATTGAGGAGTGCCAGTTCGTCGCCAATATCGACGGCAACCGTGGTTAGCGGCGGAATCACCCGATCCGGAAGGCGCATTCTGCGTCCGTCGGGCCGGTGTAGCGTCGTTGAGACGGTGGTCATATCTTCCCGGTGGACGTTCCGAATGAGCAGCGTCGAGATGTGATGATCTTCCGTGGTCCAGTAGGCGTTGTATAACTGGTGGGTTGCCATGCTCCCGCCCGGATGTTGTATTTGTGCCCAGAGTGCAGGCGCAAGTACGCATTAAGCGATCCACACCTTGAAACCGGCGGTCTTGGGATTACATTCCATTACCGTTCTCCTCGATGGTCAGGATGCCTCAGTACGAGTTGTGGATGCGCGCGGAGAGGCACCGATACTCCGTAGCACACTCCGATTTGTTCCCGCTTCACTCCCACTGAATCATGCGGCAGGGATCGCGGCCGGTTTTGAAGGATGTTAGGTGTTGGCTCTTCGAGTCTCGAGAGCCTCCTCTTACTGGAGAAACGGTAGCAGAGGCACCGCGAGCATACAAGAGAATTCCATCTTAATGTTTGTAACATCAGTATTTTATCAGAAATTTCTTTTTGCATGAGCCGATTCATTTTCTTCTTTGCGCACAACTCGAAGATTCCGGCATCGAATTGTGGGATGGCATTTGCCTCGTACATCCCAAGTACGGATGAAATCGGACAGGAGGTTCTGCACGCAAAAGACCGGAGACCGAGCCACAACGGTGTGTGGATTAGCTCGGGGTGGCGATACCTGCGTCCTGCGGGCTCTGGGCGGAAGCGCGGACCGGCCGGCGGACGGGAAGTCGAAGGGCGCACCACGGGCGTCCTATGTGGGTTTCCGGGTGGTCCGGGACTGAAATTTGAGCCAGATTCCTTAGGCGGCGTGGCAATCCTCCAGCCAGGCGCGGGGGCCTTTGGGCTTGACGGCGAGGATCCGGAGGTAGTCGTGTGCTTGGGGTGAGTTCGTTTCCGGATTTTTGAGGAGCAGGTCGAGGCCGGGGTCGGAAGTGTAGTCTATTGTGCCGGTTTCGAGGGTGACGCCGATTTCGACGAGCTCCGTTTCGGCCGCCTTGGCCTGCTTCTGGCGTTCTTCCAGGAGACGGAGAGTGCGATGGAAGGCTCGGTCGAGCTGGGTGAGGGCGCGCTCGAGGTACTGGTGGGTTTTGGCGCGGGTGTCGAGCTCGCGGAGGGCGGCGGCGCCGTCGTCATCAGGAAGCACGCTAAAGGCGGCTTCCTGAAAGCGCAGGAACCGGTAGTAGCGGAAGCGATTGAAGGCGAGCTGCTGGACCAGTTCGTGGTCGATGAGGTCCTTGGGGTTGTAATGGGTGGCGTATTCGCGATGGAACGCTTCGAAGTCGAGGCGGTCGGCGGGCGCGAAGGCGTCGATGGTGCGGGCGTAGAGGCCGTGGGTGGTCGAGTTTCTGGCGGAGATCCGCTTCCCTGCTTCGGTTTGAGGCCCGCCTTTTGCTTTGACTAATTCGGGCTTCGGATTGGTGTTGCCGGCTTTGTTTGCCATGTAAAAATTCCTCTAACCTATTATGTAGGGGGGGCAAGTCAAGTCCGGAGGGGTTAAGGCTCTGATTCTAAAGGAGAAGAAAGTTGTGACTGGGGTTTGGGGAAACACCAAAAAGGAGATGGCGGAATGAAAGATGGGGCGGGATTCCTTTCGGGTGGTGAGGCGGTTTTGGGGTTGGGTGGTCGGACGGTTGGGGATTTCTGGCGATGGGCGTATTCGGATGTTCTGTCGAACCGGAACCGGTCGATTTTTGCGGAATATCTGGTGGGAGTGGCGCTGGGGGTGGTGGACCGGCCTCGGGTGGAGTGGGATTCGGCGGATTTGCGTTACGGGGATTTGCGCGTGGAGGTGAAGTCGTCGGCTTACGTGCAGAGTTGGGGGCAGGACCGGCCTTCGCGGATTTCGTTTGGGATCAAGAAGTCGTTGATGTGGGATGCGAATACCGGGAAGTATGAGGGGACGGCGCGGCGGTGTTCGGATCTATATGTGTTTTGTTTGTATGGGGAGCGGGATGAATCGAAGGTGAATGTGTTGGATGCGGCGGGTTGGGGTGCGGTGCGGGTTTGATGGGTTGAAGGCAGCGGTGGATGGGGTGGTGTCTTAGCTTGCAGCAGGCGGGATTGACAATCCCGCGCCGGTTGGCAACCGGCCCCACTTGGGTGGTGCGGGGGGTGTTGGACTTCGCGCCTTGAACCGGGAGTGGGCGGGCTGCATACTGCCTGGATGGAAGAGACGATTTACAGAGAGGGGGCGGTGGAGGTTCGGCGGCTGGTTTTGGAGCCGGGGGAGGCGATGCGGTGGCATGTGGATCCGGTGCGTCGGGTGGCGGTTGTGGTGCGGGGGGAGCGGTTGAGGATCGAGTTTCGGGATGGGCGGGAGGCATTGGAGGTGGACGTGGCTCCGGGGTTGGTGGAGATGGAGGAGCCATCTGAGGCGGTCCACCGGGCGGTGAATGTGGGCGGGTCGGTGTATGAGCAGGTGACGGTGTTCTTCCTGGAGAGGCCGGGAGACGATCCGCAACCGACGGCGGGGTGAGCGGGTCTATTTTTCGCCGGGCTTCTTGAGGGTGAGGGGCGCCCGGCTAGGGGCTCCGACGAGCTTGAAGGCGACTTCGACGCTTGCGTTGGAGGGGGTGGGTTTGCCGTCGAGGGTGCCGGGGGCGAAGCGCCACTGGGCGACGGATTCGATGGCTTTGCGGTCGAGTCCCTGGTCGAGGGAGCGGACGACGCGGGCGCGGCGAGGAATGCCGGATTCGTCAATGTCCACGGAGAGGATTACGATGCCTTCGATGCCCTGGCGGCGCGCTTCCTCGGTGTAGGCGGCGGGGGCCTGCGAGAGGAGGCGCGGCGGGGTGCGGACGGGCTCGGCGGGTTTCGGGGGCTGAGTGGGGATTGCCGTTGGGACGAGGGTGGGAAGCGGTGTGGGTTTTGCCGCCGGAACAATCGCGACGGCGGGTGTGGATATGGCCGTTCGGGTGGGCCTGGGGGCCGGGGTGGGCGCGGCGATGGCAGTGGGGATTGGCGTCGGGATCAGAGTGGGGATGGACGTCGGGATGGCGGTGGGGATCGTGGTGGGCTCAGGGGTGATGCGCTCGACCTGGGCGACGGGGGGCGGAGTGGTGTCGGGGCTGTTGAAGATGAAGTATCCGGCGCCAAGGAGGCCGAGGGCGGCTCCGGCGGCGATCCACCCTAAGGGGAGTTTGTTGGCGGCGACGGGCGCGGGCGGCTGAATGGGCGACTGAATGGGAGGCGGGACGGGGGCGGGTTCGGGCTTGAGGGATTCGGCCAGGGCGTCGATGAAGGCGGTGCAGGAGTCGTAGCGCGCGGCGGCGGTCTTGGCCATGGCGCGGAGGAGAACGGGGTTGAGCTTATCGGCGAGGCCGGGGGTGTCGAGCTGGAGGCGGGGCGGCTCCTCGTGGGCGATTTTGTAGACGAGGGAGGAGAGGGTTTCGGCGTGGAAGGGTTTGACGCCGCCGAAGATTTCGTAGGCGACGACGCCGAGGGAGTACTGATCGGTGCGGCCGTCGATGGACTCGGCTTTGATCTGCTCGGGGGACATGTAGAAGGGCGAGCCGAGGATGGCGCCGGTCATGGTCATGGTCTGGGAGACGATCTTGGCGACGCCGAAGTCTGTGATCTTCAGGGTGCCGTCGGGGGTGAGGAGGAGGTTGGCGGGCTTGATGTCGCGGTGGATGACGCCCTGGCGGTGAGCGTAGTCGAGGGCGGCGGCGGCTTGGCGGAGGATGTTGAGGATGGGTTCGGGGCTGGAGGGACGGATCTTCTCAAGGAGCGAGGCGAGGTTGCGGCCGGCGATGTACTCCATCGCGATGAAGGCGGTGGTCTGGCCGGGTTGGAGCTCGGTGTAGCCGATCTGGTAGATGGTGACGATGTTGGGATGGGAGAGGCGGCCGGCGGACTGGGCTTCGCGCTCAAGGCGCTCCTGCATTTGGCGGCGTTCGGCGGGGTCGGCGATGTCGTAGAGCTTGATGGTCTTGAGGGCGACGTCGCGCTTGATGAAGGGGTCGAATCCGCGATAGACGACGCCCATGCCGCCGCGGCCGATTTCCTCGGCAACCTCATACTGGCCGAATTTCATTCGTAACAGTTTAGTACTTGTCGAGTCGTGGAGATTCGAGGGCTACTCATAGCGCGGAGCCACGCCGGGATCGACTCGCGTCGCTCGGCGCGCCCGCAGAATGCAGGCTAGCAATGGCGGCGGCGATGGAGGAGGGCTCCGGCGAGGAAGGCGGAGAGCAGGTGGAAGAAATATATGGCGGAGTGCAAGGTGCGCGGGGATGGGGCGGCGGTTAGAGATTGAGCAGTGGCCAGGAGGGTCACCAGGATAAGGAAAGCGAGAGCGGCGGCAAGTTCGCGGCTCTTGGAGCGCCGGGCAATGTCCCAACAGACGAAGAGCGGAAGGGCAGTGGCGAAGATCAGGCTGCTCGGATAAAAGATCCAGGGCGAGGGGGACGGCACGACCTTCATCCAGAGAAGGAGCCAGATCAAGCCGAAGAGTGTCGTGAGGCTGAGCAGTTCAAGTATGCCCCAGATGCAGAGCCAGAGCATCTGGACAGGCGCGGAACAGAGGTCTTGGCCGATGTGGGCGGCGGCGGTCCGGAGGAGGCTGAGCCAGAACCAGACAGGGTGGCGGCGGGAGGACACTTCGAGGAGGTCTCCGGTGATGGCGGCGGCACGTTCGGGCGTGGTGACCAGTTTGAGGATCCATTGGGCGGCGGTGGCGCTAGGCATGGGCGACTCCGGGGAGTCTCAGCCCCTTGAGGAGGCTCTGGTAGGCGCGTTGGGCGGAGGCGACGGTTTGGATGCCAGCGGCAGTGACGGTGAAGTAACGCTTGGCGCGGCCGCCGCGGGAGGGGGTGGGGTCACCGAGGCGGGAGCGGAGGAGGCACTTGTCTTCAAGGCGGTCGAGCGTGGTGTAGAGGGCTCCGGGGGTGGGATCGCGACCGGTGCAGGCAGCAATTTCGGCACGGATGGAGACGCCGTAGGCATCTTCGCCCAAGCGGAGAATGGCGAGCAGGACGATGTGCTCGAATTCGCCGAGGGTGACGGCGGCCGGCATTTGTCCTACATTGTGGATCAAATCGACGCAGGGGGCAAGAATGAAGTTTATTGGGTACGCAGGGCTGTGATGGGGGAGACTCGGGTGGCGCGGCGGGCTGGGAGGTAGCCGGCGAAGAGGGCGACGGCGGCGAGGAGGATGGCGGCGCCCAAGTAAGTGCGGGGATCGGCGGGGGTGATGCCGACGAGCATGCCTGCGAGGAGGCGGGAGGCGGCGAGGGTGGAGGCGGCTCCAAGGAGGAGTCCTGCGAACGCAAGTGTGAGGGCCTGGCGGAGGACCATGCGGAGGACGGCGGCGGGGCGGGCTCCGAGGGCCATGCGGATGCCGATCTCCTGGCGGCGCTCGCTGACGGCGTAGGCCATGACGCTATAGAGACCTCCGGCGGCGAGGAGCATGGCGAGGATGCCGAGGGCGCTCATGAGGGCGGCGGCGATGTAGTGAGCATAAAGAACGCCGCGGAGGTGGTCGACGAAGGGACGGACGGCGTAAAGCCCGGTGGCGGAGTCGAGGCCGGCGACAGCCTGGCGCAGGGCCTGGAGCGCGGCGGCGGGGTTGCCGCGAGTCCGGAAGTAGAGGTGGTTGCCGTGGCCGGAGGCGAACTGCTGCTGGAAGGGGGCGTAGAAGTAGGGGCGAGGGTCTTCGGCGGGGTCGCGGTACTTGCTGTCGGCGACGACGCCGACGATGGTGGACCAGCGCTTGCTTTGCGCGATGCGGACACGGCGGCCGAGGGGGTCGAGGCCGGGGAAGAAACGATTTGCGAAGGACTGATTGATGATGACGACGGAGGGGGCGCCGGGGGCGTCACGGCCGGTGAATTCGCGTCCGGCAAGGAGCGGGATGCGGAGGGTGCGGAAGTAGTCCGGGCCGACGTTGTTGCGCGGGATGACGAGACTCTCGCCAGGGCTGGGAAGGTAGCCTTCGATCTCGAGGGTTTCGTCGCCTTCCTGCGCGAGGGGAATCTCGATGCCGTAGCTGACCGATTCGATGCCGGGATGGTCCGCGAGGCGCTGGCGCAGAGTGCGAGTGAATTGAACTTCGCGTTCGGCGGAGTAGCCCGCGGTGGAGAGTTGGAAGCTAGCGAGTTGGAGGTCGTCCGGATCGAGGCCGAGTTGCAGGTTGCTGACCTGCTGGAAGCTGCGGAGGAAGAGGCCGGCACCGATGAGGGCGACGGAGGCGAGGGCGACTTCTGCAACGACGAGCAGGTTTCGCGCACGGTGGGGCCGGGCGGAGTCCGTTGAACGGCTGCCGCCTGCGATCTCCGCGGCGACATCGGTGCGGCTGGAGTAGAGGGCGGGAGCGAGTCCTGAGAGGAAGGCGGTGACGGCACAGACGGACGAGGCAAAGGCGAGCATGCGGGCGTTGATGCCGGCGTCGAGGAAGCGGCGCCACTCGACGTCATTGGCGGGCATGAGAGAGGCGAGGGCAGTGCCGAGCCAGAGGGTGAGGAGCAGCCCGACGGCGACGGCGGGGATGGTGAGGATGGCGCTTTCGACGAAGACCTGGCGGAGCAGGCGCCAACGCCCGGCACCGAGGGCTCGCCTCATGCCGAATTCCCGGCGGCGGGAGACGGCACGAGCGAGGAGGAGGTTGGCGACGTTGGCGCAGGCGATGATCAGCACCAGAGCCGAGAAGGCGGTGAGGATGCCGAGCGGAGCGCGGAGCAAGGCCTGGGCTCCGGCGTTAGCGCGCCAGATGGGGAGAACGACGGCGGTGGTGCCGGAGTGTGTGGCGGGGTGTTCGGCGGCGATGCGGCCGGCGATGGATTTGATCTGCGAATCCGCCTGCTCGACGGAGACGCCGGGGCGGAGGCGTCCGAAGAGGGCGAGGGGCTTGGCGTTGCGGTCATCGATGGGCCAGGAGCCGCAGCCTCCCATGACATGCAGCATGCCGAGGTGCACCCAGAGATCGAGCGAGTGGCCGGTGAAGGTGCCGGCGAATTCCGGAGGAGCGACGCCAACGATGGTGACGGGGCGTCCGTTCACTCGGATGGCGGCACCGACGGCGCGGGGGTCGCGCTGGAAGCGGGCTCGCCAGAGGTTGTCGCTGATGACGGCGTAAGGGTAGGCGGCTTCTTCGTCACGGTCTTCGGAGGGAAGGAACAGGCGTCCGGCGGCAGGGCGAACGCCTAAAACAGAGAAGAAGTTGGCGGAGACGATCTGTCCGCGGACGCGTTGGGCGTCCTGGCCCTGCCCTATGGTGAAGTCCGAGAGGTGCCAGGCGGCGAGGCCGGAGACGAGGTTGGCGCCTTTCTGGAAGTCGCGGAAATCAGGGTACGCGGCGGAGATGGTCTGGCCGGAAGAGGGGACTTCCTCGAGGACGACGAGGCGGCCGGCATCGATGGCTCCGGGGACAGGCTGGAGGAGAATGCGGTCGACCCAACTGAACACGTTCGTGTTGACGGCGATGCCCAGGGCGAGGGTGAAGATGGCGAGGAGGGAGGCGGAGGGGTCGTTGCGGATAGACCGGAATCCCGACCGGAGATCCTGGGCAAGGCCCGTTGGAGCCAACTGCATGCATTTCAGACAAGCACGTCTGATGCCACGGAAAAAGCGGGAATCGGTGGCAGTTCCCTACCCCGGGCGTCCGCTGATGGGACGCGGTGTGCGGATGCGGACAGGGGGATCAGCAGCCGGAGGCGGGGGCGGATTTGGCGGCGGATCGGCCGAAGGGGAAGTAGCGTTTGACGTTTTCGGACAGCAGAGTGAAGAAGGACTTGTCGAGGTTTGAGCGGATGGCGACGTAGCATTCGTCGCACTTGTTGTGGTCGGTGAACTCGGCGACGAGGCGGGCCTGCTCATTCAGATCGTAGCGCTTGAAGTGCATGGAGCAGGGCTGGAGTTTGCCGTCGGCGGTGACGACGAGGAAGCGGAGTCCGGCTTTGCAGCCGGGGCGGCCGTTGTTTTCGAAGTACTCGCGGGTGTGCTGGAGGGTGGTGGGTGCGGAGACGATCCAGTTGTTGCCATCGCGCCGCTGTTCGACCTGGTCGAGGTGGATGTTGAGTTGGACGAGTTGGTCGGGGGCGCCGGGGAAGAGGGAACGGTCACCGGTGCGGCGGGCCGAGTAGGCGGAGTAGCAGATGTTCACGCCCCACTGCCGGGCCTGGTCGGCGTTGGAGTTGATGTGGGGGAGGTTGGCGGAGGTGATGCAGGTGTTGAGGACGATGTCGTCGTGGCCGTAGGCGGCGCATTTGGGGATGACGTCGTTGAGGTGGTCGAAGAGGCCGGGGTAGGCGCGGAAGTCGTCGTGGCGGGAATCGGGGAAATCGAGGGAGACGGAGAACTGGTCGACGCCTGCGGCGCGGAGGCGGAGGTAGCGCTCCGGGGTCATGAGGGCCCAGGTGGAGACGAGGATGATGTAGGGGAGGGTGTTGGGCTGCTTGATGTGGCGGACGACGTCTTCGAGGTCGTCGCGCATGAGGGGCTCGCCGCCTGAGACCTGGACGACGCAGGGCTTCAGGGTTTTCATGTAGCGGGTGAAGTCGGCGGGCTTGAGGTTGCGGGAGTCGTCGCGGGGGCCGCCGTGGTCGCAGTGGCGGCAGTGGCAGACGCAGGAATCGGTGACTTCGAAGGAGACGACAATGGGCCGCCGGGAGATCCAGTTGAGCGATCCTTGGCGAATGATTTCAAGCGATTGTCTGAGGGGGAGCTTCTGCATGGCGGCCCGGAACTTTAATCATACCAAGGGATCGGGAAATCCTGGAAGGGGGAAAGAGGCATGCGGTGAGACGCAGGGTTTAGGGTATCTGACGATAGGTGGGGCGTGGTGGCGCTGTGGTGCGGCGAATCAAAAGATTTCGTATTACCAGGCGATTTTTGAATCTTGTAGACGGGGGGCGGTGGGGGCTATTCTCCCGACTGGCGAGGCTTGCCAGCGTCAGCCTCAAATGGGGCGTTGGGGGCCTAGCGAGGGGATTGAACGGAATAAGTTTACAAGTCTCACCCAGCGAGTGTCAGTCACCGCTCGCGGGACGAGAGCGGGGTTGGGTGTCTCACCGCGAGCGGACACCCACCCTGAGGGCCGGGCGGCCTACCTCCGAGGACGCCCGGCCCAACCTAGTTGAGATCAGCTCGCTCACCAACAAAAGATTATAGGACTCCTCCAACCATTGGGCCTTGTTGAGGACATGAAGAAGGTCTAATCTGCCTTGAGGCGTGGCATGCGCTGGGGGTGCATGCCTGGCCGGAACGACGACCGTCGATTGAGGGGGATCCAGGTGCGTGGCAGGGTGCGTAAGCGGCGGGAATCGGGGCCAATCCGAATCAAAAGATTATGGGACTTCGGCTCGAAGCTTGGGCCTTGTAGACGGGGCGTTCCGGGAACTATAGTCCCAGATGACGAATGCGGGAGAGCCCGTAAATCGCGGGTTTGCGGCTCTCTGGGGGCTATCGCAGGACTGGGCCTGGCGAAGCCTGAGTGAGTTTTATGAAACGCGCTGTATCAGTAAAGACGGTGCGAGTGGAGCTCGCGTGGATGCCGGTGAGGGCTGAGATGATTGCCGACGCCATTTCCACGAGAAGTTGGAGCTGGAGTGACACAACGCGGGGAAACCGCCGGTGTCATGGCAGGTCAAGTAGGAACTAGGAGGACTATGACCCGTAAGCATTACCAACCGAACGGGAGGGGGCTGTTAGGCCTGATTCTCGTTGCGGCGCTGGGCGCGATGCCGATGGCCGCGCAGTCGAGCGCTGAAATGAAGGAACTGAAGACCGAGATCGAGGGGCTGAAGGCGTCGCAGAAGGCGATCCAGAAGGACATTAAGATCATCCGGGACATCCTTTCGGGCAAGCAGCCCCCGCTGGAAGATGTGTACGTGAAGATCAGCGGGGCGCCGAGCCTGGGCGAATCCACGGCCAAGGTGACTTTGGTCG
This sequence comes from Bryobacteraceae bacterium, assembly GCA_050789245.1. Taxonomy (GTDB): domain Bacteria; phylum Acidobacteriota; class Terriglobia; order Bryobacterales; family Bryobacteraceae; genus PNKE01. The sequence continues at coordinate 47,433 of JBOZRR010000015.1, read as the reverse complement.
AGTTTTCGGATTTTGAGTGCCCGTTCTGCGGACGCTACTCGACGCAGACGTTTTCGGACCTGATCAACGAATACGTGAAGACGGGCAAGGTGAAGTACTACTTCCGCGATTTCCCCTTAACGCAGATCCATCCGAAGGCCGTGAAGGCGGCCGAAGCGGCGAGCTGCGCGGGGGACCAGAACAAGTACTGGGAAGCGCATGACCGGTTCTTCGCGAACCAGAAGGCGCTGGCCCCGAACGAGCTGGAGGGCCATGCGGTGGCAATGGGGCTCGACCAGGCGAAGTTCAAGGCTTGTCTGGACGGCGGAAAGTACGCGGAGAAGGTGAAGGCCGACATGGCCGAGGGAACGAAGCTGGGTGTCCGCGGGACGCCGACTTTCTTCTTCGGTTATGTGGACCCGAAGGACCCAACGAGAATGCAGGCGCATAAGCTGTTGAGCGGCGCGCAGCCGCTGGCAGCGTTCAAAGAGATCATCGACAACCTGTTGAATCCACCGCCAGCAGAGAAAGAAGGAGGCCAGAAGACGGAGGAATAAGTCATACGGCATAAACCATCCGGCGAAATCGCCAGAGCTGTTTATCGCGAGGAGGGATTGCCGTTGAACCAGGTCGGGCGCAAGCCCGGCACGAGAGGCTGGAACAGCGGCAGGTATCGGTAAGCAACAACGTGACCCGATGGAGCGCAGAGCACGCTCGCGGAGTTTGGGAAGTGGGATGAACTTCGGGTTGCGAAGAACAGCGGCAGAACAAGCAGAGATGGAGTGAACACTCAAATGTGTAAAAGCTCAAGTAGAAACTTCAATCGCGGCGTAACACTGGCCTTGGTGGCCGTGCTTGCGCTGCTCATGGCGCCGGCGGCGTACGCGCAGACCGGCAACATCCAGATGAGTTCCGGTCCGGCTTACCCGGGGCTTCTGGTTGTCGGCCAGACGAACGTGCCGGTACAGTATTTCATCGCGAACGGTGCGGCACCGAACTCGACTGAACCGATCGTCATCAACTTTGGGGCAGGGGATGTCGTGCGATACATGCCCGCATGCTCCGTGGCCACCTACCCTTGCCTGACTCCTGAAACCGGCATTGCGCCGGGCGCGACCGGGCAAGGCGTTGGCGCGAATCCCGGCTGCAACCAGACATGGACGTTCTCGTTCATCGATGCGCAGCAAGGCTATGCGATGACGGCTCCGAATAACCTGATCCTGAATCAGGGTGAGAGCTGCCAGATCAACTTCACAATCAATGTGACGGCTGTTCCGGCAGGCGGCTCGACATTCGGAACTGGGTTCGCCACTGCGCACGGAACGACGACACCGGGCCTTACGGGTTCAGGGTCGGGTTCCACTCTGACGAACGTGCAGAGCTGCTCGGCGCAGGTGGACAAGCAGGTTCGCTGCGGCGGCGGCACGTGGTTCGATGTCGGATCCACGGTTGGCGTCACCGAGGGACCGATCTGCGCGACCGGTTCAGCCGTGGAGACCCGGTTCTTCATTCAGAATACGGGCACCGCGCTTCTGAACTGCACAGTTCAGGACAATGTACTCGCAATCGCAGGCGGAAGTGTTACGAATCTGGCCGCGGGGGCGACGTCGTCCGCCTTCTCGACCGTGAATCCGCAAACGTGCAATCTGACCAGCGGTCAAAGCGGCGACAACACAGCGACACTGGCGAGTTGCACTTGTCCGGTTTCGGTGGGGGATCCGCTACCGGCCAACACCGGCAATCCGGACAGTGCGACCTATGCTTGCGCTGGTGTGACCATCGACAAGCAAGTATCGTGCGACACGGGCGCCAACTGGGCCGACCAGAACGGCCAGGTGACGGCGAACCAGGGCGGCACGAACGGCTGCGTGGGCGCTGTGAATGGCGCGAACACGCAGGCTCGGTGGTTCGCCCAGGCTTCCGGCAACGTGGCTCTGGACTGCTCGCTGGATGACAGCAACAACGTCTTCCAGCCTGCTCCTCAACCCGTAGCGCTGGCCACCAATGCGATCGTCCCGGTCGGAACCCCTGCCGCGGCGACGGCATGCATGACGGCATTAGCGGGCGGCGAGCCCAACACGGCAACGCTGACCTGCAACCCGGTGATCGTTGGCGGCCTGGTGAATACGCTCGGCACGCTGAGCGTGTTTGACATCGCCGACTTCGAATGCTGCGGAGTCCAAGTGGACAAGCAGGTATCCTGCAACGGCGGTGGGTTTGTTGACACAGGATATGACGACAATGCCGTTCAGTCCTGCTCGACAGAGCTCGGCCTGCCGGTGGCGGTCCGGTACATTGCGAGAAACACGGGCTCGATCCCGGTCACCTGCAACACGGGCGACCAGCAGGGCCTCGTTGACCTCAATGCCCTGGATACGCTGCTCAGCCCGACCACGATCGTTGGCGGAATTGCCCCGGGCGCGGAAACCCCCTTCATCCCGAACCCCGGCGTCACCACTTGTACACAGCGGCTGAACGACGGTGAAGTCAACGGCAACACAGCGACATTGAGCTGCACGTGCCAAGCTGGCGGCAACCTGGGCGGCAACGTCCCGACAGGCGACAGCGACACGGCGCAGATTCAGTGCGCCACTCCCAACATCACTGCGCGAAAGGTCTGCGAAGAGACTGCTCCGAACACCTTTGTTTCCCACGTCTTCGTGAACAACGATGGCCCCGTCGGAGCGACCTGCACCGTTGCGGACCGTTACTATCCGGCTCCCGGCTGCCCGGTGCCGTTTGACCCGAACACCGGCACGGCGCTGCCAATGATCCCGGCGTCACTCAACGTGCCGGCTCTCGCCCAGAACGTGGAAGCGACCAGCGGACCGTTCAGCCCGACCGAGAGCGTCTGCAACACCGCACAGGTGATCTGCACGACGACTGGCGGCCAGGTGCTGCAACCGATCAATGTTGTTGACCACTGCCCGGTTGCCGGTGAGGGCTGCTTCACCCGTACGCCTGGCTATTGGGGCACGCATCCGAGCCAGACCCTGACCGTCATCAATGAAGGCGGCACGGGCCTGAACGTTTGCGGCATCCCGCTGACCAACGTGCTGGCCGCGACACAGGGATCGGCGATTGAGAACATGTGCGGGACAGGTGGTCCGGACTTCAAGCCGAACAACACCTCACCGCAACAGCTCCAGTTGATCCGTCAGTGCACGGCGGCTGCGTTGAACCTGAAGACCTCGTTGCAGTCCGACCTGAACTGCGAGTCTGAGTTCCAGAACATCACCTCGACCTGGAACCTCTGCTGCGGCGACGGCGGCGTCTGCGACAGCGGCGCTTCTGCAACCACAATCAGCGCATCCGGCTGCATTGAGTTCCTGGATGCGTTCAACAACTCCGACGCCGCTACTGGCGATGACTTCCCGAACTGGCTGGTGAACACCAAGGCCGATTCGAGCGTCTGTCAGGCAGCCAATGGCAACGGGTTCGTGAATGGTGGCGTCAACCTTGGTCCGGGAGGGACCACAGGCGCACCGAAGAAGGGGAAGTAGTAACCCTCAGACGATAAGGGTTAGGTCCTTGGCCTAACCCTTGGTTTTGGACGAAGGCCCGCCGCATCCGCGGCGGGCCTTTCGTATTGCTGCGGGACCTGTTTGCCAACCACCCAGCCGGCACCTCGATCTGGATGAAGGCGGACGTAGCTCCTGTGTTCGGGGGGTATGTTGAGGACGGGCTGCCTGGATCTTCCGTTCAGAATGCACGCTCAACGGACTGGCATGAGGGAGAGAGGCCTGCGGCCCTACTAGGAAGGCAGACACAGTTCGACATTTACGGACGCCCGTACGGCCAACAATCATGTTGAAGTGATTACTAGCGATCAGGCAGAATTGACCGCTCCGCAGATCCTTCGGGTCGGCGCGAAAGCCTGAGCTGTGGTAAAGCCGGATCGAGGAGGGCCACCTGATGCAGGACCACGGGCATATGCTCACCGAGATACCGCCGAAGCACGCAGAGCACAGATGATTGGGTACATCAAGCGCAAGAGGGCGATTCACTTGGGAGGCGACTACTGGGAGCGTCCCGAGTGGAGTGAGTCGAGGCCGCGGCCAGGACTCTTATCCGGCAACAGGATGAGGAAGACAATCGGTTGGATCGACGCGAGCCTGGATGGCGCTTGTCGTGCGGGTGCCGGGGGAGGCGGGGGGTCGGTCTGCAGAGAGGACAGCCCGCAGGGGGCTCCCGAAACAAAACGGGCCGGGTAGGAGCGATTGGCTCCTACCCGGCCGCGAGCAAATGTGGCCGGCCTTCCTACCGGCCACACCTCCGACGACGAATGCCTGATTACTTGACCACGGTCACGCTAATGGTGACCTGACCCATATTGCCCTTTGCATCGTACGACCGGGCGTTGAGTGAGCGGACACCCAGCGACTTGCGGGCATTCCAGCGGTAGGTGAGGCTGCCGTTGTTCGATGAAGCAACGAGGGAGCCGTTGATGTAGAGTTCCGTCTTCGTGACGCCGACGTTGTCCGAAGCGGAGACCTGAACGGTGACGGTCCCCGAGACGGTGGCGCCGTTCGACGGAGTGACGAAGTTGACGGTTGGGGCGACAGTATCGCCGCCGGTTCCGGACTGAGTGGTGACTGTGGCCGTATTGCTGGTGTTGGAGAGGTTGTTGGCCACGTCGTAGGCTCGAACGGTGTAGGCGTAGGTCTGTCCGCCGGAGACGCCGTTATCGGTGTAGCTGGTCAGCGTGGTAGTCCCGATCTGGACGCCGGCGCGGTAGACCCGGTAGCCGGCGACGCCGACGTTATCGGTGGAGGCCGACCAGGAGAGGTTCACGCTGGTGCTGCTGGGGGACGAACCGGTGAGGTTGGCCGGGGCCGAGGGCGCCGTGGTGTCCGGAGCCTGCGGCACAACCACCGTGGCGTTGTTGCTGTACGCAGAGAAGTTGTTGGCTGCGTCGTAGGCGCGGACGGTGTAAGTGTAATTGGCGCCGGCTGAGACGGTCGAGTCGGTGTAGGTGTTCGTGAAGGACAGGCCGATGTAGAGGCCTCCGCGATAGACCTGGTAGGCATAGACGCCAACATTGTCCGTTGAGGCGTTCCAGGACAGGTAGACTCGGGTCGAGTCTGGAGCACTCCCCTGAAGATTCGTGGGGGTGCTGGGCGGAGTGGTGTCGGCCGCCGTCGGAACGTACGTGCTGGCGGTGTTGCTGGCAGCGGAGGTATTGCCGGCTACATCGTAGGCCGTCACATAGTACGAGTAGGTCTGACCGCTGCTGACCGACGTATCGGTGTAGCTAGTCAGGGTGGTGGTGATGATCTGGACACTGTTGCGGAACACGCGGTAGCCGGTGACAGCAACGTTGTCGGTTGACGCGTTCCAAGCGAGATTAACCCGAGTGCTGTCGGGCGCGTTCGCTGTGAGATTTGTGGGAGCCGTGGGCGGTGTGGTGTCGGGCGCCGACGGTGTCGTAACATTGGCGGTGTTGCTGGTGTTGGAGAGGTTCCCGGCAGCGTCCACGGCGCGCACGGTGTACGAATAAGTCTGGCCGGCGGAGACAGTGGTATCGATGTAGCTAGTCGCAGTGGATGTGCCTATCTGGGTGGCGCCCCGATAGATCCGGTAGCCCGTGACGCCGACGTTATCTGTGGAGGCACTCCACGAGAGGTTGACCTGGGTGGCGCTGATGGCTGAGCCGGTCAGGCTGGCGGGAGCGGACGGCGGGGTAGTGTCTCCGGGCGCAGAGTAGGTCAGAGCCCGATATGCGTTGAGCAGACCATAGCCATAGAGGGGGTCCCGACCGGCAGTGCCCTTATCCACGGCGGAGAGGAGGATGCGGTCGCGAAGTTGAGTGGCGGTGAGGCTGGGCGTTTGTGAGAGCAGTAGCCCGGCCACGCCAGCGACTTGGCCGACGGTGTAGGAGGTTCCACAGCCGCTGTCGTAGTTATTGAGAATCGAGGTGGAGTAGATGCAGGCGGGAGCGGCCAGGTCAACGAAGTCGCCGCTGTTGGAATACCAGAAGACGACGTCATTGTCATCGGTGGCTGCTACTTCGATAATCTTGGGGTTGTCCGGGTAGGCGTACCGGTAACCGTAGTTCCCGGCCGGGGCGATAAGGATGCCGCCTTTGTTCCAGAGGTAGTCGGCGGCAGCAGCGACGGTGGCATCGCCGGCGATTTGGTAGCCTGTTCCGACGATACGCACGCCACGGTCGGCCGCCCAAACGATGCCGTCGGCGATGTTCGATGAGGTTGCGGAGCCGGTGGAACTGGAGACGCGCACAGGCATGATGCTGCAACCCCAGCAGACGCCCGCCACACCGGAACTATTATTGGTGAGTGCGGCGGCGGTCCCGGCAAGCAGGGTGCCATGCGAGCCTACAGCGGAAGTGTTGTTGTTGTTGTCAAAGACGTTCCACCCGGCCACCAGCTTAGAGCTGAGATCCATGTGAGTGGGGTTCACGCCCTGATCGGCAATCGCGATCGTGACATTGGAGCCAGTGGTGATTCCCCAGGCGTCCTGCGCGGAGATGCGGGTCAGATACGGCTGGAAGTTGTTGAGGTAATAGAAATCGTTCGGGTTGACCGCCTGGGGGTCCAGGAGCTTCTCTTCTTCCGCGAACTCGACTTCCCCGAGGGACTTGAAGGCGTTGATGTATCCTTTACGGTTGGCTTTTTCGGGAAGTTCGACGACGAGAACGTTGATCTGAGGGATGGTTTTGACGAGGTTGGCCTGAGCGCTCTTGATCAGGCCGTTGATGCGGCCTTCGGGCACTCCGTCCTTGAACTTGATGAGGATGGTCCGCGAGACACGTTGCTGTTCCTGGTCCAACTCAGGCTCCTGAGCCGAGAGAGTCGCCTGACCCAGTGAGAACAGAACAGCTGCCGCGAGCAGACTGCGAGACGCTTTAGTTTTCAAATACATAAACTCCGCCTGTCATTGGCCGAACTGTGCGGCCGGATTCGAAATTTGAGATGACACCGGGAGTTGAAGGCTATCGCTTCTTCTAGTGCTTGCGTGCGTGAGGTGGGAGGACCAGATTTTAGCCTGGTTGCGTTCAACCGCGTGCCACCACCCGCCGGTCCATCAATACAAATTCCCCGCTGATGTTTCAAACAGCTATCGTGGGATCTGTTCGACCCACTTGCCCCGCGCAGCCCCCCTGTCCGCGAGAGTCAACTTTTGACTGTCAGTTGACCTTTTCCGCCTCCGAGATTGCGGACGCGGGCAAGTACCAGGAGTACTACACGTCCAGCATGGTATCACATTCCTAGCTGCACGCAATAGGTTGGATACAGTTTTTTCGAAGGAGGTTTCCTAGGGTTACTACTGAACCTGGCGGAAAGTACCGGATAGCTATCCGAGCGGGGCGATTGCAGGCTGGGCGTGGAGCGTCATGTCGCTCTCCTCCAACGGGCTAAAGTCACCGGCTCGAGGGAGAAGGCTGGGGCGCAGGTGCCCAACCGCGAGGGGGCATCCAGTCCCCCTGGGGCCGGGTCCACTAGCTCCGACGATACCCGGGCCGAATAGTCAGTTCCATATCGTTTGACCCATGCCCCATAGAGATTGATATAATTCTTCTTCCAGGTCGAACCGCCTTCCTCAGCCAACCCGCGTCGCGTGGGCCGGACGCCGGAAACAATCCCTACTCAGGATTTGGAGAACGATGCACGCTCCCACTGTCTCTGAGGGCCTTTGGGCCCGTTTGAACCTGCCGGAACAGGTGTCTGCGCTGCTGGCGGCGTCACCGGATGTGCGGATCTTCGAGACGACTCAGGAGTTGGTGGAGGCGGCGTGCGGAACGGCGGAGGCGCGCCGGTTTGAGGTCTCCTATCCGGTGCCCGGCAGAGGCGAGGTGGTGGAGGCCGAGGTCGTTCGGGTGAGGAACGGGATTTCGGCGAATTATCAGGACCCGTACATGCGGCGGCGAGATCCGGACTGCCTGGTGATTGCGGACGACCTGCCGACGGACAAGCCGACGTACGAGAGCCGCTTCGGGGAGTCCTTCGAGGGGCTGCGCCAGGAAACGTTCGACTGGCTGGCACAACAGCCGCTGGCCTGCTTCGCCTTCAACGCGGGCCGGCCGGGGATGGGCATGGACGCGGTGGTGGTGGCGCCACAGAACGCGGCGTTCTTCGCGCTGGGCCTGGCAATGCTGCAAGGGATTTTGCGGCTGGACGAACTGGACGAGAGTTTCGCGCCGCGGCTGCTGATCTTTGTAGCTCCGCCGTTCCGGCACACGCACTTCGAGGGACGGCAGGTGGTGGTGCATCACCGGCTGGAAGAGGCGCACGAACTTTTCTCCTACAACCTGTATCCCGGGCCGAGCGCGAAGAAGGGCGTGTACGGGTGCCTGCTGCACCTGGGTGAGCAGGAGGGCTGGGTGACGGCGCATTGCTCGACGGTGCAAGTGGTGACGCCGTACGACAACATCGTCACGTTCATGCACGAAGGGGCGAGCGGCGGCGGCAAGAGCGAGATGCTGGAGCAGGCGCACCGGGAGTCCGACGGACGAATCTTCCTGGGACGAAACACGGTGACGCATGAGGAGCGGTACCTGGAGATTCCGAGGTTCTGCGATCTGCGGCCGGTGACGGACGATATGGCGCTGTGCCATCCATCACTGCAGGCCGGGGATGGCAAGCTGTGGGTGGCCGATGCGGAGAACGCGTGGTTTGTGCGCGTGAATCACATTCGCGAATACGCGACGGACCCGCATCTGGAGCGCCTGACGGCACAGCCGCCGGAGCCGCTGCTGTTCCTGAACATCGATGCGGTGGCGGACTCGCGGGCCATGATCTGGGAACACACGGAGGACGCGCCGGGCAGGCCGTGCCCGAATCCGCGCGTGATTCTGCCGAGGGAGATCGTTCCGGGGATCGTGCACGACGCGGTGCCGGTGGACGTGCGGAGCCTGGGTCTGCGGACGCCGCCGTGCACGCAGGCCAAGCCGAGCTACGGGATTCTGGGGGTGTTCCATGTGCTGCCGCCGGCGCTGGCGTGGCTGTGGCGGCTGGTGGCGCCGAGGGGCCACGCGAATCCGAGCGTGGTGGGCGGCGACGGGCTGATCAGCGAAGGCGTCGGGTCATACTGGCCGTTCGCGACGGGCCGGCAGGTGGACCAGGCGAACCTGCTGCTGGAGCAGATCCGCACGACGCCGAAGACGCGGTACATTATCACGCCGAACCAGCATGTGGGCGTGTGGTACACGGGTTTCGCGACACAGTGGGTGACTCGCGAGTACCTGGCGCGGCGCGGCAGCGCGAAGTTCAAGCCGGGGCAATTGGAGACGGCGCGGTGTTCACTGCTCGGATATCACCTGGACCTTCTGACAGTGGAAGGGCGGACGGTGCCGAAGTGGTTCCTACAGGTCCACGCCCAGCCCGAAGTGGGCGAAGAGGGCTACGATGCTGGGGCGCGGCTGTTGGAGACGTATTTCGAAGAGCACCTGAAGCCGTTCGTCAATGACGATTTGCACCCGCTGGGCAAGAGCATCATCGAGTACTGCCTGAGCGGCGGAGACGTGGAAGGCTACGGGCAGTTTATCGCGATGGAATAAATAGGGAAGACCTAGTCCCCCCGCGGGCGTATGCTGTAAGCGGGTCACGCCAATGTCCTTGGACGGTGGCGAGGCGCCTGGGAGGCGAATCCCATCGCGTCTTCGCGATTATCCAATCATCGCGGTGACGCTGCTCACCTTGGGCAGCGGGATTCTGAATGTGTATTCGGTGATCGGGCGGGCCCTGCCGGAGCGCGTCGAGTGGCTTCGCCGGTTCTTTCCGCTCGAGTTCGTGCACCTATCGCGGTCGGCGACGCTGCTGACCGGGTTCGCGCTGATCGTCTCTTCGCTTAACGTCTTCAAGCGGAAACGCCGGGCATTCTGGCTGACGGGGGCGCTGGCGGCATTCTCGGTTGTCTTTCATTTAGCCAAGGGCATCGACTACGAAGAGGCGCTGCTATCGCTGGCGCTGCTGGCCGTGCTGTTCGTGACAAGGCGGCGGTTCACGGTGCGCAGCCGGCAGACGGACTGGCGGAGCGCGGCGCAGCGGGTTCTGATCGCGGGAGCGGTGCTGATGGCCTACGGCATCGCCGGCTTTTGGTTCCTGGAAAAGCGCGAGTTCGGCATCGATTTCAACTGGAAGCAATCGATCGAGCTGACCGTCGACTATCTGGCTCTGCAGGGCAATCCGCTGTTGCAGCCGCGAACCCGGTTCGCTGAGTGGTTTCTGAACTCACTATCGCTACTGGGCGCGGTGGTGATTGTCTATTCTCTCATCGCGGTGTTTCGTCCCGTGGTGTATCAACTCCGGACGCACCCGCATGAGATCGATCGGGCGAGGCTGATTCTTGAGCGGAACGGTCGGACGTCGCAGGACTACTTCAAGGCGCGGCCGGACAAATCGTTCTTCTATTCGCTGGATGGAGAGAATTTCGTCGCGTATCGCGTGGGCGGCAACTTCGCGGTGGCGCTGGGAGATCCCGCGGGGCCGGCGCAGGGGATTGAGCCCATCGTGCGGGGGTTCAGCGAATACTGCCGGGACAACGGCTGGGGCCTGGCGTTCCATCAGGCGACCGGTGAGTTTCTGGGCATGTACCGCAGACTCGGTTTCAAGAAGTTGAAAGTTGGCGACGAAGCGATTGTCGACCTGACCCGGTTCACGCTGGAAGGCAAGGCGGCGAAGACGACACGGTCGAGGGTGCACCAGTTGGAGGTGTCTGGCCTACGCACCCGCTACGTGGAGCCTCCGATTCCTGACGAGCTGATGGACCAGATCCGGAGTGTTTCCGACGAGTGGCTGCAGATCCCGGGGCGACGTGAGCGGCGATTTTCGCTGGGCATGTTCGACGAGGAGTACGTGCAGTCGACGGCGGTGATGACGGTGGAGGACAGCACCGGAAATGTGCTGGCGTTCCTGAATGTCGTGCCGACTTACAAACGCGGGGAGACGACGATCGACCTGATGCGGCGGCGGAGCGAAGCCCCAAACGGGGTGATGGACTACCTGTTCGTGAAGATGTTTCAGAAGAGTAAGGAACTGGGTTTCGAGCGGTTCAACCTGGGCATGGCGCCGATGTCGGGATTCCAGGGGAAAGAGGAGGCGACGCCGGAGGAGCGGGCGATCCACAGTTTCTTCCAGCACTTGAATTTCCTGTTCAGTTTCAAGGGGCTGCTGGCGTACAAGGCGAAGTTTGCGTCGAGTTGGGAACCGCGCTATCTCATCTATAGAAACATCCTCGATCTGCCCAGGGTGGCCCTGGCGATCAGTGCTGTGACGGAGATCCGCGATGAATAAAGCGGCCGTGCTGCTTCTGGCGGTTTGTGTTGCGCAGGCGGGCGAGATGCGTGTTGGGAAGAACAACATTCCGGTGAGAGGCGTGGCGCAGGAGGTTCACTTCTACCCAGGCGGCAGGGCCAGCGTGGGGCGCCCCTGTGTGTTGTTCGCGCCGGGGGATGGGGGCTGGCGAGGATTCGCCGTGACGGTGGCGGAGACGATTTCGTCGTGGGGGTACGACGTGTACGGGCTCGACACGAAGGAGTATCTGGAGCGCTTCACCAGCAGGTCGACGCTGTCGGAGAAGAACGTGATGGAGGACATGCGGTCGCTCGCGGACGCTGTGCGGGGCAGTCGGCGGGTGGTGCTGGTGGGGTGGTCAGAGGGGGCGGGCCTGATGACGCTTGCGGCGGCCGCGCCATCAAAGGATGTCTACACCGGCCTGATCACGATGGGCCTGGGCGACAGGAATGTACTGGGCTGGCGGATGGTCGACGATCTGACGTATGTCACAAGAAAAGCGCCGAACGAACCGTGGTTCTCGGCGTTGAGCTATATGCCGAAGGTGTCCCCTGTGCCGCTGGTGATGGTGCACTCGACGCAGGACGAGTATGTGAACCGCGACGAGGCGCAAAAGCTGTTCAACGCGGCGGCAGAGCCCCGGCGGTTCGCGCTGATCGAAGCCCAGAACCACCGCTTTGACGGAGCACATCCGGAATTCTTCAAGAGATTCAGAGAAGCTCTGGTGTGGGTGACTGTGACCGGCAAGGGCGGTTGATGGCATGAGCCACGGAGAGGATGCGCCGGGCGGCGGCAAAACAGCTTGGGCCGGCTATTTGCTCGCGGCGGCCTGCCTGGTGTGGGTCTTCCACGACATTCGCTGGGGCGAGATGTGGACGCACGTGTCGCGGATGAACTGGTGGCTGCTGATTCCTTCGGTGTCGGCGGATATAGGGAGTTACGTCATGCAGGGCGTTCGCTGGAGCCTGCTGCTGAAGCCCCTGGGGCGGTTGTCGTCCCTCAAAGCCACGCAGGCGGTCTACGCAGGGCTGTTCGTGAATGAGGTGTTGCCGATGCGCGTAGGCGAAGTGCTGCGAGGATACCTGGCCAGCCGGTGGATTCCGCTGCATGCGGCGCAAGTGCTGTCCTCGATGCTGGTGGAGCGGTTCCTGGACGGGATCTGGATGGTACTGGCGGTGGCGGCGGTGATCTGGACCGTGCCGCTGCCGGAGTATCTGGTGCAGGCTGAGGAGTTGCTGGCGATCGTCATGGTGGCCGCCGCCATTCTGCTGGTGTACCTGGTGACGCGGACGAAGCGGGGTTGGCTTGGGCACGTGGCCTGCGCATTGCGGGAGATCGGCGGAGCGAGGTCGATTTACGGAGCGGCGGCGTTCTCAGCACTGCTGCTGGTGCTGCAAGCTGTTTCGTTCTGGCTGGTGATGCTGGCGTATCACATTGATCTGCCGCTGTGGCACGGGGCCGTGGTCTACCTGATTGTGCACCTGGGGACGCTGGTACCGGGTGCGCCGTCGAACGTGGGCACGTACCAGTTCTTCACCGTGGTGGGCCTGTCGTTGTTCGGCGTGGAGAAGACGATGGCGACGGGCTTCTCCGTGGTGGTGTTTCTGATACTGACGGTACCGCTTTGGGCGATCGGCTTGGCGGCCTTCGGCCGTGCGGGGTTGAGCCTGAAGACGGCGCGGGCGGAATTGAGAAGCCTGAAGGGCCTTTGGCAGCGAGGCTGATTTAGCGCTTCTTCACCGGTTTCAGTTCGTTCTGGAGGATACGGGCCTTGGTGATCTTCCTGACGAGGGCGGCGGGGAGGGGTTTGTCGAGCGGGAATTGTAGAGTGCCCTTGGAGGTCTGGTATTTACTGACGTCCTCCTTGATGGAGTCAGGGAGGTTCGAAGTGGCGAAGAAGAGGCTGCAGTGGTCCTTGAATGCCGCGTAGCCAAGGAGCATGCCACGGTACTTCACCATGGGCATCTGGTAGCTGATGACCTCTTCGGCCTGCGGAGGCAGCGCCGAGAGGATGGCGGCACGGACCTTCTCGAGGGTCGTGCGGGCGGGTTCGGGAACCTCCGCAAGGTAGTCTTCGACAGTCTTGGGAGCGGCGGCTGCTTTCTTCATTCGTGGGTTTCCAGTGGTTTCAGATTGTAGAGCCAGCCGGGTTGCCATTGCCAGGGGCTTGTGACGATTTGATGTAAGTTGCGGCCGTTCAAGAGATGCTCAAGGGCGTACCAGGGGGCCCGGTGCGCGATGAGGAGGACGGGACCCTCAGTGCCATCGAGTTCGTTTAGGAAATTCCGCATGCGGCGGACGACGTCGGTGATGCTCTGGCCGTCGGGGAATCGCTTCTCGATGTGGTCCGAACGAACGGCGTTGATCTGTTGCATCGCGCAGCCCGACATTATGCCGTAGTCGCACTCGCGGAGGCGTGGATCCTGGATTCGTGGAATGGCGGTCTGGCCGAAGGCGATGCGAGCGGTATCCACGGCGCGCTGGAGGTCGGAGGTGTAGACAGCCTTCAATCCACGTCCGGCGTAGCGAATGCCAAGTTCGGCCGCCTGTTGGCGGCCCAGGCCGGAGAGCGGCGTGTCGAGGTGGCCGGAGGCGATGCCCTGCTCATTGTCGACGGAGGTGGAGTGCGTCTCGTACCAAAGCTCCATGCTTTGCATGGTACGTGGGTTTCGAAACGCGGCGGTGGTATTCTAGCCGGGTCATGGGCTCTGGGATCGATTTTGGATATCCGTGGTTTCTCAGCTACGGTCACCTGGTGCTGGCCCTGGTGTTCGCAGGCCTGTGGAGGCTGGGGCGCGCGCGGCGGTGGCCGGTGGCGCCAATGGTCCTGACCGGCGCGCTGCTTCTATGGTCAGTGGCGGCGTTCGGCGTCGCGCGAATCAAGCTGAACCTGAACGGGCTGGGAGAACTTCCGACGGAACGTTTCCTCACCACGGGCGATGCGCGCGTACTGGACATGGGCGCGGGGACAGGGCGTTCGGCCATCATGGTGCTACAGGCGCGTCCGAAGGCAACGCTGGTGGCGCTGGATCTGTTCGGTGAATCCTACGAGCGTCACTTCGGCAAGACGCAGAGCGCCGAACAGCGGCTGATGTCGAATCTACGGGCGGCGGGTGTCGCGGAACGTGCGACGGTCGTGAAAGGCGACGTGCGCAAGCTGCCGTTCGAGGCGGAGACGTTCGACGGAATCGTGAGCGCGTACGTGCTGGATCACTTGAACCGCGAGGGGATCGGTTTGTCCGTGCGGGAGGCCAGCCGCGTGCTGAAACCGCAGGGTGAGTTCCTGCTGATGCTAATCGGGAAAGAGCCGTGGGTGAGCTTCGCATTCGGCCCGCTGCTGATGCACGGCGGAACGCGAGGCGCGGAGTGGTGGAGCGGCCAGTTGACCGGCGCGGGCTTTCAGGTGACGGACCACGGGATGCGTCCGGGGACGCTGTACCTGCTGGCTCGAAAGGTCACTTCGAAGGCTGACTGATTCGAAACACGTGGCCGTCGGGGTGGCGGACGTGCATCTCGCGGACGCCCCAGGGCATATCGGTGGGGGGCCAGGTGACTTCAATTCCCTGCTCCACGCAGCGCGTGTGCGCGGCGTCCACGTCGTCGATCCAGATCGACATCCAGACGCCCTTGTCGGCAGTCTCGCCGCCTTCCATGCCGAAGGTCATGGGGCGATCGCCGCGGCCCCGGCCGCCCTGTCCACCCTGGCAAAGAAAGATTTCACAATCGCCGCAGCAGACGCCGCCGAAGGTGGGCGGATCGCCCCAGTCCCAGCCCTTCTGCCAGCCCAGTTTCTCGAACCACGCAAAGCTCTCCTGGATGTCAGAGACATTCAGAATTGGGTTCAACCTTGTGGCATACATGGCGCAAGGCTAGCACGGTCACGCGATCTGGAAGAAGTTACTCTTGGCGAGACCCAGCAGATCAATGCGCGATTGGTAGAGCGTCATGGCGGATTGGTAGGTGAGTTGTCTGGAGACGAGAAGTTGCGCGCCCTCAACGAGATCGGTAAGGCGCGAATCGAGGTCTTCGTTCATGCAGGCGACGGTCTCGCCGGCGCTGATGCGGGCGGCGCACTCGGGCTTCATGCCGCGCCAGCAGGGGTAGTGGGTGCAGGTGGGGAACACGCAGTAGAAGGGGACCTCATTGAAGTAGCACTCCGGCCAGCGGGCCCCGGAGATCGCCAGCCAAGGCGTGCCGAGGCTCGGCGCGAGGAAGGCGAAGCCCGTATGCGGCGCAATCAGCAGGTCGCAGCGCTCGATGAGCGCGGCCTGGTTCCAGAGGCCCGCGTCAAAGCAGTCGGCGATGCGCGGGGAGAGGGCGGCCAGTTCCGAGACCATCCGAGGGGACCAGGCGGCGGTGCTGGAGCGCTCGTCCGGCACAGTTTTGCCCGTGAGAAAGAAATGAGCGTCGGGAAAGGTATCCAGGAGGACCGCCATCGCCCGGCGCCACCAGGCAGAGTTGGGGTAGATGGGATCCGGATTCGAGCCGCCGGGCACAAGGCAGATATTGACTGGTGCAAGGCTGAGGGTGTTCAGGAAGTTCGTGGCGCTTTCGGGAACCCGCATGCGCATGGTGGCGTTCCGGACGTAGCCGACAGAGCCTCCGTGCAGGAGCTCGTGCTGGCCGCCCCTCCATTCGCGCGCGTGGAAGTGCGTTTCAGCCAAGTCGTGGAAGGCTCGCAGGGAGGACTGAAACGGGAACGGGCTTAACGTGACGCGATGGTCGTTGACGATGTAGTCCCACTCGGTGGGGATCTCCTGAAGAGACGCGGCCTGAGCGCCACGAAGCGCGACGTCTTCCACGTCGACAGGATAGGCATGCGTGATCCAGTCGCAGGCGCTGGCCAACTCGACCGGCGTGCGGCTATTCAGAAGCAGGTGGATCTCGAGACCAGGGTTCGCCGCGGCCAGGCCTTTGGCCGTCTTGAACGCTTCGATGGCATGGCCGACGGGATAGTAATAGACCCAGTTCAGCAGGAGGGATTTACCCGGCATTCAAAGACCATGGTCCACCCGGTACCGGGCGAGCACAAAACCGTTGGGATAAGTGTTGTGCTCCAGGAGGGTTGTGCGTAGCGGCGTTGAGAGATGGTCGAAGATCGGCAGTCCTTCGCCGAGGACGACAGGGTTGATCTTGAGGATCAACTCGTCGATTTCCGGGGCGAGAGCGGCCGCGAGCTTTGATCCGCCGCAGAGCCAGATGTCGCGACCGTCCTCCTGTTTGAGCCGCCGGACGAGGGAGAGCGGGTCCTCGCGGCAGCGCGCGATGGCGGGATCGGGGCTCTCGCTCATAGTGCTGGAGACGACGTACTGGCGCAGGGGATGGTACGGGCTGCTGATGCCCTCACGCAGGCCCACTTCGTACGTCGCACGGCCCATCAGGACGGTGTCAAAGTTCGGCACGGCTTCGGGGATGCCAAGGCGAGCACGCAGATGAGCCGGGAAGGTCTCGGGGAACCGCGCGATGATGTCGGCGAAGTGCGGACCATCGAAGAGGAAGCAGTCGAATGAGCCGTCCTTGCGCGCGATGAACCCGTCGATGGTGACGGCGATGTAGTAGACGAGGCGCCGGGGCATACCTCAACTAAGATACGCGCCGGTTTGATTGGTGTCATACCCGCCGAGAAGGTTCAGCTCGTTGCGGAATGAGAGACGGTGGAGTGTATCGAGAACTCGCTGGACTGGGGCCGCTGGGAGCAGCTCAGTTGGGACGACGAAATCGAAGCGCTCATCACGCAACGGGATGAATTCGAGCCCGAAGGCGCGGGCGGCGGCTTCGGTGGCGACACAGCAATCAGCGAGCCCGCTGAGCACATGCCAGGCGGCGGGGAGATGGCCTTGGGCGATCTGGTTGTAGCCGTGGATTTGATCTTGCTTGACGCCGAGCCTTCGGAGTTCGCCATCGAGGAGCATGCGGCTTCCGGCGCCGGGCTCACGGTTGACGATGCGCACGCCGCGGCGGGCAAGGTCCGCAACGGTCCTGATCGACTTGGGGTTGCCGGGTGCGACGACCAGACCCTGCTGCCAGGCGGCGAAGGTGATGACACGGACGGTGTCGGGCTTGAAGTGCTTGCCGATGGCCGCCAGCGTGGCCGCACGGCCAGCGGCATCGCAGAGGTGCGTGCCGGCGATGTGGATGCTGCCCTTCCGCAATAAGTCGAGCGCCTGAGAGCTGTTGCAGCCCGCGAGGACCACCTCGACGCCGGCGCGGCGTGCGTGCGCTGCCAGGGTCGACATGGCGGGATCACAACCGGCGATGAGGAGGCGGCCGTCGAGCGTGGATGGCTCGAAAGGGATTGCCTTGAGTTTCGAACGCGACGAGGGCTTGGTGAGGACGCCGTCCGAGACGGGCAGATATAGGGGCGTGGGCGTGGCCGGGATGCCGACGAGGCGATTGCCCACACGACAAAGCTGCACCGGCTGGCCGGGGCGCGCAGTGGCAGCGCCGAGCAAGTCGACACTCACCGCGGCGGGCGCGGAAGGCGCGGCATCGTCGAGGTGGAACAGCGCCTCGACGGTCGATTGAAGAGCGCGGGCGAGTCGCAGAGCCAGAACCGTGTTGGGCATGTACTTGCCCGCTTCGATCGCGTGAATGGTCTGCCGGGTGGTCTGGACCATGCCTGCGAGGGTTGCGGCGGAGAGGCCCGCGCGTTCGCGGAGCTCCGCGAGGCGATTCGAAATGGAGCCGGATTGAGCCTTCATGGTATGGTCGTGTAAATACGACGATGTCTAGTATACACGTCTTCCGAACAGCCATCGCAGCGCTTCTCTTGACCGGGATTGCCTTTGGACAGGCGGGACGTTCGGCCGAGGTGTTCGGGACCGTGCACGACGCGGCGGGGCTCGCGATCACGGGCGCGATGGTGGAACTAGAAGACCAGAGGAGCGCGGTGAAGCGAGTAGTTCGAAGCGGGCCGGAGGGCGGCTGGCATTTCCTCGCGGTGACGCCGGGACGCTACCGGCTGCACGTCACGAAGGACGGGTTCAAGACGCTGCTGCGCGAACCCGTCCAGGTGAGCGTGGCGGACCGGATCGCCATGCCGCTGGTCCTGGAAGTGGGCGATGTCAACCAGACCATCGAAGTCTTCGGCGACGCCCCGTTGCTGCAGACGAGCGCGGGGAGCGTGAGCTATTTGCTCGAAGAACGGCGCGTGACGGCTCTGCCGCTGAACGGCCGGAACTTCGTGCCGCTAATCGCGCTCCTTCCCGGCGTCATGCTGCCGCCGGGACAGGTGCTGCCTCGCGTGAACGGCAGCCGTCCGCGCGTGAGCGAGTACCTGTACGACGGTGTCAGCGTGCTCCAACCCGAACCGGGGCAAGTGGCGTACTACCCGATCATCGACGCGATGGAAGAGTTCAGAGTGCAGACGAACAGCTACTCGGCGGAGTACGGGCGCTCAAATGGCGGAGTGATTCAGGTGGCGACGAAAAGCGGCGGAGACCAGTTCCACGGCACCCTCTTCGAGTTCTTCTGGCATGAGACGCTGAACGCGCGAAACCTGTTCGCGAGCGGAGGCGACAAGCCGCTGTTCCGCAGGAACCAGTACGGCGGCGTGCTGGGCGGCCCGATCCAGAAGTCGAAGATGTTCTTCTTCGCCGCCTGGCAGGGCACGGTGCAGCGGACAGGTACGGCGCGCGTCAGTACCGTGCCCACGAGCGCACAACGTGCGGGGCGATTCACGACGGCGGTCTACGATCCGGCCACGACTCGCATGGAGGACGGCCGCTGGGTGCGCACGCCATTTGCCGGGAACATGATCCCGCAATCGCGTTGGGATAGCGTCAGCACGGATGTGTTGGCACACTATCCCGCGCCGAATGTCTTCGCGAATTCCGGCGCGGAGGCGACCGCCAACAACTACCGGCGCACGTCGAACGAGACGACGGATGCGAACCAGTTCGACGCGCGGATCGACCGCATCCTGGGCCAGGCGCACCGCCTGTTCGGGCGCTACTCCTACGTGCGCGACGACTCTAATCCGGCCACTCCCCTGCCCGACGGAAGCGGCCGCCTGACCAGCGGCGTAATCGGCGCAACACTGACGCGCGGCGACAGCGTAGTGGCCGAGCACGCCTGGACACTGACGCCGGCGAGCGTGAACCAGTTGCGCTTCGGCTTCACGCGGCGCGGGTTCGAAAGGAACTCGATGGCGGACGGGACCGCGCCGCTCGGAGGACTCTCGATTCCCAACGTGCCGGTCTCCAGCTTTCAGAACGTATTCCCGACGTTCGACTTGACCGGCTTCCAGCAGGCCGGGCCGGCTTCGAGCGGCAATGCGCGCTTCACGACCTCCGTCACGCAGATCATCAATACGTTCTCGACGCTACGTGCGAAGCACAGTTTGAAATTCGGTGCGGATCTGCGCTGGGAGCGCCTGGATGTGCTCCAACCGCCGAATCCGACGGGCAGCTTCCAATTCAACAACGTGCTGACAAGCGGCCTGACGGCGACGGGAACGCCAGTGGCGGGGACCGGCGACACGGTGGCATCGATGCTCCTCGGGCAGGTGCAGTCATTCAGCATCGATTCGCAAGGCGAGATGCTGAGGCCCCGTGCGGCCGTCAGCGAGTTCTTCCTCCAGGACGACTGGGCCGTGCTGCCGAGGCTGACCTTGAACCTGGGTGTGCGCTACACGCTGAACTGGCCTTCGACCGAAGCAAACGACCGGGGGGCCGTGTTTGACCTGGCGAGCGAACAGTTGCGATATGCGGGACAGAGCGGAACACCTCGTTCGGCGCGAGACCTGGAGAAATTGAACTTCGCGCCGCGCATCGGGCTGGCGTGGCGCGCGACGGATACGTTCGTCGTGCGGTCAGGTTACGGACTGACGTGGATTGAACAGGCGGGCATCACCACTCCTTTCACGTTGCCGATGTTCCCCTTCATTCAGACCTTGGGGCAGCGATCGCTCGACAACAGGACAGCGGCATTTGTGTTGCAGCAGGGGCCGACTGTCGAGATCACTGAACCCGGCCCGGACAGCGGACTCGGGCAGGGCGTGTTCGGCGTGCAGCGCGACAACGGCAGCGGCTACGCGCAGCAGTGGAACTTCCTGCTGCAGAAGACGTTCGGCGCTTTGTGGAGCGTCGAAGCCGGCTACCTGGGCAGCAAGCTGACGCGGCTCGGAGTTCCCGACACGAATCAGAATCAACTGCGGACGGAACAAATGGCGATGGGCGCCGTGCTGACGCAGCAGGTGGCGAATCCGTACTACGGCGAGATTCCGGAGTCATCCTCGATCGGCGGACGGACGGTCGCGTACCAGCAGCTTTTGCGGCCATATCCGAGATACACGACCGTTACGCTCTACCGCAACAACACGGGCCATTCGACGTACCACTCCTTCCAGGCGCGCGTGGAGCGCCGGTTTGAGGGCGGAATCACGGCCAGCGCGTCGTACACCTTCTCGAAACTGATTGACGATGCGGGCGCGGTGTTCGACTCGGCGATCCTGACCGGGCCGGTGATGAACTATCAGGCTGCGGACAGCTTCAACCGGCGGTTGGAGAAGGACGAATCGACGGGCTCAATTCCGCACGTCTTCTCGGCGGGCTGGGTGTGGGAACTGCCGGTGGGTGCGGGACGCCGTCTTGGCTTGAGCGGCTGGCGCGACCAACTCTTCGGCGGCTGGCAGGTGGCCGGCATGGTGCGGCTGCAATCCGGCATACCACTGGCGGTGACGCAGGCGACGAACTTCAATGCCGCGTTCGGCTACGGGATTCAACGGCCCAACCGTCTGAGAAGCCCCAACGAAGTAAGCACACGATCCACGGCTCGCTGGTTCGACACGTCAGCGTTCGCAGCAGCACCGCAGTTCACGCTGGGCACCAGCTCGCGCAACCCGGTGCTCGGCCCCAGTTACCAGGCTGCCGACGTGATGATCGGGAAGACCATCCCTATTGGCGAGCGCTGGCGCGCGGAGTTTCGCGCCGAGGCGTTCAATCTGACGAACACGCCGCCGCTCGGCCAGCCGAATGGCGTGTTCGGCGCGGCGGGCTTCGGATCAATCACGACGGCGCTGGACCCGCGACTGATCGAGTTTGTCCTGAAGCTGCACTTCTAAAGACGCTCCAGCGTGAGCCGGTCCGGTTCGCCGCCGAAGTACTTCCGGAGCGCCTCGGTGAAGACGCTGTTCTCTCCTGCAACCTGGGCGAAGAGCGTCATCGAGGAACGGAACTTCAAGGCGTCGATGCTACCCAGGATCCCTTCTGCCGTACGACCCTCCACGCGATTGACGAGTTCGGTGCACTCGATCAGCCTTGGTCCAAGCACGGGGTGAACGAGGTATGCCGCCGCTTCCGTGAGTGAAGCGATGCCGAATTTGTACGCTGCGGGACTGTACCCCAACCCGCGAAGCTGCGGGAAGATGAACCACATCCAGTGGCTTTGTTTGCAGCCCGCGCTGAGCTCTTCCATCACGTCCTGCAGGATTGGCTCCTGGGCGCGCATGAAGCGCTCGAGGTCGAAGGGGTCGTGTTGGTCAGTCATTAGAGAGCATGGATAAAGTATTCAGCGATCTCTAAGTGATTATCGACTCGATCCGGAAATGTCCTACGGTCGCGCTCCCTGGCTCACAAGGTTCGCGAAGATGCGCGCCGCGCCGGGAACGGCGAACGGGAGCTGCCGGTACCATGCGAGAGCGCAGTACACGTACAGCCCTTTGCCGTACCGCGCCTGGAGCCACACGCCTTTCTGCGGGGCCTGGCCGGTGTCGTGCGTTTCGATCATCGGGACGTAGCGCGAGTCCCAGGTCATGAAGAACTTCGAGCCGCGCTGCTCCACCCATCCGTCGAAGTCGGCGGGCGTGATCTTATTGGGCCACGACGTATAGGACCCGCGACTGAGTATGCACTCGTTTTAATGCAAGGTCGAGACCTGCGGCACCACGGTTCTCCGGGATCGGCGCGGCGACACCGCCGACCACGGCTAACGCACACAAGAGAAAGAAGATTCGCCCCATGATGCGCTTGAGGGTAGCACAGGACCGTACGGTGTTTACGAGTGACTCACTACGCGTTGCGGGTTGACCCATCTACCCAACTTGAAGTACAGTCGGGACTTGGCCGTCATGTAGTCGACATTTTCCATTTTTCATAGTGATCTGGCACGAAATGATCTTTCGCCCCATTGCACCTCGCCTCTCGCTGGCTTGCCTGGCACTCTTTGTTCTAGCCCACCCCGTACTTGCTCAAAAGAAGAAGCAGCAGACTCCAGCGGTGAAGAACGCCGTCGCCGCCACGCCACTTGGTGAGGTGAGCCGTCCGGCATCTGTTGAACTTCCGAAGCTGGAGCCCGCTGGCCTGCATTCCGCCAGCCCCTCGCTGCTGCTTCAGCAGAGTCCTGAAGCCGGCGTGTTCTCCCGAGCCCAGAAGGCCGCCCGCGACGCGGACCGGCACTTCAACTACGGCAAGTTCTTCCTGCAGGAAGGCAAACCGGAAGATGCTCGGCGAGAATTCGATCTGGCGATTGATGCGCTCCTGGATGTTCCCGAGGATCTGCCGGATCGCGCTGTGGTGGATCGTAAATTCGACGAGTTGGTCCGGCGTATCTACCGCTACGATCTGGAGGAGCTTGGTTCCGGCGGCCCGCAGAGCATGCAGGGCTACACGCAATCCCCTCTTGCCGGCATCCTCGATCTGACCTTCCCCATCGATCCCCGCCTGAAGGACCGCACCGTGGCGCGCCTGCAATCGTCGCAGAGCCAGTTGCCGCTGGTGGTGAATGATGCAGTGCTCAGCTACATCAACTACTTCACCAGCCCGCGCGGCAGCAAGACGCTGCTGTTCGGGTTGAAGCGTGCCGGCCGCTACCGGGACATGATCTCGCGGGTCCTGAAAGAGGAAGGCGTCCCGCAGGAACTGATTCACCTGGCGCAGGCCGAGTCGGGCTTCATGCCGCGCGCCGTTTCCCCGAAGGCGGCTGCGGGCATGTGGCAGTTCGTGAGAGCGCGCGGTAAGGAGTATGGTCTGGATTCGGGACGCGAGATCGACGAGCGGCTTGATCCCGAGAAGGCCACTCGCGCAGCGGCGCGGCATCTGCGCGACCTCTATAATCAGCTCGGCGACTGGTACCTCGCGATGGCCGCCTACAATTGCGGTCCTTACTGCGTGGAGCGCGCCGTGCAGCGCACGGGCTACGCCGATTTCTGGGAGCTCCGCGGCCGCAACGCGCTGCCGAAGGAGACCAGGAACTACGTCCCCGCAATTCTCGCCATCGCCATCGTGTCGAAGGACCTGGAAGCTTACGGCCTCGAGATGCCGGAAGCCGAACCGCCGATGCAGTTCGACACCATCAACGTCACGGCGCCGACGAATGTCGCGCTGATCGCCGATGCGGCTGACGTGCCCGTCGCGGAGATCCGCGAATTGAATCCCTCGCTGCTCAAATCGGTTGTGCCCGTTGGATACGAAGTGCGCGTGCCCACTGAGCGCGCGACAACGGTGACCGAAGCGCTGGAATCCGTGCCCGAGGAAAAGCGCGCGGCGTGGCGTCTGCACAGGGTCGCTAGCGGCGACACCCTGGCATCCATCGCTCGCCGTTACTCCACCGCGGCGAACTCGATCGTGGCCGTCAATCAGAATCTCGACTCCACCTTCTTCGAAGCGCCAGAGGACGGCGAACTGCTGCTGATTCCCGCCGCTCCGGTGAAGGAGCAAGTGACCGCAAAGCGCACCAGCGTTCGCAGAAATGCCACGCGGAGCCGCGCCGGTAGCGCGGTTCAAGTGCGTTCGAAGCGCAGCACGACCACAAAGCGCGTGGCTTCAAACACTGCGAAGAAGCGCGCAATCGCCCGTTAAACGCCTCCGCAAAACACATCACGCAGGTCTGGCCGGCTATCCGGCGCAACCTGCGTGTTCCATTTTTCTCTGTTCAGAAAGATTAAAACATTGTATGCTGATTGTGTTTAGGCCTGAACTGAGGAGGCTGAAACACGCATGATCGAGTGGAACGCGCGCCCTTTCGACTCCTACGACGATGAGGATGAATCCGATTTCGATACCGCATTCAGCGATGACGCGGTGACGGATCTCTCCGACGAAGACGAGTTTGACGAGGATTTCGAGGAGGACGTGAAGCCGGTAGCGCCCGCACCTGTTGCGGCCCCGCCGGCCCCTGCAGCGGAGCCGCCCGCTCCGCCGGAACCGAAGCCCCAGCCCGCCCCCAGGCCCGCTTTGAAGAAGCCGGCCGCAAAGGTGGCGCCCGCTCCGGCGAAGAAGGTCGCCGCGAAGAAGGTAGCAAAGCCCGCCGCGAAGAAAACGGTGAAGAAGGCTGCTAAGAAGGCGGCGACAAAGACGGCGAAGAAGGCTGCGAAAAAAGCGCCCGCGCCCTCCAATAGGATTCCCACCCGAAAGGCGGGAAAACCGGCCGCGAAAGCAGCCGGCAAAAAGGCGGCCAAGGCCGCTGTTCGAAAGGTGAGTAAATCAACAGTGAAAACCGCAACCAAAAAAGCTGCAAAGAAGGCGGCGCCGAAGAAGGCCGCAGCCCCCAAGAAGGCTGCTCCTAAGAAGGCCGCTCCGAAGAAGGCTGCACCGAAGAAGGCCGCCCCCAAGAAGGCTGCCGCGAAGAAGGCTGCTCCTAAGAAGGCCGCCGCGAAGAAGAAGTAGTAACGAGGGGAAACCCGAGTCTGACAGGCTCTGTTCAGCGCGCCGCCAAAGTGTGGACGCGTCGAACCAAGACTGATGTTCAATGGGGTAGCGCGCGAAAGCGCCGCCCCTTTTTTCTTGCCCGAACGCCAATTCCGGCGCTACGCTTCCCGGTGCACAACCTTGCGGCAGCGTTCAAACAGCGCGATCAGCGCGTCCGCCTGCTCTTCCGGAGTCCGCGGACTTTTTCCCGAGAAGCCCACAGCCTGAGCACCCTTCGCATAGCCGGTAGCGCCTGCGATAAACTTCATGAGTTCAAGTGCGATTTCGTCCTTGTCTTTCTTCTGATCGGCACCGGCGGTCTTTGCCTGTTCTTCCATGGCGATTGAGCCCCTTTTTCTCTGATCTCGGTGGAGTCCTGCGCCTCGCGTTCACCCTGCCCGGCGCGCACCAGACTCCAGAGTATCCTAGTCGCCCATGCGGTTAAACGCGACACGGTTTCTACGCAAAATGCGAGGCGGCGCCCAGGCGCACCTGCTGGCCGCGCAGGGGCCCAACGGCACCGAATATTTCGTCACCAAGTTCATTGAAAACCCGCAGCACCGCCGCATCCTGGTGAACGAATGGATCGCCGCGAAGCTTCTCGACTACCTGCAAATCGCCGCCCCGGCCGTCGCGGTCATCGAACTTGAACAGCGCTTTCTGGACGCGAATCCCGATGTTCACTTGCAGCTCGGCTCGCAGAAGGTGCCCATCGCACCCGGCTGGCATCTCGGCTCGCGCTTCCCTGGCAATCCCAGCACGGAGGCCGTCTACGACTACCTGCCCGATTCCCTGCTCCCGCAAGTCGTCAACCTTCGCGACTTCGCGGCCATCCTCGCCTTCGACCGCTGGGCCGGCAACTCCGACGCGCGGCAGGCGATCTTCTTCCGCCGCCGCATCCGCGACTGGCTCGACAAGCCGGACATCGCCCCCACGCGCAAAGGCTTCGTCGCGCAGATGGTCGATCATGGGTACATCTTCGACGGTCCCCACTGGACGCTCACGACGGCGCCGTTGCAGGGTCTCTATCCCCGGCCGCTGGTCTACGAACAGGTGCGCACATTCGACGACTTCCAGCCGTGGCTCGACCGCATCCGGCACCTGCCGGACACAGTGCTCGATGAGGCTCTGCGCTCCGTGCCCGAACCATGGCTCGACAGCGATCGAGACAGTCTGGAACAGCTCCTGGAGGCTCTCTGGAAGCGCCGTGCGAAGGTCGAGAGCTTCATCGAAGACACCCTCCATGCACGTCCGCAATCGTTCCCATCCTGGGTTCGTTAGAATACAAGCGTGATCCACCCGCAGATCCTTGACAACCACCACATCCGCCCCGCCGGCGACAAGTTCATGTCTCCGGGCCAGGTGGGGCTGTTGAATGGCTGGGGCGTATTCTCAACCATCAAAGTGGTGGACGGCGTCCTCTTTGCCTTCGCTCGGCATTGGGCACGCATGCGGCGCGACGCGGACCTGATGCGCGTGATGTTCCCCTGGACTCCCGACGAGATGGAGGAGACGCTTCTCTCACTCGTGGAAGCCAACCAGGCCTACAACTCCACCATGCGCGTCACTGTTGTGCGGAACAAGGGCAATATGTGGGAAGGGCCGGACATCGCGCGCGACATCGACCTTGTCGCCTTCACCGCCGACCGGAAGGAATGGGGTGGAGCCTGCAATCTCGGCATCGTGCCGAACGCCAGGCATGCCGCCAGCCCCTTCGCGGGAACCAAAGTCACATCTTGGGCCTCGAATCTCATTTGGTACGAGGAGGCCCATGTGCGCGGCCTCGACGAGGTCGTCCTGCTGAACGAGCGTGGTGAGGTCAGCGAGTGCACCTCGGCCAACATCTTCGCCATCTACGGCAACGCCGGCGGCGCCGAGGTTCACACACCTCCCCTCTCCTCGTCCGGCTGCCTGCCCGGCATCACACGCGAACTGCTGCTGGAAGAGATCCACGTTCCCGGCATCACGGTGAAAGAGAGAACACTGACGCTCGACGACCTCGAAAAAGCCGACGGCATCTTCATCACATCCTCCACCCGCGACATGCTCCCCGTGGCCGGCATCGAGGGCCTCTCGATCCGCAGCGAACAGCAAGTGAGCCGGGCGTTGTCCAACGCGTTCGCGAGTTACGAAGCCGCCTATGTCGCATCCGCACGCCGCCGAGCGCCCGGCACAGCGGCCGCCGCACCAGGCGCCTGAAGATCGGGAAGCCTGAGAATCGAGAGTTCTCCTCCGTGGCGCGTCAAGGACCAGTCAATTGTCCGGAATGCGGCTCGGGACGAGTGCGTCCCCGGCGTAGCGCCAGCGTGAAGGAATCGCTACTGCATGTGTTGGGTTACGAATCCGCAAGATGCGGCGAGTGCGGCCACCAGTTCCTTGCGACGCCCGGCGGAGGCGTGGCAGGCGCGGTCTACGCCAGTTGCCCGAAATGTCTGCGGACTGATCTCTCCACCTGGGAGCCGTCGCACTACCACGTGCCACTCGGCACGCGACTCCTTCTGGCGTGCGGCGCGCATCGCTGGCGCTGCGAGCCCTGCCGCACGAACTTCGCGAGCTTCAAATTGAGGAAGACTCCGTATGTCCGTCCCGCGGCAGCGGGTATAGTTTCCAGTCGCGGGGAGGAGGGTTTACCGGACGGGAATCAATCACCGCGGGACGGACCCGGATAAAGAAAAATGGTTCCAAGTGACCCTTGGTTCAGCTTGCTCTCCAGCCGTCATGATCGGCTTGAGCGTGTCCCTCGAACTCGCCGGGGTGAACTTCCCGTCACGCTCCCTCCATCAGGATTTTCTCCCGACAGACTTCATAGCATGACCGGCGCACCAGCCTGCGTGCCCGATTGAAGCTGGATCCTCGAAGCGGCCTTTTGCTCCCCTGCAGCGAACAAACCGTTGCCGGCGTACCCGCGGCGGGATCGAAGCTCCCGGCCTACCTCTTCAAATCCACGACACCAGCCCATCTGACTCGGTGTGCTGCACTCTCCACCTCGGCCCATACGCGAAAGGCCGGGGCTCTCAACGAATGCAACCCGTTGCCAAATGCGGCCAACGCCGCCCCTATCCGTGATCTCGCTCCGTCACTCCCCTTCGGGGTGCTACCCCTTCGGATCGATGTGCCCGGCTCGTCTCGCGAACAGGAAACTTACCTTGCGTCGCGCCCGATCTCCCTTCACTCCCCAACCGGCGGATTTTTTATCACCGCACCGGCCGGATCATCGTT
Source organism: Bryobacteraceae bacterium (assembly GCA_050789245.1). Taxonomy (GTDB): domain Bacteria; phylum Acidobacteriota; class Terriglobia; order Bryobacterales; family Bryobacteraceae; genus PNKE01. Next base: position 19,358 of record JBOZRR010000015.1, on the reverse strand, counting down.
CCAGGTCCGCTACGCTTCGTTCGGCTCGCTGTTCCTTGAACCTCTTGGAACCAACTTCACTATGCGCCAGTTCCCGAATTCTGTCAAAGGAAAATCGCTTTTCCCCGGCAGTCTTCCTCAAAGTTTATTTCATGTATTTACATACACTTACAGGCATCGTCCTGTGGAACTCCTGTGCATAAAACGTGAATCTGATTTTCTGTTGTGCGACGCGTGCCTTCCGGGGCTTTTGGGATATTATGTTGTTCCGAGAGAACCCGATGAAACCAGTCCCCGTCTCCGAACAGCGCGCGCTCGTCGCCCGTCTCACCCAGGCTTGTGGAGGCGCATACACCCCGGATCAGCGCCGCCGCTACTTCATCTCAGGACCGCAGTGGGCCGCCGCCTACGATGGCAACGCAATCTTCCACGCCCCCACACGTCCACCCATCGGATTTGAAGAGATCATCCGCCGTTATGCAGAGATCGGCATCGGCTACTGGGCGACGCACGACACGGATGTCATCCCATACTCCGCAATCCTCAAGGATGAGCAGTGGGCCGTGGTGGATCGCGTCAAGAAGGCGCTGGACGACAACGGCGTGAAGTGCTCCATGGTGACGACGGAAACGTTCCATCATGCCGTCTTCGCCGCCGGTCCCGCCGCCGAGGCGCCGCCCGTTCGCGAGTACGCGAAGATGCGCCTGGCCAACACTGTCGAAATCGGCTACAAGCTTGGCGCACAGTTTGCGGTCTACTGGCCAGGCTCGCTCGGCTACCAGGTGCAGGGCGCCGTGGAGGAGACCGAAACGCTGCGCTGGTACGCCGACGGCCTGAACTACGCCTGCGAGACCGACATCGCGCTCTCTAAGAAGTACAATCGCGCGACCATGAAGCACTGCCTGGAGGCCAAGCCGTTCGAACCCGCGGCCGAAATTCTGCTGCCGACCTCCGACGCCATGCTAGCCTTCATCAGCTCCGGGCTGCTGAAGCATCCGGACATGGTCGGCTTGAACCCGGAATACCTGCACGAATTGATGTGGGGCGCCGCGCCCCGCGCCGCCCTGGCGCGCGCACTGATGTGCGGCAAGCTTTTCCACTTCGACATCAACGACGGCTACCGGCTGAAGCACGACGTCGACATCGCCGTCGGCCTGGTCAATCCGCTCGACTGGCTCTGTGTGCTCGTGTTGTTGCGCAGCCACGGATACACGGGTCCGTTCAACCTCGACTACAAGCCGCCGCGCACGACGTCGCAGAACGGCATCTTCGACGTCAGCCTGCCCACCTCCGTCGACCGCTTCATCACCCTCTGGGAGATGGCCGGCGAAGTCATCACCGACCCCATCATCAAAGAGGCCACAGACGCTCTGAAGGCCGGCGGCACGCCCGACAACCCATCGGACGCCACGTCGATCTTCGAGGCGCAAAAGGAATTGCTGACGCTGCACGAGCTCATCGCGCACCGGCTGTTCCAGATCCTAATCGGCCAGCACCGCGGCCGCGTCTTTTCGATGTAGCGCTACTCGTAGCGCAGCGACGTCATGGGGTCGATCCGCAGAGCTTTGCGGACCGGTCCCCAGGACGCGATCAGTCCCGTCGCGCCCAGCACAAGCACAACCGCAATCAGGCTGAGCGGATCCGACGTGTGCAAGCCTGGCACCAGGAACATCGCCAGCGGCTTCGTCACGAAGAGCGCCGCGAACAGGCCGAAGGCCGAACCGATCACGATCAGCCGCGCCGACTCCTTCAGCACCATGCGCATGATGTCGCCTCGCGTGGCGCCTATCGCCATGCGTACGCCGATCTCGCGAGTCCTGCGGGCCACCGAGTAGAGCATCGTGCCGTAGAGCCCGACACCCGCCAGCAGCAGCCCCAGCAGGCCAACGGAACCCAGCAGCGCCGCGCCGATCTGGCTCGGCAGAAACGCCATCCCGATGCTCGAATAGAGCGTCTCCACATCAATCCCGGCATTCGGCTCCACATCGCGAAGCGCCCGCTTCACGGCGCTCAGTTGCGTGACAGGCGGCGTCGCGGTGCGGGCCACGAACTGAACGCGCATGCGGTCGGTCTCGACTTGTGAGAAGGGTTCGTAGAGCTGGGGCCGCTGCTCTTCCCCGATGGTCATCGTCTTGGTGCCTCCGACCACCGCAAAGACCTGGATTTGAGTCTGGCCATTCACGCCCCAGAGGAAGATCGAGCCCACGGGTTCACGATCGGCCAGGAAGCGCTCCGCGAACGTCGAGTTCACGGCAACCACTTTGACTTGCCCCCTGTCCGTGCTTGAGAACTCTCGTCCCCGGAGAATCGGGATCTCCATCGCGCGGAAAAACTCCGGCGTCACTGCGTTGTAGGAGAACTCGATGTGCCGCTTCTCGCCTGTCTCCGGGAACGTGATATCGGTCCCGTTGGTGTTCCCATCCGTAAACGGCAGCAGCCGGGCGCCCGCGGCGGCTTCCACACCCGGAATCGCCTTGATCGAATCGACTGCGCGCTCGACGAATAGCCCAATGCTGCGCGCATCCTGATACTTCGCCCGCGGCAGGTGCACGTCCGCCCGCACTGTGTGCTGCACATCAAATCCGGGACTCAGCGCGTTCGATTGCAGCAGGTTCCTCACGAAAAGGAATCCCGTGGCCAGCACGATCACCGACACCGCAATCTGCGTCGCCACCAGCGCGCGGCGCATCCGGAAGCGGTTCTCCCTGTGCAGGTTTGTCGAAATGGATTCGCGGACCGTCTGCCAGGCCGGCAACATGCCACATGCGATCGTCGAGAAGACGGCAAGCAACGCGGCGTATGTCACAACGCGCCAGTCCGGATCGATCTGGATCCGGATCGGCACGGGTAGCGGGAGTTGGATGCCCGCGACAAGATTCGCCGCAACCTGGGCCAGAACGAACCCGAGCGCCGTCCCACCGATGGAGAGCAGCAGGCTCTCTACTAGGAGTTGCTGCATCAGCCTCCCACGGCCGGCGCCAAGGGAGAGCCGAATGGCGAACTCCCGCCGCCGTGCGGAGGCCCGCGCAAGCAGCAGGCCGGCTACGTTGATGCACGCGATCAGCAGCACCAGTCCCACCACCACCTGCAGGGCGATGAAGAAGATGCCCAGTGTGAGCATTTTCCTGTTCAATCGGTGCACGCCCCCCACAGCGTCCATCTCGTGGCTGTTGGAGGCCCAGGACGGCCCCTTTCGAATCGCGTCCAGCCGCGCGCCGACGGTCCGGTACGCCGCGTAGGCCTGGTCGAAGTCCATGCCTTCCTTTAGCCGCGCATACATGGCGAGCCGGTTGTCCTCGGAATGCGACGGAACAAACACGTCGGGAGAGAAACCGAAACCGACAAGTGTCCGATGGTTCCGCGGCAGCACGCCGACGATGGTGTACACACGGCCCTCCAGCGTGATCGGCCGTCCGAGCACGTTCGGATCGCCGTTGAAGTGCTTCCGCCAGAAGTGGTCGTGGATCACGGCCTCCTCGTCGGGATCGGACGGCTGGTACCCTCTGCCCTGCGCCATGGGAATGCCAAGTACGGTAAAGAAGTTCTTCGATGTGGTGAATCCGAAAAGGCGCCGAGTCTCTGTGCCGTCGTTCCAGTTGATGAACCCTTCTTCGTACTGACCTACGACGTCGGCGAAGATGCCGCTCTCCCGGATGAAGTCCACGGTTCGCTTCTCGGCGTGGCTCGATCCGCCCATGCGCAAAGCGACTATCGATGACGAATCTCGGACAGAAGGTTCGCTGAACATGAACTCGACGCCAAGCGAGAACATCATCGTGTTGACGCCGATGCCGAGAGCCAGCGACAGCAGCGCGCCGAACACCAGCGCCGGACTCCGTCGCAGCGCCCGTACGCCGTACGCGACATCCCGCCAGAGGTTCTCGATGAAGGTGAAGCGCCACTGGTCGTAAGCGTGCTCGCGGATCACCGCCTCGTTGCCGAATGGTGTTGGATTGCCTCCCTGCTCCGCCATCTCGCGGTGGAACGCGAGTTCGGCTTCCAGGTCCCGCTCCAGTCGGCGCCGCCGGAAGAGCTTGAGGATGAAACGCCGCATCTCTGTCCTCCCTTACCGCGCCAGCACTCGATGCACCGCGCTCGAGAGCCGGTTCCACGACTCCTGGTGCTCCGCCACCGCCTTCCGCCCCGCTCGCGTCAGCGAATAGTACTTCGCCTTGCGATTGTTCTCCGACACGCCCCATTCCGCTCGGATCGCGCCGTCCAGCTCAAGCCGGTACAGCGCCGGATAGAGCGACCCCTCCTCCACGCGCAGCACTTCATCCGACAGCAAGTGGATGGTCTGCGCGATGGCATAGCCGTGCAGCGGCCCTCTTTGCAGAGAATGCAGGATCAGAAGATCCAGCGTGCCTTGCAGCAAATTCTGCGGTGTGGAACGGCCCATGCGGACATCCTTCCCATTGACGTTCTAGGGAAAGCATCCCGCACTCTCCCCCAGATCGTCAAGGGGAATCGGCGGCGCGGGCCCGATGTTACAGAATGGTGCTAGATGAATCTTGGCCGCATGCTGATGATCCTCGGCGCAGTGATCTTCGCCGCCGGACTGCTAATGCACTTCGGCGGCAAACTGCCGTTCCGGCTCGGCCGCCTCCCCGGCGACATCGTCATCAAGGGCAAGCACGGCGCCTTCTACTTCCCGCTCGTCACTTGCCTGGTCCTGAGCCTGATCTTCTCGCTGGTGATGGCGTTCTTGCGCAAACGCTAGGTCAACTCAGGCTTCGAACTCTCTGCCTCCTCCTGTTGCCTCTTCCCTGCCTTTTCTCCGCCATCGATCAAAGAACCGCCAACCTGTCGGCGTTGATCGAGCAGTCCGATATCGTCGCCTTCGCGCGCCTCAGCGAAACCGGCGAAAAGGGCGGCCCCGGGCGGGCCCGCATCGAAATTCTGGAGTTGCTTCGCGGCGAGCCATCGGCAAAGGTGATCGACGCCGCGTGGGCCTGCGGTCAGCCGGACCTCTGCGGCACGTGGACTACGCCTTACACTGGCATCGTCTTCCTCAATCGCGACACCGCGACGAATGGCTGGACGCTGTCCCGCGTCTCGGCCGGCCCGTTCTTCGTGGACTTCTTCTTCCGCATGGATGAGTTCCCGGCCGTGGCCGCGGACAGGACACTGTCCGCCCGGATGCGCATCTTCCGGGCCGTGCGCTGGGCAGCGGAAGATGACGATCGCCAGGACGCATTCCTCGCGACCTTCGTCCTCTCGCTGCGCGGAGTGCCAACGGAGCAGCTCGAAGAGTTCTCCAGTGGCACGCAGTCCCGCGGCACTCGGCGGGCCGCCTGTGTGGCCTTGGCCCTCGACCTTCTGCGCGGAAGGCCCGACGCGCCGCTCCGTGCGTTGCGTGAGTACCGCGCCATGCGGAACATGAATGATCGAGCGGCTCTACACTTGGCAGTGATAGCCTTTTCGGGCGACGAAATCACGGATGCCGCCACGCTAGTCGAAGAGGCCATCGCCGCCAAGGCCGGTACGTTCACCGGCGCACTGATCACGCTCCTCTCGCACATCCACTCGAAATCAACCGTAGGCGCCCTGGTGCCTCTGCTCGATTCCCCCGACCAAAGCCACCGCCGCCTGGCGCTGGCCGCTCTGTCCTCTTACGCGCTGGGACTTCCGCGCGTGCAACCGTTTTCGAATCCATCGGAACAGCGCATCCAGGCGGAGATTCGGGCCAAGCGGGAGGCTGCGCGCGGCAAGGCAGGCACCTTCGACCCGGAGATGATCAACTGGGGCGGAGTCTTCCCTCCGGAGCGCGAAGCCGAATTGATCAAATACTGGAAGGAGTGGTGGTCGCGGAACTGACTCGCCGCTACCGCACGATGCCCAGCTTTTCAATGGGCCAGTACACAAACACCGCCTTGCCGTAAATCGATTCCCGCCCGACGGAGCCCCAGCTCCGGGAATCGTTCGACGAACTGCGGTGGTCGCCGAGCACAAAGTACCGGCCGGTCTCGACCACTACCGGTCCGTAATTGCCGTGGTCCCGGTACTCTTCCGGCACGTAGGGCTCGTCCAGCGCACGGCGGTTCACGTACACCACGCCGCTGCGGATCTCCACACGGTCGCCCGGCAGCCCGATGACCCGCTTGATGTAGGATTTCGAGGTGTCGTCCTCGAACCAGAAGACGACAGTGTCCCCGCGCTGCACGTCTTCAATGCCGAAGCGGTAAACGAACTTGTTGATGAAGATTCGTTCCTGATCCGTCAGCGAGGGCATCATGCTCGTGCCCTCTACTTTTACGGGTTGGTAGAGGAAGAGGATCACCACCAGGGCGATAACGACCGCCAGGACCAGATCACGCGCCCAAAATCCCAGCTTTTTCCACATTGTTTGCCTGATTGAATCACGGGTCGGGGTATTTTCGCAATAGCCTCGCGAGCCCATCCCACCACCGGTTTACGCCCCCAGCAGCTCCGAGAGGGTGCTCATCGGTAGCGCGCCGGCCATCAAAGCCCGCTTGTGAAACTCACCCGCGGCGAAGCCGGGCTTGGCTTCCATCGCCGTGCGCAGGCGTTTCCACTCCTTATAGCCCGCATAATATGTCGGCAATTGGCATGAGCTGAGCTGCGCCCGCTGCCACTTCGCAACCGCCTCTTCGCGCTCCTGGAACGTTTGGTTCACCATCAGTTCCATGGCCTCGCCCTCGGTCATGCCCATCGTGTGCAGGCGAATGTCGAGAATCGCGTTCAGGATTGCCCGCAGAAGCTGTTTCATGAACGTCAGTTGCAGCTCCGGCGCGCTCTTCATGTACCCGGCGTCGATCATGACCTCGGTGGCGTACACGGCCCAACCCTCGACGTACACGCCGCTGCCGAACAGCGCCCGCAACACGCGGCGGTTCTTCGGCTCGATGGAATTCGCGTACTCGAACTGCACATAGTGGCCGGGAATCGCCTCGTGAATCGTCAGGATACGCAGCCCGTAGTCGTTGTATTCACGCAGCTTAGACGCCACGCGCTCCTTGGGCCAGTCGGCCGGGATCGGCGTCAGCCAGTAAAACGCTCCCAGTTCCGGCTGCAACACCGGCGCGGGGCTGAATCCGCCGACGCCGTAGATGCCGCGCATGAACGGCGGAGTGTCGATCAACTCGAGGTTGTCTCTCGACGGCGGATCGACCAGCACCGCCGCTTTCTCCCGTAGAAATGCGCGTGTTTCTTCGAGAGTCTTCTTCGCTTCCTCGAAGTAATTCGCTCGCGACGGGCGCTTATCGGCGATCTTCGTCATCACCTCGCCCACGATCAGGTTCAGGTCGACGGGGTCGCGATGCTTCGGGTACATCTGAGCGTGCAGCGGGAGCGCAAGCTCGAACATGCGCTTGCGGATCGCACGCAGGTCGCCTTCCGCCTCATCCAGCGCCTGTTGGACCGTACGCGTGCCGCCCATCACCAGCTTGAACTTCTGTTCGTACTTCTCCTTGCCCAAGCGCCACGCTTCGGCGCCGGCGTCGGGGAGGCCGTCGAGGAAGCCGTTAAACCCGTGCATCGCCGCCAATGCAATCTCGGCCGCTGCGTCGTACTCCCGCTTCAAGGCTGCGGGGACGGCCGCGCGGAGCGTCTTCTCGACTAGCGCGATGTTGCCCTCGTTCTCTTCCTTCGCGACGCGGCGCCACACGCCCGGGACGCTGTTCAAATTGGCCTTCGCGGCGTCGTAGACCTTCGGGCAGGCACGCAGGCGGGCGATGATGTGGCGAAACCGGTCTTCTTCCGGCGCGTACTTCACCGAGAACGGCGTGAAGAGCGCCGATCCGATCAGTTCCACGTAGACGGTCGGGTTCCGGCGCCAGCTTTCAAGAACATCCAGGTCGAGCAGCGCGGACTCAGCCTGATTGCGCATCAGGCCCGCGTCGGCTCGTGCCTCGGCGTCCAGCGACTTCAGGTCCAACCCACTCAACCGCTTCTGCCAGTCACGCCAGAATGCCCGCTGGCGTTCGATGCCGGCGCCGCTGAGGTCGTCCAATTCCTCGTCGAGTTTCCGGCCCTGATGGACGTGGTAGCCGGAGGCTGTCGCCGTCACTGGCGAAAACGCCAGCACGCCTTCCACGAACTCCTGCGTCAAGCGGTCAAACGACTGCGCATCTGGCTTTCTGCCGCAGGCGGCTAATCCTCCAGCCAGCAGCGTCACGGCGTCTCTCCTGGTCATCGCACCCGTGAGTGTAGCAAGGAAATCAGCGAATCACTCCTGATCGCCGCATGCATGCGGGCCGCGTCCTGGTTCGGATCCACAGCTCCCTAGACGTCCCACTGCTCTTCCAGCGCTCGCAACACCAACTGCGTTCGCGTTCTCACACCGGACTTCTCAAATAGCCGCTGAAGCACGGCCTTCACGGTGCTCTCGGTGATGTCCAGAGCGGCGGCCATCTCCTTGTTCGACATGCCTTCCAGCAGGCATCGCACCACGCGGCGCTCCCTCGGGCTCAGGTTGACGGCCCCGCCATTCTCCTCCGACCCGTCGGACCGTTGCAGCAGCACGGCCCAGTGCTTCTTCTCAAACCAGGTTCCGCCTTCGGAGACTTGCAGAATCGCTTCGCGCAGATCGCTCAGCGGCCGATCCTTCTCAAACACCCCCGAAACCCCTTGCGCCACCAGGCGGCGCACTTCCTCGTCGCTCACCCAGGCCGTGATGATCAGCACCTGGCCCGCGAAGCCGAGCTTTCGCGCCTTCGGAAGAAAGGCCGTCGCGTACTCGCCACCCAGATCGTAGTCCAGCAGCACGACGTCAATCGCCTTCAGATCTTCCCTCTCGAAGACCTGCTCCAGCGACCGGCACATGCCGGAAACGACGAACTGTTGTTCCTCGAGTGAACGCACCAGCGAGTCAGCCACCATCTGGTGGTCATCAACCACGAGAAGTTTGAGCTGCGGAGGACTCTTCTCCGTTTCTTGTTGTGTCACCACTCCGTCCTTCCTTCATCAGCACGACCACAAAGCAGGCCTGATCTCCTGACTTCTCATAGCGCAAATCTCCATCGAAACTTCGCAACATGATCCGCGAGATGGCCAGCCCCAGCCCTGTCTGCTGCGCCCGCGACTGGAACGGCTGGAAGATGGTGTCCGGATTGTCGACACCAGGCCCTGAGTCACAAAACCGGAACCGGACGAGCTGTTCGTCTTCTTCAAGGCTCCACCGGATCCGTTTCACCTTGCGTCCCTGCAAGACGCGAGCGCTGTTCTCCGCCAGGTTGACGATGACCTGCGCCAGCGCACGCCGGTCGGCGCGCACTCTCGGCAGCGGACCCGGCGGAAACTCTTTCACCAGTGTGATCCCGCTCTCCTCCAGCAGCGGGGAGATGAGGATCGACGTCTCTTCCAGGACCCCTTCTAACTGGCAGGCGCGCTTCAGCGCCCCCGGCTTCGCCTGCGCCAATGCGCCCTTCGCCACCTCCTGAATGGCGTTCAGCGACGTGCGCAGCACCACCAGTTCCTTCTCGGCATCCGGACCGGCCACGGCCCTCACGCGATCCTCGGCACGGAGCGCAGCCAGCGTCAGGTTCTTCATCTCATGCGCCACAGCCGCCAGCGTGAGCCGCGACCCTGTGAGTAGAAGCTCCCACCCCGACCCCTCGCGGTCACGGAAGATCTCCGAACCGTCCCAGATCAGTACCGCAAGCTGCTTTCCCTCGGTCCCGAAGCTGGAGACCCAGACGTACGCCCAGAACTGCTCGCCGGTGGCCCTCTTCGCCGGACATTCCATCACCGTGGAGAAGCCGGGCCGCGCCACGGTTCGCTGCAATTCTCCCAGCATCGGGAAGTGTTCGGTGAGAGGCTTGCCCAGAATCTCCGCATCGTACTTGAAGCCGAGCAGCCGGAGCGCCATCCCGTTCAGCATCTCCACTTTGCCGTCCTCGCGGAGCGAGACGATTCCCAGTGGGCTGGAATCCAGCACCGCCTTCAGCCGGTCCTCCGCTTCGCGCCGTCTCGAGATCTGTTCCTCGATGATTCTCAACCGCGCGACGGAGACCCTGCGGCTCCGCGACATTTCGCCCACCACGATTGCAGTTCCAGCAAAGGCGATGTAGGTCACCATGATGCGCATAGACCAATCCCCCTGCCAGGCGCCAAGGCTCACATTTTCACGCAGATACACGGCGATGGCGGCCAGCGTGAGAGCTTGTGCGTTCTTCAGCCAGGGGCTGACCAGGATCAGAGGCACCAAGTAGAGAAACCCGATGGAAAATCCCGGCAGCATCCGGCTGTCGGCGTACGCCATGAAGCCGATCAAGACCAACCCGGCGAGCATCGCAACCCATTGGCTGGTACGCGAGGGATCGCCGCGTTCGAATCGGTCTCTGGCAGTGGTCATCCAGGTTTCCTGTTGTACCTCAGCATCTTACCCCCGCACTCAGACTGGGGCAATGAACCGCACCACATTCTTTCTTGGGCCATTCGTCCCCCTGCGTCAACCCCTAAACAGCCCGGTTCTAAGCACTTTAGTACTACGCGTACCGTGAAGCAAGGAAATAACAAGATTTTTGCGTTGGCCCCTCTCCACGCCGTACTCTCATGGTGACAGTTCCACCGGATGAACGAGTGAAAGAGCCGTCATCGGCGAAATGATTCTCACCAAATCGTCGCCAGATTTCGACCGATTTCTCGACTGCGATCCCGTTCGTCCCGCAGCGCATCACGCTCCTTCCTTACGTGAAGCCTTGGAGCCAAGTGGCTGACCGACAGCCACTTGGCTCTTTCCATTTTGAGGCCTCCTCGCTATCCCTCGGCAGCAGGCCACCGGGATTCGCCTCGAATGCCACCCGTGTTGTGACAAAAATCCCGCTCCATTTGCGCCCAATTTGACCAGCTCGGGACACGTATCGGAACCCTGCCTTGCCCCGGCCCCGGTCGGCATCAATCCGGCCCCTCCATGCGGAGGCGTGCCGCGTAAGCGAACCTGTGGAGAAGTTCGTCGCTCTCGCCCTTTCTTCCCGTAAATCGCTACGCTATCCAAAGTAGATATGCAAAGTACCATGAGTCCTAACGGTTAGCGGCGGAGCAAAGATATTTGCAGCCGATATTCGGATTCCGTTACGCTGAGCGTGGATGGAGAAGCGAGGTTCCCAACCTCCTCCTCCGTTGAAAAGTTTCCTCCGAAAAGGAGCACTGACAGATACTCCTCCTTGTCAGTGGTCTCCAACCCCATCCTCGCGGGGAACCGAACCTCCGACCGGTTCCCCGCTTATTTTTTGTCTACGCGATCCCCACTCCCTAGGCCACTCGCCGGACCCGTTCCGGGGCCAGTGTCGCCAGCGCCAGTAGAGGGAAGTAGTCCCGATACATGTGGTAGGTCAGGTAGAAGACATTGGGGAACCCGGTTCCGGTCATGAGTTCCTCGTCCCATCGCCCATCACCCTTCTGACGCTCGATCAGCCAGCGAATACCCCGTTGCGCGATTGGGGAATCACCCTGTCCCGCCGCAGCCAGCCCCAACAGCGCCCAGGCCGTCTGCGTAGGCGTGCTTGGCGCTGAGACGAAGTGATTCGTCCGGTAGCTGGCGCAACTTTCGCCCCAGCCGCCATCGTGGTTCTGGACGCCGCGCAGGAAGTCCACCGCCCGGCGGACCGTCTCCTCGGCGTCCTGCGCTCCGGCCCATTTCAGGCCTCGCAGGGCCAGAAACGTCCCATAGATGTAGTTGACGCCCCAGCGCCCGTACCAACTGCCGTCGCGCTCCTGCGTTCGGGTCAGGTATTCGACGCCGCGCCGGATCACCGGATGCGAGCCGACCAGTCCCATGCGCGAAAGCGCTTCCAACACCCGGCCCGTAATGTCCGGGCACCCCGGGTCCAGCATGGCATTGTGGTCGGCGAACGGTACCTTGTTCAAAAGGCTCCAGTTATTGTCGACATCGAACGCCGCCCAGCCGCCGTCGGAACCCTGCATGCCGATCAGCCAGTTCACCGCCCGGCGCTCCACGCGCGCCTGCCATTCCGGATCGGTGGCCTTGGCGTGCCGCAGCGCCAATAGCACCATCGCCGTGTCGTCGATATCCGGGTAGAACTCGTTGGCGAACTCGAAGGCCCAACCGGAGGGCTCCAGGTCGGGCCGCTTCACCGTCCAGTCGCCTTTGCGCCGCACCTCTTTCGTTAGCAGCCAGTCTGCCGCGCGGCGTGTCTTCTCCCGGTCGACCAGGTTCGGATAGAACTGGCCGAGTTCACCGAGAGCATACGTGCAAATGGCCGTGTCCCACACAGGCGACACGCACGGCTGGAACTGGAAGCGGTCATCTGTCTCGAGCAGCAGATACTCGAAATGCCGGATAGCGTCGAGCAGGTCCGGATGATCCGGAGCGTAGCCGAGCGATTCCAGCGCCATGATCAGGTACATCATCGACGGATAAATGGCGCCCAGACCGTCGCTGTAACGCGTCCGTTCCAGCATCCAGCGTTCGGCCTCACGGATCGCCCTGGCCCGGATGTTCTTCAGCCCGCGGACCTCCCAGATCTTCACGGCCCGGTCCACCTGCGTGAAGATCAGCGAGGCCGCGTCGCGCTTGGGCAGCGACAACTTCTTGTGCGGCGCCAGCAGTTCGTCCACGTTGATCCCATGCGGCGTCGGCTTCGTCTTTCCGATCGCCTGCACGATGGACAGCGGCACGACGATCGCCCGCGTCCAGGACGACATTTCGTAGATCAGGTCGCCTGGAACCAGCACGATCTCCGGCGGAACGCTGGGCACGTACTTCCGGGGATACAACCCAAACAGGCTGAAGTTCAGTTTCGTGTAGCTATTGCAGGCTTGCAGGCCCCCCAGCGCCAGAACCCGCTCCCTGGCCTTGCGCATGGCCATGCACTCCGGATCAACCCCGGCCAGTTTCATCACCGTGTAGGCCCGGACCGTCGCGTTCACCTCCGCGCCGCCTCCGGGGAAGATCCACCATCCGCCATCCGGCAACTGCCGCTCCAGAATCGACTTCACCGCCTTGTCGATCCGCGCCCGCGACGGAGGATTCCAGTTCCCCGACGCGTCTGGAGGATGCATCCACAACTGGAGCAGAATGTAGTCGCATTCGAGCGTCGAATCGGCCGTCAATTCGCCGCACCAGAATCCTTCCGGCGTCTGCAAGTCCATCAGAGCCTGGGCGATCTTGCCCGCCGACTCCACATGCCGTTCCTGCTGCTCCTCAAGAGCCTGAAGACTCGAGGCCAGGATCTCCCGGCGGGTCCGCTTCGAACCCGGATTGATCAGTTCCATATCCTCTATTCTCGGATACTTCGCCCCGCCGACTCACGCGCACCGGCCAAGAAAATGAGACGCAGGCGCAAACTTCCGCATCATCGAAACCGCTTCGGATCGGGGTTCGTCCGAAGATAGAGCAGCCCCCATCAGGAGTAGGGGATAATGGATCGAACGGGAATCAATTCTGTCGAAACATGTTCTTGAACGTCGCCCTAGTCATATTCGTTCTCGTTCTCTGCCTGGTCCCCTGCTGGGGGCAGTCCCGCCAGATCTCCTCGGGCGACCCTGATGACGGAGCCGCATCCGGTTCCAGCGCCGGGACCATCGACCAAGCCAGGGGCCCGGTACTCATGCCCAAGAAGGGGGAGACCGACTGGAAGCCGATCCTCCTGCAATCCGGATTCTTCCTCGGCGTCCAGCACGCCTTCCGGTTCGGCACCGAGGAGGGCACGCGCGAACTCATAGGCGGTCCCTTCTTCAAGGACTGGGGCGATTCCCTACGCGGTCTTCACGGCTGGGGCGACACGGACCCGTTTATGGTCAATTACATCGGCCATCCGATGCAGGGCGCCGTTACCAGCTACATTTTCACGAATAATCACCGCAGCGGGAAAGCGGCCGAGTTCGGCATGAACTCCGCCTATTGGACCAGCCGCCTGAAAGCCATGGGCTATAGCGCCGCCTATAGCGCGCAGTTTGAACTCGGGCCGCTCAGCGAGGCCTCGCTCGGGAACGTCGGCTCGACATCGGTTCGGGGCACCATGGGCTGGGTGGACTTGGTTGTCACCCCCACAGCCGGCTTGGGCTGGCAGGTGACCGAAGACATTCTCGACCGGTACGTCGTCAAAAACCTCGAACGGAAGATCCGCTGGGCCCCCGCCGTGATCGTCATGCGAGGCGTTCTGAACCCCGCCCGCAGCTTCTCGAATGCGATGCGTCTGAAGGTCCCCTGGCATCGCGACACCCGCGGCGGGTTCCGCGAAATCGCCCGGGGCTATTAGCGCCTATACTGGGCGTTTGCTCCCGTTCGTCTTTTCCGGTGCTTCTTTCGGCCTGGCGGCCGGTGTCTCTCCCGGCCCTTTGATGGCGCTGCTCGTGGCGCAGACACTGCGTTACGGTCTACGGCAGGGGATTCTCACGGCGCTCGCACCGGTGCTGACTGACGCGCCCATCGTCGCGCTCAGCCTGCTGCTCTTCTCTCGATTCAACTCCGCCGGCCCGTTCCTGGCGGCCATCTCAGTCGCCGGCGGCGCCTACCTGATCTGGCTCGGCTGGGAGTCGATCCAGGCGAAACCGCCCATGCCCGGCGCGGCGGCCGAATCCCCACGCAGCATCCGCAAGGCCGTCGCCATCAACCTGCTGAACCCGCACGTCTACCTGTTTTGGGGGATCGTCGGCGCGCCCACCACGCTGCGTGCGGCGGAGTCAGGCCTGTCCGTTGCCCTCGGATTCCTGGCGGCTTTCTATTGCCTGCTTTGCGGATCGAAGGTCGTCATCGCCGTGCTCCTCAACCGCTCCCGCGCCTTTCTGCAAGGCCGGGCCTACACCATGGCTCTGCGAGCGACGGGCGTCCTCATGGCAGCCTTCGGCGTCTGGCTGATCCGCGACGGCGCGCTGCGCCTCATGGCCTGAGGCGTCAGACCGGAATCTTCCCCGACCTCGCGATGGCCCCCAGCCAGGTGCCGCTCGGTTTCACTGTGCGCTCCTGCGTCAGCCGGTTCACGGCGACAATCCCAAACCGGATGCGATAGCCGAAGAACCACTCGAAGTTGTCGAGCAGCGACCAGTGGCAGTATCCCGTCACCGGCACGCCATCCTTCATCGCCCGCGCCATTCCAACGAGCGCCCTTCGCAGATATTCCACGCGCCGCGCGTCGTCGTTCGTGCCGATCCCGTTCTCCGTCACAAGCACCGGGACCTTCGTTTCGGCGTGCGCATAGCGGATCGTCTGTTCCAGCGCCTCCGGCCAGAACTCGTAGCCCATGTCGGTCTTCTCGACGCCCGCCTCGGCAGGCAAATCGCCATCCGACCCCACGCGTGACCGCGTGTACGTCTGCACGCCGATGAACTCGTCCTTCCGCGCCAGTTCCAGCCACGGCCCGTACAGGATAGCGCGCTTCCGGTCGCGCGGCCCCGGATCGCCCACAGCCTGGTCGTCGGACATCGCCAGAGTCACGCCAACCGGGAACTTTCCTGCGCCCGCGCGGATAGCCGCTCCGCCCTTTTCGTGCGCGGCCAACAGCGTCAGCAGGGCCTTCCGCCAGTCGCCGAACAGCAGGTTGCCGAACTTATCCGAACCCACCGCCTTCGCCGCAGACGCCAACATCGCCTGGATGAACTGCGGCGGAATCGGCAGTTTCATCATCTCGAGCATCGGTCCAAGGTTGGGCTCGTTCAGCGTGCAAGCCCCCGCCAGCAGGTCGCCCATGCGCGCCGTCACCTTCTCGCAATACCTCGCGAACCAATCCGCGGACTCCGGATTCTCCCAGCCGCCGCGCGCCGCCATCCAGCGCGGAACCGTGAAGTGGTTGTAGGTGGCGATGGGCGCCAGGCCCTCCTTCGCGCACGTTTCCGCCACGCGCCGGTTGTGGTCCAACTGGTTCGTAGAAAACATCCCCGGCTCCGGCTCAATCCGCGCCCACTCAACCGAGAATCGGTACGTGTTGAACCCCAGGCTCTTCACCAGCGCGATATCCGCCGGGTAGCGGTAGTAGTGATCGCACGCATCGCCCGAAGGCTCCGAGAAGATGGTTGGCTTGACGTTCTCCAGCACCCAAAAATCGCTGTTGACGTTACTGCCCTCGACTTGGTGCGCCGCCGTGGCGCAGCCCCAATGGAAGCCTTTCGGCGTCGTGAATGTGCCAGGCTGCAGCGCCGCACTTGCCAAGACGCCGACGGCCGTTCGCCGCGTCAGACCGGTATTGCTCATGACGCCTCCTACTGGCGCACTGCGCCGCGCGCTTACTTCGTTGCGGCCTCCGGCTTCTCTCCCACCGCCCAAAGATGGCTCCGGCCCCGCAGGTACAACACGCCCTCGGCGATCGCAGGCGACGCCATCACCTGCTCGCTCAGGTCGTTCTCTTTCAAAAGCTGATACTCGCGCCCCAGCTTCACCACATAAGTGTGGCCCTCTTCGTTCGTGATGTACAGCCGGTCCGCCGCCGCCACGGGAGAACTGCTGAAGCCCGAGTTCCCCGCCCCCAGCCGCTGCTGGTACAGCCGCTCGCCGCTCTTCAACTGGTACGCGCTCAGCACGCCGTTGTCGAAGCAGAAGTAGCCGATGCCTTGATGCAGCAGCGGCGTTTGCATGTAGTTCCCCGCCCGCTCCTGCTTCCACGCCAGTGCCTCCGGCTTTGTCTTCAGATCGCCGCTCGCATCGGTCTTGATCGCGAAGATCGGCCGCCCCGGCCCGTGCGCGTTGGTGATGATGATCAGCCCATCCTGGTGCACCGGCGTCGGCACGGGAATGTCTCCTTGGCCTTCCATGCGCCAGATCTCCTTGCCGGTCTTCAACTCGTACCCGGCGATCTGCTTCCAGCCGTTCACCACCACCTGCTTGCCCGTGCTGCCACCCGCCGTTGTCGGCGCCACTGCCGGAGTCCCCCACGTCGGAACGTCCTGCCGCGGCGTCCGCCACAGTTCCTTCCCCGACTTCACGTCGAACGCCGCCAGAAACGAGTTCTTCTGCACGTCGGCCAGCACGATCACCATCCCGTCGTGAATCACCGGCGAGCTCGCAAAGCCCCACTGCGCCTCCGGCACCATGAAGAAGCCCGAATCCAGCAGCCCCAGGTCTTTCTTCCACAGCAGCTTGCCGTTGGTGTCGTAGGTGTACAGCCCCTCGGAACCGAAGAATGCGACGACGTGCTTTCCATCCGTCGCCACGCTGGGATTCGCATGGCTCGACTTCGGATGCCGCTTCACCTTCGGCACGCCGCTCGCCGCCGTCTGCGTCCAGAGGACCTTCCCCGACTTGCGGTCAATCGAATACAGGTTGAAGTTCTGCGCCGGCTCGCCCTCGACGGGCTTGATGTCGCCGTACAGACCCAACTTCACCGCCGCCGAATCGCCCGAAGCCGGCACCGCGCTCGTCAGGTAGATCCGGTCCCCCCAGATCACCGGGCTCGAATACCCCAGCCCCGGCACCGGAGTCTTCCAGAGAATGTTCTTCCCCGTCTCCCCGCTCCACTCCACCGGCGGAGTCCCCGACCCCACCCCGCTCGCCTCCGGCCCCCGAAACTGAGGCCAATGGCTCTGAGCCTGCACCGAAACGCACAGCAGAAGTGCTACGAAATAGCGCATGGAAACCCCTCCGGAGACTTAGACAGTATAGACTAGGCCGCCGCCAGTGCCGGGGACAAATGCGACGAGCATCTCCCGCAGAGGCAGTCCAAGGCATCCTCTGAGGAACTTCGCGCGATCGCCGAACGCGCCGTCGAGCGGGACGCCGCGCACATCCAGCGGGCTTACACGCTAGTTATCGGTGGACGCGGCCGCTCTGTCCTGTCCCTGGTTATGTGTCACCCTCAAATGCCGAGTTCTTCCGCCGAAAAGCAGTCGAGACAGCACTGTTCATAGATCTCGTCCAGGGCTGGATGCAGGCATAGGATCGCTGAAATGCGCTGGACGATACTTCTCAAGTGTGAGACTTCCCGCATTGAAAGTGGCACGCGGGGACGCCGTCCCTTGTCTCGGTACCCCAGCCACTTCTTTATGACCGGATAGCCGCCAAGCTCATAGCGCCAGACCTTCTCCGGAACATGTCGCAAGCAGACGGAATCATTCAAGAAGAGATCTCCCGTGACCCTACCCCATTGCTCGCGCATGGGCTCGTCGCCCAGGGGTGCACGGGCTCGCCAGCCGCCTGCGGCTGCGCCCAGGAAGGAATACTCCACTGTAAGGTCCTTTTGACCTACCATCCCACCGCCGACCTTGGATGGCACAGCAAGGTGTTTTGCTGCATCTCCGAGTACGGCTCTTAGTTGCTTTGTCGGAGTGATCGACGGATTCAGAAGGAGAGCAACGATCCCACCAGTTTCAGCAGCGCGTTCGAGTGAGGCCCGTTGCCTCGGTATCGGGAGGTGCGCCCAATCCTGTGAGAGTGGTTCCTTGTGCTCAGCTTGATACGCAGGGGAGTGGCACACGGCGAGGCAGAATCTGGCGAGTGAACGTGCGAGCGCCTTGGCGTGCCTGTCCTGGAGCTCTCCTCTGAGTCCCCATCTCTCTTTGAGCACGGCCCATATTGAAGGCGAAATGTTCGAGACTCTACTCGCAGCACCCACACCTTCTTCGAAGAGCGGTCCAGCATCTCCTTTCCTGTTGACCTCCATCGGGAAGGCTACAGAGCCTCTATCGTGAAGATGAAGATCAAATGCTCCCGTGAGCAAGATCGGCCGGGTCTCCGATTCTTTCCGAGGTTCTGGGACTGTTACCAAGAACTCACCTTGGTCAAGGATTTCGAACAAGTCAGGGCGAGCCTCATTAAGCAACTTGCAGGCGGTCTCGTAGTAGAGCCATCTGACGTCAAGGGGAAACACCACGTAGGGGACGATTTTCGTTTCGTCAAACGACGCCTTTGCGCGTAAGCGGTCCCGCGTTTTCTTCGCCTCATAGCGGGCGCGATCCTTCATGAGGACTGGATGCTTCAAGAGCATCGTCTCGTGGGGCAGGTCCGAAAAGTAGTCCCGCATTCGGGAAGCCAAGTCTTCCGGATTCATCTCCACTACGCTGCCTTCGCGCCCCCTGTTGGGATTCACGCCCTGTAGTCTGGACACAAAAAGTTGATCCAGGGCTGGCCAGTCGTCAAATCCTCCCTGAGCCGAAAACGGCACAAGCTTCCACCGAGATTGCTGGTCTGGCTCAAACTCCTCGAACGCTCGTGGTCCCTCAGGGGTAAGCGCGGCCGAGGCCTTCTTCTTGGCGCTCCAAGCACCCATTTCGAGCGAAGCTCTCAAAGCTTCCCTTTTCTCCTCTGAACGTCCCCAGAAATTGCGATGATGAACAACCGCCGTCTGTTCTGGGTGGCGAATCCCGTGCTTCTTCAGCATCGTCGTGATCGCCGTTCCGACTTGAATCCCTCTGGGATCGTTGTCCGTCGTAAAGCACTCGTGTCCAAATTAGCGGCGGCTGGGGGTAGGTGAAGCTCCGGCTAGGATGGAGGAAGTTCTTGCAGGAACACATCCTCAATCCGAGCAAAG
>JBOZRR010000014.1:0-186447 GCA_050789245.1 Bryobacteraceae bacterium | reverse complement strand
CAGTTTCGAGGTCTACGCCGATTTCGACGTGTTCGGTTTCAGCTTCCTTCGCCTGTTTCTGGCGGGCTTCGAGGTCGCGCAGGGTGCGGTGGAAGGCGCGGTCGAGTTGGGTGAGAGTTCGTTCGAGGTACTGGTGGGTCTTGACGCTGGAGTCGAGCGCTTTGAAGGCCGAAGCGTCATCGGGAAGGGTGTTGAAGGCGGCTTCCTGGAGTCTCAGGAAGCGGTAGTGGCGGAAGCGGTTGAAAGCGAGTTGCTGGACAAGCTCAGTTTCGATGAGGTCTTTCGGGTTGAAGTGAGTGGTGTATTCGCGGTGGAGGGCTTCGAAGTCCTCGCGGTCGGCAGGGGCGAAGGCTTCGATGGTCTTCGCGTGCAGGCCGTGCTTGGTTGAGTTGCGGGAGGCGGCTTGTTTGCCGGCCTCGGTTTTGGGTCCGCCTTTGCCTTTGCGGCTGGCGGGGATCGTGTTCAGTTCGGACATAGTTGGTCTCCTCTACACCCGGTGTAGCGCGGGTCAAGTGCAAGGAGACGTTATGTTGTTGATTCTATTTAGCTAAATATTTGTGAATGGCGTTTTGTGGGAGGGGGTGTTCCGATCCAGTTTGAGGCGCTGGGAGACTTCGATCACATGGACCAGGGCTTCGCAGAGTTCCCGGCCGACGGGGGTGAGCTCGTACCAGGCGGTCGGCGGGGAGGTTTCCTTGGTAGATCTCTCGATCACGCCTTCCTGTTCCAGTCTGCGGAGACAACCGGTGAGCACCTTTGACGAAACACCGTGGATGTCGGTGTGGAGTTCGGTAAAGCAGCGCTCGCCCTCGCGGAGGAACCAGATGACATGAGCTGTCCATGCACTGCCGAGCAGGCGCATGCACTTGTTGAGAGGGCATTCCGAAGGTGGAGGAGGCACCCTGTTTTTGCGTCTCTTGACCATCAAACCCCTTACCGGATGGTAACCCGATTCTGCACTTCCACCGCCTGTTTGGCGCATCGCGGCCTTGCCGCCACCATCTGTCCTGCTATGAGCAACACACACAAGCAAACAGCAGTGATTACCGGGGCTTCAAGTGGAATCGGCCTGGGACTGACGAAGGGCTTACGCGCGGCCGGATTCAACGTCGTAGCGAATTCACGCCGCATAACCAGCGCAGGCGTTCTGGCGCCCTCGGACGATTTGCTGCTGGTGGATGGCGATATCGGAGAGGCGGCTACGGCCGCGAGCCTGATCGAAAGCGCCGAGCGGCGATTCGGCAGAATTGATGTGCTCATCAATAACGCCGGCATCTTCGTGGCCAAGCCCTTCACCGAGTACACGGAAGGCGATTTCGGCCGTGTGGTGTCCACCAATGTCGCGGGCTTCTTCCATGTGACGCAGGAAGCGGTACGGCACATGCAGCAGAATGGCGGCGGCCACATCCTTACCATCTCGACAACCTTGGCGCAGCAACCTGTGGCGGGAGTGAACGCCGCGTTGACAAGTCTGACGAAAGGCGGGTTGAATGCGGTGACGCGGGGGCTGGCGATCGAGTACGCAGCCAAGGGCATCCGAGTGAACGCAATCGCACCGGGAATCGTGGACACGCCGATGCACAGCCCGGAGAACCATGAATTCCTGAAGCATCTGCACCCGATCGCGCGGCTTGCGACGGTGGAGGAGATTGTCGATGCCGCCCTGTTCCTGATGCGGGCTCCCTTCATCACAGGCGAGGTGCTGCATGTGGACGGCGGTGCACACGCCGGGAGATGGTGAAGCTATGGCCTATGAGATGACCGTGGGACTTCACGTTTCCGACCAGGAGTCGTACGCCAGATACCGCGCCGAGATCGCCCCTCTGCTGGAAGCCGCAGCGGGGTGGTTTCGGTACGACTTCGAGGTTGCCAGGACTTTGAAAGGCGAGGCGGACGGCGAAATCAACCGTCTCTTCATCCTCCAGTTCCCGGATCTGCCGTCCAAGGAGGTCTTCTTCTCAGATCCGCGATACCTTGCGATCCGCAAGCGCCTGTTCGAGCCGTCGGTGATCGCGGCGACCATTATCGCTGAGGGTGCAACTTTTGCAGTTCCCCCCGAACGCCTTGCGCGGCCGGACGACGATGTTGCACGCAACCCGTTGAAATTGCTTGAACCATGGGATGGGCGATGAGTTGCGGTGACACGTGTCGAAACCGGTGACTACCGGGAAGAGAGGAAAGAGAGCATGAAGACCCGCATTTTTGCATTTGCATTTTCGGCGTTGTTGGCGCTGGGCAGTGCCAGCGTGTTCGCGTTTGATCCGCCTCGGCAGGGAGGGCCGGCGGGGAACCAGCAGGGGACCTGTGACGGCACGGGTCCGAAGCAGGGCCAGATGAAGGGGAAGAGGCAGGGGCCGCGCGACGGCTCGGGGCCGATTCACCAGCGGGGCACGGGCGGCGGCTCGGGTGCGGGCCAGCGGCGCGGGCGCCGGTAGCTGGATTTGGACAGGCGGACTCGTCCCGGCCGGGATGGGTCCGCCCCTTCCATTAGGGGTTGCCAGGAGGTGATGCGACAGAAGCCGAGTTGGGGGGCGGCCATACAAAGTCGTCCGGCCGAAGACCGTCTGCCTCCCAGGACTCGATTCGCGAGAAGGGGAACTGCCCCGACGAGAACATCCGCGCACGAAACTCGTCAGCATACCGGTGAGCGAACGCCTCGCGCTCCTGGGATGGCCGTTGCCAGAATTTCTCATACAGTTCGTAGTGGAGATCGAATGAGATCCCGTTGGACTCGCATGCTTCCGGCACCTTGGTTGTGTAGTCGACGATGTGACCGATTTCGTGTGGCAGTGTCCGGTACAACTGTGTCGCGCGGACCGCTTCGAGCGACGACTCGACTTGGATTCGGCTCCGGGTTGCCGTGAGTTTGTGGCCATCCGCCGCGAGCCTATCCATCTCCGCGCCATCGGCAGGCGACAATGATTTGCCGCGCCACCAGATGCGATCGGGCCTCGTCGCTTCAAGGATGATGACACAGCCGGCAGCCGCCCCATGCTGCGGTCTGCCGACGTTCGCCCAATAGGCCATGCGGCCCCAAACCGGGTGGAGAATCTCTTCCTTCCGCTTGGGTTGCCGCAGGACGATGGCAGCCAGACCTGCGTAGTCCTGCGCGGGTATCGAATCCAGAACTGCGGCGACATCGGCTACAGAACATGCATGCACACAATCGACGCGAGTCTCCTCGACGAAGATTGGAAATTCCCTGCCGCCACAGTGTCTGAGGACCATGTGGTACTTCCCAAGTTGCTCCCAATAAGCGCCGGAAACCTTTGTGGGCCGGGCAATGCAGAGGGCGTTGTCCTGGCCATGCCCTTGGTTCGAAGTACCGATGTTGCGATTACGACGTGTGGCGTTGAATCCTGGCCGCATGAACTGCCATGGTAGCGTTTCCCGGCATCCGGAAGTTCGATGAAGAGATGCGTCTCAGCAAGGCACTTGTCGCGAGCCGTATCGGCTGTTCGCAGCGCGTGGGAGTTCGCAGCGCAATGGGAACGGCCGGCGGAAGATGTTAGAGTGAATCTGGCCTGATTATATGATTGGGATTGCGGCGTTGATCCACACTACTTTTGCGAGGATAGACTCTTGTTCAGCCAAAAACTTCTTCTAATTGCAGCGCTTTTCTCGATTTCCGCATGTGCTTACGGCCAGGGCCCATTGCAATGCTCAGCGAATGTGGCCATGCCCCAAGTGATCCGGCCGAATGGGGAAGCCGAACTGGTGGGCAATGTCATGCTGTGGTGCACGGGCGGCGTGCCGACGGCCGCGGGTGCGCCCGTACCGACGATCAATGTGACGATGATTCTGGATAATCCAGTGAGGAGCCGGATTCTGAATTCGGCGGCGGGGATTACGGAATCGTTGATGCTTATTGACTATCCGGAGCCTGCAGACCGGCGCGTTTGCGGTTCGGATCAACCCATTGGATGCCCAATTCTGGGCGTTTCCGGCGGAATTCAGTATGCGGCACCTTCCGATCCGGGCTATAACGACGGACAAAATGTGCGAAACGTGTATCCAGGACGAGTGGCTCAGGGCTCGAGTTCGACGCTGGAATGGCCGGCGATTCCGTTCGATCCGCCGGGCGACGAGGGGGTCCGAAGGCTGCTGATCACGAACGTGCGAGTGAAGTCGCCGGGGCTTTCCGGTGGAATGATGCCATCCATGGTGACGGCCTTGATGCAGATCGGCGGCTCGCTCGAGATTGAGTTGTTGAATCCGACGCCATTCGTGGCCTTCGCGCTGCCGGTGATTGAATCCTCTCTACAGAGTCCCGATGATCCGACCGTTCCGCTGGCCGGGCCCGTGACGTTGTCGGCGTGCACAGCGCACAATGGGGAACTGGCGAGCAACCCGGGCGCGACGGTTGCACCTCAGGGTAAGTCGCTATTTGTGCAGCTCCGTGAGAACTTCAACGGGGCAGCGATTCGAACACGCGGGGGACACTGGCCGAACCCGGATTCGCCAACGGCGGGGCCGGTGAACCAGGCTGCGCTTGATGAAATCCACATGACCGAGTCCGGCTTGGCGGACCCGAATCTTCCGGCATCTCCGGACGGATTGAACTGGGCGGGATCGGCAACGACAGGGACGCGGGTGATGCTCCGCGCGGACAATGTTCCGGCCGGCGTGAAGCTCTATACGCAGACGAGCCTCCAGCTTGTGGATCAGTTTGGCGAAGAGGATGGATTCCGGCGAATCCAGTTGCGGGCGGAAGCGGATGGCGGCGGCGAGGCGATTCCGGTGAATGCCACGACGGCGCTGGACGGCGGGCTGCGCGAGTTCGATGTGGTGACGATGCCCAACGGGACTCGGTCCCTGGTGGCGCTCTTTGAGGCGAACAAGGCGACCCCGTGGGCAATTGGCTCATTCAATTTCCCGATCTACGCCGCGTTTCCGGCCGGCGTGTACGGCGGGTCAATCGGGCTGGAGGCGATTCTGGCTCCGCTGGAGTCGAGCGGCGAGTTTCCGAGGTTCCGGGACGTGGAAATTCCGGTGGCGGCGATCAAGATCGAGCGGTGCCCCGGTCCGGTGGACGTGACGATCGCGGCGCAGAGGGCGCTGCCGGGTGGTGCGACGGAACCGATCATGCGCGGCTTCGTTGTGACGGGCGGGCCGGAGTGCAACATCAAGCCGGGCCTGACTCAGACTCCCGCGACACTGACCTGGGGTCCGGGCGCGGTGTGCACGGTGGAGTTCATGCAGACGGTGGAGCAGACGGCGGGCGGCGGCACGCGGTACGAGATGAGCCGCTGGGCTGACGGGGTCACAGGGAATCCGCGAGCGTTTCCGGCTCCGGCGGCTCCAGCGACGTACACGGCGGTCTTCACGGCGAAGCACGAGGTGAAGCTCCAAGCGAGTCCGGCAGAGGCGGGCACGGTGACGGTGACGGATTGCGCGGATTGCGGCACGTCATGGTACCCGGACGGATCTCAATTCGCGGTGCGGGCGACGGCGAATGCCGGCTGGGTCTTCAAGGGCTGGTCGAAGGGGCCGTACCTGTCAACCAGCGGCGAGACGGCAGTGGTTCTGGCAGACGGGCCGAAGACCGTAGTGGCGGAGTTCGAGAAGGTGAAGTAGGCAGAGTAGGGCGGGGCCGGGAGGTCTCGCCCTACTTTAGGATCAGGTGAGCGGGCGGGAGGCGGGGTTCGAGAGATGTTCGCCTTTGCGGGGTGAAGCTGTACCCTTCGGTCTATCGCCGTCGTCCTAGTGTGTAGTAAATTAAGGGTGAAGGCTTGGAATCAGAGCTGGAGGTCTCTTTATGCTGCGAATCATTGGACGTGCGGCCGCGCTCGCCGCGGTATGTGTCGCCTTTGCGGGAGTATCGTTCGCCCAGATGGGCACATTCATGGGCCGTGTCGTCGGAGCCGACGGCAAGGGCGTGCAGAATGTGGTGATCAAGATCGAACGGAAGGATATTAAGGGCAGTTGGCAGACGAAGACCAACAAGAAGGGCGACTGGATCTACTCCGGCATGCAGGTTGGCGGCACGTACATGCTGACGTGCGAAGTCGACGGCCGGGTGATGGACACGCTGAACGGCGTGAGGGCGCAGATGGGCGAGCCGATGGAGTTGAAGGACTTCTGCAACCTGAAGGCGGTGCAGGCGAAGCAAGCCGCGCAGGCCAAGGCAATGGAGACGGGCCAACTCACCGAGGAGCTGGCGCGGGACATGACTCCAGAGCAGAAGGCTCAGCTCGAGAAGCAGATGAAGCAGCAGCAGGCGCAGCTTGCGAAGAACAAAGCTCTGAACGATGCCTTCAACAACGGCATGGCGGCTTTGCAGGCGAAGGATTTCGCGAACGCCTCGACGAACCTCGAGAAGGCCGCTGAGCTGGATCCGAAGCAGTACGCGGTGTGGGCGAACATGGCTGCCGCGTATGAAGGTCTGGCAGGCACGCAGACCGGCGCGGACCGCGACACTTCTTACGGCAAGGCGGCGACGGCTTACCAGAAGGCCCTGGAAATCAAGCCCGACGACGCGGGCGTCCACAACAACTACGCGCTGCTGCTGGTGAAGCAGAAGAAGCTGGAAGAAGCGCACGCGATGCTGGACAAGGCCGCGGCGCTGGACCCGGCGGGCGCGGGCCGCTACTACTTCAACCTGGGCGCGGTGATGGTGAACACGGGCCAGAACGACGCGGCGTTGTCGGCGTTCGAGGAGTGCGTGAAAGCCGTTCCGACGTACGCGAACTGCTGGTATTACAAGGCCAACGTGCTTTCGGGCAAGATGACGGTGGAAGGCACGAAGGCGATTGCGCCAGCGGGCATGGTGGAAGCGCTCGAGAAGTACCTTGCGCTGGAGCCGGCGGGACAGTTTGCCGAAGCGTCGAAGAGCCTGCTGAGTGTGGTTCAGGGCAGCGTTGAGACCAGCTACACCAACCCCGACTCGAAGAAGGGCGGCAAGAAGAAGAAGTAAGACGTCCGGCGCTCCCGCGCTCGACTCGTCCACAGGGGCGCTCTCGAAGGAGGGCGCCCCTTTTTCACGTGAATCGAAATGCTGCGCACGCTGGTTTATCTGATATTGACGGTGATCGGGATTTCGCTCCTGAGGAGCGTGATCGGGATTGTCGCGAAGTTTCTGAGCGGGGGGACTCGGACGCCGGGGCAGGCGGCGCAGAGGCCGGGGGGCGGCGGCGCTCCAGCGGGAGGCGTGCTGCGGAAGTGCCCGGTGTGCGGGACGTTTTCATCGGAGGCGATCGCGGTGAAGCGCGTCGAGGGCAAGCAGACGGTGTTCTACTGCTCGGAGGCGTGCGAGAAGGCGGCGCGGTCCGCCGGATAAGCGGATCTTCATGATATAGTGAGGGCTGATGTTCGCGACCCCATTTCGCGACGCTTTTATACCTCTCCCCGTGAAGTTCCAGAGCGCTCTGCGCAGCCCCCAATTGTGTCACCCCCAAATATGAGAGCCCGCATTGAACTGACCCGCGGCCTCGAGTCCTTTTTCGGCACCCGCGATGAAAATATCCGGCTGCTGGAATCGGGGCTCGGCATTACGACGCGCCTTGGCCCCGACGCGCTGGAGATTGAAGGCGAGGAGAGCCAGGTGCTGCGAGCGGAACACATTGTCCGCGACTATGTGGCGCTGGCGGATTCGGGCCAGAGGATCTCGGCGTCGGACGTGAACTCGTATCTGCGGGTGCTGACGGCGGACGATACGACGACGCTGCGCGGGCTGGTGGAGTCCGGGCGGGCGAGGAACTTCGGCAAGAAGTCCGTGGTGCCGAAGACGGTGAATCAGCGGACGTACCTGGACACGATTGAGCGTTACGATCTGACGTTCGGCATTGGTCCGGCGGGGACGGGCAAGACGTACCTGGCCGTGGCGATGGCGGTGAACGCGATGCTGAACAAGCACGTGAGCCGGATCATCCTGACGCGGCCGGCGGTGGAGGCGGGCGAGCGGCTTGGATTCCTGCCGGGCACGCTGCAAGAGAAGATCGACCCGTATCTGCGGCCGCTGTACGATGCTTTGTTCGACATGCTGGACGGCGAGAAGGTGGAAAAGGCGCTGGAACGGAACGTGATTGAAGTTGCGCCGCTGGCCTTCATGCGCGGCCGCACGCTGAACGATTCGTTCATCATTCTGGACGAAGCGCAGAACTCGACGGCAGAGCAGATGAAGATGATGCTGACGCGAGTCGGCTTCAATTCGCGGCTGGTGGTGACGGGCGACCTGACGCAGATCGACCTGCCTATGGGCAAGCGGTGCGGATTGCAGGATGCGGTGGACGTGCTGCGCGGTGTGGAAGGCATCGGCTTTGTGTACTTCGACCAGCGCGACGTGGTGCGCAACGCTCTGGTGCAGCGGATTGTGAAGGCGTACGAGCGGTACGGCGAACTTGCGGGCACGGGCAGGCAGATGTCGCTGAAGCTTGCCGAAGGAACGGCGCAGGGCGATGCGCCGGCGGAAGCGCCCGCGGTCACGCCGGAACCGCCGCAAGAGTGATGAGCAACGAGCCTCCGCTATTATTCAGCTCGCGGGCGACGGCGCTCGACCGGGGCTACTTGCGCGGGATTGCGAAGCGGATCGCGGAAGAGGCGGCCGAGGGCCGGAGCTTCACCGTGCTGCTGGCGGGGGACAGGCGCCTGCGGCAACTCAACAGGGATTTCAGAGGCAAGGACGAATCGACGGATGTGCTGTCGTTTCCCTGCCCCGGCGCGGACGGTTCGCTGGGGGACCTGGCGATCAGCATACAGCGCGCGGCCGAGCAGGCGGAGCGGTACGGCCACGGCGTGAATGAAGAGATCGCGATCCTGATGCTGCACGGCGTGCTGCACCTGATGGGGCACGACCATGAGACGGACCGGGGGGCGATGCGGCGTCTGGAGTCGCGGTGGCGGCGGAAGTTGGGGCTACCGGTGGGGCTGATCGAGAGGGCGCGGCGATGACGTTGTTCCTGGTCGCGTTCATTCTAGTGTGCGTGTTGTCGCTGGTGTCGTATGTGCAGGTGCTGTATCTCGAGTCCCTGCGGCTGAGGACGCGGGAGTACGAGTCGCTCGACCACTTCAAGGCGACGTTGCAGGGAGAACTGCGATTCGACAACGAGGAGGGCGCATTCGTCTTCTCGCTGATCAAGCACACGCTGCTGGTGGTGACGGGCTCAGTGATCGTCGCGCTGTACCTGCTGGAGCGGGATGTGTGGTGGTCGGCGATCGAAGGCGGGGCGATTGCGTGGCTGCTGATGGTGGTGGCGTCGTATGTGATTCCGCAGCTTTTGTTCCGGCGCTCGTCGGGCCATTGGGTGACGCCGCTCGCGCCTTTGTTGCGGCTGCTGGCGCTGCTGTTCCGGCCGCTGACGGCGCTGATGGGGTTCCTGGAATCGCTGTACGAGCTGAGCGAGCCGGCAAAGACGGGTGAGGAGGAGCCGAATCCGGCGGAGGAGATCGAGGCGCTGATCACCGCGGGCGAGGAAGAGGGGATCATCGAGAAGGAAGACAGCCGGCTGATCCAGCAGGTGGTGGCATTCGGCGACAAGACGGTGCGTGAGGTAATGACGCCGCGGCCGGCGATGATCGCGATTCCAGTGGACAGGACGTTGGACGACCTGCGGGCGCTGGTGCGCAACGAGCAGTTTTCGCGCGTCCCGGTGTACGAGGATACGATCGACCATATCATCGGCTTCATCCACGTGCGGGACCTGTGGGAGCTGGACGAGAGCAAGCGCGACAAGGTGACGATCCGGAGCCTGATGCGGCCGATTGTGGGCGTACCGGAGTCGAAGCCGGCGGCGGACCTACTGCGGGAGATGCAGGCGCGGGGCGCGCACATGGCCTACGTCGTGGACGAGTACGGCAACGTGGCGGGGCTGGTGACATTCGAGGACCTGGTGGAGGAGGTCTTCGGCGAGATCCGCGACGAACACGAGCCGGCGCACGACATCCAGCGCGAGCCGGGCGGGGCGATTGTGGTGTCGGGCTCGTTCGACCTGGACCATCTGCACGAGCTGTTCGGGTACAGGCCGGGGCCGGACATCGAGTCGACGACGGTGGGCGGACTGGTGACAGAGTGGCTGGGGTCCGTGCCGAAGCCGGGCGCGGCGGTGGAGCGCGACGGGCTGTGCATTAAAGTGCTGGCGGCGGACGATTTGCGGGTGAAGCGGGTGCGCATTTGCAGAGCCGACGATGACGACGATTCGGATGATTGAGTGGAAGCTGAGACAATAAGAGACGTGGCTCGTCACGTTTCCGGTTTTGTTTCCATCCTTGGCCGGCCGAATGCCGGCAAATCCACGTTGATCAACGCGTTGGTCGGGACGAAGGTGGCGATTGTCGCCGACAAGCCGCAGACGACGCGCACGACGATTCAAGGCGTTTGGACGGCGGAAGGCGCGCAGGTGGTGTTCGTCGACACGCCTGGCATTCACGCGGCGGATTCGACGTTCAACAAGCGCATGATGCAGTCGATTCAGGAGGCGCTGGACCAGAGGGACCTGCTGCTCTACCTGCACGACTGCACGCAGCAGCCGGGCTCGGCCGATGAGAAGGCGCTGGAACTGGTGAAACGGGCAAACTCGCCTGTATTCCTGCTGATGAACAAGACGGACCGGCTGGCGAACAAATCGCTGCTGCTGCCGATGATCGAGTGGTTCAGTTCGCGGCACGAGTTCGCGGAGGTGTGGCCGGTGTCGGCCTTGAAGGGCGAGGGGCTGGAGCCGCTGCGGAAGGCGATTCTGGAGCGGATGCCGGAGGGGCCGGCGTATTTCCCCGAAGATCACATCACCGATCAGCCGGAGCGTTTCCTGGCGGCGGAGATTGTCCGGGAGAAGATTCTGTTGCTGACGAGGCAGGAGGTGCCGCACTCGGTGGCGATGCTGATCGACCAATGGGAGGAGACGCCGAGGATCACGCGGGTGGCGGCGACGATCCACGTGGAGCGCCAGGGGCAGAAGATCATCGTGCTGGGCGCGAAGGGATCGAAGCTGAAAGAGATCGGCACGCAGGCGCGAATCGAAATTGAATCCATTCTGGGCCGGAAGTTCTTCCTCACGCTGTTTGTGAAAGTTTCACCGAAGTGGCGGGAGAATGCGGCATTCCTGCGGGATCTGGATTGGCGCGCACAGATCGGCAATGAGTACAGCCTGGGCCCATCGGCGGGCGATAATGAAGAACAGGAATAATCTGATGCGTCTTTTCACGAAAACACTCGCCATTGTTTTGCTGTTTGCGTTCATGACCGCGTTCGCGATGCAGGCGCCATCGGACGACCGGATTCACGATCAGGTGATCATGAAGCTGGCTTCGGACCGCGACGTGAAGGGCAACACGTTTCAAGTGGACGTGAAGGATGGCGTGGTGACGGTGTCGGGCGAAGTATCGAAGGAACAGTTCAGGGAGAAGGCCGAGAAGCTCATCAAGAAGGTGAAGGGCGTGAAGGGCGTGGTGAACAACCTGAAGGTGAAGGTCGGCTGAGGCTGTGACGCTGAAGCCGGTCGGGGTGGTGCGGTCGGCGATCACGGCCCGCAAGAGCATGCCAGTGTGGGGCGTGCCGGCCTCGGTCGAGATCTTTCCCGAGTTTGAAGCGGCGCTGCACCGCATCGAGAAGCACTCGCACCTTTGGATCTTCGCGTGGTTTCACCGGGGCGAAGATGAGCGCGAAGTGCTGCAAGTGACGCCGCGAGGCGTGGACGATCGCGGGCCGGGCGGGTTGCACGGAGTCTTCGCGGTTCGGTCTCCGGCAAGGCCGAACCCGATTGGACTGACGGCGGCGAAACTTATCGGGATTGACGGGCGAGTGCTGCACCTGGACCGGCTGGATTTCCTAGACGGCACGCCGGTGATCGACATCAAGCCGTACTTCGTGACGCGGGACATTATCTTCTCGGCGAACGGCCGGCAGGTGGGCAAGCCCGCATCGCGCGAGGCACTGCGAGAGTCGCTGACGGAGCAGGCGGTGGCGTTTCACGGGGCATTGGAGGCGGAGCTGGCGCTGGGAGTGCGGATGGTCGAACATTACCGGCTGACGCACCAGGCGCTGGGTGACCCCGACTCGTGGCGTGTGGAGGCTCCGGCGGGGCGGCCAATCCTGCTGGACGCCTTGATGGGCCTGACGCGCACGACGCCGGGACGCGGTACGCTGACGCTGACGGCGGAGGACCGCGTCAGGATCAACGGGCAGGGCGAGTACCGGTTGCGCGCGGATGCTCCCGCGAACGCGAGCGACGTGCTGGCGGCGGACGACGAGTCTCTGTTCGACTATTTGGCGCTCTGAGCGCGCTTCAGCAGATCGGCCGCGCGGGCCCCGGCGGCCTTGGCTTCGGCATCCTCCAGCTTTTCCGCTTTCCCGCTGACGACTTTGCGCGCACCCACCAGTTCGCCGCCAGGGCCGAAGGCGAGCGTGCGGACGATGGGCGCCTGCGTGCCTTTGGTCTGCTTCGTGGCGGCACCGAGCGAGTTGTCGCGAAGGAAGAAGAGCTTGCCGTCGCGGAAGAAGTAGCGCAGCGAGCCGGAGCCGGCCTCTCCCGCGTCCTGCGTTTCGACGATGAGCGCCACGTTGCCGCTTTCGAGGAAGGCGGTCCATGTGGAGTTCATGCCGCCGGTGACGAACTGGCCGGATTTCTTCTGAAGCTTGTCCATGCGCCCTTCAACGGAGGCGGCGAGTCGCCGCGCGGCGACGAGACTGGTGACGGGCATGGAGGCGAGCGCGGCAGCGGCGGCGTCGTCTGGGAGGAGGCGGACGGAGAGCTCATCGAATGGGCCGCCGGGCTGGGCAGCATGGATGAAAGCGAAGCGGGTGCGGGTGACGTCGGGCTGGGAGAGGAAGTAGGCGATGCCGGCGGATTCGCCGAACTCGCCGCAGGGCAGGAGAGCGGGATTTTGCCCGCGCTGTTGCGCGACTTCCTTGACGTACTCGCCGCCGGGCTGGATCGCGAGAGCGGCGACGCCTTCGACGTGCGCCTTGGTGCTGGGCGCGACGACGCAGCCGGCGCGTTCCTTGTCGGGCAGCGCGCTGACGAACTGTTCGCGAATGGCAGCCTCGGTGGGCTGAAGCTCGCCCTTGGCTTGGATCTCAATCACGCGGGTCTTCGAACCGTCGGAGATGCGGGTGAGGGTGACGCCGGAGCCGTCGTCCTCGAATGTGAAGCGGGGCTCGCGGCACTTCTCGACGAGCATGGAGACGCCGGCGCCCTTGGCCTCGAACTTCGTCCATTCGCAGCCGTCGCTCGCGGAGCGGGACGGGGTGACGGATGCCGAATCCTTCGGCGCATCAGGCTTCTTTCCGCAGCCCGCGATCAGCAGCGCGCAGGCAAGAACGACGGTTGCTCTCATACTCTTGATTTTATCGTCCAGCCCGCAGCGCGATGTACTCGCGCAGCATGAGAATGACCTGCGCCTCTTTTGACGTGCCGGCGAGAACGGACTTCTGAAGCTGCTCGACCATGCGGCGCAGCTCCTCGCGCGCAACGTCTTCCGGTGTGGCGACCTTCGAGTCCCGGCCGAGCGCCGAGAGCACCGCGGCGAGCGGCTTCTTCTGGCGGAGCGGCGGCGAGAGCTTCCGCTCCCAATGCGCCCAGGCCTGCTGGGAACGTTTACGCGCGGCGAGGAGATCGTCGAGCAACTTCGCATCGCCAAGGATGCGGCCATCGGCGAGTTCCACGGCAAGAGGCTTCAGCGAGATGCCATTGAGAGCCGCGGCGTCCTGGGGACTGCGTTGGAGGCGCTTATGAATCTCTCCGGCGACGAACCATTGTGGGGCGACGTCGAGCGCGCCGGCGGCGGCGACGCTCATCCAGGTGTCGATGGCGACGGACTCGGACTTATCGGAGCCGCCGGCGAAGTGCCATTCGATCTCGGCGGCGAGCGCGTAAGCATCCGTGCCGCAGTGGTTGCGGATGCTGAGCTCGGCATCGTGGGAGGATGCGCGGATGTTAGAGCTTTCGAGAACAAGGCACTCCGGACCGGCCGCGAGCAGGAGTGCCAGGAGCGGAAAGGTCATGCCAACATTTTCTTCACAACGGAGCCCGCGACGTCGGTGAGGCGGAAGTCGCGCCCCATGTGCTTGTAGGTGAGGCGGGTGTGGTCGAAGCCGAGCGTGTGGAGGATGGTGGCCTGAAGGTCGTGGACGTGGACCTTGTCCTCGACGATGTTGAAGCCTATGTCATCGGTCTTGCCGATGACCGTGCCGCCCTTGATGCCGCCGCCGGCGAGGAACATGGAGTAAGCCAGCGGATGATGGTCGCGGCCCGCGTTTTCAGGGTCTTGGGTGTTGCGGATCTCGACCATGGGAGTGCGTCCGAATTCCCCGCCCCAGACGATGAGCGTTTCGTCGAGCAGGCCGCGCTGCTTCAAGTCCTTGATGAGCGCGGCGGTAGGTTTGTCGGTCCGGTCGCAGTTCTTCTTGAGCTCGCGATTGAGATAGGTGTGCTGATCCCAGGAGGCGTGCATCATGAGGACGAAGCGGACGCCGCGTTCGACGAGGCGGCGGGCCAGCAGGCAGTTGGCGCCGAACTGGCGCGTGTTGGGGTCGTCGACGCCGTACATCTCGCGGATGTGCGCGGGCTCCTTGGAGAGATCGGCAAGCTCGGGCGCGGCCATCTGCATGCGGGAGGCGAGCTCGTAGCTTTGGATGCGCGAGGCGATCTCCAGGTCGCCGGTCTGATCGAGGCGCTGTTGGTTGAGATCGCGAATGGCGTCGAGCGCGGCACGCTGCATGTTGTCGGAGACGCCCTCAGGGTTGGAGAGATAGAGGATGGGGTCGCCGCTGTTGCGGAAGAGCGTGCCCTGATAGTGCGACGGCAGGAAGCCGCTGGAGAAGTTCGAAGCGCCGCCGCTGGTGCCGACGCCTGAGGTGAGGACGACGAAGCCGGGCAGGTTTTGGCTTTCGCTGCCAAGCCCATAGACGGCCCACGCGCCCATGGTGGGGCGTCCGAACTGGATGGAGCCGGTGAAGAGCAGGAGTTGGCCGGGGTGGTGGTTGAAGGCATCCGTGTGCATGGAGCGCACAAGGCAGATGTCGTCGGCGCAAGAGGCGATGTGGGGGATGTAGTCCGACATTTCGATGCCGGACTGGCCGTGCGGTTTGAAGTCGCGCGGACTGGCGAGGACCTTCGCATCCTTGCGAATGAAGGCGAGGCGCAACTGCGAGGTTAGCGATTCCGGCAGCGGTTTGCCGCTCCACTGCTGGAGGCCGGGCTTGGGATCGAAGAGATCCATCTGCGACGGCGCGCCTTCCATGAACATGAAGATGACGTTCTTGGCCTTCGCGGGGAAGTGCGGCTGGCGAGGCGCGAGAGGATTATCCGCGCCGGCGGCGCGGCCGTCTTTCGCGAGGAGATTGGCGAGGCCCATCATGCCGACGCCGCAGCCGACTTCGCGGAGGAAGCGCCGCCTGTCGAGCATAGCCTTGAAGTTTCTCTCGTCCATTGCTTCTACTCCCTCGTGATGAACTCGTCCAGGTTGAGCAACACGCGGCTGGCGGTGACCCAGGCGGCGGCCTCGGGCTTCAGCGGCAGCAGCTTCGCGGCAGCTTCGCGCGACGACGCGAGCGCGGTCTGCTGCTCGTCGAGCAGGCGTCGCATGCGCGACTTCTCGGCATCGGACGGCGCGCGCCCGAGCGCCAGCAGGAAGGCCTTCTCGAGACGCTGTTGAGGATCCGTCTCATCCGCGAGCCGCAGGGCGAGGGCCTGCGCGGCTTCGTAGAAGACGGGATCGTTCATCAGATTCAGAGCCTGCAGCGGCGAGTTCGAGCGGCGGCGGCGCGAGCAGGCGACGTTGGAGTCCGGCGCGTCGAAGTTCGCGAGCATCGGATACGGCGCGGTGCGCTGGAAGTGGATGTAGAGGCCGCGGCGGTAACGTTCGGGGCCTTCGTCGTCCACCCATTTCGCGCTGCCGGCGTAGACCAGTTCGGCGACGCCGGCGGGCTGCGGAGGCTTCACGCTGCGTCCGCCGATCTCGTCGTTCATCAGACCGCTGGCTTTCAACGCGGCGTCGCGGATCTGTTCGGCGGTGAGACGCACGCGCGACTGGCGGGCGAGCAGCGTGTTGTCGGGGTCCTTGTCCTTGAGGTCGGGCCGGAAGTTCGACGACTGGCGGTAGGCGGCGGAGGTCAGGATGGTCCGGAGCAGCGACTTCACGCTCCAGCCTTTGTCGCGGAACTCGGAGGCAAGCCAGTCGAGCAGTTCAGGATGAGTCGGCGGTTCCCCTTGAGTGCCGAAGTCCTCGGAGGTGCGCACCAGGCCGCGGCCGAACATCTCCTGCCAGAGACGATTGACGGTGACGCGCGCGGTGAGTGGGTTCTCCTTCGCGACCAGCCAGCGGGCGAGCGTCAGCCGGTTGCGCGGCGCGCCTTCGGGCAGCGGCGGCAGTGCCGAGAGGCGGTCCGGTTCAACCTTGATGCCGAGCTCGCGATAGTCACCCTTGATGCGGAGCTGCGTTGGCGGCGGATCGGTAATTTCCAGCATGGTGGGCGCCTGCGAGAGCTTGGGAAGTTTGGCGTCGAGCTCGCCGAGGCGGCGGCGGAAATCGTTGAGACACTGGCGGATCTCGCGGTCGCGGCCGAACTCGGGGCCGGAGTTGCGGATGAACCAGTACATCAGGCGCTCGTGCTCGCGCGGGTCGCGCTTGGCCTTGGGCGTGAGGACCGTCTGTTCGAAGCGGTCGAACATGGGGCGGCTGTTGGAGAGCGCGAAGTCCCATTCGACATCCTTGCCGGGATTGGCGATGGTGAAGCGCATGCTCTCTTCCCACTGGTCCATCAGCGCGTCAATACCGTAGACCCGCATCAGGTGGTCGCGCTCTTCCAGATAGGCGGGGCGGGCGCGCATCCAGGCGCCGAACTCGCCGGGGAGCGGAGCGTCGATGTCGGTCTCCTCGGCGTGATCGAAGAACGCATAAAACTGGTAGTAGTCCTTCTGGCTGATGGGATCGTACTTGTGGTCGTGGCACTGCGCGCAGCCGACGGTCAGCCCCAGCCAGACCGTGCCCGTGGTGTTGGTGCGATTGACGAGCTGCTCGAAGCGCGCTTCCTTAGGATCGATGCCGCCTTCCCGGTTGGTGAGCGTGTTGCGATGGAAGCCGGCGGCAATCAACTGCTCCTGCTTGGGATTGGGCAGCAGGTCGCCAGCAAGTTGTTCGACGGTGAAGCGGTCGAAGGGAATGTCGCGATTGAAGGCGTCGATCACCCAATCCCGCCAGCGCCAGGACCAGGGGCGCGAGTTGTCTTTTTCGTAGCCGTCGGAGTCGGCGTAGCGGGCGAGGTCGAGCCAGTAGCGCGCCATGCGCTCGCCGTAGTGGGGATTGTCGAGAAGGCGATCGACCAGGCGATCATAGGCGTCGGAGCGAGTGTCGTTGACAAAGGCCGACACGTCTTCGGGCGACGGCGGCAGGCCGGTGAGGTCGAAGGAGACGCGCCGGATCAGTGTGGTCTTCGACGCTTCCGGAGAAGGCGCGATGCCCTCCTTCTCGAGACGCGCGAGCACGAAGCGATCGACGGGATTTCGCGCCCAGGCGGCGTTCTTCACGACAGGCACCTGCGGACGGATGAGCGGCTTCAACGACCAGAGCTGCGGTTTCGCCGCGGCGGGCGAGGCGGCCGCTTTCTTCGGCCACGTGGCGCCGGAGTCGATCCAGGAACGAAGTACGGCGACTTCGGCCTCCGTGAGCGGCGCGCCCATTTTCGGCATGCGCTCCTCGGGCTTTGGGGACGTGACGCGCGCGATCAGCTTGGAGTCCGCGCTCTTGCCGGGCACGATCACCGGGCCGCCATAGCCTCCGGTCAGCGCCGCTTCGCCATCGTCCAGGCGAAGTCCATTCTGTTTCAACGTGGCGTTGTGGCAGACGTAGCACTTCTTGCGGAAGATCGGCCAGACGTCTTTATCGAAATCGGGCGGCGCACCTGTCGCTGGCAGCGCCAGCAGAAGGACACCCGTGGCCCAGAACAAGCCCCTCATCGTGCCGCTTATTGTATCTTTCCCCGGCTTCCAGCGCATTCCCCGGTAGAATCGGAGGATGCGCTCCGTTGTGCGATTTACCGCATTCACCGTTCTGCTGGCCGCGCTGGTGTGGGCGCAGGCGCCGTCAATCGAGGGCTCGTGGGAAGGACCTCTGAAGATCCTCAGCGGCCAATCGATCCGGCTGCGGATCAACATCACGAAGAATCCGGATGGCACGTTGAAGGCGACAACGGATTCGCCGGACCAGGGCGCATTCGGAATTCCGATCGATTCCATTACGCTCGAAGGCCGCACGTTGCGCTGGTCGTTGAAGCAACTCCAGGCCAGCTACGAGGGGACACTCAACGAAGCGGGCACGGAGATCGCGGGCAAGCTGACGCAAGGCGTCGCGCTGGACCTGGTGTTGAAGCGGATGGACGCCACGGCGGCAAAGGGACCCAACCGTCCGCAAGAGCCGAAGCCGCCATTCCCGTACGCGGCGGAGGATCTGACGTTTCCGAGCAAGGCCGCAGGCGTGACGCTGGCAGGGACGTTGACGATGCCCGCCGGCAAGGGTCCGCATCCGGCGGTGATTCTGATCAGCGGCTCC
This sequence comes from Bryobacteraceae bacterium, assembly GCA_050789245.1. Classification (GTDB taxonomy): domain Bacteria; phylum Acidobacteriota; class Terriglobia; order Bryobacterales; family Bryobacteraceae; genus PNKE01. Next base: position 167,970 of record JBOZRR010000014.1, on the reverse strand, counting down.
GGGCCGCAGGACCGCAACGAAGCGATCATGGGCCACAAGCCCTTCCTGGTGCTGGCGGACCATCTGACGCGCCAGGGCATCGCGGTGCTGCGTTACGACGACCGCGGCTTCGGCAAGTCCACCGGCACGTTCACGACGGCGACGAGCGCCGATTTCAGCCAAGACGCCGAAGGCGCGCTGGATCTCCTCCGCAAACGTCCGGAGATCGACGCGAAGCGCATCGGCTTCGCGGGCCACAGCGAGGGCGGCATCATCGCGCCCATGGTGGCCGCGCGGCGCGGCGATGTCGCCTTTCTGGTGCTGATGGCGGGGACCGGCGTCACCGGGGAGCAGGTGATGTACGAGCAGGCCCGCGCGATCAACAAAGCCGCGGGCGCGCCGGATGAGGCGGCGCAGAAGAATCGCGAGTTGCAGCAGAAGCTCTTCACGGCGATCCGGGAGGAGCCCGATTCGGAGAAGCTCCAGATCCGGCTGCAAACCATTCTTGAAGCGGAGCCGATGATACCTGAAGCGCAGCGGATGGCGCAGGTGCGGCAAGTGTCGTCGCCGTGGTTTCGTTTCTTCGTGACATACGATCCGGCTCCAATGCTCGAGAAGGTGAAGTGTCCGGTGCTGGCGATCAACGGCGCGCTGGATTTGCAGGTGATCCCCGCGCAGAACTTGCAGCCCATTGCCGCGGCGTTGCGCAAGGGCGGCAACCAGCACGTGGAGACACTCGAACTGCCGGGCCTCAATCACCTGTTCCAGACGGCGAAGACGGGCGCTCCGGCCGAATACATGCAGATCGAGGAGACGATGTCGCCGAAGGCGCTGGAGGCGATTTCGGGGTGGATCCGTCGGCAGACGGGTCTCCTGAAGTAACTGCACCAGGTTGGGCAGGAACATCCGTCCCGAGGATCGGGTCTATATTCCCGAACATGGGAGTGGAATACGATGTCCCTGAAGCTCGCCGTAATTGCCGTTTGCGCCGTGCTGCTTCCGGCCCAGACCGCGCCGGACCTGAAACAGAAAGCAGCGGAGTATCTCGAGACCGCCGCCGGTCTGGTGGCCGCGGGGCCGCCGGAGTCCCAGGCTCCCGCGCTGCTGCAGCTTGCTGTGGTGCAGGCGGCGCTCGACAAGCCGCGTGCCATTGAATTGCTCGAACAGGCCTTCGCCGCGACGGCCGCGCTGCCGAGTGCGAAGGACAACCGGCTCCGTCAGCAGACGCAATCGCTGATTCTGCAGCAGCTCGCGAAGCTCGATCTCGACAAGGCGGTCGAGAAGTTCGGCGCCATGGACTTGGTGACAGCCTCGGAGCCCGACCCGCGCGCGGAGGGGATCGAAGTCATCGTCGCGAACCTCATCCAGACCAAGGACACAGCGCGCGCGATTGAGGTGCTGGAGCGATCGGCGGGCTTCGGTGCGTACTCTTACCTTGGGGCGCGCCGCATTCTGGCCGACCTGCCGGCCGACGATGAACGCCGCGCAGCGCTTTTCGGTCACGCCGTGTCCGAGTTCCACCGCCAGCCCGACATCGCGGGCCTGGAGAGCATCGTCCGCGCGTTCGGGCCGTGGTCTACAAAACCGATGGCCGCGTCACTGTTTGCTGATGCCGTGCGCAGCCTGGTGAGCGCCGCTATCGACAAGAAGGGCGATCTGAATCCCGGCTCGCTCACGATGACGACGGCAAAGGGCACCATCTCGCTCACCGATCCGCAAGACGCTCTCCTGTGGCGCCTGGTGGACCTCGCGGCCACGGTGGACGCGGACCTGGTGCGCAAGATGGCCGACGGACGGCCGGCGCTGGCGCGCCTCGTCGCTCTTTATCCGCAAGGCGCGCGTTCGCTGGCCGGCGGCGAGGGCGTCACGACCACCGGCTCGGTCACCACCGGAGACGCGAACTCGCCGCAGGCGCAGGCGCGGCAGCAGCGGCTGATCGTCGAGACGATGAAGTTCCAGGAAGTGATGAAGTACCATCGCACGGACCCTGCGAAGGCGCTGGAGGCCTCGCGCGCCATACCGACGATGGTACTGCGCCTTCGGGCCATTGGCACCGTCGCGCGCAACGTCGATGACAGCGACCCGGCCGCCGCGCAAGCGACGCTCACGAAGTGCGTCACCGCGCTCGATGAGATCAAGAGCGCCGCGGACCGCGCTCCAGGCTGGTCCGCCATCGCCTTCGGAGCGGGGCGCATCAAGGACAAGGCGCTTGCTTCGAAGGCCATTTTGCGCGGCATCGAAGACACGGCGGCGCTCTACAAGGCCGATGCCGACCCCGACAACCCGAATCTCGCGCCGCGCCCGATGTGGCCGTCAGTGGCGGCCTTCCGCTCGCTGTTCTACCAGGCCGCGAAGATCCTCGGAGAAGACGCCGGGGCGCTGCTCGAGAAGATCCCGGACCCGCAGATCCAGGGCCTGGCGAGGCTGGAGATCGCCGCGGCGTGGCTGGGCGTCAATTCGTCCACGCCGATGATCCGCACGGTGCGGAAGAAGAGCTGAGCGCGGCGCGGCCCCCCCGCGCGCTATGATCCATACCATGCGGCGACGATCGTTCCTCGCGGCTCTCTCCGCCGCCGCGCTTCCGGCACCAGCGATGCAAAACAGCCTTGAACTCATCAAGCCGAAGGCGCTCCGGCCCGGCGACACCGTGGGCCTGATCACGCCATCCACGTACGTCTCCAATCCGGACACGCTCCAGTTGGCGCGGCTCACCGTGGAGCACCTCGGTCTGAAGCCGAAGTTCTCGGCGAATGTCGGCAAGCGTACCGGCTATCTGGCGGGCTCGATCGAGCAGCGCGTCGCGGACTTGCATTGGGCGTTTTCCGATCCGGAAGTGAAAGCGGTCTTCTGCACACGCGGCGGCTACGGTTCGGCCATGCTGCTGGACCGCATCGACTTCGGGCTGATTCGCCGCAATCCCAAGATCTTCCTCGGCTACTCGGACATTACCGCGCTGCATCTCGGCATTCATCAGAAGGCCGGGCTGGTTACGCTGCACGGGCCCTCGCCGCTGTCAGGCCTCCCTGACTACACGCTCGACCATTTGAAGCGCGCGCTGTTTGAGGCCAAGCCGCTGGGCACGCTGGCGAATCCGCCAGAGGAGCGGCCCATCCGTCCGAAGCACATGACTCGCACGCTGCGCCCCGGCACGGCGCGCGGGCCCATCACCGGCGGAAACCTGACATTGATCGCGACGACCATGGGCACGCCCTTCGAGATCCAGACCGAAGGCAAGATCCTGTTCCTGGAGGACGTCGGCGAGCAACCCTACTCGATGGACCGCATGCTGACGCAGCTCCGTCTGGCTGGGAAGTTCAAGGGCATTCGGGGCCTGGTCATCGGCGAATGCGCCGACTGCGGACCGCGCGAGTTCCAGCCGTCGTTCGAATCGACGTTTTCGCTGCCGGAGGTGCTCGACAACATCCTCGGCGGCCTGGAGGCGCCCATCGTCAGCGGCATGACGATCGGCCATACCTCCGATCAGCTCACACTGCCGCTGGGCGTCATGGCCACGCTGGATTCGGCGCGCGCCACGCTCACCATTGAGGAGTCTCATCTTTCGGAATAACTCTCATGCGCATCGTTACCTGCTTTCTGCTCGCCTCGCTCGTGCTTGCGGCCCAGACGCCGCAGCCTGAACTGCTGTGGCCGGAGGGCGCGCCCGGCGCCGCCGGCAATGAGCCGCTGGACAAGCCGGAGCTCACCTACTGGCCCGCCGCGCAACCGAACGGCGCGGCTGTGCTTGTGTGTCCCGGCGGCGGCTACGGCGCGCTGGCCATGGATCATGAAGGCAAACAGATTGCGGAGTGGTTCAACTCGTTCGGCGTCTCGGCGTTTGTCCTGAAGTACAGGCTTGGTCCGCGCTACCATCACCCCGCGCCGCTCGACGACGCAAGGCGCGCGATGCGCGTCATCCGCGAACGTGCCGCGAAGCTCGGCATCGATCCGAACCGCGTCGGCGTGATGGGCTTCTCCGCCGGCGGGCACCTGGCCTCAACGATCTCCAACCACTATCAAAGCCCAGAGGAGCGCCCCAGCTTTTCCATCCTGGTTTACCCGGTGATCAGCTTCACGACGCGGTACACGCACTCCGGCTCCATGCGGAATCTGCTGGGCAATCCGCCGGACACGACACTCGCGTGGCAGCTTTCGAATGAACTCGCCGTCTCGGCAAACACACCGCCGACGTTTCTGTTCCACACGGATACCGACACGGGCGTGCCGCCCGAAAATTCGGTGCTTTACTACATGGCGCTACGCCGCGTGGGCGTTCCGGCCGAGATGCACATCTACGCCGAGGGCCGCCACGGCGTGGGGCTGGCGCAAAATGACCCGGTGCTCTCCACCTGGCCCGGGCGCTTGAAGGACTGGCTGAAGGTGCGTAAGATCATCCAGTAACCGCTACTGGGGGCGGTACGTCTGTCATGCGGGTGTTCCGTTCAGCCTGCATTGCCGTTCTCTTCGCCGCGCTCTGCGGAGCGCAGGACCCCGGCCGCCCGGTGCTGAAACGCGGAGGGGCCGCCGACAAGCACGAGCCTGTCCCGCGTCCGGACAGCAAGCCGACCGCGAGTTCAGAGAAGCCGCCTTACGCGGTAATCGAAGTGGACGAAGAGGGCCGCGGCACGAAATCGGTGTCTAGCAAGCCGCTGACACCGGATCAGGAGTTGATCGAGCGGGCGCGGCAGGCGGCGAATGAGTTCAACGTGCAGTTGCCGAATTTCATTTGCAACCAGGCTGTGACACGGTTCAAAGGTGAAGGGCTGCGTCCGAAGTGGAAGCAGCAGGACCGCATTCAGGTCGAACTCGTGTACTTCGAAGACAAAGAGGACTACCAGAACGTCCGCATCAACGGGAAACGCATCAAGAAGGGTTCGCCGGAGGACTCCGGCCAGTGGTCGACCGGCGAGTTCGGCACCATGCTGAGAGACATCTTCGCCGACAACACGAACGCGGAGTTCCGGCCGCGTCCCGCCGAATCGGAGGCCGCCGGGTTGAAAGCCAGGGTCTTCAACTTCACGGTCGGCCAGGAGGGCGCACATTGGGAGATCCGCATGGGACGGCCGGTTCGCCCGCCGTACCAGGGCGCCGTCTGGATCGACCCGGACACAGCCCGCGTCCTGCGGATCGAGATGGACACCCACCAACTCCCGGCGGATTACGCTGTGGACAAGGTCGAGATGGTGGTGGACTACGACTGGGTGGACATCTCCGGTACGAAGTACCTGCTGCCCGCCCGGAGCCAAAATCTCTCGTGCGTTACGGGCACGGTGACGTGCACCAAGAACGAGATCCAGTTTGTGAACTACCGCAAGTTCAGCACGGAGTCCCTGGTGCTGGAGACCGACAGCGACGTCACTTTCCCTACCGACGACGAGGTGAAGGCCGGCAAGAAACCGGACTACGTCCCGCCGACGCTCGATCCCGAGAAGGCGAAAGTCCCCGTCAAGAAGAAGCAGTAGCCGCTACGTGCGTTCGAGAGGCTGCGTCAGGCAGTGCGGTCCGCCGTTGTTGCGCATGATCTCCTCGCCGGTGAAAGGCTGAACCTCGATGCCCGCGTCCTGGAGCGCCTTCTGCGTGTGCCGGTTGCCCGCGTAGGCCAGCACCTTGCCCGGCCCGACGGCAAGCACGTTGGCGGCCTGCCGCCGCAGTTCGCTCAGAACGGATTCGGCCATGTGCTTCTGAAGTTTTCCCGGCATGCCTTCGGGCGGAGCGCCTCCGACGAATACCAACTTATAGCCTTCGCGGCGAAGATAGTCGACGAGTTTCAGATTGTCGACGGAAGCGTCGGGCTCGCCGGTGCCGGCTTTGTAGCGGCGCACGCGGCCCAGCTTTTCAAGCACGGGCAGCATCTGGTCGAGGTTGAACTCGCGGGCGGCGGGCTTGTTGGCCAGCCCCTTCAGCATTCCGGTGAACGGGTCCTTGCCTGTCCGCTCCTTCTCGAAGAGATAGGGTACGGTGAGCACGGTGCGGCGGTCGACGAAACAGCAGACCGTGTCGAGGTGCAGGAACAGGCTGTTCAACGGAGACCGGCCCTGCGGCGTCAATTCCACGGCCACCACATCCATGTTCAGCCGCCGGGCCACGCGGCGCGCGGAATTGGCGTGCGTGCGGTTGCCAACACCCATGAAGATGGTCGACTCATCGACGACGCAGACGTCGCCGCCCTCCATGGCCAGGTCCTCTTCCGCCGCGTCGTAAATGATCGGGTACTTCTTCAGCGACGGCGACCATTCATAGGCGAAGCGCGCGAGCAGGGCCTCGTTCTTGCGTGCGGGGTTCGAGAAGTGGCAGAGCATGACGCCGCGAGGCGTCATCACGGCGGAGTCGCGGGTCCAGTAGATGGAGCCGGCGGGATCGGTCAGGGGCGCGAAGGCGCCCTCCTCGTCGCTGCGGTAGACGAACTCGTCGGAGGCGCCGAGCAGCACTTGCGCGTTGATGCGGTCCGAAGCGGGAGCAAGCTGCGGCGCCCAGCCGCGCAACCAGCCTTCCAGAGCCTTCGCATTGCGGGCCTCGCGGACCGCTTCGTCCAGCACACCTTCGATGGTCAGCACCTCCGCACCGCTATTGCGTAGAAGCTGGACCATGGCCAGGTGCTCCTCGGCCGCCCTCTCGCCGACGGTGCCGCCAAGGAATCGCAGGGGGCTGTAGCCGAGCCCGAGGCCCTTGCGGGTCTCCTCGCCCGGCGTATGGACCAGCACGCGCTTCAATGTGCCGGTGTCCGAGCTGACGAACTTGCCGGACTGCGCCCGCAGTTGATGCGCGAGGCCCGCGGCCAGGCAGCCCAGGAACCCTCTGCGATTCATATCCCGCCAGTCTAGCGCGGTAGCATGAAAGATACTCCGAAACACCCCATGGAGGTCCGCATGTCCCGCCTGCTGTTAACTGCCGCCCTCACTGTCTCTCTGGTCTTCGCTCAGAGCAAGGCCCCCAAAGGTCTGGACGACGAGTCGCTGTTCGACATGGAGAGCGTCTCGAACCCGGCGATTGCGCCGGACGGTTCCGTGATCGTCTTCACCCGAGGCTGGGTGGACAGGATGAAGGACCAGGCGCGCTCGAACCTGTGGATGGTGAACGCCGACGGCTCGCGTCTGCGGGAGTTGACCTCGGGCAGTTGGCGCGACTCAGCGCCGGTTTGGTCGCCGGACGGCAAGCGCATCGCCTTCCTCTCGGACCGCGACGGCACAACGCAGGTGCACGTCATGTGGGCCGACACCCGCGAAGTGGCGCAGCTCACTAGGCTCGAGCGAACGCCGTCGAACCTGAAGTGGTCGCCCGACGGGACGAAGCTGGCCTTCACGTCGACGATCCGCGATGAGGATCCCGTCCTGCCGATCAGGCTGCCGAAGCGGCCGGAGGGCGCGCAGTGGGCCAAGCCGGCCGTGATTGTCGACCGCCTGACGTGGGCCCGCGACGGCGTCGGACCGATCCCGAAGGGCTTCAGCCATGTCTTCGTGATCGACGCCTCTACTGGAGGCACGCCGAGGCAGGTGACCACCGGCAAATACCAGCACAACGACTTCGACTGGAGCGCCGATTCGAAGACGCTGATCGTCTCGGCCATCCGCAAGCCCGACGCCGAGTACCTGCGTGGCGACAGCGAGTTGTATGCGTTTCCGCTCGACGGCGGGGAACCGCGCGAGTTGACCAGCCGCAAAGGGCCGGACTCGAATCCGCTGGTGTCTCCCGACGGCAAATGGATCGCTTACACCGGCGCTGACGAGAGGAAGTTCACGTACCACCTTCAGAGCATCTACGTGATGGCCGCGGGCGGCGAGGGCAAGAAGGAATGGGCCGCCGGGCTGCCGAGTTCGCCGTCGCAGATGGAGTGGGCGCCGGATTCGAGCGGCGTCTATTACGTCATGCAGGAGCGCGGCCTGGCGAACCTCTACTACCTGCCGGTGAACGGAAAGCCGAAGCAGATCACCGACGGGGTGCACCTGCTGATGGCCGTGTCGCTGTCGAAGAAGGGCACGGCGGCCGCGGTCCGCACGGGCTACCATGAGCCGCCGGTGTTGACGGCGTTCGACCTGAAGTCGCCGGGCGCGATGCGGAAGCTGGTGGACCTGAACAGCGACGTGCTGGAGGGGCGCGCGCTCGGGGCCGTCGAGGAGCTCTGGTACACCTCGAGCGACGGGCTGAAGGTGCAGGGCTGGCTGGTGAAGCCGGTGGGCTTCGATGCGTCGAAGAAGTATCCGCTGGTGCTCTACATCCACGGCGGGCCGTGGTCGATGTACAACGTGGGCTTCAACTGGTCGTGGCAGAACTTCGCGGCCAAGGGCTACGCGGTACTGTACACGAACCCTCGCGGCTCGACGGGCTACGGCCAGGAGTTCGTCAACGGCATCCAATACAGCTATCCCGGCAAGGACTACGACGACCTGATGGCCGGCGTCGATGCGGCGCTGAAGAAGGGCTGGATCGACGAGCAGAACCTGTTCGTCTGCGGCGGTTCCGGCGGCGGCGTGCTGACGGCATGGATCGTCGGCCACACGGACCGTTTCCGCGCCGCGGTCTCGATGCGGCCGGTGATCAACTGGCATAGCTTCGTCGGCACCACCGACGGGCCCAACTGGTACGAACAGTTCCAGAAGAAGCCATGGGAAGACCCCATGGAGTTCGCGGTGCGCTCGCCGTTGCACTACGTGGGCAACGTCAAGACGCCGACGATGGTGATGACCGGCGAAGCCGATCTGCGAACGCCGATGACGCAGAGCGAGGAGTACTACCGCGCTCTCAAAATCCAGAAGAAGGACACACTGCTTGTTCGAATGCCTGAAGAGTTCCACGGCTGGCGGCGGCCCTCGCACCAGCTCATGCAGCAGCTTTATCTGCTGGCCTGGTTCGAGAAGTACCGCACCGGCAAACCCGCGCCCAAGGCGGAGACCGAGTAGATGAACGTCGATTTCGCCGACGCACTCCTGACGGTCATCATCTTCTGGGCGCTGACCACGCCTCACGAATTCGCTCATGCCTGGGTGGCCGAGAAGCTGGGCGACGACACCCCCCGGCTGGAAGGGCGCGTGACGTTGAACCCGATGGCCCACGTCGATTGGGTGGGGACGGTGATCCTGCCGCTGGCATCCGCGCTGCTGGCTGGAGCGTTCCTGGGCTGGGGCAAGGCGGTGAACACGAATCCGTCGAAGCTGCGCGGCGGCTACAACGGGCTGGCGCTAGTGGCGCTGGCCGGCCCGGCGAGCAATGTGATCTTCGCGCTGCTGATCGCGGCCGTGGCGTCGTTTGTCACGGACGCGGTGCAACCGCTGTTCCGCGCGACGTACTTGAGCCTGTACCTGGCGCTGTTCAACATGGTGCCGGTGCCGCCGCTGGACGGGTCGAAGCTGCTGCTGGCGATGCGGCTGCCGTCGCAGGTCTACGTGGCGCTGGCGCAGTATGGCTTCATCCTGCTGCTGGTGGTGGCTTATTCCACCAACCTGCTCGGCTGGATGTCGGCGTTCGCGCAGCGAGTGGGTATTCAGATGTTCCTGTTGTTCCGGGGGTAGTTTCCGATGCGTTTCCTCACTCTCCTTTTGTTGGGCGCGGCTGTGCTGCACGGGCAGGCGCAGACCGAGGCCGAGAAGAAGCAGGCCGCCGAGCGCCTGGACTATATCCGGGCGCACTACACCAAGAGCGAGCTGCTGATTCCGATGCGCGACGGCGTGCGGCTGTTCACGGCCATCTATGCGCCGAAGGACAAGTCGAAGACATACCCGTTCCTGATCAGCCGGACGCCGTACTCGGTGCGGCCATACGGCGAGGACAACTACCGGGGCTCGCTCGGCAGCACGGAGAAGTACATGCGGGAGGGCTTCATCTTCGTGTTCCAAGACGTGCGGGGCCGCAACAAGAGCGAGGGCGAATACGTGCACGTCCGGCCGGTGATGCCGGTGAAGCGGGGGCCGAAGGACATTGACGAATCGACGGACACGTACGACACGATCGAGTGGCTTGTTAAGAACGTGCCGAACAACAACGGCCGGGCCGGGATGTATGGCATCAGCTATCCCGGTTTCTACGCGGCGCAGGGCGCGGTGAACGCGCATCCGGCGCTGAAGGCGACGTCGCCGCAGGCTCCGGTGGTGGAGTGGTTCATCGGTGACGACTTCCGGCACAACGGCGCGTTCTTCCTGACACATGCCTTCAACTTCTTCAGCTTCTTCGGACGGCCGGCGCCGCCGGAGGGCATCACGAACTGGCCGGCGTTCGAGTACGGCACGCCGGACGGCTACGAGTTCCACCTGAAGGTGGGCGCTCTGCAGAACTACGACGAGAAGTTCTTCCGGGGGCAGATCACCTTCTGGAAGGAGCTGACGGAGAACGACACGCGGAGCGAGTTCTGGGCGTCGCGCGATGTGCGGCAGCACGTGAAGAAAATCACTCCGGCGATGCTGACGGTGGGAGGGTGGTTCGACGCCGAGGACGTGTTCGGGCCGTTGCGGCTGTACCAGGCGGCGGAGAAGCAGAGCCCCGGAGCGACGAACCAGATCGTGATGGGGCCGTGGATTCACGGCGGCTGGGCACGGAACGACGGGTCGCGGCTGGGCGATGTGCGGTTCTATTCAAATACGTCGAAGTTCTACCAGGAGAACATCGAGTTCCCGTTCTTCATGAAGCACCTGAAGGGCGACGAGAAGGCTCCGGCGCTGCCGGAGGCGTACATGTTCGAGACGGGGCGCAACGAGTGGCACGCGCTGGACGCGTGGCCTCCGAAACAGGCGAAGGCGAAGACGTTTTACTTCTCCCCTAAGGGCGCTCTGAGCGAGGCCAAGCCGGATGGCGGCGCGGACGCCTACGACGAGTATCCGAGCGATCCGAACCGGCCGGTGCCGTTCGTCAACTTCACGACGAGCGGCATGGACGTCACCTACATGGTGGCGGACCAGCGTTTCGCGGCGTCGAGGCCGGACGTGCTGGTCTATGAGACCGAGCCGCTCGAGCAGGACCTGCGCGTGGCGGGGCCGCTGAAGGCGAGCCTGAACGTTTCGGTCACCGGGACCGACGCCGACTTCATCGTGAAGGTGATCGACGTGTACCCGGGCGACGCTCCGGACAATGACACGGCCGACGAGCAGGCGCGGGCGCGGACCCTGCTGGAGACGCCGAGGGCGCGGATGGGCGGCTACCAGCAGATGCTGCGCGGCGAGCCGTTCCGGGGCAAGTTCCGGAAGAGCTTCGACAGGCCGGAGCCGTTCACGCCGGGCAAGGTGGAAAAGGTGGAGTTCGAGCTGCCCGACATCTTCCACACATTCCGGCGCGGGCACCGGCTGATGGTGCAGGTGCAAAGCTCCTGGTATCCGCTGATCGACCGCAACCCCCAGAAGTTCATGAAGATCCACGAGGCCAAGGCCGAGGACTTCACGAAGGCGACGCACCGGGTGTACCGGAGCGCGCAGGCGCCGTCGTCGTTGACCGTGCTTACGCTCGATTAGCCAAGAGACAGAGGGCCGTGGCAAGCAGGATGGTGACGGCCCGAGGCAGGCCGAGCGACTGAGGCGCGCCTGCTTCGAGGGCCGGGTCCGCTTTGTAAGGCGGCTGGCCCCGGGCGAGCGACAGGAGCATGCGTCCCGCGTTCTTCACTGTGCGGCCGAGGCGGCCTTTCCAGAGGACCAGGGCGAGCGCGGCGATTCCTCCGAGGATGGCGTCTAAGACGGCGACAGTGAGGAGGTTCGACGCTCCGGCGAGGGCCCCGACAGCGCCCATCAGTTTGACGTCGCCGCCGCCGAGCCAGCGCAGGGCGAAGAGCGGTAGGAAGAGGACGGCAGCCAGGGCGAGCCCTCCAGCGGCGTGCTTCAGACCGGCCCAGCCGGAGTGGATGGGATGAAGCGCCAGGGCAAGGGCGATGGCGGGTAATGTGACCCAGTTCGGGATATCGCGCGAGCGCAGGTCCGTGCAGGCGGCGGCGAGCACGGTGGCGGCGAGCACGGCGAGGATGGACGGCGGCAGGGTGGTCGTCACATGGATACAATCGGCAGTAATGTCACTATCCCGTAGGGTCTTCATAGGTACGGCCGCATCGGCTGTTTGGACGGCGAAGAGCTATTCACAGGTGAAAGGGGCGAACGATAAGCTCCGTGTGGGCGTGATCGGGACCGGCGGGATGGCCGGCGGTCACATGCGTTCGCTGGTGCAGAACCGCGACAAGGACAACGTCGAGATTCTGGCGGTCTGCGACGTGTACGACAAGCGCGCCGAGCAGGCGTCGAAGCTGACGGGCGGGAAGATCATCAAGGACTACCGGGCTCTGCTCGAGGAGAAGATGATCGACTACGTGCTGATCGCGACGCCGGAGCACTGGCACGAGAAGATGGCGATCGACGCGCTGGACGCGGGCAAGCACGTGTACGTCGAGAAGCCGATGACGCATTCGATCGAGGAGTCGAAGCGCGTGCTCGCGAAGCTGAAGCAGAAGCCGGACCTGAGGCTGCAAGTGGGCGTGCAGGGGATGTCGGACGACAGCTACGAAGAGGCCTGGGAGCAGGTGAAGGCGGGGGCTCTGGGCAAGGTGGTGATGGCGATGATCGACTATTCGCGCAACCACCGCGACGATTACTGGGCGTATCCGATTGACGCCGACGCGAAGCCGGGCGTGAACCTGGATTGGAACGCGTGGCTGGGTTCGGCGAAGAAGCGTGCGTGGGATCCGAATCGCTACTTCCGGTGGCGCTGGTTCTGGGACTACTCGGGCGGCATCGCGACGGACCTGTATGTCCACCGGGCAACCCGGCTCTTGAAGGCGCTGAACCTGACGTTCCCCCAGTATGTGGTGGGGACGGGCGGCAAGTTCGAATTCACTGATTCGAAGGCCGAGGTGCCGGACACGTTCAACGTGCTGGCGGACTATCCGGGCGGGATGACAATGCAGCTTGTGTCGACGCTGGCGAACGACACGCCGGTACCGCACCACATTCGAGGCCACAAGGCGACGCTCGAATTCACGCGGACGGGGTTCACGATCAGGCCGCAGGGCCAGTTCGCGAAGGAAGCGAAGGAGTACACGCACAAGAAGTCGGGCGCGGAGGCGCTGGACCTGCATCACCGGAACCTGATGAACGCGATCCGCAAGGGCGAGGCCCTGAAGTGCGACGCGAACCTGGGCTATTACGGAGTGGTGGTGTGCGCGATGGGCGTGGAGAGCTTCCGGCGGCGGCAGTACCTGAAGTGGGATACCGCGCGGGAGAAGGTGGCGAAGGCGTAGTCCGGGTGTGAGAAGTGGGCTGTTGACCTCAGGCGGCGTGGGGGTAGTCATGCCAGCCGCCTGGGGTTTTTGGTTTTAGGGCGCGGAAGAGGATCAGGTTTCTGCCGGGCTGGGAGTTCGTTTCCGCATTTTTCATGAGGCGCTTGAGGGTGGCGTCGGAAGTGTATTCGATTCTTTGAGTTGCGAGGTCGATGCCGACTTCGACGAGGGTGGCTTCGCGCTCCAGGGCGTGCTTGCGGCGGTCGTCTAGGAGGCGGAGGGTGCGGTGGTAGGCGCGGTCGAGCTGGGTGAGGGTGCGTTCGAAGTACTGGTGGGTCCGGGTGTGGTTCTCGATTTCGGCGAGATTGAAGCGGTCGTCGGGCGAGTCGCTGAAGGCGGCCTCCTGGAATCGCAGGAAGCGGTAATAGCGGAACCGGTTGAAGGCGAGCTGGTGGACGAGCTCGCGTTCGGTGAGGTCCTTGGGCTTGTAGTGGGCGGTGTATTCGTTGAGCACGTCCTCGAAGTCCGCGCGGTCAGCGGGCGCGAAGGCTTCCAGGGTGCGGGCGTGGAGCCCGTGTTTGGTGGCGTTGCGGGAGGCGGCGTGCTTGCCGGCCTCGGTTTTGGGGCCGCCTTTGCCTTTGCGGCCGGCGGCGATCTGTTTCAGCTCAGACATAGTTTTAATCCTCTACACCCGGTGTAAAGCAGGTCACCCCGGCGGAATTCGTAAGTCGTTGATTCTACAAATCGAAATATTTGTGATCGGGATTTTGATGGACCGGAAATCGCGGGATCGGATAGAGTGGCGGGATGCTGAATGGCGCGATGAGTCGGTTGACGGTGGCGGCGTTGCTATTAGGGGTGGGGGCGTGTTCCAGGCCGGCGGGGCTTTTGGATCTGCCTTACTTCGGACAGAAGGCGCCGGGGATGGTTCCGGAGGTGTTTGCGCCGGGGGTGGTGAGCACGAAGGCGGTGGAGTTGAACGGCGTGTTTGGCCCGGACGGCCGGGAATTCTTCTTTACGCGGATGGTGGAGGGCGTAGACAAGATCTACCACTCGGCGTATGAGAGCGGGAAGTGGAGTACGCCGCAGCCGCTGGCGCTGTTCCCGGATAATGCCAAATCGCTGGCGGTGGATATGTCGGTGTCGCCGGATGGGCGGGAGTTGTATTTCCTGGGCCAGCATCCGCACGCAGCCGCCGTGGAGAAGCCGGGATTGGACATCTGGATGAGCCGGAAGGTGAATGGGACGTGGGCGGCAGCGACCGTGGTCCCGGCGCCGGTGAGCACGGATGCCGACGAAATCTACCCGGTGGTGGTGGGGGACGGAAGCCTCTACTTCGAGTCGAACCGGCCGGGCGGGATGGGCAAGTTTGACCTCTATCGCGCACAACGGCTGGCGGACGGGCGATTCGCGGAGCCGGTGAATGTGGGAGCGCCAATCAACAGCGAGCATGGGACGGGGGACACGTTTGTCGCGCCAGATGAGAGCTACATGGTGTTTTCATCGCGGCGGCCAGTGGGCCGCGGGATGGGGGATCTATTTGTCTCCTTCAGGCAAGCGAACGGCCAGTGGGGTGAACCTGTGAACCTGGGCGAGGGCGTCAACACGGACCAACACGAGTTCTGCCCGATGGTGACTCCGGACGGCAAGTACCTGTTCTTCTCGCGGCGCTGGGGCGCGACATGGGAGACGACGACGGCCGGAGATGTGTACTGGGTGGATGCGAAGATCCTCTGGCAGTTCCGCCGGTGAGTTAGCGGATCTGGAGGCCGAGGAGGCGGGCGAGGGTGAGGGCTTGGGCGGGATTGACGATGGCGCCTTGGAGGCCGGAGGCGTGGAGGTGGGTGGTTTCGATGTCGGAGGCGCGGAGGTCGGTGTTGCGGAGGTTGGCGCCTCGGAGGTCGGCTTGCGCGAGATTGCAGGCGCGGAGGATGGAACCGGAGAGGTCGGCTTGCTGGAGGTCGGCGTCCTGGAGATTGGAGTGGACGAATTCGCAGGAGCGGTAGCGACCGTTTTGGAGCTGGGCGTAGCGGAGGTCGCAGTCCTCGAAGAGGACGTCCTGGAAGTCGATGGCGGCGGAGCGGAAGCCGGTGAGGCGGCAGTTGATGAACTCGACGCGGACGAGGGAGATGCGGTGTGCGAGGACGTTGGCGAGGTCGCAGTCGATAAGGCGCGCGTCTTTCCACACGGCGGCGCCGAGCTGGGCGCTGGAGAGCTGGATGCGTTCAAGGACAGAGCCTTCAATGCGGAGAGAGGCAGTGGCGAGGTTGGCGTGGTCGAGATCTTTGAGGTGGAGCTCGTTGAGGGTGATGTCAGCGGAGGTGAAGAGTTGAGCGGGGGTATCGAATTCGGAGGGCAGGTCAGGGGGATCGCGGCGGAAGGGGGCGGGCTTGGGGGCTTTCATCGAACGAGCTTAGTGTCCCATGGCTAAGCGCAATAAGATAGACAGCGACTCGTTCGGTGAAGGATGGAACTCATTATGAAGTGGCTGAGCGCGATGATTGCGGCGATGGTGATGACGGCTCCGGTGTGGGGGGCGTTGAAGGGTCCGGTGAAGGTAGAAGGCGGGCTGCTGGAGGGGGTGGCGGGTGAAGCGGCGGGAATCACGGTGTTCAAGGGGATTCCGTTCGCGGCTCCTCCGGTGGGGGCGTTGCGGTGGCGGGCGCCGCAGCCTGCGGCACACTGGACGGGGGTGTGGAAGGCGGATCGGTTCGGGAACGACTGCGTGCAGCGCAAGAGCGGGGCGTTCGGGCCGTGGAGCGCGGAGTACATTTCGAAGGCGGGGATGGAGGGCGGATCGAGCGAGGACTGCCTGTATCTGAACGTCTGGACGCCGGCGAAGACGGGGCGCGAGCGGCTGCCGGTGTTCGTGTGGATTCACGGCGGCGGGTTCAATAGCGGGTCCGGCGGCGTGCCGGTGTATGACGGCGAGGGGCTGGCGTCGAAGGGTCTGGTGATGGTGACGATCAACTACCGGGTGGGGGCGTTGGGATTTCTGGCGCATCCGGAGTTGACGAAGGAGTCGGGGCGAGGGGCGTCGGGGAACTATGCGCTGATGGACATGGTGGCGGCGCTGGAGTGGGTGAAGAAGAACATCGGGGCGTTCGGGGGCAATGCCGAGAATGTGACGATCGCGGGGCAGTCGGCGGGGGCATTCGCGGTAAATTACCTGACGGCGTCGCCGCTGGCGAAGGGGCTGTTTCACAGGGCGATCGGAGAGAGCGGCGGGGCGTTCATGGGAGGGCGGACGTTGAAGGAGGCGGAGGCGGCGGGGGTGAAGTTCGCGGAGACGCAGAAGGCGGCGTCACTGAAGGAACTGCGCGCGATTCCGGCGGAGAAGTTCGCGGCGGGCGGAATGGGGATGGGGGCGGTGATCGACGGGTACGTGGTGCCCAAGAACGTGCGGGAGATCTTCGAGGCGGGCGAGCAGAACGATGTGCCGACGCTGGTGGGGTGGAACCTGGATGACGGCGTGTCGTTCGGGCAGGCACCGACGGCGGAGGCGTTCAAAGCTCGGGCGGCGACGCAGTACGGCGAGATGGCGGCGGAGTTTCTGAAGGCGTTTCCGGCGGAGACGGATGAACAGGCGGCGGCGTCGCAACGGGCTGTGGGGCGGGCACAGATCTTCGCGTGGCAGGGCAGGACCTGGGCGCGGCTGCAAGGGAAGACGGGCAAGGGGAAGGTGTACGTTTACGAGTTCGACAAGGTGGCTCCGGGCAACGCGGAGCAGCGGAAGTTCGGGGCGTTTCATTCGGGGGAGATCGCGTATGCGCTGAATACGCTGGGGAAGTGGGACCGGCCGTGGGAAGCGGCGGACCGGAAGCTGGCGGAGGTGATGTCGACGTACTGGGCGAACTTCGCGAAGACGGGCGATCCGAACGGAAAGGGCGTACCGAAGTGGCCTGCGTACACGATGTCGACGGAGCAGGCGATGCGTTTGGGCGAGACTGTCGCGCCGATGCCCGCGCCGCACAAGGCGCAGCTCGATTTCTTCGATGCGCTCGCGGCTAAGCGGCGGTAGGGACGCTGGGGTTGTCGAGGATGTAGCGCCAAGTGCCGTCGGGCTGGCGGCGGGCGACCTCGGCGGTTACGCCGGTGGCGATGGGTGCGGCATCGGGCTGGCCGGCAGGGCGGATCTGCCAGGCAGCGTGAAGGAGGGCGAGGCCGTCGCCGGAGTCTGTGACAGAGAGGGTCTGCAAGGCGATGTGCCCCTTCATGGACAGGTAACCTTCGAGCGCGGCGCGGATCTGCTGGTGGCCGCGAGCCGGTTGGCCGCCTGCGAGGAGAACGGCTCCGGGCTCGTAAAGGCCGAGGAGCGCGTCGAGGCCGGCGGCGTTGAAAGCGCGGGTGAAGGCGTCGTGGAGGTCAACGGGGGCATCGAGAGACATGGAGGCTATTGTGGGGCGGGCGCGGTCGGCGGGACAAGCGCAAAATGAGGGGAGGATCGAATTTGCCCGACTGGAGTGAGAGATGAGCAAATACAGGATTGCCGTTGTTGTGGGCAGTTTGCGCCGGGATTCGTATAACCGCCAACTTGCGAAGGCGATGGTGAAGCTGGCGCCGGCGGAGTTCGAGATGCGGACGGTGGAGATCGGGGATCTGCCGCTGTACAACCAGGACGACGACGGGCACCAGGCGGCGGCGGTGCTGCGGTTGAAGGGCGAGATCGCGGCCTCGCAGGGTTTGCTGTTCGTGACGCCAGAGTACAACCGGTCGATGCCGGGCGTGCTGAAGAATGCGATCGATCATGCATCGCGGCCGTATGGGCAGAGCGCGTGGGCGGGCAAGCCGGCGGGGGTGATTGGGGCGTCAATCGGCGCGGCGGGAACGTGCATGGCACAGCAGCATCTGCGGAATGTGCTGGCCTACCTGGATGTGCCGGTGATGGGGCAGCCGGAGGCGTTCTTCCGCGCGCGGGATGGGTGGGTGGATGCGGAGGGCCTCTTCACGGACGATAACGACAGGAGCTTCGCGGAGCGCTGGATGGCGCGGTACGCAGAGTGGGTGAAGCTGCACGCGAAGTGAGGCGCGGCTAGTTCCGGGCGCGGGGAAGTTGGACGGTCTCCCAAGTCATTTGAAAGCCGCGCGGGAGACGGAAGCGGTCGCCGGTCATGAAGAAGGTGCCGACACCGGGGAGGTCGCGGAAGGCGAGTGTCTCGGTGGTGCCGGTCTCCAGGCGAAAGCCCTGCATGCTGGAGGTGCCTGAGTAGTGGGTGGAACTTGTGCCGGTTTTGGTGAGGAGCGTAGTGAGGCCGGCGAGATTCTGCGTGGACTTGAGCAGACCGTAAAAGCGGGCGCGGTGGGTAGCGGTTTCGATGACGGAGAACTCGAGGCCGACGACGTAATGGTTGGTGAGTTCGGAGGAGCGTTCGAGGCGGCGGATGCGGCCTTTGACGATGGCTCCGGCGGGGATGAGGACCTGCTTCTTGAGGACGGCGTCGGCGGTGAGTTGAGCGGTGATGAGGTCGCCGATGTTGGCGCGAGTGGAGTCGATTTCGGTATCGAGGCGGAGGTTGAGGGTGACGCCGGGGGGCAGGTCGATGCGCTCGAGGGGCTTGGGGGGCGCGGCGGCGGCGGTGGGGGCGGGATCGTCGAAGGAGATGGTGGAGGAGCCGGAGTACTGGCGGCAGTGGCTGAACTCGATGCGATTGAGAGTCTCCTGGCCAGAGGTCTGGAGGAGGTGGGATTCGGCGGACTGCGGGAACCAGACGGTGCGGCCATGGATGGGCATTTTGCCGTAGTCGATGCGGGTGGTCATGCGGGCGAGGGGGAGCATGGGCGGGATCTCGTCAGCCTGTGATTCGAGGCGGAGGAGTTCGAGGGTTTCGGCGTCGGCCCAGAACGCGCCTTTGAGGGAGACCTCGCCGGAGATGCCGGACAGGTTGACCTGGGAGCGGAAGCCGAGCAGCGGGAGGACCCAGTTGTAGCGGAGGGCGCGGCGGCCGTTGAGGGTCTCCTCGCCGTGCCAGGTGATGACGGACATGTTGCCGATGAAGACGGCGCGGAGTAGTTGCATGAACTCGCCGGTGGAAACGGCGCCGAAGGAGACGAGGTCGCCGGGGCGGACGTCTTCGAAGGTATCGGCGCCGGGCCAGGAGTAGGCCTCCTTGTTGTCGATGACGCCGACTTCGAGTTGGAGAGTGTCGATCTGGCGGAGGGGATCCGTGGCGGCCTTTCGGCCGAAGCGCTCGATGGTTTCGAGGCAAGCGTAGTCGGGGACCTGGGTGGCGGAGGCCTCGACGTTGCGGCGGATCCTGGAGAGGTTGAGAACGTGGGCGGGGAGCGGCGACTTTGGATCGGGCGGCTGCGGGGCGAGGAGCAGGAAGAGGAGAAGGAGCATGACTTGGCCCTCGGAGGTTTCCGTTTATCTCAACACAGGGACGGGGTGGGGCGTGAGTGGGTTGCAGGAGAATCGAAAAACAGCGATATGATTCAGGCGTTCCGAGTTGAGGAGGAATATCTCTGATGAAGCTGCTCAAAATGGTGCCAATGGCGGCGGCGGTTGTGCTGGCCGGCAGCGGAATGGCGGCGGACCGGGTGACGGTCGCCAATGGCGTGCTGGAAGGCACGGGGCCGCAGGCGACGGGCATACGGATGTTCAAGGGGATCCCGTTCGGGGCTCCGCCGGTGGGCGACCTCAGATGGAAAGAGCCGCAGCCGGTGAAGAACTGGGAGGGCGTGCGGCAGGCCACGCAGTTCGGGCCGCGGTGCATGCAGGCGTCGCTGTTCGGCGATATGAATTTCCGGTCGAACGGAATGAGCGAGGACTGCCTGTATCTGAACGTCTGGACGCCGGCAAAGACGGGCAAGGAGAAGCTGCCGGTGCTGGTGTACTTCTACGGCGGCGGATTCATGGCGGGCGACGGATCGGAGCCTCGGTACGACGGCGAGAGCATGGCGCAGAAGGGCATCGTGGCGGTGACGGTGAACTATCGCCTGGGACTGTTCGGGTTCTTCGCGCATCCTGATCTGTCGAAGGAATCGGGCAAAGGCGCGTCGGGGAACTACGGGCTGCTGGACCAGCATGCGGCGCTGAAGTGGGTGCAGAAGAACATTGCGGCGTTCGGCGGCGATCCGAAGCGGGTGACGATTGCGGGCGAGTCCGCGGGGTCGGTGGCGGTGAGCGCGCAGATGGCGTCGCCGCTGTCGAAGGACCTGATTGCGGGAGCGATCGGCGAAAGCGGATCGCTGCTGGGGACGCTGCCGGCGGTGGCGCTGGCGCAGGCTGAGCAAGTCGGAGTGAAGTTCGCGGAGACGGTAGGCGCGGCGGACCTGGCGGCGTTGCGGGCGATCCCATCAGAAAAGATGCTGGAACTGGCGAGCAAGCCTGGGAGCGGGCGGTTCTCGATCACGGTGGACGGCTACTTCTTCCCCGAGCCGCCGGCGGCGCTCTTCGAAGGCGGCAAGCAGGCCAAGGTGCCGCTGCTGGCCGGGTGGAACTCGGAGGAGATGACGGGGCGGATGATCCTTCGCGGCAGTGAGCCGACGGCGGAGAACTACACGAAGGCGGTGCAGGGCATGTACGGCGACAAGGCGCCTGAGGTGCTGAAGCTGTATTCGGGCACGACTCCGGAGGAAGTGATGCAGGCGGCGACGGACCTTTCGGGCGACCGCTTCATCGGCTACAGCACTTGGAAGTGGATCGACGTGCATGGGAAGACGGGCGGCCATCCGGTGTACCGGTATTTCTATGCGAAGCCGAGGCCGGCGATGGCGCAATCAATGGCCGGGCAGACGCCTGGCCTGGCGGGCGGCATGGTGGCGACGCCGGGCGCGAAGCCGCTGCCGGCGGCAAAGGGGGCGGTGCACTCGGCGGAGATCGAGTACGCGATGGGCAACCTGGCGACGAACAAAGTGTACGCGTGGACGCCGGACGATCACAAGGTGTCGAAGGTGTTGCAGGAGTACTTCGCGAATTTCATCAAGACGGGCGACCCGAATGGCAAGGGTGTGCCCAAGTGGCCGGCGCTGAACCGGGGCTCCGAGCCGGCCGTGATGAGGATCGACGTGGAGACGAAGGCGGAGAAGGAGACGAACCGCGCGCGGTACCTGCTGCTGGAGAGCCTTTCGCAGAGCAGGTAGGAGGCAAAAAGGCTCGCGCCGCCGGTATCCTGTGATGGGCAGGATACCGGCGGCGCGAGGCTATGGGGGGCTAAAAACCGAAGCGGAGACCGAGCCGGAACTCACGCTCGTTGTAGGCACTGTTGACGATGCCCAATGAGGAAGAGCCCGCGGTGGCGCTGGGGTTATTGAATTTCGGGGTGTTGGTGAAGTTGAATGATTCGGCGCGGAACTGGAGGTTCATGCGCTCGTTGATCCGGAAGACGCGGTGGATACCGATGTCCCAGTTCCCGACGCCGGGGCCGCGCATGGAGTTGAATCCAGCGTTGCCGAAGCGGGCCTCGTTGACCTGGGCGAATGCGGTGGGATCGAACCAGGGCTGGCCTGGGCCGACGGTCTTGTAGATTTCGACTTCGGGTTTCACCTGGTCGGCTCGTTGAGTATTGCCGGGGGCATTCAGCGAGGCGCTGGAAGAGCCCACGCTGAAGGGCTGGCCGCTCATGAACGATAGGATGTTGCTGACCTGCCAGCCTCCGGCGAGAGCGGCTGCGAATCCACCCTGATTCAGGTAGCGGCGGCCTTTGCCGAAGGGCAACTCGATGATGTTGGTGAGCTGGAAGTTGTGCGGCATGTCGAAGCCGCTGAGGCTCCGGTTCAGGTCGTAGTACTCGGGGATGTTGATGCGCAGGCCGTTGTCGCTGTTCGCCTGGCCGGAGGTCGCGATGGACTTGCTGAACGTGTACGAAGCGTCCAGCGAGTACCAGCCGGAGAAGCGGCGGGTGAGGCGCGCCTGGAGCGAATCGTAGTGGCTGTTTCCGATCGGCGTGACGAGCTGGGTATTCGCGGTCCGGCCGAATTTCTTGCGAAGCTGCTGGCCCGCGGAGCCGCCGCCGATGGGGGCCCAATTCAGTTCCTGGAAGCCGAGCTGGCGGGTCTGTCGAGTCGCCACGTAGCCGGCTTCGCCCTTGAAGCCCTTGCCGAGTTCTCGTTCGACGGTGAAGTTCCAGGATTGGACGTAGCCGCGATCGAATTCGAGCGGGATGGTGAAGGCCGTGACGTTGCTGGGAATGGGGATGATGCCATTGCCCAAGTCGGGGATTGGGATGGTTGGGACGCCATCGGCGAGCCGGCCGGCCCACAGGAGGCTGGTGGGAGAAGGCACGTCAAGTTCGATGAGGACAGGGTGGTTGGTGCGGAGCGGCCGGGCGAGGGCATAGGGGTCATTGGTGAGCCCATAGCCCGCGCGGAGGACGAACTTGTCGGTCACGCGGAAGGCCAGTCCGGCGCGCGGAGCGAACATGTTCTTCGCGACCTTGACTCCGAGGTTTTTCGGGACATTACCGATGCCGCCGAGTTCCATCATGTTCGTGTCGGGGTTATAGCGCTCGAAGCCCGTTTCGGCGCGGGTGGGGACGGGGAAATACTCCCAGCGGGTGCCGTAAGAGAAGGTGAGGCGGCGATTGATCTTCCAGCGGTCGCGGATGTACATGCTGTACTGCCAGTTCCGCGTGGTGATGGGGTCCACGGTGAGCTGGTTCTTCCCGAGCTGGGTGGAGAGGCCGAGCAGGAAGGTGCCGAAGCTGTTGCCTTCGTTATCGGCGGCGCTGAGCGTGCTGCAGCCGCCGCTGGAGTTGGCGGCGGTGCAGAGGCGGGTAGGCCCTGTGCCGAAGTTGAAGCGGCCGCGTGGTCCGCGTGACGAGCCGCCGACGAATTCCGGCTGCAAGTGGTTCATGCCCTGCTTGTACATATCCATGCCCCAGCGAAGCTCGTGGGACTGCTTCATCCAGGTGAAGTTGGCGACCATCTGGTGCTGGTCGTCGGTGCGGTAGTAGGGCATGTAGTGGTTCTCGACTCCGAGGAAGGCGTAGCCGCCGATGTCGAAGCGGGGCATGCCGCCCTGGAAGGCCTCCGGGCCGTTCGTGCCGGGGATGCCAAGGTCGAGACCGCTGTTCCGGGTGATGGAAGTGTGTTCGGCGTTGGTGCCCTGACGAACGAAGCCGTAGTTGCCGTCCATGAGGAGCGATGGCGTGATCACCCAGTTCATGCCGGCCGAGTAGTTATGGGTCTTGCCGAAGCTGAGCCCAGGGCTGCCGACGCGAGAGCCGGTAAGGCCGGGGCCTTCGACGTCGGGCCCAAAGGCAGTGGGCGAGTCCATGCGGAAGTCGAGGATGGAGTAGCGCCCGAAGACGTTTAGGTTGGCGTTGACGGTGTAGTTGACCTTGGTGTCGAGCGTCCAGCGGTCAAAGAGGAAGGGTGCGGAGATGAAGAAGTTGTTTAGCTCTCCGATGCCGGTGCCGGCCTGATTCGGCAGGGGGTAGAACGAAGCGAGCTTGCGCGAGATGGGGTCCTGGCGGCTCTCGGGGATGAGCTTGTTTGTGAAGGGGAGACGACCGGTGCCGTTGGCATTGCCGGTGGCCGGATCGTAGATCTGCGCAGTGAATTTGGAGAGATCGCCGGAGCGGACGGCGGCGCTGGGGACCGAGGTGATGAGGCTGGCGCTTTGCCGATCGGAAGTGCGCTCAAAGCTGGCGAAGTAGAAGAGCTTGTCCTTCTTGATGGGGCCGCCGACAGTCCCGCCGTTCTGGTTGTAAACCAGCTTGGTCTTGCCCTGATTGGCGGGGAGGAAGTAGTTGCGGGCCCGAAGGGCAGAATTGTCGTGATACCAGAAGGCGGAACCATGAATATCGTTGGTGCCCGACTTGATGGAGACGCTGACGGCAGCGCCGCCGGCGAGGCCCTGCTCGGCGTCGAAGCTGTTGGTGACGATGTTGACAGCCTCGATGGACTCCAAAGCCGGCACATAAGCCAGGTTCAGGTGGGGCAGCCAGACGTTGGTGGACGATGCTCCATCGACGCGGGTGTTGTTGATGGAGGCGCTGGCGCCGTTGGCGTTGAACGAGTAGGACTGCGAGGGGTTCGACGCGGAGTTGTTCGGCGGGCGACTGAGCGCGATGCCGGGGATGGTCCGGAAAAGCGACTGGAAGTTGCGGCCCTGAGCGACGGGGAGTGACTGGAGCGACCGGGAGGTCATCTCGGAGCGGACCTCGGCGCGCTCGGTCTGGAGGAGAGCAGCGGATTCGGCGGTGACGGAAACAGACTCCTGGACCTGCCCGAGTTGGAGCTGGACATTAACGCGGGTGGCGTTGTTGAGCGTGATTGGGACCTCGGTGGTAACAGCGTCCTGGAAGCCAGTCTGGCTCACGCGAACGGTGTAGGTTCCGGGCGTCAGCGCGGAGATGTTGTAAGCGCCGGTGGCGTCCGCCTCAACGGTGCGAGTGAAGTTGGTGGACGGGTTGAGAACGGTGACTTTGGCGCCGGGAACGACAGCACCGGACTGGTCGGTGACGTTGCCGACGAGAGAACCGTAGAGAACCTGTGCGTGGAGGCGCGACGGAGCGAGACCGAGACAGGCGAGAAGGGCCATGCCGGTTAACAGTGACCGGCAGCGCAATCTGAGCATAGACAGACCTCCCAAGTTCCGTGAGGGGGTTGGGTATCTAAAGGAGACCCCCTTAGGATTGGGGCGAGTATATCGCAGCTCGTAACAGAGTTGTAACGGAAAAATCACACTTTCTCTTGTGAAACGGGCAGGCTGGGGTGGCGTTCGCTATAGTGGCATCCATGATGCGACTGGTTCTGCTTCTCATGCTGCCTGTGCTGGGGTGGGCGCAGAGTTACGACGCGGTGTTGAAGGGCGGACGGGTGATCGACGCGAAGAACGGGATCGACGCGCGGCGGGACGTGGCGATCAAAGATGGAAAAGTGGCGGCGGTGGCGGAGGAGATCCCGGCAGCGCAGGCGGCGAAGGTCTACGACGTCACGGGGATGATCGTGACGCCGGGGTTGGTGGACATCCATGTGCACCTGTTCCACACGACGGGGATTCCCGAGGTGTGGGCGGGGCAGAACAGCATCCGGGCGGACGATTTCAGCTTCAGGACTGGCGTGACGACGATGGCGGACGCGGGATCGGCGGGGTGGCGGAATTTCGAGTTCTTCCGGTACACGGTGATCGACAAGGTGAAGACGCGCGTGTTCGCGTTCATCAACATCGCGGGCTACGGGATGATGTCGAACTTCGTGGAACAACACGAAGAGGACATGAAGCCGGAGGAAGTCGCCCGGCTGGCGAAGAAGCATGCGGATGTCGTGGTGGGCGTGAAGACGGCACACTGGGAGGCACCGTCGTGGACGGCGGTGGACCGCGCGCTTGAAGCGGGGCGGCTGGCCGGAAAGCCGATCATGGTGGACTTCGGATACTTCAAGCGCGAGCGCCCGTTCTGGCAGCTTGTGGGCGAAAAGCTGCGGCCGGGGGACATTGCGACGCACGCATACCGGGCTCCGGTGCCGTGGGTGGATGAGAATGGGAAGCTGTACGACTATCCCAGGCAGGCCCGCGAACGAGGGGTGAAGTTCGACGTGGGCCACGGCGGAGGAAGCTTCGCTTTCCGAAATGCGGTGCCGGCCGTGGCGCAGGGATTCCTGCCGGATTCGATCTCGACGGACCTGCATACGGGGAGCATGAATTCGGGAATGATGGACATGCCGGCGACGATGTCGAAGTTTCTGGCGATGGGGGCGCCGTTGCGGGAAGTGATCGCACGGTCGACCTGGCTACCTGCGCAGATGATCGGGCATCCGGAGGTAGGACACTTGACGCCAGGCGCGGACGCGGACATCGCGGTCTTCCGCGAAATGCAGGGCGATTTCGGATATGCGGACTCAGACCGCGCAGTGTTGCGGGGCCGCAGGCGGCTGTTCTGCGAGATGACGCTGCGGGCAGGCGAGGTGGTGTGGGACTGGAACGCGCGGAACGGCAAGGACTACCGCGAGATGCCGAAGGATTACGGCGTGCGCGAAGGCGAGTTCATCGTGCCGCCGAAGAAGTAGCCAGGGCGGTCAGGCGGGGACGACGCGAAGGTCGAGCGGCTGTTCGCCGATGGGGATCATCGTAAAGAGCGGCGCACGCTTCTCGCGGCCAGGCGAGATGGCGCTGATGCGGATGACAGCCATATCGCCGGAGCCTTCGTTGAGCACGAGAGCATACTGCTGATCGGGCGTGACGGTAATGGCGCCAGGACGGGCGCCAACGCCGGTGACAGCGACCACCTTCTGCGTGACGATGTCGAAGACTGAGACAGAGCCGGCCTCGGGGTTGGCGACAAACAGGTACGGCGGATCGGTGGAGACGGCCATGCGGCCAGGGTGACGTCCGGAAAGCGAGGTCTGCGCGACTTCGGTGCGGTAGGGGTAGACGATGACGACGGCGTCGAGGCCTTCGCCGGTGATGAAGAGTTGGCCGCCGTCCTCCTTCATGGTCAGGTGGTCCGGCGAGAGCGCGAGGGGAAGCTCGGCGATGACGCGGCGTGAGACTGTGTCGAGGATGGTGACGAGGCGGCGTCCGCGCTCCGCGACGAGCAGGACCTGGCCGTCGCTGCGATAGCGGAGAGAGCCGAGACCGGGCGCGAGTTCGACAGGCGGCAAGGCGCGCGAGGCGGAAAGGTCGACGAACTGCACGGCGCCGGATTCGAGAGTGACTGCGGCTTCCGGCTTGACGGGCGAGAGGGCGAAGCTGAGCGGGGTTCCGGCGAGCGGGATGGGCGCGGCGGCCTTGCCGGTTTCGGCGTGAATGGGGACGAGGGCCGGCCGGGCGTCGGAGACCAGACACCAGACCTTGGCGCCTGCATCGTCGGGGCGGGCCATGGCGGGCGGTCCTGGAAGCGGGATGCGGCGGGCGACTTTGCGCGCGGCAGTGTCGATCTCGGCGAGCGCGTGGGCTTCGGGCAGAACGGCGTAGAGCCGTTTCTCCGTCCGGGTCAGCGAGATGGGCGAAGCGTCGAGCGGGATGCGCTCGCGGGCGGAAAAGGCGAGGAGATCGACGACGGCGACAGACCGGCTGCCCGCGGCGGCGACATAGGCGAAGCCGTGGTAGCCGGAGCCGGACTTGCCGCAGCCGGCAAGCAGTGGCAGAG
The DNA here is from genome assembly GCA_050789245.1 of Bryobacteraceae bacterium. Lineage (GTDB taxonomy): Bacteria > Acidobacteriota > Terriglobia > Bryobacterales > Bryobacteraceae > PNKE01. Next base: position 140,787 of record JBOZRR010000014.1, on the reverse strand, counting down.
CGGTGAGCAGGGAGCGGCGGGAGATCACAGCAGGACGGTGGTCTTGACGCCGGAGACGTCGAAGGTACGGCCGCAGCGGGGCGACTTGCAGCGCATTTTGTCGTCGAGCAGCACCATGTAGCTTTGCGCCTTGGCGAACTTGGCGTGGTCCCGCTCGTCGCCGCGGCCGGGCAGGCGGTCGCGCTTGGTGCGGACGAGCCAGCGCAGCTCGTAGTCGTTCATGGTCCTGCAGAAGGGACAGTTGAGCCGGGCGGGCTTGGTGGTTTGGGATTCGGAATAAAACTGACGCTCGTCGATGGGCACGCGGGCTCCCAGAACCGATGATCGCACAGTACTCTGAGGGTATGGGGCGAGTGCTTCTGCTGCTGTGTTTCCTGGCGCTTCGCGCGGGCGCAATCGAGTTTCCGGCGAAGCTGATCCCGTGGAAAGAAGAGATTGAAAAGACGTCGGGCAAGCCTGTGCTGCTGGCCGAAGTGCGGTACAGCGAAGACGGGCTGACGATGTCGCTGCCGGAGGGGACGCCGAAGGCGGAACTGTTCGGGGCATATCTGAGCCGGGAGGATTTCGCGCGGCAGTTCCAGCGGATGTATGCGGCGATGATCAACCACAAGAAGCCGGGTGAGGAATCGTTCCTGGTGCTGGTGAACGGGAGGCGGCTGCCGGAGATCGCAGGCTACGAAGAGGCGGTGCTGTCGCACGAGCTTGGGCATGCGTGGGTGCTGGCGCAGCAGTATGCTTCGGCCGTGTTTCTGCCCGGGTTGTCGGGATGCCTGGCGATTCAGACGGGCGAGGTGGTGCAGCACGCGCTGATCCGGAAGGAGCAGGAACGGCGCGGGATCGACTATGTGCCGTTCTGGCTGAATTCGCTGGACAAGGCGGTGGACGGGCTGGAGACGGGCGTGCGGCCATCGGAGTCGGACCGGTGCCTTCGGGTGCAGCAGGCCGCGGAGCTGGCGAACGTGCGGCTGGGTCTGGAGGGGGTACAGTGGCCGGGGCGGGAACGGTATGAGGCGGCGGTGAAGAAAGTGTTTCCGGAGGTGGGTCAGACGGTGGCGAAGATCGTCGAGTTCATGCGCAAAACGGACGTGGCGGACAAGGCGAAGCACCGCCAAGCGATCGAGAGAGTGTTCTTTTTGCTGCGCGACCTTGCGCAGTTCAAGAGCAAAGAATATATCCTGTAATTGGGGCGGAAAGGCGGGGGCTGAACCGGCCCATTCAGGCGCGGCTATGATACTCTCAATGAGGAACCGGGCGCTGCCTGGGTAGAGTTCGTGTGTCTGCGCGGCTCCGATCTTCTCTGAAGACCCCTCAGTTGCAGTCCGATTTTCATTATGAACATCCGGTCTCTTTTTAGTCTTTTCTCCTCGGATCTTGCCATCGATCTAGGCACGGCGAACACTCTGGTGTTCGCGCGGGGCAAGGGCATCGTCGTGAACGAACCGTCGATTGTCGCCATCAACAAGACGAACGGCGAGGTAGAAGCCGTGGGCAAGGAGGCCAAGGACATGCTTGGCCGTACGCCCGGCAACATCGTCGCCATCCGGCCGATGAAGGACGGCGTGATCGCCGACTTCAAGGTGACCGAGCGCATGCTGAATTACTTCATTCAGAAGGCGCACGGGCGGAAGATGCTGGTGCACCCGCGTATCGTCATCGGCGTGCCGAGCGAGATCACGCAGGTGGAAAAACGGGCCGTGGTGGATTCGGCCTACCGCGCGAAAGCGAGCGAAGTGCACCTGGTGGAACAGGCCATGGTGGCCGCCATCGGCGCGGGCCTGCCCATCACGGAGCCTTCGGGCAACATGGTGGTGGACATCGGCGGCGGCACGACGGACGTCGCGGTGATATCGCTGTCGGGCATCGTCTATTCCCGTTCGGTCCGCGTGGCCGGCAACGAGATGGACGACGCGATCATGCAGTTTCTGAAGAAGAAGTACAACCTGCTGATCGGCGAGCGCACGGCGGAACAGATCAAGATGCAGATCGGCAGCGCATATCCGCTGGAGAAGCCGCTGTCGATGGAGATCAAGGGCCGCAACCTGATCGAAGGCGTGCCGAAGACGATCGTGATCCAGGACGCTGAGATCCGCGAGGCGTTGGGCGAATGCGTGGCGACAATCATGAATGCGATTCGCGTGGCCCTGGAGCGGACTCCGCCGGAGTTGAGCGCGGACATCAGCGACCGGGGCATTGTGCTGACGGGTGGCGGGGCTCTGCTGAAGAATCTGGACACGAGAATCCGCGAAGAGACCGGGCTGCCGGTGTCGATCGCCGAGGATCCGCTCGCGTCCGTGGTTTTGGGCACGGGGCGGATGCTGACCGACTTCAAGCTGCTGCGCCGAATCGCGATCGAGTAGCGTCTGGAAGAATACGGGGCTTGCCGATGTAAGCCCAAGTGCGATGGAAACCTTCCTCAGCCGGTACCGCAATTTGACCGTGCTGCTTCTACTGCTGGTGGGGCAGCTCCTGCTGCTCGCATGGCAGGTGAAAGCGGGAGACGACGCCCGACTGCTGCGCGTGTGGGCCGTCACGGCTGTAACACCATTGGCGCGCGTTACGGAATGGGTACGCGGGGGCGCGGGCGGGTTCTTCTCGGACTACTTCGTGCTGCGCGACGTGCGCGGCGAGAATCAGCGGCTGAAGACGGAGGTCGGGAAGCTGCGTCTGGCGAACCAGTATTTGAAGGCGGAGCTGGAGCTGGCGGACCGGGCCAGGGCGCTCGAGATGTTCCGGACACGGACGCCGTCGAAGACGCTGGCGGCGCGGGTAATCGCGACGGGCACGGGGTTGAATTCTCGCGTGGTGTTCGTGGATCGCGGCACGGTGGACGGGGTGAAGAAAGGCATGGCGGTGATTGTGCCGGAAGGGATCGTCGGGAAGGTGGTAGCGGCGTATCCGACGGCTTCGCAGGTGATGCTGCTGACTAGCAACGGCTTCGCGGCGGGCGTGATTTCGCAGAAGAACCGGGTGCGGGGGACGGTGAAGGGCACGGGGTCGGCGCAGATCCAGGTGGACCACATCGGCAACGAGATGACGGTGGAGGTGGGGGAGTGGTTCTACACGACGGGCGATGACCGGATCTTCCCCAGAGGCCTGCCGGTGGGGGTGACGAAATCGGTGAAGGAAGGGCGCGGCGGCAAGGAAGTGGTGCTGGAGCCGAGCGGGGTGCAGCAGGGCGTGGATGAGGTGCTGATCGTGACGGAAGGCGTCCATGACGCGATTCCTGATCCGCCGAAGCCGGACCCCGGCGAAATCGAGATTCTGCCCGCGCCTCCCCAGGACCAGACGTCAGCGGAGCCGTCGCAAGCGCCGGCAAACGGCCAGGGGACCGAAGCGGACAGGCTGGTCGACAAGTACAGGAAGATCGGCGCAGCGCAGGGGCACAATTTCGGAGGCAATCCGGGGCGTCCGCCAGACTTCAATCGTGCACCAGCGGCGAATCTCCCGACGCCAACACCTACGCCGACACCGGGCGCTGGTGAGCCGCCGGCCCAGACCGCTCCGCCGGTGGTGCCGCAAGGGAAGCCCCTTCCGGGCAAACAGTAATGGAATACGACGACAGGCTGGCGGCGGAAGCACCGAGAATCACGCGCGTTTCGCGCTTCAGGCCGGCGGTCTGGATTCTAATTCCGCTGACGGCCATTCTGTTCCAGGTTTATGTGCCGCGTTTCATCGAGACGCTGTCATACCTGGAGCTGCCGCTGCTAGTAACAATCTACTTCTCGCTGATGCGTCGTCAGCCTCTGGCGGGGGCGGTGGTAGGGATGTCGATCGGATTGCTGCAGGATTCGCTGTCGCATCATCCGGTGGGTCTGTTCGGCATCGCAAAGACGTTGATCGGGTACTTCTCGGCGTCGGTGAGCATGCGATTCGACGTCGAGAACCCGGCGCTGCGGTTCACGGTGACGTTCCTGTTCTTCGGGCTGCACCAGTTCTTCGTGTGGGGCCTGTCGACGGGCCTGCTGGGGCAGAACATCGACCTTCAGGCGCCGCAAACGGTGATTTATGCGTTCCTAAACGCCGTGGTTGCGGTTCCGTTTTACATGATCTTGGATAGACTGAAAGCAGACAGCCGGTAAGGGGAAGATCGCGGGTAGCCGTGCGCCACATTCCACAAGAACGACAGCCCGATCCGTCGCCGACCAGGCCCTTGCTGCGCGACGACATCAAGTTCGCGCTGGGCAAGATCGCGGGTTTCCAGTGGGTGGTGGTGTGCTGTTTCCTAGTGCTGATGGGCGGCTACTGGAACCTGCAGGTTCGCAACGAGCAGATCTACTCGGAAAAAGCGGCGCAGAACCGGATCAAGGCCCTGCCAATCCCCGCGCCGCGCGGCCAGATCCTGGACCGTGACGGGAGAGTGATCGTCGACAATCACGAGTCATTCCGGCTGATTCTGTCACGAGAGAACCTGCGCGAGGACCACATCCGGCCGATCGCCGAAGGGTTGAACCTGGACCCGGGGGAACTGGCGACGAAGGTGAAGCGCTTCGAGCGGCGGCCGAGTTTCTACACGATTTCGTTGAAAGAAGAGCTGTCGCCGGCGGAGTTGACGTTCGTTGAGGCGCACCGCGGCGAGGATGCGTTCCCGGAGATGGAGCTGATCCGGTCGCAGTTCCGAGTGTATCCGCGGGCCGGGATCGGTGGACACTTACTTGGGTATGTGGGTGAAATCAACGACCAGGAGCTGAACTCGCCGGAGTGGGCAGCCTACAATCCGGGCGACATTATCGGCAAGCTCGGCATTGAGCGCTACTACAACGAAGTGCTGAAGGGTGTCGACGGGCAGCGCCGCGTGGTGGTGGACAACCGCATGAACACGCGCGAGGTGCTGGGCGTGCAGGAAGCGATTCCCGGCAAGGACCTGCGGCTAACCATCGACCTGGACCTGCAGGTAGTGGCCGAACTGGCGCTGGAGGGCAAACGCGGAGCGGTGGTCGCACTCGACCCCAGAACCGGCGAGGTGCTGGCCATGGTCTCCGCGCCGAGCTACGACCCGAACCATTTTGTGGGGCGCATCCGGCCGGGCGAGTGGAGTTCGCTGCTGAACGATCCGGCGAAGCCGCTGTTCAATCGCGTGCTTCAGGCGCAGTTGTCACCGGGATCGACATTCAAGCCGCTGGTGCTGCTGGCGGCGCTCGAAGAGGGCCTGATCGACGACAACTTCCACGTCACCTGCCACGGCGGGGCGAACTTCTACGGCCGGTATTTCAAGTGCCACAAGAAGGGCGGCCACGGAACGGTGGGGATGATCCAAGCCATGGCGCAAAGCTGCGACGTGTTCTTCTATACGGTCGGCAATATGCTGGGCATCGACAGGATCGCAAAGTATGCCGAGCTGGCGGGACTGGGGCGGAAGACGGGCATTGACCTGCCGCAGGAGAAAGAGGGCGTGCTGCCGTCGTCGAGTTGGAAGATCCGTGCGCTGCGCGAGAAGTGGTACGCGGGTGAGACGATTTCCGTCGCGATCGGCCAAGGGTACCTGACGCTGACGCCGCTTCAACTCGCGCATGCGATCGGCGGCCTGGCGAACGGCGGGGTTTGGATGCGCCCGCACCTGGTGAAGGACGGCAAGAACATGGAGCCTGCCCACAAGGGCGACTTCAACATGGAGAACATCAATAAAGTTCTCTACAGTATGTGGGCGGTGGTGAACGGCGGCGGGACGGGCGGGTCAGCGCGGATTCCGGGCGTTGAGGTGTGCGGGAAGACGGGCACGGCGCAGCGCGCGTCGGTGGAGTTGGTGAAGAGCGGCAAGCTCGGCTCGGACTATCATGACGACGCGTGGTTTGTCGGCTTCGCGCCGAGGTCGGCGCCGGAGATCGTCGTCGCGGCGCTGTTCGAGAACGGCGAGCACGGCAACCTGGCGGCTCCGATTGTCAGGGACGTCATCAAAGCGTACTTCGACAAGAAGGCCCGGAAGGAGACCGAGGCGAAGCCGAAGTCGGACCTGGCGCGAATCGACCGGCGCCCGGTGGAGGCCACCCGCTGATGGCGAGCTACCGCGGGCTTCGGGATCTGGATTGGCCGCTGATCCTGCTGGCACTGGCGATCACGGCGCTGGGGGTACTGCAGATTTACAGCGCGACCCTGGACACAGTGAGCGCCTCGGCTTGGTGGAAGCAGATTGTGTGGGTGGCGGGCGGCCTGGTGGCCATGTGGATCGTGACGAAGATCGATTACCACACGCTGCTGGGGCAAGTCCCCATACTCTATGGAGCTGCGCTGGTACTGCTGTTGCTGACGCCGATCGTGGGGCGGATGGTCTGGGGCTCAAAGCGTTGGATTCCCTTGGGATTTGGGTTCCGTTTTCAGCCGTCGGAGTTCGTCAAATTGGTGATAGTATTACTGGTAGCCCGATACTTGGCCGAGGTGAAGAGTGACCGGCTGGAGATTCGGGACTTGGTGAGGCTGGGAGTGCTAGTGGGCATTCCGCTGGTGCTGGTGGCCTCGCAACCGGATTTGGGCACGTCTTTGACGTACTTGCCGATTCTGGTGATTGGGTTATTTTTGGGCGGCATGCGCTGGCAGCACGCGGCGGTGGTCGTGGCGCTGATGGCGGTGCTGTTACCGGCCGGCTGGTTTCTCCTGAAGGATTACCAAAAGGCCCGACTGGAGACCTTCCTCGATCCGGGGCGGGATCCGATGGGCAGTGGGTACCAGGTGATCCAGTCGAAGATCGCCGTGGGAGCCGGTGGAATGTGGGGCAAGGGAGTGACGCAAGGCTCCCAGACGCAGCTCCGCTTCTTGCCGGTGACTCATACGGATTTTCTGATTTCGGCCTTCGCCGAGGAGCATGGCTTCGTCGGCGTGGTGGTTTTGCTTGGGTTGTATTTTCTGCTGATCATGCAGGTGGTGCAGAACGCGCAATCGGCACCTGATAGGGCCGGGATGTTCATCTGCATGGGAGTTTGTGCCTTGCTGCTGTTCCAGTTGACGATCAACGCGGGGATGGCGGTGGGGTGGATGCCCGTAACGGGCATCCCGATGCCCCTGGTGAGTTACGGGGGATCGAGCATGTTGACGGCATTCATGATGCTGGGGCTGGTGAATAACGTCCGGCTCCGGCGTTCAGTAGCGTGAAGCGAGATTCGAGTGAGTGAGCAGCCGGATTGGAAGCAACCGGCGGCACGGTGAATTCAGCAAGATTTCGAGACCTGCTCCCGACGGAGCAGCGGGTGTAGAGGTTGGCCGCACCGAGGGGGTGCAGGCCGGCCGGCAGCCGAACTTAGGATTTAGGAACTGAACGCAGCCTCCGGACGGAGTGAATCGAGCCGGAGGTTCACCAGTCGCCGCAGAGTGTCACTCCCGCCGCACTCCCCCACTTGGGTGATCGCTCACCGAAGTGGAGGATTCTTGATGTCATCCAAGGAACTGGTAGTCAGCCAGAGCCAGCACGAGACAAAAGTCGGGATTCTGGAAGAAGGACAGCTCGTGGAAGTGTACTTCCAGCGGGCTAACGAGTATTCCCTCGCGGGCAGCATTCACAAGGGCCGAGTGACCCGGGTGCTGCCGGGCATGCAGTCGGCGTTCGTCGATCTGGGCCTGGAGCGGGATACGTTCCTGTACGTCTCGGACTTCTTCGACGAGCATGGCGACGAGGTCGAGAAAGTGGAAGAGCCCCAGAGCCGTCGCGGCCGGGGACGGGACCGGGATCGCGGCAGGGACCGCGACCGGGATCGGGATCGTGAACGCCATTCCGTGCGCGAGGCGCAGCCCGTCGCCACCCCCGCGGTGACGGAAGAGGCCGCGGTCGAGGTCGAGGAGCCCGCCGCCAGGACCGCGGAGCCGCCGCAGGAAGGTGAGCGCGAGCGTCGTGGACGCAGGTCCCGCCGGCGCCGCCGGGGCGGCCGGGGATTCCCAGAATCGAAGTACGCGGCATCGGGTGAGAACGAAACTGAAGAGACGGCGGAGGCGGAAACCGAGGCCGAAGCCGGGGAGAGTACGGAGCCTGAAGCCGCCGAATCGGTGAGCGAGGTGATACTGCTGCCCGGCGAGTCACTGGCAAAGTACCGCAAAGCGGTGGCGGCACCTGCGGAGTCTGAACAGGCTGAAGTCGAGGAGGCCCTCGAAGAGGCCGCTTACGAGCAGGCAGCCGAGGATGCGGTGGAGTCCATTCTCGATCGCGTCGAGGCTCTGGATGAGACCGGGGAACTGACGCTGGCCGAGCCGGAAGCTGATGTCGAGGCGGAGCCGGAAGCCGAAGCCGAGATTGAGGTCGAAGCGGTGGCGGAAGCCGAGCCTGAAGCTGTGGAAGCGGAAGCGGCGGCCGAGGTTTCCGAAGAAGCCGCGGAGGAGACCGCTCCGCAGGCCGAGGAAGAGGCCGCGCCGGCCGTGGAAGCCTCCGAAGAATCAGGCGAGGGCATCGCGCAGGCCACGGAAGAGGAAGGCGTCGAACCTGCCCGGAAGCCGCAGAGCCTGACGGCGACGCTGCGGGCACAGGGTGGCCGGTTGGGCCACCGCGTGTCGCGCCGGCGCCGCGGGCGGGGCGGGAAGAATGCCCCCGAGGCCGAGGCTGTGGAGGGCCGCGCGGAGGCGCTGGCCGAATCCCCCGCTGAAGTGCAGGCCGAACCGGAGCGCGCCGAGCGTCCGGAACGGACCGAACGGACCGAGCGTAGTGAGCGCAGTGAACGTCCGGAGCGCGGTGAGCGGCCGGAGCGGGCCGAGCGCCGCGAGAAGCCGCCGCTACCTTCCATCAGCGACCTGCTGAAGGAAGGCCAGGAGATCATCGTCCAGATCGCGAAGGAGCCGTTGGGCCAGAAGGGCGCGCGGATCACGTCGCACATCGCTCTGCCGGGCCGCTATGTCGTCTACATGCCGACGGTGGAGCACTTCGGCGTTTCGCGGAAGATCTCGACTGAAGAAGAACGCATGCGGCTGAAGCGGATCCTGCAGAAGTACCAGGAAGGCGTTCCGGGCGGCTACATCATGCGCACGGCCGGCGAAGGCCGAAGCGAGGAAGAGATCGCGCGGGACATGCAGTACCTGGCGCAACTCTGGCAGGACATCCGGAACAAGGCCGATAAGCGCCGCGCTCCGGCGTTGCTGCATCACGATGTGGAAGTGGTGGAGCGGCTGCTGCGCGACCAGTTGACCGAAGGGTTCAAGGCCGTCTGGGTCGATAGCGAAGACCTGTACGAGCAGGTACTGCACGCGGTGGAGCGATTCGCGCCGGGGCTGTTGAGCCGGGTGAAGCTGTACACTCGCCCGGAGCCGATCTTCGACGCGTTCGGCATCACGCAGGAGCTGGAAAAGGCCCTCCGGCCGAAGGTGTGGCTGAAGTCCGGCGGGTACATCGTGATCAACCAGACCGAAGCCCTCGTGGCGATTGACGTCAACACGGGCAAGTACGTCGGCAAGTCGAACCGGCTGGAAGACACGATTGTCAAAACGAACCTCGAGGCCGTGAAGGAGATCGTGCGGCAGATGCGGCTGCGCGACCTGGGCGGCATCATCGTGGTGGACTTCATCGACATGGACGAGCGCAAGAATCGCCAGAAGGTGATGCAGGCGCTGGAAGAGACGATGAAGGCCGACAAGGCGCCGTACAAGATCCTGCAATTCAACGATTTCGGACTGGTGGCGATTACCCGCAAGCGCGTAAAGCAGAGCTTGGAGCGCACGCTGTGCGCGCCTTGCCCGTACTGCGAAGGCGCCGGGTATGTGAAGAGCGTCCAGACGGTGATTACGGAAATCATCAGCCAGGCGCAGAAGTACGCCAAAGTTGTGGATGGAAAAGATTGCCTGTTGAGGGTGAATCCCGAAGTCTCAAAGGTGCTAAAGTCTGTGGAGAACAAATACCTGGAAGAACTGGAGCAGATCCTCGGCAGGCCTGTCCTGGTCACATCCGACCCGCTGCTTCACCAGGATAAATTCGACCTGACTTGAGTTCCGCGACAACAGTCCGATTCGCAGTTCTCCTGGCCGCTCTGGGTGCATCCCTGAGCGGCCAGCGGCTTTCGGTGCTCTCGGAATTTCAGCGGGTGGGACCGGACGGGGCCGTAGTGAAGGCCGACCGGGTGCCGCGCCAACGGGAGATCATTTCGCCGGCAGTGCCGCGGAACGGGTGGCTGACGCTGCGCATCGTGGTGGAAGCGCCGAGGGCCGTGCAGTACAACCTCTACATCGGCCAGAACCCGGACAACACGGCGCAATACACGCTCTACCAGGAGCAGTACGCGACCGTGGGGGACGAGTGGATCCCGGACAAGCTGAAGCCGGTGGCGACGCCGCACGGCGCGATGCTGTCTGAGGGCCAGAAGGTGCAGACGTACCTGTTGGACATCTTCATTCCGCCGAAGACGCCTTCGGGCCGCTTCCGCATGGAAGCGCAATTGAACGTGGGCGATCACTGGGTGATCTATCCGATGGAGATCAGGGTGAGAGAGATGACTGCGCCGGGCAAAGCGGAGGCGCGCGGGACGCTGGCTCCGGTCGCGGGACGGGCGGATCAGTACGGGGAGGCGCCGCTGCGCTCGTACTTGTGCGGCGGGAAAGCTGCCGCAAAGGAGGCGGCGCAGCCGGTCGAAACGCTACGGGCGGTGGCCTTGAGAAATGCCGCGCAGGACGTTGAGATCGCGATGAGCCGCGAGAAGGCCGAGACGCACGAGGGTGTCGGAACGATGATCGCCAAGGCGGCTGGGCATGCGGACCTGGACGCGATGTGCAAGTCGAAAGGCCCGGCCCCGAACGGTGCCGAGTGGTGGTTGAGAGCCCGCGATTTTCTGTATCAGGGCGTTCCGATCCACTGACCCCGGCATGCTAAACTGACATTGAAACCCCGCACTGGCAGGGCGCTTCCGCGCCATGCCCAAGCCCCCAGGAGAGGTGGCCGAGTGGTTGAAGGCGCACGCTTGGAAAGCGTGTATACGGGAAACTGTATCGAGGGTTCGAATCCCTCCCTCTCCGCCAGAAAAATCCAAGTTCATTCAGTTCCGAATCGCTGATCGAGCAAGTCTAAAAGCTTGCACGGCCAGGTATGCCGTCGCGATGGCTGCCAGCACGCTGGGCCACATGGGGATGAGAGTCCTCTCAGCTCCAATTTCAAGAGCGACGCGCACCTTTAGGAGGATGCGGGCGAGGTGGCCCGCGGCGATCAACAGGAACACCATTCCGGAGATGAGTTCGAACAAGCGATGGCTCATGACAACTGCTAAGCGAGTGTGCGCTGTGCTGCCATGAGCCGTCAATGAGAGCTACTTGGCGCGGGTCTTCTTCTCCTTTCCGGAGGAGACGACCAATTCATTCTTCACGGCGAAGGCTCCGGGGACGCCGTTGGCAACGATGGTGGCGCGGTCGCGGTCCGTTTTGTTGTCCACGACTCCGGAGAGCAGGATATTCCCGTTCCGAACGATGATGTGGATCGAGTGCAGGCCCGGGGGCGGATCCTGAGTGATGCCGGCCACGCGGCGAGTCATGCTGGGCATGATCGGCCCCCCGCCGGGTCGATAGCGGCTGAGGAAACTGTCGCCGTAGATGGCCACGTATGCGCGTGCGCGGATGTCATCATCCATGCGGGAGAGCGGCAGAACTTCGATGCGGTTCTCGACGTTCTCGACGCCTGGGATGTCTCGGACAACGCGCTCGGCTGAATCACTCAGCGTCGGACGGGAGGCGTAGCCGCTCAGAATGACGGTGTCACCATCCATGCTGAAGCGGATGTCGTCGAAGACTCCGTATGACGGAAGAGTGACGATCTCCTTCCGGATCTTCTGAATCGTCTCCTCGACGCCGCTCTTAGCGCCTTTCTGAGAGGCGGCGAGGGGGAGGCAGGCAGCCAGCAGGAGAGCAAAGAGAGTTGAGCCAATTCGTTTCATCTTGGACCTCTTCCTTTCTTCCTAGAATTGCGGTTCCCCCGCATTTCTTTAGATGAAGCGGGGCGTGGTCCCGTTACCTTCGCGCCCTCCCGTCGAGACGGGATGTCGAGCGCCTCCAAGTCGCGATGCCCGAGTTCGCGCCATTGGCCCGGTTCGAGACCGTCGAGGGTGAGGCGCCCGATGGCGACGCGGATCAGCCGGAGTGTAGGGAATCCCACGGCGGCGGTCATACGGCGCACCTGGCGGTTGCGGCCTTCGGTGAGAGTGATTTCGATCCAGGAGGTGGGGATCAATTTTCGGAAACGAACTGGAGGATCGCGCGGCGGAACGAGCGGCTCGACGTCGAGGACGCGCACCTGGGCGGGACGCGTGATGTAGTCCTGGATGCGCACGCCGCGGCGGAGGGGCTCAAGGGCGGCGTCCGTCGGGGTTCCTTCGACCTGGATGAGGTAGGTTCGGGGATGAGCGAACTTGGGATCGGTTAGACGGTGTTGGAGTCCGCCGTCACTGGTGAGCAGCAGCATGCCTTCGCTGTCGTGGTCGAGCCGGCCGGCGGCGTAGACGTCAGGCACGGAGATGAAGTTTGCGAGAGTGGGATGGCCAGCGGCTCCGGGAGTGAACTGCGACAGCACGCCGTATGGCTTGTAAAAGACGATGTGGCGCGGCGGCATGCGGTCCAATCGTAGCTGGAATTTCATCGGTGCGAAACGGGGCGGATGCTAGACTCGCCGGTGTGCCGGATGCTGCGGTCCGGCCGTTCTTATTGGGAGGGGCGCCCCGCGTGGGCGCCCGCTTTTTCGCCCAACTGAACTTTGAGCCACTCGACGACTTTGGGCTTCCAGACTTGAAACGCCGGATCTTTCTCCCAGTTCTCGACGCCATGCGGAGCGCCGGAGATCAGGAAGACTTCGCAGTCAGCACCAGCCTGTTTCATGCGGCCGCACATTTCCGATGACTGCTGCGACGGAACGCCCTTGTCGCCCGTGCCATGAACAAAGAGCGTGGGCGGATTGCGGCGGCTGACATAGGTCGAGGGCGAAGCGTCTTTCAGCGTGGCCCGCGCGGTATCGGACAGGTATCCGCAAATGTTCTTGGGCAGTTCCCCGCCCCGCTGGCGCGCCCAGGAGTCGAGGTCATGAATGCCGTAGAAGCTGACGGCGGCTTTGACATGCTCGCGGCCGCGCAAGGCGACGAGCATGGCGAGGTGACCTCCGGCGGATTCGCCCATGATGGCGATACGGCGCGGATCGATGTTGAACTTCTTCGCGTTGGCGCGGAGGAAGCGGAGCGCGGCTTCGATGTCCTCGACGGCTGCCGGGTGCTTGTGGGCGGGGCCGAGGCGATAGTCGATGCTGAACCAGGCGAGGCCGGCGGCGGTGAGCGTCTCGAACCACGGCCGGATGTAGGTGCGCTTGTCGCCGGCTTCCCAGCCTCCGCCGTGGACGAGAAGCACGGCAGGTCGGGGCTTCTGAGACGGCGGGAGGTAAGCGTCGAGCGTCAGGGGCGTGCCGCCGGGGCGCGCGAACTCCAGGTCACGCAGTTCTTCGGCGGAGAGCGATGCGAGGAGAAGCAGGGGCAGGGCGCACAGGCGCATGAGGACCAGCTTAGCGGCTAGCGGAGTTTGGCGGTGAAATCGCCCCGGAGTTTTTCGAACTTCTTGCGTTGCTCGGGAGTGAGGACCTTGACGATTCGCTGGTGGCCTTCGGAGCGGAAATCGTCCATTTGGCCCTGGAGGTTCTGATAGAACATCACGTAATCGTCGAGGACGGTCTCGATCTCGCGGGCCTGTTCATCGGTGATATCGAGCTCGCTCTTAAACCATCCGAGAGTCATGTCGCGGCTGCCCTTGTTCCAGTTGGCGATGGACGCCGGGGTCGGGTTCAAACTGGAAAGCCGCATGAGGAACATGCCGGCTGCGGCGCCCGTGAGGAACACGAGGAGCAGGAGCAGAAGAATCCTGGGATGGTGCCAACTCGGTCGAGGATCGGCGGCGGCGGTTCTCAGGCTCACTGATCTGTTGGCGCTCCCGGGCCTAGTTCGAAGTTCTCACCAGCAACGGCGAGCCGCTGTAGCTGGCGAGGTTCGAGAATACCACTTCGCGATCACGGCTTGCATCCTCACCCACGGGGGCGAGCACGCTGGAATCGGCCATGATTTCGAAGGGCACCGCTTCGTGCACGGCGCGCTGATTCAGGGCCGTGACGGCAGCGGAACTGAAGACCAGAAGGAGAGCGGCAGAGGCGTACATCAGGCGCCTTGCGAAGATGGGATCGAGGATCATCCCCCACAGGGAATTCGAGGACCGCGCCTCGATCCGATCCAGCACGCGGGAGTAGAAGCCGGGGGCGGGGTCAAGCAGTTCGGGTGCGCGCAGGTCGCGCAGGGCCAAGGCCTGCTGCTCGAACAGCGTCACTTCCGCGCGGCACTCGGCGCACTCGCTGAAGTGCTCCTGAAACCGGGACACGGTCTCCGGCCGAGCATTGCCGGAGAGGTATTCTTCCAGGCGTTCCACGATCGGCTCATGCATAGCATCTTCCCTCAAAATTCGATCTGGCTTTGGGGAGCGGGAGCGACGCACTGGGTCCTGGCTCGCAGGCCTCGATAGGCCGCTGCTCTAATGCGTTCTTTTCTCCGTTCGACCACGTCATTGGCGGATCGACCCCTAAACCCCGGCCGAGAAGGGGTTGGAGCCCTTCACCAGCCGTTGCGCGGCCTTCAGCAGTTTCTGCCGCGCCCTGAATAACTTGACCTTAATTGTATTCTCATTCATCCCGGTGAGTTGTGCCAACTCTTCCACCGAGTGACCTTCTACTTCCTTGAGAAGCATCAGATTGCGATCTTCCTCGGAGACCTTGGCGAGCAGTTTCAGAACAAGGTCGCGTCTAGCCAGCCGGACGTCGATCGGCTGAGCGGGGTCCGGTTCAGACCGCTCCATGCCGACGGATTCATCGTCGGAGAATTCGCTCTCGTAGACCAACTTTCGCACTTTCTTCTTGCGAAGGTAGTCGTAACACTCGTTGACCGTGATTTTGTAGATCCAGGTGAGCAGGGAGCTGCGGAAGTCGAAGCTGTGGATCGAGAAGTAGATCTTGGCAAAGACCTGTTGCGCGATGTCCTCGGCATCGTTGTGGTTACGCAGAATGCCGTAGATGATGGAAAAGACCTTGGACTGGTAGCGATCCACGATTTCGCGGAATGCCATCTCGTCGCGGGCCTGCACCCTACGGACGAGATCTGCTTCCTCGGTCTTGCGGTAGTCCACGCGTGCCTTTCCCTGGCGAGTATCGCTGGCCCGGGATCCGGCACTGGGTGTCGGGAGCACGCCTATGAATCCGCTCATACGCCCCTACGGACGTTGCTGGCGGCTCTCCGGTTTCCGGCGAATGCCTTGGACCGTGGACCTTTGCGATGACTCTGCCTCCCGTCCGGACGGTGACTTCGGCGCCGGGCCGGACAGGCAGGGTAACCTGTCCACGATACCAGATCACGGAACCTCCACAGCATCCTGGAGCATCTTAGGAGATGGAAGAGCTTGTTGAGGCAAGCTATACTTGATTCGAGAGAAGCATTTGTCAGGAGGGTTCGTTTCCCAATGATTCAGTTGACCGAAACCGCTGTCAGCAAGGTAAAGGAAATCCTGTCCGCTCAGGAGCCCGCGCCAGCCGGCTTGCGGATTGCAGTAGTCGGTGGCGGGTGCTCCGGATTCAGCTACTCGATGGCTTTCGAAACCGCCCCCGGCTTGCTGGATAAGACCTATGATTTCAATGGCCTGAAGGTTTTTGTGGACCAGGCCAGTATGCTCTACCTGGACGGTGCCCAGGTGGACTACGTTGAGTCGCTCGAGGGTTCGGGCTTCAAGTTCAGCAACCCGCAGGTAAAGTCGACTTGCGGCTGCGGCAGCTCTTTTAGCGCCTAACTGTTCGCCGAAGTTCCTATGTAGGGTGGCCTCGCTACGGGGCCACCGCGAACTCGAAGTGATTGCGTGAGAGTACCTTTCCGCCCGCACGCACTTCGGCGTGCAGGGTGTACGCCCCTGGAGCGCCAGCTTCCCACTCCACAGTTCCCGCCTTCGCCGCCGTGTCCGGCCCCATCGGCTGCCTGAACTCCCCTATCCGCAGAATAGTTCCCTTCCCGTCGACGATCCGCCAGGCGATGACCGCGCCCGGATAGGCCTCGTGGCGGTCGTTGATACCCCACAAACCGACGGCGACGCGCTCGCCGGACTTCCACGTGTCGCGGTCGAACTCAATGCTCGCCAGAACCGGCTCGAAACTGCGGGCCACTTGGGCGTGGACCAGCGTGGGGACGCGATAGAAGTCCACCGCGGCCATGGTGATGGACGGCCAGAAGTCGATGGCGAAGAAGTGGAAGATGCCCCCGGCGCCCTGGGCCTTGTTCCGGCGGGCGCGCTCGAGGGCGATCTGGAAGAGCCGGGCGGCGTAACGCTGAGACTTGCCGATGAGTTGCTCGGGGCTCTGGGTGCCGGAAAGGTCTCCCCAAGCGCCTTCAGCCTCCGGCAATTGGAGGCGGTGGTAGCGCCAGAGGTCAGGGTGGGCGGTGATGGGCCACTTATCTTTGAGAAACCGGTCGAGCGATTCCTTGGCGGGGAGGGCGGTGGCGCCGAGCTCGGTAACGAGGGGCGAGTCCATTCTGGCGTACTCCCAAATGGTGCCCTCATACCAGCCGTAGTAGAGGTGCGCGTCACCGTAACGCCCGGTGGACCGCTGGACCCAACGGTCCTGGGGGTCGAGGAGCGCGGCACGGGCGGCCAGATGCTTGGAGAGATCCGCGTAATTGAAGAGGTCCTCTTCATCGGAGGGCGCCCAGGCCATCACCGACGGGTGGTTGCGTACCATGCGGATGTGGTTGTCGAAGAGCGCGGCGGCGTGGCGGGAGAACTCAGTGTCGCGCGGGTACCAGGCCTCAAGGAAATCCTGCCAGATAAAGAGGCCGCGCTCGTCGGCGAGCTCGTAGAATTCCGGGTTCTCGAAGTGGCAGTGGAGGCGGATGAGGTTGACGTTCATCTTTGAAATGACCTCGAGGTCGCGTTCGTACTCCTTTCGGCCCATCTCAGAGAGCCACAGGTTGGCGTAGACGTTGGTGCCGCGAAGGAAGACGGGCCGCCCGTTGAGGTAGAAACGATCCCCAATGCGTGTGACGGTGCGAAGGCCAATGGCCATTTGCCGGGCGTCGAGGACCGTGCCGTCGGTGGCGACGAGGCGGGCGTCGAGGGTGTAAAGGTTCGGGCGCCCCTGGTCCCACGTCCACCAGAGTTGCGGGTTGTCGATCTTGAACTCGACGCGGGCCGACGCACCAGTCGACGCAGTACGGGCCTCGAGGACCTTGCCGCCCTGAAAATTGCGCGGTGAGAGGTTGACGCGCCACTCGGCCCCTTCGACGCGACCGTCGGATTCGAGCGAGACTGCGAGAGTGGCGCGGTTCGTCTCGAGGAACGTGGCGACGGCGACATCCTTCACACGCGTCCCACGATCCGCCAAGAGACGCACGCTGCGTGTGATGCCGACGGCGGTGATGTCGTCCGGTTTTTGATCCACGCCTCCATAGGAACCTTTCACCGTATACGGACGGTTCTTCCAGTAATAGTGGACCGGTGTCCAGACGCGGACAAGCAACTGGTGAGTCGCTCCGGGCTTTACGCGGGCCGTGATGTCGTAGGAGTAAGGATCGATATAACCTTCATGCCGGCCAAGGCGATGGCCGTCGAGGAAAGCTTCGGCGTAGTAGTCAGTCGCGCCGAACTCGAGGTGAATGCGGCGGCCGGCCCAGTCACCGGGAACTGTCAAGGTGCGGCGATACCACCACTCCTTGGCGCTGACCCATGCGGCCTGCTGCGTGTAGATCTGTTCTCGCGGGAGCCACTGCAAATGGACCGAGCCGGGCACGCGGACCTTACGCCACTCCGATGTCGGCCCGGCGCCCTTTTCTCCCCAGGCGAGTTCCCATTCGCCGTCGAGATCGACGCTTTGCTGCGACCAGGGCGCGGGTGGTTGAGCCGCTTCGGCATACCTCACGGGTTCGACAGACGGAAGGGGGGCGTTGAGCGCCAACTCGCCCTGGTCGATGGCGGTCACCTGCAGGAGCAGTGGATTCCGGAGTCTGCGAGCTTCGCTGCGGGCGGCGAGTGCGGTTTCCTGTCCGCGCCATTCCGGGAAAACGATGGCCAGTTCGCCTCTGGGATCGGCAGTGCGGCCCTCGAAGCGGCTGGTGCAGGCGCCGATCCAGTCCAGACCATCGGAGAGAGGGACGATGGCGAGTGCGCCGTAGTTTTCGTCGGAGTGGTAGTAGACAAAATGGCCGCCCGGCGGGCGCCGCCACGCGCGCGGGCCGATTTCATGATCGGGAGGCTCGCCGCTGCCGGGCCCGGTGGGCCAAAGGTACTCGTTGCCGTCCACGCAACGGTTGAACGGCATGTGCGGGGTGGCGGAGACCGACGCAAAGCGGATGCCCGCGTCAGATTTGATCCTCAGAACTGCGCTCTCCGCGTCGAGAGCAATTTCCCATGAACTCGATTTGCCGCGAACACGGACCACAGCCGACAACACCCCCGGCTGGATGTCGATTCCGGCCACCTCTCCAATCTCATGCACGGGTCCCCAGCCGGTGTTCGGGCCCGGGACCGGCGAGGCGGGGCCCTGCGGGGCAGGACTGTTCGGCGGCTGAATGTCGTGCGGGTCGCGCTGGTCGGGCGTAGTCTCGACGAGATTCAGCATCCGCTGAGGCCCCGCGTGCAGCGCGTAGGTTTCCACGATATGGCCGGTGCGCGGATCGAGGACGACGCGAACCCTGTCGTTCTTCAATTCAACGCGGCCGGAGGGTAGCGTGCCGGCGGCGACTTGCGATTCAATGGCGGCAGCGCGAGGCTGGCAGCAAGTGATGCGGTATTCGGCGACGGCACCGCCCATGATTGAGGCGGGGAACAGCAGTTGGCCGTCACGAACTTCGGCCGGCACTTCCCTGCCCTGCATGTCGGCGACCCGGTAGCCGGAGGCGTGACCGCCCAGATTAGCAACAGGAACACGCACGATTTCGCCCGTGCGCCGCTCGATGCCAGTGGGCTCCTCCAGGCGGACTGTCCAAACCGCGGCGGTTGCGCACAGATGTGAGAAGATTATCGCCGTCAGAAGCTTCCGATACACTGAGGAGTTCATGAGCGCACTTGCCATTCTTGGGGGCGAGCCAGTTCGGAGAAAACCGTTCAGCCCGTGGCCCCAGTACACCGAAAACGACCGGCGGCGGCTGCTGGACGTGCTTGAGACTCGCAATTGGGGCGGATTCCCGTTCCCCAACCGGTACGCCGCCGAATTCGCGGAGAAGTTCGCAGACTATCACGGCGCGCGTTACGGCTGCACCTTGGTGAACGGGACTGTGGCGTTGGTGGTAGCGCTGCAAGCGGCGGGCATCCGGTTTGGCGACGAGGTGATTGTCCCCGCCTACACATGGGATGGCACGGCGACGGCAGTACTGTTTGCGGGCGGCGTGCCGGTGTTTGCGGACATCGACCCCGACACATACAGCCTGGACGTCGAGGATGTCCGGCGGAAGATCACGCCGAGGACTCGCGCGATTCTGCCAGTGCATCTGGCGATGCGGTTTGCGGAGATGGACGGGTTACTGGCCCTGGCGCGAGAGCATAATCTGCGCGTGATTGAGGATTGCGCCCATGTGCATGGCGGGCAGTACAAGGGAAGAGGCGCGGGGTCAATGGGCGACATCGGCTGCTTCTCGATGCAGTCGTCGAAGCTGATGACGTCGGGCGAAGGCGGCATTGTGATCACGTCGAACCTGGAGATGTTCGAGCTGATCCAGAGCTATGTGAACTGCGGACGCGCGTCGGAGACCGACCAATTCGGGCGGCGCGTGATTGGCTCGAATTACAGGCTGACAGAGTTTCAGGCGGCGGTGCTGTTGGGCCAGCTTGAAATGCTGCCGGAGTTGGCCGAACGCCGCAGCCGGAATGCGGCACGGCTGTCGGCGGCGCTCGAACAGATCCCCGGAGTGCGGCCGCTGCCGCCGCAGCCGGGCATCACGCGCGAGGCGATCTATTGCTACGTGTTCCAATACCGGCCCGAAGCGCCGATCGTGAAACGCGATATGTTTGTGGCGGCGCTGGATGCGGAAGGCGTCCCAGCCGACGGGCGCTTCTACGAGCCCGTGTACGGGAGCGACTTGTTCAAGGTGTCACCCGAGGATTTCCCGCAACTGACGCACGGCCGCGACGAACCCGTGGATTACCTTGCTTCGAAGTGCCCGGTGTCGGAGCGCGCGGCGTACGCGGAGGCGGTCTGGCTGCCACAGTTCCTGCTGCTGGGCGACGAAGAAGATGTCGACGATGTGGCGCGCGCCATTGAGAAAGTCGCGTCCGACCTGGGCGCGCTGGAGCATGCGGACCCGGCCTTGGCGGCTCTGAAGTCGATGAGCCGTGCCGAGCGGCCACGCATCGAGAAGAAGAACTACTGAGGAATTCGAATGGCGGAACCGCTGGACCTCGGCGCCCTGATGACCGAGCAGGTCAACCCTGCTTCCGTGGACATTGACGCGCTGCCGACACTGGATATGCTGCGCGTGTTCAACGAGGAAGACAAGAAGGTGGCGCTGGCTGTGGAGGCCGAGTTACCTCGGATCGCCGCGGCGGTGGACACGATTGTTAAGGCCCTGTCGTCAGGCGGCCGGCTGTTTTACACCGGCGCGGGCACCAGCGGGCGGCTCGGCGTTCTGGATGCTTCCGAATGTCCGCCGACGTTCAATGTGCCGGCAACGATGGTCAATGGGATTATCGCCGGCGGGGAGGGTGCCCTCCGAAGTGCGACGGAAGGCTCAGAGGATTCGCCTCAGGCTGGCGCGGCGGATCTGCGCAGACACGGGTTCAAGGCCACAGACGTACTGTGCGGGATCGCCGCGAGCGGGCGGACGCCCTATGTGCTGGGCGCAGTGGAAGAGGCCAGGGCGATGGGCGCCGCGACGATTGGGGTCTCATGCTCGCCGGATTCGCCGCTGAGCCGCGCCGTTCAGTTTCCGATTGAGCCGCTGCCGGGCCCCGAAGTGATTACCGGTTCGACGCGCCTGAAGGCGGGGACGGCGACGAAGCTTGTGCTGAACATGCTGACGAGCGCCACGATGATCCGGCTGGGGTACGTGTACTCGAACCTGATGGTCAATGTGCAGCCGAAGAACGAGAAGCTGGTTGATCGTGCGCAGCGGATTATCATGGCGATCAGCGGCATGCCGCGCGAGACGGCGGCGCGAGTACTGGAAGAATCCGGGCGCGATGTGCGGACGGCGATAGTCATGGCGGCGCTGGGTGTAGGCCGCGACGCGGCAAAACTCCGTCTGTCGGCGTGCAGCAACCGGGTCCGCCAGGCGATAACAAAAGGCTAAACTCTTCTGCAGGAGGCGCCGGCTTCATGGCACATTCACCCGAATTTCTTGCGATTGTTAACGACGCAAAATCGCGGGTCCACGAGATTGATCTGGCTGGATACCGCAAACTGGCTGAAGAGGGGACCGAACATATCCTGATCGACACCCGTGAGGAGAGCGAATGGGCCAAAGGGCACGTCCCAGGCGCGCTGCATCTCAGCAAGGGCGTCATCGAGCGCGACATTGTCGCCAAGGTGCCGGATAAGGCAGCCATGGTCGTTCTCTACTGCGGCGGCGGCTTCAGAAGCGCATTAGCAGCCGACAATCTGCAGAAGATGGGCTACACGAACGTCATCTCGTTGGATGGCGGCTGGAAGGCGTGGACCGACGCGGGGCTCCCTGTCGAGACTCCGGGCCGTTAGCTGACATCTCGCAGGAGTTGCACGAAGAGCTTCCAGCCGATGAGGCCGAAACAGGCGATCTCCGCCGTCTTGACGAAGGCGATGAAACGCCGGTTCATGAACTCGAAGCGGAGAAGCAGTGCGGCGATCACGGCGACGTAAACGACCTTCGGCTCGAGAACGCCGGGGTGCCAGTTGGCCAGAACCAGCAGAAGTGTGTAATAGAGCAGCGGCCAGTTGCTCTGAAGCGGCATGTTCGCCCGGTTGACGCCGAGCCAAAGAGTCCCGACCGTGAGGGCAAAGGTCAGGAGCAGACTCAAATTGACGTAGAACATTGCCGCCTCGGAACGACGGGCCGCTGCGCACGACCTCGCCGGCTTACTCCTCCACGTTCCGGCTCTTGCGCCGCATCACAATCGCGCCTAGCAATACTATCGCCAGGACGGCGCAGACTATACGCACAATCGTCGTTGTATCCATGAATGGTTCTCCTTTCTCCAACACTCAAATGCCGGCCATCATCGGTATCAGTTCCCGGACGATCTTCACGGCCACAGGTCCAACCGTCACCACAAAGAGCGACGGCAGAATACAGAAGAAGATCGGGAAGACCAGCTTCACCCCAAGCTTGGCGGCCTTTTCTTCCGCGAGTTGGCGAGCCTGCACACGCATGAAATCGGCGTGACCACGCAGGCTTTGCGCGACGCCAGTCCCGAAGCGATCCGCCTGGATCAGGACAGCCACAAGCTTCTTCAGGTCATCCACGGCCGTACGATCCGCCAGATTCCGAAGCGCGTCTTGCCGGCGGTTGCCCGCCTTCATCTCCAGATTCACGATCCCGAGTTCCTCACTGATCTCCGGGTGGGCGTGCTCCAACTCCTTGGCGACTTGGACGATGGCTTGATCGAGACCTAAGCCGGACTCCACGCAGACAACAAGCAGGTCGAGCGCATTCGGCAGAGCACGGCGAATGGCATTCTTTCGCCGTTTCGCGCGAATCGACACGTATTCGTTTGGGCCGAGGAAGCCGAAGGCACCCGCGGCGGCAATCACCAGAAACTTGTTCGTCGCTTCCGCCTCAGCTCCGATCAGGGCGACGGTCATGATCAACGGCAACGCTAACCCGAGGGCGATCTTGGAGCCGTAGAGGATGCGCAGCGCGTTCGGATGCCTGATGCCGGCGCGCATCAACCGCTTCTGCATCACCGAAGCATCCTTGGGCGACGCGGGCAGGTGGGAGCCAAGCCTGTCGAGCAGGTCCCTGAACACGAGGCTCGGATGCCTGGCCTCTTCCTCGTGATATTCCATCCCGGCAGATGTCAGTCTCTCGACGGCCTGCTTGGGGCGTACGTAGAAGCGAACTCCAAGTAATGTCGCCACCAGGGTGACTCCCAGAAACAGTAGCGTGCTGAGAACTAGTGTCATGGCCGCGGCTCTAAGCCCCTCAATAGCTCATCAAACCTCGATGTTCACGATTTTCTTAATGACCGCATAGCCAAGCAATTGAAGCCCAATGGCGCCGGCAGCCATATAGTTCCCAATCTCGTCTGTTCCGAAGAAAGTAACGTAGTCCGGATTGACGAGAAACATTATGGCCGCCACGGCAACGGGGATCGACGTCAATGCCATTCCGGTCATACGGCCGTGTGCGCTGATCGCGCGAATTCTTCCACGCAGCTTGAACCGCTCCCGGATCAGGAAGGCGAGCTTGTCGAGAATTTCGGCCAGATTGCCGCCCGTCCGCTTTTGCAGGATGACGGCGGAAACGAAGAAATGCACATCCAGGGAGGGCACCCGGCTGGAGAGCTTCAGTAACGCCGCGTCCAAGGGGAGGCCCAGGTTGTGCTCCTCGAATGCCCTTCGGAATTCGCCGGAGAGAGGCTCCTGAAACTCCTTGTGGATCATCTCGAGCGAGACCGAGAACGCGTGCCCGGCACGCATGGAGCGTGCCATGAATTCCAGGCTGTCGGGGAACAGTTCCTCGAACGCGTACAGGCGCTTGCCCCGCACGCGCAGAACATAGATCAAAGGCATTCCGGCGACAGCCGCCGCGGGCAACAGCGCGGCAATTCTGTAAGCCGGAGGGAGCAGCATCCAAAAGAATGTGAACGCGGCGAGGAAGAGACCCAGCGACAGATGCACGAGCCGGGCGGCGTTCCAGCGCAAACCGGCCTGTTCGAGCAACAATGCGAGGCGATGGCGAAGCTCGAGCCGATCGAGGAGTCTTCCGATCCATAATCCCTTCGCTGTGTCATGGGTGCGAAGCAGCGTAGGAGCGGAACTGCCGGGTTGACGGCTAATCGAGCTCCGTTTGCTAAGGCCAAGTGCGCGCTGCTTGAGCCGCTCCGCATCGGCATTTCGCGACGTGCGGGAAGCAACCCACCAGACGGCGACGGCAATGGCCCAGATAACAGCACCCAGGAGCACGAAGCTCATCCCTCGACCTCCACAACTTCGTCGAACAGATTGGGAGGAAGCCCGATGCCGGCAGCGATCAGCTTTTCGTAGAACTTGGGACGAATGCCCGTGGCTGCGAATCGGCCGAGGACCTTGCCGTCGGGTGAGAGACCACGTTTTTCGAAAACGAAAATGTCCTGCAGGGTGACTATCTCGCCTTCCATCCCGGTCACTTCGGTGATGTTCACGACCCGGCGTGAACCGTCGCTCAGACGCGCGGCCTGGACCAGAACATGGACGGCGCTGGCGATCTGCTGCCGGATGGAAACAAGCTGCATTGATGAGTTGGCGAGCGATACCATCACCTCCAGCCTCGATATTCCGTCCCGAGGCGAGTTGGCGTGGATCGTGGTCAGCGATCCGTCGTGGCCGGTGTTCATCGCCTGAAGCATGTCCAAAGCCTCTGCACCGCGGACTTCGCCAACGACGATCCGATCGGGCCTCATTCTGAGACTGTTGATCAACAGTTCACGCTGGCGGACGGCGCCGTGGCCTTCCAGGTTGGGCGGGCGCGTTTCCAATCGGACGACGTGGGGCTGCTTCAACTGAAGTTCCGCAGCATCCTCGATGGTCACGATGCGTTCCCGAGTGTTGATGAAGTGGGAGAGCGCGTTCAGCAGCGTCGTTTTGCCGGCGCCCGTCCCCCCGATGATGATGATATTCAGGTGTGCCTTGACCGCGGCCTCAAGCAGCGCCATCATGCCTTGCGTCAGGGCGCCCTTGGCGACCAGATCCACTGGCATAAGCTTGTCCTGGGAGAAGCGGCGGATGGACATCACGGGCCCGTCGAGGGCGAGCGGGGGGATGATCGCGTTGACACGGGAACCGTCAGCGAGGCGCGCATCCACCATTGGATTCGACTCGTCGACGCGCCGGCCAACCTGGCTTACGATGCGATCAATGATCCTCAGCAGGTGCGCGTCGTCGCGAAAGTTGATCGTCGTCAGCGCCAAGAGCCCCTTGCGTTCGATATAGACCTGGCGAGGTCCATTCACGAGAATGTCGGAGATGGTCGGATCCTGAAGGAGTGGCTCCAGCGGCCCGAGCCCAAATACCTCATCGAGCACCTCGTCGGAGATCTGCTGCTTCTCGGTAGCGCTGAGCAGTGTGGGCTCCATCTCGACCAACGAGATGAGCGCCTGGCGCACTTCGGATCGAACCCGCTGGTTGTCGATGGAAGCCAGAGCTTCGAGATTGATTTTGTCCAGCAGCTTCCGATGCAGCGTGAACTTCAATTCTTGGTATTCAGGTGAGAGCCCGCCGCCCGGCCGGCTCGCCGCCTTCAGCAGGCGCTGCTCCCAGGGCACTGGGGGTTCTTGTCGACTGGTTGGCGGCATTTGCATGAGTCGTGTTCCTGGCGGTCACCCGTCGTTAACTGACTATCGACACGGCGCCCGCCGGACTTGAGACTGCTCCGCAGAGCTTTTCGATCTGCCTTGCCAGCCCGTTGTCCGTTCCGAGCGGCTCCGCCCGGGCGAGAGACCTGTGCACCGCGAATGCGTCTTCCTGGAGAAAAGACGAAACTGGACATCCGAAGATCGACTCGAGATCGGCCGAGGATATCGCCTCCTGCTTGGTCCACCGATTTAGAATCAGCCGAAGGTGCTTTTGGCGTAGGCCTATCCGGCCGAGATGATTCAGCGCGCGGCGCCCCATGTGGAGGCTCGCCAGGTCCGGCGTCGAGACGAGGATCGGGTCATCGGCGTGAGCAAGACAGAGCAAGGCAAGCCGGTGAAACACGATCGGTGAATCGATGATGATCCAGTCATATGCAGCTCTGGCGGCTTCAATCAGTTCCTGAAGGCGGACCCAGTCGTCAGATTCGGCGGCGTTCGCACCGCCACTGCATAGAACATCCACGCCATAGGCCGGACAGACGAGTGAAGACCAGAGCGCTGCGTCCAGACGGTCCGACAGCCTCAGGGCGTCCTGAACCGAGGCGGTGGGGCTAAGCTTGAGGCTAAATCCGATGGATCCCGCCTCGAGGTCAAGGTCCGCAAGCAGGACCCTGCGGCCTGTCAGCCGCCGCATCGCGAATGCAAATTGCATTGCCAGCGTGGTTGCACCGGCGCCCGGCTTCACGGAGCTGAAGACGACTGCCCTCCCGGAGGGGCGATCAACTCGGCCTGTCACGCGGAGCCTCTGCCGGACCCTCTCGGCGATCGTCCTCTGCGTCGCCGCGTCCGCTGGCAACTTCAGGAAATCGCACGCGCCGGCGCGCAAGGCTTCGAGGACGACTTCCCGATCGGCGTGATCCCCGAACGCCACGATCTGAGGGCATTGTCCGGTATGTCCAATCGCCTCGATCAGTCCGCGCGCCAACTGCCAGTCCGATTGCACATCCAGCAGGACCGCAGAGGGCTGCATCTGCCGGATGCGCATTTCCAGCGTTGACATGCTGGGGTAGCCGGCTGTGTCCGCCGCGATCTCGAACTCTCGGAAAGCCTCCAGAGATGAGCGGAGCTGGCCCGACAAAACCTGGCTCCCCGAGATCAGCAAGCTGGCCAAGGGCGGGAGTTGGGATTGGAACCGGTTCGACATGGTCGATGGCGCATTGCCGCTCGGGTCTTCTACTTCTTCTCCGAGGCCACCGGCGACGTGTCGAACAAACGCTTTCGCTCCACGACCGGCTCTTCGTTTGCCTCCGATGGCTTACTGCCAGGAACCCCTTGGGGCAGCATGGAAGGCCGCAGCATCTGCATCGGGTGGTTCAACTTCAGGCGCGGATCCGAAGCCTCGAGCGGCTCAATAACCTCCGGCGTGACCATGACGATTAGTTCGGATTTTGTCCGATTCTCATTCCGGCTGCGAAAAAGAGCTCCGAGAATCGGAATACTTCCGAGGCCCGGGATCTTGGACAGGCTCTCATTCGCCCGGTCGTCAATTAGCCCTCCGATCACAAAACTCTGGCCGGGCCCGAGCTCAATCGTTGACTCAATCCGGCGAGTCGCCAAGGCTGGAATCGTGAAACCGCTGACAGTGATCGCGTTAGAGATGTCAATGGTCGACACTTCCGGCCGGACGAACATCTTGAGCGTCCCGTTGGCCGTCAACAGCGGATTGAAGGTCAGCCGGATGCCGAACTCCCGGAACTGCACTGTGATGGCGCCGGCATTTGCCCCACCCTGGAGAACCGGAATGGGAAACTCTCCGCCGACCAGGAAACTCGCCTCCTTGCCGTTGCTGGTCACCAGATTCGGCTCCGCTAGAATCTGAAGAACTCCCTGCGAATGCAACGCTTTGACGGCGGCCGCCAGGTTCAAATCCGGCCGGAACGCAAAGATGTTCAGCGCATCTGTGATGCTCATCGAGGTCTCGGTTCCGGTGACCGGCGCTCCGACGACTCCCTTCAACTGACCCATGCGGGCCGTGCCAAACTGCCCGGTCGAGATCGTGCCGGGCGTGTTGAGGGCACCAGTCGAAATCAGGTTCACGCCAAAACTCTGGGCGGCAGTCCTGTTCAACTCAGCGAATTTCACACGGAGGAGGATCTGCTTCTCGACTGGAGCCGCCTTGACGGCAAGGTTATTCACCACGTTCTTTGCCAAGGGCGAAGCCATAGCTGCGGCCCGCTCGGCAATCGCCTGGTTCGACACAGTCCCGACAAGCGCCACGGCATCTTTGGTGGCCAGGACATCGATCTGCTCGCCTGGAAAGGCCTTGTTGAGGACCTCCTTCAACGGGCTGAGATTCTGCTCGACACTCACTGAGTAGTAGGTCCGGTGTCCGGACTTCGACCACACCACCAAGGTGGCCACGCCCATGGACTTGCCGTGCAGCAGGATTTCACGGCTCGATGCCGGCACGTAGTCCAGCACCTCGGGGTTCGACGTCGAGATGCGCGCCAAATCCTCTGGGTAATCGATGACCAGGCTCTTCCCGGCCGTGATCGTCAGCTCATGCGGCGCATTTGCGTCTCCAGCAACCAACATCGCGACAGGCAACACAGCGCAGAACAACCCCACGATCCATCCTTGCTGTTTCATTGCCCGCTCCCCGTCCCGGTCTCAGACGCTCTGGCCACTGACTCAACCTTCTGCACTGTGCCGCGGATGGTGACGATTCGCGGCAACTCCGGCTCCACCTGCACCTGAGCACGAGGTGTTGCGGACGCTGGGGCAGGTGTGGCCGCAGGCTGCGCGGGCGCTTTCCGCCTCTGGCCGGAATCACCCGAATTCGCGGGCGGCTCCGTGCGTGCCGGCGCACCATAGAGCGAACTAAGGTACATCCCCGACGTCGATTCGATCCGTTGATCGGTCGCGTTTCGCAGGACGAGTTGGATCCGCCCCTCATTCCCCGACAAGGTCAGTGTCTCGGCTTGCTGAGGCGTAACCAGGAGTGTCACGTTCGGCGCATTGACAGGCTTGCCCACGGCATCCGTCTGAATCGTCGTCCCGGCGGAGAGCACGAAGATGTTCTGGAGAACGGTTCTTGTGACGCGATTTTCGCTCCCTGGCGGCGTCCCCGTGATGAGCACATCCACGCGCATGCCTGGGAGCACGAAGCCCGCCACGCCGACCACGTCGTTCACTCTCACAGTCACCGCCCTCATTCCGACGGGAATCACTGGCGCCAGCCCCACACCGCTGCCCCGCTCGGCCAGGCGGCCCTCAAGAACAGGCTCCTCGTTCAGAATGTTCGAGACCACAGGCCGGTCGAGCACTTCCTCGGGTTTCGAGAAAGCCCCTTTGGGAAAAGAGTCTGCGGGCACCTTGGTGACTTTCAGATCGTCGGCCTTCAGCGTCAGGCCGACACCCAGCGGCCGCGAGGCCACGACCAGGTCTTTCATCTGCCGGACCTCCGCTTTCCGCGGACCGCTCGCTCGCACGCTGATCTGATAGAAGATCGCCGTCACCACCACCGCGAACACCAGGCTCGCGCCCAGTACGGTCAGGAACCGCCGGTCCATAAAGCCTCCACCAGCCCCGCCGAGTCCTCTCCGGCCGGCGCCGTTTCTCCATCGTCTGACACGCCCACTGCCAGCGCGAAGGCGACCAAGTCCTCACCGGAGGGCATCCGCCATTCCAACTCGCTGTCAGTTTCAGCCGGGCGCGTCTGTTGTCGCATGTCGACCTCAAGCTCTCTCGGAAAAGAATCGGCCTTCGTGTACCGTCCCTTGGCACCCGGCCCCGCTGACAGCCAGCCCCGCGCGACTCTCCTCGCCGCGCCCGGCTATTCAACGCCGAAAATCGAAAAGGCCGATTCCTTTCCCAAAACCGCTCGCTATGAGCAGCTCTGGTAAAGGAATCGGCCCGGAATCGACGGGACTTTAGACCTAGCGCGGATTTTTAGCCGGCCATCAGGCTTTCATGTCGCCGCGGCTGAAGTCCCATTCCACGGCTCGGCCTGATTTCACAGACTTGTTCACCATATGGGCGCAAGCGGCCGCATGGTGTCCGGCCACCGCATCTTCCCAATACGACTTCCGAGTCTTAACGGATTCAAGGAAGTGGCCAAAGTGCGCCACAGTAGAATCCCGACCTTGCTCCCGGTACACCGTCTCACCTTCTGTCAGGTGTTGCTTGTGCTGACCTACCAGCTCTTCCATGATCACCTTCGGGTCTTTCCAGTAGGCCTCCTCCAGTCGCTTCGGCCAGCTTTCCACGATCCAGCGGTTGTCCTCATTGGCGCTTTCGGGACGGAACGTCAGCGTGTTCCAGCCAACCGCCAGCGTGCCTTCGGTGCCCAGGAACTCAAAGCTGCCTTCGGCGGTGCTCTGGTTGTTGAAGGTCGAGCTGAGATTCACGGCGAACTGTTCGGGGTACTCCAGAACCGCATTCAGCGTGTCAGGCACGTCGCGGCTTTCCTTCCAGCGGTAGAGCTGGCCCATGGCCATCACCTTCGACGGCATCTTGGCATCCATCAGGAAATGGATGGTGGTGCAGAGGTGCACGAACAGGTCGGTGGCGATGCCGCCGGAATAGTCTTCGTAGCAGCGCCAGCGGAAAAAGCGAGCCATGTCCAGGGGCCGCTTCGGCGCTGAGCCGAGGAACATGTCCCAATCGACAGTCTGCGGATTGGCATCCGGGGGAACTGGATAGATCCACGCGCCGGAGGCCGTATTCCGGTTGTAGGCGGCGCGGACCATGGTGACCTTGCCCAGTTTGCCGGACTTGATCATCTCGTGGGCCCGGCGCTGGGCCTCGCTGCTCATGCCCTGGCTGCCCACCTGGACGATCCGGCCCGTCTGCCGTGCGGTCTCGATGATTTCCAGGCCCTCGCTCGACTTGTACGTCAGCGGCTTTTCGCAATAGACGTCCTTGCCGGCCTTCAACGCCTCGACGACAATCTGCTTATGCCAGTGGTCCGGCGTGGCGACGACCAGGGCGTCGATCGACTTATCGGCAATCGCTTCGCGGTAATCGCGCATGATGCGTGCCTGTGCGCCGACGCGGTCTTTCGCGCGCTCCGTCCGGCCCTTATAAGCATCCACCAGCCCCGTGATCTCGGCCTGAGGGTGGGTCATCAATGCGGCCATCAGCTCGTGCGCTCGCGCGCCGCACCCGATGAAGGCGAATTGCACTCGATCGTTCGCGGCGGTCCGCTGCGCCTGGGCCTGGGTGGCGACGGCCGCGGCGGCTGCGTTCATCTCAAGGAAGTGTCTGCGACTAATACCCATGGGAATGGTCTCCTAATGCGACTTCATCGTACTACGCAGCCTTGCTTGCGGCTGGAATCCTGACCTCCAAGTGCATGGTCTTGCGGCTCCAAATACATGTAACGGGGCGCTTTCGCCATGCGTTCAATTTGGCAGCTTCGGCGAGAGGAGCCATCGAATGACTTTCACTCACGGCCTGGCTGGCCTGGCGGTACTGACTGCAACAATTGCGATCGCCAGTGCGCCGCAGGCGCCCGCGGATGAACCTGGCTTGACGCTCCGGTCCACCACACGGTTGGTTCAGGTGGAGGTGATTGTCCGCGGCAAGGATGGCAAGCCGGTCAGCGGGCTCGCTCAGAGCGATTTTGAGATTCGCGAAGAGAATCAGCCTCAACAGATCCGCTTCTTCAACGATTACACTGGCTCCCGGCGGCCCAGTGCCGGGCCGATCCCAGGCATGGTGTCGAACCGGCCGGAGGTCACTGGGCCGCGCCGCGGCGTGACGGTGGTTCTGATCGATGCCTTGAACTCAGATTGGACAGACCGTGCTCAGGCGCTCCTCAACATTCGCAAATTCCTCGACGGCGCGCAGCCGGACGACCGCATCGCCATTTACACACTAGGGCACCGGTTCCGGGTGTTCCACGACTTCACCGGAGACGCCCGCTCGCTGCGCAAGAAACTCGACGCGGAAAAGGGAGGACCGCTGGGCGCCAGGGGTGAGGAAGTGCTGCCGGACCAGTTAATCCCGGAGGCCATTGCCCTCGCCAAATGGGGGCAGCAGCGTGAAGACGACATGCGCCTGGTAAATCGCGCTAACGCCACTTATGAAACTCTGGAGGCCGTGGCAAAGCACCTGGGCTCGACTCCTGGATGGAAGTCACTGGTCTGGGTCAGCGAGGGAATCCCCATGCAGGCTGGAATGGATAGCCCCACGCGATCCACAACGACACGGGGACCAGTCCGTACTGGGGTGCTCGCGTCTTTTGAACCTCAGTTCAACCGGGCGGTCAGGGCACTGACAAATGCCAATATAGCCGTGTATCCAGTTAATCCCAAAGGGCTCCAGGTCCTCCCGAAGTACGCTGGCTTGGGCAATCAACTCTCAGCCGATACGCGTCCGTGGCTGCAACTCAACCCTGTGTTGGAGGATCTCGCCCGACGAACGGGAGGCCGGTCCTACGCCGACCAGAACGACATCCTCGGCTCGCTCAAACAGATCACGAATGACGCGCAGCACAGCTATACGCTTGCTTACTACCCCTCCAACACCCGGTTCGACGGCAAGTATCGCAAGTTGGAGATCCGGGTGAAGAAGACGGGTCTGACGGCCAATCACCGCACGGGCTATTACGCATTTGACGAAGGTGAAGTGCGGCGCGGAGATCCGCGGCAGGAGATCCAGGCGGCCGCGAAGGATCCTCTCGATTCCGCGCTGATCGGCATCGATGCCGGGCTTCAGAAGAACGGCGAAGCACACGAGATTTCCGCCCGCATCGACGCCGCCGAATTGATTTGGCCGGAAGGGGGCGCGTTTGCCGCCAAGACCGCGATCGGCGTGTTTCAGTACGACGCCGAGGGCCGCCAACTCGAAAGTCTCATCGACAACGTCGAATTCGCGTGCGACGCCGCCAAGGCCTCGCTCCTCTCCCAACACGGACTGTCTTACGGGCGCAAGGTTACAGTGAACCCGGCCGCGGCGCGGCTGCGCCTCGTGGTTCGTTCGGCGAAGACCGGGGCAATCGGATCGCTTACGGTCCCGATCCCGCGTTAGAGCGCGGGTTCGCGCCGCTCGACCTCCAGCAGCGCTTCCATCGCAGCGCCAATTCGGAACAGCGCCGCCTCACCAAACGGCCGGCCGATGAGTTGAATGCCCACGGGCATCCCATCCTTGGTCCACCCGGCGGGGATGACCAAGGCGGGCAGCCCCAAGGCATTCATGCCCCGGACGAACCGCGTGGAGGCGATGCGCGTGTCTTCCAGTTCGCCGCCGATGTCCAGAGTCTCCTGGCCGATCAGCGGAGCGGTGATCGGTGTCGCCGGCGTCAGGAGGCAGTCCGCTTTCTTCAGCATCTGGAGAAAGACGCCGAGGATGCGCTTCCTCATGCGCTGGGCCTGGATGTAGTGCGTGGCCGGCATCGTTCGCCCCAGTTCGAGCAGCGCCAGGACATCGTCGCCGTAATCCTGCCGGCGTTTGCGCATATACGGTTCGTGGACGGCGGCGGCCTCGCTCAAAAGCGTCACCTGCGCGACGGTGCTGAGCTGTTCGCCATCCGGGACCCGGCCCATCACGAACTGCGCGCCGGCGGACTCAGCCTTTTGTGCCGCGCCCAGCACCAGGCTGCGCACTTGCGTGTCGACCTTCTCGAAGTAGTAGTTCTGCGGCAGGATGATCCGCACTCCGGACAGCGAGACGTCATCCGGCGGGAAGTAGTCCTCCGTTTTGCGCCTGACGCTGGCGGCGTCGCGGGGATCATAGCCCACCATGGCCTGCAGCGCGACAGCGGCGTCGCGAACCGTCCGCGCCATCGGGCCGACGTGGTCCAGGCTGAAGCCGAGCGGCAGCGCGCCATACTTGCTCACCAGACCGAAGGTCGGTTTCAGGCCGACGATCCCGCAGTACGACGCTGGCACACGAATCGATCCGCCGGTGTCCGAGCCCGACGCGAGCAGGCACATACCGGAGGCCACGGCCGCCGCGGATCCGCCGCTCGAACCACCCGGAATGCGCCGCATGTCCCACGGATTTCTCACCGGCCCGTAGTGCGGGTTGTTCGAGGTGATGCCGTAGGCGTGCTCGTGCATGTGCGCCTTGCCGATCATCACCGTGCCTGCTTCGCGCCACTTCTCGACCACCGCGGCGTCGAAGTTCGGCACATACTCGGCGAAGATCTTCGATCCGGACGTGGTTTTCACGTTAGTCGTGCACAGCAGGTCCTTGTGAGCCACGGGAATGCCGTGAAGCGGCCCGCGATCGAGGCCGGAGCTCAATTCCTTGTCGGCTCTTCGGGCGTCGGCGAGCGCGATCTCCGGCGTGACCGTCAGAATTGCATTCAGCGCGTCGTTGCTGATCTCGACCTTCTTCAGACATTCGAGCGTCAGCTCAACCGATGAAACCTGGCCGGCCCGAAGTGCTGCCGCCGCTTCAAGTACCGTCATGCCGCGTCTCCTGCATCCGACGCAGGAAGGTCGATCTCGTCGACGCGAAACGTTTGAATGGGCTCTTCCTTCCAGTCGATCATCGCGCTCATGAGCGTCATGGCCTGGTCGATCGCGGCCATCCGGGAGGCCCGAGCGTCATCCAACTCCACGCCGCGGGCCGCGGCGGCATCTTTCCAATCCGGCATGGTCTAATCATGGCATGAGCGCCCCAGGTCAGGACCTCGCCGCCCCCCTCACCGTGTTGAACGAGGACGAACTGCTGCTCCGAAATACCGTCCGGCAGTTCGCCCGCGAGGAGATCGGCCCTCATGTCGCGCAGATGGACCGCGAGGGCGTCTTCCGCAAGGAGATTCTGAAGCAGTTGTTCGATCTGGGGCTGATGGGCATCGAAATTCCCGAAGAGTACGGCGGCCAGGGCGGCAGTTTCTTCCAGGCGCTGATCGCCATCGAGGAACTCTCCGCCGTGGACCCGTCGGCCGCTGTCATCGTGGACGTTCAGAACACCCTCGTGAACAACGCCATCCTGCGTTGGGCGACGCCGGATCAGAAGAAGTTGTGGCTGCCGAAGCTGGCCACTTCGACGCTCGCCTCGTACGCGCTCTCTGAGGCGGGCGCCGGATCGGACGCCTTCGCCCTTCAGACTAGAGCCGCACTCGACGGCGCCGATTACCTGCTGACCGGCCGAAAGCTCTGGATCACCAATGCCGCCGAGGCCGCGTTGTTCCTGGTCTTCGCGACCGTCGATCCCGCCGCGGGGTACAAGGGCATCACCTGTTTCGTCGTCGAGCGGGACTGGCCCGGCTTCACCGTCGGAAAGAAAGAGGACAAGCTCGGCATCCGCGCCTCGTCGACGTGCGAACTGATCCTCGACTCGGTCCGCGTTCCCCCCACGCACATTCTCGGAGAGATCGGCAAAGGCTACAAGATCGCGATCGAGACCCTCAACGAGGGACGCATCGGCATCGGAGCCCAGATGACCGGCCTGGCCCAGGGCGCTTTACAGCACGCCATTGCGTACGCGAAACAGCGCAAGCAGTTCGGCCAGACCATCGCCAACTTCCAGGCCGTCCAGTTCGACCTGGCCCGCATGGCGACGGACCTCGAAACCGCTCGGCTTCTCGTCTACAACGCCGCGCGCCTCCGCGAAGCGGGCAAACCGTTCCTGAAAGAAGCGGCGATGGCCAAGTTCTGGTCGTCGCACGTCGCCGAGACCATCGCCTCGCGCGCGGTCGAGATCCACGGCGGCGTCGGCTTCACAAAGGACTACCCCGTCGAGAAACTCTACCGCGACGCCAAGATCGGCAGGATTTACGAGGGAACCACAAACATGCAGTTGGGAACAATCGCGAAGCAACTGCTTGCATAATGTGCTGCGCGTAACCGGCCGGGCCGGTGTAGCATCCTGTAGGTATGGAGGGGACATGCGCGCATTAGCCGCCCTACCTTGTTTGCTGCTGGCTGTGGTTCCGGCCGTCTTCGCGGACTCCGCCGCCCCAAGCCAGGACCAGATCGACGAGATCATCCGCCGCTTTGCCGCCAAAGAGGCCGAATTCGCCATCGCCCGCGAAAACTACACCTACCGGCAGAGCTACAAGATCGAGGAACTCTCTCCCAACGGCCGCCCGGTCGGCAAAATGGAGCAAGTCGCGGACATCATCTTCACGGCCGAGGGCAAGCGCACGGAGCGCGTCGTCTATGCGCCCATGAACACGCTGAAAGGGCTCATCATGACCCCGGAAGACGAACAGGATGTGCGCAACGTTCAGCCGTTCGTCCTGACCTCGAAGGAAATCCCCAACTACTACGTCCGCTACTTGGGTAAGGAGACGCTCGACGAGATCTCCTGCTACGCCTTCGCTGTCCGTCCCAAGCAAATGGTGGAGGGCCTGCGTTACTTCGCCGGCATCGTCTGGGTGGACGACAAGGACCTCCAGATCGTCAAGACGTACGGGCGTGGCGTGGGCGTGGGTAAACGAGTCAAAACACAGAAGTTCCCGAAGTTCGAGACTTACCGTGAACAGATCGACGGGAAATATTGGTTCCCGACGTATACGGTCTCCAACGACACCCTTCCGTTTGAAAGCAACCCAATCCCCATCAAGATGGTGGTGACCTACAAGGACTACAAACAGTTCAAGGCGGAGTCCACCATCACCTTCGGCGATGAGGTGGAGAAGCCCAAGACGGAGACGAAGAAGCCGCCGCAGGACCGCTAAATCCCTGAATCTTACCGTTCAAACCGCAAATCAGGCTCTTTGGGCCTTGGCTCTCGAAAGCGGAGCGCCTCTGTGCGTAAAATAGGTAGGCTAACTCGATGTCCGACCACGGTTTTCGTGCCCGCAGGGACTGGGCTGCCCTGAAGCGCAGACTCCGCGAATTGAAGATGATCGCCTGGGGTGCGGTCCACAAGGACCATCCCATCATGGCGCACATCATTCCGATTCGCCGCTGTAACCTCGCCTGCACCTACTGCAACGAATTCGACGATTTCTCCAAGCCCATCTCCACCGAGGTGATGTTTGAGCGTATCGACAACCTCGGCCGCTTGGGCACCTCTATCATCACCATCTCGGGCGGCGAGCCGCTGCTGCACCCCGACCTCGACCAGATCATCACCCGCATCCGCCGCACCGGCGCAGTGACGGGCATGATCACGAACGGCTACCTGTTGACGGCCGACCGCATCCAGCGTCTGAACCGCGCCGGCCTCGACCACATGCAGATTTCGATCGACAACGTCATGCCCGACGACGTGTCGAAGAAATCGCTGAAAGTCCTCGACAGAAAGCTTCAACTTCTCGCGGACAACGCGCTGTTCCACGTGAACATCAACTCGGTGGTCGGCGGCGGCATCAAGCACCCCGACGACGCGCTAGTGATCGCAAAACGCGCAATCGAACTCGGCTTCTCGTCCACCATTGGCATCATCCACGACGGCACTGGCCAGTTGAAGCCGCTTTCGCCGAAGGAACGCGAGATCTACTTGGCTGTTAAGTCATTGGAAAAGCGCAACTTCTCCCAGCTCAGCTTTTTCCAGGAGGCCATCGCTAATGGTCAGACCAACCACTGGCGCTGCCGCGCCGGCGCTCGGTATGTCTATATCTGCGAAGACGGTCTGGTGCACTACTGCTCGCAGCAGCGCGGCTATCCTGGCAAGCCTCTGCAAGAGTATTCTCTCGATGACATCCGGCGGGAGTACATCACGGAGAAGGCTTGCGCACCGCATTGCACGGTGAGTTGCGTCCACTACGTCAGCTACTTCGACTTCTGGCGCGCTCCGCAGACGCTGCCCGACACGCGGCCGTTCGAGCAACCCGCGGCCGAGCCTTTGGTTCAGATCCACACAACAACGTCGGCAGGTGTCTGAGAGCCTCCTACATTCCTGCCCACTCCAGGGCGTCCTGCAAGTATTCGGCGGTCGCCCGGGCTTCGCCGTTCTTCGCAACGTCGGCCGGGGAGAGGCGCAGCCAGTCCTGCTCGACGCAGGCCGCGAAGTGGGCGGCCATGCCCGCGATGCTCAGTCCCCGGGTGCGCATCAGCCAAGGTAGAGCCTGACGGACTCCGCGGGCCACATCGGTCCACGAGAGGAGTCCTCCATCACCGAGGGTGACACGCCAGACTGCGAGATTCTGACGGGTTGCCTTCTTCCAGATTTCGGGTTCCAGCCCCTCGACGGGATATCTGCCATCAAGGACCTCGACTGCGAGAAAGGCACGCCCGCGAAACCTGAGCAGTACCCAGGTCGGAGCTTCCCGAAGTTGCGCCGCCTCCGCGGGCACTCCGGAGCAGAGGCGAACCGCCGCGCCGCCGCGGATGCCGAGCAGCGGCAGAACCATGGCTGCCTCCCCGGTGCCGCGCAGCAGCCATGCCAACCAGCGTGTGTATTCTTCAGCACCGCGGCCGAACAGCGGGTCATTTGGCCCAATCGCCCGTGCCAGCGGGTCTTCCAGGGGAGCAAGACGCTCCCGCCACTTTGTCAGCACCGCCGCGAGAGGTTCGGTGCTCTCCAACGCCATCCCCAAGTGGGAGATATCTGGCCAGGCCCCACGACGATCCAGTTCCTGTGCCATACGGCTCCTTGCTGTCAATGTCATGGACACTTCCGTCCATCATATTGACGCTTTCCAGAAGTACCAGGCCCAATAGTACCCGGCGTTGACGAAAGTAGCAATCCTGATTCCACTCGTTTGAGTACTATGCCGCCAGTTGAACCGGACCACAGGACTTCGATATCTTGAAGATTCCCCTCGGCCATCGCTTGACACCGTCAGGAGGCGCCAGGGCGGATTGTATCCATGGACGTCTTCCATCTCACGCGTGCCCTCGTCGACATCGAGTCCATCACTGGAAATGAGAAGGCTGTGGCCGAGTACGTTTTGGCACAGATCCAGAGAATGGCCTTCGAGCACGGACGGCCCGCGGGAAGGATCAGCTACGAGAAGATCGAGGTCGAGAAGGACCGGTTCAACGTTTTCGCCTGCTTCGGCGACAATCCGACCGTGACGCTCTCCACGCACCTGGACACCGTGCCGCCCTTCTTCGCTTCCAGCGAGGATGACGAGTTTATCCACGGCCGCGGCGCGTGTGACGTGAAGGGCATCATCGCCGCCATGCTCTGCGCCGCCGAGCAATTGCTGATTGAAGGCGTCCGCAATTTCGGGCTGCTCTTCGTCGTCGGCGAGGAGCGTAATTCGGCCGGCGCCTACCACATGGCGAGCGACCCGCGCGGTTCCAAATTCCTGATCAACGGCGAACCGACTTCGAACCGGCTGGCGCTCGGCTCGAAGGGCGCGTTGCGCTACGAAGTTCACGCCGCCGGACGCATGGCGCACTCGGCCTATCCCGAACTGGGAGAATCGGCCATCCACAAGCTGCTCGATGCGCTCCATCGCATTCGAAATATTGCACTTCCCAGCGACGAACTCCTCGGCCCCTGCACCCTGAACGTCGGACTGATCTCCGGCGGGAGGGCCCCGAATATCTTCGCGGATGCGGCCGAAGCCGCGCTGATGTTCCGGCTGGTCTCGGACCCGGATCCGCTCCGGGAAGCCGTCCGTGCCGCCGCCGGAAGCGATGCCGACGCGCGTGAAGTGCTGTGTATCCCTGCGTTGCGCCTGGGATCACTTGAAGGTTTTGACACCACCGTCGTCGCCTACACTACCGACATCCCGGCGTTCGGCGGAGCCTGGGGCACCCCTTACCTCATCGGCCCCGGCACCATCCATGTCGCTCACACCAGCGAGGAGCGCGTTCCCAAACGCGAACTCGCCGAGGCGGTCACCATCTACAAGACCATGGTGAAACGCCTCACGGCGTGATCGGCTCGCCCTCACCTTTCGCAGTTCTTCGTTAAGAGAGATTGAAAATTATGAGCCAGCAAAAGATTCCCGTCGGCGTTCTAGGCGCCACCGGCATGGTGGGCCAGAGCTTCGTGAAGTTCCTGGAGGGCCATCCCTGGTTTGAGATGGCCTGGGCTGGAGCGAGCGATCGTTCCGCCGGAAAGCTCTACCGCGAGGCCACTCAGTGGCGGCTGGACGGCTCCATGCCGGAGCGCGTCGCCAACCTCACCGTGCAGGAGTGCAAACCGGGACCGGCGGCCCCCAAACTGGTCTTCTCCGCCATGGACGCATCGGTCGCCACGGAAATCGAACGGGCATTCGCGGATGCCGGCCACCTGGTGGTCTCGAACTCGAAGAACCACCGCATGGAGCCCGACGTACCGCTGCTGGTCCCGGAGATCAACCCGGACCACCTGGCGCTGATCAAGGTCCAGCGGGAGAAGCGCGGCTGGCTGGGAGGCATCGCCACAAACCCGAACTGCTCGACAGTGGCTCTGACCATGGGTCTGGCGCCGATCCGGCGCTTCGGCATCACTAAGGTGCTGGCGACCACGATGCAGGCGATCTCGGGCGCGGGTTACCCCGGCGTCCCGTCGATGGATATCGTCGGCAACGTCATCCCCTTCATCGGCGGCGAAGAGGCCAAGATGGAGATCGAAACCCAGAAGATCCTCGGGACACTGGCCGACGATCACATCGAACCGCTGCATGCAGTCGTCTCGGCGCACTGCAATCGCGTTCCTGTCGTGGACGGCCACACCGTGGCTGTGTCGGTTTCGCTGGCGGAGAAGCTCACTCTCGACCAACTGCTCGAAGCGTACGAGACCTACACTTCCGTGCCGCAGCAGCGGAACCTGCCCTCCGCTCCGCCGAAGCCCGTCGTGTACCTGACCGAGGACAACCGGCCGCAGCCCCGGCGAGACGCCCTGCGAGGCAACGGCATGACCGTGAGTGTCGGCCGCCTGCGTCCGTGCCCGGTGCTCGACTGGAAGTTCGTTTGCCTCGGCCACAACACGATCCGCGGCGCCGCCGGGGCGGCCGTGCTGAACGCCGAACTGATGTACTCCGAAGGTCTGCTCGGCTGACGGGAGCCAACGCCATGATCGTCATGAAGTTCGGCGGCACCTCGGTAGAGAGTGCCGCCGCCATTTCGCGAGTCGCCGGGATCGTCAAGGCCCGTCTCGACCGTAAGCCGCTCGTGGTTGTCTCGGCGATGGGCAAGACCACTAACCGCCTGCTGGCCGCCGCCGACAAGGCCGCGGCCGGAAACCTGGCCGACGCGTTGAACGACCTGGAAGAGTTGCGCGGGTTTCACCTGCGCGAAGGCGGCATGGTCGTCGCCGCCGCGTCTCACGCCACGCTCGAGGCAATCGTCGAGGAAAACTTCGACTCGCTCGAGACCGCGATGCAGGAGGTCGCGCGGCTGGGCTCGGTGACGCCGGCATTGTGGGATGAAGTGGCGTCGCACGGCGAACGGCTCTCGTCGGCGATCGTCGCGCTCGCATTCAACTCTCTCGGAATTCCAACGAATCACCTGGACTCGCGGAGCGTGCTGATCACCGATTCGCGGCACACACAGGCGCTGCCGCTCTATTCGCGGACGTATTCACGCTTCCGCGAGAAGGCGGTCCCGCTGCTCGAATCCGGCGTTGTGGTGATGGGCGGCTTCATCGGGTCGACGGCGGACGGCGTGACGACCACGCTGGGGCGAGGCGGGTCAGACTTCTCGGCCGCCATCGCCGGCGCTGGCATCGAAGCCGAAGAGATTCAGATCTGGACCGACGTTGACGGCATGTTGACCTGCGATCCGCGGGTGCGCGCCGGCGGGCATCTGCTGAAAACGGTGTCCTTCTCTGAAGCGGCGGAAATGGCCTATTTCGGCGCGAAAGTGCTGCACCCGGCGACGGTGCTGCCCGCCGTTGAGAAGAACATCCCTGTTCGTATTCTGAACTCCCGCAAGCCCGAGGTTCCGGGCACCCTCATCGTCGCCCAGCCGGTGAAGTGCGCCAACCCCGTGAAGTCGATCGCCTGCAAGCGAGGCGTGACTGTAGTGAACATCCGCAGCCTCCGGATGCTGATGGCGCACGGCTTTCTGCGGCGGATCTTCGAGGTCTTCGACCGCTATAGGACACCGGTCGACATGGTTTCGACCTCGGAAGTCTCGGTGTCGCTCACGATTGACCAGACGCACGCCCTCGATGAGATCACGACGGAGTTAGGCCGCATCGCCGAAGTGACGATCGTTCGGGACCAGGCGATTGTCTGTCTCGTCGGTGACTCGGTACGCGACACACCGGGCGTGGCGGCACGCGCCTTTGCGGCACTCCGCGAGACCAACGTGGCGATGATCAGCCAGGGTGCGTCGCTTTTGAACCTGTCGGTGGTGGTGAACGACAGCGCGGTCGCGCCGGCAGTGGAGGCGCTTCATAACGAGTTCTTCCAGACGCTCGACCAGGAGGTGTTCGCGTGACGCCGATTGCGCTGGTCGGGTACGGCAAGATGGGCCGGCTGCTCGCGCAGCTTGCGCCTCAATCGGGGCTGGAAGTGAAACTGATTGTGGACGAGGCACAGGGTCATCCGGCGCCGGAGTCGTGGCAGGGGATCGCCGCTGCAATCGAGTTCACGACGCCGGAGGCGGTCGTCCCGAATCTTCTGAAACTGGCGGCCGCTGGCGTGCCGACGGTGTGCGGCACCACGGGGTGGTACGACCGGCTTGACGAAGTTGCAGCCGCGTTCAAACAGAACAACACCCCGCTCGTGTACGGGGCGAACTTCTCGATCGGCGTGAATCTCTTCACGCGCATCGTGGCCGAAGCGGCTCGGCGGTTCGCGGCGCATCCGGAGTACGAAGCCTGGGCGTGGGAAATCCACCACTCCGCCAAGAAAGACGCGCCGTCCGGCACGCTACTGAAACTGACGGGCGCGATGAAGACGGCAGGGTACAACGCGAAAATCGACACGTCCTCGAGCCGAGCCGGAAAAGTGCCCGGCACGCACGAAATCGGCTTCGATTCGGCGGCGGACACCATCACGCTGCGCCATACGGCACGCTCCCGCGAAGGGTTCGCGCGAGGCGCCCTGTTTGCCGCGGCGTGGATCGTGGGCAAGACTGGAGTGTACGAGTTCAGCCAGGTCCTATTTGGACAGGAGGAGCAGGAGTAGTCATGTTCAGAGGTTGCGGGACCGCGCTAGTCACGCCATTCAACGCCGATCTGTCTCTCGACGAGCACTCGCTGCGGGCTCTGGTCAGACGCCAGATCGAGGCAGGCATTCACTTCCTTGTTCCCTGCGGGACGACGGGCGAGAGTCCCACGCTGACGCACGCCGAGCACATCCGCGTGGTCGAGATCACGCTCGAAGAAGCCAAGGGCATCGTGCCGGTGCTGGCAGGCTGCGGCGGATACAACACCAACGAGGTGATCCACCTTGCCCACGAACTGGAGGCCATGGGCGTGGACGGGCTGCTTTCGGTGACGCCCTACTACAACAAGCCGACACAGGCCGGTCTTTACGAGCACTACAAGGCGATCTCGGGCCAGACGAAGCTGCCCATTGTCGTCTACAGCGTGCAAGGGCGGACGGGCGTGAATGTCGAACCGGCCACGCTGGCGAAGCTCGCGGCCATCGACAACATCGTGGCAGTGAAGGAGGCATCGGGAAACATCGCGCAAATTGCGGCGATTTGCGCGCGAGTGCCGGAGTCGTTCAACGTCCTCTCGGGCGATGACTCGATCACGATTCCCGTGGCGTCCCTCGGCGGACGCGGCGTGATCAGCGTCGCCTCGAACGAGATTCCAACCGAAATGTCGGCGCTGGCCAAGGCTGTGCTCGACGGCCGGTATGAAGACGCTCGCCAGTTGCAGAAGAAGTGGCTGGCGTTGATGGAGATCAACTTCGTCGAGTCGAATCCGATTCCGGTGAAGTACGCGCTGTCCCGAATGGGCCTCTGCCAGCCGGTATGGCGTCTCCCGCTGTGCCCGCCCACCGACGCCGCCAAAGCCAAGATCGACGCTGTCCTGAAAGAGACTG
This sequence comes from Bryobacteraceae bacterium, assembly GCA_050789245.1. GTDB lineage: Bacteria > Acidobacteriota > Terriglobia > Bryobacterales > Bryobacteraceae > PNKE01. The sequence goes on along the minus strand of JBOZRR010000014.1, from coordinate 97,610 downwards.
GACTGATCCAATGAGCCTGCAACCTCAAATCGAACAGCTCTTCGCGAATCCACCCGCGAGCTACACCCCGCAACACCACGCGCTGTTCGAGACGTTCAAGCGCGAATTGAACGACGGCGACGTTAGGGCGGCCGAACCCGACGAGAACTCCCCGACGGGATGGCGCGTGAATGCCTGGGTGAAGAAGGGTATCCTGCTGGGTTTCCGGCTCGGTTCCATCGTCGATCTCTCGATCGATTCCGTCCGGCAGCCGTGGCTCGACAAAGCGACCTATCCCGTGCGGCGCGTGACGACCGCCGATGGCGTGCGCATTGTCCCCGGTGGAAGTTCGATCCGCGACGGCTGCTTCCTGGGTCGAGGCGTGACGTGCATGCCGCCGATGTACATCAACGTCGGCGCATACGTCGGCGACGGCACGATGGTCGATTCGCATGCGTTGGTCGGTAGTTGCGCGCAAGTCGGGAAGAACTGTCATATCTCGGCAGCGGCGCAGATCGGAGGCGTGCTGGAACCGGTGGGCGCCATGCCGGTGTGCATCGAGGACGAAGTCCTGGTCGGCGGCAACTGCGGCGTCTATGAAGGAACGGTGGTCAAGAAGCGGGCCGTGCTCGGTTCGGGCGTGATTCTGAACCGCTCGACGCCGCTCTACGACCTCGTGAAGGGCGAAGTGATCAGCGCGAAAGGCGACGATCCGCTGGTGGTTCCCGAGAATGCAGTGGTGGTGGCCGGCGCGCGAGCTGTCACAAAGGGCAAGGGGCCCGAGTGGGGTCTGTCGCTCTATACGCCCGTGATCGTGAAGTACCGCGATGCGTCGACCGACACCCGCGCGCAGCTCGAGGATTGGCTGCGCTAACTCTGTTTCGCGGCGAGTTCCAGTGAGCGGATGGTCTGCTCAGCGCAGCGCCGCCAACTGAAACCGGCGACCGCATCCGCAGGCGGCGGCGCCGCGGTCAAAACCCCGCGCAGCGCGGCTTCGAGCGAATCCTGCGATAACGGATCGAAGTACACCGGGTGTGGCCCCGCGAGCGTCGTCAGCGGCTCTATGGCTGAACAAGCCGTGGGGATTCGCGCCGCCAGCGCTTCCATCACGGGCATTCCGAAGCCTTCGAACAACGTGGGGTAGACGAAGGCGCGTGCCGTGCGGAACAGTTCGAGCAACTCGTCGCGCGTGACCCACCCCTTCAAGACCACCGCGTCCGTCAGCTTCAGTTCCCGAAGAAGCGTACTGACTTCATCGTGGCGAAAGCCGCGAACACCAGTCAACACCAGCTTCAAGCCCGGCTGCTCCCGATGGACGGCCTGGAACGCCCGCAGCAGCCTGGCGTGATTCTTGTGCGGATGCGTCGTTGACGCGCACAAGAGGAAGTCGCCTGGCTGGCGGCTCTCCGCAAGCCGGAAGAAGGCCCGATCGACGCCGTGATGGACGACGTCGATGCGGTCCGGCGTGAGGAATGGGTAGAAACGGAGCATGTCATCGCGGGTCGCTTCGCTTACGGCGATCAGCCGCGACGACCGGCGCGCCGAGCCCCACAGCAGAAACTGCCATGCGGGCAGGTCGAACCGGCGGAAGTACTCCGGGTGGCGCTTGTGCTGGAGATCGTGGAAGACGGTCACTTGGGGCACGGGACAGCGCAGGGGCGCTGTGAAGCCCGGATTGAGCAGGACAGAGATCCTCTCCCGTCGCATGAGCGCGGGCAGCCGGAGTTGCTCAAAGAGAATCCGGGCCGGGCGGTTGGACGCTTCGATGCCCGTCTGGATGGAACGCGTGCCCAGCCTACCGGCCTCGCGATTCGTGAAGACAACCGGCTCGGCGCCGGCCTCCTCCAACGCGGCGATTAACGAGCGCAAGTAGATCTCCGTTCCGCCCACCTGGCCGGGGATGAGATAGAGCGCGTTGACGCCGATGCGCATATTGCGGCGGTTACTGAGCGCCGGCCTGCATCAGCCCCTGCGGCGCGGCGGGATTGTTCGGGTTCAACTCCAGTGCGCGGCGGAAGCTCTTGATGGCCTCCTCCCGGTTGCCCTGGGCGAGGTACACGTTGCCTCGATAGACGAAGGCCATATCGAAGGCGGGGTTACGCTCGATGGCGGTTTCGATGGCCGCGAGCGCCTCGGCGTACCGGCCGCGCTTGCCCTCCACCATGCCGATGGACGAGTAAGCGAGATAGTCCCGTGGAAGCCCGTCCGCCTTATGCAACACGCCAACGGCTTCGTCCGGGCGTCCGGCGCAGTCGAGCGCAAGTCCCCAATTGTTGTATGTCGCGGTCTCGCGAATCTTCGCGAGCGGCTCGGCCTTGGCGTAGAGATCCGCGGATTCGGCACAGGAGCCCTGATGGTAGAGCTCGTTCGCAAGCTGGAACATCGCCCGCACGTTTGACGGATTGTTCTTCACGCTGGAAGCCCACATCGCTGTCGGATCGGCATACAACGTGTTGCGCTGCATCGTCAGCCCGGCAAAGATCACAACGGGCACGGCAAGAGCGGCGCGCGGAACACGCTCTTTCACGAACTGAATCACCACCAGCAGCAGCGCGGGCATCGCCAGATAGAGCCGGCGCTCGACGAAAGCGTCGGCGATAGGGACAAAGGAGGACGTCGGAGCCAGCAGCAGGAGGAATGCCAGCCAGCCGAATGCGGCGAGCGGGGCGGCATGACGCCTGACAAATGCAGCAGCGGCGGTCGCGCACAGCACGGCAAGCCCGAGCAGCGCCACCGGATCGGCGACGGATGTGACAACGGGGTAGGCGTGGTCAAGGTTCTGCCCGAATGGCAGAACAAACATCCTGAGGTAATGCCACACCACTTTGCATTGCGTGAGGAAGTAAGTGAGCGGCGTGACTCCGGCCACGCTAAGTCCCGCCGTCCCAGTACCCGCAATCTTTTGGAACACCATGGCCACGGCGCCGATGGCGAAGACGAATAGCAGCAGGTAGAGGCGGAAGTTCCGCCGTGCGGTGCCAAGCCCTCCGAAGACGAAATCGGTGAGCAGCATCACCCCTGCCAAAGCCACCGTGTGCTCCTTCGAAGCGACGGCCAGCGCCAAAAGCGCGAGGACCACGAGCGACTGTCCCCAGCCGACGCCCTCCTCGCGCCAGCGCAGGAAAAGCAGGTACGATCCGAAGCCGAAGGCGACGCTCAGGACCTCGGAACGCGAGGCGATGTAGCTGACTGCCTCCGTGTTCAGCGGGTGCAGTGAAAAGACAGCCGCCCCAAAGATCGAGAGCCACTTTCGCTGGCCTTCACCCACGCCGCCCAACGCCGTCACGCGCCGAAGGATGGCCAGCACCAGCCACGCGTTCAGCAAGTGCAGCAGCAGATTCGTGAAGTGGTAGGGCAGCGTATTCTGTCCGTAGAGCGAATGATCCACCCAGAGGCTGATGTAGTAGAGCGGCCGGATGCCATTCGCGTAGAAGGCGAGCCCTTCCGCCCGATCGTCCTGAAGAGGCTGTAGCGTCAGGTCATCGAAGACAAACGGTCCGTTCAACGCGGGCACGTACACCACGAGCGCCACCAGGGCGAGCAGCGCGAAGACCCACCACGGCACGCGGTCTGCCGACGGCGGGAGTTCTTCAACCCCTGCCGCTATCGTCGTGTTGATCGGGGGCTTTCTGCCTTGCTTGGTTCTTGTCTTCATCTCTGGATCGGAGGTGGTATTCGAGAATCGCCACGCGCTGCGTGAGCGTAATGTTCATGTCCTTCAGTTCGGAAACGGCCCGCGATTGGCGGTAGAAAACGCCGAGAAACACGATGAGGATCGCAAAGAGCAGGGCCAGAGCGGTGTGTGAAAGCCCTAGCAGTTGGCGTAAATGCTCCAGGAGCCACTCGGAACGGGAGAGCGCGATGATGGCCGCGGCGGCCGCCAGCCAGGAGACGGAGTGCTCCACTCGAATGTTCGCGCGGCGGACGGAGCGCAGGATCACGAAGATCAGCACGATCCCGATGAGAGCAAGGACATCCAGCAGGCGTTCCATCGGCTATGCGCCCCTCTTCCGGCTGTCGTAGCGGAGGATATTGACGAAGACTCCCAGCAGTACGTGGATGACGTAGTACACCGACTTGAGCGGCGTAATGGTGCTGCGTCCGGCAAGGCGCGGCCGCATCCGGCAAGCGACCTCCTCGAACCGGAAGCGCCGCCGCTGGAGCACCACCAGTGCTTCGATCTCGGGGTACTCGAGCGGAAACGTCCGGCTGAAGACCTCGAGTGCGCGCCTGTCGACAGCGACGAAGCCGGATGTTGGATCCGAAACGCTCCGGCCCAGAATCGGCCGGAGGATGAGCTTGAAGAACGCGATGCCGACGCGGCGGATGGGGCTGGCGCGGTAGCTGGCCGATCCGGGCGCGCGAATGCCGATCACCATGTCGCAGCCCGTGCCGGTGAGCGTGGAGAGCAGGCGCGGAATGTCTCGAGGATCGTGCTGGCCATCGCCGTCGATGCGGACCACATACTGATACCCAAGGTCGAAGGCGAGCTTGTACCCGGCCTGCACGCCGCCACCCAGCCCAAGATGGCAAGGCAGGGAGAGCACTCCCGCGCCGGCATCGCGGGCGAACGTGGCGGTGGAATCCGAGGAACAGTCGTCGACAACCAGCACCGGCGTGCCGGGCAGCGTCTCGCGAACCTCCTCGATGACGCGCGTGATAGCGGCCGCCTCGTTGAAGGCGGGAATCAGGACCAGCGTCCTCGCCGGGACAGCGCTGCTCATTGAGACGCCACCTCGCGCAGAGAAATCAGGTGCAGCCGCAGCAGCCGCCGCACCTCGGCTGGCTGGACGCGCCGGAAGATGGACCGGCGCTGGCGCAGGAGGTCCGGCAGTTCACGGACAGCCGCCAGGTGCGCCTTCGTCACATACCAGGCGAGCGCGGCCGCCGGTTCATTGCGGGCGAACTCGGCTGCAATCCCGCGTCCGGCAAACATGTAATACACATGCCAGAAGTAGCGCACCAGCGAGAAAACGGGCACGCCGATCAGCCAGTCCATTGGGAAACATCGGATGGCGACGCGGAGGCGGTTGCGCTCAACCAGGTACGCCTTCAACGCCGATGCCCGGCCTGCGCTGGCGGAGTAATGATGTTCAACCACTGCCGTGGGCACGTACAGGCACGACCAGCCCGACCAGTGGCCGCGCAAGGCCAAATCGGTGTCTTCGCAGTAAAGAAAGAAGCTCTCCTCGAACAGCCCGATCTCCTCCAGCATGCGGCTACGGTAAATCGCGGCGCAGCCCGAAGGGATGAGCACTTCGCACGGAATCGCCGCATGCGCGGCGGGCCAGCCGTGTGCGATCTGTTTCGACGACCCGTCGCGTGCGATCGCGAGCCCCGCGGAGTCGATCTGCCCGGTCGCCGCCAGCAGCACACGCGATGCGGCCATCCCGGCGCCGGACTCGGAGTCGATCGCATCCAGCAGCGATTCGAGCCATCCCGGCTCGGGGATCGCATCGTCGTTTAGAACAGCCAGGAACTCCGCCGGTCGATCCGCAAATCCCTGATTGATGGCCGCGCCGAAGCCGGCATTCTTGCCCTTGGTCAGAACGGAGACGCTGGGCGACGCAATCCCGAGCCGCGCCACGGCGCCAGTGCCCGAGTTGTCGACCACCACCGTGTGAAAGCAGGCACAGGTCTGGCGGGCGAGCGCGGATAGGCAGTCGAGGAGCCGTGTGTCCTGGGGTGACTGCGGTCCGAGCGTTGGCACGACGACGGTGACGCGTACGGGCTGCAAAACCTGATTGTATCGGACCTCCACGGTAGAATCAGAGGCAGCATGGGCATCAAGACTACCGTGGTGGGCAGCTACCCGATTCCTCACTGGCTGCGCGGCGACACCTCAAAGACAACTCTTCGCGACGCAATCCTTGTTGTTTTGAAAACACAGGAACTGGCGGGCCTGGACGTCGTCGCCGACGGCGAATTGAACCGCTTCGATCCGGGCCATCCGGAAACGAACGGCATGATCGACTATTTCGTGAACCGAATGGACGGAATCCGGCACCGCTTCTCGCTAAGCGATATCGATGCGTTCCGCGCGGACGCGGGCGTCGCTTACCGCAGCGAGCCCGCCGGTATCGTGACGGGCGAAGTCGGCCCGGGCGTTCTGAACCTGCGTGGGGACTACGAGTTCACCCGCGGCCTGACCTCCCAGCCCATAAAGTTCACCTGCACGGGGCCGCACATGCTGTCGAAGGTCCTCACCGACCGTCATTACGGTGACCGCGCGAAGCTGGCCATGGGCATCGCCGATGTGCTGCGCAAGCAACTCGAGGGCATCGACGCGGACGTCATTCAGTTGGACGAGGCAAACATCAGCGGGCACCCCGAAGACGCCGAGTGGGCCGCCGAGGCGATCAATCATGTTCTCGATGGCGTCGCAGGGACGCGGGCTATCCACATCTGCTTCGGCAACTACGGCGGGCAGAGCGTCCAAACGGGCTTCTGGCGGTCGCTGATGCCGTTCCTGAACCGGCTGCACGTCGATCACCTGGTCCTGGAGTTTGCACGGCGCGGGTATGCCGAAATCGAGGAGTTCAAAGCGCTGAATCCTGCGACGGGGCTGGGCCTGGGCGTCGTCGATATCAAGGACAACGAAGTTGAGTCAGCCGAGACGATCGCCGAGCGGATCGAAATTGCCGCAAATGCGCTCGGCGATGGCCGGGTTCACTACATTCACCCCGACTGCGGCTTCTGGATGCTGCAACGGAACGTGGCCGACCGCAAGATGAAGGCCCTGGTGGCCGGACGAAACCTGTTCGAGGGACGCCAATGAGAACGCTGATTGGATTCGCGCTCCTTGCGCTGGTCTGCGCGGGCCAGGACATGCCGCCCGAGGGCCGGCACCTGAAGAATCTGAAGCAGTTGACGAACGGCGGGCAGAACGCCGAGGCGTATTGGGCGCCCGACGGGAAGCGGCTGGTCTTCCAGACGACTCGGGACCCGTACCAGTGCGACCAGATCTTCGTCATGAACGCCGACGGAACGGATCAGCGGCTGGTCTCGACAGGCAAGGGACGCACCACCTGCGGCTACTTCCTGAAGGACAACAAGACCGTCGTCTACGCCAGCACGCACGAACGCGACGCCGCCTGCCCCGCCCCGCCGGATCGCAGCAAAGGCTACGTCTGGGCCGTGTTCCCCGGTTACGACATCTACTCCGTGCGCGACGACGGATCTCAACTGAAGAAACTGACCTCAACCGATGGGTACGACGCTGAAGCGACCGTGAACTGGAAGACGGGCAAGGTGGTTTACACGTCGATGGCCTCCGGCGACCTGGAACTGTGGGAGATGAGGGGCGACGGTTCCGGCAAGAAGCAATTGACGAAGCGCGAGGGCTACGACGGCGGCGCGTTCTACGACCGCGACGGCAAGCGGTTGGTGTGGCGCGCCACCGACAAGAACAATCAGAAGGCAATGTCGCGCTACAAGGAACTGCTGCGCGAGAACCTGACCGAGCCGATGAAGATGGAGATCGTCGTCGCCAGCGCCGACGGCACCGGCGCGAAGCAGATCACCAACTTCGGCTGCGCGAGCTTCGCGCCCACCTTCACGCCCGACGGAAAGAAGATCATCTTCGCGTCAAACAAGCACAACTGTGACGGCCGGAAGTTCGAGCTGTTCCTGATGAACCCCGACGGCTCGGGCGTTCAGCAGGTGACGAACTTCGGCGGATTCGTCTCGTTCGCCGAATTCTCTCCCGACGGGAAACGCCTGGTATTTTCGTCCGATTACAAAGCAAAGAGCCGCTACGAATTCAACATTTTCGTCGCGGATTGGGTGGAATAGGGTGATCCGGGGCGGGCGGAAGCCTCCCCGGATCTATCTAAGAAGCCTCTACTTCTGTGGCCCGATGCCCACGGCGGAGCCGGGCAGGTCGACAATGGCCGTGACGGGGTAGTGGTCAGATGCCAGAGCGGTCTGGGGCCGCTCAGCCACAAGGATCGAGGACGCCGTGACGTCCGGCGACACGAAAATGTAGTCGATGCGGCGGTTGGGCGGGACACCGGGCTCGGAGGGGAAGGAGTAACCGTTCCCGCTGCCTGCCTCGACCCATGCGTCGTTCAGGACTTCATACAGCGGCGGCAGCGAGGTTTCGGTCGGCCGGGCATTGAAGTCGCCAACCAGAACGATGGGATCCGCCACGCCCTGGACCCAGCCGGCGATCGCCTGAACCTGCACAACCCGGTCGGCGAGTGTCGTATGCAGATGCGTGTTCAGGAACATCAGGGGCACGCCGCGCACGTTGATTCTGGCGGCTAGGAGCCCGCGCTGTTCACCTGTGCCGGTGCGAGGCAGCAGTGTGTTGGCGCATTCCAGGATGGGCCGTTTGCTCAGGATCGCCGTCCCGTACTGATGCGGTACGCTCGCGTGGTTGTCGGGCTGGTGATCGAGGTTGGCGCCATAGCAGTAGAACATGCCCAGCGCTTCGGCGAGATAGGCCGGTTGGTCCACTCCGCCGCTGCGCGCCCAGTACCGGTCGACTTCCTGCAATCCCACGACATCGGGGTCCTCAGCACGAATGACCGCGGCTATACCGTCGAGATCCAGACCGCAGTCCGGCGACGGCGGCGTGCTGGGCGGCGGAGCCGTGCAAGGCTCGTTGCCGGTACCGTGATGGATGTTGTAGGTCATCACCACCAGCGGCCGCGGACCCGCTTGGGGACTCCCCTGGTTTCCGTTGCTATTTCCCTGTCCAAGCGCAAAAGCGGCAGGAAGAAGTATGGCAATTGCCAGAAATAGTGGTCGTCTTTGTCTCATGAATTACCCTCTGGCGTCACACTATAGCGCACCGTGCCGGATGGATGGGGATTCAGGGCGTAACCTGGGCAGGAGGAACCCCGCCATAATCAGAACCATGCGATACCTGGGATTCGCGCTGCTCAATCTCTGCCTGGCGGCGGGCGCCTTCGCCGACGTGCCAGGCCAATGGCCGAGGTGGCGGGGACCATTCGACACGGGAATGGCGCGCGGAGACGCGCCCGTACGCTGGTCCGATACGGAGAACCTCGCCTGGAAGATTGCTATTCCCGGCCTGGGCCACTCCTCGCCAGTGATTTGGTCTGACCGGCTCTTTCTGACCACCGCCGTGCCCGCCGGAGAGAACCAGTACAAGCTGACCGTCATGGCCATCGACCGGAAGTCCGGAAAGACGGTCTGGGAAAAGGTCGCCGCCACCGTGACGCCGCACGAGGGCTACCATCGGCGCTACGGCTCCTATGCGTCCAATTCGCCGGTGACCGACGGAAAGCACCTTTACACATTCTTCGGATCGCACGGCGCTTATGCTTTCGACCTGGACGGCAAACTCCTCTGGCAGTTCGATCCGGGCCTGAAGATGCGGATGCGCAATGCATTCGGCGAAGGGACTGCTGCCGTGCTGGACGGCGATACTCTGCTCCTCAATTACGACCACGAGGGCGACGACGTCCTCTACGCGCTGGATGCCGCGACGGGCAGTGCGCGCTGGAAGGTCGAGCGAAACGAGATCTCGAACTGGTCGCCGCCGCTGGTCGTCACGCACGACGGTCTGCGCCAGGCGGTCATTGCGGCGCCGGGTAAGGTCCGCGCCTACGACATGAAGGACGGCAAGCTGCTCTGGGAGTGCGCCGGCCTTGGCGCCAATACGATTCCGGCGCCTGTCGTGCACAACGGGATCGTCATCGTCATGAGCGGCTTCCGCGACCCGAACCTTCTGGCCATCCGGCTCGGGCGCACCGGCGACCTCACCGGCACCGATGCCATCGCATGGACCACCAACCGCGGCACGTCATACACGGCCTCACCCGTGCTCCACAACGGACGAATCTGGTTCTTGACCGATTCCGGGATGCTCTCCTCTCTCGACGCCGCCACCGGCAAGCCCTACTACGATCGCGTCCGCCTGCCGAAGGCCTACAACTTCAAGGCTTCCCCTGTGGGCGTGAAGGACCGGCTCTACCTCTCGTCCGAAGAAGGCGACGTCATCGTCGTCGGCATGGGCGACAGCATGGAGGTGCTCGCAACCAACACCATGCCGGACCAGATGTTCGTTTCTTCGCCCGCCGTCGCCGACGGTGAACTCTACCTGCGCTCCACCACGCACCTATTCTGTGTTAGGGAGAAGAAGTAGCCGGACACAACCGGCGCTCTCCATGCCAACTATCCAGATTTTCGGAGTGAAGAACTCCAGCGCCACCCGCGCCGCCGAACGATTCTTCAAGGAGCGTTGCGTGGCCGTCCAGATGATGGACCTCAAGCAGCGGCCGATGGCGCCAGGCGAAATCGGCCGCTTCATCGACCGCTTTGGCTTGGCCGGGCTCCTCGACACCGAGGGCAAAGCTTACAGTGACGCCGGCTTGAAATACCTTCGCGCCGGCGATATGGAGGTTTTGCGCAAGATCGAGCAGGATCCGAAACTGCTGAAGCTCCCTCTCGTCCGTTGCGGCAAGCTGCTCAGCACGGGTCAGGATGAAGCAGCCTGGAAGGAGATGCTGGCTGACGCCGGCTAGCCGGCGGTCTACCGTCCCGGGACCCGCGATTCTGCCCACGCCCAGAACCGCGCGTGCAGAGTCCCCTGCGCCTCGATCAGATCGAGCGACTTCCTGATCTCGTGCTGGCACAGCCCTCTCTCGTGGTCGCACCGGCGTCCGGTCAGGTGCGCGCGAAGTAACGGGACGGCACGTTGCTCCTGGAGACGGCCCAGCGCCCACACAGCCCGGTTGCGCTCCTTCATCGAGCAGTCCGAACAATCAGCTAGCGCCATCAGCGCATCGCTCCGTCCCGTGTGATACCGCTGTTGGGCGCTCTCGGCGATTCGCTCGACGCCGACGGCAATGCTCGTCACCAGGACGCAAAACCCAGCGAAGCCTAGACTCACCGTCGCGGCAACCACAGCCAGGCCTGGGCGCCTCAAGACGTAGCCTCCTGGAGTTGCGGCACCCGCCCATACGTCAAACGCCGCCACACCCACTCCATTGGGCCAAACTCGAACCGGCGGGTCCACCAGAGGCTCAGCCAAAGTTGCAACATGTAGACGACGATCGTCGGAACCAGACCAATCAACGGGCCCACCTTTCCATACAGGCCAAAGCCCCAACTGTAGTACAGCGTAGTGCAGGCAACCGTCTGAAACAGGTAGTTGCTCAAGGCCGTGCGGCCGACCGCCGCGACTCCCTCCATCCGGCCGCGCCATGCCGGACTCTGCCACAGCAGCGCGAGTATCGACGCGTAGCACAAGCTCAGCGCTGGTACCCCGAACGACATCAGCCCCATTTGCACCAAGCCCTCCACGCTTGGCTGAGCGGGGTTCGGGTGGTAGACCTCGCCGACGGCGACAAACGCCGCATTCAGCACCAGGCCGATCCACAGTCCGTGAAGCCGGATTCTGCGCAGCATTCCAGTTCGTTCCTGCAAATTCCGGATGATGCCCGCGCGCCAGACCCACAGCCCGAACAGGAAGATCCCCAGAACACGCGGATAGAAGAAGACCAGGCCAATCAAGTTGAAAGGCAGCTCCTTGATGTTCTGCCTTACGATCTCCGCGTAGGTACCGCTCCCGTACACATTCAGGATTCGTTGAAGCTCCTCAGGCGTGGTCGGAGGTGGACCGGGAATCTTCACGCCAAGGCTCTGGAGAGTCACCATCCCGGCCATCATGACCAGCGGGTACATATAGAGCCCGGAGGCCCACCACAAGACCTTGCGTTGCGAACTCCCGCGGAAGAGGAACAACCCGAAGCCCATCAACGCATACGGCCCGAGAATGTCGCCCCACCACAGCAGGACGGCGTGCAATATGCCGAATGCCAGCAGCACAAAGAGACGCCGCATGTAGAAATGCCGGTGCCGGAGACCCCTTGCCTCGGCGCGTTCCATCTGAATCGCGAACCCGACACCGAACATGAACGCGAACAGCGTGATGAACTTCCCGGAGATGAGTAGATCGACGAATCCCTGCGCGATGCGGTCGGCTGGGCCTGTCCACATCAGGGTATGGTCCATGTACCCCGCCAAGGGACCGTTGAACCCACGCATATTGGCGGCGATGATGCCGAACAGCGCGGCGCCGCGCAACGCATCCAGGACGCCGATGCGTTCCTGCAGTCGAACGGGGCCCATGGCCACGAGCGAATTATATGCTCAAATGACCCGTTCAGCGCGCCGGAGCAGCCAGTTCGTGGTGCGTGATGTACTCCACCGCGATTGGCACCTGCGCCTTGAAGCGGCACTTCAACAGCACCTGGTAGCTGTCTGGAATCGTCCCGTCCCGGCGCTTCATCTTGCTCACCATGGCCGCGACATGCTCCTGACGAGTGACGTAGTCAGCCGCCGCCCATGTCCCCTCGGTCGACGTCGATTCCAGCACCAGGACCTCTCCCCAGCCCGCGGCACCGTGAATTCTCGTGACTAGCGCGAAATCCTCGGGAATGTCCTCGACTTCCGGCGGAGAGGTCCGTTTGTACGTGCCCAACTCGCCCCGCGCCGGCCTGCGGTTGGTGATGCCGCCCTCTTCAATCACGAAGTCCGGCGTGATGGGCAGATCCTTGAGCTGCGGATTGAACTTCGGCGGGCCCAGGAAGATCATGTTGTTCGCCCGTACGTCCTCCCACGCCATCACGGTGCTCCGCTTCAGCATCATGTCCTCTTTCACTGGCGAGAGGACCGACGCGATGCGGAACGCGGCCATCGCTTCCCCGAACGGGGTCCAGCGATGAGTCTCCGCGGCTTGGGTGGGCGAGTTCAAAATCTTCTCCATCTCTTTGAGCGGCACAGCCTTCTCAACCTGCGCCCAGTCATTCGCCCATGGATTCCGGAAGTAATGGTGGTGGAATCTCACGAACAGCGGGCTGCCCAGCACCACCACCGTCGGACGCCGGCTCTCGACATACGGCCGCCAGAAATCTCTCAGCTCGTCCGGCCACCGACCAGCGACCGCCGCGGCCCCCCGTGAACTCGCCCATTGCCACCCCAGGCCTCCCGCCAGCACGGTGCTGAGCACCGCGAGCGCGACCGCTAACCACTTCCAGCGCACTGAAGGCGGGGAACTCACTACAGTTGTCGACCCATTACTCAGCGGAGCGATCTTCTCCTCCGGGGACAGCCGGAAATGCCCCTTGGGGAGCCGGATTTCGTACACCGCGGCGGGCGCTTCCTCGCGGTAATACTGTTCGAGCCGTTGCCGCAGTTTCCCGATCTGCACGCGGACTGAGGCGTCCACCCGCGGGTCATAATCCGCGGGTTTGCCCATCACATCGCGGCCGATGGTGTACTCCTTCAGGCTACGGTCCGTGCCCTCCAAGTGCACGCCACCAAGGTAATGAAGCAGGCGTCTGAGAGATTCCGAGCTCCGGAAAGTCTCACTTGCAAGGACCCGGTCCATCTCTTCCTGGAACCGGGATACGTTGGAGCCTACCTCGTGCACGCCCCTTATTTTATATGGTTTTCCGGACACGTTTAACCGGTTTTTTACCGGTTTCCTGCTGTTGAGTACTTCCACTGGCAGTTTGATAGGTAAACACTTGTAGCCGGTCTTCAAGGTTTCTGGGCCGCCTCACTACCGGTCCACCTAGTCTCTCCACGAGGAGTTGTCATGCGTCGCACAGTTGCGCCATCCGCGAAGTTCCTGGCGGCTGCGTTTGCCGTCCTGCTGTTGTCCTCCCTCACCCCAGCGCCTCTATCCGCGCAAGATGCGCGCGGAGCCATTGTCGGCACGGTCACCGATGCCACCGGCGCCGTCGTGCCTAATGCCACCGTCGATGTGGTCAGCAAGGCCATGGGCACCGTGATCAGCCTGCGAACCAACGACTCCGGGCTCTACACAGCTACATTCCTGATCCCAGGGAAGTACCAGGTGAAGGTCGAAATCTCCGGCTTCAAGAAGTTTCTCCGCGACGACGTTGAAGTCCGCGTCGGCGACCGCCTGACCATCGACATCCGCCTCGACGTGGGCGCGACGGAACAGAGCGTCACGGTCACGGGCGAAACTCCGCTGCTCTCCACCGAGACCTCCTCCATGGGCTCTGTCGTCGACGGCAAACGAGTCCAGGAGCTTCCCATCCCCCACGGCAACCCCTTCTTCCTGATGGGCCTCGCCTCCGGCGTCTCCTTCACTCGCGATCCGCGCCTCGATCGCCCCTTCGAACCCACGCACATCGTGGGCTACTCCATGGACGGGACCCGCGCCAACCGGTCCGACGTGACCATCGACGGCGCTGTCGCAACCGCCACAGCGAACCCTGGCGAGATCACTGCTTCGTACGTTCCTCCGGCCGATCTCGTGCAGGAGTTCAAAGTCCAAACGGCGACCTTTGACGCCAGCTTCGGCCAGACCGAGGGCGGCGTCACCAACATCTCTCTGAAATCGGGCACGAACCAGCTTCACGGGACCATGCAGTACACCAACATGACCCCCGGCCTGTTCGCCAACGACTTCTTCGCCAACAAGAACGGCATCGAACGCCCCGACTTCTACTACCACCGTTGGGGCGCCACCGCCGGCGGCCCCGTTTACATCCCCAAGGTCTATGACGGCCGCAACAAGACGTTCTTCATGTGGGGCTATGAGGGGATCAAGGAAGCCCGTCCACGCAATAACGGCACGCCCACCGTCCCCACGAACGACATGAAGAACGGCGACTTCTCGAAGCTCCTCGGCGTCGGTTCCAACTACCAGATCTACAACCCGTTCACCCGCCGCGCGGTCTCCGGCGGCCGGTTCCAACAGGACCCGTTCCCGAACAACATCGTCCCCGCCTCAATGTTCGACAAAGTCGGCAAGACGGTGCTCGACCAGTACTTCCCGGCTCCGCTCTCGACCGGAAACGCCGACTTCACGCAGAACTATTTCCGCCCGGACCTGATGGAGACGGCCAACTACTACACCCACTCGATCCGCGTCGACCAGAATTTCGGCACGAAGAACCGCCTCTACGGCCGCTATAGCTGGTACGACCGCACGTCGGACTACAACGACTATTTCGACACGGCCGCCACCGGGACGCTCTTCGCCTTCAAGTCGAAAGCCGTCGTGCTGGACGATGTGTACACGTTGAATGCCACAACGGTCCTGAACGTCCGCTACGGATACAACCGCTTCATCCGGTTCACCGACGGGAAAGCGGAGAACATCGGCTTCGACCTCACCTCACTGGGCTTCCCCGCCGCGTACAACAACATGATCTCGCCGGACATCCGGCGCTTCCCGCGCTTTGAGATGACGGGCTACCAGAGCACGGCCCAAGGCGGCGAGAACAGGCCGAACGACACGCACATGTTCAACGCCACGCTGCAGAAGATGCTCGGCAGCCACTCCATCAAGTTCGGCACGGAGTTCCGTTCCTACAGGGAAACCGACGTCTTCTTCGCCAACGAGCAGACGGGGCGCTTCAACTTCGATTCCACATGGACCCGCGGCCCTCTCGACAACTCACCCACTTCGCCAGGCAGCATCGGCCAGTCTGTCGCCGCCATGCTGATTGGCTTGCCGGCATCCAGCAGCTACACGAGATTCTCGGATAGCTACGCGGAACAGTCGGTCTCCTGGGGCGCCTTCGTCCATGACGACTGGAAAGTGACTAACCGGCTCACGCTCAACCTCGGGCTCCGCTGGGAGTACGACGGTCCTCTGACGGAGCGCTTCGACCGCTCGGTTCGCGGCTTCGACGCTTCGTATGTGCAGCCGTTCGATCAGGCAGCCAGGGACGCATACGCGAAGAACCCGATCGCGGAGGTCCCCGTCTCGCAATTCGTGTCCATGGGCGGCCTGACCTTTGCGAACGTCAATGGCGAGCCGCGCACGCTGTACACCACCCCCAAGAACAACTTCATGCCCCGCGTCGGCTTCGCCTACCGCATCGGCAGCAGCGGCAAGACCGTCCTTCGCGGCGGCTACGGCATGTTCTACGGGTTCCTCGGCCAGCGTCGCGGCGACGTCAACCAGACCGGGTTCAGCCGCAATACGCCGTACGTCCCCACGCTGGACAACGGTCTGACATTCCTGTCCAAACTCTCCGATCCGTTCCCGGACGGCATCCTGATGCCGGTCGGCGCGGGACAGGGCTACCAGACGTCAGTGGGCAACAGCATCACCTACTTCGATGAAAAGCCGCTTCGCCCCTACATGCAGCGCTGGCAGTTCAGCGTCCAGCGCGAGATGGGCGGATTCCTGTTCGATTTCGGCTACGTCGGCAACAAGGGCAGCGACATCGAAATCTCGCAGAACCTGAACGTCACGCCGCAGCAGTACCTCAGCAAGTCTCTGGTGCGCGACAAGGCCACCATCGACTACCTCAGCCAGAACTTCCCGAATCCATATCGGAATCTGCTGCCCGCCGGTGCTTCCAGCGCCTTCACGGGAGCCAACCTTTCCCGTGAACGGCTTATGCGTCCTTATCCTGAGTTCGACGCAGTGAACCACTCCCGCTTCGACGGCTACTCCTGGTTCCACTCGGCTCAGTTCAGCGTCGAGAAGCGATTCTCGAAGGGTTACACCATCCAGGCCGGATACACGTGGTCGAAGTTCATGCAGGCCACCGAAACGCTCCTGTCCGACGATCTCGCGCCCACAAGGGCCATCTCCGACCTCGACCGGCCGCACCGGTTCGTCGCGAGCGGAATCTGGGAACTTCCCTTCGGCAAGGGCCAGGCCATCGGCAAGGATGTCAATCGAGTCGCCAATGCGCTGATCGCGGGCTGGCAGCTCGGCGGCGTCTACACATGGCAGAGCGGCGCACCCATCGATTGGGGCAACATCATCTTCTACGGCGCCGATCCGTCAACCATCCAGCTCCCCGCCGGTGAGCGCACAGTGGAACGCTGGTTCAACACGGGCGCCGGTTTCGAGCGCAGCAGCGCGCTCCAGTTGGACCGCAACATCCGCTACTTCCCGCTCCGGTTCAGCTCGATCCGTGCCCACAACACCAACAACTGGGACCTGTCCATCATCAAGAACAATTACATTGGCGAGCGCCGCATGAACCTCCAGTTCAAGGCGGAGTTCCTGAATGCCATGAACCGGGCCCAGTTTGCGGCGCCCAACACGTCGCCCGCGGCCGCGGCCTTCGGCCAGATCGCGACCTCGAACACGGCCAACTACGCCCGGCGCGTTCAGCTCCAGGCTCGGTTCGTCTTTTAGGCCAACACGGTTGACTTCGCATATGCCGGGTAATCCGAGTACCCCTCGGAGCCCGGCGTATAGAACGTCGCTGGATTCCCAGCCGCCAGCTGCCACCCGTTCTTGATCCGCGCCGGCAGATCAGGGTTGGAAATGTAAGCCCGGCCGAACGACACAAGCTCCGCCGCCCCCGACTCGATCAGCCGCTTCCCTTCCTCCGGTTCGATCCCACCGTTTGCGATCAGCGTTCCACCAAAGGCCTCCTTCAGCACCTGCCACGAGTCGAATCGCTTGTCGGCCGGTTGGAAATCCTCCTGCCGGATGACGTGCAGAAACGCGGCGTTGCGCTTCCCCAGTTCGCTCGCGAGATAGGTATGCGTGGCTATCGGGTCCGCATCGAGAATGTAGTTGAAGGCGCCGCCGGGGCTCACCCGCACGCCGACGCGGCCGTTCGACCAAGCCGCCGCGAGCGCGTCGTAGACCTCCAGGACGAACCTGGCCCGGCGTTGGACACTGCCGCCGTAGGCGTCGGTCCGTTGGTTTGTGTTCGAGCTCAGGAACTGGCTTGGAAGATACCCGTTCGCCGCGTGGAGTTCGATCCCGTCAAATCCCGCGGCTTGCGCGTTGCGCGAAGCCTGACCGAATTCCCGCACGACCTCGGCGATCTCCGCCTCCGACAACTCGTGCGGCACGGGCATCGGCTGCATGCCAGCCGCGTCGGTCCAGATATCTCCGGGCGCGGCGATCGCCGACGGCCCCACCACCCGCGTCCCCGCAGGCTTGTTCAGCGGGTGCCCGATGCGTCCGGTGTGCATCAGTTGGACGAATATCTTCCCGCCCTTGCCGTGGACGGCGTCCGTCACCTTGCGCCACGCTTCGATCTGCTCTTCGCTGTAAAGGCCGGGCGTCCGCGCATAGCCAAGGCCATCGGCGGAGGAGGAAGTCCCTTCGCTGATGATCAGGCCCGCCGAGGCCCGCTGGCCGTAGTATTCCACCTGCAATGCGCCGACCACGCCTTCGGCCTGCGCCCTGGACCGCGTCAAAGGAGCCATGACGATCCGGTTCGCCAGCTCGATCTCTCCCGCCTTGAACGGTGTGAACATTCTCGTTACCTCAGATATTTGATTTAGAACTATTTTAACTCGAAGTATGTGATGGGACCGTGTCCAGGGTGGATTCAGTTTTCTGCTGGAGTTTACTCCCTCGCGCCGAGTCCCAGCTTCTTCGCCAGACGGGCCATCTCTTCCTGCTCCGCCGGCTCGAGCGATGCCATCAGCCCCGTGATGCGCCCCGCGACAGCCGGAAAGACCCGGCGCATCTGCTCTTCGCCCTCTGGCGTGAGCTTCACGTGGATCGCGCGACGGTCGTTCGGGCACTCACATCGCTTCAAAGCGCCTTGCTTTTCAAGATTATCCAGGACGGTCGTCACATTGGCCCCGCTGCGAAGCACCTTGCGGGCGATCTCCGTGGCCCGGAGGGAGCCTGCATGATACACCGCTTCCAGCACCGCGAACTGCGCCTCCGTCAGTCCGAAAGCCGCAACCTGTTCCCGGATTCGCGCGGCAACCGTGTCGGAAGCCCTCAGCAGCTTGATGTAGCAGTCCAGGGCGCGGACCTCGGCGGCTGTGCCCTTATACGCGGTCGGCATCGTGGTGCTTTCTTCGAATTCGAACTACTTTCAGTATACGGCAAAACGGGGCCCTGTAGGATAAATCCATGCCGCGATTCGCACTGCTGCTCGCCCTCGGAACGCTTCCGCTGCTCGCTCAACCGCTCCAGCAGAACAAGCCCGAGCGCATCATCCCGCTCGAAGGCGATACGTACCACGTTCAGGGCGTGCTGGTGGAAGAGTCGCGCATCCTCGTGACGGCTGTGGACACCACGTCGAAGAAGGGCTGGCTGATGGAGTTCGATCTCGCGACAGGCAAACGACTCCGGACAGTCGAGATCCAGCAGGGCGAGATGTTTCACCCCGGCGGGTTTGACGCCGATGACGGCAACCTCTACATCCCCGTCGCCGAGTACCGGGCCAATTCACGAGCGGTGATCCAGAAGCGATCGAAGCGCGACCTGAGTCTCGTCGCGTCGTTCGAGGTCCCCGACCACATCGGCGCCGTCGCGGTCGCCGAAGACCGGCTTTACCTGGCGAACTGGGATGCCCGCAAGATCTACGACTACTCGCTCGACGGAAAGCTCCTTCGCACTCGGCAGAACCCGACGGGCTGGCGCTACCAGGACATGAAGTTCCGCTACGGCAGCATCGTGGCGGCAGCGGTCGCGCCGAGGCCCGCTACGGATCACTCCATCGTCTGGATCGACCCCGAGACGCTCCAGCCGCTGAATACAGTCCACGCCGGATTCACCGACCGCAAAGTTCCATTCACCAACGAAGGCCTCGACGCCCGCGACGGAACCATCTACCTGCTGCCCGAAGACTCGCCGTCCCGCCTGTTCGTGTTCAAGGGGCTTGGGGACTGAAGAGTCCATTACAGAGAGAATATGAAATTCATCGATACCAACCCCGTTGCGGCGTCTCTTAACTATCTCAAGGGCCAGGCTCTGACGCGCCTCAAACTGCGGGGCCATTACTCAGGTTCGACCGCGCGTGCCCTGCGGAGCGAGGAGTTTATCAAATACGCCCGTCAAGTTGTCGACGACTATGTCAACTACGGCGCCAATGGATCGATCGAACGAATCAGAGGGGCTTCTATTATGGAGATTGGCCCGGGCGACACTCTGGTGGTCGCTCTTCTCCTGCTCGCGAACGGCGCCCAGTCCGTCACCTGCGTGGAAGGGTTCTCCCCCAAGGTGGATGCCGCGCAGAACAAGAGAGTCTACTCGCTGCTGTGGGATACTCTAACGCCCGGTCAGCGGGCTGAATTGAGTGAGGTTGTGGACCTTGAGCCCGGCGGGAACCTCAAGCTCAAGAGCAGCCGGCTGACGTTGCATGTAAACACGCCCGTCGAAAGGATCGACAAAGTCATCGGACGGGATCGGTATGACATCGTTCTCTCGCGCGCGGTGCTGGAACATGTCTCCAATCCCGCACTCGCCTGGGACAGGATGGTCAGTAGCCTCAAGCCAGCCGGGGAGATGTGGCACAAAATCGATTTTCGATCGCACAACTTCTACAATGCGATTCACCCTTTATATTTCTTGACGATACCAGAACTC
Source organism: Bryobacteraceae bacterium (assembly GCA_050789245.1). Lineage (GTDB taxonomy): Bacteria > Acidobacteriota > Terriglobia > Bryobacterales > Bryobacteraceae > PNKE01. The sequence goes on along the minus strand of JBOZRR010000014.1, from coordinate 77,359 downwards.
TTGTGGAGGGCTGTCAGCTCTCCGGATCCGACTCTCAATAGGAAACGGCTGTCCTTTTACCGGTCACTGTGTGAACGTACATTCACGAGCTATCGCATTTACGTCGCCAATATACTCGAAAATCCGGAATTGTTTCCTCATGTGCTCCTGGCGTCCGCCGAAGCGGTCATCACGGAATCCGACACGAACCGGCTCGACGAAATTCGGCTGCGGCTGCCGGACGACATGCGCGATCTGCCGCCGGTCGAGCTTCTTGCGGGCGGAGCATTCTTCGCGTGCGGAGGCCCACGGACACCGGGCGCGGATTCGGAGTAGGCAGCGGACTCAACAGCCCCAGAGGGACTCCCGATCCAATCGTCGAAGCGAAAAGAACCCAATCTGGCCCTCTCCCATTCAACGGGGAGCAGTCCTGAAACGTCATTCAAAGTGAAAGGAGCCTGAATGCGCCCCATTCGTGCTCTGCTTGCCCTCTCCCTGCTCCCACTGGCGGCCCTCGCCCAGGAGGCCGTGGCTGTCAGCTACAAGGTGGACTATGTCATTAAGGATGGCGCCCAGCCCCGGCGTTATGCCGTCTTGATCGAGAAGGGCGGGCGGGGGAGCTTCCGCGTCGGCACGCGGGTGCCGTACCTGACCGGTCCCAACAACTACAGTTACGCCGACGTCGGAGTGAACATCGACGCGAGGTTGAACGATACGCCCCGAGGGCTCGCGCTCGACTCGAACATAGACATCTCCAGCCTGCTCGGCGACCCAAAGGCCGCGTCGGCCCCTGGCACCCTCCCGGTCATCGCACAGGTCCGGACCAACGTCACGCACTCCATTACCGTGGGGAAACCGACGGTAATTGCGGTGATCGACGACCCGGTGACCTTGAAGAAGTTCGAGATCGAGGCGACACTGGCCGTCTCAAAGTAAACCCGCGCCGCAGGGAACCGGGCCGCGCCGTTCGGTGTCAAGATTCGCGGGAGGACTTCCCCCGTGCTTGAATTGCGGTCCGTTTCCAAGCGATTCAGCGGACTTTCGGCGCTCGAGCAAGTGAGTTTCATTGCGCACCCGGGCGAGGTGACGGGCTACCTGGGGCCGAACGGCTCAGGCAAGTCCACAACCGTGAAGATCATCACGGGGCTCATGCCGCCGTCAGACGGACTCGTGCTCTGGCGGGGTCGTCCCGTGAGCGAAGATGTCGATGGCTTCCGCGCAATTCTGGGATACGTCCCGGAGGAGCCGCACCTGTATTCCCACCTCACAGGGGCGGAGTTTCTCGAGCTGACAGGCGACCTGCGCCTGATTCCCCGCTCCGCCGCTGCCCGGCGAACCGAGGCGCTCCTGCGGACCTTCGGCATGTGGGAGGACCGCTGGTCGCCCATCTCCTCCTACTCGAAGGGCATGCGCCAGAAGATTCTGCTGGCGGCCGCGCTGATGCACGACCCGGAACTGTTGTTGCTCGACGAGCCGTTCTCCGGGCTGGACGTGCAAACGGGCCTCGTGCTGCGAGAGTTGATCCGTGGACTGGCAGCCGCGGGCAAAACCGTGCTGTTCTCATCGCACGAACTGGACACGGTAGAGAAGGTCTCCTCGCGCGTGGTGATCCTGCATAAGGGGCGTGTGGTGGCGGATGACTCGGTCTCCGGACTGCGCAGCCTGATGGCGCTCCCGACGCTGGAAGAGATCTTCCAGCAGATTGCGTCGGAGGTGGATCCGGGCGAAGCGGCGCAGACGTTGCTTCGAGGAATGCGGCTATGAATGCGCGGCAGCAGCAGTTCAACAGCCTGGTGCGGCTCTTCACGCAAAGGATGATGGATGCCGAAACCCTCGCGCCGGGCGCCGAGCCGCACAAGACGCTGGTGAGCGTCCTTGCGCTGCTTGGCGGCGGCGGCTTCACGCTGCTGCTGATCTTCGGCATGCGCTACCTCTACGTCGTGTCTAACCTGCCGGAAGCGGCACGCCGGATGGCCGTGTGGAGCGACCAGTTGCTGGTGCTGTTGCTGGGATGCTCGGTGACGCTGTTTTTCGCCACCATGGCGTGGGAGTCGCTCTTCCCAGGCCGCCAGGAGGCGCTGATTCTGCGGCCCCTGCCTGTCTCGACGCGCACGATCACCGGCGCTCGGCTGTACGCCTTTGGATTGTTCTTTTGCCTGCTGAACGTAGCGTTGCACGTCTTCCCACTACTCTCGCTGCCACTTCTGACGCAGCCCCAGGACGGGACACTTTGGAGCGCAGGCAGGTACTTCGCCGCGCAGGCCGTGACGGTCCTCACGGCGGGTGCGTTCGTTTTCTGCGTGGCGATCACCATCCAGGCATTGTTGATTCTCGTGTTGCCGTGGTGGCTGTTTGAGCGGGTTTCGTCGTTGTGCCAAATCGCATTCCTGCTGGTCTCGTGCATGATCCTGTTCCTGAACCCCGGCGTAGCGTATGCGCGAGCCCCTGGGCATGAATGGGTGCAATGGCTGCCCTCGTTCTGGTTCCTGGACCTGTGGCAGGAGTTAGCCGGAATGAGTACGACCCTTGACGGTCCGCTCGCATGGAGAGCGGTGACTGCCACCGCAATCGTCATCGCGCTCGCGCTGGTGGGCGTGCTGGCCGGAATGCCGCGTTCCATGCGCAAGGCGGTGGAAGGGCGCGAACCGCGCGAGCGCGGCCCGTCGATCGCGGCTCGAGCGGCCGCAGCCGTCATCAACGTCCTTTGGCTGCGCAACCCTCGCGAGCGAGCCGTGTTCTGGTTCGCGGCCCGGACTGTCCTTCGCCATCGCAGTCACAGGCTGATGCTGTGCGTGTTCATCGGAATCGCGGCGGCCGCGGTCCTGGAAAGCGTCTCATCCATCCTTTACGGGGCGGGGAGTTGGACAAAGCCCAGCACGGGGACCGCAGCGGTCCCGTTGCTGGTGCCAGTGCTCGTCGTGATCGGCCTGCGCGCGCTCTTCGCAATGCCTGTCGAGCCCAAGTCGAACTGGAGCTTCCGGCTCGCGGGCGGAAACGACACGGCAGCGCTGGTGGCGGGTGGGCGGAAACTCATGCAATTCAGTGGATTGGCCGTCCTGGCACTGTTCGTCCCCTTGTGCGCGGCCTGGTGGGGCCTGGCCGTCGCGCTTCCGTACCTGGTCTGCCTTGCTCTGACTCTCCTGATCCTGACCGAGTACCTGATGCGCATGTTCGTGAAGGTGCCGTTCGCATGCACGTGGCTACCCGGCAAGGCAAACCTGCAGGTCCGGCTCGGGGCCTGGCTGATCTTATTTATGGCGCTGGCCTCGTTCATCGCGGAAACCGGCGTCTGGATGATGACCAGAGCGACCTGGAAGGGATGCGCCACCTGGTACGCCATCGCGGCCCTGGCGTGGCTCTGGGCCCGGGTCCGGCGGGAGGCGTCCGCGCAGGCGCCGGCGCCGCAATACGACGAGCGGGCGGACCAGGGCTTACTCGACTTGGGCCTTTCCGCTTGAATGAACATTGCACGAGGCTCATGCCCCGCAAACCGTGGTAATCTAAAAGGGTCTTACTGCGCCTCACGCGGCTGCCATAGGTTTGACACCGGCGGTCGTGCGTCCGTAGAATGAAAGTTTTGGATTCCGCTCACGGAGATCGTCCGTCTATGAAGACCGAATTTCCGTCCAAAGGCGAAATCACGCGCGCGTGGTATGTGATCGACGCCAGTGAAGCCGCTCTCGGACGGGTCGCCAGCAAGGCCGCCAAGATTTTGATGGGCAAGAACAAGCCCACGTACACGCCCTTTCTCGACACCGGGGATCACGTGATCGTGATCAACGCCGACAAGTCGATCCTGACGGGCAACAAGGAAAACCAAAAGGTCTACCGCAGCCACTCCGGCTATCCCGGCGGACTGAAGGAAACGTTGGCAGCGGACGTCCGCGCCAAGCGCCCCGTGCGCCTGGTGGAGGACGCCATCAAGGGAATGCTGCCCAAGACCAAGCTCGGCAAGCAGATGTACCGGAAGCTGAAGGTGTATGCGGGCGACCAGCACCCGCATGGCGCCCAGCAGCCGCGCGCGCTCGCCGCCGCCGAATAAGGAAGAGGAGGTTCCACGAACTTGGCACTTCTGCAATATCTCGGCACCGGCCGCCGCAAGCGCGCGACGGTTCGTGTCTTTCTGCGCCCGGGTACGGGCAACATCACGGCGAATGGAAAGCCGTGGGATCAGTATTTTACGACGTTCGTCTCCCGCGCTTCCCTGAAGCAGCCGCTGCAGGCGACTGAGACGGCGGACAAGTTTGACCTGCTTCTCACCTGCAAGGGTGGCGGCACGACGGGTCAGGCCGAAGCCGCCCGGCTGGGCATCGCGCGCGCGCTGTGCGAGTTTAACCTGGAGCTGCGGCCGAAGCTGAAGTCGCTCGGCTACCTGCGCCGTGATCCTCGCGAGCACGAGCGCAAGAAGTACGGCCTGAAGGGCGCTCGAGCCCGCTTCCAGTTCTCTAAGCGCTAGAGTTCTAGTCCAGCCGTCAGACTACCGGCAAATTTCGCTTTGGGCCGCCGGTGGGGTCTGGCGGCTGGACTTGTGTCAACCCCCCTCGGGGGCACGCCTCCCCCGCAACCGAATCGAGGTTTCACTTGCCTTCCATCACAATGAAAGAATTGCTCGAAGCGGGCGTTCACTTCGGGCACCAGACCAGGCGCTGGAATCCGAAGATGAAGGAATACATCTTCGGCGAACGCAACGGGATCTACATCATCGATCTCCAGAAGACTCTGAAGCTTTTCAAGGATGCCATGCGCTATGTGGCCGAGCAGGCCGCCATGGGCAAGACGGTCATGTTCGTCGGCACCAAGCGCCAGGCGCAGGAAGCGATTCAGGAAGAAGCTGCCCGCTGCGGCATGTACTACGTCAACAACCGCTGGCTGGGCGGGCTGCTCACGAATTTCGTCACCGTCAAGCAGTCCATCAAGCGGCTGAAGGAACTGGATGCGGTTCTGGATGAGGGCGCCGGCGAGCGCCGCACCAAGAAAGAGCTCATCCAGATGGAGCGCGAGCGCAAGAACCTGATGGCCAACCTCGCGGGCATCAAGGAGATGAACGACCTGCCGGACCTGCTCTTCGTGATCGACTCCAACAAGGAGTCCATTGCGGTGAAGGAAGCCCGGAAGCTCGGCATCCCGGTGGTGGGCGTGGTGGACACCAATTGCGATCCGGACGAAGTGGATTGGCCGATCCCCGGCAACGATGACGCGCTGCGCGCCATCCGCCTGTTCACGAACAAGGTGGCTGAGGCGATGATCGAGGGCCGGTCGCTCGCATCGGAGCACGATTTCGGCGCCGTCAAGCAGGTGGTCGAGGCCGAAGACGACACCGCCATGGAAGACATGTCCCAGTACGCGCACTATGTCGATCCGAGGCTGCACGAAGAGGTGCTGACCGAGGGCATCGCCGATCTCGACCTGCCGTCCATGTCGCTGCCGAAGAAGAGCGCCGAGGCCGAACCGGCCGAAGCCGCTACCGAAACGCCGGCCGCGAACCAGTAACTTCGAGGCGGGAGTGCTTGCGCGCTCCCGCCCCGCATTCCTCCGCATTCATTTGGACAAAAGGGAAATCGCATGGCAGAGATTACTGCTCAGTTGGTGAAGCAGCTCCGGGAGAAGACCGGCGCAGGCATGATGGAGTGCAAGAACGCCCTGGTTGAGGCCAAGGGCGACCTGGCTGAAGCCGAAGTGGTGCTGCGGAAACGCGGCCTGGCGAGCGCTGCCAAGAAGGCCACCCGTTCGGCAAAGCAGGGTCTGATCGGTCTCTACGTGGGCGAAGGCAAGGGCGTGCTGATCGAAGTGAACTGCGAAAGCGACTTCGTGGCGCGCACCGACGAGTTTCAGGGCATGACGGCCTCTCTGGCGAAGCTGGTAGCCGACAAGGAGCCCGCCGGTGTGGCGGCCCTGATGGCGCTGCCCGCCGAGGGCGCGGCGAGCGTCGAAGAGCTCCTCAAGGGCAAGATCGCCAAGGTCGGCGAGAACATGGTGATTCCGCGTTTTGCGCTGCACAAGGCGGCGGGCGTGATCGGCAGCTACGTGCACCCGGGCGCTCAGCTCACGGTTCTGGTGGACGTTACGGCCGGCAAGGCCGAGACGACGTCGAAGCCGGAGTTCCAGGAACTGCTGCACGACCTGGCCATGCAGGTGGCCGCGGCCGACCCGAAGTTCCTGAACAAGAACGAAGTGACGCCCGAAGTACTGGAGAAAGAAAAAGAGATCCAGCGGGCTCGCGCGCTGGCCGAAGGCAAGCCGGAAAAGATCGTCGACAAGGTGGTGGAAGGCCGTCTTGCGAAGTACTACGAGGAGGTCTGCCTGCTCGAGCAGCCCTTCATCAAGGAAAACAGCCAGACCATCTCCCAACTGCTGGCCGAGAAGGGCAAGGCGCTGGGCGATGAACTTTCGATCGCCGGTTACGTCCGCTTCAAAGTGGGCGAGACGGCGGCATCGGAAGAAGCCGCGGCTGAGTAAGTTCGAGACAAGGGCAGGCCCAAGGGCCTGCCCTTTTTGTTTTGATTAGAGAGACATGGGCGCAGCAGCCAACTACAAGCGGATCGTTCTCAAGCTGAGTGGGGAAGTCCTGGCCGGCGGGGCCGGATTCGGGATTGACGCTACGCAGGTCCACTCGCTGGCGGAAGAGATCGGCGAAGTCCACCGGGCCGGGGTGCAGTTGGGCATCGTCATCGGCGGAGGCAACTTCTTCCGCGGAATCTCAGCGGCGGCGCGGCAGATGGACCGCGTCACGGCGGACTCCATGGGCATGCTGGCGACCATCATCAACTGCCTGGCCATGCAAGACGCCCTGGAGAAGCACGGAGTCCCGACTCGCGTGATGACGGCCGTCCACATGAATCAGCTCGCCGAACCGTACATCCGGCGGCGCGCGATCCGGCACATGGAAAAGGGGCGGGCCGTGGTCTTCGGCGGCGGCACGTCGAATCCGTTCTTCTCGACAGACTCCGCCGGCGCACTCCGGGCGCTGGAAATCGGCGCCGAGGTGCTGGCCAAGGCGACGGGCGTCGACGGCGTGTACGACAAGGACCCGCGCAAGCATCCGGACGCCGTGAAGTACGAAGAGGTGAGCTACAACGAAGTGCTGGCCAAGAACCTGGCCGTCATGGATGCCTCCGCGGTGGCGATGTGCCGCGACAACCGGCTGCCGATCGTGGTGTTCAACCTGACAACCAGGGGCAATATAATGCGAATGTCGATGGGCGAAACCGTCGGCACGCTGATTCGCTGATTACCGGACCAACAGGGAAAGCACAATATGAAACAAGGACAACCAACCGCAGCCGCTTCGGGTCAGTTTCAGACGGTGAAGGACGTTGAGAATGCCGCCAAAGGGCGGATGGAAAAGGTGATTTCGGGCCTGCAGCACCAGATGGCGAGCATCCGGACGGGGCGCGCCTCGGTGAATCTTCTGGACGGAATCACGGTGGAGGCGTACGGCAGTCCGATGCCCCTGAATCATGTGGCGACGCTGCACGTGCCGGAGCCGACGCTGATCACGCTCCAGCCCTACGACGCTTCGCAGATCGGAGTTATCGAGAAGGCGATTCGCTCGTCGGATCTGGGGCTGAACCCGTCGAACGACGGCAAGCTGATTCGAGTGCCCGTGCCGGCGTTGACCGAAGAGCGCCGCAAGGAGATGGTGAAGCACCTGCACCACATGGCCGAGGATCATCGCGTGCATGCGCGCAATGTGCGGCGCGACTCCAATGAGTCGCTGAAGAAGCTCCTGAAAGACAAGCTCATCAGCGAGGACGACGACCGCCGGGGCCATGACGAGATCCAGAAGATGACCGATGGATGCATCGCAAAGATCGATGGCCTCGCAAAGGACAAGGAAAAGGAATTGATGCAGGTCTGACCTGGCGGCAAAGAGAAACAGACGGGACGGGCGCCCTTCGGGGCGCCCGTTTTGCGTCTTGGGGATCGGCCTAGGGAGTCCGAATGTAGCCTGCCGCCATGCGCGCGGCGCCGGCCTTGTGCTGCTCGTCGGTGAGCGCGTGCACACCGGTCGAGTCGATCCAGCGGTTGTAGAAGTTGAACAACGCGCAGACCGTGATGGCGTCGTAGATGGCGTCGTCCTTCCAGCCGTGCGCGTACAGCGGTTGGATGTCTTCCGGCGTGATGGTGAACGAATGGTGGTTCACCTTGTCGACGAAGGCGAACAACGCCTTCTCGGCTTCGCTCAGGCTCGAAGTCTGAGGGTCCTTCATCACTTCCGCGACCAGCGCTTCGTTTTCGAGCAGGTACGCCGCGACCGCGGCGTGGCTCTTCAGTCAAAACGGGCACTGATTGCGCACCGAGGTGTAGGCGGCGATCAGTTCCCTCATCCCCGGAGAGAGCGGCGACGGACCTCGCAGCATCTCGTGGGTGAAGCGTTCCAGATGACGAGTGGCTTCGGGTTTGAACGCGAACAGGTGCCAGATCTGCGGGTAAGTCTGTCCCGCGGACTGCACCATGCGGATGATGTCGGCATAGGCGCCTGTGGCGTCGGGCTTATGCTCAACGCCCGGTAGGAACATGGGGTCTTGCGGCATCGATCTTCTCAATTAGAACAGGAACTTCAGGCCGAACTGGATCAGTCGTGCGGGACCGGCTTCAAGGACGCGGCCGAAGTTCGGCGAGTTCAGGTCGCTGACAGGCACCATGAAGTTCGCGTGATTCGCCACGTTGAACGCCTCCGCGCGGAACTGGAGCGTGTAGCGCTCGGTCATCCGGAAGCTCTTGAGCAGTGATACGTCAAGGTTGGCCAGCGCGGGTCCGCGAGCGATGTTGCGCCCCGCATTGCCGAACTTGCCGGCTTCTGTCGCAGGATTCAGACGCCGGAATGCGTCGCGCGACAGCCACTGCGCCGGAATGCGCTGGCCGGCGTCCGGATCGGAGATGACCTCGGGACGTGATGCGCTGTAACCCGAAACCGGCGGGTGCGATGCCTGCATGGAAACATTGGTGGTGTCGAAGACAGTGAAAGGCGTGGCCGAATTTGCGGTCAGGATGGCGTTCAATTGCCAGCCCTTCAGGAACTTGCCGGAGAACGGAAGTTCGTAGCTGCCGCTGAAAGCAAACCGGTGCCGGGCATCAAAGAGCGACGGGCCGTGCTCTGCGCGAAGATCGAACGGGTTCTGAGCGATGTCATTCTCCCCGGCCATGGGACGGGCGGCGGCGCCGGCCAGGTTCATGGCGCTCAGGTAATCGAGAGTCTTCGAAAACCAGTAGGAGGCGTTAAAGCCGAGGCCGGACGTATACCGTCGCGAGAGGCTGGATTGAAACGCGTGATAGGTCGAGTTCGTGATGTTGCTCAACATCGCAACGTGGGTGAAGTCGCAAGGTGCGGTGGGCGAGGCGGGGCAGTTGGCATAAAGACGGCGGCGGTCGGCGTTTTGCGCCGTGGCTCCGGGACCGAAGACGGCCGGGTTGGCTTCGATGTTGCGGGGCAGCCTTGTCCCCTTTGTGCCGATGTAGCGCAGGTCGACCAGGTAGTTGCCGGGCAGCGCGCGCTGAATGGTGAAGTTCCAGTTCTGCGCGTAAGGCGGGCGGGCCTGGTTGTCCATGACGACCAGAGTCAGCGGGCGAGGGAACGTGAGCGGCTGCGGCTTGGGATTGTTCGCATAGGGATCGCTGAAATTCACGCTGGGCCCGCTGAACTGGATGAGTTGCGTCCAGGGCAGCGAACTGACCGGCACCTGCGATGCGGTGCCCATACCGTTGGAGAAGGCGTCGTAGAAGATGCCGTAGCTGCCGCGAAGGCTGGTCACGCCGCGGCCGTCGGGATTCCAGGCGAAGCCGACGCGCGGCATCAGCCCCTTGTAGAAGACCGGCGCGATCCCCGAGGCAACGCCCGGATCTCCGGGGAAGAGCAGGCCGCGAGGCGCCTCCGGCATGACGCTCGACTGAACACCGGGTACGAAGGCGTTCATGCGGTCGCGGACCTCGGTGAGAGGCGTGTTTACTTCCCAGCGCAGGCCGTAGTTCAACGTGAACCGGCGCGAGATGCGCCACTCGTCTTGAGCGAACAGCGCGGACTCCCAACCGCGCATTCCGCGCGAGAGGTCGCCGAGCCCTTGATAGAAGACCAGCGGACGGCCCAGCAGCAGGTTGGCGAAACCGTCATTCGTGGGGAACGAAGGCGTGAAAATGAAAAAGGCATTCGGTGCGATGGCCTGAAACATATTCAGGTAAGTGCGGCGGACCTCGCCTCCGAACTTGAACGAGTGCGCTCCGTTCATCCAGGAGAGCGCGTTGTAGAGCTCCCAGCTTGTCTGCGCGGAGGTGCGCGGGCCCACGATAGCGCCGCCCACGGGCGAGTATCCGTTGACGTTGAAGAACGGGGCGCTCTGCCCGGCCTCGGAAGCGGAATCGTAGTTGAAGCCGAGGTCGCGCGGCGACATCTGGTTCACGCGCTGGTCGAAGAAGAACACATGACGGAAAAAGGCGGCGCGGAAGGCATTCACCAGGTTCTGGTTGAAGATGTGCGACTCCTGGATGGCGGCGGAGTGCGTCGTAATGTCATCGCGGACAGGGAAGCCCGGCAGGTCCGACCCGCGGATGGAGATCGGGTTCAGATTGTCGCCGGTGGAGAAAGAGTACCGCCCGTTGAGCTGGTCCGCGTCGGAGATGCGCCAGTCCAGCCGCCCGCCAGTCTGCACGGAGTTGTTGTGCGTGACGACGGTTGCCGTGTGCACGGAAGGCGACGTGTTTCCAAGTGGGTAGAGTTGGGACACGCGAACCCCGGTGGGATCCATCATCGAGGGCGGAATGATGTTGCCCGGGAACGGAGTGCCGCCGCCGGCGATGTTCATGAGTGGCGGGACGCGGCCGTTGAAGTCGCCCTGCCGCTGCGCGGGCGTGGGGACCGTGCCGGACCGGGTGATGCCCTGCCGGTTGATGAAGCCCTCACCGTAGCCAAAGAAGAAGAGCCGGTTGCGGCGGATGGGTCCGCCGATGGTTCCGCCGAACTGGTTCTGCTTGAGCGGCTCGACGTCACGCGAGAAGAAGTTGCGGGCGTCGAAGATGTCGTTGCGGAAGAACTCGTAGAGCGAGCCGTGGACTCCGTTACCGCCGGACTTCGTCACGACGCTCGTGCTGGAACCGCTGGTGCCGCCGTACTCAGGAGGCGCGGTATGCGTTAGGATCTTGAACTCGGCGATGGCATCCACCGGGACTCGCAGCGCGTAGCCGCCATCCATGCGATTGATGTTTTTCGCGCCGTCCAGCAGGTAGTTGTTGGACTCCGGGCGCTGGCCGTTCACGGCGTACGCTTGACCGGCGCGGAGGCTGCCGCCTGCGCCGGCGACGCCGCTGGTCATCGGCGCGACACCCGCCTGAAGCAGCCCAAGCTGCGTGAAGTTGCGGCCGTTGAGCGGGAGGTCGAGGATTTCGCGCGTAGTGACGGTCTTGCCCTGAGCGCTGGAGAGCGTGTCCACCAGTCCGGCGTCCGCCTCGACGGTGACCGAGTCGCTGACGCTCGCCAACTGCATCGCGACATCGAGGCGCACGCTGTCGGAGACGCTGAGCGTGATGGGTTGCTGCGTGAAACGCGCAAAACCGGGCGCCTCAACCGTCAGCGAATACCGGCCAACCGGAATCAAGGTGAACCGGTAACTGCCGGCCGCGGATGCCGTCACGCTCCGGCCCTGCGAGGTTTCGAGGTTGGTCAACGTGACCGTGGCTGAACGGATGGCACTCCCGTTCGGGTCGAGGACGTCCCCTTCGACGGAAGCTACTGGGTCCTGCGCGAACGCGAACAGGGCACACGTAATGATGGCGAGAGACGACTTGAGTACTTTCATCCTAAAGCCCAGACCGAATGTGTTGGATGTTAGCCGCGCGCGGATGGGCAGTCAATAATGCCAAAACACTACTTCTACGTAAGAGACTGAAACGCGGCAGGATATCTTCGAAACCGCACCCGGAGCCTACGCGTCAGTACCCGCAAAGCCATGGTTGCCGCAATTGCCCTGCTGATGTTCCAGGCGGCGCAGCCGGAGACGCTGGCCGACAAGCGCCTGATGCTTGCAGCACGGGCTGCCGAAGAGTTCCGACGCCAGGTGGAGACCCTCGACGTGCCCGACTCAAAAGCCTTCCTGGAGAAGCTAGCCGCCGCAATGCTGGAGTCCCAGTCCGCCAAACTGCGATTCAGCGTCGAGATTTACGCAAATTTGCGGAAACGAACTCAGCCGGCGGTCTTCCCCGGCGGCAGGCTGTTCGTTCAGGACTCGGTGTTTTCAGATCCGGACATGCTGCTGCAGGCGCTGGCGCACGGCGTGGCGCATCTGCTTCTGGAAGCCCGCGAGGGCCCGGCGACGGTCCATGGAGCGGTGCTGCTGAGCGGCGATGGCGGCACGTGTTTCCGGGATTCGCGGATGGCTCCGTTGAACGTTCCGCCAAGAATTCAGGCCATGGAGAAGGAAGCAGACGAACTGGCCGCCACACTCTTGAGGACGCTCCCGGAGGCGGGGGTCGCCGGGTTTGAGGAGGCCCGGACAGAGATGGCGAACCGCGTGAAGAAGCCCACGCCGCCAACGCTCTACCGCGCGAGAGAAAAGTGAGCCGGGCCCGAGGAGTGATCAGCGACGGACAGCGGTGATCACGGCCTCACCGCACCAGTTGCGCAGCGGGGGGAAGATCGCGAGCAGCGGGCGGTCAATCGACTCCAACACCGCAACAGTCGCGCGGGCGGCGGCACTCGTGAAGCGTCCGCGCAGCAGCCGCTTCCCCATCGCAAGCAGGTTCATGTGACTGACGCGGACATCGCCGAACCAAGGCTCCAGCAGGCGAAGTTCTTTGTTCGAAAGGATGATGTCCTCGCCCTGCTCCTCCTGCTCACCCTCCAGCCGAGCGCGAATCGAACGCGCCAGGTTGAGCAGCGGGCTGCCGCCCCAGGTCTCGCAGAGGACGAGCCGCGCACCCGGTTTCATCACTCGCGCAAGCTCCTCGAGGGCGCCGGGATACTTCATCGTGTGATGGAGGGCCGCGCACGCGAAGACAAGGTCGAATTCGCCGGAGGGCAGCATGGGCAGCGAGGAGGCATCCGCTGCCACGCCGTCGACTCTATCGGCCACGCCGCTTGCTGTCGCGCGCTTGAGTCCAAGTTTAATCGCCAGGGGTGAGAGATCCAGCAGCGTGACACGTGCGCCTTCAGTGGCCATCCAGATACCAAAGTCGGAGGGGCCGCATCCGTAATCGAGGACCCTGAAGCCCGCCAGGGGAAGGCGGGATAGTTCCATAACCGTCGCCCCGTACAACCGCCGCCTCTCGTAGAAAGGATGTGCCGGGTTGCTTAGGTTCTTCTCGAGCACGGGACGGTTGATGGCCAGCTCCGCGAGCGGAGCCGCCAGGAACCGCTGGTACTGCTGGTCGTAGAAATCCCGTTCCTGATCGGCGGTGATCATCTGGATTTCGTGTAGGCAGGCCCGCGTAGCACCTGACCCGCTCCATGGTGTTTCACCATGCGGCCATCGTCGAGAACTTGCACGCCGTTGACCCACACCGAGTGAACGCCTGTTGCGTATTGATGCGGGTTCTGAAACGTTGAAAGATCGGCGATCGCCGCCGGGTCGAACAGGACGAGATCCGCCGCCATGCCGGGTTTGAGAAGGCCGCGGTCCCGGAGCCCGAAGCGCGATGCAGGGAGCGAACTCATCCGGCGAACGGCGTCTTCCAGCGTCAACACGTGGCGCTCCCGCACGTAGCGGCCAAGGACCCGGGCGAAAGTGCCGTAACAACGCGGGTGTGGGACGCCAGAACCGGGAGAGGGGATGAACCCGTCGGAGGCGATCATCGTGAAGGGGTAGCGCATGATGCGTTCGACGTCCTCTTCACTGATGGCGTGATAGATGGCCGAGCATCCGCCAGCGAGTTGAATCTCGATCGCCGTTTCAGCGGCGTTCTCGGGCGTCGGTTCCCGGCCGCGATCCTTGGAGATCTGTCCCAGGGTTTTGCCTGCAAGCGCCTTGTCGAAGCCACAGGAGGAGATGACGATGTTTTCGGGCGAGCCCGCACCGCGATCGTTCAGGATGCGGTTCACGATCTCGGCCTTGATCTTCGCGCGCTGCTCGGGCGCGGAGAGCCGTTCTTTAAAGGACTGCCCCCCGCCGGCCAGCGACCACTGCGGGAAGAGCGCCCCCGTGCCGGTCGAGGAGGCCGTGTACGGATACTGGTCGATGGTGACGTCCACGCCTCTGGCGCGGGCTTCCTGAACCAGACGAATCGTCTCCGTCGACGCGCCCCAATTCGCCTTGCCGATGATCTTGTGGTGCGTGATCTGTGTGGGCAGGCGCCCCTCCTCGCCGATCCGGATCGTCTCCCTGACCGAATCGAGGATGTGGGCCGCCTCGTCGCGCATGTGCGACGTGTGAATCCCGCCCAAGGGAGCGATTGCCTTCGCGATGGCGACGACTTCCTCCGTATCGGAATAATTGCCTGGAACGTAGAAGAGGCCCGTAGAAAGCCCGAAGGCGCCCTGGCGCATCTGCTCCACGGCGAGCCCTGCCATCCTCTTGATCTCGTCCGGAGTAGCGTGGCGGTTGGCGGTCCCCATGACGGCCCGGCGGATGGAATTGTGCCCGGCGAGCGAACCGTAATTGACGGGGAGCGGTTTGGATTCGAGGGAGTCGAGGAAGGTTCCAAGGGGAATGGGCGCGGAGCCGTCCGGCCCTTCGATGATCGTTGTCACGCCCTGGCGGAGGTAGTTTTCGGCCGGGAGGCCCGCGCGGATGCCCGCAATTCCGTGGGAGTGCGTGTCGATGAAGCCTGGAGCAAGGGTCAGGCCCTTCGCGTCGATCACCCGTTTTGCCGTGGCGCCATTCAACGGCCCGATGGCGGCGATCCGGCCGCCCGTGACTGCGACCGATGCCAAAACAGCCGGATTCCCCGCCCCGTCCAGCACGCGGGCATTTCGGATAAGAATGTCGTATTCAGCGGACTGCGCGGCAGTCGAAAGCGGGAGGAGAGAGATGAACGCGAAGCATCGCGCCAGAACCGGCATCAAAGCCATTTTAGCGGCTGGCCGTGTCTTACCGGCGCGACAGGTGTGTCAAGATTCTGGACTCTAGCGCCCAGAACGCGGCGAGGAAGAGATCATGCTGAAGAAGAGCCCCAGCACCACCAACCCCGTGATAAGTCCACCGATTAGCATAAGTTCCCCCGTCCTAGCTGATTTCGAACTCCGCGTCTGGCGCGCGGTTTGGGTCACGACTCTACCGATCTAGTGCAATTGACGCTCCAACCTGGGAAGAAGTTGCAAAACCCGGATGAAATTCGGAAGAATTCACCCAGGGGGTAGGCTAGAAGGATGCGAGTGAACTTTGCGTTCGGCAAGACTGGGTTGGATGTGGAATTGCCTGCCGGCCCGAACTACCGGCTGCTGGAGGCCCGTTGGGCTAAGCCTGCCCAGGATGCCGGCGCTGCCATTGAATCGGCCCTGGATGCGCCCGTCGGAACTGTCCCTCTGGTCGAACTCGCCCAGGGCCGCGGAAGCGCTGCAATCAGCGTCTGCGACATCACCAGACCGGCGCCGAATCGGTTGACTCTGCCACACGTGCTGAAACGGCTACAACGGGCCGGAATTCCTCGCGAGAAAACGACCATCCTGATTGCGACTGGCCTACACCGGCCGGCGACTGAAGCGGAGATCAACGAGATCCTGGGCCCGGAGATCGCCGCGGCGTACCCGGTGGTCAACCACAACGCGCGCAACCGTGAGGAACACCGGGACCTCGGCTTCACCCGTGCGGGGACACCGGCACTGGTCGACGAGCGGTACGTGGGGGCCGATCTGCATATCACTCTGGGGTTCATCGAGCAGCATCTGATGGCCGGATTCAGCGGCGGCCGGAAACTCATTGCACCAGGGCTGGCCTACCAGGACACGATCAAGACGCTCCACAGTCCGAAGTTCATGAGAGATGCCCGGGCGGTCGAGGGCTCCATCGAGGACAACCCTTTGCACCATGAACTGCTGGAGATCGCTCAACTGGCCGGACACGATTTCGCGCTCGACGTGGTGCTGGCGGAGGGCAGAAAGATCGCGGCGGTCTTCGGCGGTGATCCCCGGAAGGCGCACCGGGAGGGGATCGAGTTCGTCCGGCGGGAGACTGTCGAAAGGCTCCAAAAGCGGGTGAGCGCGGCGGTGACTACATCCGCAGGCTACCCTCTCGACCTCACTTTTTATCAAGCCGTCAAGGGCGTGACGGCTGCCTCGCATCTCGTGGAACCGGGTGGAATCATTCTCCTGCTCGCGGCGTGCAGCGAAGGCTCTGGCGCGGCGGAGTTTTCCCGAATGTTGAAGGAGTCTCCGGACGCGGGTCAGTTCCTGGATTCCATTGCGGACGCGCCCGTGACCATCGACCAGTGGCAGTTGGAGAAGTTGGCGCTGGTCTGCCGGACGCATCGCGTCTGGTTCTACACTCCTGGCCTGCCCGAGGAGTACATAGGAAGCCTGTGGGGCAAAGCGTTCGGGACGATTCAGGAAGCGATCTCAGAAGTCGCTGCGGAGACCGCCGGCAAGGAGGTTGCACTCATCCCTGATGGCCCTTATGTCTTCGCACGCGCAACCGAGGACGAGGTGGAGTTGGCATCTGCCTGATTTGCGCCTCTTCACGCGAGCCACTTGGCGATAAAGCGCTCCGCCTTCTTGCGCGTCGCGGGACGCGTGCTGTGCAGCATCGATCGGACAAAGCTGACGGCGGGTCCGGGGTCCGCGATGACCGGCATCATCCGGTCAAGGGCCTGAATCGCGTGACCACCGGCGATCTGAAGGCATTCGGCCGTGGGCAAGCGGGCGTCCGCCACGCCTATGATCGCGGAGACAATCGTGGCTGAAAGATCGGGCCTTGCCAGGGCGATGTCCGCGCCAGCCTGGATCGCGGTTCCTGCTGAAATCAACTCCGGCCCGCGGACGAAGGCGAGGAGCACCGGCAACAGGCTGTCGATCCGGCGTTCGTGATCGACGGCGGCGAGCCGGCCGAGGATTCGCATCGCCTGCCAGCGCAGGATGCGATTCGGATGATCGAGCAGGCCCGCGAGGAAATCGAAGCTCGGGTACAACGCCTCCGGGGCCTTCTCACTGAGGATGCCCAGTGCCTTTGAGGCTTCGAATCTCGTGCGGGCTTCCCGAGAGGAAAGGCCTTCGAGCACACTCGGCACTAGTTGCGGGGATCGCCACAGTGTCTCAGCTATCTCTTGCGCTCGGGAAACCGCGCGGACGGGATCGCGTGTTACGTGTGAAGCTGCCGAGGAACGCTTCGGGGCTTTCGGCATTTCTCCTCCGCACCCATCCTGCTCCACGGCCGCCGGGAACTCAAGGTAACCCCTGGACAGGCGCCGCCGCCGCGTTGCAGCGCCCGGAGGCGCGGTTGACACAACCCACCGGGTCGGCTATAGTTCTGAAGTGTCGCACTTTCAATGGTTTGTCGGGACCAGTCGGGGTGCGCCGGGGCGGGTAGAGAGCTGAAGTTGGCCTCCAACGCCGGTGCCGGCTCATCGCAAGGTTGACGCTGCGCGAGAAGTATTTCCTGACAATGTCTTTTTGAATTCCGCGGCCATTGGGAGTGTCGGGTGGATTGGGAGACTGGGGCATGACCAGCAACCAGGATGACCGTCCGGTCGAAATGCCGGGCGGCGCCGAGGAAAGTTACGAGCAACTGCTCGAGGAATACAGCAACCCGCTGCCGACCTCGGAAGGCGAGGTATTGCAGGGTACGGTCCTGCAAATCACCGACGCCGGCGTGATCGTCGATGTCGGGCTGAAGCAGGAAGGCCTCGTCCCGCTCGAGCAGGTCAGCGAGCCGGGCGGGCACGTCGTCGTGCAGCCAGGCGACGCCATCGAGGTGATGGTGGACCGGCGCCGCCAGTCCGTCGAAGGCTACATCACGCTTTCGCACGAACGCGCCTCTCGTATCCGCGCCTGGGACACTCTGGAAAAGGCCTACCGCGAGAACCTGTTGCTTTCGGGCTACGTCGTGGGCCGAGTCAAAGGCGGACTGAGCGTTGACGTCGGCGTTCTCGCCTTCATGCCGTCGACGCAAGCCGATATCCGACCCGTGCACAACCTCGACGCGCTGGTGGGCACCGACATCGCGGTGAAGGTGATCAAGCTGAATCGCCGCCGCGACAATGTCGTGGTCAGCCGCAAAGCCGCGATGGAAGAAGAGGTCAACGTTCGCAAGTCCGCGCTGTTGGACCACATTGAGGAAGGGGCCCTGGTCAGCGGCACGGTGAAGAACCTGACCGACTACGGCGCCTTCATCGATCTCGGCGGCATCGACGGCCTGCTGCACGTCAGCGACATGAGCCACGGCAGAGTGGCGCATCCCTCGTCTGTCGTGCAGGTCGGGCAGGAGATCACGGTCAAGGTCCTGAAGTTTGACAAGGACAAGGAGCGCATCTCCCTCGGCCTGAAGCAGGTGATTCCCGATCCGTGGGAGACCATTCACGACCGCTACCAGGAAGGTCTGCGGGTTGTGGGCCGCGTGGTGAGCGTCACCGATTACGGTGCCTTCGTCGAGTTGGAGCCCGGAGTGGAAGGGCTGATCCATATCTCCGAAATGACGTGGTCGCGGCGAATGAAGCACCCGTCGAAGGTCGTGAAAGTGGGCGATCAGGTGGAGTGCGTGGTGCTCGAAGTGAAGCCCCGCGAGCGGCGCGTTTCTCTCGGCATCAAGCAGCTCGAGGCCGATCCGTGGACGACGGTCGATCAGCGATATGCGATCGGCAGCGTTGTCGAGGGCCGCGTCAGGAAGCTCTCCGAATTCGGCGCGTTTGTCGAGATTGAAGAAGGAATTGACGGCCTTGTCCACATCTCGGACCTTTCATGGACAAAACGCGTGCAGCATCCGTCCGAGGTTCTGAAGAAGGGCCAGGTGGTTCAGGCCGTCATACTGAACATCGATTCCGCGAACCGGCGGCTGTCCCTGGGCGTGAAGCAATTGCAGCCGGATGCCTGGGAGACGTTCTTCCGTTCGCACATGATTGGCGACCTCGTGCACGGTAAAGTCTCTCGATCAGTCAGCTTCGGCGTGTTCGTCGAACTGCTGCCCGGCGTCGAGGGCTTGTGCCACAGCTCCGAGCTCCCAGCCGAGGCGAGGCAAAACGAGCCGCCGCTGCCGCTCGGCGTGGAGTACGATTTCAAGATCATCAAGCTCAACGAAGCCGAACGCCGCATCGGCTTGAGTTACGTCGGCGAGAGCAGCGGCGAAGAGCGCCACCGGCTGGAGGATTACCAGCGGCAGGCGCTGGCCGCGACGCACGGCATCGAGGAAGCATTGCACGACCATACGGAGGCGCCCGCCGCGGAGCCCGGCGAGGCGGAACATGAGCCGGAAAACGCCCAAGAAACAGGCAACAGCGAGGACTAGCACGAGTTCCCGAAGAACAGGAATCCAGGACCCATGACGAAAGCCGACCTTATTGAAGAAGTAGCCCGCGTGGTGGAGTTCACCCGCAAGGAATCCGAAGTGATTGTCGAAGCCATTTTCGACAGTGTCGTGAAGGCGCTGCGGGAGAATGACAAAATTGAAATTCGTGGTTTCGGCAGCTTCCGCACCAGACAGAGGCAGTCGCGGGTCGGGCGCAATCCGAAGACGGGCGCCAGGGTGGATGTGCCCGCGAAGCGGATCCCCTACTTCAAGCCAAGCAAAGAGCTCAAGGACCTTGTGAACTCGGCCGACGAAGCCGCGCCCGTCCCAACTCCGGAATCCGGCTCACAGGGCTGAGCGGAACGGAACGGAGCGACGGGATGGACCGCATTTGGAGCCCCTGGCGCTACCGATACGTCAGCACCGCTACACCCGGCGACGCCTGCATCTTCTGCTCGAAACCTGCCGCGCAAAATGACGAAACGAACCTCATCGTCCACCGCGCGGAACATAATTACGTCCTGCTCAACCTTTTCCCGTACACGAACGGCCATCTGATGGTGGCGCCGTACGCGCACATCGCCGAACTGGACGAGTTGCCCACTGAGACGGCAGCGGAGATGATGCGCCTGGCGCAGAGCGCGGTTGCCGTCCTCAAGGAAGCCTACAAGCCGCAAGGTGTGAACCTGGGCATGAACCTCGGTGAGTGCGCGGGCGCCGGCGTGGCCGGCCACGTGCACCTGCACATCCTTCCGCGCTGGATCGGCGACGCCAATTTCATGACAGTGGTCGGCGAGACTCGCGTCATGCCCGAGGATCTCGCGACAACATACCGCAAAGTGAAGGCGGGCTTCGACGGGCGCTGACCGCTCAGTCGTTGACCGCTTCTTCCGGCTTGCTACCCTGACGCTCCAGGTACCGCTGGCGTGATTCCAGAATGCACCGGCGCGCTTCGCGCGGCCCGCCCCAGCCCTGCGTCGTTGTCACCCGCCCTTCAAGTTCCTTGTAGATCGTGAAGAAGTGCTCGAGTTCGCGCCGGACGTGCGAGAAGACCTGATCCATCGTGTGGATCTGGTCGTAGCGGGGGTCGCGCGTCGGAACGGCGATGATCTTCTGGTCGTTCTCGTCCCGGTCGACCATGTTCAGCACGCCGACCGGGCGAACTTCGATCAGACAACCGGTGAAAGACGGCTCCGAGACCAGGACCAGGACGTCGAGCGGATCGTGGTCCTCGGCCAGTGTCCCCGGAATGAACCCGTAGTCCCCGGGATAGTGAACCGGAGAGTAAAGTGAACGGTCCAGGCGAAAGACGCCGAGGTCGCCGTCGTACTCGTACTTGTTTACGGAGCCCTTGGGGATCTCGACGATCATCCTGACGAGTTCGGGAGCTTCCGAGCCGGGATCCAAATCGTACAGTTTCGGCAACACAAAGGTCAGGCTAGCAAACGAGAGCAAGGGCAGGCTAGGGGGGAAAACCTCAGTCCAGGCGAAAAAACAGGGAAGGCGCAAATCTAATCAAAGAAAGGCCTTGCGCTTCAATCGCCTCAGAGACTAACATTCTATCAATGGTCTAAATCGGCCAGGATTGGCAGATATTGGTAGAATATGGTTCAAGTGGCCACAGCCGAGGTCCCGCTTCGTAATCCGCGTGGATTCCATCCGGCCAAAGTGGACGCCGCCGGACGGTTAAAGATGCCGGCCCGGGTCTTGGAATACTTGAACCGGCTCGCGGACAAGGGCCTGTTTGTGACCAAGCTGTTCGGCATGGCTCGCATTTACACGAACGGCTCGTGGGAGGCAAATCTCGACAAGCTCTCGTCCGATCCGGGATTGCAGGCTGCCGTGGCGCTGGACGCCGATCGTTTCGGCGCCGACGCGGAACTGGACCCCCAGGGTCGTCTCACTCTGCCGCAGACGCTACGGAAAGCCTTGGGCGTTGAGGATCAGACGGTCTATCTGAGATTTCATTACGACGTCGTGCTGGTGTACACGCAGGAACAGTACGACGCCGAGGGCAACGAAGCCGGCCAGAAGGTGGAAACCGAGAAGGCCAAGGTAAAGGCTTTGGGTTTTGTGTGATGTATGGAGCACTATCCGGTTCTGTTGAAGGAATCGCTGGAGTACCTGGCGGTACGGCCGGATGGTGTGTACGTGGACATGACCTGCGGGCTGGGCGGCCATACGGGTGCGATGGCCAGGCTTGGCGCCAGGGTGATTGCGCTGGATCGCGACGCGGAGTCGCTCGAGTCGGCGCGGATCAGGCTGGCGGATTGCGCGGAACGGATCACGTTCCGCCAAAGCAGGTTTTCGCAGCTCAGCGAGACGTTGACGTCCTTGGGCTGCGGCAAAGTGGACGGGATTTTGAGCGACCTTGGCGTCAGCCGCTGGCAGCTCACGGATCCGGACAGGGGATTCACGCTGCAGGCGAGCGGTCCGCTCGACATGCGAATGGATCGCGGTCAGGAGTTGACTGCCGACGATCTCGTGAACAGGGCATCCGAACGAGAGCTTGCCGACTGGTTCTACCAGTTGGGCGAAGAAAGGAGGAACCCGAGGAAGCTAGCCAGGGCCATCACGCGAGCGAGGCCGATTCGAGACACGGCGCACTTAGCAGCCGTCGTCGAATCGGTCATCCCTCGCACAGGGCGCTTGCATCCGGCAACCCGGGTTTTTCAGGCTCTCCGAATGGTAGTGAACGACGAACCGCAGGAACTGGCCGCTCTGCTCGAGCAGGCGCCGGAGTGTCTGAATCCCGGCGGGCGTTGGGTGATGATCGCCTTTCAGTCGCTGGACGACCGGGAGGTCAAAAGGGTTTTTCAGTCGCTCGGCCGGGCAGGCCGGGCGCGCGTGCTGACCAAGCACGTGGTTAAGCCGACGGAGGAAGAGGTCCGGGCGAATCCAGCGTCGCGTAGCGCGGTGTTGCGGGCGCTGGAGATGGTTTGAAAACCGTAAGTCGAAACGGAAGAGGAAGAAAGCAATGACGAGCCTGGCGGGACTTTATGAATGGCTGGTCGCGGGCAAAGCGGCGAGCCGGGCTGCCTCGCGGCGCGGTGAGGCTCAGGACTACAGGATTCGCGCACTGCCGCGGGAGGAGATTCTCCTGTATGTCAAAGAGATCGACAATACAAAGGTAGTGCGCCTGACGGACCGCAAAGATACTGCCTTCAGCCTGGGCATGGCGGCCAGCGTGGTGGCGACGGCCACGCTGTTGATCGCACTGCTGATGCCGGGCGGGTATTCGCTTCTGGCGAGCCGGCGCATGGAGCGACTGAAATCTGAGAAGGAACTGCTTGTGAACACGCTCCGGGAGCTTCGCGTCAAGGAAGCCCGTATGGTCAGCGCTGAGAAACTGGAAGAGTGGGCAGGGACGCAGTTCGTCGAGCCGACTTCAGAGACTGCATTGTTCGCACCTCCGACCAAGGGGACGGTGGCCAAAGCAACGCTGACGGCGGCGCAATAAGGGAGAGGAGCCGGGCGCGCACCGCGCGGCATTGAGCGCGTTGCGGCGCGCGGGGAGAGCGCAGATGGAACAACCAGTTGACGCCCGGGCCGCCCGGCGGGTCATCTTCCTGGGCCGTCTGGGGATTTTCTGGGCAGCTCTGGTTCTGGTCAAACTGATTCAACTTCAGGTAATTGACCACGAAGAGTTCAAGAAGAAGGCAGAATCACAGCACCATCATTCCTTCCCGATTCCGGCAGACCGCGGCGAGATCCTGGATCGGACGGGTCACCCGCTGGGGATTTCGATTCGCACCAAATCGGCAGTCATCAACCCGCAGAGGGTGTCGAACCCCGAGTTCTTCGCAGGCCTTGTGGCTCCGATTGTCGGATGGAATCCCACGGACCTGGAAGCGCGCATCGCTGAGTTGCAGGGCCGGGGGCGCGGGCAGGGCGGCAGCCGCGGATATCTTCTCCTGAAGCGGCACATCAACGAGGACGAAGAACAACGGCTGCGGCGTTTGCCGTTCAATTTCGTCGAAATCCACCGCGACTCCCGGCGCGAGTATCCGAACGGCGAGACCGCAGCGCACGTCGTGGGCAGCGTGGACATCAACAATAACGGCAACTCCGGCCTGGAGCAGAAGCTGAACGAAGAACTGAAGGGCGAGACTGGCCGGATTAGAGCGCTGACGGATTCGCTGCTCTCCCCGTATTACTCGTGGGTCGAGAAGGAAAGCGAGCAAGGGACCAACCTGACGCTGACACTGCACAACGTCATTCAACACGACGTAGAAAAACTGCTCGCCGACGGCGTGGCGGAAAGCGGCGCCCAGACGGGCACGGCCGTCGTAATGGACCCGCGAAACGGCGAGATTTTGGCGCTGGCGAACTATCCGAACTTCAACCCGCAAGAGGAGATTCAGGGAACGGCCGAGCAGAGGCGTCTCGCGCTGGAGAAGCGGAAGAACATCGCGGTAACCGCGCCGTGCGAGCCCGGCTCCGTCATGAAGATGATCACGGTGACGATGGGCTTGGATTCGGGCCGGTTCACGCCGGAGACGCCGATCTACTGCGAGAACGGGTCGTTCCCCCGGCCCGGCCGCAAGCCAATTCGAGACGTGCACGGCTATGGGTCGCTGACGTTGGGCGGCGTGCTTGTCAAATCCTCGAATATCGGTGTGGCGAAGGTCTCATTGACGGTCGGCCCGAGGACCCTCTGGGAGTACCTCAAGAAGTTCGGGATGGGCGAACGGACCAATATCGAACTGCCGGGCGAGTCGCGCGGAATGCTGCGGAAACAGGAGTGCGCAGGCCGCGGCGACACCAATTGCTGGACCGCGAGTTCACATGAGTACATCGCGTTCGGCCACGAGATCAGCGCGACGGCCGTCCAACTGGCGCGCGCGACTTCGGTCATCGCCAACGGCGGTATGCTAGTCAGCCCGCACGTCGTAATGAAGAAGGAGCGGCAACGCATGAACGGGACCGTCGAGGTCCTGCCAGCCAGCCACGAAGAACCTCACCGGGTGCTGCGCGCCGAAACGGCATTTACTGTCCGGCGGATCATGCAACAGGTGGTGACGGAAGGCACCGGCCGCCGGGCCAAGATCCCCGGCTACACGTCCGGCGGCAAGACCGGATCAGCGGAAGTCTTCGAGAACGGCGCGTGGAATCGTCACAAGCACAACTCGTCTTTCATCGGATTTGCCCCGGTGGCGAATCCTCGAGTGGTGGTAGTGGTGACGCTGAACGGAACGCCTAAGCAAGGCGGAACCGTCGCCGCCCCGGTTTTCAGCAAGGTGGCTCTGTCGGCGTTGCGAGTGCTGCAAGTCCCGAAAGACGCTCCTGAGACCGACATCGCGCCCGCGGTGCAATTCGCGAACCAGCAGGCCCATGAGGAAGGCGCAATGGAAATGGTCGCGCTGAAACTGCCCGAGCCGAAAGAAGCGAAATCGGCGCAGCCCTCTGGCGGGACGGAACAGCCGGCCTTCGACGGACTCCTGTCCGGGCCGCGCGTCCCTGATTTCCGAGGGAAGCCTGTGGTTTCGGTGTTGAGAGAATCGGCGGCGCTCGGGCTGCCAGTGGAGATTGTGGGTACCGGAGTCGCGCGAGGACAGCGGCCTGCTCCAGGCACCGTCCTGCCTGAGGGCGGCAGAATCCAGGTGGAGTTTTCACGGCGATGATATCCCTCGCAGAACTTGTCGAAGGCGTGTCTCTGGCCGCCGCCCTCCCGGCCGAATGGGCCGCCCTGCGGGTGTCTGGTCTCGAATACGACTCCCGGCGTGTGCAGGCGGGGTATCTCTTCTTCGCGTTTCCGGGGACGAGGATTGACGGACGCGCCTTCGCCGCTCAGGCTGTCGAGAAGGGCGCGGTCGCAATCTTGAGCGAGAGCGATGCTCCGTCGGACTTCCCCGCCCCCTGGATCAAGCTCATTCACGGGCGCCAATCGCTCGCGCTGATGGCGCGCCGCTTCTATGGAAAGCCCGATGAGCGCATCGCCCTGACCGGGATCACCGGGACAAACGGGAAGACGACGACGGCACTCGCGATAGACGAGATGCTGCGCCACCATGGCAAGATCACGGGACTCGTCGGCACCATCGTCTACAGGATTGGGAACGAGGTGCGGCCCGCCGTCAACACGACGCCTGAGTCGCTCGATCTTGTGCGGCTGCTTGCAGAGCTCGAAGAGCGCGGAGGAAGCCACTGTACGTTAGAAGTGAGCTCGCACGCGCTCGCGCTGGGCCGCGTCTTTGGTCTCTCCTTCCACACCGCCGTCTTCAGCAACCTGACACGGGATCACCTCGACTTCCACGGGACCATGGAGGAGTACTTCGAGGCCAAGCAGATGTTGTTCGACGGCGCCGGCGGCCCACCTCCGAAAGCGGCGGTCATCAATGCCGACGATCCCTGGACGCGGAAGCTACGCGTGTCCGGCGACACCCGTCTGATGACGTACGGCTTCGAGGAAGGCGCCGACTTGCATGTGAAGGCAGTCGACATCGGCTTCCGGGGAATCGTCCTCGACGTGGAGCACGATGGGCGGCTGACGCGCATTGAATCCAAACTCACCGGCCAGTTCAACGTGTACAACCTCCTCGCCGCCTTCGGCGCGGGCCTGACGCTGGGGCTGGAGCCCGCCGAGGCAGCCGAGGGCTTGAGAGACTGCATCGCCGTTCCGGGACGCTTTGAGCGTGTCGATGAGGGGCAGCCTTTCCTCGTGGTGGTCGATTATGCGCACACCGACGACGCGCTTCGAAACGCGATCGAGACGGCACGCCATCTCAATCCCAAGCGCGTGATCACAGTCTTCGGTTGCGGCGGAGACCGGGACCGCGCGAAGCGCCCGTTGATGGGTGAGACCGCGGCGAAGCTGTCCGACTTCGTCATTGTCACGAGCGACAATCCCCGAAGCGAGGATCCGCTGGCAATTCTCAACGATGCCCTCGTGGGCGTCCGTCGAACTGAAACGCGCCACCTGCTGGAGCCGGACCGCGAGGCAGCCATCAAGAAGGCGCTCGAAGAGGCGGGACCCGGTGACATCGTGCTGATCGCTGGCAAGGGTCACGAAACCTATCAGATCCTCGGGGACAAGACGATTCACTTCGACGACCGCGAGGTGGCCCGGAATCTTCTCCGCTCCTACGGGTACCGGCCCAAGGAGCGTTCTTCGTGAAGCTGGAGATTGCCGGAGTCGAGTGCACTTCAGTTTCGACGGATTCGAGAAGTCTCGCGGCCGGCGCTCTGTTTGTAGCGCTGAAAGGTCCCACGCACGACGGACACGACCACGTGCGGGACGCTTTCAGCAAGGGCGCGGCGGCAGCCGTCGTGGATCACCGCGTGGAGGCAGCCGGACCGCAACTCGTCGTCCCGGACACGCTGGCTTGGCTGCAGGAAACTGCACGTGAAGAGTGCGCGGCGTGGGGCGGCAAGATCGTCGGGATCACGGGAAGCGCGGGAAAGACGACGACGAAGGATGCGGTAGCCGCAGTGCTGGCGACGACGCTGCGCACGGGGAAGACGTCGGGCAACTTCAACAACCACATCGGAGTTCCGCTGTCAGTTCTCAACCTGAACGACGACGCTGAGGTGGCAGTGATCGAGATGGGCATGAATCACGCCGGAGAGATCCGCGATCTGGCGAAGATCGCGCCGCCGCAATACGCCGTCGTGACGAACGTGGGCACGGCGCATGTCGAGAACTTCGACTCGATGGACGGACTGGCGCTGGCAAAAAGAGAACTAGTCGAGGCCATGGACGCCAGCGGAGTGGCGGTGCTGAACGGTGATGATGAGAGGGTGAGAGCGTTTCGCGATGTGCACACCGGCCGCTCTGTGCTGTACGGCTGCGGTCCCGATGCCGATGTGCGGGCCGTCGCGGTAGAGCAAGGACAGTTCGGCTCGGCATTCACGGTGGATGGCGCGCGATACGAGACCCGGCTTCCAGCGCTCGGGGGCGTAATGGCGTGCCTCGCGGCCATTGCGATCGGCAGAGAATTCGGAATCGAGAGCTCGCACATGCGCCATACCCTGGCGACGCTGGCCCCGCCGAAGATGCGGCTGGAGCGGCTGGAACACGAGGGCATGGTGATCTGGAACGACTGCTACAACTCGAACCCGGAGGCGGCGAAGATGATGCTGGATTTGCTGGCGGAGACGCCGGCGACGCGGCGCATCGCGGTCCTGGGGGAGATGCTCGAGCTTGGACGCTGGTCCAAGGACCTGCACCGGGAGGTGGGCAACCACGCCGTCAGGTGCGGGATTACTGTGCTCGTAGGGATTCGCGGCGCCGCTCAGCACCTGGTGGACGCAGCCAGGGGTGCCGGCCTTCCGGCTGGCGCCGCGCATTTTTTCGAAGATCCCAACGAAGCCGGCGCGTTTTTGAAGTCGATTGCGGCGAAGGGAGATGCACTGCTCTTCAAGGGCTCGCGCGGTACGCGGGTTGAACTGGCACTGGAGGAGTTTCTGAGGTAGCGATGCTCTACTGGCTCTTCTACGAACAACTGTTCCCCGCCTTCACGCCGTTCCGTATCTTCAGTTACGTCACTTTCCGCACGCTAGCCGCCAGCCTCGTGGCGTTCCTGCTCGGCGTGCTCCTCGGACCCTATGTGATCAGAAAGCTGCGCGAGTTGCAGATCGGTCAACACATTCGCGAGGAGGGTCCCGAAAGCCACAAGAAGAAGGCGGGCACGCCCACAATGGGCGGCATCCTGATCATCATCTGTGTCGTTGTGCCGACGCTGCTATTCACGAACCTCCGCAGCCCGTATGTGTGGGTCGCGCTCTTCGGGCTTCTCGGATACGGCATGATCGGCTTCCTGGACGACTGGACCAAGGTGAAGAAGTCCCGCAACCTCGGATTGACGGCGCGCGAGAAGATGGCGCTTCAACTCATTCTCGTCGTCCTCCTGGGCGTCTGGCTGCTCATCCTGCATCAAAAGGGCCTCTACTCCACGGCAATGAACGTCCCATTCATCAAGAGCTGGCAGCCGGAATTGATGGTGAAAGACTGGATGCAGAGCCCGTGGACGTATCCGCTGAGCGCCGCGTTCTTCTTTGTCTTTCTCTGGTTTGTCGTTGTCGGAGCATCCAACGCGGTGAACCTGACCGATGGGCTAGACGGGCTCGCAACCGGATTGATGATCATCGCTGCCGGGGCGATGACGGTTCTCTGCTATGTCAGCGGCCACGCTCAATTCGCACGTTACCTCGACATCGCCCGCTTACCCGGCGCGGCCGAACTGACGATCTTTGCCGCCTCCCTCACTGGCGCTTGTCTGGCGTTCCTTTGGTACAACGCGCACCCGGCGGAAGTGTTCATGGGCGACGTCGGCAGTCTGGCGCTTGGCGGGAGCCTGGGCGTGCTCGCCGTGCTCATCAAGCAGGAGATTCTGCTCTTGTTCATCGGCGGCGTATACGTCATCGAGGCGCTGAGCGTGGTCATCCAGGTGGCGAGCTTCAAGCTGACCGGAAGGCGGGTCTTCCTAATGGCGCCTCTCCATCACCACTTCGAGAAAATGGGATGGGATGAGTCGAAAGTGATTGCGCGGTTCTGGATTGCGGGGCTGGTGATGGCGCTGTTGGCGCTCACCACGCTGAAGTTGAGATAGGACATTGGCGATGGACGTGACGGGCCTCAGAGTGACGGTGTTCGGACTCGCAAAGTCCGGGCTGGCGACGATCGATCTGCTCTCGCGGCGTGGAGCCGTCGTGCGCGGATCCGACATGCGCACTCTCGAAGAACTCGGCGCAGCCGACGAGACGCTCGACGCTCTGGACGCGCGCTTCGTCGCGCAAGGGCCGGATGCGATTGAGGATTGCGACATCGCCGTTCTGAGCCCCGGAGTCCGTCCGGATCAGGAATTGTTTGAGTCCGCGCGCCATAAGGGTGTGACCGTGACGGGCGACGTGGAACTCGCGCTGCGTTTCATGTCCGGCCCCGTCATGGGCATCACGGGATCGAACGGCAAGACGACGACCACGGCACTCTGCGGCCACATGCTGAAGGAAAGCGGCATCCCCGTGCAGGTCGGGGGCAATATCGGGACGCCGGTAGCGTCGATGGTGGACACGTCTCGTCAAGAGCAATGGAACGTGCTCGAACTGTCCAGCTTTCAGACGGAGATGTTCGATCTCGCCCGCGTGAACATCGCCGTGGCGCTGAACGTGACGCCGGATCATCTGGACCGCCACGGAACGATGGAGAATTACTCCGACGCCAAAGCACGAATCTTCCGGAACCAGCAGATGAGCGACTTCGCAGTTCTGAACGCCGAGAACCCGGTAACCCGAGAGTACGCCAAATTAACCGAAGGCCTAGTGCGCTGGTTCAACGCCGGCGGCCCAGTGGATTACGGATTCTGGAGGGCCGGCGGGCAGCTCATGGCCGGACAGCGCGAGTGGATGCCAGCCTCGGAAGTAAGCCTGCGCGGCCGTCACAACATCGAGAACGTGCTGGCGGGCGGCTGCGCTGCGCATCTGGCTGGCGCGCCGCTCGACCGTCTCCGCACCGCGGCACGCACGTTTCCCGGCGTAGAGCACCGCATCGAGTTCGTCCGAACCATCAACGGCGTTGCGTACTTCAACGATTCCAAGGCGACCAACGTCGACGCGACCGTGAAGGCGATCGAGTCCTTCGACTCCGGGCTGTGGGTAATCCTCGGCGGAAAAGACAAGGGCAGCGACTACCGCACGCTTGCACCACTGCTGAAGGCCCGCGCGAAAGGTGTCCTGCTGATCGGCGCAGCCGCGGACAAGATCGCTTCCCACCTGGCGGGCGAAGACCTGGGGAGTGTTGAAGTGTCTCACTGCGGCGATCTGGCGGCGGCCACGAAACGCGCTCATGCGGAAGCAAAGCCCGGAGATACTGTCCTGCTGGCCCCGGCCTGCGCTAGCTTCGACCAGTTCGACGGCTACGAGCACCGTGGCCGGGTATTCAAACAACTTGTCGCTTCACTGGAGGAACGATGAGCTCGTCGACTCGGCTGCGAACGGACTGGAAACTGTTCGGTGCCATCATGCTGATGCTGGCCTTCGGCCTCGTCATGGTGTACAGCGCAAGCTCCGTTGTCGCCGAGGTGATCTACAAACGCGAGTCGTGGGAGTTCGCCGCAAAACAGATTGCGTTCGCAGTCGCGGGCATCGGCCTGATGATGACATTGAAGCGCATGGGCTATACGCGGCTGCAGCACCCGATGATGGTGTTCGTGCCCGTGGGCATCATCGCCGTCATGCTGATGGGCGTCATCTTCGTCGACCGCGCCGCCCATCGCTGGTACACCCTGGGGGGATTCAAGCTTCAGCCCTCTGAGTTCGCGAAGCCCGTTCTGATTCTCTTTCTGGCTTGGTTTGTCGCGCGACGCGAAAAAAAGATCAACGATAAACACACTCTGCTGCAAGCGTCCATCGTCGTGGGCTGCCTCACGCTTTTGATCGGAGTCGGCGACCTGGGCACCGCCGCTGTTCTATTGGTGCCCGCCGCGGCTATGTTCTACGTGGCCGGAATCGAACGCAAATACTTCTACCTGACCATCGTGCTTGGTGCCGTGCTCGTCGCCGGAGCCCTCTGGCAGAAGCCGTACCGCATCCTGAGGGTCACGTCGTACGTGGGTCTGACACAGGAAAAAATCGCCTCCGATCCCAAGTGGAACTGGCTCGCCGCGCACATCGCCACCACCAAGGCCTCCCGCGACACGGACCACCAGCCGAACCAGGCGAAGATCGCGGTGGGCAGTGGAGGCTTTTCGGGCACAGGCGTCAACCAGGGCAACCAGAAAATGGGATTCCTGCCCGAAGCGCATACGGACTTTATCTTCGGTGTCGTGGGCGAGGAGACCGGCATGGTGGGCTGTGTGCTCGTGCTGCTCGGCTACCTTGTGATCTTCTGGCGAGGCATCCGGCTCTATTGGTTCACGCCGGACGCGTTTGGCCGGAATCTGGCTTTGGGTTGCGTGACGCTCATCACCGCACAGGCTCTCTTCAACATGAGCGTCGTGGTAGGACTTGCGCCGACAAAGGGGATCCCCTTACCGCTGATCAGCTACGGCGGCAGCGCCCTCATCTGCACGCTGGCCACTCTGGGCCTGCTATTGAGCGTCAGCGACCGGGCGACGGAGTAGGGGGGCGACGCGAGCCCGCAAGGAAGGATTGAGTGCTGATCGTGATGGCAGGCGGAGGAACGGGCGGGCATGTGATGCCGCTTCTCGCGGTAGCCGAAGAACTGCGCCGCCGCGGCCACGAGTGCCTGTTCATCGGCACCCAAAGAGGCATGGAGGCCCGCCTGGCGCCGAAGAACGGATTTGAGATCGTGTGGATCGAGATCGGAGGGTTCAATCGCGTCGGCGCGGTTCAGGCCCTGAAGTCCTTGGTACAGTTGCCCGCGGCCGTACTCAGTTGCAGGAGCCTGATGAAAGAGCGCCGCGCGGCAGCGGTCTTCAGCCTGGGCGGATACGTCGCGGGCCCGATCGTTCTCGCGGCCGCCGCTTGCGGAGTGCCTCTCGTCGCGATGGAGCCGAATGCGATCCCTGGGCTCGTCAGCCGGAAGATGGCGCGGTTCGTGAAGAGAGCTTTGGTCAGCTTCGAGGAAACTCTCCGCTTCTTTCCTCCCGGCCGTGGGGAGATCACCGGACTGCCGGTCCGCGCACCGTTCTTCGATATGCCGTGGGAGCGCCCGGACGGTGAGTTCCGTGTACTGGTGACAGGCGGTAGCCGGGGCTCGCGAACACTCAACAAAGCCGCCAGTGAGTGTTTTCCGCTGTTGAAGAACGTCCCCGTCCGGATCATGGTACAGACTGGCCGGGAGGAGCAGGAGGAGGTGGCAAGGGCATTGAGCGCCTCGGGCGCCGCCGGCAAAGTAGAGGCCTTTATCGACGATATGCCTGCCGCCTATCGGGAAGCTCACCTTGTGGTCAGCCGTTCCGGCGCGGGCGCGGTGAGCGAACTCGCCGCTGCCGGCCGTCCCAGCATCCTCGTGCCCTTCCCTTTCGCAGCCGACGACCACCAGCGCCACAACGCCGAGGCAATGGTCCGCGCTGGCGCCGCGGAGATGGTCGCGGACAATGAGATGACGGGGCAGCGGATGTTCGAGTTGATCCAGAAACTCGGCGCGCAGCCGGACAGACTTGAATCGATGAGCCGTGCCGCCCGTGCAATGGCGAGAGCGGGCGCGGCCGAAAGAGCGGCGAATGTAGTAGAGGAGTGTGCGAGGAAGCGTTGACACCCACTGGAATTGGCCGGAACAATAAGAAGATCCAATGTTTTTTGAGCCCAAGGCACTGCATTTTACGGGAATCGGCGGCATCGGAATGAGCGCGCTCGCCGAACTCGTCTGTGGTCTCGGGTGCCAGGTTAGCGGCTCCGATCTCAAGCTGTCGGCAATCACTGGGCGCCTGGAGACGCTTGGTGTGCGCATCTTCGAAGGACACTCGGCGGCGAATGTGCCCGCGGGCGTCCAAGCGTTGGTCTACACGTCGGCGGCCCAGCCGGATAATCCCGAGGTGCTCGAGGCGCGCCGTCGCGGCATCCCGCTCGTGACGCGCGGTGAACTGCTCGCCGAACTAATGCAGCATGGGAAAGGTGTCGCCATAGCCGGCAGCCACGGGAAGACCACGACCACGTCGATGCTGGCGGCCATTGCGCTCGAAGCGGGCCTCGATCCGACAATCGCCGTCGGCGCCCGGCTGCCGATTCTCGGCGGCTCGAACGCGCGGCTCGGCGGCAGCCAGTGGATGATCACCGAGTCCGACGAGAGCGACGGTTCCTTCCTCGAACTCCGGCCGCACTTCGCCGTTCTGACCAACATCGACCGCGAACACCTGGATCACTACGGCACCTTCGACGCCGCTCGGGCCGCGTTTCTGAAGTTCACGAATCAGGTCTCTCTCGGCGGCGCGCTGGCGATTTGTGCTGACGATGAGGAAATCCGGACGATGATGCCTCGGATTCGCCGGCGCGTCGTGACTTACGGCCGCTCACCAGAAGCCGATGTCCGCATCGTGAAGGAGACCAGCGGTGCCGCGGGCAGCGAATTCAGCCTGAAGCGCGGCGGAAGGAGCCTCGGACCCTTTACTCTGCCGGTTCTCGGACGCCACAACGTCTTGAATGCAACGGGCGCGGTGACGATCGCCCTCGAAATGGGAATCGAAGCCGCTGCGATCCAGCGCGCGCTCCAGAACTTCCAGGGGCCGTCGCGCCGGATGGAGTTGAAAGGCACAGCGCAAGGCGTAACAGTCGTCGACGACTATGGCCATCACCCGACGGAGATCCGTGCCACTCTTGACGCCCTCCGCCTGCTAAATGCCCGCCGCGTCGTAGTCCTGTTCCAGCCTCACCGGTACACGCGCACACAATCGCTTTCAGACGAGTTCGCCACCGCATTCAACGCGGCAGACTCTGTCAGAGTTCTCGACATCTACGCTGCATCAGAGACGCCGATCGAAGGTGTATCGGCGCAGGAACTGGTTGAGAAGATCAAGAACGCCGGGCACACGGATGCAATCTATGCAGGCTCGCTGGCAGGTGCCGTCGCCAGTGCGCTGGTGGAATTGCAGGAAGGCGACCTGGTCGTCACATTGGGGGCCGGAAGCATCACGCAGGCCGGCGACATGATCCTGAAGGGCCTTCGGAAGGAGAACGGAGATGCCTAGGAAAAGCAAACGGCAGGAGGCGCAGGCCGAAGAGTTGGAGTCGAGGCCGACTCGCCGCATCAGGCCGAGCGCCGGCACCATTGTCCGGTTCGCATTGATGACCACGGGCATCGTGATTGCCGTCTTCGGCGCCGCGTGGGTGCTCTGGCAGGGCGAGCAGTTCCTCGCCGAAGACCCGCGCTTCCGAATCGCCGAGTTCGATCGCGGAGCGCAGGATTTGGCCATCACCGTCGATGGCGTGCGCAATGCCTCCCGGGACTCTGTCCTGCGCGTCTTTACCCAGGATCGCGGCCGGAGCCTCTCCAAGCTCGATCCTGAAGCCCGCCGCGCGGCGCTCCGCGAAGTCGAATGGGTGAAGGACGCCACGGTCCGCCGCATCTGGCCGAATCGCGTGGCGGTGTCGGTGGAAGAGCGCGTCCCAGTCGCGTTCATCCAGGTGCCGTTCCGCGCCAGCGGATCGATGGAGAACCCCATCAGCTACAGGCCCATGCTGATCGACGACGAAGGTGTGATCCTGAGAGTACGCGGTGAGGTGCCCCGGGATCTGCCGTTGCTGACCGGCGTGCTGCCCGGAGACTCGCCAGTAATGCGGCGTGACCGCGTCAGGCTGATGCGGCGGATTCTCGACGAACTGCAGGAGGTTCGTCAGAGCGTGACCGAGATCGACGTAGGCAATCCTGAGGAACTGGCCATTAACTACCAGATGCACGACCAGATGTACACGCTCATTCTCGGCAGTGAGCGATTCAAGGAACGGTTGGAGCGCTTTGTGCAGGTGTATCCGTCGAACAAGGACAAGATCCCGCACCGTGCGGTGGTGGACTTGACCCATGAGACGCGGATTGTGCTTCGTAGCGTTCAGACGGCGAGCAGTGAGGGGACTGGCTCGTCGCCGACACCGTAGAGCGGAGATATTAAACGAGGTGGGGGCTGATACGAAAACGTGGCAAAGAACTATCCCATAGCGGCGGGTCTCGACGTTGGAAGCGCATGGACGCGCGTGGTCGTGCTGTCAATCGAGGGCGGGCTAATGCGCTACAGAGCGCATGCGGTTGTGCCCTCCCGAGGCTGGTTCCGCGGCCAAATCTCTGACCAGGCAGCCGTGGCGGCATCGATCCGCGCCGCTGTCTATGAAGCGGAGGTCAAGAGCGGGGAAGAGATCGGATCGGTTGTCGTCGGGGTCGGCGGTCCTGGAGTCCGCTCCCAGCAGGGACGCGGCCTGTACGACTTCGGCCACCGGCGCAAGATCGAGACGGAAGACCTCTCCTACGCGGTGCGGCAGGCGGCCCGGGCACAGCTCGACACTGACCGGTATCTGCTGCAAGTCGCCCCGCAGGACTTCACCATCGACGGCCAGCCGCCGATGCTGCATCCCCTCAACATTGAGTGCCTGCGCCTGGAAGCGCACACGCTCCTGTTGACCACATCCAGCCAGGAGCACCAGGCGCTGCTCAGCGCCGTGCATCAGGCGCACCTGCGCGTGGAGGAAACGGTCTTCGAGGCCATGGCCTCGGCCTACGCGTCGA
The DNA here is from genome assembly GCA_050789245.1 of Bryobacteraceae bacterium. GTDB lineage: Bacteria > Acidobacteriota > Terriglobia > Bryobacterales > Bryobacteraceae > PNKE01. Next base: position 41,917 of record JBOZRR010000014.1, on the reverse strand, counting down.
TCCTCACCGACGAGCGCGCCGGCGGCGTTGCGCTCGTGGACATCGGCGCCCAATCGACGAACGTCGTCTACTACGACGGCGACGCCATGCTGTTCGCCATCGGCATGCCCGTCTCAGGCGATCACTTCACACGAGACATCAGCGATGTGAAGGCGCTGTCCTTTGACGAAGCCGAGCGCATAAAGCACGCGCACGGTTGCGCCCTTCTGGGGCTGACGGCGGACAATATCATCATCGAGTTGCCGGCGGAAGGCGGCCGCCCCGCAAGGGAGATCAGCCGGCGTGAGCTGATTGAGATTCTGGAAGCCCGCGCTGTTCAGATCTTCCAACTCGTCGAGCGCTTCCGATCGCAGTACGCGCGCGACCTGCCTCTGCGGGAAGGCGTGGTCCTCTCCGGCGGCGGCGCTCAATTGGAGGGGATGGTGGAGGTCGCGGAAAAGGTGATGGGCTGTCCGGCACGCCTCGCATTCCCCAGGGGCGTCGCGGACTGGCCGGACGAATTGACAACGGTTTGGACGACGGCGGCCGGCCTGGCGATGTATTCGGCGCGGCTCCACGGAAAGCGCGAACGAACCGCCGTCGGGCCCAGCTTCTGGAATCTCCTGGGCCGCTCGAAATAGGCAGGACGAACTACCCGCCGAAGCGCGGGGGAGAATGAATTGATGGGCGCATTTGACTCTCTCAAATTTGAAATCCAGGACGAGACCCTGGGCGGCACTCGCATCAAGGTGATCGGTGTCGGCGGCGGCGGCTCCAATGCCGTCAATCGCATGATCGACGCCGGCCTCAACGGGGTCGAGTTCCACATCATGAACACCGACGCGCAGGCCCTGCGCGTGGCCAAGGCGCCCAATAAGACCGCGCTCGGCATGCGCATCACACAGGGCCTTGGCGCCGGTTCTGACCCGGAGGTCGGCCGCCAGGCCGCGCTCGAAGACACTGACCGCATCATCGAAATCCTCGAAGGCGCGGACATGGTCTTCGTCGCCGCGGGTTTGGGCGGCGGAACCGGCACTGGAGCTGCCCCCGTCATCGCCGCTTTGGCGAAGGAACTGGGCGCTCTCACCGTTGCCGTTGTCACCAAACCCTTCAGCTTCGAAGGTCCGCGCCGACTGAAGCAGGCCGAGCGCGGATTGGCCGAACTCCACGCCACCGTCGACACGGTTCTCTCGATCCCGAATGACCGGCTGGTGGAACTCGTCCCCAACGGCACCAGCTTCTTCGAAGCCTTCCGAATGGCCGACGACGTGTTGCGTCAAGGCGTCCAGGGCATCAGCGACATCATCACGACGCCCGGGCTCATCAACCGTGACTTCGCCGACGTGAAGAACATCATGACCGGCATGGGCTTCGCCATCATGGGCACCGCGGCCGCGAGCGGGGACAACGCCGCCGTCGAGGCCGCCAAACTCGCCATCCAGTGCCCGCTCCTCGAGGAAGGCGGCTTGAAGGGCGCTCAGGCGATCCTGCTGAATATCACTTCTTCGGGAGCGCTCTCGCTCCACGCGATGACTGCCGCCTGCAATCTCGTGCGCGAAGCCTCGGGCAATCCCGACGTGCAAATCAACTTCGGGCTTGTGCCCGACGACACGATGGGCGACGAAGTCCGGATCACGGTCATCGCCACCGGCTTCCAGCGTGACAACCTGCCGGCGGTCGACCAGCCAGCTTTGCCGGCTGCCGTCCTGGCGCATGCCAAAGAAGTTCACTCCACTCCGGCCCCGGTGGTCATGCCCGCGCCCGAGCCCATGATCGTGGAGAGCAACCCCGTCACCGCCGACACGGAGAACCTCTTCGGAAGCACCACCGAAGTGGAAGAGCCTTTCGATGAAATCGCGGCTCATGAGACGATGGAGGAAGCCTCCGAACCGCCTCCCACTCCACCGGCCCGCAGCGAACCTGCTGATGACGTCTTCGGGCTGGACGATCTCGATACTCCCGCGGTTTTGCGGCGCGAGAGGAAGTTATTCCAGTGACGCCAACCACTGCCACCGAAACGAGCACGACAGCTCCCGAGCGCATGGTCCTGCGCGGCGGCCGCCCCCTGATGGGCGAAGTCGCGGTCCGCGGCGCGAAGAACTCGCTGCCGAAGCTCATGGTGGCATCGCTCCTGACCGAGGAGAAATGCACGCTACGCAACGTCGCCGATATCGTTGACGTCCCGATCGTGGGCGATCTGATTCGCGCGCTCGGCGGTCAGGTCGAGTCCCCTGCCCCGGGAGTCCTCGAGATTCATCCGGGCAATGTGCGCCCCATGGAGCGCAGCGTCCTGCGGGAGTTCAGCGGCAAGAGCCGCATCCCGATTCTGACGTGCGGCCCGTTGCTGGCCCGCTTCGGCGAGGCCCCCGTGCCCTCCCTTGGCGGGTGCCGCATCGGCCAGCGCCCGGTCGACTTCCACCTGCAGGCGTTGCAGACACTGGGCGCCACGCTTCACGAAGAGGCCGGCAACTCGTACCTGACGTGCGAACGCCTCGCTGGGAACAAGATCCGCCTCGACTTCCCCAGCGTCGGCGCTACTGAACAGGTGATCCTCTCCGCGGTCCGCGCCGAAGGCGTCACGGAACTCGCCAATGCCGCCATCGAGCCGGAGATCATGGACCTGATCATGGTGCTCCAGAAGATGGGCGCGGTGATCAGCGTCGACGTCGATCGCGTCATCCGAATCGTCGGCGTCAGGAAGCTTCGCGGCTACGACCACACTGCCATCCCTGACCGTTTGGAAGCCGCCTCCTGGGCCTGCGCGGCCGCCGCCACCAACGGACGCATCTTCGTTCGCGGCGCTCGCCAGGTCGACATGATGACCTTCCTGAACAAGTACCGCCAGATCGGCGGCAGCTTCGACGTTCGGGACAACGGCATCGAGTTCTGGCGCGGCTCCGAGGGCCTTCGCTCCACCGTGCTCGAAACCGACGTCCACCCCGGCTTCATGACGGACTGGCAGCAGCCCTTCGTTATTCTCCTGACGCAGGCCGAAGGCGTCTCCATCGTCCACGAGACCGTTTACGAGCAGCGCTTCGGCTACGTCGAGGCCCTCAACACGATGGGCGCGAAGATCCAGCTCTATCGCGAATGTCTCGGCAGTCTCACCTGCCGCTTCGGCCAGCGCAACTGGAAGCACTCCGCCGTGATCTCCGGCCCCACGCCGCTGCACGGCGCCGAAATCCACATCCCGGACCTTCGCGCCGGCTTCAGCTACGTCATCGCGGCGCTGATGGCCTCCGGAGAATCGACGCTGACGAATACCGGCCTCATTCAGCGCGGCTACGAGAACCTGACCGGCAAGCTCCGCACCCTCGGCGCGGACCTCGTCCAGGCTTAGCCCCGCTCCTCGTTACTCCGGCCTGTGGCCGTGAATGTGGTACGGCACGTAATATCGTGGATCCTCGTCTCGAATCGTGAGAGCGAACCCCGCCTCGCGCAAGAACTCCGTCACGAACGCCCGTGTCCGGAAGTCCTCGCCTTCTCCACGATCGGCGCGGAAATCGTGCGCGGCGATGCACACGTTTCGGACACGCCGGATCGCCTCCGGCATGCCCTTCAGGGCAAACCTCTCCGCCCCTTCGATGTTCATCTTGAGAAAGTCGATCCGCGTGATCTCGTGACGCCGGCAAAGCGCGTCGAACGTGATCGCCTCCACGGGATGCGAGGTCGGCGTCGCCTCGCCCTCGCGCACGTAATTCGATTCCCACACCGGCAGAGTCTCGATTTGCAGCATCGCCGGACGGTCCATGCAAGCCAGGTTCAACGCCGTGACGTTCGCAAGCTTCTGCTCTTCGCAAAACTCCGTCAGTCGCGCGAACGACTCGGGATGCGCCTCAATCGCCCACACACGACCAGAGGCACCGGCCCCAAGCGAGAAGGCGTACACGTCCTCGCCCCGGCCGGCGCCGATATCCACAACCACATCGCCGGTGTGTGGCTTGTAGACGTGGAACCAGTAATCGCCGGCGTCGCGGAGAAATTTCTGGAGTCTCTCGTCAGGCGTCGACATGATCCGTAAAGAACCTGTCGATGGAGGCCCTGAGTTGCGCCGAAACCGTGTCCGGCAACTTGTTCATCTCGTCGCGGCTCAGCGGCTTGAACGCGCGCGCAACCTGGAGGTTCTGGTCCAGGTGCTCCAGCTTCGGCATTCCGGCAACGGCCGCTGACACGGGCAGCGTCATCGCATACCGCAGCAGAATGTCAGGCGCCGCCTTGCCGATCAGCTTCTCCTGCGCGAACACCTTCATCGCCGTCAGGCCCATGTTCTTCCTGAGCGCCACGGGCATCGCAATCGCCTCGAACCCCGATGGGCCCGTCTGGCCCTCGCCCGCTTTCTGCGACGGCGCGGCGTTGCCGATTTTTGCGATGTTTAGCGCCATCTGCACCGAATCCAGGTTGGCCCGTTCGAGGAACGTCTTCAGCACCTGCGGATTGGTGTGCGACGTCACGCCGATGAACCGCGCTACCTTCTGCTCCTTCATCTTCCGCACCACATCCAGGATGCCGCCCTTGGCTTCGACCTTTGCCAGGTCGTCATCGTTCCCCAGCGAGTGGATATGCATCAGGTCTACCTGCTGCAATCCAAAGTTCTTCAGGCTCCGCTCGATCTGCCGCATCGCGCCTTCGCCGTCGCGCGGTGTAATCTTCGTCACCAGGAAGAAGTCCTTCTTGTGCGACTTCAGGTACTCGCCGATCCACGATTCGCTCTGGCCGTCCCCGTAAGATGCGGCGGAATCCACGTAGTTCACGCCGGCCTTCAGAGCTCGCTCCAACGCCTCCATTCCCTTCTCCGGCTCTTTGTACGCGAGCCAGCGGGAACCCGCCCCGAACGCCAGCAGGGAGACCTTCTCGCCCGTCTTTCCCAGCGTGCGCATCGGCATTCCCGTCTTCGGGTCGGCGGCTGTGGCCACAGCCTGCGCGGCCAGTGATGCCAGCGTGGCGGATTCAATGAAATTACGTCGAGTGAGGGCCATGGGTATCTCTCCTCCGGTTATCGTATCGCACGACGGGGACTTACTCCCCGATCAGATGCATCACAATCGAGCGGCTGTGCGGGATTGCCCGGTGCTCGAACAGATACACGCCCTGCCATGTGCCGAGCACGGGGCTGCCGTTCACCACGGGAATCGAAAGCTGCACACCCGTCAGCGCCGTCCGGATATGCGCCGGCATGTCGTCGGGCCCTTCCATTGTGTGCACGTACAGCCGGTTGTCCTCGGGCGCCAGCCGCTTGAACGCCGCGGCCAAGTCCGTCTGTACATCCGGATCGGCGTTCTCCTGAATGCACAGTGAGGCGGACGTGTGCCGGCAGAACAGAGTCAGCAGACCGGCCTGAATTCCGTTGGAACGAACCCATCGGACCACCTCATCCGTGAACTCGTACAAACCCTGGCCGTGCGTGCGGATCGAAACGCTGCTATGCGCCTGGGTCATTCGACAGTCACGCTCTTCGCGAGGTTTCGCGGCTGATCCACGTCGCAGCCGCGCCGTACGGCGATGTGATACGCCAGCAGTTGCAGCGGCACTACCTCGAGAATCGGCAGTAGCAGTTCGCGAGTCACGGGGATCGTGATGCTGTAATCGGCCAGCGAGACAGCCTCCGTCGCGCCCTCCGTCGCCACGGCGATGATCTTGCCGCCGCGCGCCTTCACTTCCTCGAGATTGGACAAGGTCTTCTCGTACCGGAACCGGCTGGCGCCATCGTTCGGATCGCACGTCGCCAGGATCACCGTCGGCAGTTTCTCATCGAGCAGCGCGTTCGGCCCATGCTTCATCTCGCCCGCCGCGTACCCTTCCGCGTGGATGTACGACAGTTCCTTCAGCTTCAGCGCGCCTTCCAGCGCAATCGGGTAGTGGATGCCCCGGCCCAGGTAGAGAAAATCGCGAGCCGTGTGGAACCGGGCCGCGAGCTGGTGATACGGGCTGTCGTCGGCCAGCACACTCTCGAGCAGCGCCGGAATCCGCAGCAGATCGCCCGCCAGGCCCGTGGAATCTTCCTGCGACAGCCGCCCGCGCACCTGCCCCAGGAAGACCGCAAACAGGAATAGCGCGGTCAACTGCGCCGTGAACGCCTTGGTCGATGCAACGCCGATCTCGGGCCCCGCCAGTGTGTGCAGCGTGCCGCTGGCCTCGCGGGAAATCATGGATCCCATCGCATTGCAGATCGCAATTACGCAGGAGCCCTTCCGCCGGGCTTCGCGCAGCGCGGCCAGTGTGTCGGCCGTCTCGCCCGATTGCGAGACGATCAGCGTCAGCGTCTCCGGCCCGACGATCGGATCGCGGTACCGGAACTCGCTGCTGTAATCGATGCCGGTCGGAATCCGCGCCAGGCGCTCAATCATGAATCGTCCGGCCAGCGCGGCATGCCAGGAGGTTCCGCATGCCACGATGCGCACCGCCGAGAACGACGCAAAGTCCTCGCGCGCCAACGGCATTTCGTCGAGGAACACCCGGCCCGTGTCGGGAGCGATCCGGTCCAGCAGCGTGTCGCGCACGGCACGCGGCTGCTCGTAGATCTCCTTCAGCGTGAAGTGCCGGTACCCGCCCTTCTCGGCCATGATCGGGTCCCACTGCACCCGGGTGATTTGGCGCTTCACCGGATTGCCGTTGAAATCGCTCAACCGGACGCCGTTCGGCGTGATCACTGCGATGTCCCCGTCGTTCAGGAAGAAGACGTCGCGTGTCTGCGCCAGAATCGCCGTCACATCCGATGCGACGAAGTATTCGTGCTCGCCCAGCCCCACCACCACCGGAGGCCCCTGGCGGCAGGTGATGATCTTGCCCGGATCCAGGCGCGAAATCGCCGCAATCGCGAAAGTCCCCTCGATTCGGCTGAGCGCCTTGCGCACCGCCGCCTCGAGCGACCCGTCGAAGTACTTCTCGATCAGATGCGGGATCACCTCGGTGTCCGTATCGGTGCGGAAGACATGCCCCTCCGCCTCCAACAGACGCCGCAGCGCCAGGTGGTTGTCGATGGTCCCGTTGTGGACGACCACCGTGTCGCCCTTCGAATCGCAGTGTGGATGGGCGTTCTCTTCCGTCGGCCGTCCGTGCGTCGCCCAGCGCGTGTGTCCGATTCCGTACTTCCCGTCGATCGGATTCAGGCGGATCGCCTCTTCGAGGTGGTGCAGCCGGCCCGACGCCCGGCGAATTGCCAGACGCCCTTCTTCATCGATCACGGCAATGCCCGCCGAATCGTACCCGCGATACTCCAGACGCCGGAGGCCGTCGAGCAGCAGGGGAACCGGCTTGCGATCGCCGATATATCCGATGATCCCGCTCATGCGTCAGCAGCGCGCCTTAGGAATGGATCTCGACGCGATACTCCTCGATCACCGGATTCGCCAGCACGTCCTCGGCGACCTTCTCCATCGAGGCCCGCGCGGCGTCCGGCGAAGTGGACGGGTCAAGCTCGATCTCGAAGAACTTGCCCTGCCGGATGCCGGTGATCTCGGGATGGCCCATGGAGTTGAGCGCTCGCTGGATGGTCTGTCCCTGGGGATCGAGGACCGTCTTCTTCAAAGTGACGAAGATATGGGCTTTCATAGAACCTTCTTCAAGGATAACGGGCCGCGCCCCCGCTGTCTCCTTTATGGCTTAGCCCTTTTCGCAGCGCAGCAGCCGGGCTGAACGTGCCGGCAGTTCGATCTGGAGCCCGCCGCGGCTCGTCGAAACCGCCTCACTGGACCAGAAGTCCCGTACGCCCGCACCCGCCGGGACCGCCGCCTTCACCGTCCGCGGCTCGTCGTCCCAGTTGAACAGGCAGAGCATCGTCACGCCGCCCGTCGTCACCCGCCCCACAGTCAGGCTCTCGTCCTCGAACTTTGCCGCCACACCCGTCGGAGGCAGCAGTTTGTCTAGCAAGGCCGCGCGGTCCGGCGGCATCTGGCTCAAGTCGTCGCCGGACAGAATCATTCCTCCGCAGGCGTAGATCACGGTCGCGTGGAACAGAAACTCGTTCAACGGCAGGTTCCCGGCCAGCACAACCGCGTCGGGATCGTTCCACCACAGCGTTCCGTTCTGCCAGCCGCGCAGCAGGTTCTCGCGCGCCGTCCCTCGAATGGTCCGCCACCGGCGGGAAATGTCGCCCGACGACCTCGAGCCGTGAATAACGCCGAGCGACGGCCACATCGGATGATTGCAGCCTAGGATGAAGGCGTCCTTCGAGCCGCGCAGGATCGCCTGCATGCCCGACCGGTACGCCTGAACCCGCGTCGCACGCGTGTCGTGAAACCGGCCGCCGTGCAGCGCGCCCCAGAAGTTGGCATCCAGCTTGAAATACGTGCAGCCCCACTCCTCGCGCATCGTCCGGAACAGTCGCTCGAAATGTCTCTGGACCTCGGGATGCGTCCCGTCTAGCGCGTACCACGGCCCGTGCCGCCAGCCGCCGAAGCTCACTGTATCCGACCGGAGCGGACCGCCGCTCTGCGCCTGTATGAACCACTCCGGGTGCTCTTCAAAGACCTTCGACTTCGCCTCCGCAATGAACGGCGCCACCCAGATCGCCGGCTCGAACCCTCGCCGGCGTATCTCCTTCAAGACGCCCGGCAAATCGCCGCCAAAGGCGGGTCCCGGCTCCAGCCAGTCGCCCATCGCGGGCTGATAGCCGTCGTCGATCTGGATGTAGCGCAACCCTGGAAAGCGACGCTCGATCGCATCGAGATTCGCCGTCACATTCACGGCCGTCACCTTGGGACCAAAGCAGTACCACGAGCACCAGCCAGTCGGCGGTGTCTTCCAGGCGAGCGGCGGATGGTTCGCCTTCAGTCGCGACGCCAGCGATTCGAGCAGCACATCCCGCGATGCGCCCTCGGCGACGCAAAACTCCTCCAGTTCCCAGCTCTCGCCCGGCCCTAGCGATAGCCCTTCCATATCGAGCACCACTTCCGTCGCTCCGGCCCGCACAAAGAACCGTCCGCTGAACCGCTTAGAGGAAGTGAACGCCAGCATCATCCGCGGCCGCCCCGATGGAGCGAACATGAGCAGGTTGTGGATGACATGCGCGTCCTCCGGCTGCGGGATCCGGTAGTGCTTGCGCTCCGAGTAGGCCAGATCGAGCGGATTCGCCGCCGTGCCCGCCGTTTGCGAAAGCATCTGAAAGCTCTCGCCGTACATCGGAGTCTCAGGCGGAAAGTCATGCTGCAACGTAAAGAGCCGGATCTCGGCCAGCCGCACTGGCCGTTTCCCACCGTTCCGGACTCGGCACTGGCAATAAGAGCCCTTCCAGCGGCGCTCGATCCGGATCAGTTCCCCGGCGGATTCGCCGGCAACCGGAATGGCGGCGCATGGCGAAGCCTTCAGTTGCTCCACCACGGTCCTGGCGCTGGCCGCTCCCGCCAGGCACGTCGCGGCCGCGCCGAGCGAAAAGGCGCGCCGCGTGAGAGGGACATCGTGTAGTTCGGACATTTGGACTGCAATTGATCATATCCGCGGGACCCGCCACCGCGCGAAGGCGGTACGATAGGAGTTCCGGGAGGCTCGTATCGTTAAGGTCTGTGTGCTCGCCAGTTCGAGCGCTGGGAATTGCACATTCATCGGCACTGACACCACCCGCATCCTGATCGACGCGGGGCTCAGCCGCAAGCAGACCTTCGAGCGCCTGATGGCCATCGGCGAGGACCCTGAGCGGCTCGACGCCATCTTTGTCACCCACGAGCACTCCGACCACGTCCTCGGGCTGGGCGCGCTCGTCAAGGGCTTCAAGAACCGGCGTCTACCGGTCTTCCTGACCTCGCTCACGGCTCCTCTCGTCGATTGGAACGGCGCCGACGCCGACATCCGCGCCTTCCAGGCCGGCACGTCCATCGAGATCGGCTGTCTGCGCGTCCAGAGCTTCACCATCCCGCACGATGCCGCGGACCCCGTTGGCTATACGGTCAGCGCCGGCAACCTGAAAGCGTCCATCGTCACGGATCTGGGCTATGTCCCCGACAGCGTCAAATGGCACCTGAAGGGCAGCCAGTTCGTTTTGCTCGAATCGAACCACGACCCCTCCATGCTCCAGGTCGGGCCCGTCCCGTGGTCGGTTAAACAGCGTATCCTCTCACGAAAAGGGCACCTGTCGAACGCCGCGGCATGCGAGTACATCTCGACCGAACTCCCTGGTGAAACCGAGGTTTTAATGCTCGGCCACCTGAGCGAGAACCACAACGTCCCCTACCTCGCCGAGCACGACGCCCGGGAAGCACTTGGCCAGCGCGGCCTCAACCCCAGGCTGACGGTGGCGGAACCCCGCAAGCTCTGCGAAGTATTCCATTTGTAGAAAGCGAAATCATGATAGCTAGATACACGCGCCCTGAGATGGGCCGAATCTGGAGTGATGAGAACAAGTACCGCCAGTGGCTGAACGTCGAACTGGCCGCGGCCGAGGGTCTGACCGAAAGCGGCCAGGTCCCTGCCGAGGCCGCCCGTCTCCTGCGCGAAAATGCCGACTTCAACGTCGACCGCATCCTGGAGATTGAGAAGGAAGTTCGACACGATGTCATCGCATTTACTACTGCCGTAGCGGAAGTCATGAAGCGCAAGGGCCAGGGCGAGGCTTCCCGCTGGCTTCACTTCGGCATGACTTCGAATGATGTAGTAGATACTGCCCAGGCTCTTCAACTCAAAGAATCCGCTGAACTTCTTCTCGCTTCGGTCTCGGAACTCACCGAGATTCTCGCCGCCCGCGCGCAAGAGTTCAAGTACACGATCGCCATCGGACGCACCCATGGCGTGCACGCCGAGCCCATTACCTTCGGCCTGAAGATCGCCCTGTGGTACGACGAAGCCCAGAGGGCCAGCCGCCGCCTGGTGGCCGCCGCTGAGGACCTCCGCTACGGCAAACTCTCCGGCGCCGTCGGCACCCTCGCCCACCTGAACGCGGAGGAGGAAGGCCGAATTTGCGAGAAATTGGGCCTCAAAGCCGCACCCATCGCCAGTCAGGTAGTCGCGCGCGATCGCCACGCTGCTTTTGTCAGCGCTTTAGCCTTGGTCTGCGCCCTCTGCGAGAAGATCGCGCTAGAAGTCCGACATTTGCAGAGAACTGAGGTCCGCGAGGCGGAGGAACCCTTCGCTGAAGGTCAGCAGAAGGGCAGTTCCGCCATGCCTCACAAGCGGAACCCCGTGGTAAGCGAGCAGATCTGCGGCCTCGCCCGGGTGGTCAGGTCCAACGTCCAGGCGGCTTTCGAGGACATCGCCCTGTGGCACGAGCGCGACATCTCCCACTCGTCCGTCGAACGCGTCATCCTCCCGGACTCCTGCATCCTCACCGACTACCTCCTGGCGAAGACCTGCTGGTTGGTCGAAGGCATGCGCGTGTACCCGGAGCGCATGAAGCGCAACCTGGAATCTACGAAAGGCCTGGTCTTCTCCGGACAGGTCCTCTTGGACCTCGCAGCCGCCGGCATGCTGCGCGAAAAGGCTTACAAGATCGTGCAGGGAGAAGCCATGAAAGCCTGGCACGAGGAGGGTGACTTCCGTGCCGCCATTGAGGCGCACCCGGAGGTCTCCAAGGTCCTCACACCCCAGCAAATCGCCGAGGCCTTCTCCGTAGATAGGCATCTCCGGAGCGTGGACGCCATCTTTTCCCGTGTCTTCTCCTCCAAATGAGGGTATTTTGATACTCCTCTTGTAGTTACAACAGGAATAGTAACTTTGGAGAATAGTCGGAACGAACTGCCCGTTTTTGATGTACACTGAACCCGGCCCTTGCTGAAGTGCCAGGCAGTTCCTCAAAACAAAAAGGCGAAAACAACGTGCCCACTGCGCTAAAGAACCGGCAGGTTCGCAGCACCGTGTTACCCAGGAAAGGTCCCGGAGTCGCTCGAGTGCTGTTGGCAGATGACAACCCAACCGCCCGTTTGACCCTGCAAACCGTCCTCGAGGCCGGTGGCTACAGGGTCGATTCGGCTGCCTCGGCGGCGGAAGCCGTCGAATTGCTTGACTGCCAGGAATACGCACTCGTGCTCACCGACCTGGCAATGGAGTCTCCTGAGGCCGGTTTGAAGGTCCTGGAGCATGCCCGAATGAAGGAATACCGGCCAGCCACGGCATTGGTCCACGCGTGGCAACCGGTCGGCTCCGGTGCGCCCGGAACAGGTCCCGAAGTCCTCATCGAACCCGAGAATGTGCCCGAACTGCTAGGCAAAGTCGCCCAGTTGATCGGGACCCGGGCCTCAAGACGGGTAGAGCAGCGCCTGCGCCACGGATAATTGACACGCCCGTCTGGTTTTGGCGTGCGCCAAAACTGCGAAAACGAACTCAGCCGCGCGACCGCGCCACGACCGAGGAGACGGTGTGCTCAAATTCATCGAGCGCGCCGTTGAAGAAGTGATCTTCGGCCTCGATCCAGTGGATCTGCTTTGGCCCCCACAGCCGGTCGTACAGCGCCTGCAGTTCAGCCCGCGGCCCGAATTCGTCATTTGTCGAGTGGATGAACACCCTGGCGACCGGCAACGTCACCAAAAGCTCGTGCTGCCGGTAGACGGTGGGATAGCCCGCGAGGATCAACCGCCGCAGGCCAGTCCCGGAAGGCAGTTGGGACGCCAACCGGGTGGCAACCCTTGATCCGAACGAGAACCCGGCCAGCGTCACCGGCAGATCTGGGTATCGCTCCCGCAACATATTCAGCGCGGCCCGGGCGTCCTCAGTCTCGCCACGTCCCTTGTCGTGCTCGCCCTGCGACAGGTTTACGCCCCTGAAGTTGAAGCGCAGTGCGACACACCCGGCGGTCCGCAGACCCTTCGCCAGCCTGTAGACCACCTTGTTGTGCATGGTTCCGCCGTGGAGCGGGTGCGGATGGCACACCAGAGCCGCTTCGGAGGGCTCGTCGTTTTCGGGTTCTTCGAGGATCGCTTCAATCCGGCCCACGGGACCGTCGATGAACAGTCTCTCGATGCGCCTGGCCATGGATCAGTTGCTGCGGTAGTTGGTGAACTGCATGTCGATGCCGAAGTCCTTCGAGCGAAGGAATCCAATGACGTCCTGCAGCGTGTCGCGGTCCTTGCCGGCAACCCTCACCAGGTCGCCCTGGATCGAGGCCTGGACCTTCTTCTTCGTGTCCTTGATCGCTTTCACGATCTCGCGGCACTTCTCCGTGGAGATCCCGTTCTGAAGGGTCACTTCCTGCTTGACGCTGGACCCGGCGGCGGGGTGGATCTCACCATAGGTCAGTGCCTTCAGCGGCACTTTCCGCTTCACCAGCTTGCCTTGCAGGATCTCGTTGATGGCTTTCAGTTTGAACTCGTCAGGAGCGGCCAAAGTCAGCTTGTGCTCCTTCTCATTCAGCTCGATGGAGGCCTTGGAGTCCTTCAGGTCGTAGCGGGTCAGGATCTCCTTTTGTGCCTGTTGAACGGCATTGAGAACTTCGGGCATCTCGACGATGCTCACAATGTCGAAGGAATTGTCGGGCATAGATTATTCAGACTGTTTGATGCTTGAGCCGGGCGCCGGGTCGCTGAGCGCGCGGATGACACGGGCCGTGATTTCGTCGACCAGGGCCGGCATCGCCCGGTCGAGTGCAACGGTGACCGCCGCACGCACCATCTCGGGATCAGGGCTCGCCGCTGCCGCCGCGGCCACAGGAACCGGCGCGGGCACGGGCGCTGGCACAGGCACCGCAGCGGCAGGAACTGCGGGAACCGCGGCTTCCGCCACCGCGACCGGAGCGGCCGAGGGGGCGGCGGGTTCCTCGGAAAGCGGCTCGGCGGGAATCTCCGCCACCGGCATGACAATGACGGAGCCGCTGTCGCCATTACCGTTTTCGGACTGCGCAATCAACGACCTGACCGTCTCCACCACCACCGTCGCTTCGAACGGCTTCTTGAGCGTCGCGTCGGCGCCGGCCGCCTTGGCCTGATCCTCATTCACCGGCTCCAGCAGGCCGCCCACCAGCACAATGGCCGTGCCTTTGTGACCAGGCAGCGCTTTAATGTCGCGGCAGAGGTCATATCCGCTGCGATCCGGCAGAAACGCATCCAGGAGCACGACGTCGGGGCGCACGTCGTCCATGCGAAGGATAACGTTCTTGCCGTCGGTGACGGTGACTACCTCGTAACCCTCCTCACGGAGGATCCGCTCGCCCATGCGCTGTGCGTGCGGGCTGTCGTCGGCCAAGAGGATTCGGGATGGCATGAGGATTACTTCTTCTTGCCTTGCTGTTCTTTGTCCTTCTTCTCTTTTGCTTCCTTGTCCGCGGCTTCCTTCTCGGCCGCCTGCTGCGCGCTCAGCCGGGCATCCGGCTGCGTGTCAAGAGCGCTGGAGTCGGTGGCAACCGTGGTCGCCGTCACATCGGTCACACCGGACTCGCCGCCGGGCAGCGGGACGGACAGCGGAATCGTCGGCCGGAGAGATGTCATCGTCGGCTGACCGGAGCGCGCCGCCTTCGTAGTATCCGGAGACTTCGACATGAAGCCGAACGTCTTGCTCATCATGCCACGGTCCTGGCTGTTTTCGAGCTCATACTTCATGCGGGCGTAAGCCACGGGATCGGGCTCGGGAATGTCTGCCTCAAGCTCGCCCAACTTCTTCTTTGCATCCTCAACCAGCGTGCTGAGAGGATACTCCCGCACCAGTTTCTGATAGGCGGCAATCGAACGGCGCTTGAACCGGGGCCCCATGCGCCCGTAGGAATCAGCGAGTTTCCACAGGGCGAGATCGGCGGAGGAGTAGAGCGGGTAGTGATCCGTGACCGCCTGAAGGCGGTTGGCCGCGGGGAAGAATGAACCCTTGTGGTGGTAGAAGGATCCGACCCGGTACTCGGACTCCGAGACCACTTCCTGAATGTCACGCAGTTTCTGCGCGGCGAGCGGCGCGAATCGGGAGTTCGGGAACTGCGTCAGAATCTGGCGGCACTCTTCCTCTGCGCGCAGAACGTGGGAGGGGTCGCGGTCCGGCTTTTCCATCTGCTTGTAGTGGATGTCGCAGACCTTCATCTGCGCTTCGGCCGACTCTTCGAGCATGGGGTAGAAGAGAATAAAGTCCTTGTATTCGGCCTCGGCTTGCGCCAGTGCGCTGGCGCCGCCCTCGCGCATCCAGGAGTCTGCGATCGCCAGCTTCGCCTTCGCGAGGAACTCGGACGTGTCGTACGTGTTCATCAGCGTATTCAGGGTCAGCCTGGCGACTTCGTAACGGCCCTTCTCAATGTCCTTGATCGCCTTGTCGAACAGCACTTTGTCGGGCTGCTCAGTGTCCGCCGTGATGGGGTTCTCGTACTTCCGTCCGCGGCAGCCGCCGGCCACCAGGAGGAGCACAAGCAACAGCACCAGGCCCGCGGTGCGCGACGCAGGGCCCGTTGAAAACCTGTCAGTGCGAATACTAATCAAGCGCTTCACCTCGAAGAACAATACTGTACTCTTGCCCCGAACCTGCGCCGGGGTCAGGCCTGGCGGGTTACCGCATGGAGCGCCGCCTGTCGCAGTTCACACACAGCCGCGGCAGGATCAGGCGTGCCAAATACGCTGGAACCGGCGACGATCCACTCAACGCCGGCGTCCGCCACAGCCCCCACATTCTCTAGTGTAATTCCACCATCGATCTCGATGGGGAAGGTCAGACCCAGCCTGTCTTTCCAATCCCTGAGCTTTCGGACCTTGTCCAGCGTATATGGAATGAACTTCTGGCCGCCAAAACCGGGGTTGACGCTCATCAGCAGCACGAAATCCAGCAGTTCGATCACGTTCTCCAGCGTCGAAATCGGCGTCGAGGGATTCAGAACAACGCCCGCCTTCGCGCCCTCGGACTGGATCAAGCGCAGTGTACGGTCCAGGTGCGGAGACGCCTCCTGATGCACGGAAACTGAATCGGCGCCGGCCTCGATGAACATCGGCGCATAGCGGTCCGCGTCGCTGATCATCAGGTGCACATCGAGATGCGAGCGGGTGATTTTGCGAATGCTCTGGATAATAGGGATGCCGATCGCGAAATTGGGCGCGAAATGGCCGTCCATGACATCGACATGAATCATCGTCGCGCCGCCGGATTCGGCCTGTGCGATTTGCTCGCCCAACCGGGCAAAGTCCGCGGCCAGTAAGGATGGCAGGATCTCGATCATCGCAAAACGTCCTCAGGTTAACACGGAGGCATGGAAGCCGTCGCCCGCGTCCCGACCCGGCAACCTCGACAATGTCCTTACGACGCGCGAGGGTGCGACTGCGTGTACAACTCCTTCATTCTCTTCGGGCTCCAGCGAACAGGTGGCGTAGACCAGCACCCCGCCGGGGCGCAAACAGGCCAACGCCTGTCGCAGGATTGATTGCTGCCGCGAGGCGTGCCTCCGGATCTCCTCAGGCGAGAGCCGCCACTTGATCTCAGGATTCCGCGCCAGCGTTCCCGTTCCTGAACAGGGTGCGTCGACCAGGATCCTGTCGAAAACCGCACCAAACGGCAGGGGACGGGCCGCGTCGAGCCTGATTCGAGCACAGGCGCCTTGCGGAACCAGGAGGTTTCTCAGGCGTGAAGGGCTCGCATCGCAAGCCACGGCGAAGACGTCAGGAGTCTCCAGGGCCTGAGCGGTCTTATTGCCGGGCGCCGCGCACAGATCGAGGAAGCTGTGGCCCGGCTGAAGATCGAGCAGCGGCATGATCGCCTGAGATGAAATGTCCTGGATTCGAAGATCCGAAGGGACCGGCCCACGGGTCCGGTACGCGCCCGGCACTTCACCCGGCTCCATGCCTTCCGGCACGCTCCGGCCGTCCGGAATTCGGACCCATGTTTCGGGCGTCTCGAGCGCCCGTGCGGCGATCCCGGCGGACATCCCCGCGCCGTAAGTCCCCTTCCAACGGTCGAGAATCCACGAAGGGATGGAAAGCCGTGTCGGCTCATCGGGCCACGTGGGGGGAAGCGGCGGCAATTGCCGGAGACAGGCGTTGACGAACCCGGCCGCCGTGGTCTGCCTCGCGTACTTGACGAGGTCGACGCTCTCCATCACAGCGGCGTGCATCGGGATGCGATCAAGAAATCTGAGCTGATATGCACCCATTTCGAGCGCAATTCGCACGGGCAGGTCCAACCCCGGAATCGCCCGCGTGGAGACTTTCGACAGCAAAAAGCGCAGTTGGGCGCGCCTTCGAAGCACTCCGAGCACAATTTCCGTAGCCAGGGCCGCGTCTTGCGGATTTAGCGCAGATGCCCGTTCTTTCAATAGGTTAGAGGCAAAGCCTCCGGAATCCACGTCACACAGAATGTGAAAGGCGACGCGGCGGGAAGGGGTCACCATTTTATAATAGGGTTTTGGAACTCGAGAAGCAGATCCTTCGACGTGTCGGCGAGGCAGTCGGGCGGTTCAAAATGATCCGCGACGGCGACCGTATTGCCGTTGGCTTCTCGGGCGGCAAGGATTCCTTTACGCTTCTCGAGGCGCTTCTGCGTCTCCGCGAGCGGGCACCAATCGACTTCAGCGTCTGCGCCTTCACCATCGAACAGGGTAAGTTCCTGAAGCCCATCCAACCGTTCGGTGAATACCTGAAAGAGCGCGGCGTGGATTGGACCTACGCAGTCGACGACGCATCGCTCGCACTGCTCCAGGAACAACCGGACCATGGCTGCGACATGTGCAGCCGCTTCCGCCGCCGCGCGGTGTACGACGTGGCGCGCAAACTCGGCGCGAACGTGGTGGCGCTGGGCCACACGGCCGACGACTTCTGCGAGGCGTTCCTGAGGAACGCCATGTTCACCGGCAGAATGAGCGCTTTGCCGCCGATCACGTGGTCGAAGAAGAAAGAGTTCCGGCTGATCCGCCCGCTGGTGTACGTCACGGAAGATCTGACACGCGCTTTCGCGGGAGCCACCGAGGCGCCGGTGATCCCGTGCGGATGCTCGCTGAAGACCGGAACGGTCCGCCGCTCGCTGCGCGGAATGTTTACGGAGTTGGAGCAGGACTACCCGAATTTGAAGCAGACGTTATTGACGGCCATGGGCAATCTGGAGACCAGCCGTCTGCTCGATCTGCGATACCTGGACCTGGAAAACGCCGAAGATGTCCCGGCTTCCGGTCTCTTTCCACTGCTATCGGAGGAGGAGTTCATTGAATCGTAACGGTTCCACGGTTGACCCGCTCCTCCAACGATGCGAGATAATCACCTTCTGCCCTCCAGAGAGAAACCAGAGTCCCGTGCTCGGAGAATCAACGAGGCTGTATGAGACTTCTTCCCCGCGAAGTCAGGTTTTTTGATTTTTTCATCGACCAATCGAAGCTGATCGTGCAGGCCGCGGCGTTGCTGCACAGCAGCACCCGGGCAGGCAATTCCGCATTGGCGGAAGCGGCCGGCGAGATCCACACGCTGGAACAGAAGGGCGACGAGATCATTCATGAGATCTTCACCCGCCTGAACCAGACCTTCATTACCCCGATCGATCCTGAAGACATTCACCTGCTCGGGTCGTACTTGGACGACGTGCTGGACGCGATCGAGGAGTCGTCGCATCGCATTCTCGCCTACAAGGTCGACCCGATCCCGCAGCCCGTCGTCGATATCTGCGCGGTGATCGAGAAATGCGCGCTTGTGATGGCGAAGGCCTTCCGGGCGCTTGCTGACGAAAAGCCGATGCTCGAACACTGCATCGAGATCAACCGGCTGGAGGCAGAGGCGGACGATCTGGTCCGTGCCGCCATCGCGGGCTTGTTCGAGAACGAAAAAGATCCCATCGCGCTCATCAAGCTGAAGGAGATCTACGAGTTCCTGGAAGAGGCCACTGACAGCGCGGAAGACGTCGCCGACGCCCTCCAGAACGTCATCGTGAAGAACGGTTAGCCGGACTGGAACGATGGACGGAACGCTACTGCTGGTCATCTCGATCGTCACGGTCGCGCTGATCTTCGACTACATCAACGGCTTTCACGATGCCGCGAATTCCGTAGCAACAATCGTCGCTACACGGGTTCTCACGCCTTTTCAGGCGGTGCTCTGGGCCGCTTTCTTCAATTTCATCGCCGCGATTCCCCTGCTCTTTTTCCACGAGGCCGGTGTGGCCAAAACCGTCGGCGCGGGGATGGTGAACCTCGACTATGTCACGGAGATCGTCATTCTCAGCGGACTGATCGGCGCCATTGCCTGGAACCTCTTCACCTGGTATTACGGAATTCCCTCCAGTTCCTCCCATGCCCTGATGGGTGGGTACGCGGGCGCGGCCGTGGCGAAGGTGCTCTTCACTGTAGGCGCAGACAAGGTGCTGGACGCCGTGGTCTGGCGCGGCTGGGGCATCACCATCGCGTTCATCGTGATCGCGCCTCTGTTGGGTATGACGCTGGCGTACATTCTGATGATCGGAGTTTACTGGGCCTTCCGGCACAGCACCCCTAAGCGCATGGACCGCTGGTTCCGTTGGCTCCAATTGATCAGCTCGGGTCTGTTCAGCTACTCGCACGGCGCAAACGACGCGCAGAAGACGATGGGCATCATCGCCGGCGTGCTGCTCACCGCGGGCTACAGCAAGGAGTTCAGCGTGGACTGGTGGGTGGTCCTGTCAGCCCACGCGGCCATCGCCCTCGGCACGATGAGCGGCGGCTGGCGAATCGTCCACACCATGGGTGGACGGTTGACGCGCCTGAAACCGCGCGGTGGATTCTGCGCGGAGACCGCCGGCGCCATCGCGATTCTCTTCCCCACCTACCTGAAGATTCCAGTCTCCACGACGCACGTCATCACGGGCGCCATCGCGGGCGTGGGCTCCATCCAGCGAGTGAAGGCCGTCCGCTGGGCTCTCGCGACGAATATCCTGTGGGCGTGGATTCTCACAGTACCCTGTTCGGCGCTTGTCGGAGGCCTCAGTTATCTGCTGATCCACCTCGTGACGGGCCGCGACTGAGTCGCGCGAACGCGGCCGTTGTAGCATCTGGTTGATGGCAGTCCACGGATTCCCAATCGTCCTGCAACTCGCGGGGAAAAGGTGTGTTGTCGTCGGGACAGGCCGGGAGGCGGAGCAGAAAGCCGCGGATCTGCGCGAGGCCGGCGCGGCCGTCGTGGAAAGCGAAACCTGGAGCGATTCGCTGCTCGATGGCGCCTTCCTTGTCGTCGCCGCAGGGCCGGACCGCTCCGTGAACCCGCAGATTTACGCCGCCTGCGAACGGAGCGGCGTCCTCGTCAATTGCCTCGACGATCCGGCCTATTGCCGCTTCACCTATCCGAGCGTGCACCGGCAGGGCGACCTGCTGATCGCCGTTTCCACCAGCGGCGCCTGCCCCGCCCTGGCTGTCCGTCTCCGCGAGAGGTTCGAACGCGAATTCGGCCCTGAGTATGCAGCGTTCCTCGAGATCTGCCGCGGCCTGAGAGACCGCCTGGCGGCAGCCCTGCCCGATTTCCAGTCCCGAAAGGAGATCTGGTACCGCATCGTCGATTCTCCGGCAATAAGCCTCCTGAAGCATGGCCGCCGCGCCGAGGCGGAGCGGGAAATCGATGACCTCTTGCCGCGCTAATCTGGTATCTCATGCGGCTCGGGATCGACTTCGGGACGACGCGGATCGTGGCGGCGGCCGCCGATCGCGGCAACTACCCCGTCGTGGCCTTCGAGTGCCCCGATGGCGCCTCTCGCGAGTGGGTTCCGGCGCTGATCGCGGTGGAGGGCGGCGAACGCTCCTACGGCTGGGACGCCTGGGATGTTCAAGGGCAGCCGGGCGTCACGATGGTCCGATCCATCAAGCGCGTCCTGGCCGACGCGGGCCCGGACACGCTGATCCGGTTGGGCGAACAGGCCATCCCCCTGAGCCTGCTGCTCCGAGAGATGCTCTCGGCCTTCCGCAATCAACTCATTGAGCGTTCCAGCCTTTCGCTGCGCGCGGGAGAAACGCTGGAAGTGATGCTGGGCGTTCCGGCGAATGCGAATTCGAATCAGCGATTCCTGACAGTCGAGGGCTTTCGCTCGGCCGGGTTCGACGTCCTGGGGCTCCTAAACGAACCTTCCGCCGCCAGCATCGAGTATGGGCACCGCCTGACGCCCGAGGGCGGCAAGGGCTCCGACCGGATTCTGGTCTACGATCTCGGCGGCGGAACCTTCGACGTCTCGCTCGTGGAGCGCGAGGAGATGAGCCACGCCGTCATCGCCACGGAGAGCATCCCGACGCTCGGCGGCGATGACTTCGACGAGACGCTCGCGGAGTTGGCCCTGCAACTCGCCGGGAGGCACGACGAGCGTGCCGCCCTCACCGCGGCGGAGGAATTCCATCTCGTCGAGGAGTGCAGAGAGCGGAAGGAGTCTCTGCATCCGAACACCCGCCGCCTGATCATCGACCTGGACGTGGTCCACGAGGGCTGGGGGCAGATCGCCGTTCCGGTCGCAGACTTCTACGAGGCTTGTCATCCGCTGATCGCGGAGACCCTGCACGCCACGGAGGATCTTCTGACGCGCGTGGAGGACACGTCCGCGCTCTCGCTCTACATCACCGGCGGTGCGAGCGATCTGCCGATTGTCGCGCGACTCCTGCGAGAACGCTTCGGGCGCCGCGTGAAGCGCTCAGCGTACACGCGGTCCGCCACGGCCATCGGCCTGGCGATCCAAGCCGACGAACAGGCGGGCTACCGGCTGCGAGAGCGATTCACCCGCTGGTTCGGCGTGTGGCGCGAAGGCGATGCGGGACGTCGGATGATCTTCGATCCGCTCTTCGAGAAAGGCACGCCGTTGCCGACGAGCGGCGAGCCTCCGCTGGAGCGTGTCCGCCGCTACCGGCCCGTTCATAACATCGGACATTTCCGGTATCTCGAGTGCTCGCACCGGGACGGCGATGGCGTGCCCGTGGGCGACATGGCCTCCTGGGACGAGATCCGCTTTCCGTTCGATCCCGCGTTGGAGGCCGTCGCGGCACTGGACGCAATTCCCGTGGAGCACTCGCAGACCGCGAGCAAGCAGTCGATTGAAGAACGCTACGAGGCCGGGCCGGGCGGCGGCGTGGCCGTCACGATCTCGAACCTGACGGCGGGCTACACACGTACCTACCGGTTGGGCCGGTGGGCCGGACAGCCCGATGCCGTGACCCCACACAAGTCCGCCAAACGCAAAAGGAGAACCGGCGCTTGAAGCAATTGCTGAAGCCCTCACTGAACTGGCTGTTGATCTTCCTGCCCATCACGATCTGGCTGGAGATGACACAGCCGGAGGCGCAAGTCCCCATCTTCGTGTGTGCGTGCCTTACCATCCTTCCACTCGCTGGATGGATGGGCAAAGCCACGGAGCACCTGGCCGAACACACGGGCGAGGGGGTCGGCGGACTGCTGAACGCCACGTTCGGCAACGCCGCCGAGCTGATTATCGCCTTCGCGGCCATGCGCAAGGGGCTGTATGAAGTGGTGAAGGCGTCGCTGACCGGCTCGATCATTGGCAACATTCTGCTGGTCGCGGGACTCTCGATCCTCGCGGGCGGCATAAAGTTCAAGCAGCAGTCGTTCCAGGCTGGCGCCGCGCGCATGCAGTCCACGCTGCTGACGCTGGCCGCGATCTCGTTGATCATCCCCGCTTCGTTCCATCACATCGCCGGTCCATCGGGCTGGCCCAAGGAGGCGGACCTCAGCCTGGAGATCGCCGTCGTGCTGATCATCGTCTACGCGCTGAGTCTGGTCTTCACTCTGGTGACGCACAAGAAGATGTTCGAGGGCTTGGAGGCCGTGGGCGAGGCGGAGGAGCACCACGAGTCGTGGAGCCTGGGCAAGTCCATCGGCATCCTCTTCGCGGCGACGGCCCTGATTGCCTGGGTTAGCGAGATTCTCGTCGGCAGTGTCGAGCAAGCCGCGCACACCTTCGGCATGACCAGCATCTTCGTGGGCATCATCGTCGTCGCCATCATCGGCAACGCCGCGGAGCACTCCACCGCGATTCTGGTGGCCCTGAAGAACCGCATGGACCTGAGCATATCCATCGCCATCGGCTCCAGCATTCAGATTGCGCTCTTCGTCGCGCCAGTTCTGGTCATCGCCAGCCACTTTGTCGGGCCACGGCCGATGGACTTGGTCTTTACGCCGGCCGAGGTCATCGCCGTTATCCTGGCCGTCTTCATCACCAGCCAGGTAGCCAGCGACGGAGATTCGAACTGGCTGGAGGGGCTGATGCTGCTGGCCGTCTACATCCTGCTGGGCATCTCGTTCTACTTCATGCCGGAGGTCTCGAGTGCTGGATCTCATTGAACGGCTGTCGCAGGCGCGCATCGTTGACCTGTCGCAGCCGATGCACGCCGGCATTCCGCACTTTCCGACTCATGCGCCATTCGCCTTCACATTGAGCCGCCTGCACGGCGACACAGTCCTGCCCGGCGGCGCTTCTTCGACGACGGACGCCATCTCTCTGTGCACTCATAACGGCACGCACATCGACGCACTGGGGCACTTCTCGTGCAACGGCCGCTGGCATGGCGATGTTGCCGTCGAAGGCCGGCAGAGTTACACCGAGGGCCTAGCCGCACACACCGTCGAGTCCATTCAACCCCTATTCCGCCGCGGCATCCTGCTCGACTTCCCTGCCCTGGAAGGCGCAACCGAGTTGCCTGAGGACTACGAGGTCACGCCCGCACGGCTTCAGTCTGCCTGTATTCGCCAGAAGCTGAGCCCACAGCCCGGCGACGTCGTTCTGATCCGCGCCGGCTGGGCACGCCGTTGGCGCGATCCGAAGGCTTACGTCAACAACACGCGCCTGCCGGGCCCGAAGCGCGCTGGAGCGGAGTGGCTCTCCGCGCATGGCATTTTCGCCTGCGGCAGCGACACCCTGGCCTTCGAGTTCATGCCCTCGCCCGAACTGGAAGTGCACGTCCACCTGCTGGTGGAGAAAGGCATTCACATCATCGAGAATCTGGATCTCGACGAGCTCGCCCGCAGCGGCGCCGCCGAGTTCCTCTTCGTCGCCGCGCCGCTGCGGCTGCGCGGCGCAACGGGCTCGCCGATCCGGGCTCTGGCCCTTCTGGAGTACTAACGAGGACCCTCATGCAGAACGAATTCCAGGGCCGTACCGCCCTTGTCACCGGAGCATCGCGCAGCATCGGAGCAGCCACAGCCGCGGCACTCGCCCGAGCGGGCTGCCGCCGTGTCCTGATCCATTACGGAGGCTACCGCGAGGGCGCTGAGTCGTCGCTCGCACAGGTCACCGCGGCGGGCGCCGAGGGTATCCTGCTGCAGGCCGATCTCTCCACGCAGAGCGGGATAGACTCGCTCATCCAGCAGGTCCAGTCCTACGCTGGGGAAATCGATTTCCTGATCAACAACGCCGGCTCCCTCGTGAAGCGGGCCCGCCTCGCGGAATACACCTCCGAGCTTTACGAGCAAGTGATGCTGCTGAACGTGAAGAGCGTCTGGTTCCTGTCCCAAGCCGTCGCACCCGGCATGATCAATCGAGGATTCGGCGCGATCGTCAATCTCAGTTCCATCGCCGCCCGCAACGGCGGCGGACCCGGCGCCACCATCTATGCCGCCGCCAAGGCGGCCGTCGCCGCCATCACGAAGGGCCTGGCCAAGGAACTGGCGCCGCACGGCGTGCGCGTCAACGCCATTAGCCCCGGCACCGTCGACAACGACTTCCACGCTCGCTTCTCCAACCGCGAGATTCTCGACAACGTGGTGAAGGCCACTCCGCAAGGCCGCCTCTCGACCAATGAGGAGATGGCCGACGTCATCCTCTTCCTGTGCTCCAACGCCTCGCGCAACATCGTCGGCCAAACCATCGAGATCAATGGCGGCGCGTTCATGATCTAAACCTCGCGGCCGCTCCAGCCGATGAATAAGTGTGGTCCGGAAGTTGCTCATCGGCTTGCTGCTGGTTTGTGCTTGTGTGGCGCTGGCGCAGAGCCTGGCGCTGAAAGCAGGGCGTTTACCCCCAAATCTGCTTCTGTCAAGAGTCCGCGCCAATGCGCGGTCGGCGAATCCCGGCACGTCTTCGCGTCCGCTGCGGCTGCTGCTTCAGTTCTCCACGGAGATGAACGCGGCCATCCGGGACCGGCTGGATGCGCTGGGCATCCGGCTGCTGATGTATGTCCCTGGCGGCGCATGGATCGCCTCGGTGCCTGCCGGCGTCCAACTCGATCTCCCAGGACTGTCCTACGCCGGCGCCCTCAGCGTGGAGAACCGCTTAAGCCCCTTGCTTGCCGGATTGGAGCCGGACGACCGCACCTCAGCCTTGATCGAATGGCACGCCGGCGTGAATCGGATCACCGTCCGGGAGACCCTTGCCCTGCACGCACTCTCGCCCATGTTTCTGCCCAACATGCCGCCGCGGACCGCAGCCGTCTCCGGCTCACTGGCCTCACTCCGCGCGCTGGCTGCCCGCGACGAAGTCCTGTACATCTATCCCGCTTCCGGTGATTTGTCCGTCAGTATGCCGTCGGCGTTCTGCGTGAAAAGCTACGGCGGGGTGCCACAAGCACTTTCACTGGTTTCCGCTTCCGGCCCCGGTTGGGACGGACCCGGCCTCGGCGAAGCGAACCTCTCGGTCTATTACGGAGCTACGCCCTCGGGGCTGCCCAGAAGTCTGACGATCGCGGAATTCCAACGCGCCCTGGCCCAGTGGAGTGCCGCCGCCCGCATCACGTTCACGGAAACCACGACCTCCTTGCGCCCCGCAACGTTGGACGTCAACTTTTATAGCGGGTCACACTTCGACGGTGAACCTTTCGACGGCAGAGGCGGCACTGTTGCTCACGCATTCTTCCCGCCGCCCAATCCGGAGCCTCTCGCCGGGGACGTCCATTTCGATCTGGATGAGCCCTGGTCCGCCGGCGGCCTGGTAGACCTCTTCTCCGTGATGTTGCACGAGGCCGGCCATTCTCTGGGCCTCACGCATAGCGACGATCCCGCCGCCGTGATGTACCCCTTCTACCGGCAGCACATCACGCTCGGCCAATCGGACCGGCAGGCGCTGCTCGAGTTGTACGCGTCACGCTCTGCGCTGCCGGCTGGTCCCACGCCGACACCGTCGCCAACCCCAACCCCGACACCTACACCGTCACCGTCACCGACACCGACACCTGCACCGACGCCGACGCCATCACCCACTCCGGTGCCCGCAGTGGATACCACAGCGCCGACGCTGCAGATCACCTCACCCGCCACGGCCAGCTTCGCCACGACGGCGTCCACCCTGGTTGTCCGGGGCATTGCCACAGACAATGTCGCCGTATTGCAGGTCACCTGGGAGTCATCGAACGGGCCGTCGGGCGTCGCGGAAGGCAGCCCTGCATTCACGACGCCGCCTATCCCAATGGCGTTCGGCACGAACCGCATCACGATCCGTGCGGTCGACCTCGCCGGCAACTCGTCGTGGCGCTCGCTGGTTGTCACTCGACGATAGAATGTCTAGGCAATGAACGATCCCGAACTGCTGGCGACATTCCGATGGATTCTGGAAGGAATCGCGCTTGCTGGGCTGATCGCCTCGCTCTGGTGGCTCAAATCACAGATAGGCAACATTCCGGAGCGCATCCCTGTCCACTTTGGAATCAACGGCAAACCCGACCGGTGGGGCGGCCGTTGGGTGCTCGTCTGCTACGTTGTGCTCTCGGTGGGCATTTTTATCGGAATGTCCATCAGCGGAGGCACACTCGATCTGCTCGAGGGCCAGATTTACACCAGCCCAAGGGAACGCTTCATCATCTGCTACCTGAAGGTCTACATGGTGCTGATGTGCTTCTATATCTACTGGGTCGTGATTCGCGTCGCGCGCGGCGAAGCCACGCGCTTCAACCTGCTGGTTCCGCTGGGGCTGGTCGCTGTAACCGCGGTTCCGGTGATCCTGCTCGCTTCGAAGTAGCCGTTACGCCAGCAACCGCTCCAGCTTGGAGCCCTTGCGGACAATCGTTTCGCTGCGCTCCGGCCCCGTGGACACTGCGCCTACCTCGACGCCGGTCTTCTCCTCGAGGAATGCGATGTAGTCCCGCGCCTCTTTCGGCAGCTTTCCGTAATCGTCGATGCCTGACGTCGGCGTATCCCAGCCCGGCACGGTCTCATAGACCGCTTCCACACTCTCCAGCAGCAGATTCGCCGCGGGCATCTCGTCCACCAATTCGCCGTGGACCTTGTAGCCCGTGCAAACCTTCAGTTCGCCGAGCCCGTCCAGCACGTCCAGTTTCGTCACAATCAGCGAATCGAAACCGTTGACCATCGCCGTGTACCGCAGCAGCGGCGCGTCGAACCAGCCGCAACGACGCGGCCGGCCCGTCACCGAGCCGTACTCCAGGCCCGCTTCCCTGATCCGGTCGCCATCCGCGCCCGTGTCTTCCGACGGGAACGGCCCGCCGCCCACGCGCGTGATGTACGCCTTCGACACGCCGACGATCCCGTCGATCCGCGTCGGCGCCACGCCCGTGCCCGTGCATGCGCCGCCGGCGGCCGCACTCGAACTGGTGACGAACGGATACGTGCCGTGGTCGATGTCCAGCATCGTGCCCTGCGCGCCTTCGAACAGCACGCGTTTGCCGGCGTTCATCGCATCGTTTAGCAGCTTCGCCGTGTCGCACACCATGGGCCGGATCTTCTCCGCCATGCGCCGGTAATCCTCGCGGATCTCGTCGTACTTGATGTCGTCGCCAATGCCGAACGCCTTCGCCACTACCTGTTTGTCGTGCGACAGGTAGCCGTAAAGCGTGTCGAACAATTCGGTGTTCAGCAAGTCCGCCACGCGGATGCCACGCCGGGCGATTTTGTCCTCGTAGCACGGCCCGATGCCGCGCGATGTGGTTCCGATCGCCACCCGGTCGGCGCGCCCTTCGGAGACCTTCTCCACCAGGCGGTGGAACGGGAAGATCACATGCGCCCGGTTGCTGATCGCAATCTTGCCGGCGGTGTCGATGCCCGCACGCTCCAGCATCTCCAGTTCGTCCAGCAGCGCCTGCGGATCAATCACCACGCCGTTGCCGATCACGACCTGCGCATGCGGGTGCAGCACGCCGCTCGGAATCAGTTTCAGCACGAACTTCTGCGGCCCCACCTGCACGGTGTGGCCGGCGTTATGCCCTCCCTGATAGCGCGCGACGATGTCAAAATTATCGGAGAACAGGTCGACGATCTTGCCCTTGCCTTCGTCGCCCCACTGGGATCCCAGCACAATGATATTGCTCATCTCAAAAGCCCAAACCCCCTATTCTATCTAACCTGCACGCTGAAAACGGCCTTTTCGGGTCGCATGGTACGCTCGATGGTGATGCAACTGTCCGAACTGTACCTTGCGCTCGGCCAGGACACCTTTTCCGACCTCCTCAAGCGTGTCTCTATCGGCCGCCTGCGCACTTATCAGATCTACGAGCACATCAAGCTCCGCACCCGTCTCACCAAGCTCAACAGTGAGGCCCTCCGCAAGTCCGCCACCCGCCTCTGGGACCGCCTTCAGGAAAAGGACGAAGATCTCGCCGCCGATCTCTCCCAGGCCATTCTCGTCTCCCACCTCGAGATGATTATCGCCACCCTCGACTTTCTCGGCGTCCCCCACCAGGATGGCTTCTTCGCCAAAGACGCCGACGTCAAGGGACACCTCTCCGGCGAATGGCAGCAGCGCGCCTTCGATCAACTCAAGGCCCAGTATCCGCCCAGCGTGCTCGCGTTCTACCTGAACCACCTCGGCATCGAGACGGGCGCTTCAGAAGCTGTCTTCGCTCCCGCCAGCTAAACCGCGCTTGCGCGATACACTGAAGAATTCAAGGCAAAATGCTGGATTCTACGCTTTCCGAACTGGAATCGCGCGCCCGCTCGCTCATCGACGGCGCACCCGACGCGGAGGCCCTGGAGGCCGCTCGCGTCGAATTTCTCGGCCGCAAGGGTTCACTGGCCAATCTCAGCAAGGAGATGGGCAAGCTCGACCCCGGCGAGAGAGCCCGCATCGGCAAACTCCTCAATACGGTCAAGAACGGCCTCGAATCGGCTTACCAGGGCAGGAAGACCGCCTTCGAGCGCGCCGCCCTGGACTCCCGCCTCGCCGCCGAGTGGCTCGACCTCACCCTCCCCGCTCCCGGCACGCGCCCCGGTTCGCTCCACCCGCTCAACCGCATCCAGCGTGAGCTTGAAGAGCTGTTCACCTCCATGGGCTTCGCCGTCGTCGACGGCCCAGAGGTCGAAACCGAGTGGTACAACTTCGACGCCCTGAACATCCCGCCCGCGCACCCCGCGCGCGACGCCCAGGACACCTTCTGGATGGAGGACGGCAATCTCCTCCGCACGCATACCTCGCCGGTCCAGATCCGCGCCATGGAGCGCTTCGGCGCGCCGCTCCGCATCATCGCCCCCGGCCGCGTCTTCCGCAACGAGGAACTCGACGCCTCCCACGAGCACACCTTCTATCAGCTTGAAGGCATGATGATTGACCGCCACGTCTCCATCGGCCACATGCTCTATTTCATGAAGTCGCTGCTGGCGGCCATCTTCAACCGCGAGGTCACCGTCCGGCTCCGTCCGGGCTTCTTTCCCTTCGTCGAGCCCGGCTTCGAGTTGGACATCCAGTGCCTCATCTGCGGCGGCTCCGGCTGCCCGGTCTGCAAGCAGAGCGGCTGGGTCGAACTGTTGCCCTGCGGCTTGGTCCACCCCAACGTCCTGCGTTCCGGCAAGCTCGATCCCGAGGAATGGAATGGCTTCGCCTTCGGTCTCGGCCTCACGCGGCTTGTCATGATGCGCTACGCCATTGACGATATCCGCCACCTCGCCGCCGGCGATCTGCGCTTCCTCCGGCAGTTCTGACTTCGAAAAGGATTCGACCGACGTGAAGTTTTCCTACAACTGGATTCGTGAGCTGGTCCCAGGCCTCCATGCCGATCCCCAGGGACTCATGCAGCTCATCACGATTAAGACCGCCGAATGTGAAGGCGTCGAACCCTTCGCTCCCTGGCTGGCCGATGTCGTCGCCGCGCGCGTCCTCGAAGTCCATCCCGTCGAAGACAGTTCCATCGTCCGCGCCGTCGTCGACGCCGGCCCGAAACTCGGCCGCCGCCAGGTCGTCTGCGGCGCCCCCAACTGCCGCCCCGGTATCGTCACCGCCTACGTTCCGTCCGGCGTCCGCATCAAGGGCGGTCTCATCGAGAAGGCCGTCATCCGAGGCATCGAGAGCGACGGCATGCTCGCCGCCGGTGATGAACTCGGTATCAGCCGCGATTACGAAGGCATCCTCGAACTCGATGTCGAGCCGGGCCAGCCCCTGCCCGGTCTCACCCCCGACTTCGAGATCGAGATCGACAACAAGAGCATCACCCACCGCCCCGACCTCTGGGGCCATTTCGGCATGGCTCGCGAAGTGGCCGCCATTACCGGGCTCCCCCTCGCCGATCCCGTCAAGATGGACCGCCTCCCCGCCGGCGCCCCAGCATGGAACGTCGAAATCCGCGACTACGCCCTCTGCCCCCGCTACTCCGCGCTCGTCTTTGAGAACGTCAAGGTCGGCCCTTCCCCGCTCTGGCTCCAGGCCCGGCTCGAGGCCATCGGGCTGAATCCCATCTCGAATGTCGTCGACGTGACGAACTACATCATGGCCGAGCTTGCCCAGCCCATGCACGCCTTCGACCGGAAGAACCTCCACGGCGACACGATCGTCGTCCGCCGCGCCGAAGAAGGCGAAGTCATGCAGGCCCTCAACGGTGAGGAGTACACTCTCAGCCCCCGCCACCTCGTCATCGCCGACCAGGCAGGCGCCCGCGCGCTGGCCGGCGTCATGGGCGGCATGGGTAGCTCCATCGACGACACCACTACCGCCATCGTCCTCGAGAGCGCCAACTTCGACGCCGCCAACATCCGCAAGAACTCGTCCGAGCTCAAACTCCGCACCGACGCCTCCATGCGCTTCGAGAAAGCGCAGGACCCCGTGAATACGGTGCGCGCCCTCGCCCGCGCCGTCGATCTTCTCGAACAGGTCTGCCCTGGCATCCGCCTCGTCGGCGGCCTGGTCGACAATTGGAAGCCCTCTCCCGCACCGGAACCCATTCGACTGCCCATGGCCTGGCTCATCGATAAGCTCGGCCGCGACATCGCCCCTGCCGAGGTCCGCCGAATCCTGGAATCCCTCGCCTTCACCGTCGCCGAACCGGAGCCCGGGGTCTTCAGCGTCACCGTCCCCTCGTGGCGTGCCACTAAGGACATCACCATCAAGGACGACCTGCTTGAAGAGATCGGCCGCATGGTCGGCTACGCCACCGTCCCGCTCACCGCACCGCTCCAGCCCGTCGCCCGCCCCTGGATCAACCAGGAGCGCATCTACCACCACTCCGTCCGCGAACTCGTCGCCGCCCAGGGCTTCACCGAAACCCTGAACTACTCCTTCATCAGCGACGAAATGGCTCAGCGCTTCTCCATGGATCCCGCCGCGCACCTGCGTGTCGCAAACCCCATTTCCAGCGAGAACGGTCTCATGCGCATGAGCCTCCTGCCGGGCATCCATCGCAACATCGTCGAGAATATGAAGCGCTTCGACGACTTCCGCCTCTTTGAAATCGGCAACGAGATCCATAAGCGCGCCGCCGGTCAACTTCCCAGCGAAGTCCCGCACCTGATGGCCGCCGTCTATGCAAAATCCGGCGACGGCGCCGCCGGGCTCTTTGAACTAAAGCGGCTTGCCGAATGTGTCCTCCCCGGCTGTGACGTCCGCCCCGTCGAGTCCCGCGTCTACGAGCACCCCGCCCGGAGCGCCGAAGTCCATTGGCGAGGTCTGCTCCTCGGCCGCCTCTACGAACTCTACCCGTCGTTCATCGAGACCGGCCGCGCCGCCATTCTCGACCTCAACCTGAGGGCCTCCTTCGAACTCGGTCCCGAACCGCGCAAATACACTCCCCTGCGCCGGTTCCCGTCCAGCGCCTTCGACCTTTCCATCCTCACGGGCCTCCGCGCACTCGCCGGAAACCTCCGCTCAGACATCCAGGCGGCCGCCGGCGAACTCTGCGATTCGGTCGAGTACCTCTACGCCTACCGTGGTGCCCCACTCCCCGAGGACCGCCAGAGCGTCACCTTCCGGATCACCGTCTCAGCCCCAGACCGCACTCTGTCTAACGACGAAGTCGCCGCCATCCGAAACGGCATCATTATGGCGCTCCGCACGAAGGGTTACGAACTGCGCGTATAGGTGCCCATGGGCATTAGATACCTATCTTTATGTCTATTTCGCATCAAAAGATAGCTCGTGAATCTTCACCGACAATACTCGATATATTCCGATGGAGTTACTCCATATTCCATCCATTCTCCCTGATTTCGGAATATTAACGCCCTCTCAGTCCTTTCTTTAAGACATTCCTATTGACACCATTCCGCGAATTGGTGGTAACATCGGCGAGCACGTGTAACGTGTGCAACAGAAGGGCGTTAAAGAGGTTAGCGGGGCTGACACCCCGGACAGGCTGAACACGAAAAGTGAGACTCGAATTTGAATTCGTTCGAGCCTGATGGTTTCGGGCGTGGGTTTGAAGTGTGTCTGCTCTGCCGGCACTCCCGCCGTCTCTGAAATCATCTTCCGGCACCGGAATATTGCAGCCATTCGCTTCCTCCTACCTGACCCGGCGATGATGTGCCGGGCGCAGACCGCCTTGATGACGGTGAGCATAGCGATGCGGACCGTTACCGCGGACCCGCTTCGAGGAAGGATGCAAATGGATCTTAAAACGATGACTATCACAAAGAGCGGGTGCAGGCTTCTCGCGGCTTCATCCGCTCTTTTTCTTTTGCTGTGCGGAGTTCTCCCCGCGCAGGAAAGTACCGGCCAGCTCTCCGGCACGGTGACGGACGCCAGCGGAGCTGTCGTGCCTGACGCCGTGGTTACGGCGACAAGTGATCGCCTGCCGAAGGGTTTATCGCAAAATACTGACACGCAGGGACGTTATCTGTTCACTCTGCCCGCCGGAACTTATTCGATTACTGTCACCAAGACGGGATTTCAGAAGATCGTGCAGCGCGCGGTCGAGGTTCGCCTCGGCGCCGGCATCGTCCTGAACCTCTCGCTTGCGGTAGGCACCGTCTCTGAAACGGTCGAAGTCACCGAATCCATGGTGTCGCTTGACACCACGTCATCGTCGGTTCAGACCAACATCACCGCTTCCACGTTTGAATCCCTGCCTCGCGGCCGCAACTATCACTCCCTGCTGACTATGGCGCCTGGCGTGCGCTACGAGCCCAAGTCCGGCAACGCCGGTGTCGGCGGCTTCCAGGTGGATGGCGCCAGCGGCTCGGAGAATGCATTTCTCATCGACGGTGTCGACACTTCCGACGTCCGCCGCGGCTCTCTCCGTCAGCAGAAGTCCATCCCGCTGGAGTTCATCCAGGAGCTTCAGATTAAATCCGGCGGCTTCGGCGCGGAATATGGCGGCGCCACCGGCGGCGTCGTGAACGTCGTCACCCGTGGCGGCGCCAACGATTTCCACGGCGCATTCCAGGTGCAATTCACCAGCGATGAGCTCAACCCGCGCCCGCGCGGCTACTGGCAGCGCTCCCCTGCAAACGCAAACGTGGCCGATTTCTTCGCGCCCAAGGCCGACGACTGGCGCTCCCTCTACCCTGGCTTCGAGTTGAGCGGCCCCATCCTGAAGGACAAACTGTTCTTCTCCTCGAACTACATGCCGGCCTTCGATAGCCGTGTCCGCACGATCAAGTACGCCTCCTCCGCCGGCGGAACCAGAACCTACAGGCGTAACGACAACCAGCATTACCTTCTGAACCGGCTCGACTATAGCCCCCTCTCCAAACTCCAGGTCTACTCGTCTTGGGTGTGGAGCCCTCTGAAGCAACAAGGTGTTCTGCCCGATCCCGATGCGCGCGTTGCACCGCCTTCCAACGATCAGAGCGTCCTCGGTGGCTTCCAGCCCTCGCAGGTCTTCACTGTCGGCGGCACTTACACCGTCTCGCCGAGATTCATCCTCTCGGCCCGCTACGGGTACAACTACCAGAACGACAAGATCGGTAATTACGGCCTGCCCGGCGACCCCTTCGTCACGTATCAGACAGCCACATCGCAATCCGCCACCCCTGTGCCGGCTCCATATCAGGGTGCGTCCGGGTTCCGAAACGTCAGCAGCACGCTCCTCACGCAGAAGGACATCACGACCCGGCAAAACGTCTATCTCGACGGCAGCTACATCGCCAGACTCGCCGGCCAGCAGCACATCATCAAGGCCGGCTACTTCCTGTCACGCCTCTCCAACGACGTCGAGACCAACTACACGAACGGCCGCTTCCTGGTCTATTGGGGTGATTCCTTCACGCGCGGCAGCTTCCAGAACGTCACCGGCGCCTACGGTTACTACTCCTGGGATGACGGCGTCCGTAACCTGGGCAATGTCAACAGCCGCAACCAGGGCTTCTATGTCCAGGACCAGTGGCATGTGCTCAAGAACCTGACCCTGAACATCGGCGTCCGCTTCGAGAACGAGTTCCTCCCGCCGTACAAAGCCGAGGTCAACGGCCGCAAGGTCGCCAACCCCGTCTCGTTCGGTTGGGGCGACAAGATTGCCCCTCGCATCGGCGGCTCCTGGGATGTCCTTGGCGATGGCAAGTGGAAGGTCGCTGGCAGCTACGGCCTTTACTACGACGTCCTCCGCTACGAGCTAGCTCGTGGCAGCTTCGGGTCGGACTATTGGGTCACCCACGTCTACAAGCTCGACAACCCCAACATTTACTCGCTGGGCCTCGCCAACCCGGGCGCTCTCGGCACCAAGATCACCCAGTACGACAACCGTACCTTGCCCATCAACGACGCCGGCGAGATCGAAGGCATCGACCCCGGCATCAAGCCCTACAAGTCCCGCGAGTTCTCCGCCAGCCTGAGCCGCCAGGTCACTTCAAACCTCGTCGCCACGGCCCGCTACACTCGCAAGGACCTGCTCCGCGCCATTGAGGACATCGGCGTTCTCGACGGCGAGGACGAAGTCTACCTCACCGGCAACCCCGGCTTCGGCCAAACGCGCGACACCAGCACAGCCTGGGGACAGAAGACACCCAACGGCCAGCAGTTCCTCGTACCGGAGGCTGTCCGTCAGTATGACGGTCTCGAGTTCCGCCTCGACGGCCGCTACATGAAGAACCTCAATGTCATGACCAGCTACACCTGGAGCCGCCTTTACGGCAACTATTCCGGCGCGGCCAACTCCGACGAGAGCGGCCGCTCCGATCCCGGTGTCAGCCGCGCTTATGACCTGCCGTACTACTACTTCGATGCCTCCGGCAGCCAGCAGAACACGCTCGGCCGCCTCGGCACCGACCGGCCCCACACCTTCAAGATGTTCGCCTCGTATGACCTGAAGACCGCCGCCGGCAACACCTTCTTCGGTCTGAACCAGATCGCCTTCACCGGGACCCCCGACACGACGACTATCATTTACCTGTCGGCCCCGACAACCCCCTATGGCCGTGGCGACCTGGGCCGCACCCCGGTCCTCACTCAGACCGACTTGTCGGTTTCTCACACCATCAACCTGAGCGACCGCACCAAGCTCCGGCTCGACGCGCAAGCGATCAATATCTTCAACCAGGCCGCTGTCATCGCGCGCACCACCCAGATCAACCGCACCGGCGCGATCTCCAGCAGCGTCCTGCCGCCGGACGCCACAGGCTTCTTCAAGGGCTACGACCCGAAGAACTTCCTGTCGCCCACCGGCAACGTCCCCGGCACCATCGCCTACAACGCCATCTACGGCCTCCCCAGCGGCGACTACCGCAACGGCGGCCCCGGCGTTGTCACGCCCAAGGGCTACAACGGGCCCGGCGCGTACCAGGCACCCCGCGAAATCCGCCTCGGATTCCGCTTCATCTTCTGATCCGCTGTTCAACCCAAAGCAAGAAAGGGCGGCCCCCGTGGCCGCCCTTTTCGCATCTCGCCCTCCCCCACGGCATACAATACCCCCAGAGGCCCAACCATGATCGACCGTCGCCACTTCGTCCTCACCGCGGCTGCTGTCACCGGCGCCGCACAAGCCGCACCGTCAAACCCCATTCCCAAACGCCCTTATAAAGACGGCATCCAGCTCTCCATCATCGGCTTCGGCGGCATCGTCGTCACCGCCATGCCTCAGTCCGAGGCCGACCGCCGTGTCGCCGCCGCCTTCGACCGCGGTGTCAACTACTACGACTGCGCCCCCTCCTACGCCGACGGCGAAGCCGAGCTCAAACTCGGCAACGCCCTCAAGCCGTACCGCGACAAAGTCTTCCTCGCCGAAAAATCCCAGAAGCGCGACGCCAAGGGCGCCCAGGCCGAGCTCGAACAGACCCTCCGCCGCTTCCACACCGACCACGTTGACCTCTACCAGTTCCACGCCGTCGGCTCCATGGAGGATGTCGACAAGATCCTCGCCCCTGGTGGCGCCGCCGAAACCTTTATGAAGGCCAAGAAGGAAGGCAAGACCCGCTTCCTCGGCTTCTCCGCCCACCACGCCGAGGCCGCCATCCGGCTCATGGACGCCCTCTCGCTGGACTCCGTCCTCTTTCCCGTCAGCTTCACCGCCTGGGACAAAGGCAGCTTCGGCCCCCAGATCCTCGCCAAGGCCAAGCAGAAGGGCATGGCCCGCATGGCCCTCAAGGCCCTCGCCCTTGGCACGTGGCCGAAGGACATGCGCCGCGAAGATCGCAAATACCCCAAGTGCTGGTATCAGCCCATCGCCGACCGCGAACTCGCACGCCTCGCCCTGCGCTTTGCCTTGAATCAGGAGATCACCGCCGCCGTCCCGCCCGGCGACGAGAATATCTTCGACATGGCCCTCGATCTCGCCGCCTCGCCGCTGCCCAAGCTCAGCACTGCCGAACTCGCCCAACTTCGCGAGCAGACCAAGACCGGAGAGCCCATATTCCGCGCCTAGGGCGCGCAAAGGGGACTGTCCCCGCCCCCAAAATTCGCTTCAACGCTTTCAAGCGCCATGCCGTATAAGCGTATGAGTGCCCGGTGATGACGTGCAGGCCTTCGAGGAACTGCTCCGCTCCCATGAGCGGAGAGTTCTGCGAATTGCCTGGCGCATGCTCGGGTCGCTCGAAGACGCTCAGGACGTGGCGCAGGAAGTGTTCATCAAACTGCACAAACATCTGAACCGGATAGAGCCGGCCACCCTCCAAGCCTGGCTCTACCGGACCACCATCAACGCGAGCTACGACCTCATCCGTCGCCGCCGGCCCGCCGAACCCCTCGACTTCGAGCAACCTGCCGCCGGGAACCCCGCCCTCCTCCTCGAATCCGAAGAGCGCCGCCGCCTCGTCACCGAAGGCCTCCGTCATCTCCCGGAAAAGGAGCGCGCAGCCATCGTCCTCCGCGAAATCGAAGGCCTCGACACCGCCGATGTCGCCCGCATCCTCGGCACCGCCGAAGTCACCGTGCGCAGTCAGATTTCCATGGGCAAAGCCCGCCTGAAGAAATGGCTCGAAGCCCGCCAGGAGGTGCGTCGATGATCGACCTCGACCAGGTCCTCCGCGAACTCGGCCACGACGATCCGCCCGAAGCCGCCGTCACCGCCCTCCACGCCCGCGTGATGGCAGCATGTGAACCCGAAAGGGGACTGTCCCTTTCCCCCGACATCCCCAAACCCTCCACCACCGCCGACAGGGACTGTCCCCGCCCTCGCGTCCCCTGGTGGACCTGGGCCTGGGCCCCCGTCGCCGCCGCCGTGCTGGCCGTCGTCCTCTGGCCTCAACCCGCGCCCGTCGAGCCCCCGCGCCCCGCGCTCCCGGCCCCCGCCGCCTCGCAAATCGCCTTTGTCAGGCCGCAACCGCGCCCGAAACCCGCCGCTCGGCCCCGGCCAGCCCGCCCCGAACCACCCGAGATTCAACCGACCGCCACCCCCGGCATGGTCCGCATAGCCACCAGCAATCCAAACATCGTAATCCTGTGGAGTCTGAACGAAGGAGACGGAGAATGACCGCAAAACTACTAACGCTCGCCCTGGCCCTCGCCCTCGCCGCCCCGGCGCAGGAAAAGCCCGCCGAAACCCCCAAGCCCCGCCAGACCGGTGTCCGCTACATCCAGCGTGTCTACCAGGTAAAGCACGTCGACAGTGAGGAACTGCTCCGGCTCGCCTACACCACGCCCAGCGGCCAGGGCCAGACGCCGATCCTTCGCTCCAGCCGTGCACTGAAGGCAATCACGGTTTACGGCACCTCTGACGAGGTCAACTCCATCATGGAGAACCTCAAACTCCTCGACGTTCCGGATAACGCTCCCGCGAGTGGTCCGCGGAACTTCGAACTGATGCTCTCCATCCTCGTCGCCGCTCCGCAATCGGCGGAACTTCCCGGCGCGGCCGTGCCACCCTCACTGTCAAGCGTCACCAGCGAAATGCAGCGCGTGTTCGGCCTCAAAGAATTCCGGCTCCTCGAAGCCAGCGTCATGCGCGCCTCCGAGGGCCAACGAATGGTGAGTTTCGGCAACGCCGGCCCGATCGGCGCCTACAATCTCAACTACCGTCCTCAGGTCGTGGGCCCTGTCGGCAACGCGGTGGTCAAGGTCTCTGAATTCAACTTCGGCCTCAACACGAAATCCGGACAAATACGCTTCGAAACCGCCTTCGACCTCAAGGAAGGCCAACAAGTCGTCGTCGGCAAAGCCAACGACGGCACCGACCGCTCCATCATCCTCGTCCTCTCCGCCCGCATCCCCCAATAACCTCAACCCAACTCCGCGCCCTTTCCGCCAGAAGGCGGAAGGGCAC
Organism: Bryobacteraceae bacterium; assembly: GCA_050789245.1. Lineage (GTDB taxonomy): Bacteria > Acidobacteriota > Terriglobia > Bryobacterales > Bryobacteraceae > PNKE01. The sequence continues at coordinate 3,420 of JBOZRR010000014.1, read as the reverse complement.
CGGACTGTCCGTCTTGGCATTCCGTTTTTCTCAGGAAGATCAGATCATCCCTGGCCGAATCGGTTCCAAGCCCTCCGAATGAGTGGCGTGAATGTAAGTGCGATCCACCCAACGCACGTATAGAACACGACAGAGCAGATGATTGCGGCGATCATTCCCCAAACAGAGTGTGTTGGTTTGAAGAGCATTCCGACGATGAGCTCGGGTGGCGTGGTCAGAATATCAGCGATGTACGAAATCGGGGAGGTTCGCTCGCCGTGCAGCAACGCGGATATCAACAGACATGCGTTGAGCATTAGCGAGAGCAGGGCTAAAAATAGTAGACAAAGCACCCCGAGTTTCATACTCGGCACGCAAGAAAGGGCGCCTTTCCCGACCAGGGTCTGCTCTTTCACAACTAGATTCGTCCCATTTCTCCAGAGACATGCAAACCTATTCAGCATCCCCTTCCTTTGCGGTAGACCAGTCGAGTCGGCGAGGCCCTGAAATCGACATCGCTTGGAAGCTAGTCATACCCCAAGGTTCAGCGTGATCCGAATCTTACGCATACCGTTCGCCTTCGCATCAGGTACCACGCGAAGGCGACCTACAACGGATTGGAAGCCGTCCAGGGTAACTTTGAAGACGTACTCGCCGGGGTGAATCCGCTTCAGTCTGAATGAGCCCTCTCGGTTCGTCCGCGTACCGACGACCCGCTCAGAATCTCCTGGCCCCCTGATCTCGAACAGTGCATTCGGCAGTGGCTCATCACTCGTCGCCGCACGAATCGCCCCATCGACGGTCGTCACAGTGATCACTTCGGGAAAACGGTTAATTATGTGCTCGCTGGCCGATTTGGAGAAGCCGTGAAGCTCACCTGAGAACTCGTCCCGCCCGAAACGCTCCTGTGAGAGAGCCACTGTCACGCAAGCCAGCATGCAGACTATCTTAAAAGCGAGTCTCATATGCACCCTCAGGGTTTGAGCGATATTTTGGACGCATTTCTTTTGGAAGAAATGGAAGAAATGGGACAGACGTAATTCAGCAGAAAGTGATGCCATTCCGCCGTCCCTAGAGCACTTCGAGACGCTCCCAGCAACGGTCCGGGAAACGAGATAGTCGCAGTGAATCGCCCCAGCTTGGCGCTTCCAGACGCTGTCAAAAGCATGGGTGTGTCCTCTCACTTTCTCCATTCTCCTACCAACATTTATACCCTATTGCCCCTCCGGCAACAGCATGACATCGAGCCGGGAGTCCTTCCCAGGTTGTATCGTAATGCAGGTCATCTGACTTTGTTTGAGCCTCAGCTTCTTTCCCGCGTGCGTGTACGCTGCAATGCAGTACCGCCCACCTTCGAGCACACCAAGGTAGTCGCCTATCTCATTAGTCAGCGCGAAACTTCGATGTCCGTCAACAGCCTTAAAGGCCAAAACGACATTAGGCGCATTTGCCATCGGACCGCCAGGACTGGGATTCACGAACCCCGCTGATCCGTAAACTTGGCCGAAGCTAAGATCCGGCTCGCTCGCACGAGTCACGTCAGCAACCCCAAAAGCGGCAATTAAGGCCAACAGGCATATCCAGCGTCCATGCGTTTCGTTCGGTCTCACGCGCCCCCCTCCATCCGATTATTCTGCCTCGCCAACATCCAAATCACCTCCTCCGCCCAACAACCTACCGGGTCCGATCGTGCAACTTCCACGCACCCCTCCCCGCATCTCCCTCAAACTAAACCAAATCGAGCTCAAAGATTCTTGTGATCGCCCGCCTACCCCCGGTCCAGATCCACGTAATCCACCCCCGCCTTCCGAAGCGCATACCCCACTTCGCGCCCCCAATCCCCATAACCCGTCATCCAGTGGAACCCCCGCATCTCATCCGCCAGCCGATCCGTCCGGCACTTGAACCCCACGTCAATCTGCGACCGGCAGATCGGCAGGAACGGGTTCTTCTCGATCTCCCCCGTGAACCCCACCCACCGCCGCGCGCCGAAGTCCGGAATCAGGTTCGTCACCTTCTGCCCCAGCCGCATCTCCACCTTCGGAGCGGCCCCGTAGTCGCTCTCGAAATGCGTCAGCAGACGCACCGGCTCCAGGTTCCGCCCGTCCAGCTTGCGCGGCGCCGTGCAGTGCGCCAGCGTGATCACCCCATGGTGCGGGTACGTCGGGTCGTTCAGGAACACCGGCATCCGTGACACCGCGTTCAACAGAATCCCCGACGGAATCACCGCAAAATCCGACTCGCAGAACGCCAGCGCCCCCTCGTCGTTCAGCAGGCTCAGCACCAGGCACGCCGTCGTCTCGCCGATCGGCATGATGGTGCTCATGCAGTTGTTCACCGTGATCGCATCCGTCTGGTGCTCGGCAAGAATTCGCCGGAACACCTCCGCCAGCACGAACGCGTTCTCCACCGCGTCGCGCGAGCACTCCAGCTTCACGTCCTTCTGCTTCAGATAATCGGCCGCCTGCAAACGGCTCCGCTTCACCAGCGCGTCATCGGACCGCGCCGCAATCATCCGCGTCTTCAGATCGGCGTAACTCGCGTCCACCAGGTTCAGCTTCCAGATCTCCCTCGCCAGCCGCGGGGACTCCTTGCCGCCCTGCCCCCATCCCGCCGCGCCGCCAATGCACACCACCTTCCGCCCCATCGTGTGCTTCACCGCCGCCAGCGCGCGCAGTCGCATTTCGAGATCGGCCGTATCATCCACCACAACGTCCGCCGTGGAAATGTTTTGCTCGCCCCATTCGTCCACTGTCTTGCGAAGGAACCTCGGGCTCACAATCTCGTACCACTCGTACACCGGCCCCGACCGGTGCCGCACGAAGAGAATCGTCCACGGCCGCCCCGCGCTCACCAGTTCCAGCCACCGCGCGCTGCCCGTCGCCGGGTACAGCAGTTGAACGTCGAACTCACCCGTGTTCGCCTCGCGAGCCTCGGCCTCGCTCGTCACCGTCTTCAACGGCAGGAACTCTAGCGGGCAATCCACCGCGCACTGGATGCCTTCCAGCTCGCGCTGAATCCGCTGCTTCTCCTCCGCCACCTCGGTCTCGGTGAACAGCCCGCCCCACGGCCGCCACGACGTCTGCGGCCTCCGCTTGTAGAGCTGGTAGATCAGCACCGGCTGCACCCGTAGCGTCTTCCGTTGCGCCGCCGGAGGCGGAGCCTCACCCTGAGACATCGACGCCGCCCGCGCGGCCGGCAGCGCGGCAGCAGACCCCAACAACGCGCGGCGCGAAATCCCATGAGCGCCGCAGCAGGCATGACACGAAGCGCAGGTTTGAGACATAGCGGTCTGATTCTGTCACCGCCCCGCCCCCGCTGCAAGGCCGTCCGCAAACTCCTGTTGTTAGCACGTGAGTTGTCCGGTGTAATTAGCACGTGAGTTGTCCGGTCCAGGCCGGGAGGGGATGCTGGCGAGGTGGAACCGAGCCAGGTGGTGAT
>JBOZRR010000013.1:0-1579 GCA_050789245.1 Bryobacteraceae bacterium | reverse complement strand
CTGGCGCTCGACACCGGCATCGGCACCTGCGGCAAGAACGGCCAGGGCGTGCCCGTCGGCGTCGGCCAACCGACGCTGCGCATGGAGCGCATCACCGTGGGAGGTACCGGCTCGTGAGCAACGGCGAAGTTTCCACCAGCAAACCGTCCACCTGGCGCGGGCAGGTCGCACAGTTCGCCGCGATCGTGGCCTGCGTGTTCATCGCCAAGGGCGCGATCGCCGAACCCTTCTATGTGCCGTCGGGCTCGATGGAGCCGACGCTCTTGATCGGGGACGCGCTGGTCGCCTCGAAATTCCCCTACGGCTATGGTGCGGCCTCGCTGCCGATCCAGATCACGCTGCCGGAAACCGGCCGGCTGTTCGGCGATATGCCCAAGCGGGGCGACGTCGTCGTGTTCCGCTGGCCGGGCGACCGCTCGCAGGCTTGGGTGAAGCGCGTGGTGGGGCTGCCCGGCGACCGCGTGCAGATGCGCCAGGGTCAGCTCTTCATCAACAACCATGCGGCGCAACTGCGCCCCGACGGCATCGGCGAGGCCGAGGACGACCGCGGCTTCACCGAGAAGGCCAACCGCTACATCGAGATGCTGCCGAACGGCGTCGAGCATGCCATTTACAAGATCCGCGACAACGGAAGGCTCGACAATACGCCCGAGGTCACTGTGCCGCCGGGCATGCTGTTCGTGCTCGGCGATAACAGGGACAATTCCGCCGACAGCCGCGTCGCCGTGCGCGATGGCGGCGTGGGCCTCTTGCCGATCGACAACCTGATAGGCCGGGCGGATGCCGTGGTCGGCTCCTGGGACATGGGAATTCGCAGCCAGCCGGTTTGGACCTGGCTTGCCGGATTGCGCTTCGATCGCTTCTTTACGTCTGTGCGCTGAGGCGTTCCGCATCCACTTACGTCGTGCCCGGGCTTGTCCCCGGCAGGACGAAGGACAGAGGAGCGCACCGGATCGATGACCTTCGAGGACATCCGAAAACTTGCGCTGGCGTGGCCGGAAGTCGAGGATGGTACGTCCTACGGCACGCCGGCGCTGAAGGTTCGCAAGAAGATGCTGGCGCGGCTGAGGGAAGACAACGACTCGCTGGTGATGCCGGGCGTACCGCCGGACGAGCGCGAGATGCTGGTCGAGAGCCAGCCGAAGATCTTTTACTTCACCGATCACTACCGCGATTGTCCGATGGTGCTGATCCGCCTGTCGAAGGCGAGGCGCAGCCATGTCGAGCCGCTGCTGCGCCGGCACTGGCGGACACTGGCGTCGAAGGCGGCGGTGAGGGAATATGAGGCGGGTTTGTAGATTTTGAGATGGGCACGGCGCGAAGTGCGCCCTTGCCCACCCCACGGACTTTTTTTCCATGACCTCCGACGAATTCATCGCCGCCGCGCTGCGCAACCCCGCCAACAAGGTCATTGCCGACGAGCTGTTTCATCTCGCGCTGCCCGACGCGTGGCTCGTGTCCGGCTGCCTGGTGCAGACGGTGTGGAATGTGCTGACCGGACGCGCGGTCGATTACGGCATTGCCGACTATGACATCTTCTATTTTGACCGCGATACGTCATGGGAAGCCGAGGATGACG
>JBOZRR010000012.1:0-103478 GCA_050789245.1 Bryobacteraceae bacterium | reverse complement strand
GGCACCTGTCGCGATTTCTCGCTCTACTGCGCCAGCAGCTGTTTGTCTACCGCGATCTGGGGCGCTTCCTCCACGAGCCGTTTGAACGCCCGCCCAGCCCACCCCTCGATGAGCCCCAGTTGCCGCTGGACTGGTCCGGCAACGGCGGCCTCGAACACCCCCAACCTGGTTCTGAAATCGACGTAACGGAGTCTGCAACCCCAGAGGAATCAACAGGCGTGTTGGCGGAGGTCAGCTAATTTGGACAGGAGTGGGGTGGGAGTAAAGTCTTTCCGCACGAGCAAAGAGGGCCGCCCCTGAACGGGAGCGGCCTTCTTGTTGGTTGCGGGAGCGGTCTTAGAAGGGGTAGAGCACCGTGCCTTCGGCGGAGCCGCTGCCCGCGCCGACAGTGGCGACGTCTCCTTCGGGGTTGATCTGGCGGCAATAGATGCCGGTTTCGCCGAGATAGATTTCGTACTCGGCGGGCCGGACAAGCGTGCCTTGGATGAGCATCTCGGAGAGCGGATCCTCGATGTATTTCTGCAAAGCGCGGCGCAGCGGGCGAGCGCCGTAGCTGCGGTCCGTGCAGGTCTTCTCGAGGATGTACTTCGAGGCGTCCGGCGCCAGGTGGATCTTGATCTGCTTGGCCACCAGGTTCACGTTGATCTGGTCCACCAGCAGGTCGATGATCTGGATCAGCTCTTCGTCGGCGAGCGAAGTGAAGAGAATCACCTCGTCCAGGCGGTTGAGGAACTCGGGGTTGAAGGCGCGCTTCACCTCGCTCTGGACCATGTCCTCCACCTTGTGCGGGATGCCGGAGCCCTGCTGGGTGGAGAAGCCCATCTGCCCCTTCTTGTCGAGGAAGCGGGCGCCCAGGTTTGAGGTCATGATGATGATGGTGTTCTTGAAGTCCACCGTGTTGCCGAGGCCGTCGGTCAACTGGCCGTCTTCGAACACCTGCAGCAGGATGTTGTAGACATCCGGGTGCGCCTTCTCGATTTCGTCGAGCAGGATGATGGAATAGGGAGACCGCTTCACGCGCTCGGTGAGCTGGCCGCCCTCTTCGTAGCCGACGTAGCCCGGAGGCGAACCGATCAGCTTCGACACCGAGTGCTTCTCCATGAACTCCGACATGTCGAAGCGGATGAGCGACTTCTCGCTGCCGAACAGGAACTCGGCCAGCGCGCGGGCCACTTCAGTCTTGCCGACGCCCGTGGGGCCCAGGAACAGGAAGCAACCGGCCGGGCGCTTCGGGGATTTCAGTCCGGCGCGCGAACGGCGGATGGCGCGTGCCAGGGCGCTGATGGCCTTTTCCTGGCTGATGACGCGTTTGTGCAGCTCCTCCTCGACACGGATGAGCTTGGCCACCTCTTCTTCCTTGATGGCCGTCATCGGGACGCCAGTCCAGCGGGCGACGACGTCCTCGATGTCTTCCTTGCCGACAACGCCGGTGGAAGAGTCGTCCAAGTTGTACTTGTCGCGGAGCTGGCGCAGTGTTTCGCGCTCCTTGCGCTCCTCGTCGCTGTAGAAACGGGCCTTCTCGAACTCGTGGTTCGCGATGGCCGTTTCCATACGGTGGACGACGAACTTGATGCGCTTCTGCACATCGGCGATCTCGGGCGGCAGCGTCGTCTGGCGGAGCTTGACGCGCGCCCCGGCCTCGTCGATCAAGTCGATCGCCTTGTCGGGCAGGTAGCGGTCCGGAATGAAGCGCGAGGAGGAGTAAACGGCCGTCTCAATCGCGTCGTCCGTGTAGGCGACGGCGTGGAACTTCTCGTAGCGTTCCTTGATGCCGAACAGGATCTTGCAGGCGTCCGATTCGCTCGGCGGCGGCACCTTCACGGCCTGGAAACGGCGCTCCAACGAGCGGTCCTTTTCGATGGACTTGCGGAACTCGCCTGGCGTCGTCGCACCGATGCACTGGATCTCGCCGCGTGAAAGCGCGGGCTTCAGGATGTTGGCGGCGTCGAGCGAGCCCTCGGCCGAGCCGGCGCCCACCAGCGTGTGCAGCTCATCGATGAAGATGATGGCGTTCTGGTTCTCCATCAACTCCTTCATGATGGTCTTCAGGCGCTCTTCAAACTGCCCGCGGTACTTGGTGCCGGCGACGATCAGGGAGAGGTCGAGCGCCAGGATGCGCTTGTCGGCCAGGAAGCTGGGCACGTCGCCGTCGGCGATCTTCTGCGCCAGCCCTTCGACGATGGCGGTCTTGCCGACGCCGGGTTCGCCGATCAGCACGGGGTTGTTCTTCGTGCGGCGGCACAGGATCTGAATGCATCGCTCCAGCTCGTAGTCGCGGCCAATCAGCGGGTCGAGCGAGCCGTCGGCGGCGAGCTGCGTCATGTCGCGGCTGAACTCGCTCAGCAGGCTGCTTTCCTTCGGTTTGGCGGCGGTTGTCCGCTCGGAGGTAGACCGGGCGATCTCCTCGCGCACGCTGGTCAGCCGCAGCCCGCGCTCGTGAAGCAGTTCGGCGGCAAAGCACTTTTCCTCGCGCAGCAGCCCGAGCAGCAGGTGCTCGGTACCGATGTGCTTATGGCTCAGCCGTTCGGCCTCCTCGGCCGCGAAGGCGAGCACGCGCTTGCACTCGTGGCTGAGGGGCAGGTCCACGGAAGTGGAAACCTTCTCGCGGACAGTGGTTTGCGCCTCAATCTGCTTTCTGATGGATTCGATGTTCGTCTGGCTGCGCAGGAATCGGTTCGCCAGAGCTTTATCCTCGCGAAGGAGCCCCAGCAGCAGGTGCTCCGTCTCGATGTAGGGGCTGCCAAACTGGCTGGCCTCGTACCTGGCGAAGAAGATTACCCTGCGCGCCTTCTCGGTATAACGTTCAAACATTCGGTGTGCGCCTCTCGGAGGCCGCCTGTCGCGAAGTGGACAACGGGCCTCGTAGCCGGCCGAACGTGGGCCGGGCCGTTCTACCCCACGCGCCGTCCCCGGCGCGCCATGCCTTAATTCTAAGATGCGTTGAGCGGTGATTTGGAGGGAACGAAGTGGACAGCCGCGACAAAAGAGGACCGGTTTCCCGGCACGGGCGGATGAGTTTCACTCCCCAGTGCACTAGCCCAGTCACCTCTTATGTCCAAATTATAACAGGAGGGTCAAAAAACAGCGGGATGAAGAGTACCTTGCCGCAGTTCCAGGACTCGCGTCGCTCTTCGCGCAAATGCCGGATTATGAGTGACATAGATCGACGTCAGGCCGTGGGCATGGTGCAGGTCCTCGAGCAGATCCATGATGCGCTCGCCGGTGCGCTCGTCCAGATTCCCTGTCGGTTCGTCGGCCAGCAGCAGTTTCGGCCTGCCGGCCAGGGCGCGGGCCAGCACGACGCGCTGCTGCTCACCGCCCGACAACTCCCCGGCGCGGTGGTGGGACCGGGCCTCCAGACCGACCTCCGCCAGGCGGTCCCGGGCCGATTTAGCCGCGTCGGAACGTGAAATGCCCCGGATCAGCAGCGGCATCAGGACGTTTTCCTCGGCGGTAAACTCGGGCAGCAGGGTGTTCATCTGCCAAACGAACCCAATCGAGTGGTTCCGGACCTCGGCGAGCGCGGCTTCGTCGAAACCGGTGACGTCGCGACCGTCCAAACGGATCTGGCCGGCGCTGGGCGCGTCGAGTAAGCCCAGCAGATGCAGCAGAGTGGACTTCCCCGCCCCGGAGGCGCCGATCAGCGCCAGGCGCTCGCCCGTGAGGACCTGGAGGTCGATGTTCTCGAAAACGGTCAGCGATGCCGGGCCGGAGAGGTAGCGCTTGGCCAGTGCTCGGGCCTCGAGCACCGGATTTGCCGTGCCGGAATTGGAAATCGTAGGATCGGGAGCGGGGGGTGACATGCGTCGAGGCCTATATATCTTCATTCTGGCCGCTCTGGCGGTCTCCGCGCAGCAGCAGGGCGTAAAGCCGAAGGTGGCGCTGAAAGTGGAAGACCGCTTCGTCCCCGCCCCGTTCGAGGCGCAGAAGATCGGCGGAGTCCTGGGTGAGCGGATGCGGGTGAACCTGGAAGGGCGCCTGCTGCACATCGAGGAGAACGACCTGCTCGCCGGCTACCGGCAGCGGCCGGGGAACCATCCCTGGATCGGCGAGCACGCCGGCAAATACCTGCACGCCGCCGCAAACACCTGCCGGTTGACGAACAACGAGGCGCTCCGCTGGCAGATGACCCGTATGGCGCAGGAACTGATGAAGACCCAGAAGGACGACGGCTACCTGGGCACGTATCTCGACAAGGACCGCTGGACGAGCTGGGATGTCTGGTCGCATAAGTACAACCTGATCGGCCTGCTGGCGTACTACGAACTGACCGGCGACGAACGCGCACTGACGACAGCGTCGAAGATCGGGACCCTGCTGTGGCAGGTGTTTGTTCAGGACGGCCGCGACATCATCGCCAGCTCGACGCACGTTGGCATGGCCGCCACCAGCGTACTGGAGCCTCTTTGCCGCCTCTACCGCTACACGGGCGACAAACGCCACCTGGAGCTCGCTATGCACATCACCAAAGCGTGGGAGCAGCCAAACGGACCGAAGCTGATCTCGTCGCTGCTGACGCACGGCAATGTCAGCCGCACGGCAAACGGCAAGGCCTACGAGATGATGTCGGACCTGGTGGGCCTGCTGGAGCTCTACCGGCTGACGGGCGAGAAGGAGTTCCTCGACGCACCGCGCCGCGCGCAGAACGACATCGTCGAACGCCGCCGTTTCATCACCGGGACCGTCAGCAACTACGAGTATTTCCAGGACGACTTCCTGCTGCCGGCCGAAGAGGACAACAACGTCGGCGAGGGTTGCGCGACGGTCACGTGGCTGCAGTTGAACTGGCACCTGCTGCGGCTGACGGGCGAAGCGCGCTACGCGGATGAACTGGAACGCACCGTCTTCAATCAGTTGCTGGCCGCCCAGGACCCGAAGACGGGCGACATCTGCTACTTCACGCCGATGAACGGGGCGAAGTCGCCGAGAACGGACATCAACTGCTGCCGGTCGTCGGAGCCGCGCGGGATCTCCATGATTCCGCAGCTCATTTGGGGCAACGACAACGGCGCGGTGAAGATTCTGATGTACGCGCCAGGCGAGCTGAAGCTCGACGATGTGCAAATCGTTTCGCAGACGGACTTCCCCACCACCGGCAAGGTGCGGCTGCTGATCAACCCCACGCAGCCCGGTACGCGGATTCCGATCATGCTGCGCGTGCCGTCGTGGACAAAGCGCTTCACGGTGACGAGCGCGGGCCGCCAGATGGAGGGCCGGCCGGGCCAGTTCGTTTCCATCGATCGCACCTGGAGCGGACCGGACCGGATCGACATCGACATGGATGTGACGGTCCAGGTCGTCGACGGCGGCAAGAGCTACCCGAATCACGTCGCCATTCAGCGCGGGCCGCAGGTGATGGCGCTGGAGAAGTCGATCAACGCCGATGTGCGGTTCCTGTTCCGCGCGGGGCTGAGGTCGAATTCCGCCGGGGACGGGATCACGGTGCCGGGTGTGGTGCCGGCCAGCGACACATCGATGCGCGACGTGGAATTCCACATGGTTCCGTTCAGCGAAGCCAAGGATTACCGCATCTGGCTCTCGAAGCCGGGCACGGTGAAGACGCCGTTTCCCTCGAGAGCGGCGTTCGGGAAACAGAGCGTTTCCTCGAGAGGACCGTCAACGACCGGCACGATTTCCGACGAGCGAACCGACACGTGGGTCTCGACGAATCCGGGCCGGACCAAGCCCGGCGAGAAGGACTGGTTTGTCGTGGAACTGCGCGATCCCGGCTCGGTGCGCCGCATCGTCTACACGGGCGGACCCGTGAATGTGGACGGCGGCGGCTTCGATCAGGAGAAGGGCGCGCCGCTGGTGGAGATCCAGCGCGCGAAGGGCGGTGCCTGGGAGCGCGTGGGCGAGCTGAACGGCTACCAGGGCACGGCTGGAGAGCGCGTGGAGTTGACCCTGGCAAAGCCCATCGGCGCCGTTGCGGTTCGTGTGTCGGGCTTCGCAAAGGGTCAGTTCGTGACGTGTGCGGAAATAGAGGCGTATGAATGAGAAGCCGGGCCTGAGCCCCGAACAGAAACGCCGCCAGGCGAAAGTGATGCTGTGGCCGGTGCGCGTCGGGCTGGCGGCGATGTTCCTGCTGGGGTTCCTGTTGCTGCGTCAAATGACGGAAGCGATGGAGTTGGGCGGCTACCGGGGACGAGGCTGGGTACAGTTCGGCGTGACGTTCGGTGGGCTGATGGTGGCGGCGCTGTTCCTGATCTACCTCCACCGGGGTCTCAGCCGCATGGCGCGCGGCGAGACCCCGGCAGGAGGATCTCGGTCAAAACGCCGTTAGCGGCGCTGAATTCTGATGGCGCCGTTGCTGGTGCCCAGGTCGAGCAGCGGGCCGCCGGAGCCGATTTTGCCGTCGAGCCGCGACTTGCTGACTTCGGTGGTGGCCACTTCGTAGTCCGTGGTGATGCTGCCGTTCGAGGTGCGGGCCTTCAGCTCCGCGTTGACGCCCTCGGGCAGCCGCAGGTTGATGCTGGCGTTCGACGTGCGCGCAATCACTTCGTTCCCGTTCCACTTGTCGAAGCCCAGGTTGATGGAGCCGTTCGAGGAGGTCAGCCGCACGGGGCGGCCGCTCTCCAGTGCGGCGATGGTGACGTCTACTGATGCGTTGGAGGTCTGCGCATCGAAGTTGCCGCGAATGCCTTCAGCGCGGATGCGGCCATTCGACGTCTTTAGCGAGGCAGCGCCCTGGAAGGAGTTCACTTCGACGCTGGCGTTGGAGGTGATGGCCTCCAGGTCGCCGTTCACGCCCCACACGCGGATGCTGCCGTTCGAGGTGCGCAGGCGGGATGGCCCGTCGATGTTTTCGACACGCACGCTGCCGTTCGAGCTTTCAACGCGGTCTAAGAGGACCTTCTTCGGAAGGCGCACGACATATTTCGCGCCGCAGTTGCAGTTCCGTTCGAAGGGGCGGATGGTGCGGATGCGAAGTGAGTTCGGCTCGGAGACCACCTCGATCTTCACCTGCTCCATCACCTCTTGGCGGGAGGCGTACTTCTGTCCGGTGATCTGCACCGTGTCTTTATCCCAGCCGAGCAGTTCGACGGAGCCGTTGAAATTTTCGAGAAATACATGGCCGCCGGCGTTCAGCTTGTGGTCGTAGGAGAAGTCCTCTTTGTACCGGTTGGAGTCCCCCCATTCCATCGAGTCGATGTCGCAGCCGGCAAGCGCCAGGCCGAGCGCCGCGGTCAGGATTGCAAGGAAAGAGCGTCGCATAGGAACCTCGTCATGGGTTCGATACGAACAAAGGGGGCCTGATGTTCCGCAAAATCTGTCCGTTAAGGCCCGCGTGGTACCTTAACTCGTGATGAGCAGCAAGCTTCTGGCATTGAACCGCGGCGAGATCGCGATCCGTATCTTCCGTGCTGCCAATGAGTTAGGGCTGAAGACGGTGGCCATCTACAGCCAGGAAGACCGGCTGAGCCTGCATCGCTTCAAAGCCGATGAGGCCTATCTGGCCGGTGACGGGATGGGCCCCGTTCAGGCGTATCTGGATGTTGACGGAATCGTCGGACTGGCCGTCGAAAAGGGCGTCGAGTTCATTCACCCCGGCTACGGCTTTCTGAGCGAGAATCCGGCGCTGGCGCGGGCCTGTGCAAACGCTGGCATCACCTTTGTCGGCCCCGACGCGAAGATTCTGGAAGCATTGGGCGACAAGACCGCCGCGCGGCGGATGGCCGAAAAGGCCGGCGTCCCGGTGCTGCCCGGCACGGAAACGCCTGTCGAAAGCATCGAAGCCGCACGCAAGATTGCCCCGCAGATCGGCTTCCCGCTCATCCTGAAGGCCGCATTCGGCGGAGGCGGGCGCGGCATGCGAGTGGTGCACCGCGCGGAAGACCTGGAAGCCCGCTTCCAGGAGGCGACCGCCGAGGCGCTGGCCGCCTTCGGCAACGGCGCCGTGTTCCTGGAACGATACGTCCGCCGGGCCCGGCACGTCGAGGTGCAGATCCTCGGCGACCGCCACGGCAACATCGTCCACCTGTGGGAGCGCGACTGCTCGGTCCAGCGGCGGCACCAGAAGGTGGTCGAAGTGGCGCCGGCCATCGGGCTGGCCCAGGAGATCCGCGAGGGCCTGTGCGACGCGGCGGTGCGGCTGGCGCGCTCGGCCGGCTACTCGAGCGCCGGCACGGTGGAGTTCCTGGTGGATACCGACACAGGCGAGTGGTTCTTCATCGAGGTGAACCCGCGCATTCAGGTGGAACATACCGTCACGGAAGAAGTGACGGGCATCGACATCGTTCGCGCGCAGATCCAGGTGGCGCAGGGCCACGATCTGCATGGCGAGGTGATGGGCATCCCGCGGCAGGAGGAGATCACGGTACACGGCGCGGCACTGCAATGCCGCGTGACCACCGAAGATCCGGCGCGGCACTTCGTTCCCGACTACGGCAAGATCCAGACCTACCGCTCGCCCGCCGGCTTCGGCCTGAGGCTCGACGGCGCGTCGGCGTACGGCGGCGCGGTCATCACGCCCTACTACGATTCGTTGCTGGTAAAGGTGACGGCCTGGGGCGTGAAGTTCCCGCAGGCCTGCCAGCGCATGGACCGCGCTCTGCGTGAGTTCCGCATCCGCGGCGTGAAGACGAACATTCCGTTCCTCGAAAATGTCGTCGGCAACGCCGACTTCCAGGCCGGACGCGTAACGACTAGTTTCATTGAGAACACCCCGGCGCTTTTCCGTTTCAAGGCCAAGCAGGATCGCGCCACGCGCCTTCTGAACTACCTGGGCGAGGTCACGGTGAACGGCAATCCGGAGATGGCGAACCGGCAGCCGCCAGCGGTGATCCGGGAGCCGCAGACGCCGCCGCATGACGCCTCCGCTCCGCCGCGCGGTACGCGTCAACTCCTCGACGAACTAGGCGCCGAAGGGTTCGCGGATTGGACCCGCAAACAGAAGCGGCTGCTCATCACCGATACGACGATGCGCGACGCGCACCAGTCGCTGATGGCGACGCGCATGCGCACGCACGACATGCTGGGCATCGCGAATTTCACGGCGCACCATCTACATGCTCTCTACAGCCTGGAGATGTGGGGCGGCGCGACCTTCGACGTCGCCATGCGTTTCCTCCAGGAAGACCCGTGGGTGCGCCTGCGCAAGCTGCGCGAGGCGATCCCGAACATCTGCTTCCAGATGCTGTTCCGCGCGTCGAATGCCGTCGGTTACACGGCCTACCCGGACAACGTGGTCCGGCGTTTCGTCGAGGTGGCGGCCGAAGAGGGGATGGATATCTTCCGCATCTTCGACTCGCTGAACTGGCTGCCGAACATGAAAGTGGCGATGGAGGCCGTCCGCCGGACCAGCCGCGTGTGCGAGGCCGCCATCTGCTACACGGGCGACATTCTCGACCCGAAGCGCGACAAGTATCCGCTGGAATACTACGTCTCGATGGCGAAGGAACTCGAGAAGATGGGCGCGCACGTGCTGGCCATCAAGGACATGGCGGGCCTCCTGAAGCCCTATGCGGCCTTCAAACTGGTGAAGGCGCTGAAGAACGAGATCGGGCTCCCGATCCACTTCCACACGCACGACACGAGCGGCATCGCCGCGGCGTCGGTCCTGAAGGCGGCCGAGGCCGGCGTCGACGTGGTGGACGGCGCGCTGGCGTCGATGAGCGGCACCACGTCGCAGCCGAATCTGAACTCGGTAGCGGCGGCGGTGGCGCATGACCGCGCTCGGGCGACGGGCCTGGACTTCGAGACGCTGAACCGCGCGTCGGACTACTGGGAGACGGTCCGCGCAAACTACGAGCCCTTCGATTCCGCGCCGAAGTCCGGCACGGCCGAGGTCTATCTGCACGAGATGCCCGGCGGCCAGTACACGAACCTGCGCGAGCAGGCCGAGAACCTGGGCCTGGGTCCGCGCTGGGCGGAGATCGCCAAGATGTATGCCGACGTGAACCAGGCCTTCGGCGACATCGTGAAGGTGACGCCCTCGAGCAAGGTGGTCGGCGACATGGCCCTGTTCCTGATCCAGCACGGGATGACCGTGCAGGAGTTCGAGCACCTGGGCCCGGATCACAGCCTGAACATTCCGAACTCCGTCGTGGAGATGTTCGAAGGTTCGCTCGGAGAGCCCGACGGCGGCTGGCCGAAGAAGATCGCCCGTGTCATCCTGCGTGGCGGCAAACCGAAGCGCGGACGCCCGGGCGCGCGGATACCTGCGGCGAACCTCGACGAAGCGCGCGCGGCGATCGAGAAGAAGACCAGCCACAAGCCGCCCGAAACCGACCTGATGAGCTACCTGATGTACCCGGACGTCTACCTGAAGTTCGACAAGGCGCGCTCGAGCTACGGGGACCTGACGATCCTTCCCTCCCCCGCGTTCTTCTACGGCATGAAGAACGGCGAGGAGATCACGGTGGATCTGGAACCCGGCAAGACGCTGGTGGTGAAGTTCACGTCAGTCAGCGAGCCGCATCCCGATGGCCACCGGACCGTCTTCTTCGAGTTGAACGGCCAGCCGCGCGAGGTGACCATCCGCGACCGGAGGATCAAGGCGGAGACCAAGGTCCATCCGAAGGCCGACCCGGAGAAGGCCGGACACGTGGGCGCGCCGATTCCCGGCGCGGTCACCAGCATCGCCGTCGAGCTCAACCAGGAGGTCCAGAAGGGCGACAAGCTGCTGGTGATGGAAGCGATGAAGATGCAGACCACGGTCTACGCGCCCATCGCCGGCAAGATCACCGAAAAGCAAGTTGCGGTCGGCCAGACGGTGGAGCCGAAGGATTTGCTGGTGGTGATCGGTTGAAAGAGTAAACACTCGCGGCCCGGCCGCGACTATCCCGGATTCGCTTCCGCGATTGCCATTGGAGGCAATTCGGATTGATATACGGAATTCGCGGTTCCGTCGGCAACGGAGGAATCAACCAGAAAGCCGACGTGGAGCTGATACAGGGGCTGCTGATCAAGTCGGGAGCCAAGATCGACCTCACAGGCGTGTGCGACCAGAGGACTGTCGCGGCGATTCGAGCGTTTCAGGCGAAGTACTTCAAGACGTCCGACGGGCGCATAGATGCGAGCGGACGGACGATCCGCAAGCTGGTGGAGTGGAACAAGCCGGGCGCCGCGCCGCCGCCGCCCACCGTGCAGCAGTTGATGATGGGCGCGCTGCCGGGACGGTTTGACAAGCACAACATCATCTCCTTCGTTCGCGACACGGTGAAGTTCAAGAGCCAGCCCGACACCAAGAAGCTGTGCCAGACGATCATGCCGTACTTCGACAAGGAGTACATCGTGATTGGCGGCTACCTCGATAACGACGACCAGTACTGGAAGGTGAACTACCACTGGGAGTTGCTCTGCACGAAGATCCGCTTCGCACTGAAGAAGAACATCTCGGCGGCGCATAAGGCTGAGTCGGAGAAGGTACTGGCGGAGTTGGAGACGAACAAACCGAATCCCGACTCGGGCTATCTGAACTCGCCGCTCGGCACGCCGAAGGACTCGTGCAGCTACGAGGTGATCGAACAGCGCCACGCCACGATGAAGAAGTGCAAGGAACGCTTCAAGGTGGTGATGGACGCCGAACAGCTCGCGACGAAATACCCGCCGGGTGTGCTGTGGGACCTGTGTGTGGCGCCCGTCGCCAAGCCGGGCCAGAGCAACCATCGCTTCGGCTGGGCGCTGGACATTTACGCTGGCGAAGCGAACCGACACGAGAAGAACAAGCAGACGAAGGCGATCTGCAAGGCGCTTGGCGCAACGCTCACCTACGACGAGAAATCCCACGTCCACGTGGAGTTCAAGAACGGAGTGCGGCAGGACGCATAGCCGCACGCGGCCATGCCGGTGAGTTCCCCGTGCCGGTCTTGTCAAGTCCGGCCCCGCGGAATCATAATGCCCCATGGCTCCGAGTTTCTCGCTGCTGTTCCTGCTATACCTCCGGCCTCTCAAGGCGATGAGCCGGATTCTGGATGAGGGGAGCTGGCTCTTCGGAGCAGCCGCCGTGCTGGCCGTGTCCATGCTAGCCCACGCGCCGTTTCTGAACCCTCCGGTCCCAGCTCACCAGGCGAGTGCCGCCGCGCAGGCACCGGAGGCGGAAAGAGAAGCAACTCCCGCGGCAAACACACTGGAGCTCGTGTCGAGCCGGACGTCGCTCTTCACGGCGCTCATCGTGCTGGCGGCGGTGTATGTACCCGCAACCATCTTTTTCGCGACGCTGCTGGAGCCGCTCGGCGGCTTCTCGACGGTGCTTTACCGGGACTACACGTCACTGCTGGCGTGCGCCTGCATGGGCTGGGCGGCGGCCAACCTGCCGTTCACGCTGCTCCATTTCGCGTGGCGCCCCGGCGATCCGGTCATCGCCGGCGGGATGATCGCCATCCCCATCGTTTGTTTCGCCGCGCTCATGCTCTGCGCCGTACGTGTCGTCTTCGGCTCGGGTTTCGGTACAGGAGCCGCGGTGGCGGTGCTGGGCGCGGTCCCCGCTGGCGCCGTTCTCTTCTACTACGACCAGTTCGGCTTCATCCTGTCCTGGCTGGCGTCGCCGTTTCTCCTGTTTCTGGCGTACCGGTATTTCGCGGGCGAGTTAAGCATGCTGGGCCGGGGCCTCTCGCAGCGGCAGAGCTTCCGGCGCCAGCTTGAAGCCGCCAGCGTCAACCCGAACGACAGCGACGCACAGTATCAGCTCGGACTGCTGTACCAGCAACGGCGCCAGTACGCCGAGGCGATTGAGCGATTTCAGCGGGCCGTGCAGATCGATCCGCAGGAGGCCGACTCGCATTTCCAGCTTGGCCGCATCGCCCGCGAGCAGGGCCGCATGGAGGAGGCGCTGCGCCATTTCGAGACCGTTGTCCGCCTCAACCCCAAGCACAGCTCCCACGAGCCTTGGCGGGAAACCGGCGCGGTCCATCTGGCGAGCGGCCGCCCGGCCGAAGCTCGAGAGGTGCTGGAGCGCTACATCGACCAGCGGCCCTATGACGCCGAAGGCCTCTACTATCTTGGACAGGCGCTGGAGCGCACCGGCGACGCCCCTGGCGCGCGCGATGCGTATCAGCGCTGCGTCGAAGCGGTCAACACGGCTCCCCAGCATCGCCGTAGACTGGTGAGCCGCTGGGGCAAACTGGCGCAGTCGCAGTTGCGTTAGTCCGGCCGGCAACTACGCCTGAGGAGCCAGCGGATTCTCCGGCCACGCGTGGCGAGCATAACGCCGCATCAACTCCTTGCGCACTTGCGGATACAGCCGCTGCCAGAAGCCGGCGAGATCGGTGGTCATCTGCACGGGACGTTGGTTCGGCGCAAGCAGATGCACCACCAGCGGCACGCGCCCGTTCGCGACGCGCGGCGTTTCGGTCATCCCGAAGAAGTCCTGCAGGCGGGACGCGACCCACGGTGACTGCCCCGGAGCGTAGCCGATCTTCGCCCGCCGTCCGCTTGGGAGTTGCATGCGCTCCGGCGCGATCCGGTCCAGACGCCGTGCGGCATCGGCGCCGAGCGCGAGCACAATCGCCTGCTCGAGCGCTCCGCCCGACGCGGCCTGCTTCAGTTCGCTGAAGCTCTTCAACCCGAAGCAGAGCGAGCGCAGAGCCAGGTTCAACGCATCGCCGGTCAGCGCGGGGAAGCTGTCGTGCTCGCTGGCGAAGGCGATGCGGGCCTTGAGCAGCTCGAGCGCCTCGGCGTCGGTGAAGCGCTCCAGGCCGGACTCGATGGCCCTTTCGGCGAGTAGCGCCGCGGCCTGTTCGGGGTCGGGGGTGTGCGAACGGCTCTCGTCGATGACGATTTCGTCGTAGAGCAGCGCGCTGACGCTTTCGACGCGCTCGGCCTGTCGATTCCATTCGACGCCGGCGCGATCTTTGACACGATCTGGGAAGAGATCCAGCAGCCATTCGGGCTCGATGGCGCTGGCCATGCGCACGATGGGAAGCCCCTGGTCGGGACGGTCCTCGATGTCGAGCGCAACTACGAGCATGCGGTCGTGCACGGCGCTATTTTTCGCGAGCACGCCCGACGCTCCGTTCGAGAGTTTCAACTGCCCGGCGCTGACGCGGCGCGCGACACGGTCCGGGAAGGCCGCAAGCACGGCCAGCAGCAGCGCTTCGTCGGAGCCACCGCGTGTTCTGGGGCGAACGGCCCGCATGAGCTGCTGCACGACACGTTTGGCGCGTTCCGACGGACGCTGTTCGAGAAGAAGCAGTGCATCGGACGGGCTGGGGTGGGGCGGCTGCTCCGGCAGCCGTTCGCCCGCGCTCAACAGCGCCGCCAGGCGGACGCCATCCTCGCCCGCGCCGCGCGCGTCGGCTTCCAGTGCCAGCTTCGCCATCCGCGGATGCAGCGGCAGCAGCGCCATGCGCTTGCCCTCGAGCGTGATGCGCCCCTGCTCGTCGAGCCCGCCGAGCCGGCGCAACAGATCCTCGGCCACTTCGACCGCTTGCGCCGGGGGCGCGTCGAGCCAGTCGATCTTCGACGGATGCGGCAGCCCCGCTGCGTGCAGATCAAGGCAGAGCTGCGCCAGCTCGCGGCGCGTGATCTCCGGCGCGTCGGATTCGGGCCGCCGCAGGAAATCGTCCTGCGCGTATAGCCGGATCACATGGCCGGGCGCCGTACGGCCCGCGCGTCCGGCGCGCTGCGTAGCCGACGCGCGGCTGACACGAGCGAGTTCAACGCGCGGCAGTCCGGTCCATGGCGAATCCGTGGCGACACGTGCGAGGCCCGAGTCGACCACGGCACGAACGCCGTCGATGGTGATCGAACTTTCAGCGACGTTCGTCGAGAGAATCACTTTGCGCTTCGAAGCAGGCGCAACGGCGCGGTCCTGCTCTTCGGGCGAAAGGTCGCCGTGCAGCGGCAGCACCAGCAGGTCCCTGCGCCGCGCAAGGCCGCCGAGCTCACGCTCCGCGCGGCGGATCTCAGCGGCGCCCGGAAGGAAGACGAGAATGTCGCCCTCGGGCTGCGCGGCGATCAGCCGCTCAACAGCCGCGCGGACGCGCGATTCCAGCGCCTCCGCCGAGTGCGGCGTGTGCTCGACGTCGAGCGGAAACAGGCGTCCTTCGCTGCGCAGCACGGGGCAGCCGCCGAGGAATTGGGCAATGGGTTCGCCGCGCAGCGTGGCCGACATCACGACCAGCTTCAGATCCGGACGGCGCGTCTCCTGCAGGCGGCACAACAACGCCAGCGCGAGGTCGCCCTCGAGATGGCGTTCGTGGAATTCGTCGAGAACCACGACGGAAACTCCGTGCAGATCGGGATCGGAAAGCAGGCGCCGCGTCAGCACGCCCTCGGTCAGGAACCGCAGGCGCGTGGACTCGGACGCGACGCTTTCGAAGCGCACCTGGTAGCCCACCGTGCGGCCGGGCGGCTCGCCGCGCTCGTCGGCGACCCGGCGCGCGGCCATGCGGGCGGCGATCCGTCGAGGCTCCAGCACCAGGACTTCACTGAAGCCCGCGTCGAGCAGTGCCGAAGGGACGCGCGTGGTTTTCCCCGCGCCGGGCGGCGCTTCGAGGACCAGGGAGGAACTTTCTTTCAGTGTTGCGACGATACGCGGCAGCAGATCGTCGATAGGCAGCGAAATCACGGGACTTCTTTGAGAATAAACTGGAAGGCGATGTCTTCCCCCGCCTGCACCTTAAAATCGCCGCAGCGCCTGCTGTTCGGACCCGGCCCGTCCCCGGTTCACCCGCGCGTGTACGAGGCCATGCGCCAGCCGATTGTCGGCCACCTGGACCCCTACTTCTTCCAGGTCAACGAGGAGATACGCAAGCTGCTGCAAGTGTGCTTCGGCACAAAGAACGAGTTCACCATGGTGATCTCCGGCACCGGCAGCGCCGGCATGGAGACCGCCGTCACGAACTTCGTCGAACCGGGCGCGAAGGTCGCGATGCTCGCCAACGGCTACTTCTCCGACCGACTGACCGACATGGCGCAGCGTCACGGTGCGAATGTCGTGCGCTTCGAGAAGCCCTGGGGCGAAACGTATACCGACGCCGAGGCGCGCGAGTTCATTCTGCGCGAGAAGCCGGCCGTCGTCGCCTTCGTGCAGGCCGAAACGTCGACAGGCGCGTATCAGCCGGGCCATGCCATCGGCAGGACGGCCCGCGAGGTGGGCGCGATTTCGATCATGGATTGCGTCACGAGCCTCGGCGGGATGCCCGTGGAAGTGGACGACGCGCAGATCGACGTGGCCTACAGTGGCACGCAGAAGGCGCTCGGCTGCCCGCCAGGTCTGGCGCCGGTAACGGTTTCCCCGCGAGGCGTCGAATGGCTGCGTAACCGGCAATCGAAGTCCGTGAGCTGGTACTTGGACTTGAAGCTGCTGCTCGATTACTACGAGAGCGCGCACCGCTATCACCACACGGCGCCCATCTCAATGTTCTATGCGCTGCGTGAAAGCCTGGCCGTGATCGAGGAAGAGGGCTTGGAAAACCGCTGGGCCCGCCACAAGCGCAACCACGAACTCTTCGTCGAAGGCATCGAGGCGATGGGCATGAAGATGTACGTCGCACCAGGCAAGCGGCTGTGGACGCTGAACACGCCCTGCGTGCCCGAGGGCGCGAACGACGCCGACGTCCGCAAGAAGCTGATGGCCGATCACGGTATCGAAATCGCCGGCGGCTTCGGCCCCCTCGCCGGCAAGGTCTTCCGCATCGGCACCATGGGCTACGGCTCGACGGAGGAGAACATCCGCCTGCTGCTGGCGGCGCTGAAAGAGGCGTTAGGGCGCTGAACGCCCCCTACCACCGAATCTTTTCCGGAAAATACTCGGCGATCAGTTCCTGGTAGTAAGGCTTCAGCGCTACGGCGTCCGGCTTGGTGTCGGCCTTTGAGTAAAGATCGTAGGGGTTGAACTTCCGCACCCACTCGAACATCTCGCGGTCGTGTGCGTTCATCAGGTGGCCGTAGGCGCCCTCGCGGTGGCCGGGGTAGAACGAGTGGTAGCGGATCATGGACTGCGCCTCGACGGGCAGGTAATCCTTCGTGACGTGGTACAGATACTCGTCGTGGCCCCAGGAAAGCATCACGCTGTCCAGGCCGCGGCCGGGCTCGTAGATCCCGCATTCGGTCTGATATTCGGACACGGCCGCGTCGGGGTTTTCGCGGAAGAACTCGTGAAACACAATCCGGTCCGACCACGCGCAGCCGACAGGGAATGTATCGCCGACCACGGCCCATTGCGGCTCGCCCCATAGCCACAGGACCTTGCCCAGGTCATGGATCAGGCCGGTCAACTGCATCCAGCGCGGCGCGCCGTCACGTCGCATCGCCTCGGCGGTCTGCAAGTTGTGCTCGATTTGGCTCAGGTCGGTGTCGGGATCGGAGTCGTCGACGAGCGTATTCAGGTGCTCCATCATCGACCAAATGCCCATTTCGCCGCGGTCTAGCCGCAGCCACTTGTCGCGCATCGCGCGGTTGATCTCAACCGTCTGATGCGTGTGGTTCAGGCGATAGAACTCCCGGACACGCGGGTGGACGCCCTCGCCGTAGTTCCGGAAGTCCTCCTGAGGCTTGTTCGGGTCGTAGCGCTCGCGGACGGAATCGTCCCACTGATCGAGCACCGATAACGGTTCATTCACAGGCCACCCTCCAACTGTATGTCAGTATGCAGTATGGATTCGCGGCAAATGAAACGATATCAGATCAAATCGCCCAGCGCCACAGATTCGCGCCCACGGTGAAGCCCGCGCCGACGGCCGCGAACATCACCAGGTCGCCCTTCTTGAGGCGTCCATCCTGGATGGCATCCCACGTCGCCAGGGGGATGGTGGCCGCAGTAGTGTTGCCGTACTTGTCGATGTTCACCACCACTTGATCGCTGTGCAGCCCCAGGCGGTCCGCCGTAGCCTTGATGATGCGCAAGTTCGCCTGGTGCGGGATCAGCAGCTTGATGTCGCTCGCGCTGATGTTGTTGCGCTTCAGCAGGTCCGAGGAGATCTCGTGCATGCGGCGCACCGCGAACTTGAAGACCGCCTGGCCGTCCTGCTTCACGTAGTGCAGCCGCTGGTCCACCGTCTCATGCGACGAGGGCTGCCGGGAGCCGCCGGCCGGCATGATCAGCGCCGGACCGCCGGAGCCGTCCACGACGTTATTGTGGCCAACGAAGCCGGGTTCGCCCTCTTCGGCGGGCTCCACCAGCATCGCTCCCGCGCCGTCGCCGAACAGGACGCAGGTCGTGCGGTCGGTGTAGTCGATGATACGCGACATCGTGTCGGCGCCGATCACCAGCACCTTGGAGTGCGACCCAGCCCCGACCAGGTGAGCTGCGGTCGTCAACCCATACACGAACGACGAGCAGGCAGCAATCAGGTCAAAACCCCATGCCTTTTTCGCACCGATGCGGTTCTGCACCAGACAGGCGGTGGAGGGGAAGAAGTGGTCCGGCGTGACCGTGCATACCAGGATCGCGTCCAACTCACTGGCATCGATACCCCGCATCGCCAGGGCACGCTTTGCCGCCTCCACGGCCATGTCGGAGGTGGCCATCTCGGGATCCGCGATGTGGCGCTCCCGGATGCCTGTGCGCTCCAGGATCCACTCGTTCGAAGTCTCCACCATCTTTTCCAGATCCTGGTTGGTGAGGACGCGCGGGGGCACATAGGTCCCGATGGCGCTGATTTTGACGTTACGCAAGAGGCCTTCCTTTGCCTGGCCTCCAGCACATCATCAGAAGATCTGGGGCGGGTTCGCCCGGGTCTCGACTTGGGGGCTCAGGCTCGAACATTCGAGCAATCCAAAAAGGACGTAAAACTCCATTGATATGCTATTCAGGGAAGGGATGCAAGTCGAACTGCAACTGCCGCTTGGCCTGCACGAAACAGCCGAGGAGACATTCTGGCGAGTCTACCGCGAGATGCGCATCCGTACGCGGCGCAACCTCGCCGTAAATGGCATCGCATTCCGGTGGAAACCCTACACCAATAGCATCGGCGTCGTGCGCGTCCGGGACGGCAATCTGGTGGTGGGCCTGTCCGAGGTTCTGCGCGACGCGCCGCCCGAAGTGATTGAGGCGCTGGCGGAGATTCTGCTCTCGAAAATGTTCCGGCGCAGACCCGCGCCGGAGGCCCACACGGTTTACAGGCAGTGGCTGAACACCCATTCCACGCGCAACAGCCTGGAGGATCGCCGCCGGGGCCGGGGGCGGAAACTGCTGGCTCCTCCTCAGGGCAAGCAGTACGACCTTGTGGAGGTTTTCAACACGGTCAACCGACAGTACTTTGATGGCAAGATCCAGCAGCCTGTTCTGGGCTGGGGAAAACGAATCTCCCGAACGCATCTCGGGCATTGGGATCCCGCGCATCGGGCGATCGCCTTAAGCCCGTTCCTAGACCGGCCGGAGGTGCCGCGTCTTGTCGTTCACTTCGTGATGTACCACGAGATTCTGCACATCCTGCACCCGGTAGAACACGATGGCAGCAGGCGTAGGGTACATACAAGGAGCTTTCGTGCGGCTGAGAGGCAGTTTGAGGAGTACAAGGAGGTCCGCGTGCTGCTGAAGGGCTTGTGTGCCGGAGAACTGGACTACTAGTCGCATCGGGACACACGAACGCCCGGATCAGAGGCAGAACCTCCAAACCGGGCGTCCAGAAATACCGTAGCCTGTCTCTAGGCGGCCGATGCAGCAGGCAAGCTGGACTGCATGGCGGTGGCGCACGTCCGGAAGGACTCCACCAGGGCGCGCGCATCCACCCGGCCAATGCCGAGCCGGAACGCCAGCACCTGGTAGCGTACACCGAACAGGGCGCGCGTGAAGGCCAGCTTCTGCACGAACATTTGTTCGCGCAGCATCGGGCTCCCACCCGCCATCACCATCAGTTTCCCCAAGCTCTGGAGGCGCTCAAAATCGGCAACCATTTCCCCCAGGTAGGCGTTGAAAATCTGCGTGCGGCGCCGGCGCAGATCTCTTTCCAAGCGCCGGTCGTACCCGTCGAGCGAGCGGAGGTACTGGAGATCATCCTCATCCAGTAGCCTTGCGACAGGGGCATACCGTGCCGGATCGAATTCCTTCCACCAGTCGGCATCCACTTCGAAGCGTCCGCGATTGGCGTGGAGCCGGAAAAAGAGTAAGGCCAGAAGTACCGCGGAGACCGAGAACAGGCCTCCGATCATCATCACTTCGTTCATAGGTCTCAGTGCCTCTTCGACGATGGCTTCCCTATGCTAACGCTTTTACATCTGCGTCGCAATCAGAAATCTGCACAAAAATGCAAGGGGTTTTGTCCCAAAACTAGGACTTTCGACCGGCTTCTAGTACCGCGTTGAGCGAATTGAGTTGTTCGAGGAGTCTCTGCTCCTCGGCTTCACCGCGCGGAATAGCGGCCGTGCGAACTTCAACCTCGCCCGTCGCATTGAGCAGTATCAGCCAGGCAACCAGGCAGCAGAGGTAGATGACCATGATCAGCGCACTGACGCTGCGGGTCCATTCATGTCCTTGCCAGTTCCGCAGGCCGACGCCTGCTGCGAAGGTAAACAAGATGGCGGAGTATCCGAAGCTATAAGCGATTAGGTTCCGCTTTAGGGGAATCGGGTACCAAAGCAGGAACAGCGCCATGATCAGCAGGAAGAAGAAGAGCGAGAGCGCGACAGCTTGTTCGAATGCGAAAACCGCTTTGAGAACCGGGTACTCGTCCACTCTCCAATTGAAACCGGATCCGGCGGCAACGAATAGCACTGAACCGATTCCGCTGATGAGCAGCACGGTAATTAGGGTCCCGCGAGTGAGGACCGAGAGCCCCCGATAGCCCTGCAGAACTCGGGCATAGATCTCGAGAGCCACCAGGATGGAGAGAATCCAGAGAATTGGCGTGCTCTGGACGTAGATTTCCGCGTACAGTGGCGAGTTGCTCCTGGAGACCGCAATGAGGACCGCGCTGCGGGCGGCGGAAAACGCCAGGTACAGGCTCAGCATCCTGTACTGCAAAAGAATTCCTGCGCGGGACAGCCGGATCAGCAGAAGGACAATGAGGATCGGGCTGGCTTTCCATACCAACTCCTCGACCATTTGCAGTGAGAGCGTCATGCCGTTCTCACGCGGTACGAGCCGCGCGCACAAGAATCATACCAAAGCCGCGACGCACCTCCGGCACGAGTGCAAAGTGGGGAGTGGGAGCCGTGGACAGGGCTCCCCTGTGAATTCAAACGCGATCAATCCGGGCCGATAAGCCCTGAGAATGCACCAAACCTCTACTTGTTCCCACCGCCGCTGCCGGGACGGCACGGATAGCAGTCAGGCAGCGGGTCAAGATTCTGCTTGACCTCAACCTTCACGGTCTCAGTTGTCAGCTTATTTCCGCCGCCGGAGCCTGGGCGGCACGGATAGCAATCCGGCAGGGGATCCAGTTGCTGCACGCTGGCAACACCGAACACCGGGGTGAGGAGGAGGAGGGAGAGGACGAGTTTTTTCATGGTTTTGAGCACTCCAAATCGTACGGGAGAATCCGAAACAAAGCGTATCGTTGCCACCGCTTTGCCGGTTCGTTTTGGGGTAGATTTTCGGAAATCGGAACAGCCCAATCGGGGGACTATAAACCAAAGTCAAATTGACGCTGTCCCCAATTGGACTAAGATGAGAATGGAAGCCTGTGAAACGGTGAGGTTCACGCGCACACGAATGGCCACGGGACAGAGCCCGGCTGACGATCTCTGGCGCCGAACGCTGTCGCAAATTCCGACGGTTTACGGGCGGCTGGTGTACCTGTCCGGCCTGCGGGACCCCAATAGCGGGCAGTACCAGCACCACGGCCTCTCGCTCGTCTTCGGCGAAGAGGAAGCGCACCTCGCCCTTCGCGAGTCCCACGAACGGAGTTTTCGGGAGTGGCTGGAGCTCCGCCTGGAGCACCAGAAAGCAGACTTGGGCCTTTATTTCTCCGACCTTCCGACGGATCGCCGGACGCTCGTCGAAAACTGGCTGCGGCTTGCGCCTTATAGAAACCTGGTTCCGGCCCGGGCGAAGAAGCCCGAGCGAGAACTGTTCCTGGCCGACCTGGAGACCCTGCTCTTGACCCTCAAGAACGAGTTTGAGGCCGCCGGGACAGGTCGAATCGGTTAGCAACACCAACCACTCTCCCTATCACGTCAACCTCCGACGGGTACTTAAATATGAGAGGCGCGGCTTCCGACGCTGGGTGCGGAAGCGCTACCAAAGTCTCCCCTTCCAGGCTGCACCATGCGCACAGCCAACCATCCCTATGCTCAAGAAAATAAATGGGCCTGTCGATCATTCCCGTCCAGCCTGAAGTCGCTATCTTGCGGCGGGTTTCGTCTATCAGTACCAGACTGCCGGGTTGCAGCATCGGGTACATAAACCAGTCGTCCAGTCCCAAAAAGCCATACCGGTGGTTCTTCAAGTCCAGGCCCGCCACCAACATCAATGGCAGCACGCCCCAACTCTGGATGAAGCGGCTCAAGAACGTCGTCCGCTTCAGATCCAATCCCGGATCCAGCGACAGCGGCACTTGGACTTCGCCCGCTGATCGCCCAAAACTGTCTGCTGAGAATCCTACCAGATGTGACCGGTCCGGTGCGATATGCGATGCGTCGGCCGCAATCGCGGAAAGTTCTACACCATACCACCCAAGGACTTCCCCAATGTCCAGCCGGTAGATCGTGCAAAGCGAGTAAAGCTTGTAGATCGAAGGTACTACGCCACGATTCTCAATGTCGGACAGGCGGCTGATCGCGATCGTGAATTCGCTGTTCTTTCTCCGGTCCGCGATCTGCTGGCTGAACTCCTCGACATCCCGGTACCGTAGGCCGAGCCGCTCACGCGTCCGCTTCAGCTTCTGCCCCGCCTCTTCCATGTTATGATCGGATGGGCCTGATGACAGACCACTCCTTGAAGCGGTTTTCGACGAGGCGAAGAGGTGGCGATACTCGGCAACCCCCTGGCTCTCCGGCTTACCGCTCGTGGCGCGCTCCTTCTCCCAATTCTGTTCTGAATTCAGAACAAACACAAGACAGTGTACCCGATTTGCAGATATACACCCATTTTTCCCAAAACGGATCACGAGGTTTGATTTGAGAGCCGCACCCTCCAAACCCGTCGCCGCCTTTCAAGGCGAACCGGGCGCTTTCAGCCATGAAGCCGTCATGCGCCTGCTTGGGCGAGACGCCCGCATCCTGCCCTGCCAGCGATTTGAAGAGGTATTCCTCGCCCTTCGCGACAAAACGGTCGACGCCGCCGTCATTCCCATCGAGAATACGCTCCACGGCTCCGTCCATGAAAACTACGATCACCTGCTCCACTTCGACCACCGCATCGTCGCCGAAACCAGCGTCCGCATCGTCCACAACCTGATCGCCGCCCCCGGCGTCACCTTCCGCAAGGTGAAGCGCGTCTTCTCCCATCCCGTCGCCCTCAACCAGTGCCTGGACTTCTTCAAGGCCAACCCGCAGGTGGAGCGCGTTCCGTTCTACGACACCGCCGGCAGCGTCAAGATGGTGATGGCGGACGGTCTCTCTGACGCGGCCGCCATCGCCTCCGCCGTCTCGGCCGAGATCTACGGCGCTCGCATCCTGAAGCGTTCTATCGAAGACGACCGCCAGAACTACACGCGCTTCTTCCTCCTGCGCCGCCCGGATCAGAAGCCGTTGCGCCTCGACGAGACAGGCAAGAAGGGTTGGAAGACGTCGCTCGTCTTCACCACCCGCAATCAGCCGGGGTCGCTGTTCCGCGCCCTCAGCGCCTTCGCTCTGCGCGACCTCAGCCTCACGAAGATCGAATCCCGGCCGCTGCGCGGCAAGCCCTGGGAGTACCTCTTCTACGTCGACCTGCTCGGCAACGTCGAGGATGAGCGCGTCAAGCGAGCCCTCGGCCATCTCGAAGAGATCGCCGACATGCTGCGCGTTCTCGGCTGCTATCGCGCTTAGGGCCGCAGCACCCGCGTTCCGTTCAGCGAGAACCCGCGCTTGTTGTCGAACGGATCCACCGTCGCCTCGACCGCCACAATCGGCTGCACCGTCATGTGCCCGTAGCTGCGGTACGTGCGCGCGAAAAGCGATACCTCGACGAAGCCCGTCCAGTCCGCCAGCGTCAGAAACTTCATCGTCCCCTGCGCGGTGGGATGGTGCCGGTCCGCCACAATCAGTCCGCAGACGCGCACGTCTTTGCCGTAATACTCGGCCTGGCGGCTGGTGAGCTGCGAGACGCTCACGTAGCGATCCCACCGGATCTGCGGCGCGAACGTGTCGAGCGGGTGCAGCGACACCGGAAAGCCCAGCACCTCGTGCTCCCAGCGCGCTCGCGCCTCCGCCGACGCATCGAACGACTCGGGCAGCTCCGGCTCCAGCAGCGGCGCGCGTCCGGCCTGCGCCGACGACGCCTCCAGCCTCTGCAACCGCCAGAACAGCCGCCCGCGCGGCTCGCCGAGCACGTCCAGCGCGCCCGCCTTCAGCAGGTTCAGCCACTCGGCCCGCGACGGCTTCACGCGCCGGAAAAAGTCGCCGGCATCCGTGAACGGCCGCTCGCCGGCGATGCGGTCCAGCGTCCCCTGCGTCAGCCCGCGCACCTGGTCCAGCGGCAGCCGGATCGTCTCGTCCCGCACCAGGAAGCGCCGAGCGTCGGACGCGTGCAGGTCAGGCGGCAGGAACCGCGCCCCCTGCCGCAGCGCCTCCAGCACGTAGAGCATCGGCGTGTAGAAGCCGCGGCGCGACGTCAGCACCGCCGCCAGGAACTCCACCGGATAGCGCGTCTTCAGCCACGCGCCCGTATAGGCCTCCACCGCGTACGCCGCCGAGTGCGCCTTGTTGAACATATAGCCCGCGAAGTCGTGCAGCATCTCCCAAACCCGGCCGATCTCATCCTCGGTGCGCCCCATGTGGCGCGCGTGCTCGCGGAACTCCTCGCCCAGCGCCTCGATCCGCGCATGGTCGCGATTCTTCACCAGCGCCCGGCGCAGCAGGTCGGCGCGGCCCCACGGCATGGCCGCGAAGCTGTTGGCCACCAGCAGAATGTGCTCCTCGAAGGCCATCAGCCCGTAGGTATCGGCCAGCATCGGGTCGAGCGACGGATGCGCGTACGTCACCGGCTCCAACCCCTGGTGGCGCCGCGCGTAGGCGCGCTTCTTGCCCTCGTTCGCCGCGCCGGGGCGAATGATGGACTCCACGGCCGTCAGGCAGTCGATGTCGCGGCAGTTCGACATCACCAGCAGGCTGGTCATCGCCGGAGATTCGATGTGGAACACGCCGCGCGCGTTGCCCTCCGCAATCGCGTCCCACGTCGCTTCGTCGTTCCACTCCAGCCGCTCCAGATCGACGCGCGGCTTCCCGTTGTCCTCGAGATTCGCGAGCGTGTCGCGCAGCACCGTCAGCCCCGCCTGCCCCAGCAGATCCAGCTTCAGCAGCCCCAGTTCCTCGACGTCGTCCATCGTGTAGTGCGTCGTCAGCAGCCCCTTCGAGCTTTCGAACAACGGCATGCGGTCGGCGATCGGCGAGCCGCTGATCACCAGCCCGCACGGGTGCATGGCGAAGTGCCGCGGAATGCCGTCGAAGCTCCCGGCCAGCGAGAGCACCGTCTTGTACGGCTCTTCGTTGTATGGCAGTTCGCGGCATTCGGGCGTCTCCCGTACGGCCATCTCCGCGTCGCCCAGGAACATCGGCAGCCGCTCGGTGAAGCGCCGCGCCTCGCGCTCCGGAATGCCGTACACCTTCGCGATATCGGCCACGGCCGAGCGCCCCTGGAACGTGTGCAGCGCGCCGATCATCGCCACGTGCTCGCGCCCGTAGCGGTCGAAGACGTACCGCACCACTTCGTCGCGCTTGTCCCACGGCAGGTCGAGATCGATGTCCGCGAGCTTCGAGAACTGCATCCGCTCGCGATTCAGGAATCGCTCGAAACACAGCCCGAAGCGGAACGGGCACACGTTCGAAATCCCCAGCAGGTAGCACACCAGGCTGCCCGCGGCGGACCCGCGCGCCAGCGTCGCAATGCCCTTCTCCGCGCACCATTCGACGATATCGGCAAAGATCAGGAAGTACTCGGCGTAACCGACTTCCTCGATGATCGACATCTCGTTGCGCAGCCGCGCCTCCACCTCCGGCGCCGGATTCGCGCCGTAACGCCGCAGCAGCCCCGCCCGGGTCTTCGCGCGCAGCAGCCCCACGGGATCCTCGCACGGCCGCCCAGCCGTCGTGAATCGAGGGAAGTGAATGTCGCCCAGCTCGAAATCGAACTGGCATCGCTCGGCCACCCTCTGCGTGTTCTCCATCGCCTGCGGCAGTCCGCCGAAGAAACGGGCCATCTCCTCGGCGGTGTGAAAGAAATGACGCCCCGCCGGCAGTTTGCCGGGGTGTTCCTGGTTCAGCAGCGTCAGCGTGCGCATGCTCTGGAGAATGTCGAACCGGATGCGGTCGCTCGAGTCCAGGTAATGCGCGTCCGCGCCGGCGACCAGCGCGACGCGCGCCTGCCGCGCCAGCGACGAAAACAGCCGCGCGATGCGCAGGTCGTCGTCGTTGTGCGGCGTCATCTCCAGCGCCAGATTCCGCCCGTAGATCTCCCGCAGCGCGTTCAGCGGCGTCTCCGCCGGACGGTTGGCGCGTAGAGCGGTGGCCACCGCGCTGCGCGGCCCGGCGATGCAGATCAGCCCCTCGGTGTAGCTGCCCATCGCGGAAAGCGTCACGCCGTCCGGATGCTCGATGCGCGCTGTCAGCAGGCGGCACAGGTTCCGGTAGCCCCTGGCGTTCTCCACCAGCAGCACCAGCGAGGTGCCGTCCTCCACCGTCACTTCGCTGCCGACCACCGCATGCAGACCCGCCGCGCGCGCCTTCTTCCAGAACTCCACCGCGCCCACCAGCGTGTCGCGGTCGGTCAGCCCCACGGCCGTCATGCCGGCGGACTGCGCGGCCGTCACCAGGTGGTCCACGGAGATCGTGCTGTCCAGCAGCGAGTAGTACGAATGGTTGTGAAGCGCGGCGTAGCCCATGGGATCTAACAGTGTAAATACTTACACTGTCAGGCTACACCCAACGCGCTCTGCGTTCAATGCTCCCCGGCCACTTTTCAGCGCTCCGGATCTCCCGATCCCCCCGCCTCGTCCTCCTCGGCCTTCTGATCCTTTTTGATCTCAAGCAGATGCCGCTTTTCGGGCTGGGCAAGCTGCTGGATTTCCAGAAACGCGCTGCCAAGGGCCGTCGTACTGGGCTTCTTCTTCATGTAGAAGATCCACCCGCGCTGCTCCGCCCACAGGGCCAACCGGTGCAGCGCGTACAGTCCGAGCAGGACGCCGGCGAGAGTGAGCCAGAAAGCCATTCTGGCTCAATCATACAGGTCAGGGGACGATGCGAAGAACCTGGCCCGCCGTCGCGCTGACGCTCATGTTCGTGACGTACAGGGCGCCATCCGGGCCGACGGCCACGCCGCCGGGCGCGGTCAACTGCCCCGCCGCGATCTCCGTCCTGGTTCCGCCGGGCGACACCTTGATCAAGGAGCCGGTAAACGGCCCGCCGCCGAACGACACCAGCAAGTTATTCGAGATCTGGAGCACGTACATCGACCCATCCGGCCCGAAGGCGATGTCGATGACGGCGCTGAAGCCCGACGCCGCCACCTCCGGCGTGCCGCCGTTCGGCGAAACGCGGTAAATGTTCGCCGCGCCCACGGGGAACGGCCCGCCGGTCAACTGACCGACGTAATAGTTGCCGTCCGGACCGAGCGCCACGCAGGTGGGCACGGCCTGGATGGTCACCTCTACCGGCGGCAGCGGCGGCGTCGCCGTGGCCGTCCGGTTCGGGAACACCGCCAGCGTCCGGATCGAGCCATTGGCGCTGACTTCCAGCAGAGCGTTCGCGCCGGCATCGGCCACGATCACCTTGCCCGGCAGCGCCAGCACGCCATAGGGATTCGTGTCCGGACCGTGGCCGTCCGGGTCGTTCGCCTGCTCGTAGTTGCCCAGGTTCTCGGCCAGGCTCCAACTGCCGTTGGCCGTCATCCGCGCCAGCCGCGAAAACGCCATGCCTTCCGCCCCCCAGTAGGTCATCCGGTTGTTCGGAGGTCCGCCAAAGCCGATTGTGATGAACCCGTTCCCGCGCCCCTGAAATGAGATATCGTGCGCGCCCGTGGCGGAGTTGCCGCTGGCGCCCGCCAGCGACGGAAATGCCAATCCGGTCCGGGTCATCGTGCCTTTCTTCACGTCCAGCCGGATCACGGCGCTGCTGGTCCCATAGCAGCGTGAACCTCCCGCGCCGGGGCCGCACTCACCGTCCCCGCCGCTGCCCGCCTCCATCACGTACAGTGCCCCGTCCGGACCGAAGTTCAGCCCGCGGGGATTCGCCAGCCCGCTCGCAGTCGTCTCCACGGTTTGCGCTTGAACCACCGCCGTCGCCAGCGCCAGCAACACGGCAACCGAACGCACAAATGTCCTCATTGAGTTCCCTCCTCTACCGGGTGGAAGTGTAGCGCCCGGCGCCTCCCCCGGCAATGAATCAATCGTCCGCGGAGTACCTCTGGTCCTTCAGGCCGTTTTCAGCAATTCCCAGCCCCGCCGGACAATCGCAGGACCGTGCAGACGGCGCAGAACATCGATCGTCGACGCGAGTTTCAGGTTCATCTCCCGGCGCGGGGACTCGGGCACGAACAGGTCCATCTGCGGCGACGGCCGGTACACGCGCGACGCCTTCAGCCCCATCGCCCGGATGCGCACCCGGCGCGTCCAGGTCTGTTCCAGCAGCCGGGGCAGCAGCGGAAAGATGTCGGTGTCGAGCGAGACCGGCTCCGGCAGGTCGAGCGACCGCCGGGACTCCTCGCGGTCCGTGTAGCGCAGTTCCAGCGTGATGCGTCGGATCTCGCACCCCGAGCCCCGGACTTGGGCCATCAACGGCTCGGAGAGCTTGGCCAGAGCCCGTAGCAGCGCCGGCGTGTCCCAGACGTCCTCGGGGAACTCGACCCACTCGCTCCAGCCGGGCTCGGCGGAGGTCTTCTTCCGTCCCACCGGTTCCTCGGAGATGCCCTGCGCCCGCCGCTGCAACAGCAGCGCCTGCCGGCCCAGCAGAGCCGCCAGCGCGTCCACAGGAGCGGCGGCAAACTGGCCGATCGACGCAATGCCCGCCACCTCCAGCGCCGACAGTTCCCCCTTCTCCAGCCCCGGAAGCCAGCCCAGCGGCAGCGGCGACAGAAACGAGCGCTCCGCCCCCGGCGGAACAATGGTCTGCGCCCCCGGCTTCCTTACCCGCGCCGCCACCCGCGCCACCATCTTGTTCGTCGCGATCCCGGCCGAGATCGACACGTGCAGCCACGACCGCACCGTCGAGCGGATCCGCGCCACCACCTCCTCCGGAGGCCGCCCGTTCAGCCTCTCCGCCCCCGTCATGTCCAGCCACGCCGCGCCCACGGCCGCCGGCTCCACCAGCGGTGTGGTCTCCCGGCACAGCTCGAGGATTTCGTCGAAAAAACGCTCGTAGAGATCGAAGTGGGCGGGGATGACAATCAGGGAGGGAGTGACACGGCGCGCCCGCGGCGTGGGCCAGCCGGGACGGATACCCAGGCGCCGGGCCTCGGAGCTGGCCGAAAGGACAACGCCCCTCCGTTCGCCGCCGACAATGACGGGCCGGCCGCGAAGACGCTTATCGGCCGCTTGCTCGATGGAGGCGAAGAACCGGTCGCCGTCCCAATGGATCACGGTCCTCATGGAAAGTGTAAAAACTTACACTATAATTATAGAGGAACCGTGATCCGAAACAAGAGGGAACGAACTTACTGCTTCTGGCCTGCACATGGGCTGTCCCACCTGTCTCCCACCCGCCCAGAGGCCTATTCGCTGGTGGTCTTCATGCGCACACAAACTTGGCCCGTTCCTGCCGCAGCAGATCATGGGGCAGAACGCACTTCACGCCGACCCCGAGACAGGCGTCCGGAATCTTGATCCGTTTCTGTGAGCCGCCTGGAACCTCATAGGTCACCACTGTGTGAGAGCCTTGGATCGCTTGCGCCACCAGGTAGTAGTCGGCGGTCTGCAAAAACGTGGTGATGGCTGGAACATGGTAATTCCGGCCGCTCGCCCAGTTGCTCACCGTGGCGAAGTGCTCGGCGCTATCTGGCCCGGGAGAGATAAAGAAGCTATCCGGCAGCGCGTTGGCCCAGTCCGCCAAGTCGTCCTGCTGGTTCTTCAATTCGCCATGAACTCGCTCGATGCTGTACACCCTGCCGGCGGCGTGTCCCGCGACGATCCAATCCCAAAAGCCGGGACAGAAGTCGAACCCGTAATGAACGCGCTTGGCGGTAATGAACACGCTGCTGTCGAGTAAGTAGGCCATCAGTAGTTGAACCCGAGCCGTTGAGCCAAGCTGTCAAAGACAGTCATGCGCTTGAAACCAAGCAGTCGCATGGCTTCAGTGAAGGTTGTCCGGCCGCCAAGCGTGTCGGCGACCACCGCATACTCGAACCGTCGGCTGACGCGCGCGCCGAGCGTCCGGTAGAAGTCGCCCCCATTGCCGCCGGGCGCCATCTCCCGCAGTCTTTCATTTTCCGCGTTATAGGCGGCCCAAAACTCGTCGCGGCGCGCGAACACTCCGGCATCCCACATCCGGCGCAGAATGACGAGGCTGCTCACCTTGAACCGCCGCGCGAGCCGGGCCATTGCGTCCGGGAGGGGTTCCTCCGCTCGCAATTCCCGCTCAAGGACGGCCAGCGGCACAAGCACCTCCGCGGCCACTTGATCGCACCAGCGTTCGGTGTCTTCGTCCGGAAACGCCGACGCCTCGGCATCCGAGAGCGCCGACACGCCCATCGCCAGGTGCGCCAGTTCATGGGCGATGCTGAACATTTGTGCCGATTTCGTATCCGCGCCGTTGACGAAGATGAGCGGCGCATAATTGTGCGCCAACGCGAAGCCGCGGAACTCATCGGGATCGAGTTTCCGGTGTGTGTTGCTGCCCACAACGCCGCTGACCATGATGAGGATGCCGGCTTCCTCCACGCGCTGGATCATCCGGCGCAGGGCTTCAGTCCATGTACCGGCCTCGCTCTGTTGTTCCAGGTCAAACTTGACGCCCGCACGGATCGCGCGTGCCGCTTCCGTCACGGGCGTGGTCCTCGTGAGGGACCCCACCAAAGGCACGGGCTCCAGGCCCTCCTCGCGGGCGAACTCCTCGAACCACGCCTGCCGCTGCTGGCAGAGGTAGATGGTGTCCAGAAGGTCTCCGCTCGGCCGGCGTAGCGCCTCCGCGCGCCGCGTGCGGAAGTCCGGGATGGGGAGCGGCTCTTCGGGAGGTGAGGCCAGGAAGAAGTACCCGAACGGCGTGTAGGTGGCAGCGGCGAAATCTTCGAGCTGCCGCAGAGTCGGCGCGGACTCGCGCTCCAGCCAGGCATTGAGTTTCGGGAAGCGGCGCTCGAGCGTTCCCGGGTCTTTTCCGGAACGCTCAACGGCCCAGCGCAGGATTTCGGGCGCGACTTCCATGGAGCTATGGTATCGCCTTCCACGCAGCCGCAATTTGGCCGGTTACGGCTGCCGCGAAGAGCGCGGCACGGCTACTTGAATAGTGTAAGTTATTATACTAAACGAGAAGGCCGTGCCACAAAAATGCGGGAACGAACTTACTGCTTCTTGGCGACAAACTCGCCGCTGCCCATCCGGCCGCCGCCACCGCCGCCTTCGCGCTCGCGCTTGCCCTTCAGCTCATTCCCGGCCACGGTCCCGGTATAGAGTGTGGTGGATTCGCCACGCTGTGTGGTCATCGTCACCTTGAAGCTGAAGTTGCTGCCGTCGATCTTGCCTTCCTTGATCTCGGCCGTCCGCGGCTCCGGACCCATGCCGGAGGTCGTAATCTTGCCCGTCAGCGTCGCGCCGTCGGCTTTCAGTTCGAACGTAGTGGTAATGGTGCGCTCTTCACCGCCGTTTGGAGGCGTGAACTTCCGTTCCTCCACCCACTTACCGTCGATGTCGGCCGCAAAGCCGAGGGTGGCTACCATCAGGAACATCGCGCAAAAAGAGAGAAGTGTCTTCATTAGGGTTCTCCTGCTAGATTGAAGGTCGCTGCAGATAGTCGAAGGTTACACCCGTTGATGGATTCCCATGCCGACTTTGTGGATGTCAGCCTGCCCGTGCCAGTGGACCGCAGTTTCACCTACTCGCTTCCCGAGACCCTGCGCCACCGCGTCCGCCCCGGCTGCCGCCTGATTGTCCCCTTCGGCCCCCGGAAACTGACCGGCGTCGCCCTGCGCATCCACAACGACCCACCCCAGATCGCCACCCGCGAGGCCCTACGCCTGGTGGACGCCGAACCCGTCTTCGACGCCCAACTGCTCTCGCTAGGCCGCTGGATCGCTTCGTACTACTGCGCTCCGCTCGGCGAGGTCCTGCGCTCCATGGCGCCGCTTGCCGGCGAGGTCCGCCAGACGCGCGTCTGGTCGCTGACCGACAAGGGCCGCGATGTCGCCCGCCGCCTGATCCTCGGCGAGGCCGCGGGCGACCCGGCCGTCGATATCCTGCGCGCCCTCGAGCAGCGCGCACTGTCTGAATCGACGCTCGAGCGCAAGGTCACCGGCGCCAAGAAACACATCAAAGCGCTTGAAAAAAAAGGCCTTCTGGTCCGGGAACAAGATGTCGCCGGCAAGGACCCGCTGCGCGCCCCCGCCGCCCGCCTGCGCCTGGAGTTCCAGGGCCGCCCGGCCGGCGTCAAGCTCACCAAGTCCGAGCGCGAACTGGTCTCGTTCCTCGAACTGCACCCCGGCTCGCACAACCTCGAAGAGCTGGAACTGCGCGTGAAAGGCGCATCCCAGGCCGCGCGCGCCATGGCCCGCCGCAAGCTGCTGGAACTGAAGCCGGAGCCGCTGGCCGCCGACGAGGCCTGGGCCCGTCCGCCGCACGAGTTGAACGAGCATCAGCAGGCCGCCTTCGACGCCATCCGCGCCGCGCTCGAATCCGGCCGCTACCAGACCTTCCTGCTCCACGGCGTCACCGGCTCCGGTAAGACTGAGGTTTACCTGAATGCGATCGACGCGGCCCTCCGGCTGAACCGGGGCGCCCTGCTGCTGGTTCCGGAGATCGCCCTCACGCCCGCCGTCGCCGGCCAGTTCCATGCCCGCTTCGGCGACCGCGTGGCTATTCTTCATTCGGCCTTCAACGACTCCGAGCGCGCCGCTCAGTGGCGCCGCCTGCGCGACGGCACTGCGCGCGTCGCCGTCGGCACCCGCTCGGCCGTCTTCGCGCCCGTCCCCGATCTCGGGCTGATCATCGTCGACGAGGAGCACGACCACAGCTACAAGCAGGGCGAGACGCCGCGCTATCACGGCCGCGACGTCGCCATCGTGCGGGCACGCGAATCGAATGCCGTCGTCGTGCTCGGCTCGGCCACGCCGAGCCTCGAAAGCCGCTACAACGCTGATCGGGGCAAGTCCCAGTTGCTCTCGCTGCCGGCGCGCATCGCGGACCGCCCGATGCCCGAAGTCGAGATCGTCGACATGCGCGAGGAGTTCCTCGCCACGCGGCAGAATGCACTCTTTTCGCGGAGGATCGTCGATGCCGTCACGGAAAAACTCGACGCCGGCGAGCAGAGCATCCTGCTGATGAACCGCCGGGGATTCTCGGCGTCGGTCGCCTGCCGAGCCTGCGGCCACCGCATCCAGTGCGCCTATTGCGCCGTCGCTCTGACGTTCCACAAACGCGACAACCGCCTGCTGTGCCACTACTGCAGCTACGCCGCGCGCGTCCCCAAGGAATGCCCGGAGTGCGGCAGCGACCACATCTACTTCCTGGGCAGCGGCTCGGAGAAGGTGGAAGACGAACTGCACCGGGCCTTTCCGCGCGCCCGCATCGCGCGGCTCGACCGCGATACCGTCTCCGGGAAGAATCACTACGAGCAGGTGTTGAGCGGCTTTCGCGAAGGCAACTACGACATCCTGGTGGGCACGCAGATGATCGCCAAGGGCCACGACATCCCGAACGTCACCTTCGTCGGCGTCGTGAACGCCGACATCGGGCTGGCCATGCCGGACTTCCGCGCTGCCGAACGCTGCTTCCAGCTTCTGACCCAGGTGGCCGGGCGCGCCGGACGCCATCACCTGCCCGGACGCGTGTTGCTGCAAACCATCAACCCGGAGCACTACGCCATCCGCTTCGCTTCCGCGCAGGACTATGCGAAGTTCTACGAAAAGGAACTCGAGTTCCGGCGGCTGATGCGCTACCCGCCGTTCAGCGCCATGGCCAACATCATCGTCCGCGCCCAGAAGCAGGAGGACGCGATGCGATACAGTGGCGAGATCGCCGGACTGCTCCAAAACCCCGGCGAGGGCATGAAGGTGATGGGCCCGGCCGAGGCGCCCGTCGCACGCCTGAAGGACGAATACCGCTACCAGGTGCTGATCAAGTCCACATCCCGGCCGAAGCTGAATGAGCGATTGCAGCAGTTGCGCCGCCATGCCGTGAACGAGAAGTGGCCCGCGACAACGCTCGTCATCGACGTGGATCCGCTGACGATTCTATGATCTCCGCCGAAGCGCACACGCGGAACCTGGCCGGATCGCTCTCCTTCTACGGAAAGACCTGCGAGAACAACGGGATGATGCTGATCACCGCGTGCGTGGATTATTCGGTGTTCAACATCGCCATCCTCACCGAGCCGCTGGCCTATGACCATGAGCTCGACGAAATGATCGACCGGGCAGAGCGGCACTACGCGAAAGCGCGTCGAGCCTGGTCGTTCTGGGTCTGCGAGGACTTCCTGTCGCGCAAGGCCAACCGCCGCATTTTCAGCGTCTTCGACGACCGCGACATGAGCTGCATCGCGGAACCGCCGGGCATGGAACTGGCCGACTTCCCCGCCGCCCACCACGACCTTCCGCTGCTTGACTACCGCCAGGTAACGAACGCCGCCACGCGCCGCGACTTCACGCGCCTGGCGACAGAGTGCTTCCAGATCCCTCCGCCGATCGGTACTGCGGTTTATGGAGATGCCGAGCCGTGGAACGCGCCGATCCGCATGTGGCTGGGCTACGAGGACGGCGTCGCGGTGACCAGCGCCGCGACGGTGGTAACTCCAAGTGCGTTGGGCATTTACTCGGTCGGCACGCTGCCACGCTGCCGGCGGAGAGGATGCGCGGAGGCGGTGATGCGCCATGCCGTCGCCCAGGCTCGCGCGACGGGCTCGAGGGCCCCGCTGATCCTGCAATCGTCGCCCGCGGGCCTGTCTCTGTATCGCGGGCTCGGTTTCAGAAGGACGACGGGCTACCGGGTCTTCGCCACGCGCGCAACCACTCTCTGACGGCGGAGATCACGGCGGCGTTCGAGCGGTCCTCGAAGCGCGGCTCGATGATCATCCGTAATTCTTCCCGCACCGGCTCGAGAGATTTGCCCGTCTTCAACGGGCGGAGAGACTCCATCGCGAATTCCGCGCAAACGAACTCAATGGCGACCACCGTCGCCGCTAACTCCAACCCCTGACGGAACTTAAGCGCCGAAGTCATGCCCATACTGACAAAATCTTCCTTATTCCCGCTGGTCGTGATCGATCCTGGCGAGGCGGGCGTGGCCAGAACGCGAAGCTCCGCCACCAGCGAGGCAGCCGTCACCTGAAGCATCATCAAGCCGGATTCAAGGCCGGGGCGGCCGGCGAGAAACGGCGGCAGTCCTTCGTTCAGCATCGGATTCACCATGCGGTCGATGCGGCGCTCGGAGATGCCGGCGAGCGAGCAGAGCGCGATGGCCGCGTAATCGAAGGCCAGGGCGAGGTGCTGGCCGTGGAAGTTGCCGCCGGAGATTGTCTCGTTGCCGAAGACCAGGGGGTTATCGGTCGCCGAGTTCAGTTCGATTGAGAGGACGCGGCGGACCTCGGCGAGAGCGTCGATCACGGCGCCGTGCACCTGCGGGGCGCAGCGCAGCGAGTAGGCGTCCTGGACGTGCTTGCAGGTGCGGTGCGATTCGCGGATCTCGCTGCCTTCGAGCCAAGCCCGCAGGCGGGCCGCGCTCGTCGCCTGTCCGGGGTGGGGGCGCGCCTGGTGAATGCGCTCGTCGAAGGCGCGAGGAGTGCCGCGCAGCGCATCGAGCGAGAGCGCGCAGGCGCAGTCCGCGGCTTCGCTCAGGGCTTCGGCGTCAAGCAGCGCGAGTCCGCCGACGGCCAGCATCGCCTGCGTTCCGTTGACGAGCGAGATGCCCTCCTTGGCCTGGAGGACCACGGGTTCCACGGCAGCTTGTTCGAGCGCTTCGCCCCCGGTCATGATGCGGCCGCCGAGCTCGGCGTGGCCTTCGCCGATCAGCACCAGGGCCATGTGCGCCAGCGGAGCCAGGTCGCCGCTGGCGCCGACGCTTCCGCGCGAGGGCACAACGGGCGTCACACCCTTGTTCAGCAGCGCGACGAGGCGCTTCGCGACGGTCGAGCGGATGCCGGAGAGGCCGCCGGCCAGCACGTTGGCGCGGACCAGCATCATGGCGCGCACCGCTTCGCGCGGCAGCGGTTCGCCGACGCCGCACGCGTGGGACCGCAGGATATTGCGCTGGAGCGCGGCCAGGTCGCCGACGTCGATGCGCACGTCGGAGAGCTGCCCGAAGCCCGTGTTCACGCCGTAAATGGGCGAGTCTCCGCTGGCCATCGCGTCAATGACGGCGCGCGTCTCCCTCATGCGCCGCAGCGCCATTGCGTCGATGGAGACTTCGTCGCCATCCCTTGCCACTGCCAGCATCTGTTCGAGCGTGAGCGACTTTCCGTCGAGTGTCACCATCGCACACGATATCCTAATCCCCAGAACACCCCCATGGAACGGCTGCCCTTTCTTGCGAGCACCGCGTCCGCTTCCTACGAAGCGGTGAAGCGTGTGCCTGCCGTGCTGCTGCTGGACCATGTGCGCAGCGCGTACAACACGGGCGCGTTCTTCCGGACGGCGGATGGCGCGGGTTTGGAGCGCCTGATGCTGTGCGGCATCACGCCGAGGCCGGATATGACGGGCGTGGCGAAGACGGCCCTCGGCGCGGAAGAAACGGTGCCGTGGGAGTACCACATCGATGCGCTGACCGCCGTGCGCGCGCTGAAGGCGAGAGGCTACGAGATTGCGGCGATGGAGACCAGTCCCGTTGCCGTGGATCTGTTCGACTGGCAGCCGCACTTCCCCGTGTGCGTGCTGTTCGGCAATGAGGTGGACGGGCTTGGCGAAGGATTGCTCGAATGCTGCGACACCTTCGTCCGTCTGCCGATGTTGGGCCGCAAACATTCGCTGAACGTGGCCACGGCCGGGGGCGTGGTGGCCTATGAGTTATTGCGGAAATACCGCCGCTTGCTGGAGGGTCAATGACGAGGAGACTTGCCGCCGCCGCCCTGTTCTGCGCCTGTTTGCAGGGGCAGCCGACGACGATGTTCCCGCCAGTGCGGGGCACGCGCGAGATGGTGGGCGCGGCGAACAACTTTCAGGTGGAGGCGGGCTGGCGCACGCTGATGGCGGGTGGCAACGCGGTAGATGCCGGAGTGGCGTCGGTGCTGGCCGCTGCTGTGACGGAGCAGTCGCGCTTCGGCCTGGGCGGCGAGATGCCGTTGATCATCAAACTGGCCGGCAAGTCGCCCGTCGTGATCAGCGGAATCGGGACGGCGCCCGCGCTGGCGACGCCGGAGTTCTACAGATCGCGCGAGCCAGAGCCGTGGGAGACGAAGGAGCAGATGCCGGAGATCCCCGGTCTCGGCCTGCGCTCGGCGGTGCTGCCCGGCGTCTTCGATGGCCTGATCCTGGCGCTGCGCGAGAACGGCACGAAGTCGTATTGCGAGGTGGCCGCGCCGGCCATCGAGTATGCGCGCGAGTTCCCCATCGGCGAGGAGTACGCCAAGTTCATCGCTGACGGCGCGCGCTTCCTCAAGCTGTGGCCCGATTCGACGGCTTTCTTCATGCCTGGCGGGGAAGCGCCCAAACGCGGCGTACTGTTTCGGTCCCCGACCCTTGCCAGCACATTGCAGTCGCTGTGCGATGTCGAGAAAAAGGCTCGCGGCAACCGCGCGCGCAAGCTGGAGGCCGTGCGCGATGAGTTCTATAAGGGCGGAATCGCGCGCAAGCTGGCGGCGTACTCCGAGGCGAACCGGGGGCTGATTCGCTACGCGGACCTGGCCGCATTTCGCGCCGAAAGCGACGCGCCCGTCACGCTGGAATATCGCGGCTACACCATCGTGAAGCCGGGCTTCTGGTCGCAGGGCCCGGTGTTGTTGCAGGCGCTGGCAATTCTCGAAGGCTACGACCTGAAATCGCTCGGCCACAACAGCCCCGCGTATCTGCATACCTTGATCGAGGCCGTGAAACTCGCTTTCGCCGATCGCGACCGCTACTACGGTGATCCGAAGTTCTCGAAGATTCCTTCAGAGACGCTGCTCTCGAAGGACTACGCGGCCGAGCGCCGCAAGCTGATCGACGCCGACGTTGTGTCGCTCGAGCATCAGCCTGGCACGTTTGGCGGCCCGATGAATCTCGAATCCGGGGCGGAGGGCCCCGCCGCGCATGACACGACGTGCGTGAATGTCGTCGACCGGTGGGGGAATGCTTTCACCGCTACGCCCAGCGGCGCATGGCTGCCGAGCGTGATCGCCGGCGATACGGGCATCCCGTTCAGCACGAGGCTGCAATCGTTCGTGCTGACGCCCGGCCACGCGAACGTACTGGCTCCTGGCAAGCGCCCGCGCGTGACGCTGAGCCCGACGATGGTGCTGAAGGACGGCAAGTTGTGGCTGGTGATGTCGACGCCCGGCGGCGACAATCAGGACCAGGCCATGCTGCAAGTGCTGCTGAACCTGATCGAATTCGGCATGTCCCCGCAGGAGGCCGTCGAGGCGCCGCGCGTCCAGACGGAGCACTTCTACACGAGCTTCGCGGGCCACGTCTTCGCGCCGGGCCGCGTCTCGGTCGAGACCCGCCTGCCGGCCGCAACCATCGAAGCGCTGAAAGCCAAGGGCCATGTGATCAACGCGCGAGGGCCGTGGACGAACGGTTCCGCGCCGACGCTGATCCGCGTCGAGAACGGCGTCCTCGACGGCGGGGCGGACCCGCGCCGTTCGCGCTTCATCTTCGGGCGATGAGGAATTGGAAAGCGGCGGCAGCCATCGCGGCGGTCGCCGCATGCGTGCTGGCCATCTTCTGGCGTTTCGCGGGGCACGGGCTTCACGCGCAG
This sequence comes from Bryobacteraceae bacterium, assembly GCA_050789245.1. Lineage (GTDB taxonomy): Bacteria > Acidobacteriota > Terriglobia > Bryobacterales > Bryobacteraceae > PNKE01. Next base: position 64,494 of record JBOZRR010000012.1, on the reverse strand, counting down.
TTCATGCCCGACGACCTGATGAACCTGCACCGTGCGGTGCGCCTGCCCGCGTCGCAGTTTCTCGCCGAAACCGTCGTGCCGTGGTCGGGTACCTGGCGGCCGTTCGGTTTTCTTGTCGAGAAGTGGATGTACCTGGCCTTCGGCTTCCATCCGGGGCCGTATCACGCCGTGCAACTGGCGCTGCTGGTGGTGAACATTGGCTTGGCGTCGCTGCTGGCGTGGAAGCTCGCGAAGAGCGGCATCACAACGGCATGTACAGCGCTTTTGTTCTGCCACCACGCGTACTTCTCCGACCTCTACCTGAACAGCGGCACGATCTTTGACGTGCTGGCGCTGACGTTGGCGCTGATTGCGCTGCTGCTCTATCTGGGCAGGCCGAACCCCTCTCTCCAGCGCGGGGCCGCAATCGTACTGCTGGCGCTGCTCGCCCTGAAGGTGAAGGAGATTGCGCTCTTCCTGCCTGTAGCGATGTGGGCTTACGAGTTTCTGTTCAACCCGGATCGCGCGAACTGGTGGAAGTCCCGGTGCGCGTGGGCGGTGACGGCGCTTTCGGCCGTCTTCGCGCTCGGCATCCTGTTCGGGGGCGGCGAGATGATGGCCAACCCGGACTATCAGGCCCGGCTCACGCCAGCCTTGTTAGCGGAGCGCTGGGCGCATTACCTCGGCTGGCTGATGTATCACCCGATGAAGGTGACCGGCGGTCAGGCCGCGCTGGTGCTGGGCGCGAGCGGGCTGATCGCTTTGCTCGTTCGCGATGCCGTGCTGCGATGGGCGTGGCTGCTGCTGATGCTGGCTCCGCTGCCGGTGCTGATGATCACGCCGAGAAGCTTTTACGCCTTCTACGTCCCGTACCTGTTCTGCGCGCTGTTCGTCGCGAGGCTGCTGGACCGCCTGGTGGGGCAACGGGCCATTCCGGCCGCAGTGTTGTTCGCGATCCTGGTCCCGGTGCTGTGGAAGCAGCACCGCATTGTGCAGCCGCGCGCCGAACAGTGGTACGAACCGGTGCTCGGGGAGATTCGATCGGCCCTCACGCTGCTACCGCCGCAGGCGCACACGTGGCCCCATGACGCGAAGATCCTCTTCCTCGAAGATCCCTATGCGCCGGGCGATTACACGCTGCACTTCGTGGTGAACCTGGCGCGCGGCGACATGTCGCTCGGAATTTTCCGTGCGGTGGCGGGCATCCCCGTCCCGGAGAACTACGACGAATATGCGGTCGTCTACCGCATGACGAAAGACCGGCTGGAGCGCTTGAAATAGCGCCCTAGGCGAGCGATTCGCGCCAGGCCTTCAGCCGCGCGGTGAGACGCTCTTTCACGGTGACGTAACCCAGATCGTCGTAGACGTTCCGGAACTCGCGCGGGTCCTTGCCGAGGTCGAACAGCTCGTTCGGGCCGTTGTCGTCGTCGCGCAGCACGAGCTTGAATCGCTTGTCGCGCGCCATCCAGGCATAGCGGAACTGGCCGAAGACGGTATCGTCCCAGGTCTGCTTCGGAGGCAGCGGCCGGTTTGTGACCAGCGGCAGGTAGCTGCGCCCGCAGAGTTTCCGGCCGGACGGGACGCTGACGCCCCCGGCCTCACAGAGGGTTGGCAGGAGATCGTAGAAGCTGACGGACTCCGGACGGGCGGACTGAACCGGAATGCGCCCCGGCCAGCTCCAGATCATGGGCACTTTGACCACTTCGTCGTACATGTTGATGGGGTTCGAGGCGTGCCCCTTGCTCCAGAGGCCGTGGCGGCCCAGCAGATATCCGTTGTCGCCCATGAAGATGACGATGGTGTCGTCGATGAAGCCCTTCTGGAGGAGCTTCCGGCGCAGCACGGGGATCTGGTCGTCGAGCGCAGTGACGGACGCCGCGCACTTGCGCAGATTGCCAACGATGTCGCCCATGAGGTTCTTTTCGCGCAGCGCGTTCGGCGCGGCCTGCATGAAGCCGAAGGACTCGAAGCGCGAGTCCTTGTACATGTCGTAGTACTTCTGCGGATGGCCGTCGTAAGGCGTGTGCGGATTGAAGTGGCTGACCGTCAGAAAGAACGGCTGGCCCTTCTGCTGCTGGTCGATGAAGTCACAGGCCCGCTGGGTGATGAGGTCGGCCAGGTAGCCGCTCTCCTGGCGCTTTTCGCCGTTCAGGTACATCACCGGGTCCTGATACGGGCTGGACCCGCCGTCGAAGGTGTAGGTGTACTGATAGCCGTGGCCGGGCTTCGTATCGTTGCCCATGTGCCACTTGCCGGAATAGCCGCACTTGTAACCGCCCTGCGAGAGCAAGTCGGAGATCATCACCTCGCGCGAGAAGGTCTCGGGCGGCTCCTTCTGGCCCTGCGGTGGATCGGCGACAGGGTTCGGCGTCAGGAAGTCCTGGATGCCGTGCTGGTTCGGCGTGCGGCCGGTGAACAGTGTCGCGCGGCTGGCGGAGCAGATGGGTGTGCAGACGAAGCTATCGACGAAGCGCGTGCCGGCGGCGGCGAGGGCGTCGATGTTCGGCGTGCGAATCTCCTTGTTGCCGTAGCAGCCGAGCATCCAGGCGGCCAGGTCGTCGGTCAGCACCAGCACGATGTTCGGGCGGCTGCCGGCCTGGGTCTGCCTGCGCTGGGCGAAGAGCGGCGCGGCGGCGGCGCCGGCCAGTACTTGGCGTCGGGTCCAACTCATTTCGTGTATGACTCCCGCATGAATAAGTGAAATCCTGAGCTATAAGACGTCGGCAAAGCCCCGTTTCAGGTGCCGGAAAATGAGCCCGCCCGCGATAAAAGTGGCGGCGGCGATCAGCAGCAGCAGCAAGTACGACCGCCAGTCCGGCAGACCCTGCCCCAGCAGCAACTGCCGGTACGCCTTGACGACCTGCGCAAGAGGGTTCCAGCGGACCAGGAAGCGAGCGCCCTCCGGGAAGCGGTCCGCGTCGATGAAGATCGGCGTCAGCCAGAACCATCCTGTCATGAGGACGACCACCGCCTGTGACAGGTCGCGCAGGTAGACTTGCAGGCTGGCGAAGATCCAGCCCAATCCGATCGCGAACAACCCCAGGGGCACGATATATGCCGGCAGCAGCACGGCGACCACGCTGAAGTCCCCCTTCATCAGGCGAATCATCACCACGGTGAGCGCGACGGCGATGCCATGGCTCATCAGCGAAGAAAGGAAGATCGAAATCGGCAGAATCTCCGAGGGGAAGAGCGTCTTGGTGATGAGGCTGGACTGCTCCAGAAGGGAGTTCGCCGACCGCTGAACCGTGTCCTGGAACAGCAGCCACGGCAGGTATCCGCAGAACAAATAGAGCGTGTAGCTGTCGCCTGCGCCGGGCGGCGGAGGGATCTTCAGGCAGTAGGAAAAGACGAAGACCCAGCTCAGCAGAAGCACCAGCGGGTGGATGATGGTCCACAGCCAGCCCGCGGCCGAACCCACGAAGCGCTGCTCGAAATCCCTGCGAACCATTTGATAAATCAGGGATCTGCGCTCCGCCAGAACGCGCAGGAACATGGTCCCGGGGATCCGCCAGTCCGGACTCTTGGTGATGGAGGGCGTCAAACTCTCCATTATAGAGAACACCCTGGCCAGCCCTGTTCAGGACAGCGAGGTCCATTTTTATGTATAGTGAAGGCATGCCCGACGGATATGCGCTGATCTTCGTCTTTCTGTTGATCGCCATCGCCTTCCCAATCGTCTTGTTGGTGGCGGCCCGGTTCATCCGCCCGCAGGTACCGAACAAGGCGAAACTGGAAGCGTATGAGTGCGGCATCGAAGCCGAATCGAACGCCCGAGGCAGGTATACCGTCCGGTTCTACATCATCGCCATCCTGTTCGTCATCTTCGACGTGGAAACGGTCTTCCTGTTCCCCTGGGCCGTGCGCTACAAGCAGCTTGGCTGGTTCGGCGTGGCCGAGGTGAGCGTGTTCCTGGCGATCCTCGTGGTAGGCTACGTCTGGGCGTACAAGAAGCGCGCGTTGGAGTGGGTCTAGTCCTCGAAAGCGCGCCGATTCAGCCCGCCAGGGCCCATGACCGAACGGCTGTACTACAACGACTCCTATCTCATTGATTTCGAGGCGCAGGTCGTCGAAGCAGACGACGAAGGCCGCCGTGTCTACCTCGACCGCACCGCGTTTTATCCGGCCTCCGGCGGACAGCCGCACGACCTCGGCACACTGAACGACGTTCCTGTCGTCGAGATCGTCGACGAAGGGGATCGAATTGCGCACGTGCTGGCGTCGCCGCTGCTCGCCGAACATGCGCGGGGGCAGGTGGACTGGCAGCGCCGCTTCGATTTCATGCAGCAGCACACGGGGCAGCATCTGCTGTCGGCGGTGTTCGAGGCGCGGTTCGGGTTCAAGACATTGAGCGTCCACTTCGGGACGGAGACGTCGACGGTGGACCTGGAGACGCCACAGATTACGGCCGCGCAGCTTGTCGAAGTGGAATCCGAGGCGAACCGGCAGATCGCGCTGAATCTTCCGGTCACCGTCAGTTATGAGCACGCATCCGCCGCGGACGGATTGCGCAATCCGTCCGAGCGGGAGGGCGAACTGCGCATCGTCTCGATCGACGGCCTGGACCGGTCGGCGTGCGGCGGCACGCACGTGCACACGACGGGCGAGATCGGCTGCATTCTGCTTCGGAAGCTCGACAAGATTCGCGGGAGCGTGCGGGTTGAGTTCGTTTGCGGATTACGCGCCGCGCGCCGGGCCCGCGCCGATTTTGATGCGCTCAGTGCCGCCGCGCGCGTCTTTTCATCGACGATCGACGATGTGCCGCCGCTCGCCGCCGCCCTGCAGGAGCAGGCCAGGGAGGCCGACAAGACGCGGCGCCGGCTTGCGTCGGAGATCGCCGGGTACAAGGGACGGGAGTTGTATGCGCAGGCGGCCGCGTCGCCGGCCGGGCGGCGTGTGCATTTCGCGGAGTTCCCTGCCCTGGACGACGATGTGCGCGCTTTGTGCAACAGTTTCACGTCGCAGCCGAACGCGGCGTTTGTCGCTTCGTGCGCGCAGCCCCCGGCGCTGATGCTCGTGGTCAGCGAGGACTCCGGCCTGCACGCGGGCAACGTGATGAAGGAGAGGCTCGCCTCGGCCGGCGGACGCGGCGGCGGCAACGTTCGCGTGGCGCAGGGCTCGTTGCCGTCAGCGGAGGCGCTGGCCGCGATTCTGGCCGATTTGAATTCCTACTTGTAGAGCGGAGCGACGGAGACCGCGCCCAGCCCGAGCACGAAGAGAATCAGTGTCAGGGCCACGCGGACCTTCACCCCTGAAGTTGCGCCGTCGAACTCCTTCCAAACGAGCAGGCCCCACAACGTGCTGACGAGCGTCGCGCCCTGTCCGATGGCGTAACTGACGGCAGGGCCGACGTTGACGCTCTGCGGCGCGCTGGCGGCGACAAAGTTCGACACGGCGCCGATGCACCAGATCACGCCTCCCGCCACTCCCAGCATGTGCATCCTGGCCGTGCCCTTGAAGTAATCGCGGAAGCTAACCGGTTCGCCCTCCACGGGCAGGTTCATGAAGAACAGGTTGAAGACCGGCGTGGAGATGAAGACACCCACGGCGAAGAAGAATGCCGCGGTGTATGGCCCGAGTCCGAAGTCGCCGACTTTGCTCATTTCCACCAGCGGATAGAACGTCCCCATGAACACACCGCTGGCGAGGCTGAGCGCGATGCCCTTCACCGGAGAGGCCGCGCGTGCGACGCCAGCCCGAATCACCGGCCGGCCGCCGCTCGATCCCTTCGGCGCGCCGCCAGCCTTGTTCCGCGAATGAAGCGCATGCGCCAGCGCGCAAGCGATGATCGCCAGGAACACCAGTCCGGAACCGCCGAAAAGAAGCTGCGGATTGCCGGCGGGCTTGATGAGGTAATTCAGCACCACGCCGATGATCAGCGCCAGACCGATGCCGACGGGGAACGCCACGGCGAGTCCGGCGACGGAGATCGCCGCCACCAGCAGCATATTGGCGAAGTTGAAGACGACGCCCCCCGCGACGGCCAGGGCCAGTTGCGTCTTTGACGCGATGGCGATGTTGTCCAAAAACGAGAAGGCGAGCACTTCCTTGTCGTTGATGGGGGCTCCCTCGATGGAGCCGAAGGTGAACGCCGCCACCGTCGCCGCCAACAGGACTCCGAAGGCATAGTCGAAGTAGAAAAGCTCGAAGCGCCACTTGCCGGTGAGCTTCATGGTGTTCGCCCAGGAACCCCAGCACAACATGGTCAGAATCGTCAGAAGGAGAGCGGTCGCGTAGGTCGCCGGGAGCATCATGGATGAGGAGCCTCTATCAACGGGAACAGCCTCGACTGGTCGGGCCGAACTCTGTACTATATAACAGCAACTCAGAGGAGCCGGGAGGATCCACCATGCGTGTCATATCCGCTTCCGTGTTGGCGGTTCTGCTCGCGCTCAGCGCGCTGGCGCAGCGCCCCCACTTCGAACTCGATGCAAGCACGCCGGAGGGCAAGTTGCTCCAGGATGCGTCTCAAACCGACGATGAGGCAAAGAAAGTCGAGCTCTTCGAGGCGTTTATCTCGAGCCATGCCGGCCACGCCGGTGTCACCTACGCCTGGATGCAGCTTCAGCCCTTGTACCTGAAGGCAGGCAACTTCGACAAAGTGATCCAGGCCGCCGAGGCGATTCTGCCGAAGGATCCGATGAATTCGCATGCCGCCTACAACGCGCTGCAAGCGGCCGAGAAGAAGAACGACCCTGAAGGCATCAAATCCTGGTCGGCGCGAACCGTAGAGGCGGCGCAGAAGATGCTGGCATCGCCCAAGCCGTCCGGCGAGGATGCGGCCGAAGAGTACGCTCGCGAGATCGACTACGCAAAGCAGGTGATCGTGCGGTGCGAGTACTCTCTCTATGCCGGGGCGCTCGCCGCCACGGACCCCAAAGTGACCGTCGACCTGGCTCGGACTCTCGAGACGCGCCATCCACAGAGCCAGTACATCCCGCAGGTCAGTAGCCGGTACTTCCTGGCGCTTCAACAGACCGGCGACAGGGATAACGCGCTGCGTGTTGCCGAGCGCGGGCTTCAGGCGGACAAGACGAACGTCGAAATGCTGCTGGTCGCGGCCGACGGCTACCTGCAGAAGAAGGAGCTGGATAAGTCCATCGGGTACTCGCAGGAGCTTGTGACCGCGCTCGAAGCAAGAACCGCCGCGCCCGAAGGAATGGACGCCGCCGCCTGGGAGTCCCGCAGGAAGACCCTGCTCGGCCTTGGCCACTGGATGCAGGGCATGGCGTTCAGCCAGCAGACGAAGTGGGCCGAGACAGACAAGGCGTTTCGCGCCTCCCTGCCCCTCATCAGCGGCAATAACGACCTGATGGCGCCTGCCTACTTCTACCTGGGCGTTGCCAACTACAATATGGCCAAGGGCAATCCGAAGCTCCGCGTCGAAGCGCGCCGCTTCAACGAGGCCTGCGTGAAGATCACGGGCCCGTACCAGCAGCCCTGCACAAAAAACCTGAATGCCATCACCCTCGGCAAATGAACATCCTCGTCCCTAACCTTGGCTCCACTTCGCTCAAGTACCAGATTCTTTCGATGCCCGATGAGGCGGTGATCGCGCGCGGCCGCTTCGAGCGCGTCACCGATTACCGCGCCGCCATCCGCGAAATCCGTTCCGGCGACACGCGGATCGACGCCGTGGCCTTCAAGGCCGTTCACGCCGGCCCGCGCCATCGCGGCACGTACCGGATCGACGATGCCGTTCTCGACGCCATGTGCGAGTACCTGCCCGCCGCGCCGGTCCACAACCGGATCTATCTCGACGCCATCGCAGCGTTCGAGGAAATCTTCCCGCGCGTGCCGCTGATCGCGGCCTTCGAGACGGAGTTCCACCGCACCATACCGGCATCTGCGCGTTACTACGGCGTCCCCTCCGACTGGCGTACGGAGGCCGGCATCGAGCGCCACGGCTTCCACGGCGCCTCGCACGAATACGTCAGCTACCGGGCGCCCGAGCTGCTGGGCCGCCCACGCGAGGATCTGCGCGTCATCAGTTGCCACCTCGGCGGCAGCTCGTCGATCTGCGCCATCGATCGAGGCGTCTCCATCGACACCACCATGGGCTTTTCGCCGCAGTCCGGGCTCGAAAACGCCACGCGCCACGGCGATCTCGACGTCTTCGCCGTGCTGTACATGATGGACAAGCACCACTGGTCGACGGACGATGTCCGCAAGCAGCTCTCGCGCACCAGCGGCCTTGCCGGGCTGAGCGGTGTCGAGGGAGGCGATGTGCGCGACATTGAGGATGCCGCCGCGAAAGGCTCGGCTGATGCCGCGACGGCGCTTGACGTCTTCACGTACCAGGTGCGCAAAACCATCGGGGCCTACGCCGCGGCGGTCGGCTCGGTGGATGCCATCGCGTTCACGGGCGGCATCGGCGAGAACTCGGCTACGTTGCGTGCGGCCTGTTGCCGGGGCCTGCGCTTCCTGGGCATTGAGTTTGACGCGGATGCGAATGAGAATGGCGCGGGCGACCGGCTGGTGTCCACGCCTGATTCCCCGGTGTCGGTGCTGGCGCTCGCGACCAACGAGGAGCTGATCGTCGCTCGCCGCGCATACCGCCTGCTAAACGCCTAACGGCGGCGCGTCCGCCAGCAGCTTGCGCAGGTCCAGCGGGTGAGTGTACATCTCGATCGCGCCATCCGGCGTTCTGGGCCACTGTTCCTTGGGCCGGTCCCAGTACAGTTCAAGACCGTTCTGATCCGGATCGTGCAGATAAAGCGCCTCACTCACGCCGTGGTCGCTGGCGCCGTCCAACGAAACGTCCGCCTCCAGCAAACGTCGCAGCGCGTCGGCCAGTTGCGCGCGAGAGGGATAGAGAATCGCCACGTGATACAGGCCTGTGGCGCCGCGTGGCGGCGGAGATCCGCCCTTGCTCTCCCACGTGTTCAGACCGATGTGGTGATGGTAGCCGCCAGCCGAGATGAACGCGGCTTGTGAGCCGTAACGCTGCGTCAGCTCGAAACCGAGCACCCCGCAGTAGAACGCGAGGGACCTTTCGAGGTCCGCCACCTTCAGGTGCACGTGTCCGATCCGGACACCGGCGTCAATCGGCCGGACTGGGTTCGTTTCGCTCACCTAGTGCCCGTCGGCGCTCACCGGGACGGGCGTTTCGGCCTTGATGTGGCCCGTGGCGCCTTCCGGCAGCGGGGCCAGCAACTGTTCCTTGCGATAGATCAGCGACGAGACGTCGTAGCTGGCAAGCTCGAAGCCGTGGCCGTGCGTAATGGCGTCCGTCGGGCACGCTTCCACGCAATAGCCGCAGAAGATGCAGCGGCTGTAATCGATGTTGTAGACGCTGGCGTAGCGCTCGCCGCCGCTGATGCGCTCCTGCGCCGTGTTGTCCGCCGCTTCGATGTAGATGCAGTTCGTCGGGCAGGCGGCCGAGCACAGAAAGCAGGCCACGCACTTCTCCAGGCCGTTGTCGTCGCGTTGCAGCACGTGCAGGCCGCGGTAGCGTTCCTGGAACTTCGGAGGAGCATCCGGGTAGTCGTCGGTCAGGACCGGATTCATCATCTCCTTCAGCGTCACGCTCATGCCCTTGGCGATGGCGGCGGCGCCGGAAAGAATCTCGTTGATCTTGGCCATGGTCTCTCTCGATGCTCCGTCTCTAACTCTGCAATTGTCTTCTACACGATGCCGTGGCTCCAACCCGGGAGCCTAGTTCTTGCTTCCTCAACCGGATTTCGCTTCCGGGACTTTCTCGCCCGGGAGGAAGATCGGCCTTCCAGCCCGCGCCGCCAGCGTCTCCAACTGCTTCTTGTGAAACCCGACCCAACTCCATGACACCTGCTGGTCCGGCTCGATCAGAAACATCGACGGCACATAGCTCAGTCCAAACGCGTTGCTGGCCGGGTACCCGTCCCCGGCTGGATCCAACAGCACCGGCACCTTTAAAATCTCAAGTGCCCGGCTGAACTCCTTCGCCGTTCTGGCGCCGTCCTGGCTGACGAAAAACAGCCGGAACGCGCCGCCATGCAACCTCTCGAGGAACGGCAGGGTCAACTGGCAGGTGGGGCAGCTCGCTTTGAAAAAGGCCAGCAAGACCGGAGCTTCTGAGAGCATGCCGGACAAGGTCACAGGCGCGCCTTCCAGCGTCTGGAAACCCACGAGCGGGGCGCGATCTCCTGAGGCCAGCTCTTTTGCGACACCCCTCCCCATACGAATCAGTCTAGCAACTTGACCAGTTGCTGCGCCGCGATCAGCAGCGGGTCCATCACGGTTGCATAGGGCGGCGCATACGCCAGATCCAGATCGGCGAACTCCTCGGCCCTCATGCCTTTCGTCAGCGCCGTCGCAATCACATTCGTTCGGCCCGCCGGATCGGGATCGCCCGCCACGGCGCCGCCCAGCAGCTTTCGCGTGTTGCGGTCCGCAACCAGTTCCACCGTGACCTTGCGGCCGCGGAAATACTTGGGCTTTTCGCGCGCCTCGATGCGGGCTGAGATCGCCGTGAAGCCTTCCTTCTTCGCCATGGAGGGCGACAGTCCGCTGGTGCCCACGCCGAGTCCCGCGACGCGCACTACCGTCGTGCCCACGATGCCCGCGAATCGTTCGCGCCGCCCAGCCGCATTCGCTCCCGCCACGCGGCCCATCTTGTTCGCTGTCGTGCCGAGCGGCACCCACACGTGAGAACCGGTCACGATGTGCCGCGCCTCGCAGCAATCGCCGGCCGCGTACACACCGCCTAGCGACGTCTCCATCCGCTCGTCTGTCCGGATCGCTCCGGTGCGGCCCGTCTCGACGCCGGCAGCGGCCAGGGCCTCCACATTCGGCTTCAATCCCACGGCGGCCAGCACCATCTCATGCGGCAGGCTGGCCGGGTCCGCCACGGCGCTGTTCATGTTGACGCTCACGCGGCAGCGCTCCAGCCGCTCGACGAGCATCTTCGTCAGCCACTCTTCGTTCCAGTGCAGAAGGTGCGGCCCGCGATCGAAGAGCGCGACATCCAGTCCGCGGGCCCGAAGCGCGCCGGCCATCTCCAAGCCGATGTAGCCGCCGCCGGCGATCGCCGCGGATTTCGGCCTCTTCGTCTCGAGATACGCCTGGATTCGCGCCGCATCCACGTCCGTGTGCAGGCTGAACACTTTCGGACTGTCAAATCGGGTACGCGGCCGCGCGCCCGTGGCCCACACCAGCTTGTCGTACCGCACGCGCTCGCCGGTCGAGAGCACCACCTCGCGCCGCGCGTGCTGCACTGCCGACACCTCGGCATTGGTTCTGATCTGAATGTTTCGTTCGCGCTCGAAGAACTCCGGCGTGTAGACGGTCAGATCGTCGATCGACTGCGCCTGCCCCTCGATCAGATACGGCAGTCCGCACGCCCCATAGGAGATGCGGCCGCCCTTCTCGAGGACCACGATCTCCATCCCCGGATCGAGCCGCCTTGCGCGCGACGCGGCGCTTAGCCCGGCAGCGATCCCGCCGACCACCACCAGGCGCATTACTTGCCTTTCCCTGCCTTCTGCGCGCGCTGCTGTTCGACGAACTCCAGGATGTCGAAGGTCCGCCCCGCGCGGCCGGGAATGCAGTGGTTCACCGCGTCCGCCTCGCTCTCGTACAGGTGGAACACTGTGGTCAGCTTGGTCAGAATCATCAGTTCCAGGTGCCGCACCGCCAGGCCGAACATCGCCAGGGTCCCGCCGTTCTTTTCAGCTTGCGTGTGCGCCACCACCAGCGCGCCAAGAGCGCTTGAGTCTATGTAGTTCACGCCGGTCATGTCGAGCACTGCGCTCTTGTGTCCTTGCGCTTGCAAGGCCTCCACCACCGGGCGAAACTGCTCCAGCGGCTCGCCGGCCACGAACCTGCCGCTCAGTGCGACGACGGGGATCCCGTCACGCTCGTGTTGCTCAATCTCAAAAGACATGGGAACCCTATATTGTAAGGGGTATGCTTCGTCGCCCGTTGACCCGGCGCGCCTTCGCCGGTCTGCTCGCCTCCCCATCCCTGCTCTCCGCCCAGTCCGCCAAGCCGCGCAAGCGCCGCGCCGACAGCTTCTTCGGGCTCCATTTCGACCTGCATCCTGCCGAAACCGACAAGGCCCTGGGCCGCGATGTCACCCGCGAGATGGTCACCAGACTTCTGGACGCCACACGCCCCGACTACGTCCAATACGACTCCAAAGGCCATCGCGGCCTGCTCGGCTGGACCTCAGACGTTGGCCCCTCCGCGCCCGGCATTCTCAACGACTCCCTGCGCGTCTGGCGCGACGTCACCGCCGAGCGCGGCGTCGCGCTCTACATCCACTTCTCCGGCGTCTGGGACGCCGAGGCCATTCGCCTTCACGCCGACTGGGCGCGCCTGGATGCCACCGGCAAGCCCGACGGACGCAATACGTCCACCTTCGGCCCGTACGTGGACGAACTGATGATCCCCGAGCTTCGCGAGGCTGCATCGAAGTACAACCTCGACGGGGTTTGGGTGGACGGCGAGTGCTGGTCCGTTCAGCTTGATTACTCGCCGCGCGCGCTCGCCGAATGGAAGAAGGCGACAGGCCGCGACACCGCGCCAGCCAAGCCCAACGAACCAAATTGGCATGAGTGGGTGGAGTTCAATCGCGAAAGCTTCCGCAAGTACGTGCGTCACTACGTCGACGCGCTGCACCAGTCCCACCCGCGGTTCCAGGTGGCCAGCAACTGGCTTTATTCGACGCTCGCGCCGGAGGAGCCGGCACTGCCTGTCGATTTCCTCTCGGGGGATTACCTCGGCAACGCGTCCATCTCCCGCGCCCGCCTCGAAGCCAGATACCTGGCTCAGAACGATCGTCCCTGGGACCTGATGGCCTGGGGCTTCCAGCAGGCGGACTCCAACCGCGTCGGCCACATCCACAAACCCGCCGTTCAGCTTCAGCAGGAGGCCGCCGTTGTGCTGGCCCAGGGCGGCGGCTTTCAGGTCTATTACCAGCCCAGCCGCACGGGCCATTTCGAGGATTCGCACATCCAGGTGATGGGCAAAGTCGCCCGGTTCTGCCGCGACCGCGAAGCCGCGTCCCACAAGTCCGAATCCATCCCGCAGATCGGCGTCGTCTTCTCGAAGGAGTCGCTGTATCGCCGGTCCAATCGAATGTTCGGCGGCTGGGGCCGCGCCTCCGACGCCGCCAACGGCTGGCTGGACGCGCTGCTCGCCTGCCAGTGGTCTGTCGACGTCATCCCGGACTGGAAGCTGGCGAAGGTCATGCGCCAGTACCCGCTGCTGGTCCTGCCGGACTGGCTGGAACCCGCCGATGCGACCTTCGACCAGTTGCTCGACTACGCGAAGCAAGGCGGCCGCCTGATCGTCAGCGGAGCCGCCAACGCCCAGCGTCTGGCCGCGCGGATCGGATACCAACCCGCCGGAGACCCCGCCGACCAGCCTGCCCTCATCGGAGGCGGCGAGGTCCTCGGCAATCACAAGGGTCTTTGGCTCGACGTGGAGCCCGGCGAATGCCGCGTTCTGGAGAGCCGCTACCCCGCCCTCGATTCGCGCGGCCCTGGCAAGCCCGCCGCGCTCGCGCGGTCCTGGGGCGCCGGCGAGGTGGTCATTGTCCCCGGCCCCACGGGCGACGTCTACATGGCGACGCACGCCCCGGCCATCCGAGATTTCGTCCGGCGCCTCGTCGCACCGCGCTTCACGCCGCTGGTCGCCGTGGAGGCTCCGCCGACGGTCGAGGTCGCCCTGCGCCGAAAGGGAAATCGGACGCTGATCCACCTGCTGAACTCAACCGCCATGCAGGTTGCGGGCGACTTCGCCGCCGTGGATTTCGTCCCGCCCATCGGCCCCATCCGGCTGAACCTGGACCGCCTGAAACCCAAGGAAATCAGACTGTTGCCGGAGAACCGCCCGATGCGCGCCCCGTACAGAGTGGAGCGCCTGGAGGTGCACTCCATCGTCGCCGTGATATGATGTGAAAGTCCCGCCAAAGGGGGCCTGTAGCTCAGTTGGTTAGAGCGCTACCTTGACACGGTAGAGGTCACAGATTCGAGTTCTGTCAGGCCCACCACCTCACCCGCACGCATCTCCGCCAAATTCGATTCCTTGCTCCTCACAGAAGTACTCGACGAAACTAGGAACGTTCTTTGCCAGGGCTCGCAGAAGCCGGAGATGAGGCACCTGAATGCTCGCCGCCTGCTCATGAAGCTTGTGGACGAACAATCCCGCATCGAGATCATAGAGCCCGCGCAAAAATGTTGAAGGTGCCTCAACGTTGATCGCCCATGGCTCCAGCGAATCCGCCGGGAAGTGCTTCCGGTTGTAGGTGACGATCAGTTCAGAATGTGAACTCACCGCGGCCGCCAGAACATGGCGGTCCTTGGGATCATTTGTCACGACGTCGATAAGCGGCTCAAAGCCATGCACCCATGCCTCCGGGAAGTGGCGCTGCAATTCACCCTCGCGGCGAAGCGCCTTCTCGGGCGCCATGCCCCACTTTGCGATCAGGTTCTTTGTCACTTCGCCCATGATCGTTTGCGACCACTTCGGAAGGTAGAGCCGTGGTGCTTCAGCCATCCGGAGGAGTGTGTCGGCCAAAGGCATTGGGATAAGCACGCACGAGTCGAGAACGACTCGATAGTCGGCTCTCATTCGTCTTCGCCGCCCTCTGGAATGCCGGTACGGTCATATAAGCCTGACTCAAAGGCTTCCTTCGCGATGCGATCCAATGCTGCTTTCCGCTCGGCGTCACGCCGCTTTTGGTACGCTATCAAGTCCTTGAGATAGATCCGCCGATGGCTGCCTGCCTTGTGATACGGCAACTCTCCGGCCTCCAGTAGTTTGACCAAATGAGGCCGTGAAACGCCCAGCAGGTCAGCGGCGCGCTGGGTAGTCACTTGCTGGTTCTCCGGGATCAACACAATCGCCCGTCCTAGTTGCATGTTCCGCGCGATCTCTTTGAGCAGCCGGTAGACCGAACTCGGTAGTTCAAGCCTCTCCCCATCGGCTCCGACAAGGGCGGGAGATCCGAGTTGCAGGATTCGATTCAGCTCTCGAATCTGCCTTTCTTCGGACTCTGGCAACACGACGGGTTGGTGTGACATGCTCCATCTCCTACCCAACACTACCGCACAATCGAAATAAACGCAATGCACTCGAAATAATCGAACGGCAGGTTTGGGCTGAACAGGCCGACCGGGGTAGAGCGCTACCTTGACACGGTAGAGGTAGCACACTCGAGTCCCGTCAGGCCCGCCACCTCACCCGACTCTTCACGCCACGCCATTTTCCTGTCCATACAAAAGGCGCGCACCGCTCGTCACGGTGCGCGCCCGGCCGGTTATGGAAGGAGCGTCATCCGGCCTTATGTGTACGGGGCATCTCGTGTTTGGCCACGGTGTACATGTGCCGGGCGTTCGAGTGAGCGTCCCGGGCTGCTGTCGCCGCGGCCTTCACGGCTTCCTGGTATTCGAGCCGGAGCCGGTAGCTGTGATCGTCGTTCACCTTCACGATGATCTGCTCGATGTCCTTCGCGACCTGGGCCAGCCTTGCCTTGTTGGACTCGATGGCCGTGCGCTCCTTCTCCGTCATGGTCTGCTCGGAGCTGGTCAGAGCGGACAACTCCTTCCCGGCGTGATTGATCTCATCGCGTGCCGCATTCAGGGCGGTCATGTGCGATTCCATGCTGAAAAGGAGCGGTTCCCGCGAGATGGACTGCAATTCATCGAGCGTCCGGTCCAGTCGCCCCTCATCATCCCGAACGACGCTAATTTCGCTCAGAATCTTCCCGTTCGTGGTTGTTGTGCTGTCGGTCTTCGTGCGTGCCCCCAGCACCAGCGGTGCGGCTACCAGGGCCGCGCCAAGACAGAGGACACGTGTGGCATTCACAAGTAGCATACGCTGCTCCAGATTCGACGTTTTGGAGTTCCGGGCGGGCTTCCTTGCTCGTCCTCATAAATGAAGACGATTTGGTACTGTCAGGGGTTGCCGGCCACGGCCGCACATCGGCATTTGTGACCTACCTGTGCGTTCTTAATAGTGTTTTCTGGGTTTTGTGTGAGGCGGGAGGGAAATGGTCGGGGCGAGTGGATTTGAACCACCGACCTCCTGGTCCCGAACCAGGCGCTCTAACCAGGCTGAGCCACGCCCCGAACGGCAATACTCTTGCAGTCTAACATGAGGGCCCTTCGGCGCGCCACGAAACGGGGTGCGCGGACGGTTCGGTCAGACGCTCGAGCCGGATGAGCCGGTCGAACGCCTCCCCAGCGCTGGCGGCGCACATTTCCAGGGACGGCCGCAGTCGCACACACACCTCCGGGCGCTCCGGCAGGCCGAAAATGGCGCAGCGGAGGTCCACCGTGAGTTGAATGCATCGGACTCCCGCCGGCTTTCCTCCGGGCATTCCAGGGATCGGCGACGAAATCGAGGGCGCGATGCAGCACGCACCGCATTTGGAGCGGCAGTCCATCAGTCAGAAGGGTGGCTTCATTCGGACCAGTTCGAACTGGCGGGGGTCCAGCCCGCGTGAGGAGAGCATCTCGACGCATTCGGCGGGCGTCCGGCCGAGAGCCTCGATGCGGCGCAGCGGTGTTGTTGCCGGTGAGTAGATCTCCAAAGCCATCCACCAGCCCTGGAGCGCGCGCTGCTCGCCCAGAGAGATCCACTCCGGTGCGCGGCCGATGTACTGTTTGGGAGCGATGGTGACAGCCACGTTGACAGTGTGGCGCGTCTACTTCAGGCGCCGCAACTGATCGACCACGGCGTCCAGCCCGCGCCTGCGGTACAACTCGGCCAGCCGCTGCATCTCGCCGGACTCCATCGGCGCGCTGCGCTCCGGCACCCAAACCTCGCCGTCGGCGTACTCGACCGCATTGACGTAGGCCGCCAGGCTCGCAATCGCCACCGGGCCCTGGCCCGGCCGTGAGAATCGAAGGACGTTCTCGCGCGCAACAGAGCCGCGGTCGCCGGGCTGGAGAGGCAGCATCGCCGGCGCCGCGCCCGCGACATATTCCGCCCCGCGGTTGTCCTTCACCAGCCAGCCGATCTCGAACGACCGGACAGGCCGCTTCGAGCGGTTCACGACGTCGATGCGCGGCGAACGCGCCTCATTGCCCGACACCAGCGCGCTGCCCGCCAGCAGCTCCACCGGCGATTCAGGCGTCTTCAGGAAGGTGAAGGCGAGTTCGCGTTCCGGCTCCGCGGCGGTAGAGCGTCCGGCGCGAGCCACCTGCATGTCGAGCCTTGGCTGCGAGGCTTGCCGTGCCAGCGCGGCCACCATCTCCTTCTGAACAGAGGCCGTGCCGCCCTGCGAGAGCGCGGCAATCAGGTGCCGCCGGTCACGGCGCGCTTCCATCTCCCACACGAGCATCGCCCGGCGCGAATTCAGTCTGTCGGGACCGTAGAACGTGAGGTCTTCGAACAAGACTCCGTCCAGGCCCACCTCCACCAGCGCGCCGGCGCCCCGGGCGAGCGGCCGCATCAGCCGCAGATCGACGCGCACGGAAAACGTGTCGCCTGGCGCGACATCCAGGCTGGGCACCGTCACGGAGCCTTTGCCTCCGGGGGTTACATCCTGCGCCATCACGATCAGCGACACGGCGCGGATCGTGCGGTGGCTGACATTCTTGAGCTGCAAATTGGAGTTCAGATCAACCAACAGCGCGCCGCCGCGCGCCGTGGCCTTGGACTGGTCCCAGTTCGCGCCGGCCAGCGCAAGCGGTCCGTCGGCGGGCAGTTTCACTTCAAACGAACTGGCCGGGTCCAGGCGGACCTCGGGCCCCTGCGCCATCAGCGCGCCCGCCATCAGCAGTGCCGTCAGCAGCTTATTCATCGACGTACACCTGGTGAATCGTCACCTGTCCGGTTTCGCCGTTCACGTATTGGGCCCGCGCACCGGCCCCGAAATCGACAGCCACCGTGGCCGACTGGCTGGCAGGCCGCAGCAGCGTCATGCCGCCCTCTTTTTCCTGGATTCCGATGCCCGCGTCCTGCGCCTCGACAACAACCGCCGGCCGCTCGACCTCAGCGATTGTCGGCACATTCGCGACCGGACGCCGCAGATACCATCCCGACGCCAGGACGATGACCAAAGAAGCGGCGACGACGGCCATCTCCCATGAGGGCGCCATCGCGGGTTCCTTGTCGGGCCGCGGCTCGCTGCCGGGTTCATCCACAATGGCGCCGGCCGCCAGGCCGAGCCGGATATTCGCGCGCATCTCGGCTTCGAGGCGCTGCCAGCTTTCGGGAAACTCTTCGAGCGTGCGCTCGTTCTCTTCCGCCAGCACTTCGCTGGCTTCCTGGAATGCTTCCACTTCGCCACGGCAGCGGGAGCAGGACGCCACATGCATCCAGACCATGCCGCGCTCGAGCCACGGCAGGTCGCTGCCGGCAAACAGCGCCAGCCGCCCGGCATCCGGATGCGAACTCCACCCCTTCATCGCATCTTCCCCAACATCTTGCGGAACTTCACACGCGCATTCGCGATGTGCGACCGCACGGTTGCTTTCCCGATGTTCAGCCGCGCCGCCACCTCCTCGGCCGGCAGTCCTTCCACGTCACGCAGCACCAGCGCCGACCGCTCCCGTGGCGTCAGGCGCGCGAGCACGCTGTTCAACTGGTCGTGCTGCTCCATGCGCAGCAGCCGGGATTCCGGACTTTCACTTTCCGGTTGGCAGAGCGGCTCGGCCACATCATCCAGCTCGCTGAACGAGATGCGCCCCTGCCGCCGTAGAAAGTCGATTGCTGTGTTGCTGGCGATCCTAGAGAGCCAGTGCGCCGCCTTGTCCAGGTCTTTGAGCTGCTCCTGCCGCTGGAGCGCTTTGATCATCGCCTCCTGGGTCAGGTCCTGCGCGTCGGCCACGTTGCCGACCATGCGGTAGATGATGAGAAAGACGCGGCGAAGATTAGCCTGGACGAACTCTTCCTGCCGCTGGTCCCACTCGCTGGGTCCGCGTCCCTGCACCCGCAAGTCTCGCGCATCGCTCATTGCGATCGATCGCCGAGGGCTTTCCGAAAGCGTGCGCATCTGTCCCTAAGTACAGATGACGCTTCCCGCCGCCCGAACGTGCAATCCGATCTACTGACCTGTCCCCGGCGGTATGCTTGAATTGTATGAGACCCGTGGCCGTGGTGGGAATCGGTAAAACGGCGTTTGGTACTTTTCCGGACCGCGACATCCGGTCCCTGGCGGTCGAATCCGTCCTTAAGTGCTTGAAAGACGGCAACATCGCCGCTTCTCAAGTGGAAGCCTTCTGCCTCGGCAACTTCGCCGGACCTTCGTTCGTCGGACAGAACCATCTGGCCCCCTACATCGCCGCCGAAGCCGGCATCACCGGCGTCCCCTGCACGCGCTTCGAGGCTGCCTGCGCCTCCTCCGGCGCCGCTTTCTACAACGCCTGGACCTCGGTGGCCTACGGCATCCACGACATAGTCCTCGCCTGCGGCGTCGAGAAGATGACCTCGCAGACCACCGCGCGCGTAGCCGAAATCCTGGCCGGAGCCGGCGACATGTCCGGCGAAATGGGCGCCGGGGCCACCTTCCCCGCCCTGTTCGCGATGATCGCCAAGCGCCACATGCACGAGTACGGCACCACGCGCGAACAGCTTGCCGCCGTTGCCGTGAAGAACCACCATCACGGCGCGATGAACCCTCTGGCGCACATGCGGAAAGAAATCACCCTCGAAAAGGCTTTGAGCGCGAAGATGATCTGCGATCCGCTCACGCTTTTCGACTGCTCGCTCGTCTCCGACGGCGCGGCCTGTGTCGCTCTGGTGCCGCTGGAGCGCGCCGCGGAGTTTACGTCCAGGCCCGTCCGCGTGCTCGGCATCGCGCAGACCTCCGATCACGTTGCGCTCGACCGGAAGTCCACGATTACGACGTTTGACGCTGTCCGCACTTCCGGTGAAAAGGCGTACCGCATGGCCGGTGTCACGGCCGCCGACATCCAGTTCGCCGAGTTGCACGACTGCTTCACCATCGCCGAGATCATCGCCACCGAAGACCTCGGCTTCGTCGAGAAGGGCGGTGGCGGGCCCTATGCCGCCGCGGGCTGCACGACGTTGGGCGGTGCGCGCCCGGTGAATGTCTCCGGGGGCTTGAAGTCGAAGGGCCACCCTGTTGGCGCTACCGGCGTGGCGCAAATCTACGACGTCGCCCAGCAAATCCGCCGCGAGGCGGGAGAGCGGCAGATCCTCAACGCGACGCTCGGCCTGGCGCAGAACCTCGGCGGTTCCGGCGCAACCTCGGTCGTCACCATCCTGGGGGCCGCATGAGCGACAGCCCGATCACCGGCACCGTCTACACAGAAACCACGATCTATTCGCCGCCGGAGGCATTCGCTTCCGAGGCGCCTTATCAGCTCGCGATTATTACCCTCGAGAGCGGTCCCGGCGCGGGACGCCGCGTTACCGCCCGCATCCTGGGCGATGCGGTCTCCATTGGTGACGCAGTCGAACTCGTCGAGACCCGTAATTCCATTCCTTTCTTTCGTACTAGAGGCAAACCATGAAGTTAGCCGCCGGCATGGCGCGGCTCGGCACCGAGACCGCGTTTGAAGTCCTCGTCCGCGCTCGCGCCCTCGAAGCAGAGGGCCGCAGCGTCATCCACCTCGAGATAGGAGAACCGGACTTCGATACCCCGCCCCACATCGTCGAGGCCGCCAAACGGGCCCTCGACGCGGGCTACACGCACTACGGCCCCACGCAGGGGCTTCCTGAACTTCGAGAGGCGATCGCCGCGTACCTGTCACGGACGCGCGGCATCGCGGCGGAGCCGTCGCGCGTCTGCGTCGTCCCCGGCGGCAAGCCGATCATGTTCTTCACAATGCTCGCGCTGCTCGACGCCGGCGACGAGGTGATTTACCCGAACCCGTCGTTCCCGATCTACGAGTCGATGATCCGGTTCACCGGCGCCACGCCGGTGCCCATCCCGCTGCTCGAGAACCGTGGTTTCTCCTTTGATCTCAATCGCTTCCAGGAGGCGTTGACCCCTCGGACGAAGCTAGTGATCCTGAACTCCCCCGCCAACCCGACGGGCGGGATCATGCCCGAAGAGGACATCCGTGCCATCGCGGACCTGATTCGCGACCGCAACATCACCGTGCTTTCCGACGAGATCTACTCGCGCATGAGCTACGGCCCGAAGGTTCTGTCCATCGCGTCGCTCCCGGAAATGCAGGAACGAACTATCATCCTCGACGGGTTTTCAAAGACTTACGCCATGACGGGCTGGCGCATTGGCTATGGCCTGTTCCCAGAATCGCTGGTGGACCCGGTGAACAAGCTGATGGTGAACTCGAACTCCTGCACCGCCAGTTTCACGCAACGCGCCGCCGTCGCAGCACTCAACGGGCCGCAGGATGCGGCGGAGGCGATGATCTCCGAATTCCACCGCCGCCGGGACGCGTTCATCGGCAAGTTGAACGAAATCCCCGGCGTGAGCTGCCCGATGCCCGACGGCGCCTTCTATGCGTTCCCCAATATCACCGGAACCGGATGGAAATCAAAAGCATTAGCCGACGCGCTGTTGAGCGAGGCCGGCGTCGCCTGCCTGAGTGGGACTGCCTTCGGAGCTTTTGGCGAGGGCTACATTCGGCTGAGCTACGCGAACTCGATGGAGAACCTCCTCGAGGCTGCTGGCCGCATCCGGCACTTTCTGAACGGCAATTGAGCCGTTTCACGCGCCGATTGCGCTTTTTCTTGAGATTGTCTCCATCTGGGTGTCCCCATTTGGGGCCTGTTTGCGCTTTATAGGGCGTGATGCAGACAGGTGTGCTCCTCCTCGATACGACCGGAAAGGTCCTCAGTCTCAACGCCGTCGCACGCGAATTGCTCCCTCGTACAGAAGGGCTATTGCTGGAAGACGGCAAACTCGCACTCGACCCGCTTGCGCCGGAACCCCCAACCACTGTCCAGAGAAAGGACGGCCATCCGCCGCTGAAGTTGCGCATGGCGGTGCTGTGTGATGACAGCCCCAAGGCGTCGCACGTCGTTGTGACCCTTGTCCCCGCGGGCGACCCAACAGCGCGCCGCGCGCTGCTCGCCGGCCGCTTCAACCTGACCCCGGCCGAGACACGAATGGCCGAGACCGTCATCGAAGGCCACAGTCCGGCCAAGATTGCGGAACTCCTCGGAATCACGCTCCACACGGTGCGGACTTACCTGAAGCGCCTCTACGGCAAGACTGGCGTCCGCAACCAGGCCGGCTTGGTCAGGATCCTGATCAGGACCGCCGGCGAAATCTAGCCGCCAAAACAATATAGGCGGCCGTCGTTGGACCCGATGACGATCCGCCCCTGGCTCAGGGCGGGCGATGCCGTCAGCGGCGCGCCCGCCTCGAACTCCCACACGGGCTTGCCCGTGCGTACGTCCAGGACGTAGAACCGTCCGTCGCCGCCGCCGATGTACACCCGGCCGCCCGCGACCAGCGGCGAGCTCTCGACCCTTGCGCGCGTCATATAGCTCCAGCGCTCCTTGCCCGTCGCGGCGTCCAGCGCGTGGAGCATCTTGTCGCGCCCACCGACGATCAGCAGCCCGTTCGTCAGCGCCGCCGAGCTGATGAACGGGAACTTCCGCGTCGGATGCTCGTAGCGCCAGAGGATCTTCTTCGCCTTCAGGTCCACCGCCAGGATCTCGTTGTCATACGTCGCGAAATAGGCCCGCCCGTTCTCGATCAGAGGCGACGCCGCCGTGTAACTGCCCACCTTCACCGACACGACTTCCTTGCCGTCCGCGACCCTGATGCCCCGCAGATGCCCGTCGCACCCCGCGATGTACGCCAGCCCCCCGTCGATGGCCGCCGTCGAGTGCACCTGCCCGTGCGTCTTCACCGCCCAGGCCAGCTTCCCGGTCTTTGCGTCCACTGCGTACAGCGCACCGTCGTACGACCCGGCGACCACCTTGCCCTCGGCCACCACCGGCGACGCCTTCATCTCCCCGCCCGTCTTGTACGACCACAGCTTCTTGCCGTCCGCCGCGTTCACCGCGTGCAGCGCGCCGTCGATATCACCGACATACACCACGCCGTCCGCAACCGCCGGCGACGACTCTCCAATCGACTCGCCCAGCTTCGTCTTCCACCGCAACTTGCCCGACGCCAGATCCACCGCGAACAACTCGCCGTTCTCACCGCCCACGTACACCACTCCACCCACAATCGCCGCGCTCGACAGAAATGCATCCCCGCCCTCGAAGGTCCACAGCAGCTTGAGGTTCGCCGCCGGGGCCGTCTGCGCCACGCCTGTCAGACGCGGATTCCCACGAAACTGCGGCCAGTCCTGACCATGCGCGGCAACAATCGCCATCCCCACAAGCGCCAGACATCGCGTCATCATATCCTCAGAGTAAAGGAAGTGGAGTGAGGGGTATCCGTTCGATCCTGCCGATGGTCGTTCCCGCCGTCTTGGCGATGGTCTGGGTCTTCGCGCGCGCCGAGACGCAACCGGCGCCGATCATCGTCGATTACCCGTTGGAAGCCTCGATATTTCCGCCGGATTTCGTCCCGCCCACGTTTCTCTGGCGCGACCCCACCGCTGCGTCCGAGTGGCGCATCGAGATCTCCTTTGGCTCCGGCGCCGACGGTCTCACACTCACCGTCCCCGGCGACCGCCTGAAGATCGGCGAGATCGATCAGCGCACCGTCTCCAACACAAACAAGCCCCCCGAATTCACTCCCGAGCAGGCCGCCGCCCGTGCCTGGAAGCCCGCGCCCGAACTCTGGGAGACCATCAAGAGCCGCTCCGTCACGCACGCGGCAACCGTCACCTTCATCGGACTGGAGCGCGGCAAGCCCGTCTCACGCGGCCAGGTTTCGATCACGACATCGAAAGATCCCGTCGGCGCGCCCATCTTCTATCGCGACGTGCCGCTGATGCCCTCCGAATTGAAGCCGGGCGAGATCAAGCCGCTCCACCCGAAGCTGATGCCTTACATCGCCTGGCGCCTGCGCTACGTCAACGAGCCGCGCGGCAAGGTCCTGATGGAGGGCATCCACACCTGCGCCAACTGCCACTCCTTCTCCCGCGACGGCAAGACGCTCGGCATCGACCTCGACGGCCCGCACAACGACAAGGGCCTCTACGCCCTGGTACCCATCTCGCGCCACATGGAGATCCGCGACGAGAACGTCATCTCCTGGAAGAAGTTCCGCAACCAGATGGAGCAGAACAAGCGCATCGGCTTCATGTCGCATGTCTCGCCCGACGGCAGTTCAGTCATCACCGCCACGCAGGTGGATTACTACGTCGCGAACTTCAAGGACTACCGCTTCCTGCAGGTCTTCTATCCCACGCGCGGCATCCTGGCCTGGTACAACCGCGCCGACGGCGCCATGCACTCGCTGCCCGGCGCCGACGATCCGCGCTACGTCCACGCCAACGCCGTCTGGTCGCCCGACGGCAAAGAGCTGATCTTCGTCCGCGCCGAAGCCAAGGACTCCTATCCGCCCGGCAAGCCGATCGCCGAGTATTCGAACGACCCGAACGAGATCCAGATCCAGTACGACCTCTACCGCATCCCCTTCAACAACGGCAAAGGCGGCCGTCCCGAGCCCATCGCCGGCGCCTCGCGCAACGGCATGAGCAACTCGTTCCCCAAGGTCTCGCCCGACGGCAAGTGGATCGTCTACGTCCAGGCGAGAAACGGCCAGTTGATGCGTCCGGACGGCAAGCTCTACATCATCCCGTCGGCAGGCGGCACAGCGAGGCTGATGAACTGCAACACGCCGCTGATGAATTCCTGGCATAGCTTCTCGCCGAACGGGCGCTGGATGGTCTTTTCCTCAAAGAGCCGCTCGCCGTATACGCAGATGTTCCTCACGCATATCGACGAGAATGGCAATGACAGCCCCGCCATTCTGATCGAGGACTCCACCGCCGCCAACCGCGCCGTGAACATCCCGGAGTTCGTCAACGTCCCGCCCGGCGGCCTCGAAAAGATTGACGCCCCGGCCGCCGAGTTCTATCGCCTCTACGACCTCGCCTACGAGCTCTCCGAGAAGGGCGAGATCGACAAAGCCGCCGCTGAGTGGACGAAGGCGCTGAAGCTGAGCCCCGACGACGCCGCCGCCCACAGCAACTACGGCGCGCTGCTGCTGAAGCAAGGCCGCCTGGACGAAGCGGCCGGGCACTTCCGGAAGGCGCTCGAACTGAAGCCCGAGCTGGCCAACGCGCGCAGCAATCTGGGGCTTGTGCTGATGCAGCGCGGCCAGCTTGTCCAGGCGGTCGAGCAATGGAAGCTCGGTCTCGACGCCCAGCCCGACCTCATCGACCTGCATGTCAACCTGGCACTCGCCTCCATCATGCAGAGGCGCTATCGCGACGCGGAACAGCACTTCCGCAACGCCCTGAAGTACGAGCCCAACCGCCTGCCCGTCCTCAGCAACCTGGCCTGGCTCCTCGCCACTTGCCCCGACCCCGCCGTCCGCAACGCCGCCCAGGCCGTGGAACTGAGCGAGAAGGCCCTGAAGCTCTCGGGCGGAAATGACGCCCGCCTGCTCGACATCCTCGGCGCCGCCTACGCCGAAGCCGGCCGCTTCCCCGAAGCCGTCGACGCCGCCCGCCGCGCCGCCGCCCTCGCCGCCGAACACAACGACCGTCCGCTTGCCACCGATCTCAGCAGCCGCGTTGCCCTCTACCAGAGCCACAAGGCGTACCGGGAGCAGCCGTAAGGTCAGGGGCGCGGCAAAAGCGGAACTCCAGAGAGCGCCTTGATCGCGTATCTCTGCGTTTGTTCGATCAGTTGCGGGTCCGTGATCCCGCGCCGGATCACCTCTCTGCGATCGTAGCCGATCGACTCCACAGTCTTCCGAAGTTCTGGGTCATTCAGTGTGGCTGCCAATTCGATGGCGTTCCAGAGAGTCGTTGTGAACATGCCCTTCCCTGTTGCCAAACGTTGGCGCGCCGCCGCGACGACTTGGTCCCGCAGATTGCCTTTCAAAGCCTGAGCTTCATTCTTCTCAGCGATGAACCGAAGCGCGAGCAACCCGTTGTTCACCTCAGAGGGATCATTCTCCACTGCGGTCACCACCTCAAGGAGTGTGGGCACTGCTTGGAGCCCGAATGCGGCAAGGGCGCGGGCAACCGCCGTGCCGGTTCCAAGCGCTCCGGCCAGTGCCGGGATCGACGCTGGGTCCCGCAACTCGATCACTGCTTCGCCAATCTGGAAGTACATTTCGGGAGCCTTCAGCGGGGGCGGGTGCTTGCCGGCCCGATCAGCCAGCCGGTGGTGCATATGTTTAGTGTTCTCCCGCTCCAGTGCCTTGATGATGGCCGCGCGCAACCCCGGTCCGATCTCGTCGCGCGGAATGCCCGCCACACCTTGAAGCGCCCGGCCTTGAACCTCAACTGACTCCGAGAGGACCTCGCGCGCCAGCTCTTGCTGATCGGGCACCGCCATCACGCCGGACACGCGGTCAATCTGGCCATCGTGCTGCACAGTGCGCTTCGCCGGATCGACAACCACGTCTTTTCCGTCGATGACCACTCGCAGTGCTTCGTCTTGCGATACCCAAACCAGCTCGTCGACCTTGCCTGGAGCCACAGGCAGCGGGATGCGTTCGCCCCTTGCGAACACCGCACTGTCTCCAAGGCGCAATCTGAGCACGACAAGCCACGCGGTTCCGTCCTGCTCTTCCACAAACACGACCCGCTGGCTGTCCGAAAACCAAAGGAATTCACTGAGAAAGTGATGACGCCGTTCCGGAATCGGCGCGGGTGTCCCTCTTGTCGGATCAGACCTCGGCGGATAGATCTCCGTCACGCCTGAATTCGGGCCTCGCCGTTTCAGGGAAGGGCTGCGTCCCTTGCCCAAGACGGCAAGTGCGGCGACATCCGAAATAAACTCTCTCGGCACTCGCCCAACACCATTTGCGTAAACGATCTTCTGCCGGTCGGGCGAGAGAAATATTAACTTCTCGCCGCGGAATCTACCCCAGAAATTGTGAGTTGCCCCGCCGCCTTGGATGTCGATGATGACCCCGTGGCCATCCCCGGCAGCTAGGATATTGCGGTCACCCATCCATTCCACAGTGTCGATGTAGCGGGAGTACGTTGGAACCTTGATCTCAACCAGGCTGTTCGGCTGCACGAGTGACCAGAGCTTGAGGGGCAGCCGAGGATCTGTGCCATACCCGTGGAAGATCGGGTGGTAAACGATTCTCTGTCCATCCGGACTGACCCGGATCGACTTCTCATCCAAGGCCAGTTCGGAGACTCTGTAACTCTCGCCATTTCTGGCCTTGATGATGATCTCGTCACTTGTCGCCTGGACTCCTTCAATCTGGGCGAACAATGCTGGGGCAGCAGTGATACTGATCAGCACAGGGAGCCAGATGGTCAGCCGGCGGGTGGAGTGACGCCTGAACCTCGACATCGATTGATATTCAGCACGTCCCTCTGGGGAAATCAATCCCCATTTCAGCCCCGGAGGTCTTTAATGCCCCGCCTTACTGCCGCCGCAACACCAGCAGCGTCAGGTCATCCATGGGAGCCACGCCGCGGCGGAAGGCGACGTGTTCGCCCGCCACGGCGGCCGTCAGCCCCTTCGGGCCATGCCCGCACGACTGGCGGATCGTGTCCATCAGCCGATTCACGGCGAACTCCTCGCCGTCCGGATCGCGCGCCTCGGTCACACCGTCGGAGTACAGCACCAACACCTCCTCCGGCTGCAAGGTCATGCACTGCGTCTGGTATTCGCTGTGGCAGAAGAGCCCCAGCGGCAGGCCCGCCGCCTGAATCTCGGCGATGCCGTCTCCCCGCGCAATAATCGCTGGACAATGCCCCGCGTTGCAGATCTCCAGCCGCCCGTCGCTCTGCGCGCGCCCGCAGACCAGCGTGGCGTAATGCGACGCCAGCGTGCTCTCGCAGAACAGCCGGTTGGCGCGCGACATCAGATCCTCCAGCGGCAGATTCAACGTGATCAGACTGCGCAGGATCGCGTTCAGATGCGTCATCAGCAGCGACGCCGCCATGCCCTTGCCCGCCACATCGCCGACGGCGAAGAAGAGTGTGCCGCCGTCCTCCACGGGCATCAGCTCGCAGTAGTCGCCGCTCACCGGCCCGGCCGGACGATACAGGTAATTCGTCTCCCAACCCGCCATCTGGAGGCCGCGCGGAGGCAGCAGCTTGCCCTGAATCTGGGACGCGAGCTCCAGGTCGCCTTCGAGCTCCTTGATCTCCTTCGTGCTCAGATGCTCCAGGCAGAAGCAGACCATGGGGTCGGCCAGCAGCCGTTCTGGCTCGATCGGCTCGTGGCACGTTTCGCACAGCCCGTAGGAGCCGTCGTCAATCCTTTGCAGCGCGGAATCGATCTCGGACAGCAGGCTTTCGACGTAATCGTCCGGCAGCCGGTCGGCGGCCGCCTCCAGCATCCGTTGCCGCTCCAGGATCTGCGGCCGGAAATAGAAGTCATCGGCAGGAGTCATCGCACCCTCCCCGTCCAACATGCAGCAGTATAGGGCATACGCGGCTTCCGGCTCCAGGCCGGAGTAAACTGCGTACATGCGATGGACACGCGGGGGTGTCAGCGGCGACATTGAGGATCGCCGGGGAATGGGCGGCGGAGGCGGCGGCATGAAGCTCGGCATCGGCGGGCTGCTCGTCCTCGGCGTGCTCAGTCTGGTCTTCAAACAGGACTTCTTCAGCATGGTCGGCGTGAATCCGCTCGGCGCCATCAGCGGAACTGAAAACGCGGCAGATCCGGCCCGCGATGCCGCCGAACAGCCCCTGGTGGAATTCGTCAGCTTCGTGCTCGACGACGCCCAGAAGGTCTGGACCCAGACCGTTCCCGACTACCGGCGCGCCAAGCTCGTGCTGTTCCGCGAGGGCGTGGAATCCGCCTGCGGCCAGGCCAGTTCCGCCACCGGACCTTTCTATTGTCCGGGCGACGAAAAGGTTTACATCGACCTCGGCTTCTACGAGGAACTCGCCTCGCGCTTCGGCGCGCCCGGCGAGTTCGCCCAAGCTTACGTGCTGGCGCACGAAATTGGCCACCATGTGCAGAACGTGCTCGGCACCGAACGGCAACTCCGGCGGCTCCAGCGCTCCAACCCGGACGCCGCGAACCAGCTCAGCATCCGCATGGAGTTGCAGGCTGACTGTTACGCCGGAGTGTGGGCGCACTCCACCAATCAACGTCAGCTTCTCGAGAAGGGCGACCTGGAAAGCGGCTTGGGCGCGGCGGCGGCCGTCGGCGATGACCGCATCCAGAAACAGGCCACGGGTGTCATCCAGCCAGAATCCTGGACACACGGCTCCTCCCAGCAGCGCATGGAGTGGTTCAAACGCGGTTACGACCAGGGCCGCGTGGATGCCTGCAATACGTTCTCCGGCCTCGAATGACGCAACCCGGAAAGCGATTCCCCGCGCGGCTCCACGTGCTGCTGGCGAGCCACGCGCCCACGGCGGTCATCCTCCGGCGCGGCCCGGCGAATGCCGTCTGCGCCATTGGCTGGGATCTGCGAAACGATGACTTCACGGTCGGGCAGTGGCTCCGTGGCCGCATCTACGAGCGCCGGTCGGACCTCTCGCCTGACGGCCGCCACCTGATCTACTTCGCTCGCAATGCCCGCTGGTCGTCCGAGACCAGAGGCTCCTGGACCGCCATCTCGCGCGCGCCGCACCTGAAGGCACTGACGCTGTGGGGTAAAGGCGACTGCTGGCTGGGCGGCGGACTGTTCACATCAAACCGAAGCTACTGGTTGAACGGCGCCGGAATGCACTTCCCGCTTCGCGAAAACAGCGGTTTGCGCCAGGATTCGGCGTACGAACCCGAAGGTGACTACGGCGCGGAGTGCCCGTCGGTCTACTACCGCCGCCTGCAACGCAACGGATGGACGCTGCGCGAACGCAGGGGCACACGCTCCGGTGACGGCGTGGCCATCTTCGAACTCCCCCTCCCTTACGGCTGGCTGCTGCGGAAACTGGCCCATGAGCAGATCGGAGCCCGGCAGGGTAAATCCTGCTATTGGGACGAACACGAGTTGGAGAACCCCGCCCGCGCCGAGCGGCAGTCGTTTAGCGACTGGGAGTGGGCAAGTCTGGCCGGCAACGCCCTCTGTTGGGCCGAGGGCGGCTGCCTCTACCGTGCGCCGATCTCCAAGAAAGGCCTAGGCGAGCCCAGCCTGCTCCGCGACTTCAACGCCATGGAATTCGAAAAGCTCGCCGCCCCGTACTGAGCACTGGTCTTCTCACCACGCCGCGCGGTAGATCTCCCGCGCGGCCTCTTCGTCGAAGGGGCGTGGGTTGTGATTGCCTGTCCACTGTTCGGCGGCGCGCGCGGCCAGTACTGGCAGATCGGCTTCCGGCACGTGCAAATCCCGCAGCGCCTTCGGCAGTCCTGCGGCGTCGATCATCTCAGATACCCGCTGTGCAAGATCCTCGTCCAACTCGCGATAGCGAGCCTCCACCAGTTCCATGTTGAAGCACATCACGCTTGGCAGCAGCGCCGAAAGCGCATGTGCGTGCGTCGTGCCGTATGTCTGTGTCAGCGGATTCGCGCAGGCGTGCGCCGCGCCGAGCATCGAATGTTCAATCGCCCATCCAGCCAGAAACGCGCCCCACTGCATCGCGGCGACCGCTTCGATGTCGTCCAACCGTTCAAGCGAACGAACGTAGTTCGCCGAGATCCGCTGCCACGCCTCGCGCGAAAACACGGAGCTCAGATCGTTGCGCTTCGTCGTCACCCACGTCTCGACGACATGCGTCAGGGCGTCGAAGCCCGACGCGGCCCGCACGCCGCGCGGCTGCGACAGCGCCAGCTCCGGATCGAGCACCGCCAACTTCGCCGCCGCCGACGGCGCCCCGCACGCCATCTTGCGGTGCGTCGCGGCGTCCGAGATCACGCAATAGCTTTGCGCCTCGCTGCCCGTCCCTGTCGTGGTTGGGATCAGGATCATCGGCAGCAACTCGCGTTCGGCGCGCCCATAACCGAGGTAGTCGCTCATCGTGCCGCCGTTGGTCAGCAGGAAGTTCGCCGCCTTCGCCAGGTCCATCGCGCTGCCGCCGCCGAGCCCGACGATCACCTCGACTCCATGCGGCGCGGCCATCCGCTTCACTTCCTCGGCGAGCGCCGAATTGGGATTTGGACTCCCACCGGCATACGTGTGAACCCGCAGTCCCGCATTGCGCAGCGCGCGCTCCGCCAGCGCCGCATGGCCGGCCTCCACCAGCGGCTTCTCGGTCACCAGCAGCACGACGCCGCCCAAAGCCCGCGCCGGTTCGCCAATCTCATTCACGCGGCCCGGCCCGGCCATGATCCTGGTTCGCGCCTCGAATTGAAAGCGCGTCACTTTTTCGCCGCCCTCGCCTTCTTCACCATCCCGCGCACGTCTTCGAGCAGCGCCGCCGCGCGGTATGGAATGCCGTCCTTGATGGTCCACACGATGCCGCCCTTGTGCGGGTAGAGCATTTTGAAATCGGCCAGCGGATTGCCTTTGACGATCACCAGGTCCGCCCGCCATCCGGCGCGTACGCGGCCGAGTTCGTTCTCCATTCCGAGCACCCTCGCGCCGTTCACGGTCGCGTGCCGGACGACCGTCAGCGGATGGAATCCCGCCTCCTGCTGCAGCTCCAATTCGCGCAAATAGCCGAAGCCGTAGACGCGATAGATGTATCCCGCGTCCTCGCCTGTGCCGATCACGCCGCCCTTCTCTTCGAACTGCCGGAGCGCGCTCATCCAGAGGCGGTAATTCTCCTTCCAATAGACCTCATCGGCCGTTGTCCATTCGGTGAAGAACGAGCCGTGATTGTCGAGATTCGGCTTGAAGAACTCTTCGAGCGCCGGATGCAGGTATTCGGCGAAGTACGGCTGATTCTGGGCCTTGTCGATATCGCGCGCCGCCTCGTAGATCGACAGCGTCGGATCCCAGGCCACTCCCTTTTCCACGAGCCGGTCGAGCAACTTCGCCAGACGCTCGGGATCGGCCTCGCGCCACAACCGCCCGGCATAACGGAACCGGTCGTGCTCGTTGTCGTGATTGAACGACGCCGGGAAGTTCTGGACCCCGTCTTTCAACGCAGCGTCCGGGATGCCGTACCAGTGCTCGATCGACGTGGCGCCGAAGTTGGCGTCGTCCCAGGCGTTCGTTTCCGCAATTGCGGCGTGGTGCGCGATGCGCAGCCCCCCGCGGCAGTCTTGGATCGCCGCGAAGATATCGCGCGGTGTCGCGAAGATCTTGATGCCGTCGACGCCGGCCGTGCGATATTCCTCGAGCCGCGTGCAGGCCTCCTCCCTCGTCGCCGCACCGAACGTGCGGTAGAGCAGCAGGCGCGGCGCGGCGAGCTTGCCGTCCTCGGAGTCGATCTTCCACTGGCGCGCCTTGTTCCAGTCCGACCCCACGTCGCGCACCGTCGTGATCCCCGACGCCAGCCACAGTTTCGTCGTGTACTCGACAGGAAACGGATTGCCCGCTCGCGAATCTTGCGTATGCCCGTGCAGGTTGATGAAGCCCGGCAGGACATAGTGCCCGCGCGCATCGATCACAGTCTCTCCGGCGGCCGGCGGCTGTGCGCTGGGCGGACGGATAGCCGTGATGCGGTTGTTTTCGATGACGATGTCGCGCGGTCCGTACGGCGGCGTGCCCGTGCCGTCGACGATCATCGCGCCGCGAACGACCAGTCGCGCGTGACGCCGGCTCTCGACCGGCGGCTGCGCCAGAGCGGCGCACGCCAGCGCCGCAATCAGCAAAAACCTCATTCCCAGATTGTATCGGTCAGACCGTGAGTTCCAGCCGCCGCATGGCGCCCGCGAACTCCGACGGCGTCATCAGGTGAAATCGCACGTCGAGTCGCGTAAAACGCCGGATTTCGTCGTGCATCGCGTCGTCGGGGATGCGGGGCCCGGCGACGAAGAGTTCGCCGGCCTCGATCCGGAAGGGCAGAACCTGCAATCTCTCGACGACTTTCGCGGGGAGCGCTCGAGCAATTCTCGACGAAATGCCGGCGGGAATCGACGAAATCGTCGGGAGAGACTGCTGCAACGACAGTGCCTCGTACAGCTCGATTTCCGTCAGCACGCCCATCTCGATCAGGCGTTCGCCGAGACGTTGTCCCTCGACACGAGTCTCGAGGGCGCGCTCGACGTCCTCTCGAGAACAGTACGTGTGTTCCACGAGGATTTCGCCGATACGGCGCTTGTGCACGAGCAGCGCGCCACGTGTCGGATAGGCGTGTTCAGTCTTTACCCAGACGAGCGGCCGGCCCAGCGCCCGTGCCCTGCCCCACGTCCAAAGCGCGCGCGCCGTCGCCAAGGTGTTGATGACATTGCCCCAGACCATCCGGATTGGGACCCCGAGTGCGAACACGACTCCGTAAACGCGCACCACGGCGGCCATGCGGAACGCGATTCGCGACGCGAACAGCGCCGAGGTCGCGAGCAGCAGCAGGTCGAAGCCCGGCGATTGCCGGACCAGTTCGCGCAGCAGCCACGGGCGTCCCGCGGCCGTGCTCAGCGTCCACGAAGCCATGCCGTAGAGCAGAAGGACATTACACATCAACGAAATGGCGTTGCCCCACAGGCCCTTGCGGTCACGCCAGAGGAACCACGCGTCGGCCGCGCGGCGGCCCCAGCCGAAGCGCTCCCAGGCCTGCAGCGAATTGCCAGTGACCCAGCGGGATCGCTGCCGTACCGCCTGGCGGAAGCGGCGCGGGAAATACTCCCGCGTTCCCACCGGCGCGCCGTCCGTAATTTCGAGCGGAATAAAGACTTGCGGTTCGCCGAGCAGGCTCAGCCGGTAGCCGTTGTCGTAGTCCTCTGTGAGCGACGACGGCTGAAAGAGCCGGTTCGCGTCGTTCGCGGCGAGTCTTTCGAGCGTTTCGCGCCGGAATGCCGTGCCGACGCCGCAGCCGGGCAGAAATGCACCGGCGCTGACGCGCGTCTCGAGGTCCTTGCCCTGAGACTCCGCGAAATCGTCGCAGTAGACGCCGTGCGTCAGTTCGAGCGCCGACGTCGCCAGCGGCAGCACGGGAAGCTGCACCATCCCGTGACGACGGCAGTAACTCCCGTAGAGTTCGAGCGAACGCGGGTGGATCAGGTCCTCGGCGTCGTGGATGGCGACGACATCGGCCCGGCGGCCGGCGCATTCCTCCCACAGCAGCAGGCGCTGGTAGATCCAGTTGAGGCAGTCGGCCTTTGATGTGGGGCCGTCATGGGGCACGAGGGCGAGGTGGACGCGAGGGTGCGTGGCGGAGACCTCCAGGACGGCCCGGATCGTGTCCTGGTCGTTCGGGTAAGCGCCGACGAAGACGTCGTAGTTCGAATAGGCGATGGAGGCGAGGTTGTGGCGCAGCATGTCGCCGATGACGGCGGCTTCCTGCCAGCAGGGGATGAAGAGCGCCACGGCGGGTTCGCCGGTCTCCGGAGCGGCTGGAGCGGGCCGGCGGCGGCGGATCAGACGGTAGACCCAGCAGAGGTCTAGCGCAAGGTCGTCGAGTCCGGAGAGAAGGATATAGCAGGCGAGAGGGAAGAGGCAGGTTGCGGCGGCTGCCGCGAGGTGCCGGTCAAGCAGTCCGGCCAGGATGGAGAGTGAGTCTGGCACGTCCACAGAGTTAGTGGACGCGAGGAGGGAAATCTCTCAGACGGAACGGGGGCGGTTCAGCGCCGCCCCCCCAAACTGACTACTTCTTCGGAGCCGGCGCGCCCTCGAGGGTCTTCTTCTCGTGGTAGTACTTACCGGTATCGTTCAGGTCCTTCTTCCCTGCCTTCACATGGCAGGTAGTGCAGGCCTTGCCTTCTTTCTTGGACATTTCCTTGGTTGCGAAGGAAACGCCGGTGGTGGCCAGGAAAGCGGCCGCCAGCGTGAGAACCGGAATCAGCAGACGAAAGCGTTTCATATTCCTCCAACGCCGCCCTGGAAGGGCGGCACGCGCAACAGTTTAGCAAAGCGCTTCATGACGGGGAAGAAGTTTGCGCCACGGAAGAACCTTGCTGTCCTTAAGAGAGCCTCCGGCGGGAAAGGGTTACTTCTTCTCCGCGGGGGCGCCTTCCAGTGACTTCTTCTCGTGATAGTACTTGCCAGTGTCGTTGAGCTTCTTCATGTCGCCCTTGACGTGGCAGGTAGTGCAAGGCTTCTTTTCCTTCTTCGCCATTTCTTTGGTGGCGAAGGAGATGCCGGATGTCGCAAAAAACGCCACGGCGAGGGTGGCGGCCGGCAGAATCAGACGCAGCTTCTTCATGGACCTCCCAACAGTGCCGCCGGATGCGGCTGGTCTCAAGTGTATCACTCATTCGGACGTCCATGTCCGGTATTGGGTTGCGGGAATCTTCAACATCGGATGTGGAATTCCGGGACAGCCACACCCGCCAGAGGGAAGGGTGAACTGGACCTTCAAGCGCGGCATTTCGGTCAATTCTATGTGGAATACCCGCGTAAGCCTTCTCTTCTGGCAATATGTAGAAGTGAGGCGGTTTGCTCTTTTCCTCTACCCGCTCCTGCTTGCTCTGGGGTTCATCTTCCTTGCCTGCTCCGGCATCAGCCGGCTTGGAATTCAGACGGATGAAGCGCTATTCGCCGGCGCCATCTATCCACCGTTCCCCGAGCAGCGATGCATCCAGGTGTTTGGACTTCAAGTCCCGCTCATGGTCTTCGACTACATCGGATCGCTCAAATCGGCGTTATACGTCCCGATTTTCGCGATGTTCGGAGTTTCGGCGACAACAGTCAGAATCCCCGCCATCCTCATCGGCGCGGCAACGATTCTGATTTGCTTTGTGCTCATGCAACGGCTGCTCGGAGCCCGCGCGGCATGGATCGCCGCGTTGCTCCTCGCCGCGGACCCAATGTTTCTGCTGACAGTCCGTGGTGACTGGGGTCCGGTGGCACTGCAAATCGCGCTGAAAGCCGCCGCGCTGCTGGCGCTGGTCCGGTTCG
Organism: Bryobacteraceae bacterium; assembly: GCA_050789245.1. GTDB lineage: Bacteria > Acidobacteriota > Terriglobia > Bryobacterales > Bryobacteraceae > PNKE01. Next base: position 28,751 of record JBOZRR010000012.1, on the reverse strand, counting down.
GAGAAACACTGCGGCCCCGTTGGTTGGCCGCGGGTTTCTTCTTCTTGGGGCTTGGTTTGTGGGATAAGGCCTTGTTCGTCTGGTCCCTGGTAGGACTTGCGGGGGGGGGGGGGGCGCTCTTTGCACGCAGAATCGCGGGGCTGGTCACTCGCGGACGCGCGCTGACGGCCATTCTCGCGTTTCTCGCGGGTTGCTCTCCTCTGCTGGTCTACAATGTTCGTAACGATTGGGTCACGTTTCGGGGCAATTCCGGGCTGTCGCTGAAGGATTCCGGGAAGAAGTTGCGCGTCCTTCACATGACGCTCAGCGGCGAGGCGTTGCGCGGCTATATGGCGCGGGCCGAGCCGGGAGGATTTGAGCGCGAGCCCTCCGGCACGCTCGAATCAGCTTCGGTGCGATTGGCAACTTCTAAAGCACTCCCAAGGTCAAATTTCCTACCACATTTGCTGTTGCCGTGTCTGCTGCTCGTTGTTCTGGTACGAGGAACTCACGGAGGCGCCTCGCGGTTCTTTCTCGCGGCCGGGCTTATCACGTGGCTGATGATGCTGATCACTCATCATGCTGGGGGCGCGGTTCACCACACGATCCTGATCTATCCATTCCCGCAGATGTTCATCGGCGCGGTTTTGTCATCACTCGCTGAGAAACGGCGAGTTATGAAGTCCTTGATATCCGTCGCCGTGGGAATTGTCGCATGTTCCGGCATCGCGACCACATTGACGTACTACGCTGACGAATTCCGTTTCGGCGGCACACCAGTGTGGTCGGACGCCTTCTACGGAGCGATGCACTCAGTCCGCGAGTCCGGAACCGATCGCGTGTGCCTGCTGGACTGGGGTTTCTACGACAATACGCGGCTGTTCCTGCGGGGCCGCGTGGGTCTGTGCACTCCGAATCCGGCCGGCTCCGAGCAGGACGCGAACAGCACGCGCGAGGAACTGCGTATGCCAAACAGTGTCTATGTGGCCCACGTCCCAGGGGAAGAGTTGGTGCCGGGCAGCGCGCAGCGCTTCCTGGAGTTCGCCGCCGCGGAAGGCTACGAGCCCGCCGGACGCAAGGTCTTCCGCGACCGCACGGGCCGGCCAGTGATCGAAACTTTCACGATGCAGCCCGTCGGCGGCGGCACACGGTCGATGAGTGGCGCTCTTTCCGAAAGAACGCCACCCAAAGGAACGCCCCGCGATCAGGGAATAGACACGGAGCCGGAGGCGACCCAGCCGGACGGGCCCACACTGTTCACGGAACGGACTTCGAACCGGTAAGTGCCCGTCGCGGGCTTCACAGTGGAGGAGTAGCTGACCGCGTTCGCTGCCGCGGTGGCGGACCAACCGTCGTACGTGCAGGTCTGCGTCCGGCCCTTGCCGGTCATCACGCAACGCCTCAGTTCGAACCGGTCCTCGTTGTACGAGTTATCGGTCCAGCGGACTGTGAACGACTGGAAGGTCTTGTTCTTGCCCGCTCCGCTGAGCGTGACGCTGCCGGAGACGCCCGAAGGCGCGGACGGCGGCGCGGGCGGAGGAATCACGACCGTGACACCCGCCGTGGCGCTGCCGGTGGAGGTGCCGGTGGAGCCCGAGTTGAACGGCGCGGACGCCACGGCGTTCACGGTATAGCTGCCCACGGGCACGCTCGACGACGGCGTCTTGGTCAGCCGCGTGGAGCCGGTGGCGCCGGGCGCAAGGCTGAGTGACGAAGAGGTCCAGGCGGTGCTCCAGCCGCCGCCATCGGGCATGTTGGAGGACAGGCTGTAGGTGCGGGCGGCGCAGGACGTGGAGTCGTTGCTGGTGACGCGAACGTCATAGGTCGCGCCGGAGATCGCCGAGGCTTCGAGCGAGGTCTGAACGAACTCGACGGCCGGGTTGGCATTGGTGCAAGGCGGCGCGGAGTACGTCACGGTGACGTTCAGCATGCCGTTAGAGATGGAGTCCACCGAGATGGCGACATCGCTGTAGGGATCCTGCCAGGACTGCCCCACCGCAAGGCCGGGGTCGCTCCAACTCGAGGTGGCGGGGGTGAAGTCGAGCAGATCGGTCTTGCCGCTGGGGGTAGCGGAGTCCTGAGCATGGATGATGGCGGCGGTGTGGATCTGGTCGCCCAAGGGAGCCAGGTAGAGGCCGGTGCTGGGGTAGTAGGCCAGCCAGAACCAGGCATTCGTCGTGCCGGTGCCGCGGCGGATGCGCATGGCCTTCACGGCATTCCCCTGCGTGTCGTAGGACGAGATGGAGTAAGTCCCATTGGCGGTGACGTCGATGTAGTTCGCCGTGCTCATCCAGGCGAGCTTCGTCACGGCGTGATGCGCATTGTAGAAGCCGTAGTTCCAACTGCCCATCGTGCCGAAGAGATCGCCGTACTCGCTACGCGTTCCGGCGGCGCCGATAGCGCCGATGACCTCCGTGCCGTGGTCGCGGCTGCCGGAGTGGCCCATCGTCAGGTTGTGGCCCATCTCGTGGCTGCCGAGCATGACACCGTTGCCGCGGCTGTCGGCCTGATCGTCGCGCCACCAGGTCCAGGAGGTATTGGTGCGGCCGTCGCCGGGGGATTCCGAGGACCAGCAGCCGAGGCTGGCCACACCGGCGATGCCGCTGCACGTCCCGTTATTCGGCAGCAGGATGACGACACGGGAGTACTGGTTGTAGTCGAGGTCGGCGTCGGCGGCGGCGTAGGCGGCCTGCCGGACGGCGCCCGAGTTATCCGAACAGCCGTTCGCGCCGCAGGTGCAGTAGGCCATGTCTTGGCTTAGCGTGTAGGGACCGACGACTTTCAGCGCTCCGCCGCCTGAGTTGCTCACCCACGTCTTGCCGTCGGAGTTCTTGAACCACAGGTCGCTGATGGACCGGTCGCTGGATACGGCGACCTGCTCGCCGCCGCCCGCATTGCCGAGGAAGATGCCCCGGACGCGGTCCGGAGTGAGGGTGGCGCGCAGCGGCGAGGACGGGAAGTTGACCAGGATGACTGCGATGTTCTGAGCGCCGGTGGTGGAGCAGACAGCAGCCGCTTCGGCAACCAGGTTCACTTCGCCTGCTGCTAGTTGATTGCCGGATAGCACACCGGAGGCCGCGATGGTGTCGTTGCACTTGAGATCACCGGAGACCGGCTTGGCGGGGTTGACCGTGATGGAACGGCCGCCTGAATGGATGCGCATGGTCTCGCGCCAGGATGTGAAGTTCACGCCGTCCTCGACGACGGCTTCGAGCGTGCCCTGCCACTGGCCGTGAGACTCCAGGCGCGCGGCGGAGGAGGGGAAGGCTCCGGCAAGGCGGTCGAGAACCTGTTGAGGGAAGCTGAGCCTTAGAGATTCAGCCGGATCTTCGGCGATGAGGGCCTGGAGCGCGGATTCGCGCTCTGCGAGGAGAGTGGCCGCTTCGGACTGGAGCGCGGCGCGCTGTTCGGGCGATGCCTGCTGGGCGCGAGCGAGCAGAGACACGGCCTGACCGTTGAGGACGCGCAGCCTTGCGGCCGCGGAGCGGTCCTGCGCGAGCAGCAGGGGAACCGCCACAATGACGATGACAAGAAGCTTGAGTTTCATTCAGGGCCTCCGACAACCCTTCATCTAAACCAAAAAAGGCCCCGCCGGACTCCGAGACCGGCGGGGCAGAACAAGCAGAGGCTTACAGGGAGCAGGTGGCTCCCTTCTTCAAACAAATCGTGGCTTCGCCGGCGATGTCAGCGCCGCCGATGAGCTTGCCGGTGAGCGGCAGAGTGCCGCAATCAGTGAAATCGCTGGGGTAGGTCACCTCATTCGCCGGGAAAGTGCAGCGGAGATCGGTTCGTCCGTCGCCGTCTGAGTCGCCCAGAGTGCAGCGCCTCGGAGATGAACCGGCGAGGGATAGCGTCGCGAGGTCTATCTGGTTCGCCGCCACCTGGGCGTTGCCGTAGATGACGGTGGGCAAGAAGCCGTTCGCCTTGGGATTCACGCAATTCGTGCCGGAGCCCTTTTCGATGACGACAGTCACGTCCAGAGTGCCCGGAGGCGTAACGCTGGCCGTGACGATGGCGAGGTTTGTGGCGCCGGCGAGAGCCGTGGTGCTGGGCGCTTCCGTCACGAGGCCTTCGATGACTCGCAGCCTGGTGATGCCGTCTGCCGTGGCAGCATACAGAACGGTGGTTCCATTGGAGGAATAGCCGACCAGGTCAGTTGCGGGCGCGGTGAGTGAGCCCTCGCTGACGGCAGCGCCCAGGGGCACAGGGTAGGCCCGGATCGAGTGGTTTGAACCGACAGAATTCGCGGCGTAAACAAAGGCCGCACTCGGGTGAGCTACGACTGCGCCGAGCCTGCTGGCATCCCCAACCGACGAGGGTCCCGAACCAAGATCGCCGTTGCCTTCAAGAGAGTAACCCACAATGCCCTCGGACTTCTGCCCGTAAGTGAAGATGGAGAAGATGGAGTCAATTCCAGCCGCCGCAAAGGCGAGTTCCGAGACGGTGTCAAAGCTGTCCGGGATCACCTTGGATCGTGATCCCAGGGTCCACGTGCCATCCGCAATTGGGTAGGTCTCGTAAGCGCCAGAGTCGCCTGAGACGAGGACGTGCAGGTAAGTGCCTGACGGGGAGACGGCGCCGACGTTTGCGCCAGGGGTGACGCCCTGCCCCGTCGCGGAGCCCAGCAGACCATCCGGGTTCACCGTGACCAACTGCACCCTGGGCGTGGGCGGGGTCGAGGAGATGGCATAAACGAAGCGGCAGGAAGGGTCGACCGCAAGGTTCTCCGAAGCGGCCGCAGTGCCGAGAGCCGCCGGGGTGCCGTTGGAGGTCAGATTGCCATCGGCGAGTACGCTGTAGGAGCGCAACTCGTTCGTGGCGCCATTGTTGACGACCACGAAGACGAACGGTTTGCCGGGGCAGGACCCGATGGCGAGAGGGGTTCCTCCCAGGGTGGTGGCAGGACCAGCCGTGAGCGTTCCATCACCGGAGATGTTAAAGGCCACCACCGAGTCGGCGGTGGTGACGAACAGGCGGTCCTGAGTAACTTGAGCGAGAGAGGGGATCGCCGTCAGCAGAAGGGCCGCGGCCAGAGACACGTATCCTCTAAGGGACTTCATAGCACTCCTTCCAAGTCGGAGGGAACCTCCGTTTACCCACATCCAAAAACCGGGGCCGTCGCAGCGGCCACCGGTGCAAAGCAATCTTTACCCCTCACCTAATGCTTGAACCGTAGAGGGGAAGTCAATGACAGGGATACATCTAATACACAAGGCGTGTCAAGACAAACCCGACGAATACTAACTAAGGTTACGTAATGGGAAGAAAGACAACGACAGATATCGTAGCCAATTTTCAGGAAATGTGAGTCAATTTGCGTCGAGCCGCCGGAGGGTTTCCGCGACAACGCGGCCCACCACCTCCAGGCTTTTGGGACTGAGCTTGTCCATGGTGTCCTCGGCGGTGTGCCACCATTCGTGGTTCGGACCGTACTCGAAATCGATCAGGTCCACGGCACGGACGCCGAGCCGGAGGAAGGGCGCGTGGTCGTCCTCGACGTAGCCGGGCGTACTCAGGAAATGGCGAGAATAGCCGAGATCGGCGGCTACGCGCCAAATCAGTTGCGCTAGTGGCTCGTAAGAGTATCCTTCGCGGATGATGCGGAGGTCGCGGTCGCCGATCATGTCGACATTGATGAGCGCTTCGATGTGGCCGAGAGTCCCGTCCTTCTGCCACTTCGCGGCCAAATGCCGGGAGCCGTAGAGCGAATCGGCCGGGGTCCAGTTCTGAAAGGCCTCTTCGCCATCGAAGAAAATCAGGCGGATTTCCCGCTTTGCCGCGCGATTTCTCAGAACACGAGCCAATTCCAGCAGCAATCCGGTGGAGGAACCCGCGTCATTGGCGCCCACGAAGCGAAATGGGAATTTCTTCGTATCCATGTGGCCGGAGACAGCCAGGATCGGTGCTCCAGGCTTCGCGGGACGAATCGCCACGATGTTTTTCATGGGAATTCGGCCCTCGGGCGTCGTGGCGACGAAGGCGTCCACCTCGACCTGCCAGCCCCAGGACTTGAGCTTCCCGATGATGTAAGTCTGCATCTTCGCCGCGGCGGCGCTGCCTGGAGGGCGCGGGCCGAAGTTCACCACCTGACGCGTCAGTTCCAGGGCCGAATCGCCGGAAAAGGCGTCCTGCGCCGTCAGCGGGACGGCGAGCGCCAACAACGCGGCGGAGATCCAGGCGGACAGTCGCATCAGGGTCCAGGGTATCGAAGTTCCGCGCGTCACTTGGGGCGCGGCCGGGCCTCGATCATCAGCGTCGATCCGGCGCCGCAGACCGCTTCGAGCCACGCGAGGGGCACGGAAACCACAGTCAGCAGCAGATGAAGAGCGTCCTTGATCTGCTTGACGAGCCTCGCTTCGCGGACGCCCCTGACCTTGCGTGCCTTCGGATCGAGCGCCGGCGCCAGGGAGGTCGCCAGCCCGGAGGGGTTGTCGCGCAACGAGAAGTGCTTGGTGCGGATAATCTCGAAGCCGCAGTGTTCCAGCAGGTTGCGCAGGTCGCGCTCCTTGAAGAGGATCAGGTGGCGCGGCACGTCGAGACCATTCCAGTTCTCGCCGAGCAGCAGGAATTGCCACGACGACGCATTGGGCACCTGGAGAATCAGCCGGCCTTCGGGATGAAGCAGCTTGTGCGCCGCTACCAGGTAAGCCACTGGATCGTAGAGGTGCTCCAGCACGTGGAACATGGTGATGACGGCGAAGGACTCCCGCTTGAACGGAGCCCGCGGCAACGCGCCGCAGATCGCCGGCACGCCGTGAGTCTTCCACGCCACGGAGGCAGCGTTCGACGAGAAATCCAGCCCGACCAGCCGGTTCGGCGGCAGGCCGAGGTCGCGCAGAAAGAGGCCCGCGCCACAGCCGACATCGAGCACCGGCAGCAGCGCCAGCGCCGACTCATCCAGTGCGCGGCGAACGAACTCGGTGTGTCCGCGCAGCGCGTAGTTCCGCCAGCCGTCGTCGCTCGGATCGAACCAGTAGTTTTCGGGGTAGTACGTCGCGAGTTCAGCCGGATCGGGCCACGGGTAGAGGCGCACCATGTGGCAGTCGCGGCACTCGACGATCAGGAAGACGTTGTCGGTGGTGCCGTACAGCCGGTCGGCCGCCTGGCAAAGCGTACGAAACGAACCCGAACCGCAGCCGGGACAGGAGTTGAGATCCGCAGGCGCGCTCTCCGAATCGAGCACCGCCGCCTGGCTTACCGGGGCGGCGGCGGAATCGCCTGCTCGCTCAGTTCCTTCAGTGAGATCTGATGCCTCTTCAGCAGGGCTGTGATCTGGCTCGAGGTCAACCGTCGGATCGGGCGCAGAGCTTTGCGCTTCCTCCAGGTCTTCGGCAACATGAGGATCGCTTCCAGGTCGCCCGTCAACACGGCCAAGGCCGCTCTCAGCTTCTCCGTTGGAGTCGAAAAGCGGCGCATCTCCCCCCGGTTGCGCAGTGCGGCCATTGCTCCTGCCAGCAGCCTCGCCAGATAGTACGCGCCGTTTCGCCAAAGAAGGGTACCAGGAAACAGTTTAGCTGCCAGCAGCACCCGGTTGCGCTCAATCAACCGCAAACGTGTGGTAGAGATCACGCCAAGCGTCGATCCGCGATGGTGCCGGACGACGGCTTCTGGCATATACAGGCAGATCCAACCGGCGATGCGGGCGCGCAGCCCGAGTTCGGCGTCGTCAGCATACGCGAACAGATCTTCGTCGAAGCCGCCGATTTCGTCGAGCATCGACATGCGGTACATGCACGCGCAGCCGTCGGGCCACAGCACTTCCTCGACGCGGTCGAACTGGCCCGCGTCGACTTGCCCGGAACCGCGCCCCCGGTTCTGGCCGTCGAGCCAGATCAGGTGCCCCGCCTTGTCGATCAGCCTGGGATCTTCCCACACCAGGATCTTCGCGGCGGCCATGCCGACATCAGGCCGGTCGTCGAACGCGGCCCGAAGGTTATGCAGAAAGAGCGCACCGGCCTCAGCGTCGTTGTTCAAGAGCGCGACGAACTCGGTGCGCGCCTCCGCGATGCCCTGGTTGTTGGCGGCGCAAAAGCCCCGGTTTTCGCTGTTCTGAATGACGCGAATCGGGTACGGACGGCCGCCGGACGAGGCAAGCACCGCCTCGACGGAGCCGTCGGTCGAACCATTGTCGACCAGGATCACTTCGAACGGAACGCCCTGCGGCTGGGCGAGGGAGCTCAGGGCGGCCAGGAGCAGTTCGCGCCTGTTCCAATTGACGATGATGACGGCGACTGTTCCTGGTCCGGACAGGGGCTGGAGACCGTCTGAAACCAAGTGTAGTATCATACCACCTAGAACCCCGCCAACTATATGCAATCCCTAGGGCAAAGGCTCCGGGAGGAACGTGAGCGACGCGGACTTTCCGCTGAGAAAGTGGCCGCAACGCTCCGAATCGACCCCCGGTATCTCGAAGCGATCGAACGCGACGACCATGAATCCCTGCCTGGCGGGTTTTTCTACCGCAGTTTTGTGCGGCAATACGCCCGCCTCCTCGATCTTCCGGAGTCGATTTACGCCGGAGAACTCGACCGTGCTCTCGAAGCGGAACGCGCGCATACGTCGAGCCAACTCCAGACTCTCGCCGACAGGCATATCGACGTTCCGCCGATGCCTACCGGGATGCGCGACCGGGCCGCCGAGACGCGTCGCTGGGTGATCCGCCTGGTCATGCTGGTGCTCGTCGTCGTCGGAGCAACCGGGCTCTACAAGCTGTACCTCGGCTGGAGGCTGTCGGAACCGGAGACGAGCGCCTCGGCGGTCGTGACGCCTCCGGTGCAGTTGCCGCCATCCATGATGCCCTCGCCAACGGCCGCACCCACCTCCGCAGCGGAGACCGCCGGCACGGTGTCGCCAACCCCAACCGCCGAGCCGGCCGCGCAATCGCCGACGCCGACGCCGCCTCAGGCCGCACAGCCCCCGGCCGTAGAGGGCTCCATCCGCGTGACTGTCTCGGCCAGGCAATTGGTCTGGGTCGACGTCGTCGCTGACGGCAAGCGGGTCCTGATGCGGGCCATGGAAGCGGGCGAGAGCCAGGGCTTCGGCGCCAATGAAACCATCCGGATTCGCACCGGCAATGCCGGCGGCCTCGGCCTGACGTACAACGGCAAGCCATTGGAGCCTGTTGGGCCAGTGGGGCAAGTGCGCACGGTGGTCTTCACGCCGAAGGGATACGACGTGGTCCAGCCGCAGCCCAAAGTGACGACGGAACCCGCGCAGCAGCCGCCTCCGGCGCCGCCCGGAGTCTAGTTCGAACGGGTCTTCGCTTTTCGCGTGGCCACGGCGGCGCGAATCTCAGCCTTCTGCCGTTCCTTTTCGAGTTGCAGCAGCTCGCCTCTGCGTCGCGTCTTGACGCTTTCGTCGATGCGGCCCCAGAACTTCCTGAAATAATCGGCGGCGGAGATCAGCGCGAAGAGCATCGCGCCCCAAAGCGCTATCTGCGCCGGCATGTTCAAGCTGGGGATGTCGGCGGAGGCGAGGATCAGCGCCACGGCCAGCACCTGCGTGACGGTCTTCGTCTTCCCCAATTCCGACGCCTGGATGGTGTAGCCTTCCGACGACGCGATGGAGCGCAGGCCGGAGACGGCGAACTCCCGGGCGATGATCAACACGGCGATCCAGGCCGGAACCCGGTGCGTGTGGACCAGCGAGATGAGCGCGGCGGAGATCAGCAACTTGTCGGCGACGGGGTCGAGCAGCATGCCGACGGTGGTCACCTGATTCCAGCGGCGCGCGAGGTAGCCGTCCAGCAGATCAGTGAATGCCGCCACGAGGAAGATCGCCAGCGCGAGTTGGTGGTTGGTGATCTGCCACTCGAAGATGCGCAGGTCGCGATTGTCGAGCACCAACGCCGCCACGAGGACCGGGACGAAGAAGATTCGCAGCAGCGTCAATGCGTTAGGAATATTCACGAGCCTTCCCCTGAGGATAAACCATGCCGCGAGGGGAAAGGCCTGTGGAAAACGAACAGGCCGTAACCCCTTCATCCCATGAGGAATTCAAAGACCGTCACCCAGATTTGCACATCGTTTTCCACAAGCCGCCGAATCACGATTCAGGGAATCCGCGCGCGGCAGTGTACCCTGGATAGTTGAGGGGCACTCCACCGCATGCTGGGCACCAAGCTGATTGACTGGAACCGGACCGCCCGGAACCAGGATTTGCCGGTCCACCTGATTCTGTTCGTCACGGACCACTGCAACGCCAAATGCGGGACGTGTTTCTACTGGCAGAACCTGAACCACGGTGAGTCGCTCAAGCCGGATCACATCGAGAACATCTCCTCGAACCTGAAGGAGCTGATCTGGTTGGATCTTTCCGGCGGAGAGCCGTTCCTGCGCAAGGACATCGCCTGGATCTGCCAAACCTTCCTCGACCGGAACCATCCGCAGAACATCAATATCCCGACCAACGCGCTGATGACGAGCGAGATCGACCGCTCCGTGCGCGAGATTCTCAAGTCGAAGCGGGAATTCCGGCTGAACATCGCCATTTCGCTCGACGGCATCGGCGAGAATCACGACCGCGTGCGCGGCGTCCCCGGCAACTGGAACAAGGCCATGGCCACGATGGAAGTGCTCCAGAAGATCCGCGAGGAAGACCCGCGGCTGTCGTTGAGCGTCGTCACCACGCTGATGAAGCACAACGTGGCGGACGTGAAGCGGTTGCTCGATATGGGTGTCACGGATTGGAAGCTGGATTATCACAGCCTGAACATCCTGCGCGGCGTGTGGATGGACAAGACGCTGGAGCCCCCGACGGTCGAGCAGTACGAGGAAGTTTCGAAGCTGCAACTCGATCACTCGAAGCGCTACTTCAACGGCCGGTGGGGCGCGTCCGGCGGCTGGATGGCCACCTTGGGCCGGCACCTTCTGAACCGGTATTATCTGAGTGAACTGAAAGGGCAGCCTCGCGACATCGTCTGCGGGGCCGGCGACAAGAGCTGTGTCATCGACGCCAACGGCGATGTTTATTTCTGTGAGCTGCTGAAGAAGGTAGGCAACCTGAAGGATTATGGTTGGGACTTCCGCCGCCTCTGGAACGACTTCGAAGCGGTGACGCTCCGCCAGCGCGTGAACAATGGCTGCCACTGTACGCACGAATGCTTTCACACCAAGAACCTGATCTTCACGCCCTGGCGCTACCTCTAGGACGGCCGCGTGTTTAACCCGAAATTCCGGAAGCTGGTGGAGCCGCTGGTGCCGCGCTTCGTGCTGGCGATCGTGGATCCGTTCCACACGGCGCTGCGCAAACGGCTGGAGGAGGCGGCATGCGCGCTGCCGCAGGGTTCGATGGTCCTCGACGCGGGCGCGGGCGAATCCGTCCACTCCTCGCTGTTCCAGCACACGCGCTACTACACCGTCGACAAGGGCATCGGCGACTGCACGTGGGACTACAGCCGCGTCGGCACGATCGGCGACATTCACGCGCTGCCGTTCAAGACGGGCGCATTCGATGCGGTGATCAACATCCAGGTTCTGGAGCATCTGCAGGAACCGGGCCAGGCGATCAAGGAGATGGCCCGCGTGCTGAAGCCGGGCGGGCAACTGATCCTGACCACGGTGATGGACTGGGAGATCCACCAGCACCCGAACGACTTCTTCCGCTTCACGCGCTTCGGCCTGACGTACCTGTTCGACAAAGCGGGCCTGGAGTCTCGCGTGGAGGCGCTGGGCGGATTCTTCTGGCTGCTGGCGTTCCGGCTGATCAACGTCCTCAGCTTCTTCCAGAAGGGCTGGCGTTGGATCGTCTTCGTGCTGCTGGCGCCGTTCTTCGGATTCCTGCTGCCGGCGGTCCTCTACGTACTGGACCCGCTCGACAAGAAGCGCGACTACACGCTGGGCTACTTCTGCTGGTGCCGCAAGCCCGCCGACAAGTGAGATTGCCGTGACCAGCGTGATCATCATCACTCGCCTGCGCGCGGAACTACTGTCGGAGACGCTCGAGACACTCGCGCGGCAGACGGAAGCCCCAGGCGAGGTGATCGTCGTGGACAACGCAGGATGCGAGAAGACGCGCCGCGTGGCCGGCGAGTTCTCGTCGCGCTTCCCGGTGCGCTATGTGCTGGAACCCGCCACGGGGTACGGTCATGCTCGCAACCGCGGCTTGGCTGAAGCGCGCGGAGAGTGGATCTACTTTCTAGACGACGACTGCCTGGCCCCACCGGAGTGGCTGGTGCGCCTACGCTCGGCCATCGAGCAGGGTGAGGCCGACGTCGTGGGCGGCAGCCGGACATCGGGCCGGACGGGACTGGCGGCGCGGCTCGAGTATCTCTCGACGGACGGGCCGGTGCTCCACCCCGGCTTGCAGCGCGGCCCTGCGTCGCATCTCTCGACATCCAACCTGGTGTTACGGCGTCAGGTGGCGGAAGCCGTCGGCCCCTTCGACGAGACGCTGGCCATGTGCGAGGACCGCGACTTCACCGTGCGGGCGCGCGAGGCCGGTTTCCGGCTCCTATTCGAGCCGGGCGTGCGCGTGGTGCATCAGCCGCCGATCTTCACGCTGAAGCAGTACCACGCCAAGATGCGGCATTACGGCTACGGCACGTCGCAGTATTTCGTTCGCTGGCGCCGGCTGGAGCCGCTGGCGCGGATCTTTCCCAGGGCCGCCTGGGCCCGACTGCTGCTGCTGCCGGCGCTCTCGCTGGCGGGGGCGGGGTACCTGGTGCTGCGGAACCTGCCACGGCAGCCGGACGCATTGTGGCTGAGTCCGCTGCTGTGGACGGGCCAGGTGTGCTGGCATTGGGGAGGATATGAAGCGATGCGGGAGGGCCGATGCTGAGCCGTCGAATCGTGCGTTTGGGGCGGAAGCTGATTCCGCGCTTCGTCCTGGATGCCATCTACCCGTTCGAACCGTTCATGAAGAAGCACGTCGAGGAGTTCTGCCGGCGGCTCCCGAAGGGAGCGAAGGTGCTGGACGCCGGGGCGGGCGAGGCGCAGTACAAGCCGGTCTTCGACTCGGCGGGGCACCGCTATTTCGGCATCGATCTGGGCGTCGGCGAGCCTGACTGGAGCTACCAGGGGATCACCGCCTTTGCCCGGGTCGAGCACATCCCGTTCCGTGAGCGGCTGTTCGACGGCGTGATGAGCAATGCCGTGCTGGAGCACACACCGGCGCCGCGCCACACGCTGCACGAGATGAACCGCGCGCTGAAGCCGGGCGGACTGATGCTGATCGTTGTGCCAACCATGTGGGAAGAGCACATGGTGCCCTACGACTACTACCGCTTCACGCGCTGGGGCATGGAGAACCTGCTGAAGGAGACGGGCTTCGAGCTGATCGAGATGAAGCCCATCGGCGGGTACTTCTGGTTCATGGGCCGCAAGTTCATCGATATCCTCGAGTTCTTCCAGAGTTTCCCCAGGCTGCTGCTGTGGCCGCTGCTGGTGGTCCCCTTTGGCTTCGTTTTGCCGGCGATCTTCAACGCGCTGGACTGGCTGGACCGCGACAAGTTCTACACGATCGGCCAGTTGTGCTTCGCGCGCAAGGTGAGCGAGGAAGACCGAAACGGCAGCGGCGTCCTACCGTAGCTTCAGCCGGTAAGAAGCGAACCGCCGCATGATGGATTCCGGGACGCGCGCCTCCACCGTGACGCCTTCCTCGTCGTACTTCTCGCTCAACACCTGGGCGTATTCGTGAAGCAGGTGGACCTTCGCGGCGGAGCCCAGCGGGAAGCGGAAGGTGGCGTCGTGGATGGGGTCTTCGGGCAGCAGGCGGTCGATCTCGGCAAGCAGTTCCACAGTGCCCGCGCCGGTGCGGGCGGAGATGCACACGGCCGGGAGTCCGGCGGCCAGGCGGCGGATGAGCGCAGTGGGGTCCTCGTCAAGCAGATCGGCTTTGTTCAACACCAGAAGCTGGCGCGTCGTGCCTGCCTCGATCTCATTCAGCACGGAGTGCACGTGGGCGATGTGTTCCGGCGCAAGCGGCGAGGAGGCATCGACGACATGGACGAGCAGCGAGGCCTGCGTGACTTCCTCGAGAGTCGCCCGGAAGGCTTTGACCAATGTCGTCGGGAGCTGGCGGATGAATCCGACGGTGTCCGACAGCAGGACGCGGCGGCGGGAGGGCAGCACGAGATGCCGGACCGTGGGGTCCAGCGTAGCGAACATGCGAGCGTCCACCAGGACGCCGGCCTGCGTCAACCGGTTGAAAAGAGTTGACTTGCCGGCATTCGTGTAGCCCACCAAGGCCAGCGTCAGCAGCGGCACGGCCTGGCGGCGACCGCGCTGGACGCCTCGGGAAGACCGGACGGTGTCGAGTTCGTTTTCAACTTTCTTGATGCGGCCCCGGATGCGGCGGCGGTCGGTTTCGAGCTGCGTTTCGCCGGGTCCCCTAGTGCCGATGCCGCCGCCGAGCCGCGACATGGAGGCGCCCCGGCCTGTCAGGCGCGGCAACAGGTAGTTGAGTTGGGCCAGTTCGACTTGAAGCTGGCCCTCCCTTGTCCGGGCGCGACGAGCGAAGATATCGAGAATAAGCTGGGTGCGGTCGAGGACTTTGCAGTCGACGGCCTTCTCGATGTTGCGCTGCTGGGTACCGCCGAGTTCGTGGTCGAAGACGACCAGATCGGCCTCGAGAGCCTTGACCATCTGGCCAATCTCCTCGAGCTTCCCTGCTCCGATCAGCGTGGCCTGGTCGAAGGCCTGGCGCGACTGGAGCACCTTTTCGAGGACATTGGCGCCGGCGGATTCGGCCAGCACGGCAAGTTCGGACAGAGACTCCTCGGCCCCGGCGGCGCCAGCGGACGGTCCGCTGGCGCGGCCCCGGCCGGTGAGCTCCACCGCGACGAGGATCGCCTTTTCGCGCTGGTCTTCAGGCAAGTTTGGCGCTTATCCCTCGCTGCCCTCTGAGGACGGAGGCGGCGGCGCACCGGGTCCGCCAGACCCTGGCGCAGGCGCCGAATGCATCCCGATCCCCGAAGGTCCGTGCATCGGCCGGGAGACCACCACCGTCGAAATCGCGTGCTTGAAGATCAACTGCTCTTGATTGTTGGTCTCCAGGATCACGGAATACTTGTCAAAGCTCTTGATGCGGCCCGAGAGCTTTACCCCGCTCATGAGATAGATGGTGAGAAACGTCTTTTCTTTCCGCGCGTTATTCAGGAATGCTTCCTGGATGTTCTGCGCGAGCTTATCGGATCCGGGGCGCTTCGGCCCCATTGGGGCTTTTCTGATTTCGTCCATTTCGTTTCGGCCCCTCCTTCCAAAAAAAAGATTGGCGATTTGACGCCCGATGAAGGCCTAAAGATCCCGATCCGGAGCCACTACCGGCGGAGAGACAAGTTTCTCCTGACCGGCCCAGATGCGGAAGCCGCTTCCCAAAGTGTAATCCCAGTCCAAAAGATCGGCAAGCCACGCGCTGCCATCGACTTGCGGGCGGCGGAAGCCGCCATGCGCTATATTCGGCTTGAGTGGCCGCGGCGGAACAGATTGGAAAACGGGCTTCGATCATCAGCATGGTGGTCAGCGGCGGGCTGGCGGTGGCGAAGATCGTGGTCGGTTTGCTGGCCGGTTCCACGGCGGTGGTGGCGGACGGCGTGGAGAGCGCGGGCGACGTTCTGGCCTCCGGCGTCATTCTGATCGGCCTGTGGGTGGCTTCCCGGCCGCCGGACGAGAATCACCCTTACGGCCATGGGCGATTCGAGACGCTCACCGGCCTGGGCGTCGGCCTCGGGCTGGTGCTGACCGGCGGCGTGATTGTCTGGCGCTCGGCGGTCGGCATCGGTGAAACCCACGAGCCTCCCGCGATCTGGGCGATGTGGCCGCTGTTGATTTCGATCGCCGCGAAAACGGGGCTTTCGACCTACAAGTTCCGGATCGGCAGACGCATCGGCTCCAGCGCTTTGGTCGCCGACGCTTGGAACGACTCGGTAGACATCCTCTCCGGTTCGGTGGCGCTTGGCGCCGTGGGTCTAACCATCTGGAGCCCGGAGCGTTTCATGGCGGCCGACCACTGGGGCGGCGTCGGCGTGGGCCTGATTGTTGTCTTGCTGGGTCTGCAAGTGGCGCGGGAGACGGCGCTGACTCTAATGGACACCATGCCGTCGGACCGGCGCATGCGTCTGATTCGCAAGACGGCTCTGACGGTGCCCGGTGCGCTTGCGGTCGAGAAATGTTTCGCCCGGAAGACCGGACTCCGTTACCACGTTGATCTGCACCTGGAGGTCGATCCGGATCTGACTGTGCGCGCGAGCCATTCCATCGCCGAAGAGGTTCGCAATAAAGTGAAGGCAGACCTGAGCTGGGTGGCCGATGTGCTGGTGCACGTGGAGCCCTTGGGCGGCTCCAGGCCCCCGACGGAAATGCCGCCGGTACGGGAGGGGTGATGGAAAACCGGGAGATCGCGCAACTTTTAAGCGAAACCGCCGACCTAATGGAGATCGCGGAAGAGGATTCGTTCCGTATCCGGAGCTACCGCAACGGCGCTAGCGCCATCGAGGGGCTGGGCGAGCGCGTGGAAGACATCCTGAAGGACCCCGCGCGCAAGGTGACCGACGTGCCGGGCATCGGCAAGGGGCTGGCGGCTGTGATCGAGGAGATCGCCGCGCGAGGTTCGTTCGCGCGTCGGGACGAGCTGCTGCAAAAGTATCCGCCGACGGCGCTGGAGATGCTGCGCATCCAGGGACTGGGGCCAAAAACGATTCGCGTGCTGTGGGACCACTTCCGCGTGTCGACGCTCGAAGACCTGGAACGGCTCTGCAAGGATCACAAGCTCCGCGACCTGCCGCGCATGGGCGCGAAGCTCGAAGAGAAGATCCTGAAGGGCATCAGCCAGTATCGCCAGAGCGCCGGGCGGTTCCTGCTGAACTTCGGTGCGAATGCGGCGGCGGAGCTTACGGCCTACCTGGGCGAGACGCCCGGAGTCAACAGCGTCACCCCGGCCGGCAGCCTGCGGCGCGGCAAGGACACGATCGGCGACCTGGATCTGGTGGTGACCGGCGAGGGCGCGGCGGCGGCGCTGGACCGTTTCGTGAAGCATCCGCGGGTCCACGACATTCTGGGCCACGGTCAGAACAAGGCCAGCGCGCGATGGGGTCTGGAAGGCTTGCAGGTGGACGTGCGAGCCGTGCCGCCGGAGAGCTACGGCGCCGCGATGCAGTACTTCACCGGATCGAAGGAGCACAACGTCGCACTGAGGCAGCGCGCGCAGAAGATGGGCCTGACGTTGAACGAGTACGGATTGTTCCGCGTGAGCGACGAATCCCGCGTGGCCGGAGCGACCGAGGAGGAGATCTACAAGGCTCTCGGCCTCGATTGGATTCCGCCGGAAATGCGCGAGAACCAGGGCGAGATCGAAGCGGCGGAGAAGGGCGCACTGCCGAAGCTACTGGAGGCAGGCCAAATGCGCGGCGATCTGCACATGCACACGCGCGAATCGGACGGCCGGGCGACGCTCGAGGAGATGGCCGAGGCGGCAAAGGCGATGGGCTACGAGTACATCGCCATTACCGATCATTCGAAGGCGCTGGCCATGGCCAACGGCCTGGACGAGAAGCGCGCCGTGGACTTCGCGCAGCAGGTCCGCGAGTACAACAAGGAAGACCGCGGCATCCGCATCTTCTCAGGCCTGGAGTGCGACATTCTGCGCGACGGCCGCATGGACCTGGCCGAGGACGCGCTGGCGGAGTTGGACTTCGTCATCGCCAGCGTCCACAGCCACATGAACCTGGAGAGCACGGAGATGACGGACCGCCTGCTGCGCGCGATGGAATCGAAGTCCGTGCGGGTGATGGGTCATCCGACGGGCCGCGTGCTGCTGCACCGCGACGCGTACGTCTACGACTTCGACACCATCGCGAAGAACGCGGCGCGCCATGGCATCTGGATGGAGATCAATGCCAGCCCGGAGCGCCTGGACCTGCACGCCGTGCTGCTGCGCCGCGCGAAGGAACTGGGCTGCCGGTTCACCATTTCGACCGATGCGCATCACCCCAAGCACCTGGCCAACATGCGCTACGGCGTGACCATGGCGCGGCGCGGCTGGCTGACCGAAGACGACGTGATGAACGCGCGCGGCCTGAAGCAATTTGAGAAGGCGCTCCAGCGCGCTTGAGACAATCCAAGAACAATGCCGATGAAACTGATTGAGAGCCAGGAGATCTGCTCGACGCCGATCTTCCGCGTGACGTTGGATCATGCCGTGGACCCGAAGGGGTTTGAGATCAAGCGCGCCATCGTGCAGCACCAAGGCTCGGCCGTAATGATGCCAGTGGATGAAAAGGGGCGCATGCTGCTGGTCCGGCAGTACCGGCTTCCGGCTCGGGCGTACCTGTGGGAGTTGCCCGCGGGCCGCGTCGATCCCGGAGAAACGGTACTGAAGGCCGCCAAGCGGGAACTGCGTGAGGAGACCGGCTACAAAGCGAAGAAGTGGACGAAGCTCGTGTCGTTCTTCGCCAGCCCCGGCTACGTCGCGGAGAAGATGACCATCTTCGTCGCCCAGGAACTGACCGCAGGCGACGCGACGCCGATGGAGGACGAACAGATCGAGTGGCAGTGGTTCACGCCGAAGCAGGTAGGCGAGATGATCCGTGAGGGGAAGATCCTCGACGCGAAGACGATGATCGGCTGGTCGCTCTGGCGGGAGTTCAAGCGGGGGCGTTAGTCCTTCGAGAAGACGCTGTGAACCCAGTTGGGGTGCGGCCGGGCAAGCCCTTGCTGGACCGTGTTGAGCAGATGAGCGAGCGCGCTGGCAGCCCTCTTCGCCACCGTACGCGTTTCCGGCCTGACGAGCGTCGCTCCGCAATGCACGCAGGGCTCCCGTTGAGTGTAATCTCCCCATGGATTCGCCGCCCGGTCCATGAGCCATGCGGATAGGGAATTGGTAACAGACCGGTTGCTTTCCACATACGATCTACGCGCAACGCGCATCCCCGGAAACAGGGCAGCGAGCCGGGCTTCGTCGAACGAATGCAGGTGGCCCCATGAAGGACCCGGCTTGCCACAAGCCGCACAGGTCACCCTTCCGAATCGCAGATCCTGACGATAGGGAACTCCGACGAGAAGCTCCTTGCGCGCGACACGGGCAAGTTCCCGGCACGCTCCCACTACATCCGGAATGTGTTCGATGACTTCAACGCAGACAATACAATCGAACGAATTGTCGGGAAACGGAAGGCGGACCGCGTCCGCCGCGAGTGCGGTCACGCCAGGAATTCTGAACGTGGGTGTCATCAGGTCAAGCGCGAAGACTCGCGGGAAATGGGCCGTGAGAGCCTCACTGATATGACCGTCGCGCGCGCCGACATCGAGCACCGAGCCGTAGTTCTTAGGGACGAGGTCTAGGAGGTCCTGAATTCGAGCGCGTTCCTTGGAGCTCAACCCATCGATCAAGGCTCATTCCTCATAGGGAGCAGGATATCGCACGGCTGACAGGAACAACCCCGAGGAGGGCGCGGTCCAGGCGGCGGGGTCGAGGCCCGGGTTGGGTTTGTTGTCGATGAGGGAGCGGAAGTCGTCGACGCTGATCTCGCCCATGCCGACACGCGCGAGGCATCCGGCCAGGCGGCGCACCATGCGCCAGACGAAGTGCGACGCTTCGATGTGGAAGAGGAGCAACTCGTCCTGCACTTCGATCGAGGCTGAGTTCACGACGACTACTGGGGATTCATTGGGCCGGAGCGGGTCCTTGGCGCGGAAGCAAGTGAAGTCGTGGCGGCCGGGGATGAGCGACGCCGCTTCCTTCATCCGAGCCACATCCAGAGACTCCTTGATCCACCAGACGTACTTCTTTGAAAACGCCGTTTTGCGCGTGGCGAACTGGTAGGTGTAAGCGCGGGCGATGGCGTCGTGGCGGGCGTTGAAGCGGCCGGGCACTTCCCGAGCGGCAAGCACGGCGATGTCGTACGGCAATGCGTCGTTCAGCAGCCGCATCAACTGTTCGGGATGGTAGGTGCGGCGCGCAGGAGACTTGAGGTGCGCCACCTGCCCGGCGGCGTGGACGCCGGCATCAGTGCGGCCCGCGCCCATCAGGTCGACGCGCGTGCCCATCACTTCTTCGCAGGCCTTGCGCAACTGGCCCATGACGGTGCGCGGCGCATTCTCCTGCTCGGCCCAGCCGGAGTAGCGCGATCCATCGTATTCGAGCGTCAGCTTCCAGGAGTTCACAGTTGTGTGCGCGCGTATTCGAGCAGTTTCAGCAGCGCCTGCCCTCGGTGGGAGACCTGCATCTTGCTTTCGTTCGCCGCTTCCCCGAAGGTACAGCCGAAGGGCGGGTAGAAGAAGTGCGGATCGTAGCCGAAGCCGTTCGGGCCGAGGCCCTCGTCGACAATGTTGCCTTCGACGGCGCCGCGGAAAGTGGTGATCAGCTCGCCGCGCCGCGCCAGCGCGATGACGCAGACGAAGCGGGCTGTGCGGTCCTTCACGCCGCGCAGTTTTTGGATCAGAAGCCGGTTGTTGTTCTCGTCAGTGGCCTCAGTGCCGGAGTAGCGCGCCGAGTAAACGCCGGGCTCGCCGCCGAGCGCGTCCACTTCCAGGCCGGAGTCGTCGGCGAATACAGGCTCGATGGAGAAGGCGCTGTAGTGGATGGCCTTCTTCGCGGCATTCGACTCGAACGTCGCGCCATCCTCCACAGGCACGGGCAGCAGCTTGAGGTTCGGCAGAGCCTCGATGTGAATGTCCTCGAAACCGAAGTGCCCGGCCGCGAGGTTGAACTCGCGCAGTTTGCCGGGATTGGTCGTGGCGCAGCGCAGGATCATGCGACGCCCAGCGCCGCCTTCTGGGCGGCGATCAACGCGGAGATGCCTTTGCGCCCGGCCGCGAGCATCTGGAGCAGCCGGTCATCGTTGAACGGCAGCCGTTCGGATGTGGCCTGGAGTTCGACGAACTCGCCCGCGCCGGTCATGACGATGTTCATGTCGACATCTGCCTGCGAATCTTCGTCGTAGGCAAGGTCCAACAGCACTTCGCTGCCTCGAATGCCGACGCTGGTGGCGGCGATGTAGTCGCGGATGGGGTTGCGCTGGATGGCGCCGAATTCGAGCAGCTTGCGGATGGCCAGCGCCATTGCGACGTAGCCGCCGGTGATGGCCGCCGTACGAGTGCCGCCGTCGGCCTGGATGACGTCGCAATCGACGATCACGGTGCGCTCGCCGAGCGCTTCCATGTCGACCACGGCGCGCAGAGAGCGTCCGATCAGACGCTGGATCTCCTGCGTACGTCCGGAAGGCTTGCCCTTGGTGACTTCGCGCTGGGTGCGCTCCGCGGTGGCGCGCGGCAGCATGGCGTATTCGGCGGTCACCCAACCTCGGCCGGAGTTGCGAAGAAAGCCCGGAACGGTATCTTCGACGGTGGCGGCGCAGAGCACTCGCGTGTGGCCGACGTCGATCATGGCCGAGCCTTCGGCAGTCATCAGGTAGTTGGTCGCGATGGTGACGGGACGCAGATCAAGGGGCTGACGTTGATCGTTTCTCAACATGGAAAACTGACGCCTTTCCGGATGCTAACCACGAGCGATGGAGTAATACAGCAGGAGTCCGAGCAGAGTAAAGCCGACAACCACGAGTATCAGACAGGAAATTGCGCCCGGCGCCTTGGGCCCGGTGACGGCCTTCTTGCTGCCCGCGGGCCTGATCTTAGCCATAAATCATGATCGTAACACTGGCAGGAAAAGAGTCCTTCGACGACTTCGCGCGGGGGCCTATTTCAGTTGGCGCGCCACGCCGGAGAAGAAGCTGTCCAGCGCGTCGAGCGACGCCGGCTCCAGGTCCTTGAGCGTAATGGCCACCACCAGGCGGTTCCGCTGCTCCAGCGCCATTTGCGTGGCCAGAAACTGCGCGCGGTGATAGTCCGCCGTGTAGCCGGCCTCCGGGATCTTCTCGGCCTTCTCCGCAAGCAGCACCGTCGAAAGGCAGCGTCCGTGGCCGATGATCATTTCGTGATACGAGTGGTTCATCGCCGGGCCCTCGTAGACGTCCGCCGGCATCTTCAGCCTGCGCCGGAAGACCGCCTCCGCTGCCTTCTCCAGCCGTTTGCGCAACGCAACGCCCTGCGCAGAATAGCGCGTGTCGCCGAAGTATGTCAGCTCGCCGTACTCGATGCCGCGCGCATCGGCAAACTGCTTCAGCAGCGCCGCGTAAGCGGACACTGCGTCACGCCCGTCAAGATCGATGCCGCAGGGCAGCCGGTCGAGATGCAGAACCAGTCCGCCGCGGTACTTCAACTGACGGGGCGAGGCCTTCATCTTTTGCCACTCGGGCGTCTTCTCGATTCCGGACACGACGCGCGAATGTTCGTACAGCGGGTTCGTGATCGCCTTGTACAACTCCACCGACGGCTGCGTCACGAAGTTCATCTGCCGCAGCCAGCCGAGGCCGAAGACCACGTAGTGGATGAACTGCATGTAGCGCGACAGCGGCGCGCCCTTCGGGATCACTAGGTGCGCCACCGGATACCCGGCCCGGCGCAATGCGGAGAGCTTGGCGCGGTCCAACCCGGCCTCGCCCTTGCGCTCAACGGCCAGAAAGACGCGGTCCTGGTGAGCGTCCTTCGGCGCGCGATAGTTCGCCAGCCGCACCGGCTCGTTGATGACGATCTTGATACCGGTCTCCTCACTCTTGCCGAGAGACTCCTCGAAGTTCTGTTTTGTCCACAGCGCCACCGCGGCCAATGGCTTCGACAGCAGCAGCGTCACCTTGTCGCGCCCCGTTCTTCCCTGCTCTTCCAGAAACGCGCTCAGTTGCCATGCCGTGTGGATGTCGGCCTCAGTCAGTGCGGTGCCGCCGATCCAATCGGCCAGATCCACGCCAGCCAGGCCCAGCGGATACAGGCTGCCGCGCGTCAGCGGGCTCGAGTGGCGGCCGGCCGTCGAATTGCCTCCGTCGGGCTGCAACTCCACACGCCGGTAGCCGCGGGGCCCGGCGAACTGGTCCAGTAGCGAGCCGGTGAGCGTCATGTAAATGAAGTTCGGACGCGAGTCAATGCCGTGCTTCTCGTAGAGCTTGTAGATCTTCTCGA
This sequence comes from Bryobacteraceae bacterium, assembly GCA_050789245.1. Taxonomy (GTDB): domain Bacteria; phylum Acidobacteriota; class Terriglobia; order Bryobacterales; family Bryobacteraceae; genus PNKE01. Next base: position 5,829 of record JBOZRR010000012.1, on the reverse strand, counting down.
GGTTCACCACGGGCTCATACGACGTCATGCCCATGGCCATGCCGACGACGAGCGTGGACTTCAGCGCATCCTTCAGCGAGCCCTTCGAGCGCGCGGTGATGTCGGCCAAAATCGCCTTCAACTTCGCGGGATCGGTAGAATCCAGCACATAGACGCGCGGACCCTTCTTCAGCAGCCCGGCGGCGTGATATAGCGACTTGTCCTCGGCCGATCCGCCCATGCCGGCCCAGATCAGGTACTGAAGTTTCTTCCCGTGCGTCGACAGGATCGCGCCGCGAATCTCGTCGAGTTCCGCCGCGATCTTCGCCGGCCAGTCGTGATGACTCTCGGCCATCCAGGCCAAGTGGAAAAGCCCGTAAGAATTCTTCGTCACCTTCCCGTCGGCCGTGTGTTCCATGCCGATGCGGATCAGCGGGTTCTTCATTGCGTCCAGGGCGTCCAAGCCCTTGCGGCGGGCCTTCGAGTCGATGGCACGAAGCTTCGAAAGAACGCGATCTTCAGCGAAGCGGACGGCAAGCGGAGCGGAGGAAGGAGAGTCGTGGTACAGCGACAGTTGCACGTAGCCGTTGTATCACAGGCCCTATGGAACCCTGGCGCTATGATGAAGGCAGGATGCACCGACTCGCCGCGCTTGCCGCGCTGTTGTGCCTGCTGCTGTCAGCCTGCCAGGAGAAGACCGATCCGGTGCTGATCCCACTGCCGCCCACCACGGTCGCCGGCTGGGGGACCACCGGCACAGAGGTCCCCGACATTTCAGCGGCCCCGGAACAGGCCCGCTCCCTCGGAGCGAAACAGTGGATGCGTGCCGGATTCGAGCGCGCCGGGACGCGAATCTCGGTCGAGGCTTTCGCCATGCCGTCCGAGACCAGCGCGTTTGAGGCTCAGCAGAAATGGCGCCGCGGCGAGGGCGTCACCACGTTCTACAAGGGCAGCATCTTCGTCATCTGCTCGGCGCGAGAGATGGAGATGAGCGAACTTCTCGGCTTCGCCGAGGCGCTGGAGGGCGCATGGCTGTCGGGAGCGTCCAGGCGGTAGACTTCAAGCCTTCGGGCGTCGAACGATTCTTCCAGTTCTCGCTGCTCGGCATGCTGGCCAGCGGGTACCTGGCGGTCGCCGGCTCGAACGCTCTGGATCTGCCCACGGCGGTGCTGGGCGGCGCGGCGCTCATCGTTCGCATCCTGATCGTGGCCGGCTTGCTTCGGTTCGAGATCCCCAAGTCCTGGGTCGACATCGCCACCATCGGGTACTTCCTGTTCTGGCCGCTGGACTACTTCTTTCTCTCCGGCACCTTCGTCGATTCCGTCGTCCACCTGGTCTTCTTCGTCGCCATCGTCAAGCTGCTGACGGCGGAGACGCGGCGCGACTTCTTCCTGCTCCAAATGATCGCGTTCCTCGAACTGCTGGCCGCCTCAGTGCTTTCGAGCAGCGCGAACTTCTTCCTGTTCCTGACTCTGTTCCTGTTCTTCAGCATCGGGATGTTCGCGAGCGCCGAGATCCGGCGCGCCTCGCGAGACAAGCGGGTGGTGACGCGCGGCGCCGGGGCGGTCAGCCTGCGTCTGGGATGGCTGTCGGCGCTGACAGGCATCGGGATTCTACTGATCACCGCCAGCCTGTTCTTCGTCCTGCCGAGAACGGCGCGAGCGGCGCTCGAAAAGCTCACCGGCGAGACGGCGCGCGTCTCCGGTTATTCGAACGAAGTCACGCTCGGCCAGTTGGGCGACATCCGCCGGCGCGGCGGCGCGGTGATGCACGTCGCTTTCGGAGACGACAAAGTGCCCCAGGGGCTGAAGTGGCGCGGCAATGCGCTGGGCGAGTTCGACGGGTGGAAGTGGTACAACACCCACCAGCAGCCGGAGCTTCTGCGCCCGAAGGACGGCCTGCTCACGCTCGCGAGCGACGAGCAGTTGCGGCGTCAGGGTTCACGAATCTACTACCAGGTGATTCTTCACGGCAACCCCGCCGACGCCCTCTTCGTCGCCGGCATGGCGGAGCACCTCCGGGTGTCCTCCGAGCGCGTGATGGAGACGCCCACTGGCGCGCTCAAGGTCCCATTTGCCGAGGCCGACAACAGCCGCTATTTCGTCTACAGCTACATCGGCGGCCCGGCCGTCCCCCAGGATGCGGGCCGCGGCCGGCTCCGGGAGAGCGACCGCATCCACTATCTCCGGCTGCCGCCTGTCGATCCGCGCGTCATCCGCCTAGCTCGCGACCTCGCGCAAGGCTACGGCAGCGACATGGCGCGCGCTCGCGCCATCGAAAACCATCTCCGCACGCAGTATAAGTACTCTCTGTCTCCGCTCGACCATCAGCCCGACGATCCGCTGGCGTACTTCCTCTTTGAGCGGCGTGCCGGACATTGCGAATACTTCGCCTCCGCCATGGCCGTGATGCTGCGCACGCTATGGATCCCCGCCCGCGTCGCGACCGGATTCCAGAGCGGCGCCTACAATCCGCTCACCGGCTTCCAGGTGGTCCGCGCGAGCGACGCGCACGCCTGGGTGGAGGCCTTCATCCCCGGCGAGGGCTGGGTGGCCTTCGACCCCACCCCGGCCGATCCCACTTCCGCGGTGCCCGGCATGTGGTCCCGCATCAGCCTCTACCTTGATGCTGCCGACATCTTCTGGCAGAAGTGGGTGCTGGGTTACGATCTCGACCGGCAGTTGACTCTGGCCTTCGAAGTCGACCAGTCCCGCCGCCACTTCAGCGTGGCAACCCTGGAGCACTGGTTCTCGAACGCGGGCCAGGTGCTGGGCCGGGCCGGTGAAGATGCGAAGCGCTCGTTTGGATCGCTTGCAGCCGGGGCCGTGGTCCTTCTCAGTTTGGTCTTCGGCGGCCGCACCGCGTGGCGCTGGCTGCTGGAACGCCGCGGCCTGCTGCGAGTCCGGCGCGGCGACGTTTCCCGAAGCGATGCCGCCCTGCTCTACCTGCGCATGCAGAAACTCCTCCGCCGGCGCGGCTTCGTCCGCAAACCGGAGCAGACGCCCCTCGAATTCGCCCGCAGCCTGCCACACGCTCCGGTCGCCCGCGCCGTCGAAGAGTTCACAGTCGCCTATCACGACCTCCGCTACGGCGGGCAGCCGTCCAGCGCCGCCCGGATGACCGCCCTTCTGGATACAATCGAGCAGTTGCCGCGCACCGCGCGCTAGCCTTACGAATCCGCCATGCTCACCCGACGCCTTCTGCTTCTTCTTTTCTCCGCCGCCGCCCTGTTCGGCGCGGACCAGGATTTCAACGGCCGCTGGAACATCCACGTCCAGACGTCCCGTGGCCGCGTCTGGTGGCTGGAAGTCACCGGAGCCGGCACGCCCAATATCGGCGGCGCGTTCGTCGGCGCGCCCGGCGGGCAGGTGGACCGCATCGAGAAGGCCCGCATCGCCGGCGGCGTCCTCGAATTCACCTTCGAGCGCCAGCGAGGCCAGCAGCCCCTCAAGCAGGTCTACCGCGCGAAGCTGAATGGCGCAAACGAACTCCAGGGCACGATGGTCCAGACCGTCGGAGACAAAGCCGATCCCGAAATCTCCTGGCGCGCTACCCGGGCACCAGAGATTAAGGAAACCGACGACGGCTCCTGGAAACCCGGCAGCCCCGTCGCGCTCTTCGACGGCTCCAACACGTCCCAATGGCGTCTGCTGATCGAAGGCCGCCCCGGCTGGAAGGTGGAGAACGGTCTGCTCAAGAACGAGCAAGGCGCCGCCGACTTCGTTTCGAAGCCCGAGTTCTGGAACTTCATCCTCCGCGCCGAATACCGCTATGCCCAGGGCTCCAATAGCGGCATCGCTCTTCGCGGCCGCTACGAACTCCAGATCTACGACGACTTCGGCAAGCCTGCCTCCGACCACGGCCACGGAGCACTGTACAACCGCATCGCCCCGACGCAGAACGCCAGCAAAGCGCCGGGGGAATGGCAACAGATCGAGATCCGCCTGATCGGCCGGCAGCTCACGGTCACGCTGAACGGCATCAAAATTCACGACAAAGTGCAGATTGTCGGCCCCACCGCCATGGTCATGAGCGCCGACGAAGGCAAGCCCGGACCTTTTGTCCTCCAGGGCGACCACGGCCTGGTGGAGTTTCGCAGTATCTCCGTCACCCCTCTGACGCGCCGGTAACCGGCCGGAAGGCCCGCAACAGGCTGGTATACTGGACTTAATCCTATGAGCCAGTCTGCGACCGCTGGGAAGAAGGCCATCCTTCTGCGTCCGCGTGGGTTCTGTGCCGGAGTCGTTCGGGCCATCGACGTCGTGAAAATCGCCCTGGACCTCTACGGCGCTCCAATCTACGTGCGGAAGGAGATCGTGCACAACCGCCACGTGGTGGAAGAGCTTCGCAGCGCCGGCGCCATCTTCGTCAATGAATTGAACGAAGTACCGGACGGCAGCCGGGCCATCTTCAGCGCTCACGGCGTTTCGCCCGCGGTTCGCGAGGAAGCCGAAAAGCGCGGCCTGCAGGTGGTGGACGCCACCTGCCCGCTGGTCACCAAGGTCCACTTCGAAGCCGTGCGCTTTGCCCGCGACGGCTACACCATTCTGCTCATCGGCCATCGGGACCACGAGGAAATGGAGGGGACCTACGGCGAAGCTCCGGGGAACACGATCATCGTCGAGACCGAAGCCGACGCCGAGGCCGTCCAGGTCGAGAACCCCGACAAGGTCTGTTATCTGACGCAGACGACCCTCAGCCTCGATGAGACGCGCGGCATTGTCGAAATCCTGATGCGCCGTTTCCCGAAGATCGCCGGGCCGAAGTCCTCCGACATCTGCTACGCCACGCAGAACCGCCAGATGGCAGTCAAGGCCGTCGCGCCGCTCTGCCGCTTGCTGTTGGTGGTCGGCTCGCAGAACAGCTCGAATTCGAAGCGTCTGGTCGAAGTCTGCGCCAACCAGGGCGTGCCGGCGTATCTCATCGACGACCGCTCTTTCCTGCGCGACGAATGGTTCGCCGGCGTCGATAGCGTCGCCGTCACCGCGGGTGCCTCCGCGCCGGAGCATCTCGTCGAAGAGGTCATGCAGGCCCTAAGTGAGCGCGGTTATTCCACCGTTGAGGAGATAGACATCGTCGAGGAGGACGTCCGTTTCAATCTCCCGCCGGAACTCCAGTCCGGCACCGTTCGTCTGACGACTATCGCCACCGTATGAGTTCCGATCTCCAAGTGGAGGACGCCCTCTCGAGCGCAGCGGCCCACGCCCTGCACCGGGGCGCGGAAGCCTTAGCCCGGCTGCAACGGCCGGAAGGCTTCTGGTGGGCGGATCTCACATCGGACTCCACGCTCGAATCGGACTGGTTCAGCCTGCTGCTTTGGATGCACCCGCCAGCGGCGGATGGCTCATGGAATCCGCCGAACCCGGAGCGCATCGCCCGCGCGGCGGACTCCATTCTCGCCCGCCAACTCCCAGGCGGAGGTTTCGCGATCTACCCCGGCGGCCCGGCCGAGATCAAAGCCTCCGTCAAGGCGTACTTCGCGCTGAAGCTCGCCGGCATTGACCCAGGCTCGGAGCCCATGACGCGCCTGCGCCGCGTGATCCTCGACCTGGGTGGCGTCCAGGCCGCCAATACCTACGTCAAGGTCAACCTGGCGCTCTTCGGGCTGTTCCCCGGCCGCCATGTGCCCGCGATTCCACCGGAACTGCTCCTGTTGCCCGGCAATGTCGTCTACCGCATGTCGGCCTGGACTCGCGCCATCGTGATTCCGTTGTCGGTGCTCTACGCCACGACTATCGCGTCCGGGCAGACCCGGCCCGCACCGGCCGGCTTCCATCTGGAGGAGATATTCCACCCCGGCAAGCCCTTGGAGACGCCATCCACGGCCTCCGGCCTTTCGTGGCCCGGCTT
>JBOZRR010000011.1:0-40861 GCA_050789245.1 Bryobacteraceae bacterium | reverse complement strand
GGGCTTCGCTACGGCTGTGCCACCAATGGCAAACTTGAGGTCAGACCGGACAACTAACGTGTTAACAAAACCGGACAACTACAAAAGCTACGGACACGCGCGGCGCGCAATTTCACTATGATGCCCTCATGATGAGACTTGCGGCTCTGATGCTCCTGTTCACGTGCGGCGCGCCCGCCCAGCAGTGGCGGATGCTGTTCGACGGCAAGACCCTCGCCGGCTGGACCGTCGAAGCCAAGCCCGCCGACAAGGCAAAAGGATTCTGGTCCGTCGCAGACGGCGCCATCCAGGCCGATTCACTCGACCGCCCCGATCACGACTACGTTTGGCTAATCCAAGAAGGCGAATTCGCCGACTTCGAGTTGCAGCTCAAGGTGCGCGGCTTCAAGGAATCGTCCGGCAACTCCGGAGTGCAGTTCCGCAGCCGCTGGGACGCGCAGGCTCAGTGGCTGAACGGTCCGCAGGCCGACATCCACCCGCCCGCGCCCTGGCGCACCGGCCTGATCTACGACGAGACCTACGAAGCGCGCCGCTGGATCCATCCCTCATTGCCGAACTGGGAGATCAAGCCTGAGCAGGGCCCGAAGGTGTGGAAGTGGCACGCGGACCAATGGAACGACATTTCGATCACCGCCCGCGGAGGACGCATCACGACGAAGGTGAACGGCGTCACCATCACCGACGAAGACCTCGGAGCAGTGTTGAACGACGCAGCCCACCGGCGCCGCAACGCCGGCATGAAGGGCCACATCGCCCTGCAACTTCACACGCGCGACGAGTTGAAGATCCAGTTCAAGGACATCCGCATCCGCGAGCTGAAGTAGCCGCGATCAGATCTTGATAAAAATCCTGCGCTGGTAGAGCCAGTAGCAGATATACCAGAGCCCTGCCAGCACTAACAAGTGTTGCGGGATCGCGCCCAGATCGCCCAGGAAGCTGAAGTTCCCCGTGAAGCCCGCCAAGCCGCGATTCAGCCAGCCCTTGATCCCGATCTGCCCCAGCGAATAGACGAACATCGAATTCATCCCCAGCACCAGGAACGGGAATGCCCACCGCTTTACCTGCTTCACTTCGATCACCCAGTAGAAGAGCGCCAGCATCACGATCACCCAACCCGCGCTGAACAGCGTGAACGACGCCGTCCACAGCCGCTTCACCATCGGATTGAAGGGCTGGAGCGCGAGACCCAGCACGAGGGCCGCGGCCGCGCACAGCAGCAGCGTTTTCAATTTGCCCGCATGGCTCCCGTCGCTCTGCACCAGCATTCCGGCCCAGCAGCCGAACAGAATCGTTACGGCGTTGCCGATGAAGTTGATCGTCGTGTAGTAGCCCGAGTAGTTGTACCCCAGCACCGCCAGGTCGACCACCGCGCCGATGTTGCCCGTTTGCGACCACGGCCCGTCCGGCCCCGGGAACAGTACGAACAGCAGCCAGTAGCCGGCGAGCATCGCAGCGCCAATCACCGCCTGCGCCTTGAATCGCAGCCGCGTGATCAGGAAGCACAGAACATAACCGAACGCGATCTGGCACAGCACATTGATCAACTGGAAGCGCAGCTTGCCCGGCCCTGCGCCCCAGTTCGAAAAGATGTTGCTCAGCACGACGAGCATGAAGGCGCGCCACAGGACGTGCTTGAACACGTCGCTCATCGGCGCGCCCTGCGACTGCCTCCGCGCGATGGCGAACGGCATCGCCATGCCTACCATGAACGTAAACGCCGGTTGGATCAGGTCCCAGAAGGTGCAGCCTTCCCACGCCGCGTGGTCGAACTGCGCGGCCAGCCACTCCCAGCCCGGATGCGCTTGCAGCACACCCAGGCCGAAGCCCTCCGACACGAGCATCAGCATGATGAACCCGCGATACGCATCCAGGCTCACCAATCGCCCGCTCGCCGCAGTCTGCACACTCGCCGCCATAGCCTCACCTCACCTTCAGGTCAACCCTGTACCAGCAGGTCAACCCTGTACCAGTGAATGAGACTAACAGTTTCCGATGGACCTTGGCCTTATCGCCCTGCCGGCTCCAGCCCCATCGCCAGCCGCCCCGTAAACCGGTGCTGCTTCTTCGGCTGCATGGGATGGAACAGCGCCGCGTGCGCGTCGCGAAGCATTCTTTCGAGTCCAGACGCGCGGTAATACCCGCCGCCGCCCGTCGCCTCCAGCGCCTTGTCGGCCGTCCGCTTCACCGCTTCCGCGACGATCGTCTTCCGGATCAGCGACCGGTTCGCGTGCTCGATGCCGAACTCGCCCTCCAGTTCGCCGGCGTTCGCGATCATGCTCTCCAGCGCAAGCTGCGCCGTCGTCAGATCGTTCTCCATCTCGCCGACCACCATCGAGTTCACGCCGTCGTCGCCCTTCTTCGCCGCGCTCGCGCAAGCCTTCTCCGCCGCGCCTTCGGCCAGCCCGACATACGCGGCGCAGATCAGCGGCATCGCCACTGTCAGGATCACGTTCCACACGGGGTGATACTCGCCGCAAGGCCGCCGCAGCGCCACGGATGCCTCCGGCACGAAGACATCCTCCAGCAACACCGTGTGAGACCCCGTGCCGCGCATGCCCATCGTCCGCCACACGCGGTCGATCCGCACGCCCTCGGCCTTCAGCGGCACCGGGAAGTGCAGCACTTGTTTGCCCGCCTCGGGATCGTCGAACTGCCCGCTGGTGATCAGCAGATCCCCCGCGAGGCAACCGCTCGCGAACACCTTCTTCGCCGTGAATCGGTAGCCGCCCTCGCAACGTGTCAATGTGCCATTCGACGACAGCCAGTCCGTGGCGCCCGTGCTCACCAGCACCTTCTCGCCATCGGCCACCGCCCGGAGCAGTTTCTCGCCCGGCTTGCCATGGCGGTAGTTCCAAACCGCCGCCGACACCAGATGCTGGTGCATCGACAGCGTCAGCGCCGTGGATGCGCAGTGCCGCGCCAAGCCGCGGATCAGGTTGCACATGTCGCTGTACATCATGCCCCCGCCGCCCAGTTCCTCCGGCACCAGCGCGGAGAAGAGCCTCGCCTCGCGCATCGCCTCATAGTTTTCGGCGACGAATTCGTCCGAATCGTCATACGCGGCCGCACGCCCGGCGAACACGGGACCCAGCTCGGCCAGCGCCTGTTTCCAGTCAATCGCGGAATCCGTTCTCATCACGACCCTCCATCCAACGGTTCTCGCTCCCCAGATGACAGTTTGCTCGATTCCCCCCTATTCGCCTAGTTCAAAATCTGAAGCGCGGTTACCATGGATGGATCATGGCCGCGCACAAAGGGTATGGCCAGTTCTGCCCCGTGGCGAAGGCCGCCGAGATCGTCGCCGAGCGCTGGACGCCGCTCATCCTCCGCGAGCTCATGGCTGGCAGCCACCGCTTCAACGATCTGCGCCGCGGCGTGCCGCTAATGTCCCCCGCCCTGCTCTCCCAGCGCCTGAAGGAGCTGGAATACGCCGGCATCGTCGACCGCCGCTCCGGCGAGGGCCGCAACGCCGAATATCACCTGACCGCCGCCGGACTCGAACTCCGCCCCATCATCGAGGCCCTCGGCTTCTGGGGCGCCCGCTGGACGCGTAGCCGCCTCACGCCCGAAGACTACGATCCCAGCCTTCTGATGTGGGACATCCGCCGCAACATCGATCTCACGCGCCTGCCCGCCGGCCGCCGCACCGTTGTCGAATTCAACCTCCCCGACGCCAAGCCCGCCTACCGCCGCTGGTGGCTGGTGGTCCACTCCGGCGACATCGATCTCTGCTTGAAGGACCCCGGCTTCGAGCCCGACCTGCGCCTCTCCGCCGATGTCTACACCATGACCGGCATCTGGATGGGACACGCATCCTTCGACGGCGCCGTGCGCGCCGGCAAGTTGAAGCTCGAGGGGCAGCGTGCCCTCGCCGCAGGCTTTCAAAGGTGCATGAAGCTCAGCCCGTTCGCGCGCGGGTAGGCGCGCCGGGCGCCGGCTACTTATTCGCGTGGATCACGTGGTGTTCGTGCGCACCCTTGGTGGCATGCACCAGCAACCCCTCCCGATCCGGCTGCCAGACCTCTGACAGCGTGTACGTGCTCCCTGCCTTGTCGAACACGATGTGGGCGTGATCTGACGCCCCGTGAGGCGGCGGAGCCAGTTCGGTGATAATCGGCGCCATCGCGCTGGTCACCTTCCCCTGCGCCGTGCTGAGAATCGTCACCAGGGAATGCGCACGGTCGATCTGGAATTCGTAGCCGCCGGCCGGCATCGATTTCGTGCCGGCCGTGAACGCAAACGGCACGTCCGCCTTGACAATATCCGCGCCAAAGGCGCTGGTCGAAACAAACAGCATCAGGAGAGCGGCAATCGCGATGAACGGCGCTCCCGGAATCTTCGTGAACTTTCCAAGCATGGTTGAACTCTCCTTCAGTGGACTGCGCCACCAGTTCGGTCACATAGAGGGAGTCCCTTCGTGGCAATTTGGCAACTCGCCCCGATCGGGGGCGAACGCCAGGCGCGCGAGGCTATGCCTCAGTCGGTCACCGCGCCCACACGCAGCGCAAGCTGCAAGTTGGAGGGGATTCGCGCGAAACCGTACCCGATGCGGAACCCGAGCGGCTTCGCCGACTGCGACTCGTACGCGCTCCTCAGATCCGGCTGCTCGTACCTCCGGAATCCGCCATACGGACGGGTGTACGCGCCGTACAGTTGCGCACGCCATACGGCCGCGTCGAAAAAGCGGTACGGGATCCCCGAATCGTCCTGAAGCACCGCCGCGCTCTCCCCCAGCACCAGTTGGCGGATGATCGAATAGTTGTCCCTGTGCGTCATGTACGACGTCGCCTTCAGGTACGTCGTCATGCCGCTCATCTCCGAGACCAGGTGCTGGAACGCCTGGTTCTCGCGCAATCGCGTATCCGACAGGTTGGTGGAGAGATACACCAGCCTATGCGTCGACCGGTCAGCGCCGGCGCGGAACTCCACCTCCACGCCGCTGTTGCCGCCGGTTTGGGATGGCGGCAGTTCACCCGCTGGCCGCGGGGTGATGCGCCCCGCCGCATCCAGAACAACGAACCGGTAGCCGGTAACCGTATGCCCGGTCCTCACCAGCAGATGCAGCATCGTCGGCAGCAGCCCATCGCTCACCTGGCCCCGGAACTCGCGGTCCATCTCCCGCGTGATGAAGAAACTGCGATGCAGCACCGAGTACACCGTCTGCCGCACGCGATCCAGATATCCCGTCGCGTCTTCCCGCATCAATCGGTCCAGGTCCGGCAGCGTCCCCGGCGGCTCCAGCCCCACCATGATGTACATTGAGGCCCGCGGGAAGAACGTCCTTGGATACACGATGTCCGGACCGCTGAACGGATAAAACACCACACCCTCGCCCACCCGAGCCCCGCTCAACTCCTTGCGTTGAAACTCGCCGATCACCGCGATCTCCCCGGACTGGCTCTGGCCCCATTCCCGGTCCAGTTCGCGCCGGTGCGCCTGCCACGCCTCCTCGCGTTCCAGTTCGATGTACGGACTCCCCGGCAACCCCGGCAAACCCGCCAGAAACCGGCCAACATCGTTGGCGGCGCGATCTGCCGGAACAGCCGCTGAGGGCCGAACCTTCGATGCCGCGGCCACCGTCCTTTCCACGCCCTCCGGCGTCTGCTCGCAGGAAACCAACAGCACTGCCGAAACCAAACAAACCGCCACCCGCCTCATGCCCGACGGCGCTCCTTTCTCGCCACCAACATCTTAGTGCCGCCCGATACGGGTGAAAATCACGAAATTCCGCAAGATTCACGGTCCCTGTTCGACACACCAGCCGCAGAGACCCCGCAAAATCAATGATTTGACCTCTCCTCACTCCGGCCACGCGAAAACGCCGTGTAGGGCGGGCCTCCAGGCCGGCGCGGGACGTCCACGTCCCGCCACAGGAGCCATTCACAACGATTTTCATCAGTCACATCAACAACTTACAGAAAATCGCTTGGAACCGTGAGCTATACTCTTCCCCTTGGCGGCACCCTCGCCAGACCGGAGCACGACAGAGGTGTCCGAAAATGGGACTAGGTTCGTTTCGTAAGGCGCCTTCCCCTGGAAAACAGAGGCGGAAGCCACCGAAATGCTCTTTGACAACAGAATCCTTCCGCGGCTGCCTTGGCTTGGGGTTTTGGCTCTTGATCAGAAATTGGGGGCAAGCCGGATCTCAGGCTGGTAAAACCAGCTTGGGAGAAGATCTTGACCAACGCTGAGATTCTGATTGGCCTGCCCGGCTACCAGATTACCGGGCTTCGGAAGGAAAGTGGGGTGGTGCGGATCGAGGTCCGGCATGAAGGGCCGGTGATCTGCCCGCATTGCGGGGGGACGCGCCATCACAGCAAGGGGCGTTACCAGCGCGAGGTGCGCCACGAGGATTGGGGGCGCCGGCCGTGTGTGCTCGTCATTGAGGCGCGCAAGTGGTTCTGTCTCGGCTGCGGGCGGCAGTTCCGGCAGCGCTTTCCGGGCATCCAGCCGTGGCAGCGGTCGAGCGAAGCCTTCCAGCGGCTGATCTTCGAACTGCATCTGGATGGGATCAATCGCAGCCGGCTGGGCCGGCGGCGCCAGATCGCTCCGGCCACGGTGGAGCGCTACTTCGAGCGCGGCCTGGCGCGGCAGTTCAAAGAATGGCATCCGGGGTGCTGCCCGCCGGTGCTGGGCATTGACGAGCACTTCTTCACGCGCCGGGCCGGTTATGCGACGACCTTCTGCGATTTAAAGAACCACAAGGTCTACGATGTGGTGCTGGGCCGGTCGGAGCTGGCGCTGGAGGGCTATTTAGGCGCTCTGGAAGGGCGCGAGCGGGTGCGCGTGGTGTGTATGGATCTCTCGTCCACCTACCGCGCCCTGGTGAGGAAGCACTTTCCCAACGCCCAGATCGTGGCCGACCGGTTTCACGTCATCCGGCTCATCAACCACCACTTCCTGGCCTGCTGGCGGGAGATCGATCCGGTGGGCAGCAGGAACCGCGGCCTGCTCTCTCTGATGCGCCGCCACCGCCACAACCTCAAGCCCGAGCAACTCACCCGGCTGATGAACTACCTGGCCACCCATCCGGCGCTGGAGCTCATCTACCGCTTCAAGCAGCGCCTGTGCTACTTGCTGCTGAAAAAGCACCGCACCCGCAAACAATGCCGGCCCCTGGCGGCGCGCTTCCTCAAGGCTGTGCACCAGTTGAGGCAGGCCGGCCTGCCTCAACTGGTCGCCCTCGGCGACACGCTCCACACCTGGTCCTCTGAAATCGCCTGCATGTGGCGCTTCTCCCGCAACAACGGCATCACCGAAGGCTTCCATACCAAAATGGAACTCATCAACCGGCAGGCCTACGGCTTCCGCAACTTCGACAACTACAGAATGCGCGTAAAGGTCCTATGTGCTTAACTGAGGTGGGATTCGGTCTGCTCCCCCGTTTTTGACCGAGAGCCGGGGTTTTGGGGGGTACTTCAGAGGAGTGGTGCGGATGAGAGGACTTGAACCTCCACGGAGTTGCCCCCACTAGAACCTGAATCTAGCGCGTCTGCCAGTTCCGCCACATCCGCACGACGTGGGTGAGACAATCACATTCTCGCCAACTCTAGAGCCATCTGTCAATTCCGAGGCCCGAACAGCCGCCGCAGCACCGATCGCCGCCCCTCGTCCCGCTCCGGCTCCTCGGGTTCCCGCCCGGCCCGCAGGTCCACCACCAGCTTTTGGACCAGCCCCTCGATGCGGTCCCGGGCCGCCCGGTGCAGGTCCAGATCCGGCCCGTAGGGGTCCCGAACCCGCCATTCCAGGATCCGCTTCACCGGCAGCCCAACCAGCGGCACGCCGCTCATGTTCGCGGCGTAGTCGAACCCCGCAACGTCCACGTCCTCCAGGTCCTTCGGGAACTGGCCGTCCAGTGAGAGGCCCTTCTCCTCCATCACCTGGTGCGTCTCCCTGGGGATCCGTACGGCGGACGACAACCCCGCGCTCTCAATCTCCATCACGTCCGATCCGTAGGCCCGCGCGAACGCAGCCGCCATCTGGCTGCGGCACGCGTTGCCGACGCAGATGAAAAGGACCTTCTTCCTGTTCACGACCTCATCAGTCTTTCCGCGAACACTCGATGCACCCGGACGTCCGTCGTCAGCTCCGGATGGAACGTCGCCACCAGGTGCTTTCCGAAATCCACCAGGACCGGATCGTTCTTGTACCGAGCCAGCACCGAACCGCCACGTCCGACGCGCCGGATGATCGGCGCCCGGATGAACACCGCTTCCAACTCCTCGTCGCCGTCCAGCCCATGCCCGGCCAGCCGCACCACCCGCGAATCGAGCTGCCGCCCGTACGCGTTGCGCTCCACAGTCAGATCCACCAGCGCCAGTGAAGCCTGGGGCGGGTTGAGCACTTCTGTCGCCAGCAGGATCGCGCCGGCGCACGTCCCGAAGACCGGCCGCTTCGACCCGAACGCCTTCAGCGGCTCGAACAGCTTGTAGTACTCCATCAGCTTGAGCATGCTGGTGCTCTCGCCGCCTGGAATGATCAGCCCCTGGACGGCTTCGAGGTCCGCGGCCGTGCGGACCTCGATCACCTTCAAGTCCGGAGCCACCCGCCGCAGCATCGCGGCATGAGCTTCGAAATCGCCCTGTAGGGCGAGAACGCCGGCTGTCATCGTCAACCGTTACCAGCCGCGAGTCTGCATGAGTTCGCTCTCCTGCAGCTTCGACACGTCCAGGCCCGGCATCGCCTCGCCCAGTTCCTCGCTGGCTTCCAGAACGGCCTTGGGATCGTTGTAGTGCGTGTTGGCCTTGACGATCGCCTTGGCGCGCACCTCGGGGTCGGAGCTCTTGAAGATGCCGGAGCCCACGAACACCGCCTCCGCGCCTAGCAGTCGCGCCAGAGCCGCGTCGGCCGGAGTCGCAATGCCGCCCGCCGAGAAGTTCGGCACCGGCAGCTTGCCGTTCTTGTGGACGTACTCGATCAGTTCGAGCGGCGCCTGGTGCTTCTTCGACTCGGCCACCAGTTCGTCCTCGCCCAGCACCGTCAGTTGCCTCATCTCCTTGACGATGGTGCGCATGTGGCGCACGGCCTCGACGATGTTGCCCGAGCCCGCTTCGCCCTTGGTGCGGATCATCGCCGCGCCTTCGGCGATGCGGCGTAGCGCCTCGCCCAGGTTGCGGCAGCCGCACACGAACGGCACCTTGAAGTCACGCTTGTTGACGTGGTGCTCTTCGTCGGCCGGCGTCAACACTTCGCTCTCGTCGATGTAGTCCACTTCGAGCGCTTCCAGCACGCGAGCCTCGGCGAAGTGGCCGATGCGCACTTTGGCCATCACCGGAATCGTCGTCGACTTCATGATTTCGCGGATCTTGCTGATGGACGCCATCCGCGCCACGCCGCCTTCCTTGCGGATGTCGGCCGGAACGCGCTCCAGCGCCATCACGGCGCAGGCGCCCGCTTTCTCGGCGATCTCCGCCTGGCGCGCGTCGGTCACGTCCATGATCACGCCGCCCTTCAACATTTCAGCCAGGCCGATTTTGACCCGGAACGCCTCATCGAGATAACGCATCTCTCGGCACCTCCCTTGACTAGACAATGGCTGGAGCCGGTTCCTCGCGCCGTTGCGCCCTGGACCGCTCCATCTCTTTTCGGAAAACCACGCCGAGCGCCGCCAGCCCCGCATCAATGCGGTCCGGCGCCAACCCGGCAAAACTCAGCCGCAAACTCCCTGGCTCATGCCGCGCCACCGCGAAGTAGCGGCCCGGCAGATATGCCACGTTCTCCCGCTGCGCTCGGGCGAGCAGCGCCGACGCATCAAGCGGATCGGGCAAACGAACCCAAAGGTTCATCCCGCCCTGAGGCCGCGTCCAGCGCGCACCCGCCGGCAGGTCCCGTTCGCAGGCCCCGAGCGTCGCCTTCAACCGCTCTGCGCCCGCCGCCAGCATCCGTTGCCGGTGGGCTTCCAACCGCCCGGACTCGGCGAAACGCAGCAGCACCGCCTGCGACAGTTGATCGGTATGCAGGTCGGTCCACTGCTTCTGCTCGGCCATGCGCTGGATCAGCAGCCTCGGCCCCAGCGCCCAACCGACGCGCAGGCCCGGAAAAGCGATCTTTGAAAAACTCTTGATCTGCACGACGTCGCCCGTCTCGTCGAGTTCCTTCAACGTCGGGATGGGTTCGCCGCTGTAACGCAAGTCGCCGTAAATATCGTTCTCGACGACGATCACCCCGGCCTCTCGAGTCAGCCGCAGCAACTGCTGCCGCGCCGCAAGCGGCATGGTGATGCCCGTTGGGTTCTGGAAGTTCGGGGTGACGACAATAACCCGCGGCTTCTCGCGGGCCAGTACGCGTTCGAGCGCATCGAGGTCCAGACCCTGCGAACCAACCGGGACGCCGGCAATCCGCACGCCGGCACGGAGAAAGACGTTCTTCAGGCCCGGATAGATGGGGTCCTCGATCGCCACCAGATCGCCCGGCCCGGCCAGCAACCGCTGCAACAGGTCGAGCGCCTGCTGGCATCCGTTGGTGATCAGCAGGTCGTCGCCTTCGCGCGCCAGCCCCTGCCGCTTCGCCTGTTTCAGCAGGTAGCGCCGCAGCGGCGCGTAGCCCTGAGGCGAGCCGAGTTGCAGGATCTCCGTCGCTTCCCTGCCCGCGATCACTTCGGCGCACGTGGTTCGGAACTCTTCGAGTGGAAAGAGCTGCTCGGCCGGCCGCGCCGACACGAAGCTGATGCCGCCCTCGCCCAGCACCGGCGCCGGCGCATGGACTTCGGCCAGCGGCGCACCGGGCAGACGGTCGTCCCAGCACAGCCCCTCCGGCTCCGGCAGAGCCGGTCCGTCGACGAAGCTGCCACGGCCGACATGGCCCCGGATCAGCCCCTCCTGCTCCAGCAGTTCGTAAGCTGCGGCCACGGTCGTCCGGTTCAGGCCAAGTTGACCAGCCAATTCGCGTGTTGGCGGGATGCGCACTCCGCGTTCGAGCCGTCCGCCGAGGATCTCCGCCCGGAAATGCGCATAAAGCTGCCGGTAGAGCGGCTCCTCGAGCGACGCGTCGAGCTGGGGCAGCGCAAGCATCCGTCAGCCAGGAGCATACCATATTGGCTGGGCACCGGCAATCCAATCCTCCTCCGGCGCGCTTTGATAGGATAGGCACTCGGACATGACTCTCTCTCGCCTGGCGGCCCTCGCGACGGGCATCGCTTTCCTCACTGTCAGCCTCGTGCCGGCGCACGCCCAACGGCGCAAAAAGAAGGATGAGGATTTCACGCAGAGGCTCGAAGTCCTGCCCGATCCGCCAAGCGTCCTCACCGTCGAAACGAACAAGCTGTTCTTCGTCACCGCGCCGCTCTCAGGCAAGGGGTTGCTCACCCAGCAGGTGAAGGACGGCCTGAAAGCAATCCTCGCTCAGACCCGCCGCCTGCCGGTCGTCAAGATCCGCGCTTTCGTCGCCGGCACCGGCGACATGCGACGCATTCAGGCGATTGTCAGCGAGGAGTTCTCCGACCGCAAGCTGCCGCTGCCGGTGCTCAGTGTCGTGCAGGTGGGCTCGCTGCCGCTGGACGGCGCGCAGGTCCAGATCGAAGCCACGGCGGTCGAGAAGAAGGTGGTCAATCCCGACGGGCTCGCTTTCCTCTCCGGCCAGGCCGCGACCAGGGAAGGGCCCTTGCAGTTGCATGTCGCGCCGCTGGCCGAAGAATCGTTGAGCAATCTGAGGAAGGCCGCCGATGCCACGGGCGCCGGCGCCGAGAACATCCTCCGCCTGACGTGTTTTCTCACTTCGCTCGATGATGTCTCCGAAGTGCGCGCCTCCGCGGCCAAACACTTCCCCGCAGCGCAGCAGGTCTTCGTGCAGACGCAGCGTTCGCCCGCCGCGACGCTGGTGGAATGCGAAGCCGTTGCACGCCTCAAAAAGCGTCCGGCGCGCCCGGTCGAGTTCGTGAATCCCGCAGGACTGGCCAAGTCGAACATGTACTCGCAAGCGGCCCTGATCGGCGCGCCGCAGGTCGTGCTGGCCGGTTCGCAGCTCGCGTTCCGCTACTCCGAAGACGATGCGCGACTGGCGTTCCAACGGCTGGACCGCACGCTCGCCGCGGCCAAGTCCAGCTTGAAGCACGCCGTCATGGTGAACACCTACCCGCTGTCGCCGCTGCTGATGGACCTGGTCCGCAAAGTCCGGTTCGACTATCTCAACCCGGCGCATCCGCCCGCTTCCACCATGCTGCCTGTCGAGGGGCTGCCTGCGATGGACGGCGCCTTCGCGCTCGAGGTGGTTGCGCTGCCCTCCGGCTCATCCTCATCTCCCAATCCCTAAGAGGTACTCATGTCATCCAAACCCGTTGTTACCTTTGGCGAAATCATGCTGCGGCTGGCGCCGCCGGGCTATGAGCGCTTCCTGATGTCGCCGTCGCTGGTCGCCACCTTCGGCGGCGGCGAAGCGAACGTCGCCGTTTCGGTGGCCAACTACGGCCAGGCCGCGCGCTTCGTCACAGTTCTGCCCCCGGATAATCCGATCGCCGAGGCGTTCCTCGGCCAGATGCGCTCTTTCGGCATCGATGTCTCGCAGGTCAAACGCCAGAAGGGCCGCTTCGGAATCTACTTCGTCGAACCCGGCGCGAACCAGCGGCCATCGAAGGTGGTCTATGACCGCGCAGGCTCCGCCATCGCCATCGCGCAACCCGGCGACATCGACTGGAACAGCGTCTTCGACGGCGCCGGCTGGTTCCACATCACCGGCATCACTCCTGCGCTTTCGCAAAGCTGCGCCGACCTTTCGATTGAATCCGTGAAGACCGCTCGCGAGATGGGCCTGGCCGTCTCCTGCGACCTGAACTATCGCAAGAACCTTTGGAAGTACGGCAAGCCGGCGCAGGAGGTGATGAGCGAACTGGTGAAGTACGTCGATTATGCCATCGCCAACGAAGAGGACTGCCAGAAGTCGCTCGGCGTGCAACTCGACGTCGACGTGCACTCCGGCGCGCTGGACCGCGACAAGTACAAGGCTCTGGCGGAGAAGGTCCTCGACGCGTATCCGAACCTGAAGCTGATCGCCATCACGCTGCGCGAGTCCCACAGCGCGTCACGCAACGGCTGGGCGGCGTGCCTCCACAATCGCAAGGAGTTCATCGTCAGCCGGCACTACGACATCACACACATAGTCGATCGCGTCGGCGGAGGCGATGCCTTCGCCGGAGGCTTGATCTTCGGTCTGCTGAATCTGCCGTCGCACCAGGACGCGCTGGAGTTTGCCGTTGCGGCGTCGTGCCTGAAGCACTCCATTCCCGGCGACTTCAACCGCTTCACGCGCTCCGAGGTCGAGGCGCTGATCAAGGAAGGCGGCTCCGGGCGCGTTCAGCGCTAAGAGCCGCCCTTAGTTTGAATCCCGCTACTGGATCCGGCTGACCTTCAGGCTCGTGACGGCGCCGGAGTCCACGAAGCGGAGTCCGACGATCGACATGTCTCCTGAAGTGGAGTAGAACTCGACCGTGCCGCGACGGCCCTTGAGCCCGGAAACGATCTCCTCCAAGGTGAACGCCCTGTGGCCTTCCACGGGCAGTTGCGGCAGGAAGACTTGCGCGATCCGGTCGCCTTTCTCGTCACGGAGGAGCAGGTTGAACTGACCCGCGGAGATGGGGCTCACATTGGCAATGGCGACTGAGGTTGTGAAGGGGCCGGAGTTGTCGAACGGCAGAACGAGGCGTGCCCAGCTACCGATGTTCAGCGGCACTGTCGCTTCCTGGTCGGGGCGTCCGGCGACGCGCTGGCGGAAGACCGCGTAGCCGCTCACCCAGGACGTCGTGACGACCTCGGCCCAACCGATCTGCGTTCCGGCACTCATGCCCCCGGTGCGAACGGTGACCGAGCCACCGGGCGGAATATCGATCGGATCACTCGCGCTTCTGCCGTCCAGCAACAGGTTCCAGTCCTCGGTGGCGTCGTTCCCGAGATTGCGCCGGAACCGGAGGCTGACTCGCGCCGTGCTGGCGGAATGGTTGACCAGTTTGATCTCGGTGCGGAAGTCCATGCCATCCACGATGTGGGGAATAGTGAGTTTGCCGGCCGTCCTTGTGTTGTAGGTCAGCGGCTCGAACGAGGTGAACGCGCCGTCGGGGTTGAAGCGCAGCCCCAAGAGCGAGATCTGGCCGGAGGTCGCATTCAAATCCATCGAGCCGACCTTGCCCACCAGGTCCGGGAAGAGCGTGGTGAGTTCAAAAGCCCGGTGTCCGCGCGGCGGCAGCGTGGGGAAGGGCACGCTCTTGATGATCTTTCCGGCGGGATCACGAAACGTCGCGATCATGCGGGCCGTCTCGCCTGAACTCTTGTTGATCACTGCAAGGCTGGTGACAAACCCGTTGGCGTTGTCGAAGGGCAGTTGCAGCCGCTGCATCGTGGTCTCGCTGATCGGCACCGCGGCCTCCTGGGTTCGCCCGTCAGGCTGTCTGAAGCGGAAGACCGCCGTACCGGCTACCTTCTGGTCGCTGATGACCTCCGCCCAGCCCTGGCGGATCTCATCGGTGAGGGTATTCGTCGTGACCGTCCAGGACCCGCCGACCGGGATTGAGACGTTTACGAATGGGGCGGCTCCCTCCATCATGGGAACCCACGGCTCCGTCACGCCGGTTGTGCCAAGTGCACGATAGAACCTTAGAGTCACCCGGGCTGGAACGTCGTCCAGGTTGGTGACGGTAATCGAAGTGCGGAAGGGACCCCCGTCGGCAATGTGCTGGATCGAGTTGCTTCGCTGGGGTTCGTACGCCGTCCGCACCGGGAGTGCCAGCTCAAGGCCGCCACGCGTCGGCTGAAGCAGGAAAACATCTCTTCGGGGCAGTTGCCCCAGGTAGCGGGTGTCCAGGCCAATCTGCGCGTTGGTGGGTGTGGTGCTGGTGGTTACCGCGAACTGGACGGGATTTGTATCCACCGGGCGAATCACGTTGTACGGCACCTGGCTTCCGTCCCGGCCCAGGATCTGAACCGGCTGGGAAGGCGTGGTTCCCGAGAGCGGGATGTACATCAACACTTCCGAGGGATAGACGATGAGCGGCGAGTCGCCAGCGAGCACAGTCATCCGGACCGGCACGACGGTCCTGACGAAGCTGAGCTGAGGCGAGTCGAATACGATCTCACCTTCGTACGATTCGCCCGCGAGTTTGCCAGCCGCATCCGCGGTCACCTGCAATGTGATGGGCGCCGTCTGCGGAGAGACCGTCGACACGGACAGCCAGTTTCCACCGCTTTTCGTCGAGACCGTCCAACTGATGGAGCGCGTCACGCCGTCGCTGAAGCTGAGCGACAACGGCTTGGACTGGCGCGCCTCCGGCGCGGGGTCCATGGAGAGCGAGGTCGGATTGGCCTGGGCGGAGATACTCGAAATCTCGAAACGCAGCGTGAGCACGGCCGACCCCGCATAGCCGGCAGGCAGCGCCGTGACGAACGCCGGGTAGGCCCCGGAGGCGAGTCCCGTCGGATCCGCCTCAAGCACAATGTCCGCACCCTGGCCATTTCCCAACGTCACCTGCATGGGCTCCGCCTTGAGCCACCCGGAGGACACAAACAGATTCACGACGGCCTGTGGTCCCGTGTTTGTGAGCCGGACTGTGGTCCGCTCCGGCTGCGTGCTTCCATATCCGGAGTACATCGCAATCTCGCTCGTGGACCACACCAGGCTCTGAGCGGCCAACGGGGTCGCCTGTACCGCCAGCGACAGCAAGGCAAGGGTGAAGATGCGCATCGTCTTGTAGCTAATCATATGGAAAGTTCACCCAGGCAACAAGACACCATTCCGTTCGCTCCGGCGAAACGAATCACCGCCGCGCACCATCTATAATCGAGGCAGGGGCCTAACCATGCGCATTCGCCCGACTCTTCTGATATCGTTTCTGGCCGCGGCCTTCACACTCTCTGGACAAGAGCGGGCCTCCGCTACTCCGCCCGCCGCTCCCAATGAGGTGAAGAACAGCCAGGAAGCATTCAAGTCGTCCGTGAATGAGGTCATCGTGCCGGTCACAGTCACCGACATGAACGGCCGGTTCGTCAGCAACCTCGAGAAGAAGGACTTCCAGATCTTCGAGGAGGGCAAGGAGCAGCAGGTCACCTTTTTCACGCGCGAACGCAACCAGCCCGTGGTGATCGGCTTCCTTGTCGACCTTTCGAACCGCTCCCGCCTCCACTGGGACAAATTCAAAGAGGCCATCCAGGACCTGGTGCTGGCCACCATGGAGCCGGAAGGCAAACCCGATGAGCGATTCGCCGCATACATGATCGGCTATTCCACTGAGGCCGAACTCAGCGTCAACACGACGAACAATCCCGAGCCGATTCTCGACAAAGTCCGGAAGATCAAGGCCGGCGGCGGCTCCGCGTTGTACGACGCGGTTCACATGGCCTGCACCTCCCGAACCCTGGTGAAGGGCGAACCCATCGAGCCGCGCCGCGTCATCATCGTGGTGGGCGACGGCAACGACAACAGCAGCAAGTACACCCTGGACCAGGTGGTCGAACTGGCACAACGCAACCTTGTGACCATCTACGGCGTGTCTACCGTCGGATTCGGCTTCACCTCAGAGGGCGAGAGGAACTTGAAGCGGCTGGCCGAAAGCACTGGCGGCCGTGTGGTCTATCCGCTCGAGAACGTTTACTCCGACGTCTCCGGCTACCTCTCGAAGCCCTCCGATGAGGGCAACTATGCGATCAAGGTCGGCACCGGCGGCTATGCGGCGGCCATCATGAAGGGCATTGTGAACGCGATTGAGGCGACGGCCGGCGAAATCAACACGCAGTACATCATGCGCTATGTCCCGGCGGACACGGACGTGTCGCGCACGTTCCGACGCATCGAGGTGAAGGTGAACCTCCCAAACGTCAAGATCCGCGCTCGCGAGGGGTACTACCCCTTCCCGGCGAATTAGCCCTTAGTACGCGGCGCTGCCCTCCGGCAGCGGAGCCGGAGTATTATCACTTAGATGGCGTCTGCCCAGAGCACAGCACTGGCCGAGCTGCGCGTCTTTGAGGCGCTCGGGGAAACCTGCGGGGTCTTCCTGTGGAATCCGTCCAGCAACGAAACCGCGATGCGCTTTCGGCAGGACTGGGACGACTTCGCCGGCGAAGAGGCGCCCATCCTGGCCGCAATCGCCGAGGACCTGCCCACAAAGCTCGCCGAAATGGGCCCCGAGTCCTTTCTGCGCTGGGTGGATGAGACGCTTTCGAACACCTTCCGCGTCCAGGAGCCAAGAACCACCTTAGTCGGACATATCGACAGAACTACCCAGGCACTTTATAGGAAATTCGTCCAATCGCGCGTGAAGCGCTTCGAAACGCACCTTCCACTGCTGTCGATCCGCGCCGCCGCGGGCGGGTTCGGCCGCGACATGGCGGCCCATGCCGAAGGTTGGGTCGAAGTCCAAGTGCCTGGACGCCGCAACCTGTCCGACGATCTCTTCCTGGTGAGAATCGAGGGCCGCTCGATGGAGCCCGACATTCCTGACGGTTCACTGTGCGTGTTCCGCTCGTATTACGGCGGTTCCCGCAAGGGCGGCATCTACCTTGTGCAGCGGATCGCGACGATGGACGAGGGCGGCGAGGTGACGATCAAGCGCTACGAATCGAAGAAGCGCCAAAGCGAATCTGGCTGGGCGCACGAAGCGATCGAGATGCGGCCCGAGAACCCCGAGTACGACCGCTGGTCGCTGAGCGAGGACGAGCGCTACATCACCATCGCCCAGTTCGTTTCCGTCATTGAGGATCCGGAGTTTCCGGCACCGCCAGCGCCCGTCTCCTAAGCTCCACCCATTTGGCGAACAGCCCTGGATTCTCGAGCCAAGTCTGTAGCCAGAGCAGCACCTCCAACTTCTGGGCCTTCTTTTCCTCCGATACGCGAGATCCGTGAGCGGCGAGCCGGGCGTGGTCCTTGGATGTGATCACCATCCCTCGAATCAATCGTTTACGGGCGGCGTCGCCGTTTTGGTACTCCGTGGACAAAACGTCGAGAGTTCGTTCCAGCGATTCCAGGGTCTCCTGATTCACGCCCTCCACCAGCGGCGCCAGGGGCAGACCACTGTGGCGCAGGGTCTCCCGGAGCGTGCGCTCGGAGACCTCGGCGAACTCCTGGCGGAGTTGCGCGTAGAGCGCCTCGTCAACGACTGGCGGCTCCGTTGCGTGGAGCCGGTCGAGAATTCTTTGCTTCCTGTTGGCCACGGCGATACTTGCTGACCGCCCGCTCGTGCGCGGCGTAGTCCTTCGAGAAGATATGCGCGCCGGAGCCGTCCGGCACGGCGACGAAGTAGAGCTCGTCGGTTTTTGCGGGGCTGAGCGCCGAGAGCAGCGAGTCGCGGCCCGGATTGGCGATCGGCCCCGGAGGCAATCCTGCCACCTGGTAAGTGTTGTACGCGTGCTTCCGGTCTAGGTCTGAGCGGTAAATGGTCCCTTTCCAGTTGCCGGTCAGTTGGGAGGCGTAAGCGACCGTCGGGTCGCACTGGAGCCTCATGCCCTTACCGATGCGGTTGCGGTAGACACCAGCGATGCGGGCCCGTTCGTCCGGAACGGCCGTCTCCTTCTCGACCAGTGAGGCCAGGGTGACGGTCTCGCGCTTCGGCGAATCGCCGCCGATCTCCGCCCAGACCTTATCGAACTGTTTCCGCATGGCGGACACGACATCCTCCGGCGTGGCGTTGCGCTTGAATTGATATGTCGCGGGGAAAAGGTAGCCCTCCGAACCCTGGGCCGCCTTCAGGAACTGCTCCGGATCGCCGATGCCGCGCTGCGCAAGGATTCCAGCGATATCGAAGACGTTCGAGCCTTCCGGCACCGTGACCTGAAGGTAGTAAACGTCGCCCCGGGCCATCCGCAGGTAGACTTCGAGTGGCGTCGCCGGCTTGTCGAACAGGTATTCGCCCGCCTGGGGCAGCGCCCGCGGGTTGGGCAGCCGGGCCATGAGGAACAGCCAGGGGTGGCTGACCACGCCCTGCGAGGCCAGCGTTTCGGCGATGGACGTCATCGGCGTGCCTCGAGGGATGTCCACGATCACCGGCTGGTCGAAACCCTTGTACTTCTGCATCCGGACCAGGTAGTGCGCGCCGGCGGCGACAATCAGCCCGGCGGCGATCAGGCTGTAGAGGACGCGCTTCATGCGCTTGCCTCCCCTCGGCCCTTCGCCGATAGCCAGTCTTCGAGCAGGAGCACGGCCGCCATTTGGTCCACGGCGCCCTTCTTCTTCTCCTCGATCAACCGTTTGAGGCTCCAGCCTCGGGCTTTCAGGCGCTCCTCGGCTTCGACGGAGGTGAGGCGTTCGTCGTGCATTTCGACGGGCAAGGCGGACTCTTCGCGAAGCTTGTCGGCAACGATCCGGGCCTGCTTCGCCATCGGGCTCTCCTCGCCATCCATGTGGAGGGGCAGGCCGACAACAACATGCCGCACGCCGCGCTCCCTGGCGATTCGCGCCAGCCGCACCACGTCTTCCCTCAATGTCTTGCGATGTAACGTTTCGATACCCAGAGCCATGCCCTCATCCGGACCGCTAACGGCGAGTCCGATCCGCTTTCGCCCCACATCCAGCGCCAACACGATGCCCACATCCTGATTGTGCCATCCTGGGTGCAGGTATAGTCTCGTTTCCACGAATTACCGCCGGAGTTGCATCGCTTGACCCGCCTACCTTTCGTCATTCTGGCAGCGCTCGCCGCCGCGCCTGCCCTGCCTGCCCAGATCAGCAAGAAGCCTGTCACGCTTGAAGTCCTCGCCGCCGAGGGGCGTCCTGGAAGGGACATGCCGGGCCAACCGGTCTGGCGGCCCACTGGAGGATCGTTCGCGTTCCGGCAGGGCAAAAAGCTGAGCCTGTACAACCTGAGCTCGAAGTCTTCGAAGGAGATCGTTGATTTAGCGAAGCTTGAAGAGCAGGCTAAGGAGCCGCCGAAGGCCGCGGCCTTCGACTGGGAGAACCGGGGCGTCCGCGAGCAGCCCATACAGTGGACCAACGACGGTAAGGCGCTGCTGCTTGTCGTGAAGGGCGACCTGTTCCTGTGGACGGAGGAGGGCGGGAAGCTCGATCAGCTCACGGCCACGCCGGTGGCCGAGCGCGACCCGAAGCTGTCGCCTGACGGCACGAAGGTCGGCTACCGGCTCGGGAACGACCTCTATGTGATGGACATCGACTCGAAGAAGGTCACGCGGCTGACGCACGACGGGTCGGAGACCATCTGGAACGGCCGCCTCGACTGGGTCTACCCGGAGGAACTGGCCCTTCCGACGGCGTGGTGGTGGGCGCCGGATTCGCAACGGATTGCTTACCTCCAATTCGACGTCGGGCGGACGCCGGTCTATCCGCACGTCGACCACCTGCCGATGGCGGCAGTCGCCGAGCCGCAGCGCTACCCGAAGGCCGGAACGCCGAATGCGGACGTCCGCGTGGGCATCGTCGGGCTGACTGGCGGCCGGACGAAGTGGATGGACTTTGGCGAAATCCGCGACCACCTGCTGGCCCGCATCCACTGGTCGCCGGACGGCAAGCAGCTTCTGGCCCACCGGCTGAACCGGATCCAGAACCAACTCCAGATTCTGGCAGCCGACACGGCCACTGGGGAAAGCCGCCAGCTTATTGAAGAAACGGACCCCTACTGGGTGAATCTCAGCGACGAATTCGAGTTCCTGGGCGACGGGCGCATCCTCCGGTCCAGCGAGAAGGACGGCGGGTTCCGCCACCTCTACCTGCACGACAGGCAGGGCAAGCAGGTGGCTCGGCTGACGTCGGGGCAGTGGGAAGTAACGGATCTGGGTTGCGTCGACGAAAAGGTCCAACTCGTTTATTTCGTGTCGAGTGAGGCGAGTCCTCTCGAGCGCCACTTGTACTCGGTTCGTTTCGACGGGACGGGTAAGAAGCGGCTCGGCGTCGAGGCGGGCACGTACAGCGTGTCGTTCGCGCCGGGATGCCAGGCGTACATGGAGACGCACTCGAATCTCGAGTCTCCATCGCGGTCCGTGCTGCGGAACGCCGACGGATCGCAGATCGCCGTGTGGCGGGAGCGCGACCTGCGGCAGTCGAACGAATACGAGATCCTAAAGACCGAGATCCACACCTTCAAGGGCACGGACGGGACGCTGTTCTACGGCAGACTGATCCGGCCGGCGAAGTTCGATCCCAAGCGGAAGTACCCGGTGGTGGTAATGGTCTACGGCGGGCCGCACGCTCAATCGGTACGGAATAGCTGGTCTGGCGTGAGCTGGGACCAAGTTTTGGCGCACAAGGGGTTCGTGATCTGGCAGATGGACAACCGGGGATCAGCCGGGCGCGGCCACGCCTTCGAGACACCGTTATTCCGGCGCACCGGCAAGGTTGAACTGGACGATCAGAAAGAAGGCATCAAGTATCTGACTTCACTCGGCTTCGTCGACCCCGAACGCATCGGAATCAACGGCTGGAGCTACGGCGGGTACATGACCCTTTACAGCTTGCTGCACGCGCCGGAGATCTTCAAGGCGGGCATCGCGGGCGCGGCCGTGACCGACTGGCGGAACTACGACACGATCTATACAGAACGGTACATGGGTCTGCCGCAGGAAAACGAGGAGGGCTACCGGCTGAGCGCCCCGGCGGCCGCGGCGGCGAACCTGAAATCGAAGCTACTGCTGATCCACAATCTGGGCGACGACAATGTGCTGTTCTCAAACGCCTTGCAGATGATGGATGCGCTGCAACAGGCGGGCAAGGACTTCGACACGCTGCTCTACCCCCAGAAGAGCCACGGAGTCAGCGGAAAGGCCCGGACCCAGATGCAGCAGCGCATGACGCGCTTCTTTGAAGAAGCTCTACAATCCAAATAAAACAGGGCACTTAAACCACGAGCCCCGGCAGCGCCGGGGCTCGTGAGTTCGTTTTCGCATTTTTCCCAGAGGCTACTGGCCGCGTCCACCGCCGGCGCCACCACGGGCTCCGGAGTCGCCGCCGCTACGGGGTGCCGAACCGCCGCCGCTGGCACCGCCACCGCCGCCCGGAGCGGACGGAGCGGACGGGCTGCCACCTCCGCCGAAAGAGGCAGTCGCGCTGCGGCTTGGCAGGTTGGAGGACCCGGAGTAATACGGTCCGCGAGCGAAGCCCGGCGAATTCGCCCCACCGCCTCCGGCATAGCTCGGGGGTGGACTGTAGACAGGCCGGGGCGCATAGAGGCGGTAGACCGTGTAGGGCGTGTAGTAGGCGTACCCGAAGGGACTGAACATCGTGTTGGCACAGGGCACGTAGGTCATGGTCCCGAAGTAGGAGTTGAAGGCCCACCGGCCGAGGCAGTCCGACCAGGGGCCGCTACCGGCGAAGGAGCTGCGGGCGGAGGAGCGGTTCGCCATGGCGATATACTCCGACCGGCGCTTGGCCCAGCGATACAGGCCGTCGGTCTCCTTCGAGTCGAACTTGGCGGCGACCCAGGTGCCACCGGAGGCAAGCAGCTCACGGCCGCCCTTCATCACCTGCCTGTCGTCGTTGATCTGGACTTCGGCTTCGCCCTCGAAGACCCTGATGCGGGGTGTGGGCTCGGCGTCGATGCGATAGAGTCCGGCTTTGAGCGGGCTAAGGGCGGCATCCGCCACCTTGATGCGAATGTGGTTATCGGGCAGGAGTTCCGTGACTTCCAGCAGCACGCTTCCGCGAACGACCTGGACGACGACGTAGCTGAGCGAGTTCTTCTCGAGCTTGAACGAAGTCGCTTCGGGCATGCGGAGGAAGGAGCCCGGCGTCAGCAGGACCTCGGCGCGGCCTTCGGCCGTCCGAAAGACCTCTCCCTCCGGTATGTTTTTGATTTCATTGATCTTAGGGATGTAGAGCTGATCACCAATGTAGACATCGCCATCGGCGGAGTTGATCGTGCCAGCCTTCGTGGAGATCGCGTTTTGGGCAAGGACCGCGCCCGAGAAGCAGACGATTCCGGCGATCGTCAGTCCCGCACACCGCAGTGCTGTCATCGTTCCCCCTTCGACCAATCGTGGTCTGCGGGTGGGACGCGTGTCAAGCGTCTCCCGTTTCGACCAGTTAAGCACTTATCGCGTTGGGGGGCGAATCTCCCGCTGGATCTTGTCGAGAGCCACAGCGAGGTCCTGTGGTTCAAAGACGGAGTAGACCTCGCCCTTCCCCGCCTTGACGAAATCCACGACGCTGCCAACGGCGAAGTCGAGCCGCGAAGTGAGCGCGATGCAGTAGAGGTTCGGGACACTTTCCCGAACCGACGGTGGGACCTTCATTTTGCTCTGGCTGAGACGCCAGGCCGGGGTGACGAAGACGACGGCGTCAGAGGGGGCGTCCTTGCGGCTCTCGGCGTCGAGGAGGGAGAGCAGGAATTCGGACTCGGACGGCCCGTCCTTCAGGATCGAGTAGTCGATGGTGGCGAAGTCCGCCTCAGCGAGTTTGCTCATCAGGCGGCGGTATCCCTGGCGTCCGAAGTTGTCGTCCTCGAAGACGACACGGCGGCGCTCCAGGTCGAACAGGACAACGCGCGCCGAAGCGAACGCGCCGCGGTCGATGGTGGTGGTGATCGCGGTGGTGAGCAAGCGGCGATCCCACCAGGAGAGACGCGCCAAGTAGCGGCGCCGGAAGGTGGGGTAGACGTTAACGAGGATCGTTGCGCGTTTTGCGCCCGTGGTGGTGGTGGCGGCTGGGCCGGTCCAGGCGGCCATGCTGGTCTCGTCCTGAACCAACCCGGGCGTTATGCCGAGCTTGTCGCGCTTCGGTGGGTTGGAATTGATCTTCCAAGACTTGCGGCAGGCGCGGTCGCGATCGTCGATGACGAGCCAATCCACTTCATAGGCGCCGGAGCCCACCAGAAAGCCGCCCCCGGCTTCGAGTTCGATCTTCCGGTTCTGCGTGGCTTCGACGGGGATCTTGGAGATGTCCCAGCGGCGGTAGAGCCAGACTGGGGCCTTACGCTCGGGATTGACGGGCGTGATTTTGAGGATATTGATCAGAACGGCGCGCTTCTCCGGCTCGAACTGCCATGCGGGGAAGGTGAACTGGTAGCCAGTCCAGACGCGGAGGTCGTAGTTCAGCCTCGGCTGGAAGGGATAGATGGTGCACTTCAGGGCGTTGCCCTGCGCGCTGCTGGAGAGCTTCTCAAAGGCCTCGACTGCACCGCGGCCCGCTTCCGACGCGGGGTCGAAGAACGTCTGGGCTGCCAGCCCGGAGGACAGGAGCAGAGCGGCGAACAGGGCTGCGGAGGCGTGGGCCATCCTGCTTCCAAGCTAGCACTCGCGATGGCTCAGGCTTTGTCGCCCTTCTTCTTCACCGGGATGTCAAGGCGCTTGATCTTCTGGTTCAGGGTGGAAAGCGGGATGCGCAGGAGGGCGGCGGCCTCGGTCTGGGAATAGCCGACCTGCTCGAGGACCTCGATGATGGCGCGACGGGAGAAGTCGGCCTCCATCTCGAAGAGCGATGCGTCGGGCGGCAGGGCTTCGCCGGGCTCGCGCGGGATGCGGACGCCGGTGGAGTGGAGGATCTGCTCGGGCAGGACGGAGACGGGCGCGACGGGCTCGGTGGCGAGGACGACGGAGCGCTCGACGGCGTTTTCGAGCTCACGCACATTGCCGGGCCATGTGTAGTCCATCAGGATGTGGATGGCATCAGGCTCGAAGCGCAGCGTCGAGCGGCCCTTGTCGTCGAGGAACTTGTTGTTCTCCCGGCAGTAAAAGTTGAAGAAGTGCTCGATAAGGAGCGGGATGTCTTCCTTGCGGTCGCGGAGCGGCGGCAACTGGAGGTTTATGACGTTCAAGCGGTAGTACAGGTCCTCGCGGAACTTCCCTTCCTCGACGAGCTTCTTGAGATCGGCGTTGGTGGCGGCCAGGATGCGGACGTCGACCTTTATGACTTCGCTGGACCCAAGCGGGATGAACTCGCGCTCCTGGAGGACGCGCAGCAGTTTCACTTGCATGTCGGGCACGAGCGTGCCGATTTCATCGAAGAAGATGGTGCCGCGGTTGGCGGTCTCGAAGTACCCCTTGCGGTTGGCGACGGCGCCGGTAAAGGCGCCTTTGACGTGGCCGAAGAGCGTGGATTCGAGCAGGTCAGGAGGAACGGAGCCGGAGTTGACGCCGACGAAAGGCTGGTCAGTGCGGGCGGAGTTGGCGTGGATGGCCTTGGCGATAAGTTCTTTACCCGTGCCAGTCTCGCCGGTGATGAGGATGTTGGCCTTCGATTGCGCCACCTGGCCGACGAGGTCCAGCACGCGCAGCATCTTCTCGCTCTTGCCGACGATGTTAGGGAACGAATAACGCTGCTTCAGCGCGCGGCGCAATTCGCGGTTCTCGTGTTCCAGGCGATTGCGCGCGATCTGGCGGTCGATTTCGATGACGAGCTTTTCGTTGTCCCAGGGCTTCGGGAAATAGTCGTTGGCGCCGGACTTGAGGGCTTCGACGGCCACCTCGACGCTGCCGTAGGCGGTGATCATGAAGACGGGCGTCTCCTTGTCACGGGCACGGATGTCGTCGAGGACTTCGAGACCGGAGCGGTCCGGCATCATCAGGTCGAGCAGGATGAGGTCATAGATGCTCTGTTCGAACTTCTTGAGCCCGTCGGCGGCATTTTCGGCGGTGGTGACAGTGTAGCCTTCAAGATCAAGCAGAGTTTCGAGGCTTTCGCGGATATCGGCCTCATCGTCAACGACAAGGATGCGGCCACGGCTCGCGGTGCGGGTTGTTTCGGTGTCGAGCGCTGTCTCAGGCATTCACGGGCTTCCTCACGGCGGGGAACTCGAGGCGGAAAACCGCCCCTTCACCCGGCCGGGAGTCGGCCTGGATCGAACCGCCGTGTTCTTCCACAATGCCATAGCTTACAGAAAGTCCGAGACCGGTGCCTTTCCGGGCCGCCTTTGTGGTGAAGAACGGATCGAAGATTCGGTCGAGATTCTCGCGAGGGATGCCGGCCCCGGAATCGCGGATTTCGACGCGCACGCCAGAGCTGGTGGGCTCCGAGGTGACGACGAGCGTGCCGCCGCTTTCGGTCATGGCATCGCGGGCGTTGATGAAGAGATTCAGAAAGACCTGCTGGAGCTTGCCGGAGTTGCCGCGAATGGGGGGCAGGTCGAGGAGGCGCGAGTCGACGTGGACGCCGGCCTTCTCGAACTGGTGCTCGAGGAGCGAGAGCGTCTCGCGAATGACCTTGTTCAGGTCTATATCGCCGAAGTCGGTGGACGAAGTGCGCGAGAAGTTGAGCAGGGAGTTCACGATCTCGCTGGCGCGGAAGGTCTGTTTCGCGATCTTGTCGAGCAGGCGGGTCTTCTGCTCGTCGTCGCGGATCTGCTTGGCGAGCATCTGGGCGTACGTCGAGATAACGGCCAGCGGGGTGTTGACCTCGTGCGCGACTCCGGCGGCGAGCAGGCCGATGGAGCTGAGCTTGTCGGCCTGAACCAGGCGGCGTTCGAGGTCTTCGCGCTCAGTGACGTCGTCGAAGATGATCAGACGGCCGATGTGCTGGCCGTCCTTGGTGACCAGCGGGGCGATGGCGAGATTGAGCAGCGTTTCGCGGACGGGTTCGGCGCCGTTGGCTGCGCCGTTTCCGTTCGTGCCGTTGGCGGCCGCGGGTTTCGCGCCTTTGGTAATGAGCGGCAGTTTATAGAGCTGGTGGATCCTGTTCTCCCCTCGAAGCTGCTCGAAGTGGACGGACAGCTCCGGCGGGAAGAGCTCGTTGAGGCGCCGGCCGACCGCCTCCTCGCGGCTGATGCCCGTGAGCCGCTCGATGCGCGAGTTCCAGCTTTCAACGCGGTCGTCGAGATCCGCGGCGAGAATGCCGACGTTGATCGACTCGACGATGTTCTCGCTGAACTCCTTCAGCCGCTCGTACTGCTCGGCTTTGGCGGCGAGAGAGTTGTACAGGCGGGCGTTCTCGACGGCCATCGCGACGTAGCCGGAAAGGGTATTGAGCAGATCGACGTCGTCGGTGGAGAGGAAGTCGCCCTTCACTGAACGGCTGACGCCGAACCAGGCGACGATGCGGCCGCGGAAGCTGCAGGGCAGGTAGTAGGTGAGATCGAGCTCGGCGATGGTGGCCCGGACGCTTTGCGGCATCTCGCGGCTGACGACATCGATGGCGTGGCGTGTGCGTTCGAAGAAGAGGTAGGGCTGATCGATGGGCCGGGAGAGAAAGCTCAGATCGAGATGGCTGGCGTTGATGCGCTGCGGGCCTTCGCGGTCGAGCGCGGTGCGGAGACGGAAGCGCGGATGCTGCCCGGCTTCATCCTCTTCACCGGCCAGGAAGAAGGCGACGTGATCGACTTGCAGCGTGCTGATGAGGCGCTCGCCGACGCTCTTGAGCGTGTGGTCGAGGTCCATCTCCGAGCTGAGCTCGCGGGCGAAGGCGATGAGCGTGTTGCGGTAGTCGTAGCGGTCTTTGTAGAAGACGTAGCGGTCGAGCTGCTGCTGGATCCAGTTGCGCAATGGCTCGAAGACGGCGGCGGCGACCAGCACGAGCATGACGACGGCGGTGGGCGAGAGCTCGTCGCGGCGAGCCAACGCGAAGACGAGCAGGTAAACGATGCCCATGACGGAGAGCGTCGCCAGGACGTAGACGTAGCCCTGCTGGAAGATGATGTCGACGTCCATCAGCCGGTAGCGCAGGATGGCGTAGGCCCAGGCCAGCGGGATGAGCGCCATAGACATGACGGCGAGACGGGCGGCGGCGGGCGGGATGGAGCCCACGATGTACGGCACGGCGTACATGGCAGCGAAGGGCACTATGCCGGCGACGACGCCATTGCGGAGCCACTTCAACTGCTGGCGCGTGATGGGGTCCGGCTCGCGCATGGACTTCAGGTGCAACAGCGCGCCGCCCACGAGGTAGCTGCCGGTGAAGATGAGCAGCCAGGCGCGGTCGAGGAGCCAGCGGATCTCAATCAGGGGCAGGGCCGTCCGAACGCCGCCCATGGCGACGCCGAGTTCGAGGGCGATCAGGGAGAGCGCCGGAAGGTAGACGCTGACGGCGCTCCACGGCTTCCAGGAGCGTCCTGGTTCGGGGAATGTCAGGCAGAAATGCAGGAACAGCGCGGGCACCAGCATGCCGGCGACGACGTTGCCGACATAGATGGCCGTATCGAACTCGTTCAGTTTGCCCGTGTAGTGGAACGTGTGGAGGACGAAACTGGACAGGCAAAGCAGGTAAAAATGCGTCGATTGGGGGGCGCGACGGCGGCGGAAAAAGAGGAACAAACCGATGGCCAGCCAGCCGGTGCCGAGAGCGTACTGGGCGTAGAGGGCGCGGTCTTTGTTGGCGTCGGAGATGATGACGACGGCCTTGAGCTCGACGCCATCGCGCTTGAGGGTATATTCCGCTTTGCCCCAGACGCCGATTCGGCTGAGGATCCTGGCGACGTCTAGGGCCTCTTCAACGTTGATTCCGTTGGGGTTGACGCTGGTGCCAATGCGGAGAAGGATGTCGCCCTTACGGATGCCTGCGACCTCGGCCGGGCCGCCGTCACGGAGGTGAATGGCGGTGATCTCATCGGGCCCGCCCGCCTTCTCAGCCGGGACGTCCATCCAGGTGACGCCGTCGTCGGGGAGGGAGAACTTCTTCTGCTGCTGGTAGTTGATGCCGGCACAGATCACCGCCGCCACGGTCAGAATGACCAGGAGGGCGTTGATCAACTGGGCCCTGAGCTCCCGCATACCCGCTACCAATGGGGACGAAATTGCGCGGTCCCCGAGTACAGATCTCCCTACCGCGAGTCTAGCAAGTCGGGGTCCACACCCATGCCGGGTGGAGGGTATCGCGTTTTGGCCTATTTTTCAGGAAGTTATGCGTTCACTCGAAAGGAGTTTCCTGAAAATGGAAGACAGTAAATTCCAGAATTAAGAGGCGGGAGAGCGGCCCGCCGGGGCGAGGGCAAATGATGGCAAGTCCCTCGCAAGCTTCAACTTTGGCTCGCCGCCCGAGAATTCCGGGTCTATACTCGCGCCATGCGACGCGGTATTTGGGTGTTTGCGTTCCTATGCGCCGCCTCGGGACAGACCCCGGTGCAACGTGAGGTGATGCGAGGTCATGACCTGACCGCTGCGGAGGCGGCGGCCACCGAGCAACAACTGGCGGCGAATGAATGGGACGCGGAGGCGCGCGCCCGTCTGGTGGGGTACTACTTCAGCCAAGTGCAGAAGGGCCGACACGAGACGCCGGAGGCAGTCCGGGAAGCTCGTGGGCGGCACATCTCGTGGTTGATCAAGCACGATCCGGCGTCGGAGGTCCTTGGCATGGGGGACGCCTTCGCGATGTCGGGGTGGATGGAGGATTCAGGCAACTACAACGCCATGCGCGCGCTGTGGCTGGCCGCTGTGGAGCGCGCGCCGGACAACCTGCAAGTCCTGCTGAATGCATCCAAGCTGCTCCAGCAGAGGAACCGGCCAACCGCGGTGAAGCTGATGCGGCACGCCTACGAACTCACGTCACACAACGATTGGCGCGTGACCAACTACTTCGGCATGCAACTTGGACTTCTGTGGACGGGAAGCGGGAACGACGGGACTGTGGCCAGCGAGAATGTGGCTGCGGAGTTGGATGCCAGTCGTGACGCACATATAGTCGGC
Organism: Bryobacteraceae bacterium; assembly: GCA_050789245.1. Lineage (GTDB taxonomy): Bacteria > Acidobacteriota > Terriglobia > Bryobacterales > Bryobacteraceae > PNKE01. The sequence continues at coordinate 11,402 of JBOZRR010000011.1, read as the reverse complement.
GCTGCTGGATCGACCATTGCGAGGCTCGCGAGCCCGGGCGGTCCCGAGGCCGCGTACGCGGATAAGCTTCTGCGGAGAGCGATTTCTCTCGCACCGAACGACCGTTACGCAGCGGCCTGGCAGGAGTGGCTCCGGAAGCTGGACGATGGGACCGCGAATCCTCAGATTGACGTCATGGAGAGCGTGCTGTTGGCCCGGCGAACCCATGGGACGGACCCCGTGCGGGCACCGCTGCATGGCGCCAGCGGGGTTGTGTCTGTCAGGGCGGAGGTGGGGCGGGATGGCGCTGTGAAGGGAGCAATGGCGGTCGCCGGGCCGAAGGAGCTTTGGTCGGCCGCAGCGAACGCGGTGAAGGAGTGGCGGTTCATTCCCATGCTTGTGAATGGGAACCCGGTGGCAGTGTCGACGGTGTTCAGCGTGGCGGTGAACCCGCCATCGCCGGAGCGCTGAACGCGCCTCCGGCGGATGGCGGATGAAGGGTCAGGCGCGGAGGCTGTTGAGCAGGTTGACGGCGTCTTTCAGGACTTGCCAGCGCTGCTCTTCGCCATGGACGCCGCTTTCGACGCAGATGGAGCCGGTGTAGCCGGTCTCCTTGAGCGTGGCGACGAACTTGGGGATGTTCACGGAGCCTTGGCCGAGGAGGCGTTCGGTGCCGAGGGCATCGGGGTTCTCCTTCGGGGGCCAGTCGCCGTCCTTGCCGTGGACGGAGACGACGTGCGGGCGGAGGAGCTTGAAGGCTTCGACGGGCTCGCCCGAACCGTAGAGGATCATGTTGGCGGGATCGAAGTTGATCTTGACGTTGGAGCGGTCGACGTCCTTGAAGAACTCGAGCAACTGGCCGGCGGGCTCCTGGCCGGTTTCGAGGCAGTAAGTCATGCCGTAAGTGGCAGCGTAGTCGGCGATGCGGCGGACCATGTCGCGGACGTCGATGTAGTCCGGGTCGGCCTTGTCATGCGGGATATACCCGACGTGGCAGCCGAAAGACTTCACGCCGAGAGCGGCGGCGAAGTCGATGACCTGGCGGGTGCGGACTTCGCGCTCCTCGCGGGTCTTCTGCGGGATGAAGCCGACGGTGCGGACGACGGTGGGAATGTCGGCGTAGTCCTCGCCCTTGTAGGCGGCGAAGACGGTGAAGAGGTGGAAGTCCTCCTCAGCGAGGGCCTTCTTCCAGGCGGCGGCGGTCTCCGGGGTGAGCTCCACGGAGCCGTCGACGCCGAGCTGGCCGCTGACCACACCGAGCGACTTCACGGTGCGGATGGTGGCCTGAGCATCGGGTTCGGCCCAGAAGAAGATGCCGACTTCGAGTTCTCTCAGATTTGGCATGGAACGGGTTCTCCTTTGCGATTGCGCGCCTCGGCGGCGATGACAGCGAGCTTGACGGCCGCGGCGGAAGATTCGGGGGTGCAACGGTCGGGCTGCTTATTAGCGCGGCAGCACTCGATGAAGTATTCGATCTCGGCCTGGTAGCCGTCCTTTTCGGGAAGGGTGATCTCCGACGCGGTGCCGTCGGGTGCATACCACTTCGGGGGGCGGCCTTCGGAGGAATAGTCGATGGCGCCGCCCTCGCCCACGACGGTGTATTCCATCGAGAACGGATAGGCCTTGGGGTGGTGCCAGCCCCCGGTGACGGTGACGGAGCCGAGTCCGGGGTAGTGGAACTGGGCGGTGATGACGTCGATGCCTTTGGCGAGGTCCTCGTGGCCCCAGGCGGAGACCGAGTCCGGCTTGCCGAAGCAGACGAGCATCATGTCGATGTCGTGGATGAGCAGATCGAAGACGCCGCCGCCGGAGAGTTCCTTGTTGGAGAGCCAGGCGGACCAGCCGGGCGCGGCGCAACGGCGGCGGAAGATGGCATGATGCACGCGGCCGAGCTTGCCGGTCTCTACGGCTTCGATCAACGGCAGGTAGGCCGGGAAGAAGCGGAGCACCTGGGCGGACATCAGGATCTTGCCGGAGCTCTTGGCGGCTTCGATCATGGCCGCGGTCTGCTGGCCGTTCAACGCCATGGGCTTTTCGACGAGCACATGCTTGCCGTGCTTGAGCGCCTCGATGGCGACGGGCGCGTGGAGGTCGGTAGGGAGGCAGAGATCGACGGCGTCGATGCCGTCGGCCCGCACGGCCTCGAGAGAATCGCTAAATTTCCTCGCGCTGCCGAAGTCGAAGGTCTCGCCGCCGCCTCCGAGATTGCCCTGGATGCCGGAGAGGTCTCCGGCGAGGGCCTTGGGATCCGCGGAAGCGACGGCAGTGATTTCGACGCCGGGAATGTTCTTATAGGCCTTCAGATGGGTGAGCCCCATGAAGCCGAGTCCAATGACACCGATGCGCATGACAGGGCTATGGTATCAAGGGGGGCGGGTTCAGCGGTCGAGGACGCGGAGTGCGTTGTCGGGGTCATTGAAGAAGTGAGTGATGCGAATCACTCTTCTCCACAGGGAGGCTTGGGCGGCCCTGTTGGAATGCGACGAACTTGGCAGCCAGACGACATTGGTCGGCTATCGATCCGCGCGGCGACACCTTCCGGCGTCGCCGCGCGAGACCCCTCAGTTATTCGAGATGGGAAGGAAGCAATTGCTCGTCCTCGTGCTTCTGTTCCCACTCGCTGGCTGGCAGGAAGCCGATTCTCTGTCGCTTCGAATCAGTCTCGAGGACCCAGGCGATCTGGCGCATGTCCCAGAGTGAGGGCTGTGAGCGGTCGACATAACGGCTGCATTCCACCACGCGAATGGGGACATCACTTTCGGTGACGGTGCAGTGGACGTTTTCATCGCTCTCCGAGGCACCCCGGCGCACGACTCCGCAGGAACAGGAATCGCAAAGCCGAGGGGCCGAAGGAGAACGGGTGCCGCCAAAGACCTTGAGTAATCTGCTCATATTTGTTCCTTCGATAAACAGACAGCATTCGCCGGGCGCGTGCCGGCTCACGAGTCGGGTTACTGGCTGGGATGTTCTGTCGAAGCCGCCGCCCTATTGAGGGCGCGCGAAACGGGAGGGACGGAAATCCGGTGTGCCGTGCGATTTCAGATTTCGACTTGTTTCCAGGTTGTTCATTCTGTTGGGCCGCATCAGCCACCTCCTTTCCGTGGTGCTTAGCATGGAGCGCTTTGTTATAGTACCATCACGCAGGTTGATTCCGCAAGCGGAAATTAGCAACGACAGTCGCGGATATTGACGAACGGAATAAGAGTTCGCGGTTCCAGATAATAACCGGATTCCGACGAGATTCCTACATCTCGTACACGTCGAAGCGGAAGCGTTCGGGCGGAAGAGACGAGACGGGTTCGGGGCTGAGTTGGGACCAGGTCTCGTAGGCCTTGGAGGCCAAGGCTCCGTTGAGGTAGAGCAGGAACTGGTCGGAGAAGCAGTCGAGCGGCGGCGGCTGGCGGAAGCTGAGGCGCATGCCGACGGCGCGCTCTGGGTTGATGCCGTGGGTGTCGACACTCTTGTCGCGGATGAGCGTGACGAAGCTGGAGCGTCCGGCGTGGGGCCAGACGTCGGGGCGAAGCAATGGGCGCAAGTCGCCGCGCATCCCGAAGGTCATCTCGCACTGGCGGATCCAATCGAGAATCGAATCGCCCAGGCGCCAGTGGCGGATGAGGCCGGCGTACTGTTCGACGAGTTGCAGCGCGAGGTCGGTCCGGCGGCGCTCGAGCAGAAGATCGATCTGAGAGTCCGCGGCGGGCGCCTGCGGCGCTAGGGGGACCATCTCCTCTTCCTCGACCAGAGATCCGGCCATGGCGAGGGCGCTTTGAAGCCGTTCGGGCTCCGGCGCTCGCAGCAGCAGCGGCGGCAGCTCGTGCAGCCGGTCACCAGGGATCTCGACGAATTTCCTTCCTCCGACAATCTCCATAGTGGCTCTCCAGTCTGTTTCGGACGATTATAAAGACGAGATGCGGTCTCTTCAAGTTTCCTTTTGCCTTCTCGCCGCCGCGGCGATCCTGTCCGGCCAGGCGATGACTGTGCTGCGGGTAGCGGCCGACGGGAATAAGGTGGTGAAAACAGAAGAGATCGTTCGTGTTTCGGGCTTGAAGCCCGGGTCGGAGGTCACCAAGCAGGAGATCGTGGCGGCGGCGGAGCGCGTGATGGCCACCGGCAAATTCGAGCGTGTGGACTACCGCTGGCAGCCTCAGCCGACGGGCATCATCGTCACGTTCGCGGTGGTCGAGAAGCTCTTGGAGCCGGAGATACCCGCGGCACAGGCGGACAAGCCGCGTATCCGAAAGGTAGTGTTCGAAGGGGCGACGCTGGTTCCCGCGACCAAGCTCGAGTCGGCGCTGGCCGGAGTGGCCGAGGACAGGCCGTACGACGAAAAAGAGTTCCGGGAGACGCTGGACAACCTGCTGCGCCCCCTCTACAGCGAGCGAGGCCACTGGGACCCGCGATTTACGCCGAAAGCCGAGCCTACGGAGGGCGGCGTCCGGGTGGTGGTGACTGTGGACGAAGGCGAGCCGGTGAAACTGTCCGCGGTGAAGATCGAGGGCGGCGACGAGAAATGGATTCAGGCAGCCGGCTTCCCGGTGGGGCAGGTTGCGACTTCCAAGACCGTTCACGCGGCCATGGGGCGGGTGAGGCAGGCGATGGAGCGCGATGGCTACCTGAAGGGCAGTCTGGTGGCCAGGGAGGAACTGGAGGGCGACCAGCTCCGGCTTGTCCTGAAGGCCGAAAAAGGCTCGAAGTTCGTGTTTCGGATCCTTGTGCTGGAAGGGCTGGGACGCGACGCGGAGGCGAGGGCGCGCAAGCTGTGGAAGCTGAAGAGCGGCGACACCATGAATCCGGAGTTCGTCGAGAGCTTCGTGAAGGAGGTGTACGCGGCGCGGCTGGCGATGGCGACGTCTGTCGAGCGCGAGATCCGGTTCGCGAGCGGCACGACGGACGCCGAAGTGGTGTTGCGCTTCCGCTAGCGGACCAAGCTACTTCTCAGGCAGCGTGTCGTAGACCTGGATCTTCTTCCAGAGGTTCGCCTTCTTTCTGAACTCGTCGTGGATGGGGTGGTCGTTGTAGACCTGCCATCCCTCGCGGTTATCGAAGGTCAAGAGCCAGTAAAAGGTCCAGGTGTTGTCGACCACATCGCGCGGCGTGCCTGCGGGCGTGCCGATGTAGCTCTGGCGAATGGTGGGAATCGCCTTCATCTTCTTGAGCGCGGTGAGGAACTCCTCGCGAGCCTTCGGATTGTCCGGCTCATTCAGCCAGAAATAAACATGGTGGAGGAATTTGCCTTCCAGTGCATCCTTTGCGGACGGCGGCTTGGGTGCCTGGGCCGGCAGTGACAAGCTAGCGCCGAGCAGGAGAAGACAGAGGAGGGCTTTCTTCATGCACTCCATGATACGGCTATCCTGAAAGCCTGGGATTCGCATGCAGCGCGTCACCGTCCTTCTCCTATTCACAACTATGCTTGCCACTGCCAGCCAGCCGCCGAAGGCCAAAGTCGTGCCGAAAAAAACCACCGCGCACGGCGAGACCCGCACCGACAACTATTTCTGGTTGCGGGAGAAGACCAACCCGGAGGTGATCTCCTATCTGGAGGCGGAGAACGCTTATACGAGCGGTGTCATGAAAGACACCGAGGCCCTGCGGGAGAAGCTCTACACAGAGATGGTGGGCCGCATTCAGGAGGACGATCTCTCCGTCCCGGTGCGGCGGGGGGAGTTTTTCTATTACACGCGGACGCAGAAGGGCAAGCAGTATTCGCTGTGGTGCCGCAAGAAGGGTCAGGACGGCGCGGAGCAGGTGATGCTCGACGGCAATGCCATGGCGGAAGGCCACGAGTACTTCGTCATCGGCGCGGTGGCCCCAAGCCCCGACCAGAACCTTCTGGCGTATGCACAGGACACGGCCGGCGACGAGGAAATGACGGTCCGCGTGAAGCGCCTGGAGACGGGTGAACACCTCCCGGACCAGATCGAGAAGGCGGCCGCCACACTGGTTTGGGCCGAGGACGGCAAGACGCTGTTCTATCCCGTGCTGGATGCGGCGAAGCGCCCGTACAAGCTGATGCGCCACACGCTTGGGACGGCGGCGTCCGAAGACGTCGAGGTCTGGCACGAGAAGGATGAACGCTTCAACGTGGGCGTCGCGAAGACGCTCAGCCGCGGCTATATTCTGCTGACGCTCGACAGCCAGACGACGTCGGAGATCCGCTACATCAAATCGACGGAGCCGCACGGCGAATGGAAGATGCTCGTGCCGCGCGTGCAGGACGTCGAGGCGGAGGCCGTGCATCACGGCGATTCCTTCTATATCCGCATCAGCGATACGTCGAAGACGTTTCGGCTGGTCCAGGCGCCGGTGGCAGAACCGCTCAAGGAGAAGTGGAAGGAAGTTCTGGCGGCGCGGCCGGACGTGACGCTCGAAGAGATTGAAGCCTACCGCGACCACCTGATCACAGTGGAGCGCGACGCGGGGCTGCGGAAGATCCGCGTGCGGAAACTCTCGAACGGGGACGAACATTTCGTCACGATGCCCGAAGCGTCGTACACGTTGGCGGTCGGCGGCAGCATCGAGTTCGACTCACCCGTGGTGCGGTTTGTCTACACCTCGCTGGTGACGCCGTCCAGCACCTACGACTACGACATGGACTCGCGGCAGCGGACGCTACTGAAGCGGCAGCCGGTGCTGGGCGGGTACAACCCGGACGACTACGCGACGGAGCGCATTACCGCCACGGCGCGCGACGGCGTGAAGGTGCCGGTCTCGCTGGTCTACCGCAAGGGCTTCAAGAAGGACGGCGCTGCGCCGGCGCTGTTGTACGGCTACGGCGCGTATGGCATCCCGTCCGATGCGTACTTCTCGAGCGACCGGATCTCGCTGCTCAACCGCGGGTTCGTTTTCGCCATCGCGCACATCCGGGGAGGTGGTGACCTGGGCAAGCCCTGGCACGAGGCGGGGCGGATGCTGAACAAGCGGAACTCGTTCACGGACTTCATCGCGGCGGCTGAGGTATTGACGGCGCAGAAGTACACGTCGCCGAAGAAACTGGCGATCCTTGGCGGGAGCGCGGGCGGACTGCTGATGGGCGCAGTGGTGAACCTGCGTCCCGACCTGTTCGGCGCGGTGGTGGCAAAGGTACCGTTCGTCGACGTGGTGAACACGATGGAGGATGCTTCCCTGCCCCTGACGGTGGGCGAGTACGAGGAGTGGGGCAATCCATCGGACGAGAAGTACTACGGTTACATCCGCGGCTACTCGCCGTACGACAACGTCGAGAGCCAGGTCTACCCAAACATGCTGGTGACCGCCGGGCTGAACGATCCGCGTGTCAGCTATTGGGAGCCGGCCAAGTGGGTAGCCAAGCTCCGGACGGTAAAGAAGGGCGAAAACCTGCTTCTGATGAAGACCAACATGGGGGCCGGCCACTTCGGGGCGTCGGGCCGTTATGAGCGCTTCAAAGAGACGGCTTTCGACTACGCGTTCCTACTGAAGGCGTTGGGCTTACCTCTCGAATAGGGGTGCGGAAAGTCCGAAATCGGACTGCGAAGTTTGATATCATTCGGCTTCATGGCGGAGCATCGGCGTTACTCGATCGGCGTTGATCTCGGGGGCACCAATCTCAGGGCGGCCGCGATCACGGAGGATGGCCAGGAACTCGGCAAGATCAGCGGGAGGACCAACCTTCAGGAAGGCGCTTTCGCCGTGATCGACGACATCGTCATGGCCATCCGAGCACTGCGAGACGAGTGCGGATTCGACTCGCTGCAGGGCGTCGGGGTGGCCGTACCCGGCTTCATCGACATGAAGGACGGGCGGATCATCGGCTCGAACAACCTCCCCCAGTTGGAGGGTTTCCCTGTTCGTGACGATATTCGCAGCCGGTTGGGCAAGCCGGTGATTCTCGAGAACGACGCCAACGCCGCCGCTCTGGGCGAAAAGTGGTTGGGCGCGGGCAAGGACGTGATGGACCTGGTGCTGCTGACCTTGGGCACGGGCATCGGCGGGGGCGTGATCGTCAACGGGCACATTCTGCACGGCTTCGTTGGCATGGCCGGCGAATTCGGCCACATGACCGTGATTCCGAACGGGAACCCCTGCGGCTGCGGAAACAGCGGCTGCCTGGAGAAGCACGCATCGGCGACGGCGATTACAGCCATGGCCCGGCTGCTGCAACTCGGCGACAACCTGAGCTCGGCCCAGGTCTATGAGATCGCACAGGGCACGGGGCTGCAGACAGTGAAGGCGCGGCAGCTCTTCGAATCAGTAGGGACGGCGCTTGGCATCGCCATCGCGAACCTGGTGAATGTCTTCAACGCGCCGCTCTATCTTCTGAGCGGCGGGCCGCTGCCCGCGTGGGATCTGTTTGCGCCCTCGATGCTGGCGGAAGTGAAACGCCGCAGCTTTACTTTTCGGAATACGAATACGCGAATCGAAAGAGCAGTCCTCGGCAATCAGGCCGGACTGTATGGCGCCGCCTACCTTCCATTCCTCGAGGCGAGCGATGAGTAATCGCATTCATTCCAGGAGGTCATCCTGACCATGTATTGGCTTGGCATTGATATCGGAACCGGCGGAAGCCGCGCGCTGCTGGTGGATGAGAAGGGCGTCCTGAAGGCCGCCTTCACCGCGCCGCATGAAGACATGAAGATGGAGCGGCCCCTGTGGGCCGAGCAGCGGCCAGAGAACTGGTGGGACGCCGCGCAGGCCGCCATCCAAGGCGTTCTGAAGCAGGCGGGTGCCAGCGGCAAGGATGTGAAGGCCGTCGGCCTCAGCGGCCAGATGCACGGACTGGTGCTGCTCGACAAGGACAACAACGTCATTCGGCCGTCGCTGATTTGGTGCGACCAGCGCAGCCAGCCGCAAGTCGATTTCATCAACCAGGCCATCGGGAAAGCCAATGTGGTGGCTCATACCGCCAACCCGATGCTGACCGGATTCACGCTGCCAAAGCTGCTGTGGGTCCGCGACAACGAGCCCGCGAACTTCGAAAAGGCCAAGAAGGTCCTGCTGCCGAAGGACTACGTCCGCTTCATGCTGACCGGCGTGCATGCGACCGAAGTCAGTGACGCTTCCGGTACGGGCCTGCTGGACGTGGTCACGCGGCGCTGGTCACGGGAGATGGTCGAGCGGCTGAAGCTTGACGCGAGCCTGCTGCCCGAGTTGAAGGAATCCGTCGAGGTGACGGGCGCCATTTCGAAGGAAGCGGCGAAGGCGACGGGCCTGAAGGAAGGAACGCCTGTCGTGGGTGGCGCGGGCGACCAGGCTGCCAGCGGCATCGGCAACGGGATTGTTGGAGGTGGAGTTGCGTCGTGCACCATCGGAACCTCCGGCGTGGTGTTCGCCTACCTCGACCGTCCGCAATATGATCCGCAAGGCCGCGTCCACACGTTCTGCCACGCCGTGAAGGGCAAGTGGCACGTGATGGGCGTGACGCAGGGCGCGGGTCTCAGTCTTCAGTGGTACCGCGACCAGTTCGCGCCTGGCGCCGATTACGACAAGCTGATGGCCGAAGCCGCCGCGGCGCCGCCGCTGTCGCACGGCCTCTACTGGCTGCCGTACCTGATGGGCGAACGCACGCCGCACCTGGATTCGACCGCGCGCGGCGGCTGGATCGGCCTGACGGCGAAGCACGCGCGCGCCGAGATGATTCGAGCGATTCTCGAAGGCGTCAGCTACAGCATGAAGGACTGCCTGGGCATCGTCGAAAACATGGGTGTGGAGGTCCGGAACGTCCGCGCCTCCGGCGGCGGCTCCCGCAGCCTGTTCTGGCGGCAGATGCTGGCGGACATCCTCGGCACGGGCATCTCGACGCTGGAGAACACCGAGGGTTCGGCATACGGCGCGGCCCTGCTGGCCATGGCCGGTAGCGGCGCGTTCAAGACCGTCGAGGAGGCTTGTGAAGCGACAATCCGGGAGAAGGATTGCCTGATTCCCTTCTCTCACACCTCGGCCGCCTACCAGCGCGGCTATGAAGTCTTCACGGTGCTTTACCCGACGCTGAAGCCGATTTACGGGCTGATTCACCAGTTGGCGTAGAGCGCCACAGCACGAGCCTGAAAGAAACGGGGCGGAACCGATCCGCCCCGTTTTCGCGTCTAGCCAATACGCGGCAGTTCGTACCCCTTCCGCCGCGGCCGGGCGAGTTGCCGGTTCGCCTCTTCGTCGTTGACGAAGCGCTCGGCGACGGGGTCCCACTGGAGCAGGCGGCCCATCTCGCGGGCGATGTTCACCAGGCAGCAGACGGTGGTGGAGCGCTGGCCGACTTCAGCGTCGGCGTTCGTGCGCTTGCGAGTGCGGACGCAGTCCAGGAAGTTCTCGATGTGCCAGCGGTTCTCGCCGGGGCCTTCCACGGTGTCCGGCGGAGCGCCCGCCAGCAGCCCCTTGTCGGCGGCGACCAGGGTGCCGCGCTTGATCTCCAACGTGCTGTTCTCGCCGATGAAGATTGCGCCGAGGTCTGAGTGGTCATCGGGGCGCTTCTTCCCAACGAGGCGCAGGATGGCGCCGTCGGCGTAGCGCATGCTGACACGGCATTCGGCGCCGCCCTCCTCGGGCCAGATCTGCACAGGGCCGGTGTCATCCTTGCCAAGCGCGCAGTGTACCTGGTCGAGCGAATGCGTGCCCCAGCCAGTGACGCCCCAGCTTTGCCCGCCGCCATCGTAGTCGCGCCACCAGGCCCATCGCGCCTGGAGGTCCTTGTGGTACGGGCGCAGTTCGGTCTGGTTGCACCATTGATCCCAATCGAGACCTTCGGGCTTCGGCTGCTCCGGCTGCGGCGACCAGAGCTTCGGCGCTTCGAAGTTGCAGACCACCACCGTGTGGACGCGGCCGAGCAGACCCTCGCGAATCCTGCGGCTAGCCCAGGCATTGATCGGAATCGACCGCTGCTGAGTACCGACCTGCGTCACGCGCTTATAGTGGCGCGCGGCGTTCACGAGCACGCGGCCCTCCTGGATGGTCAGCGCCATGGGTTTCTCGGCGTACACATCACACCCGGCCTGCATGGCCTGAATGGCGATCAGGACACGCGCGTGCGTCGTGGTCTCGACGAAGACGGCATCAGGCTTGGCGCGCTCGAACATCCGCTGATAGTCGGTGAAGCCCTCCGCCTTTGAAAGGCTTTCCTTGATGGCCTTGGCTTCGGCCAGGCGCGGAGCGAAACAGTCAGCGAAGGCGACGAAATCGGCCTGCGGGAACTCCTCGTTCTTCAGCAGCCATTTGGCACGTCCGCCGACACCGACGACGGCGAGTTTCAGGCGGTCGTTCGCGCCCAGAACGCGGGACGAGGCAACGAACGGCGCCGCGGCAATGAAGGAACGGCGGGTAATCATAGCGCGCCAATTCTATCGCGAGCCCGGCGCAGCGTCACTCCCCTGCGCTCTACTGTGTCGTTAGCACGTGAGTTGTCCGGTGTAATTAGCACGTGAGTTGTCCGGTCCAGGCCGGGAGGGGATGCTGGCGAGGTGGAACCGAGCCAGGTG
>JBOZRR010000010.1:0-1685 GCA_050789245.1 Bryobacteraceae bacterium | reverse complement strand
GCAGGATACGAGGTGGTCGATCTCGGTGTGGACGTCCAGCCGGAGAAATTCGTCGAGGTCGTAAAGAGCCAGTCGCCGCAGTTCGTCCTGATGAGTGCGCTGATCACCCTCACCATGGAGAGCATGCGCAGGACCGTCGAGGCCCTGCAGGCTTCCGGCGTGCGATCGAGCGTGAAAATCGGGGTTGGCGGCGCGCCACTCACGGACAAGTTCGCCAGGGAAATCGGCGCCGATTTCTACAGCGAAGACGCCTACAAGTGCGTGCAAGTCTGCAACAGCATCTTGCACCCAGCCCACTCCAACCAAGCCCACTGAGGAATCAATGATGACACCAAGGCAGCGCGTGCTCGCCGCACTGAGGAGAGAACAACCGGATCAGGTGCCCTGGATCGAAAACGACATCGAAGAAGAGATCCAGATCCGCATCATGGGCGGGCGCAAAGACTTCACTCCCGGCGAGCTGTGCCGCGAGTTGGGCATGGACGGATTTGGCTACCACTTTCCCAGCGGCCTCGACGCCATGGACGGCCAGTCGGTCCAGACCACAGGACTGACCGGCAAGGATGCCTGGTATTACCCCTCGCGCATCACCTTCGACTTCACTCCGCCGTGGATTGCCGAGATGGGTCGCGATGCGGCGACGGGGCGCACCTACGTCAAGCACGGCTTGCTCACCAGCCGTGACGCGCTGGATCTGTTTGACCAGTTCTTGCCGGATCCGGATCATCCGGCGCGCTACGAGAAGATCGCGGAGTGGCTGGAAAAGTACCGCGAGGACTATGCCGTCTTTGCCCGAATCCGCCTCGGCGGCGCGAGCACCTTCGAGAGCATGGGCTTGGATGTGTTCTCGGTTATGATGTACGAGGACCCGGATCTGGTGAAGGAGGTGCATCGCCGCTTCTCCGAATGGTCCGCGCGCGTCGTGCAGCACCTGAACAAGATGGACTTCGACTTCATCTGGTCCAATGACGATCACGCCGACAACAAGGCGTCGTGGGTCAACCTGGAGATGTGGGAAGAGTTCATGAAGCCCTACCAGATGATGGTTGCCAAGGAGATCAAGAAACCCTGGATCTTCCATAGCGACGGCAATCTCTTCCCGATCCTCGACGGCCTGGTCACTCTGGGGATGAGCGGCATCCATCCGGTGCAACCGGCTGCGATGGACATCAACCGCCTCAAGCGCGAGTACGGCGACAAGGTGTGCATCATCGGCAACATCGACCTCGACTACACGCTGCCCAGCGGCACGGAAGAGGAAGTCGAGGCCGAGGTGCGCGACCGCATCGAGAAGATCGGCCGTGGCGGCGCCTACATGATCTCCAGCGCGAATAGCGTTACCGACTACTGCAAGACGGAAAACGTCCTGGCGATGTCGCGCGCAATCCGCAAGTACGGACCCTACCGGTAAAGGAACGGGGGCTTCCGCGCACACCGCGGAAGCCCCCGCACGCGATCACCGTCATGCCACGCATCACCTTTCAACCCGATCTGCGCAACGTGGAAGTTCGCCCCGGCGACCAGCTCCTGGCCGCCGCCTGGAAAGCGGGTGTGGGGATCAAGTCCATCTGCGGCGGTCGCGGAAAGTGCGGGAGCTGCGTGGTGGAAATCGACGCCTCCCCCGGCGGCACCGGCGCTCTCGAGCCAGCCAGCGCGGCCGAACGCGACCTGCTGCCGAAGGATGT